>NZ_DAXW01000004.1:156636-156850 GCF_002506585.1 Methanoculleus sp. UBA430 | reverse complement strand
GGAAAGTCGGCAAACTCCGAAAGTTATGTCGATAACTACGACTGCATCGCTCTGGAACACCTGACCATCAAACCGATGGTCGAATCGCTGGAGGCAAAACTCCGCGGCAGATCCAAATCTATTCTCGATGCCGTGATGGGCCGGAGGGCCGGAGCGGGAGAAGCCGGAGGCTTCGACTCGCGTGGTACAAAGCAAGAGAGTTCATACGCTACAA
>NZ_DAXW01000004.1:0-156550 GCF_002506585.1 Methanoculleus sp. UBA430 | reverse complement strand
GCTGCGAATGCTGGTAAGTATGTCCACATTATTGATCCGGCCTACACGACCCAGGACTGTTTCCTCTGCGGGCACCGGGAGAAGAAAGACCTCTGGCAGCGGACCCATGCCTGCCCGGTCTGCGGCTACACAGTCCCCCGGGACCTGAACGCCGCACAAAATATCCTGAAACGAGCATCCGTAGGGTGGGGCACACCCGAATCGACGCTTGTGGAGATCGGGACCGCTACACCGCCAATTCCAGCGGTGCAAGTCCCGGTCGACGAAACAAGAATCTCCCGGCTCTAGCCGTGGAGAGTGTCAAAGGTCCCGCCCCGACGCGGGGACGATCCGGACGTTCATCTTCTCCGAGCCGATGATCAGGATGCCCTCCCCCGGCTGGAAGTTGAGAAGGTCTTTCTCGCTCACCTCGAAGAACTTGGCGTTCTCCTGGGCCTGCTTCTTGTTCTCGGCCCGCATGCAGAACTTCACGGCGATGTTTGCGAGGATCTCCTCGTTGAAGTGGGCGATGAGCTGGGACGCGAGGATCAGCGAGACCCCGAACTTCCGCATCTCCGTGGCATACTTGTTCAGCACCGCCTTGATCGACGTCTTCGAGCCGCTCTTCTGGCTCACCAGGAGTTTCGCCTCGTCGACGATCACAAAGAGCCGGAACTTCTCCCGCTCGTCCTCGGTCCCGCGCGGGATCTCGCCGGTCGCCTGGAGGGTATAGTAGATCCGGCGGAGGAAGAGGTCTGCAAAGAGATAGCGCAGGTTCTCCGGGAGGGCGTTTAAGTTGATATGCGTGATCCCGCCGGATAGGATCGTGGGGATCGAGATCTTCTCCTCGCCCGAGAAGAGTTTGTAGTCGAAGATGTCCTCGAGATAGGCCGGGATCGCCTCGTCTTCGCAGTTCATGATCTCATCCTCGATGTCGTCGAAGTCCAGCACCCGCGTCCAGGTCTCGGTCTTCCCCGTAATCCCGGAGGCCCGGTAGCAGTCCTTGATAATGTTCTTGATCTTCCTCCTCTGCTGGATGCCGAGCGTCGGGAAGTTGATCGATATGGCGTCGACGAAGTCGGAGGTGGCCCGGAGCGGTGTGATCTCGTCGATATCAGGGTCGAGTTCAAGCGGGTTGAAGTAGTACTGCCCGCCCTCGCGGATCTTGTAGGACCGAATATCTCCGCTGCTCGCGGCCATGTCCCCGTGAAAGTCGATCAAGACGACCGGCATCGCCTTTGTGGCAAGTTCGGAGGCGACGCACCGGATCGTCTCGGTCTTGCCGGCCCCCGAGCCGCCGAGGATGATCATGTGGCCGTTGTTGAGCAGTCCCGGCGACCAGTTGACCCGCCGCCCGTCCTGTGCGTGGCCGAGGAAGACGTCGAGGCCGCCGGAGCGCAAGGATTCCGGCGCCGGGGCCGGCGTCGGGGCAGGTGCGGCAACCCGGCGGCGGGGTGCGGGCGGCGGCACGGGTGGAAGCACCACCTCCTCCACCGCCTCTTCTTCCTCGTCGTCGGTGAAGATTGCATCGTCCCACTCGTCCTCCGCCCCCTCCTCGACCGGAGGCACGGGCGTCGCAGCCGGGACCTCTTCAGAGACGGGGTGAACCTCTTCTTCGGGAAGAAGCGGCTCCGCCGCCGGGGCCGGGCGCTCGGTGACGATCTTCGCGGCAACGTCGGCCATCAGCGCCCGCCCGAGGTCGCGGAGGCGTGCATCATAGAGGGTCCGGTCCTTGATGATGAACCGGGAGAGATCGACCCCGTCGTCCTCGCGCACCACTTCAAGGACGTAGATTGCATCGGCGAGCCCGGAGAGCACCCGTGCCAGCTCGCGGCGGTGGGCCGGCGCCGCCCGGATACGGTCGTAGTCTTCGCCGCAGGAGAGGTAGCGTAGAACGGTGAACGTCGAGTGGAACGACTCAAGGAGCATGTCGTAGTATTCCCGGACCTCGGGGTCGATCGTCTCGAGCACTCCCTTGAGGATGTACGCGAACTCCGGCGGGAAGGTGTAGACAACGCCTTCAGCCCTGGGCTCGTCGAGGTCGTAGGCGTAGGCGAGGACGGCGCACCCGGCGGCCTTGAGCCGGGCGGCGAACCGCTCGCACTCCTCGTAGAGGCCGGGACAATTGTTGAGGAGAAAACCGACGAACGTTTCTTCGGTGCGGGGGAGCGTGGATGGGAAGGTCTTGTTGAGATACGACCCCTTCACGGTCCCCGCGAGGAGAGCCGGAACGACCCCGTGGATCTCGCAGGCAAGATCCCGGATATTCAGCGCTCGAATCCGGGCCTCCATCAACGGCCGGGCGATCGCTTCCCCCGCAGGGGTCGCCTTGATCACCGTCGTGCCGTGCCAGGAGACGGACTCGATGAGGCCGACATGCGCGAGCGCAAAGAGCGGCCCCGACGTATAGGCGTAACAACTCTGCTCGACCACGCCCTCCCCCTCTCCCCGGGACGACGAACTGTTCAGGGCGATGTGAATGTAAAGGAGCGTCTCTACGATGTCGCGAACCTCCAGCGTCCGGAAGTCTCGCAGGTATTGGACGACGGCGGGAGGGAACGACTCAACCAGAGCCGGGATCTCGGTATCCACGTAGCCCATCGCTTTCAGTGCTTTGGTAAGGTCTGTTGACACGGGTTCACCAGAGGATGCGTTCTCGTGGCGCCGGAGTGCCCCGGGCCCCCAGTTGAGAGCAGATCGGGGTCGATGCTGTCATGGTGCGCTCTACGGTACCGCTTCACACGATGCGGGTCTCGGGGCAGCCGCTTCTGTGAAGCAGGCGGTTGAAATAGTTTTGCTCTGTAGCCTATTAAATATAGGCTATTTACAAAATCAGCCACATCTCGGCGGAATACTCGCGTACCGGAGGAGACGGCAGGGAGTCCCTCCTCCAGCCCTGCGCGAGAGAAGACCGATTCCGTGCCCGCGATCCCGGGTGTCTTATCTCCCGCAAAATCACGTATCTCCACGCGAATCGATGGAAAATCCTTTTGAATCTCCCTACCGTACGCATACTGACATTTTTATATTATTAAAATTATATATATTGGTAGTCGAGGAAGGTGCCCCGTGACTACCCTTACCGAAGAACAGCGAGTGACTATCCTGATGGCTCTCCTTGCCGTATCAGTCTTCCTGACCTACTACTTCCACGCAGTCCTGATGCTCGGAACGGTCTTTTCGCACTTCTTCTACATCCCAATCATCCTGACCGCGCTCTGGTGGGAGAAGCGGAGCATACTGGTCGCCGTCTTCCTTGGTGGACTCGTCGTCGTCAGCAGCCTCCTCTACAGGCCGGACCTCCTGACCCTGAACGATTACGGACGCGCCCTGATGTTCGTCGTCATCGCCTTCGTTGTCGCCTCCCTCTCAGAGCAGCTCAAAGGGCGGGAGCGGGAGGTGAAGAAACAGAGAGACCTCATGCAACGCTACCTGGACGTGGCGGGCATCCTCTTCGTCGTCATCAACGCCGACCATACCATCCGGCTCATCAACCGTCACGGTTGCGAGTTGCTCGGCTACCGGGAGGCGGAACTGCTCGGAAAGGACTGGTTTACAACCGTCGTCCCTGAAGCATCCCGGGAGGCTCGGCAACAGGTCTTCGATACCGCGATCGCCGGCGGAACATCTTTTTCCGGCCAGCGGGAGAACCCGGTCGTCACGCGGAGCGGGGAGGAACTTGTCCTTGCGTGGCAGGACACGGTGCTTGCCGGAGACGACGGCAGGTCGACCGGGATCATCGGCTCGGGGGCCGATATCACCGATAGAATCAAGGTGGAGGAGGCGCTGCGGTCGGCCCACGACGAGGCAAACCTCTACCTTGACATCATGACCCACGACATCAACAACGCGAACGCCGTCGCTCTCGGCTATACCGACCTGCTCGTCGAGGGGCTGGAGGGGAGAGAGCAACAGATGATCCGGAAACTCAGGGGCGGCATCAGCCGGAGCATCGAGATCATCCAGAACGTCACAACGATCCGGCGGCTGCACTCTCACGAGACGGCAACGAGACCCGTCGATCTCGACGCTGTCATCAGGAGGGAGATTGCCCACCATCCCGATACCGAGATCGTCTACGAGGGAAAGCCCGCCTGGGTCATGGCCGACGACCTCCTCCCGGAGGTCTTTGCAAACTTGATCGGCAACAGCATCAAATTCGGGGGGTCCGGGGTCGAGGTCGTTGTCCGGGTCGAAGAGAGCGATGGGGCGGTCGAGGTCTCGGTCGAGGATACCGGGCCGGGGGTGCCCGACGAGGTCAAACCCCTCCTCTTCTCCCGGTTCGTGCGCGGCACGAGCGCCAGAAGCGGGAAAGGGCTCGGCCTCTACATCACGAAGATGCTTGTTACGCGCTACGGCGGCCGGATCCGGGTCGACAACCGGGTGCCGGGTCACCCGGAATGCGGCGCGGCGTTCCGGTTCACCCTCCTCCGGTGTGGCCGACCGTGGGAGCCGTCCCTGGCCGCTGCATCGGCAGCGGCCGGCCGGGCGATCACCGCCAGATCCTGACCGGGTCGATGGCGGCGTCGACGATCAGGGAGAAGTCGAAGGTATCGAGCCAGCCCGCCTTTGCAAACATCTGCATGAAGCAGACGCCCACGACCTTCGCTTCCGGGTGGGTGCCGACGACCGCACGCACCGATTCTTTCGTGACCGGGACACCCGGCATCGCAAGCCCGCCCATCAGGACGATCACCTTCGGGTCGAAGCGCCCGGCGGCTTCCGAGACCTGCATCCCGACGTTTCCGACAGGCCGGAGGACCTTTGCTGCTGTCTCATCCACGTACGGCACGTAGACCTGCTCGATCGGGAGATCCCGGACGGCGAACCCCAGAAGTTCGATGAACGGGGTGCAGGTGCCGGGGCAGCCGTAGTAGACGACCTGGTCGCCCTCGTTGAGCCCTGCCTCCTTGAGATACGCTTTGAACGGCCGGAGCATGCCGGGGACGCCGGAGAGTCGCTCTTTTAATTCCATGAAGGTCTGGTTGTCGCCGGGGGTATATACCGGTTCTGGATGGGGCGGAATCAGAATCCCGCTTCAACCGTCCAGTCCAGCCACTGGGCCGACCGGAGTTCCTTCGCCGTCGCTTCATCGACCCCGTAGACATTCCGGTAGAAGTCCAGCACCCATTCGTGCACCCGGATATCCGCGAACCGATCCGGGTAGGCGGCCTTCGCGATCACTATCGCCTCGATCGGGTACTCGAGCCGCTTCGCCCAGTTGTAGGGTGTCCAGGGGAGGGCGTAGACCCGTTGGTTCTTCACGGCGGAGAGTTCCTGCAGATTTTGGTAGTAGGGAGCGGTATAGAGTTCGCTTGCCGGATGGTAGCCCTGGGCGGTCGGGAGGACGATCACGTCGGGGTCGAGCGCGAGGATCTGTTCGATCGATACGACGACAAACGCCCCGGTCCCTTCGTAGGCGTTCTTTGCGTTCGCGATATCCTCGATGAAGTACGATTCGATCGTATCCCTGCCCCAGGCCATCCCGGCACCGCCGCCCTGCCGGGCGCGCGGCGAGAGGCCGAGCTGCATCACGCGGGGTTTTTCATGCTCTGAAACGTTCGCCGTCCGCTTCCGGATCTCCTCCATCTGATCATCCAGGTAGGTCGCAAGCGCATCGGCATCCGCCTCACGCGAGAAGACCTCACCGACGAGCCGGATCTCCTCGCCGATACAGTCAACGTTCGGGCTCTCCTGGAAGGGGGGGCCGACGAGGATGACAAGAGGGATACCGAGGGACCCAATCGTTGCAACCGTCTTCTCAAGGCTCTCGTCCGACCCTGCCCTGAACGACGAGGCACCTTCGCGGAGGATGACGATGTCGGGGTCGAGCGAAGCAAGCGTCTCATAATTGATCCCGGTGCCGCTCGCGACGACCTGTGGGAGACCGGCAAGTTCCGGGACCAGGTAGCCGACCGGGTTCATGCCGCCGGAGTAGTCGTCGATCGTCCCATCCGTCCTCTCGAAGGAGTAGTTGTAGGTCTTCTGGCAGCAATCGCCGCCGAGGCCGGCGATCCTGTCCTGCATGTCGAATCGGTAGAGAAGCCCCTCGACGAATCCGTCGTCGATGACGACGACGCGCTCGATGGTTGCCGGCAGTTCCACCGCCCTGCCGCGCATATCCGTCACGATCCGGCTCCCGTCCGGCTCCGCCGGTGCAGTATCCACAGACGTCCCCGTGCACCCGCAGAGGAAGGCAAGAGCAGCAAGGCAGACGGTGAGCAGGAAAGGCCCTGCAGGAATTTGGTTACGAGTCATGCTAAACGGTTGGAGCAAGTAGCACAAAGATGTATTCATTTTACACCAATGGCGTGAATAACAGACGTGCATGGCATCAATTGTTACCATTTATATAATTAGTAATACAGAGAGATGAGATACTGCACCGCCCGCACGGGAGGAGATCACATGACAGAGCCCAGAGACTTCAACAGCCTCCTTAAGAAGTTCGGTTACGACACAGCCGGGGGGTTCGACGAGGGGAGAAAGATCGCCGTACTTCTCGGGCTTGCCGCCGTTCTCCTCGCAACAGCCTCGGTCGCGGTCGTCCTCGGCGCCTACGACATCACCGTCGCGGACGTATACAAGACCATTCTCGTCCATCTCACGCTCGGCGACGTTGAGGGGCTCCCAAAACTGCACAACACCATTATCTGGGACATCCGCGTGCCCCGGATCATCCTCGCCGTCTCGGTCGGCGGGGCGCTCGCCATCGCAGGCGCCGTCTTCCAGGGGGTCTTCCGAAACCCCCTCGTCGAACCCTACATCCTCGGCGTCTCGTCCGGGGCCGCATTCGGCGCAGCACTCGGGATCGTCTTCCCGGCGATCTTTATCTCGATTCAGATGCCCGCGTTCGCCTTCGGCGCACTCGCCGTAACCCTCGCCTATCTTCTCGCCCGAAGCAGGGGCGAGACGCCCATCGTCACCCTCATCCTCGCCGGCGTCATCATCGGCTCGATCTTCTCCGCGTTCGTCTCGCTCCTCAAGTACCTGGCAGATGACACGGCGCTCCGCGAGATCGTCTTCTGGTTGATGGGCGGGTTCTACTACGCGACCTGGGACGATGTCATCCTCCTCGCCCCCGTGGTCTTCATCTGCTTCATCGTCCTCTGGGCGCTCTCGTGGAAACTCAACATCCTTTCGATGGGCGACGACGAGGCCCGGGGGCTCGGGGTCAACCCCGAGAAGTACAAGTTCGTCGTCATCGCGCTCGCGACCGCCGTCACGGCATTCGCCGTCTCGCTCGTCGGGATCATCGCATGGGTCGGGCTCATGATGCCCCACGCGGCGCGGATGCTCCTCGGACCGGACAACCGCTTCGTCATCCCGGCATCCCTGATGATGGGGGGGTGTTACCTGATCGTCTGCGACACCCTCGCACGGACACTGACGAGCGCCGAGATCCCGGTCGGAATCCTGACCTCCATCCTCGGGGCGCCGTATCTCTGCTACCTGCTCCGCAACAAGGGCAGGGTGATCTTCGGGTGACTGCCATGCTTCACGTCCAGGACATTCGTTTCGGGTACGGGGGCACCCCCGTGCTCTCGGGAGTCTCCTTCTCCGTCGGGAAAGGAGAACTCTGCGGTCTTTTCGGCCCCAACGGGTCGGGAAAAACAACGTTATTCAAGTGCTGCCTGCGGTTCCTCAACGCAGAACGGGGTAGCGTGCTGATGAACGGCGAAGACGTCGAGCAGTGCACCGTCGAGCACCTCGCACGGCTCGTCGCCTACGTGCCGCAGGAGCACAGGCCGCCGTTCCCCTACCTCGTGCGGGAGGTCGTCCTCATGGGCAGGACGCCGCATCTCGGCGGGTTCTTCGGGGTGAAGAGGCGCGACAAGGAGATCGCGATGGACGCGCTCGCTACCCTCGAGATCGGGGATCTCGCGGATCGGCCCTACAACCACCTCTCCGGAGGCCAGCGGCAGATGGTGCTCATGGCCCGTGCGATCGCGCAGGATACACCGGTCCTCTTCCTCGACGAACCCACGAGCGCGCTCGACTTTCAGAACCAGATGCGGATCTGGCAGATCATGCGCGATATCGCCGGGGAGGGAAAGACAATCCTCGCCTGCAGCCACGACCCAAATCATGTCGCGTGGTTCTGCGACCGGGTCGTGGTTGTGGGCTCGGGGTCCGTCGTGGCCGAGGGAAGGCCGGAGGACGTGATCTCGGAGGACGTGCTCGCGATGATCTACCAGGACGCGTGCACCGTCCGGATGCTCGACGGCGTCCGGATGGTGATGCCGCGCTGCGTGGCGGAGCGGCACGAGAAACAGGGGAGCGAACTTCCCCTCCGCGGCAGATCCTTTACCGGGGTGTTCGGTGAGGCGGACGCCGGAACATGAAACGGAGCATGACAATGACGTACACAAATATCGACTGGAACAGCGTCTGGAAAGTCCTCTACGAGAAGAATACAGAATGCCGGGGAACCGGGGAGTGCGCCTCGCTCTGGGCGTCACGGGAGAAGGCCCGTACGTTCCTCGCACAGTCGCGACAAAGCCCCGAAAGGATCGGCTACGTGCTTGACAGCCTCCCGCTTGAGGCCGGGTCGACGGTGCTGGACGTCGGCGCCGGGCCCGGAACGCTGGCCGTTCCCCTCTCGCGCCGTGTCGCCCGCGTGACCGCCGTCGAACCGGCGGCGGGGATGGCCGACGTGATGACGGAGTATGCCGGAGAAGAGGGCGTATCGAACCTTGATATCGTGCGAAAACGCTGGGAGGAGATCGACCCGGCGACCGATCTCGACGGCCCCTATGACCTCGTCATCGCGTCCTATTCCCTCGGAATGCCGGATATCCGGGCCGCGATCGAGAAGATGTGCGAAGCCTCCTCACGATGGGTGTACCTCTTCTGGTTTGCCGGGGCGACCGCCTGGGAGCAGGCGATGGTCGACCTCTGGCCGAAACTGCATGGAAAGGAGTTCCGGTTCGGCCCAAAAGCCGACGTCCTCTTCAACGTCCTCTACTCGATGGAGATCTACCCGCACGTGGAGACGATACGAAGGGAGCACGTCCGCAGGTTCCCGGATCTCGATGCCGCCGTCGACGAGTTCCGGGAGCAGTACCGGGCAACTTCCCCGGCACAGGAGAAAATTCTCCGGGAGTACCTCTCCGCGATCCTCTCGACGAACGGGGACGGCCTCATGCACTCGGGAATGATGACCCGGATGAAACTCTGGTGGGAGGTCGACGGGTGCCGGTGAGAGAAGGGTGCCGCAGGATCGGTGCCGCCCTCCTCCTGGCGGTCCTGCTGGTCCTCTCCGCGGGATGCACCGGAGCGGAGCAGTCCGGGGGAGGAACGGGGCCGGGACCAGATGACGCCGGGTACCGGACGGTCGTCGACTCCCGGTGCGTCGAAGTCCAGGTGCCCGCGAAGGTCGAGCGGGTCGTCACCGTCTCCGACGGTCTCGTCGAGAGCACGATGCTCGTCCTCGGCGAAGAGGAGAAGATCGTCGGGGTCGGGTCGTCCTGTCTCCAGAGGGTCTTCAACTATACCTACCCGACCGTGGGCGGGGAATCTTACGAGTACCGGGACGGCATGAACCCGGTAACCTACCTGAGTCCCGGGATCCGCGACCTCACGAGGGTAGGAGAGTCGGGCGCGGCCATCAACTACGAGACGCTTGCCGGGCTCGACCCGGACGTGGTGATCCTCCGGGTCGGCTCCTGCACGCTCCGGTCGATGGACGACGAAGGTGTGCAGAAGGCCATCCGGACGATCGAGGCCCTCGGGATCCCGGTCGTCGTCCTCAAAGCCCACCCGTGCTTCGACGAGCCGGACCTCTCGACGATCTCCGACGAGATCCGGATCATCGGCTCCGTCTTCGGGAAGGAAGAGAAGGCCGGCGGACTCGCAGACTACCTGGAGTCCACGACCCGGATGGTCGTCGAGAGGACGAAGGATATCCCGGATGCCGGGAGACCGACCGTCCTCATATTCGGGGCATCGCCGACCTCCCGGAAGGCTGGGGGGGCCGGCAACGTGAAGGGGACCAACACGGTTGAGTCCTACTTCATCGAGGAGATCGTCCACGCGAAGAACGCCTACCGGAATACAGGGAGCCCCACCATCTCGGCCGAACAACTCCTCGCCCTCGACCCCGACATCATCGTACTCGGCACGGCGAACGGCTACCACCCGCCCGTGGAACTCTACTCGGCGCCCTACTACCAGAACGTCGACGAACTCTCGGCCATCAAGAACCGCCGGGTCTCATCGTTCCCGTGGGAGCCCTGCAACTGTGCCAAACGCCTCGAGTACCCGATCGATGTGATGGTGATCGCGAAGGCAGCCTACCCGGAGCGGTTCGCCGACGTCGTTCTTGAGGAGTGGCTCCTTGAATTCTACGAGAACGTCTACAACGTGGATCGGGTGACGGCAGAGGGCCTCCGGTCGGCACAGTGGATGGACTGGTGCGTGGAGAGGTGCCCTACGTGCGGGTGACCATAACGGGTGGATGGAACAAAGACCGGATAACCCAGGTCTATCCTGGTACAGGATGTTAGGATGTTGAACGGTTGTAGAAGAGAATAAGGAAGTGAAAAACAGTATGAAGATCGCTATCTGCGGCAAGGGAGGCAGTGGAAAGAGCACCATTGCCGCGCTGCTTGCCCGCGAGTATGCACGGAGGAGCCGTGCGGTGCTGGTCGTCGACACCGACGAATCGAATCTCGGGCTGCACCGTCTCCTCGGGGTGGATGCGCCTTTGGACCTTATGGGCTACTTCGGGGGCAAACGGGCGATGACGGAGAAGATCATGGCGGCGATGCCCGCCCTATCGTCCCTGGACCTGGTGGGGGAGACGTGGACCATCGACGATCTCCCCCCCGGCCACGTTGCCCAGAGAGACGGGGTCCGGCTCGTCGCCATCGGGAAGATCCACGACGCCGACGAGGGGTGCGCCTGCCCGATGGGGATGCTCGCCCGCCAATTCCTCGAACATCTGGACACCGGCGGCGACGGTGTCGTCATCGCCGATACGGAGGCCGGGATCGAGCACTTCGGCCGGGGCGTCGACCAGGGGGCCGACGCGATCCTGATGATCGTGGACCCGTCGTTTGAGTCGCTCCGGCTCGCGGAAAAGGTCAGGGATATGGCGGCACGGATCGGCGTCCCGCTCTACTACATCCTAAACAGGATCGACCTCTTCTCGGCCGCTCGGCTGCGTAAGGGGTTGCCCGACTCCTCGCGAATCGTTTGCGAGATCCCGCAGGACCCTGCAATCCTTGCCGCGGGTCTCGACGGCCGGGCGCTGGATATGCGCCACCCCGAGATCGCCGCGCTCGCGGACGTGCTGGACGGCATACTGGGGGTGAGGTCGTGATCCTCCGGCCCAGTCAGCGGGAACAGGTGCTCCCGCTGCCGGTTGCGCTCATCTCGACCGTCTCGGAAGGCGGCGTGAGAAACGTCGCTCCCTGGTCGAACCTGACCCCGATCCTCCGGCCCCTGGACGAGATCGTGCTGGCTTCCTGGATCAAGCGGGACACCCTCGACAACATCCGCGCCACGGGAGAGTTCGTCGTGAGCATACCCACGGCATCGATGGTCGATGAGGTCATGATCTGTGCGCGGAACTATCCGCCGGACGTAGATGAGTTCGAGGAGGCCGGCCTTGCGCCCCGGCCGTCGGTGAAGGTCCGCCCGCCCGGCGTCAAGGGGTGCCTGGCCTGGATGGAGTGCGTGCTCAAAGAGGAGATCGCCAGGAAGAACTTCTCGCTCGTCATCGGGGAAGTGATCCACCTCGAAGCCGACGACCGCTACTTCAACGATTCCGGCGAGATGGACTTCGAACGGGCACAGCCCCTCTCGGTCATGCTCGGGCGGGAGGGGATGTGGTTCACCCGGCCCATCCGGTCGGGACGGTTCGTCCATTATGTGGAGATGACAGCCGGCCGGACTCCGGTGCACCCGGATCAGAATACCCCGCACTCGGAGAGATGATAGAGCCTGCGGACCTGTTCGGCGGTCTCGTTCGAGACCACCTCCCGGATGCGGACGAGGATGGTCTCGACATCCTCTTCGGGCATGCACCCGAGGTCTTCCCGCCCTGAGAGGATCTGGTCGGCGAGGTAGCCCCAGTCCTCGTCCGAGAGGCGGCCGACCCGTTCTGCAAAGTCTTCCTCGTCCGCAGAGATGTGATTTGAGACCGGCGGGAGGATCGAGTGGAACTCGTGCCCCGACTCCGGGCAGAGGATGCCCTCGTATTCAGGCGCCAGTTTCCGCAGAATAGCAAAGTCTTTCTCGTCAAGTTCACGTGCCATGGTTTCGTCTGCTCCAGGGGCTCTGATACTCCATCCGGCCTAAAAATCTTCGCTCGCTACGGGACTACGACTCCGAGAGGAGTGTTCCCGCCCGCGCGATGTTCTCCGTCCTGGGTTCCTCAAAGAAGAGCGTAACCTTCTCCGGGTCGACGCCGAGCGTCCGCGTTATCGCGGCGGTGATCTCGTCTGCGAGTATCCGTTTCTGCTCAAGCGTTCGCCCCTCAGCCATACGGATGGTCACAACCGGCATGGTTTCTCAGAAAAGTGTGAGACGGAGCAGTATTTATCACTGCGGGAAGGTGCCGGGCAGGCAACCAGGGGCGGGGTCCCGTCGTCCGGCATGCCTCCGGCGATCGTGAGTTCTATGATCTCCCGGACCATCTGCCCGAAGGTCTCCCGCTGCCGGTTCGCACCCGTGATCACGGCAGCCGCACCATGGATCTCCCGATCGAGTACCTCGCCGAGTGCCTGCCGGGGGTCGTTCCCGGCCGGGACGCACTGGAGGAGGAGCGTCTCGGACCCGGGCCGGCCGTCCCGCGCTCCCGCCGCGAGCACATGCAGGTCCGCGATATCGTCGGCGATCTGCATCGCCCTCCCGACAGAGAGACCGTACTTCGCGAACTCGGCAACGACCGGCCCCTCCGCTCCCGCCGCCATGGCCCCCCAGGCAGCGGCGAGCGAGAAGAGGCACCCGGTCTTCTGGCTGATGATCGCATCGTAAAGGTCAGTCGCCGGGATCGCCGGGAGGTGCGGCCACCCGAAGATCTCCCGGGCCACGCCCCGGGCCATCTTCTGCTGGACCGATGCGAGCATCGCCACGTATCCGGCACCGTAGGGGGCGACGAGCGCGTACGGGAGGGCCAGGATACCGACGGCGTCGAGGACCGCACGACCCTCCCCCCGGGTGAGGTGGAGGGAGGGAACGCCCCGTCTGACGATGTCACCGTCCAGCATATCATCGAGGATGAGGCTTGCGGCGTGGGCGAGTTCGACGGCACAGGCGAGGTCGAGCGCCTGGTGGTTGGGTGCCGTCGCCCAGGTGAGATCGGCGTGGATGCGGAGGAGGAGCCCGGCGCGCATCCGCTTCCCCTTGATGAGGAGCGGGAGGACGCCCGGATCGACCTCGCCCGTGCCGTTCGCCACCTCCTCGATCCGCCGGTTGACGGCAGGCCTGATCCCCTCAAGGAACTCGCGAAACGGTATCATGGCTCATCACTCCCGGGACCCATCTGCTCCCCGTTAAGATGCCCCGGCGGTAAAAAAGGTGTGGTCGATCTCACGTCACGGGTAGCTTCATTGGCGAGAAGACCCCTGACCCTTCCGGTGACGTCATGCCGGTGAAGTTGAGGGGGGTGAATGAGCATCGAGAGAGCGATAGGACGCCTTGAGGTCGGCGATCCGTTCGGGGACTGGCTCGCAGGCGTCCTCGGCGACCGGATGCAGGAGTGGTGCGGCGGCGTCCGGGTCTACCGGATAGAGCCCGCATCGCATATTGTCTGCCGGTACGAGTTCGCCGGCACCGCATTCAGCGTGGTCGGCAAGTTCTTCGGCGCGCCGACGGGTGCGAAGACACGCTACGACGCGGACGCGGCGATGAAGCACGAGTTCGACCGGCTCCGGCGCGCAGCCGGATGGATCTGTGTCCCTCGCGCGCTCGCAACAAACAGCCGGTTTCACTCGGTCCTCGTCACCGAGCACGTCCCGGGTCTGCCGATACGGGATCTCCACGCGGCGGGGGTCTCCCTCTATGAACCCCTGACCGGCGTCGCGCATCTGCTCCGGCGGCTCCACGACAGTACGCGGACCTCCTGCAACCGGGCGCGCGATTTCGCCTACTTCCACGCGGTGCTCGACCAGACCGGCCTCGCGGAACCTCTGCGGGAGCGGTTCAACCGCCTGCTCGGGACGTGGTGGCGCAGCCCGCGGATCGGCCCCGACGCCGGCTGCATGGTCCACGGCGACGCCACGCCCGGCAATTACCTCTTCGACGGCAGTGTCTGTGCGATCGACTTCGAGGGGTCCCGGGACCACGCGCACCCGGTCCGCGACCTCGGGATTCTCGCCGCGGAACTCAGGGCATCGGGTGGGAGCACTACGACTGCCGAAGACTACATCGGCCACCTGCTCTGGCATTACAGCCGCGATGAGGAGGAGTTCCGGCACCATACCGCCGTCCTCCCCTTCTTCATGGCGCTCGGCTACCTCAGGATAGCCCGGCTGCCCTGGCGGACGGGAGAGCGTGACTGGCTTCTAGCGGAGGCGGAGGCGTGCCTTGCCGCAAGCCCCGGGTAGCGGGGGTTCTCTTCGACTGCTATGGGACGCTCATCGATGTCCTGACCGATGAGCGCGATATCACGACCTACCGGTGCCTCTCCCGGTGGCTCCTCTACCAGGGTGTCTGGATAGCCCCCGAACGCCTGCGGGCATGCTACGCCGGCCGGGTGCGGGAGGCGGCCGAGCAGACCGGAAAACGCTATCCCGAGGTGCGGGTCGAGGAGGTCTTCGCCGGCATCTGCGCTGATTACAGCGTATGGAAGGTCGATACCGAGCGGCTCGGCGTCGAGACCGCCCGGGCGTTCCGGGCCGCGTCGCTCCGGCGGCTCGACGTCATCGAGAAGAGCCGGAGGCTGCTCGACTACTTTGACACGGAGAAGAAGGGGGTCGTCTCGAACGGGCAGCGGGTCTTCTCGGAGCCGGAGATGCGGGTGCTTAACCTCTACGACCGTTTCGATCTCGTCGTTTTCTCCTCCGACACCAGGCATCAGAAGCCGGACCCGCGGATATATACGGCGACTCTCGGACGGATGGGGCTTGCCGCCCCGGATGTCCTCTTCATCGGGGACAACCCCGAGAACGATATTACAGCACCCCGGAGGCTCGGGATGCAGGCGCTGCACGTGGAGGAGGCATGGAGACGCTACGGGACATAAGGCGGCAACGCGGCGGGCAGGAAGGAGTTGAAAGACCGGCAGGCAACTCAAGAGCATCCCTGCCCGGGGATCCGCATGCCGCTCTTACGGTAACTGCGCCCTGATGTGCTGCACCGTCTCGGGGTACTGCCTCCGAAGCCGGTTGGTTTCGAGGTTCTCCCTCACGATCCACCTGATATCCTGGTCGTCGAGGGTCGCGAGCTGCCGCAGGTACTCAAAGCCGATCCCGGGAAGGGCGATGATGACCAGGCTGAGCGTGGAGCCGAGCGACTTTCGAAGCGCGCGGAACGATTCCGACTGCCGCTCCTTTGCCATATAGACACGGATCAGGGTCTTGCGGTGGAACCGGAGTGCTGCCTCCGCGAGCTCCGGCTCAACGAGCAGATCCGGTTCGGCAACGCCTGTGACCGCGGCCCGCATGGCGAGCCAGGACCCTCCTTCCACCCAGCCCTCCAGCTCAGGGACCGTCATGTCTCGCTGCCTGGAGAGGAGATCCTGGATCGCCAGTGCCACCGCCTCCCTGACCTGCCACCGTGGATCGACCGACGTCTCCGCGAGATGCGTGAGCGCCGCCCCGGCACATGCCGGCGATACAGACCCAATCGCCCCGATGCCCCGAACACCGCAGAACGAGAGGAACTCATGCGGGTCACCTGTCGGTGCGTCCTCAGGGGAGATACAGGCAAGCTCGACACAGAGGGTCCACAGGACCTGGCGATCGTCGGCATCGGCAATTGCAAACTCCCTCACGGTCTCGCTGAACGCCCCTGCGAGCTCCAGGTTTTCCCGGGGCCCCGGCAGGTTGCTTCCCGCGACCAGGTAGGTGAGGAGATCCTCGGCGTTCCCGCTCGCGAGGAAGCTCACGAGCAGCCTGGCGACCTCCCTGATATAGGTCTCTTTGCGGGTCATTGTCCGCAGAGATCAACGACCCGCAGACAGTAAAAATGATCCCTACCGGGCGGTCAGGGTTGCGACGAAGGCGTCGAGTGCCGCGTGAACGTTCTCGCCGTTCCGCGCGGAGATGAAATGCACCGCTTCCCCGGGGAGAACCCGGCGGATAGCCTCGGGGACCGCGCCCGGAGAGTCACACTTGTTTGCCATGAATGCGAGCGGCACATTGAGGGACTTCAGGCTGTCGTAGAGGTGCTGTGTCGTCGCGTCCACCCCTGTGGTTGCATCAACGACGATGATCGCGCCGTCCATTCCCCGCGAGAGGACCTGCCGGACGAACTCGAACCGATCCTGCCCCGGCGTCCCGAAGAGGTAGACCGCGCGGTCTCTCACCTGCAATCTGCCGAAATCGAATGCAACAGTCGTGGAACCTTCGTTCGAGGTTGCTTCGATGTGGCGGCTCCGGGGATCGAGTGCCTGTATGAAACTGGACTTGCCTGCGTTGAAAGAACCGAATACGACAATCTTGAGCCTGCCTTCTGCCATCAGCCCTGTATTGGCATCGGAACGTTTTATGGTTTCGCTATAGCGGCGCCGTGGCGAGGATAGAACCGTTCCCGGGCCAGGGAGAGGATATTCCTTTCCACCCGGGGTCCAGAAGAGGAAGGAATTGACACCGGGAGAGGACGGAACCTCCGGTCCCCAACTCCGGGGCTCATGCTCCGGTTCTGCGAACCGTCCCACGTCCCGGCAATCGCGCTCCGGAACGTCGCACCCTGCGGCCAGTCGCCGTTCGCCCCGGGGGTGCAAACGGCCTTCGCTGCTGAAAAGAGATATACCGCCAACTCCAAGGTACCGGTATGGGTTCGGAGGAGACGGATGCCGTCGCGCAGGAGATCATGACCGCCCTGGACACCCTCTTCCTTGCGGAGAAGCAGGCAAGACTCCAGGTCTCCGCTCTTGAGGGGCGGCAGTACCCCCTGGCCGCGACGTTTGAGATGGTCCAGGAGATGAAGACCGGCGGCGCCATCGAGGAGCTCCTCGCCGGGTTTGGTTTCGAATACTACACCATCGACGACGATGCCGAGCTCTGGATCTCGGACGAACACGGGTTGATGGTCTTCCTCTCCTTCAACGCCCCGGACGGGCGGTATTACAACTACAGGGTCGTCGCGTTCGACGTTGTCGGCGAGGACGAGGAAGAGACCGCGTGAACCGAACGGGCGACGCGCACCCTTCACCTGCCGTCCAGAGAGAGGGGCGCGCCAAGCACTATATACCGTAAACGAGATCTGATCTGCACTATAAGAGTTGGTGGCATGAAGATGGAACGTTCTGTAAAACGCCTCATGGAAGACAGGGAGAGACGGGGTGAGGAGAATCTCGGCAAATATATCGAGCAGCTTCTGCATGAGAACATCTCCTACCGGTTACGGGCGGCCGAGGCGCTGGGGGGATGCGCCGATGCCCGGGCGGTCGAGCCGCTGATCGCCACCTTGCACGACAGCGAGAACGAGGTTCGCTGGGTCGCGGCGCAGGCGCTCGGGAAACTTCGCGATGCGCGGGCGGTCGAACCGCTCCTGCCCCTCCTCATCGACCCCGACCGCTGGGCGCGGCGCGGCGCTGCCTGGTCGCTCGGTGAGATAGGCGACCTCCGTGCGGTCGAACCGCTCCTGCCCCTTCTTACCGACAGGAAGAAGGACGTCAGGGTTGCCGCCGCCGATGCACTCGGCAAACTGCGCGACCAGCGGGCTGTCCCCGTCCTCTCCGCCGCGCTCGAGGGCGAGGAGGAGCCGGAGGTCAGGACGGCTCTCCGTCGCGCCCTCCGCGAGATCACCGGCGAGGCGAGTCTTTGACCGGATGGAACGAAGGGCAAACGAGGCTCTTTCGGTACTACCCGGAGGACTTCGGTGCGCTCCCCGTGCAGGTCGCCCACATGGATCTCGTCTTCGACGTCTACGACGGCCACACCCGGGTCGTCTCCGCCCTCACCGCCCGGACCCGTGAGACGCCGCTCGCATCCCTCGCCCTGAACGCCCGGGACCTGGATATCCTCCATGTCGCGTGTGACGGCTACACCGTTGCCTACACCTACGATCGGGACGCCGCGCTCCTCACCGTCACCTTCGACCCCCCCGTCCCACCCCGGACCCGATTCACCCTCGATACCGAGACGATCTGCCGGCCGAGCAGCCATGTCCTCGAGGGCCTCTACTATGACGGGTCCTGCCCCGCCGGGCAGCCCGTCCAGATCACCCAGTGCCAGCAGTGGGGGTTCCAGCGGCTGGTCCCCTGCCTCGACGACATGACCGCCAAGTGCACCTACACGACGACGATCGTCGCCGATGACGGGTATACGCATACCATATCCAACGGCGACCCGGCAGGACCGCGGCTCCCCTGCGGCCCCGGCCGATCCGTCCAGAGGTACGAGAACACCACGACACCGATGGCTCCCTACCTCTTCTTCCTCGGGGTGGGATGTTACGACACCTACCGACGGGAGTTCGAGTATCCCGACGGGCGGACGTTCTCCCTCGAACTCCTCACAAAACCTGGTTCCGATCCCGGTGCGGCAGAGCATGCGCTCGATATCCTCGCAGATGGGGTGATGTGGGTCCACCTCTTCACCGGCCCCGCCCGGTACCGCGACCGGGAAGTCAGGGAGGAGATCTGGCGGCTCACACGGGCGCGGGACGCGGCAAAGCGCTCCGGGGAGACCGGTGCCCTTGAAGCGGTGAGGAAAGAACTTGCCGGGCTCGTTGTGACCATCACCATGGGGTACGCCTACACCGGAGCGGTCTACCGGGAGATCGCCATGCAGAACTCCGACTTCGGCGGGATGGAGAACGTCGGGAACACGACGATCGCCGCAAACCGGCTTATACCCGGCACGGACGTGACCGACCCGGCCTTCGAGTACATGGTCAGGGTGAAGGTCCATGAGTATTACCACAACGAGAACGGCTCTGAGGTGACGGGGAGGAGCCCGTTCGAGATCTGGCTCAACGAAGCCGTGACGGTCCACATCGAGAACCAGCACCACGCCTTCTTCTTCGGCGAAGCCTACTCCCGCCTCCAGACCGTGCTCGACCTCCTCGAGCCCGGGGCCGGGACGCTCGTCCTCGACCGGGGCGCGGGCTCGATGCCGATCGAACCGGACGGCTTCAACGATCCAAACGACCTCATCACCGGCGTCACCTACGTCAAGGCCCCCGAGTTCGTCAGGATGATCGAGACGCTGATGGGAAAGGAGAGGTTTGCAGAAGGGCTCGCCCTCTACCACGACCGGTTCCGGCACGGGAACGCCTCGCGCGACGACTGGATACACTGCATGGAAGAGGTCGCAGGAATGGGCTTTTCGGGAATGGCGGCGGTCTGGCTGAAGGAGACGGAATACCCGGTCCTCACCGTGACCCCCGCCTACGACCCGGCGGCCCGGAGGTTCACCCTCGCCTGGCGCCAGAGCCGAACGCCTGGCGGCCGGACCTGGGAGTTCCCGTTCCGGTTCGCGCTCGTGGATGCCGAAGGCCGGGACCTCGCGGACCGGACCATCCGGGTTGCGGCCGAGGACGGGAAGATCAGCCTCGACGACGTCGACCTCCCGGCGTTCCTCTCGCTCAATCGCGGTTACTCCTTCTACGGGAAGGTGGCATACCGGCCGCCGGAGGACGAACTCTACCTACAGGTGCGCAAAGACACCGATATCGTCGGTCGGTTCACCGCGTTTCGTGCGCTCGCTGACCGGGAGATGGTACGGCTCCTCGAGGACCCGGGCGCGGCCATCCCGGCACGCTTCGTCGACCTCTGCATCGCGCTCCTCGCCGACGACCGTCTCATGGAGGAGGCGGGCGGACAGTTCCTGACCGTCTTCCCGTCGGTCGAAGACGAGCGGTTCAGCCATCACTACCGGGCGCTCCACGACGCCAGAAAGAAGATCTTTTCTGCCGTCGCCGCCCGTGGCCGCGATACCCTCCTTGCAGTCTCCCGGCAGGCGGCGACGGGCGCCCCGGGGGGGTCGGGTTGCCTGGAAGAAGAGGCCGGAGCGATCCGGCGGCGGCAGAGGAAGAACGCCAGCCTCGCGTTTCTCGCGACCCTCGATACCCCCGAGGTCCACGAACTGCTCCTGTCCCGGTTCCGGGAGGCGACGGCCGCAACCGATCGCCTCGCCACGTTTCGGCTCCTCCTCGAGAGCAGTGCCCCGGAGCGGCTGGAGATCCTTGCGGCGTTCGCCGCCGGGTCGGCGAAAAGCCCTGTCGCGTGGGAATCTTTCCTTTCCACGGTCGCCGCGAGCGACTGCGACGACCTCGTCACGATCCTCCGCGGGATAGAGTCCTCGCCCGCCTTCTCGATCGAGCAGGCCGACCAGCAACGGGCGCTCTATGGGCGGTTCGCGCTGAACAGGAAGCGGTCGCTTGAGACCGATGAGGGGCGGGCATACCTCGGGGAGATCCTCCGGCGGCTTGCCCCGGTCAACGAGTACAGCACCGTCCGGGCGCTGGACGCGTTCGCGTTCATCGATGCGATGGAGCCCCGCCACCGGGTGCCGGCGGCAGGCGTGCTCGCGGACCTCCTCGCCTCCCTCGACCCGGACGCTTACCCGGCCGTCTATAACAACGCCCGCCGTTTCCTCCTCGGCGCCCCGGCGGCAGCCCGGGCCTACGAGGCGGAGCACGGGAAGATCCCGGCGCTCCGCGGTCTCAAAATCTGATTCACCCGTACTCGAGGATCAGCCCGACGCCCGTCTCACGGACGTTCGCGACCTTTGCGAGTGCAACCTTCGCCGCAAGGTCGGTGCAGTGGCAGGGGTGGAGGGCTGCCGGCTGCACCTCCGAGAAGTAGTCGACGACCCCCTGGATCCGCTCCGGCGGTGCGTCGAGGAGGTGGAACCCGCCGATGACGTCGGCGACCCGGTCTTCGCCGCAGACCTCGCGCGCCTGCTCGATTATCGAACAGACGCCCGAGTGGGAACACCCCGTCACGACAACAAGCCCATCGGGGGTCTTGCAGGCGAGCGCGGTGTCGTCAGCGATGGTGTCGTCCCGGATACCGTCGGGGGTGTAGATATAGCCGTGAGGAGGCGTCCGCTCGAACTCGAACCGCCGCTCGATCTCGCCAAGGAAAACCAGATTTTCGGTCAGCCAGAGGGGGGCCGCGGTAAGGAGAACCCTCCCGTGCCGGAAGAGTTCCTCGACCGAGAGGTGGGATCCGATCTCTCCCGCACCATCAAGGCTCCGGGTGAGGAAGGCTTCGGGGTGGGCGATGAATGTGGGCTCGACCCGTTCGTGGCCCTCGATGATCCCCTCGGTATGGAGCCGGAGCAGCGCGTCGAGACCCCAGGTGTGGTCGAGATGACCGTGGGAGAGGACGACCTCTTCGATCCGGAGGAGGTCGATCCCCATCTTCCGGGCGTTCTCCACGAGAATGCCCGAGTAGCCGGTATCAAAGAGGACGCGGGTTCCGCCGTCTTCGATGTAGATCGAGAGCCCGGGCTCCGCGAGGAAGTAGCGGTCGGTGAGGGTGGCGTTATCAACGAGGACTGTCAGTCTCATATGCAGCGCTCCCGGGGCCCCTCGAACGCTTTCCGGCCGTGAACGAATCCATGCAGATACTGGGAACGTTGCAGTTAAGAAGGTTTCCCGGGGGCGATCCACTGCGCCCGTTCTTTGAGCGCCCGGTTCATGAGCAGGAACCCGAGGTGGGTTGCCCGGAGGGTGTCGGTGAGGTCGACGACGGGCACCAGTAGACCGGTGAAGATCTCAGCCTGGACGAACCGGGAGCCGTCACCCTCGGGGATGATGGTAAACCGGTGTTCGCCGTCGAAGAGCCCTGCGATCAGGACCCGGCCGATCCACCGGAACTCGCGGTCTTTTGCGACCCGCAGCACCCTCGGCCGAAACCACATGCTCCGTCGCCCGGGGGGCCGGATCTCGACCAGAAGGCGGGTTCCCACCCAGAGCTTTCCCTCGATAGACCGGATGAACGGGTTCCATTCGGGGTAGGAGGTAAAGTCGGTCAGCACCCCCCAGATGATCTCGGGCGAGGCGTCGATGACAGTCTCGGCCCGGACTTCCCGGACCAGGACCCTGTGGGGTTCCGGCAAGGGTGCGGTCATACGCTCATCACGATCGCACCGGATGGACCGTAAGGGAGAAAAGGCTTTCTTTTCCGGGAATACCCGGCGTCGCCTCTTCGCGGCGGCCGGAGGAAAGAAGTCGTACCACGCGAAACCACTTCTTTGGAGTGATGCAGTATGGAAGCATCGGATGCAGTCTTCTCCCCCGGGGAACCGGAGGAACTGGAACCGCTCGGCCTCGCGGTGGGCGCGCGCCTCCCGATCGGCCGCCTGAAGGACCTGCAGGAAGATCACGGGTTAGAGGTCATCCTCTACTTCGATGAAGACCTTGCCCGGAACTCGACACTTACTGCGGACGTTACGGATTTCCGGATCGTCCCCGTGCATGCCCGGCCGTTCATGCCGCTCGTGGTCTTCCTGCAGGTGATGGCGGAGCGGGACCCCGAACTCACCCGCCGGATGCGGGAAGAGCCCCCGCTCGCCGAGGTCCTGGAGACCGGGACGATCGACCGCTACGTCGGGTGCGTCTGTTGCACAGCGCAGTACGTGAAGGCGCTCCTGCTCTAACCGCCGCCCTGGCGGCGGGTCGGCCTGCCGCGGGCGGTTGGGGCCCGGGTCCCGAGCTCGAATCCGGCGAGGACTCGCCGGCAGGTGCAATGAGCCCCCAGGTGGCAGACGGCGCCCCCCGTCACCTCGAACCGGAGCGGGAAGTCGAGCCCGGGGATCAGTTCCGGGAGGTCGCCGAACCCGAGCGTGATATGCGGTGAGTAGCGCTCATACGCGGAGATCTTCTGGAACCTGCGGAGGCAGTCGGCGGACGGTCCACTCACCTCTCCGAGAAAGTTCTCTGGCACGGCCGGGGGTGCCGAGTAGGGCGCTACCGCGTTCATCACGGTCTTGTGAAAGAGCTGGAGGATCTCCGGCCGGAGGATATGCAGGACGGAGACGGTCTCTCCCGTGCCTCCCCGGCGTTTCGCGATGGCATCGACGGTCATCGCCATGGGGGAGCACTGTCCGGCAATCCGGCCCACCTTCGTGACGATCTCCGGAACATCCTCACGCCGCACCGGGAGCATCGCAACAGAGATGTGCGGGAGGCAGTTCTCCCTGTCGAGGCGTATCCCTCCGTCCGGGTTGCCGGCAAGCAGTGTCCGGTTCGCGCTGATCGCCATATCCATGATCGGCCCGGGCGGCAGGAGGACGATATCGACGGCAACCGTATCGGGAAGTTCGTGCATGGGGCCGATCAGGTGGTGAGGAGAGAAAAGGGTTTTCCCCAATGGAGGATCACGGTTCCCGACCACAACGCTTCCAGCCCGTACCGGGCGCCGCTCACCACCTCACGCCGAAGACCGGCTCCTCCTCGACAATGTTGGTGATCCTCCGGACACTCGCCTCGACGGGAAAATTCTCTCCGCTGCAGAGCCCCATCTTGAGTTGTTCCAGGCCTGCAGCCACCGAATCATCCTTCGATTTGACGCCGTTCACCGTCACCCGGAACGTCAGCGTCACCAGCCACTGGATCGTCTCCATCTCTTCCCCTCCAGATGTTGGCGGTGTATACCGCCGGAGGGAGATAAAAGCAGCTCACGGTCGGGAGAACTCTTCGCCGGCCCCCCGGGCAACGTCATTCTCCCGTGCCGGTTCCCCTGCAAGCGGCAGATAGGACCGGGCAAGCGTGGTGAGGGAGGATCGGTGCATGAGAACGGAGAGACAGCGCGGGGGCATGGGCATACCGGGGTTATGATGACGCATAGGAGGTATAGAACGTGATTGGAAGCACACGTCGTTTTCGGTTACCCACCGGGTCGACCCGTCCTGCACTCTCCTCTCCGTATCCCGATCGTAATATACCATTATGATTATAAAAGTATTTTCGAGTACATAGACCTATCACGCAGAGTCCTGAGCCGGCAGGAGTCATGCACAACGGATATATATGAACATCAGCGATCCGGGAGCTCAAAGAACCATACCCGGAGATACTAGAGATGGTCCCGGAGTCCGCGACTGCCCCCGGGAGGGGCATGGAGAGGCGCACAATCGGCTGGGTACCGGGCGTGCTCATCGTACTTCTGGTGCTCATGCCGGCAACAGCAACCGCACAGGCCCCGACGGTAATCGTCTCCAACTACACCGTAACCCCCGCCGTCCTGATGCCCGGGGACGAAGGGACGATCACGGTGGTGCTCGCGAGCACTGCTTCCCCGGCCACGGGGTCCCCGCTCGAGATCCGGCTGGATGGCGGCACCGGAGGGACGAACACTTCGGCAGAGACCCCGGAGAACGCTTACATCGAGAATGTGCTCTTAAACGGCGAAGGAGTCAAGGTCCTGACCGGGAGTTTCCAGGAGATCGGTGAGATCGGCCCCGGCCAGTCCTTCCCGCTCACCTTCCAGATACGCGCCCCCGGAGAGGAGGGGCTCTACTTCCCGGAGGTCTGGGTCCGGGTGCGCGATGGAGCAGACGTGCGGTACCCGATACCGGTGAACGTCAACTCGGCATACGCCTTGATCAAGAAACCCGCGCTCCGGGTGGAGAGGACCGTCCCGGCATCCGTCGATCCGGGCGATCCCTTCAACGTCACGCTCACCATCTACAACGAGGGCCAGGCGAGCGCAAGCGACGTCTTCGTCAGCGTCAACGCGACCTCCGGCGGGATCACCCCGAAGAACTCGGAGAACTACTACATCGCCGAGCTCCGACCGGGAGGGGAGTCGGTGCTGAACCTGACCTTCGAGACCGACACCAACGCGCCGCTCGGACTTACACCGGTCCTCGTCACCGTCGACTACCGGAATGCCGACCGGACAGCCTTCCAGCAGGTGGCGACGGTCGGTATCCCCATTATCGGCCGCGCCGAGATGGGCATCGCCTCCATCAGGACCGAGCCCTCCCGGATCACCGCCGGGGACCAGGTGGACCTGACGGTTCGGATAGAGAACACCGGGACGGCGGACGCAGGGTCGGTCCGGGCAACCATCGAAGACCTCTCGCTCCCGGGTTCGAAAGAAGCGTTTCTCGGGACGATAGAACCCGGCAACGACGGTCCGGCCGTCTTCGCCCTGCAGGCCGACCGGGAGGGAGAGTTCCCCTACACCCTCACCATACAGTATACCGACGATTACGGGGCGCACACAACAGAGCAGGCCTTGAGCATGACCGTTGCCGAGTCGGACGCGCTCCCGTTCTTTGCCGCCGTGGCCGCCATCCTCATCGTCGCTGTCGTAGCCGCGGTCTTCTGGTACCGGAGACGAAAGGAGGAGTGACGTGCCTGTATTTGCCGGCCTCAGGGTCTCCGCATTTCTGGCATGGAAGGCCATCCAGCGCGGGAGCAAGGGGACGCTCGCCCTCACCATCATGATCATCGCCCTCATTTTTGTGAACTTAGTCTTCCTCCCCTCCATCATCTCCGGGGTCGTCGAGACCTTTAATACCCAGTCGATCGACTTCGACTTCGGAAACCTGGTCATTGAGCCACGGGAGGGCAGCCAGTACATCGATGACGCGACCGGTCTCCAGAAGAAGGTCCAACGGGTGCCGGGAATCACCGGCACGTCACCGAGGACGGCCGCCGGGGTGACCTACTTCTACAAGGGCAGAAACGCCGCAAGCACCCTCTACGGCATAACCCCGGAGGACGAGCGATCGGTGACGAAGATCGCCGACTACCTGACCGAAGGGGAGTTCCTCTCAAACGGTGATACCGATGCGATCATCATGGGTGCGACCCTCGCGGGGAGGGAGGGGGAGGAGGGGGGCGGCCTCCCCACACTCGAGGGGGTCATGGTCGGCGACCCGGTAGAGGTGGCCTATCCGAACGGCGCAACAAGGACCTACCGGGTGAAGGGGATCTACGAGACCCAGTCCTTCGGTGTCGATACGTCGGCTTTCATCACCAATCGCGAGATGAGCGGGGTACTCGGCCTCCAGGACCAGGCGTCCGTGATCCTGGTGAAGACCGAGGTGAACGGCAGGGAGGAGGAGTACCAGAGAGAATTGCTCTCCTACGGCATCCAGGAGGAGGTCCGGACATACCAGGAGAAGGCGGGAGGGTTCGTCGACCAGGCGATACAGAGTTTCAACATCATCAACGCGATCTCGACCATGGTCAGCCTCATCATCGCCGTCGTGGTGGTCTTCATCGTGATCTTCATCAACACCGTGAACCGGCGGAGGCAGATCGGGATCTTGAAGGCGATCGGGATTGACCAGCGTATCATCATCAACTCCTACGTCCTCCAGGTGCTCTTCATCACCGCCGTCGGGGCACTGGCCGGGATAGCGTTGAATGCCGGCGTGACGACCTACCTGACTGCCTACCCGCTCGTCTTCCCCGGCGGCCCGGTCTACCCGCTCGTGGAGGCGTCGGCGATCCTCCGGAGCATCGCCAGCCTCTTTGCGGTCTCGGTGGTGGCGGGCTACATCCCGGCGTGGCGGATCGCCCGCGAGGATATCCTCTCCGCAATCAGGGGGTGAACGAATGATCGTCGCAGAGAACCTCACCCGGGTCTACACAATGGGCAGGGTGGAGGTCCGGGCCCTCGAGGGCGTCTCCCTCTCCGTTGCCAGGGGAGAGTTCGTCGGGATCATGGGGGCGAGCGGCAGCGGGAAATCGACGCTCCTCCATATCCTCGGGCTCCTCGACCGCCCCGACTCCGGCAGGGTCACGATCGACGGGACCGACGTCCTCGCCCTCTCCGACCACCGGCGGACCCTCTTCCGGCTGAACCGGCTCGGCTACGTCTTCCAGGACTATGCGCTCATCGGGGAACTCACGGCACTCGAGAACGTCTACCTGACGTCGCTCGTTCGCGGAGATCCAAAGGAGGGTTATCTCAAAAAGAGCGCCGAGATCCTCTCCCGGGTCGGCCTCGGCGATCGGATGGACCACCGGCAGAGCGAACTCTCGGGCGGAGAGCAGCAGCGCGTGGCGATCGCCCGGGCGCTCGTGAACAGTCCGAGCATCCTGCTTGCCGACGAGCCCTGCGCGAACCTTGATAGCCAGACGTCAAAGAGCATCCTCGACCTTTTTGCACGGTTAAACGAGGATCTGGGCCAGACGATCCTGATGGTCTCGCACGAGGACTGGCACAAAGAGTACTTCTGCCGGGTCGTCACCCTGCGGGACGGTCTGATCGAGGATGTGACGGAGTGCAGGAAAGCGTGATGGGGATGTGCTCCTCACCCTCTGCAACCTACCGGTGATCAAGCACCGGCCCAAAGGGCTGGTCTCCTTTGCGGCCTCGCGCCGTGTGGGGGCGAACGGCGGCGGGGCCCCGGGACCGGTTGCGCCCGACCATGAGGACACACAGAAAATGAGCGGCAATACAATTTTATATCACACTCTATATACAACCCCGGCCGGTGAGAGGCATGCAGGAACAGAAGACGTTCAGGTGCAAGGATCTCGGCCTTGCGTGCGAGTTTGAGGAGAAGGCGGAGAACGAGAAGGAGCTGATGAAGCGGGTCGAGGGGCACGTCCAGACCGCCCACCAGATGAACCCGGAGCACCCGGAGACGCAGGAGAAGATCCGCAAGGCGATGAAGTGAGGGGAACGCCCCCGAACTTTTTTTTCTGACGGTCGTTCGCACGATAGCTGGAGGGCTCCCCCGGTATGGGGCCTCAACGAAGGGAGCAGCAGGTTCTTTTCTGATGAGGACTACCGGGACGGGCATGGCACACCATACAGGCTTTCGGCACACACCGGAAGACGAGGCAGCCCGCAGGCGCTGGCAGCACCCCGAGTTCACCCTGGAGGGGATCGGGCTTACCACGGGCGATACGTTCATCGATGTCGGGTGCGGGGACGGGTTCTTCGCGCTCCCGGCGGCGCGGCGGGTCGGGCCGCACGGCCGCGTCTGCGGGATCGACGTCGACGCAGAGGCTCTCGATCTCCTGCAGGAGAAGGCGTTCCGCGAGAGGCTCGACAACGTCGTCCTCCACCACGGGGCAGCGGAGGAGATCGTTCTCTGCGACCGATGCGCGGACGTGGTCTTCATCGGGATCGCCCTCCACGACTTTGCCGACCCGGTCAGGGTGCTTGTCAACGCGAAGGTGATGGCAGCCCCGGAAGGCAGGATCGTCGACGTGGACTGGAAGAAAGAACCTCTCCCCCTCGGCCCGCCGACCGCAAAGAAGTTCAGTACGGAGCATGCGGCGTCCCTGATGGCGGAGGCGGGGCTCCGGGTGACAGGGGTCGCGGAGGCGGGGCCGTACCACTACATCATCACGGCGTTGTCCTGATGACAAAAATAGAAGGGTTTCGGGGTCACTTCAGGTTCGCGAGACGGCCGTAATCGACGGCGTTCACGAATGCATCGAGATCCTGCTTGGAACCGTCCTCGACGCTGACGTAGACCATGAACCGCTCGTTCACGCCGATCCAGGTGCCGTAGGTGGCGGGTTTGGAGAAGAACTCCCAGGAGGGGTGGCCGCCGACCGTGCCCGACCTGTAGTAGCCCTCGGTCGTCTCGAACGAGACGAACGAGTCCCACGACTCCCAGTAGCCCACGTCGTAGTAGGCCGAGTCCTGGATCAGGACCGCCGCCACGGCGTCACCCTTTGTGTACTCACGGGACGCAAAGGTCCACTGGCCGTCCTCGACCACCAGGGAGGCCCCGGATGGTTCTTCCGCAGTCCAGCCGGCAGGCGCACCGGGCAGGAACGGGATCAGGGTCGCAAACGGAACCGCGGATACGCTCCCCGCTGCGGCACCGGAGACGGTGGTGCCGGCGGCGGGAGTGGTCGTGGCCACGGCGGTGCCGGTTACGGAGGTCCCGTAGGTGGTTGTCTGCGGTGTGGTGGTGTCCGACGGCGCCGATGTACAGCCTGCGGCAAGCAGGCAGATCCCGAGCATGACAAGAAGCGCCGGGAAGATCGTGTTTGAAGAGAGTGTTCTCATAATGATGCCCTCAGTGAGACCAGATTGATAGAATAATATTTATAAATTGTCATTTAGCGATACGGCGCGGTATGCTCGAACCGGGTGCGTTTTGAAGCGTTCACCAACCTCATTCGCGACGGCTGAACGGAAAACGGCTGAAACAAGATGGATCGGGGGGAACCATTATAAAGGGTTTAAGAAAAGTATTTACCATATCTGAGCAACCTTACCGCATGGTTCAGAGAAAGAGTATCTATGGTGCCCTGGTTGCAGGACTCCTCGCACTGTGCCTGCTCGGAGCCGGTTGCACGTCGCAGCCGGCGGAACAGCAAAACGTGACCGCGACCCCCACCCCGGAGGCGACCACGGCCGCTCCGGAGACGAACGCGACAGCCACCCCCGCCCCGGCGGAGGAGTACGTCTTCAACGAGACGAACTACAACGAGACGGTCACCCTCCCGGTCGGGAGCGAGATCACGATCCGCCTCGCCGAGAACCCGACGACCGGCTACGAGTGGAACGTCACCTCATATGAGGGGCTCCAGCTCGTGAACGAGACGCACGACGCGCCCCAGACCGAACTTGTGGGCGCCGGCGGGGTGCATGTCTGGGAGTACATCGCTGCCGAGGAAGGCGCCGGCGAGTTCTCTGCAGTCTACATGCGGCCCTGGGAGAACGTGACCGGGAACGAGACCGCATTCTCGATGGCGTTCACCATCGAGTGATCCTCGAGTGTGCCCCCCGCCAGGCTCGCGGGGTAGGCACCCATCTTCTTTTTTACGCATCCGGCACGCCCCATCAGGCTGTTGCAGGCCATTCCCGGATCCCGGCTCAGGCGGGCTGCTATTATATACACTCACGCATATTCCCCTGCCGAGGAAGGATCACCCGTGCGGCCTGCTCCTCTATGCTCCCTGCAATCTGCGATAACCGCTTGGCGTCCACACCATAGAGAGCCTGTGGCCTCAGGGTTCTGAAGAGCCGTCGGGAACCCTTCTCCTCGAACACAGGGGGTTTTCCGGGCCGGCACTCCGGAGGGGAGGGGACCGGGGAAGCTTCCAGGAGGCTCAAAGGATGAACGAACGCAACTTCTATGCTCCGGTGCTGGCGCTGATTGCCATCGCGCTCCTCACCGGTATCGTATCGGCCGCCGAGCACCAGGTTACCAACGCTTCGGTGGATCAGGTTTATTCGACGGTCGTCGACGACCGCATCCTCTGGTCCGACAATAGAACCGGAGATTATGATGTGTACCTCTACAACGCGACCACCGATAGTGAAGAAGCAGTCACCCCGCCGGAAGGGGATCAATTCGCCACGGCGCTCCCGGCCGGGATGGCGATGAACGGAGACCGGATCGTCTGGGAGGACAACCGGAGCGGGAACCGAGATATCTACCTTTACGAGATCTCTACCGGGCAGGAGACACGGATAACAAACGGGACCGGCCATGAGATCAGCCCCGCTATTGCCGGAGACTGGATTGTCTGGCAGGATAACCGGAACGGGAACTGGGATATTTACCTCTACAACATCGCCACGGGGGAGGAGACCCGGATCACCGAGAACGAGAGCGTGCAGATGACCCCCGCCGTCACCGAGAGCATGGTCGTCTGGAACGATGTCCGGAACGGAAACTGGGACATCTACATCTGGCTCCCCGATGAAGCCGCGCCGTCCGCACCGGGACCGGCCGGGACACCTGCTCCGACTGCCCCGGGGCCGGATCGAACGCCCACCCTGCCCGGAACACCCGTGACACCCGGTGCAACCACTCCGCCGACCGTGTCACCCTCGCCAAACGCAACGACACCGGAAGAGACACTCCCGCCGACCACAACGCCGACAACCGTGCCGCCGACAACCCTGCAAACACTGCCACCGTTGACGTTTGTGACCGTGCCGCCGACAACCCTGCCACCGTTGACATTCGTAACCGTGGTACCGACCCAGCCACCGGTCATCCTATGACCGGATCCGGGACCGGCGTTGAGACACCCGGTATAACCACCGGATTCGCGGCTCATACCGCGTGACTCTCCCGAAGGCCCCTGAATGAGCCGGGTCACCTCGATACCCCTCATTCCGGGAGATCGAGGGTTGGCATTCGGCGTATCACGCGCACAGGGGTCCGGGGGCCGGGACTGTTCGGGTCGGTCGGTGGGACTGTGCAGACGCGAGACGGGTCGTCAGCAACCGCACAAACATCATGTGAACGGCGTATGGATCGCGATGCGGCACACGGAGACCGGAAAACGCATCTGTCCGCCGGAAAAAAAGGAGACGAGAGGGTATATCGACACTCGTTACGCCAGGTAGTCATCCGGGCGTGGGATCTGTTCTTTTAAGCCCTTGCGCTTGCGTATGCTCTTGACCACGTCGTTCACGATACCGGCGGGGACCAGTTCGAACCCGGCGAACTCGGTGCTCCACATCGCGCGTCCTTCGGTGGCCGACCGGACATCACCGGCAAACCCGAAGAGCTCGGCGACCGGTGCCCGGCCGACGATCGTCATGGTATCGCCTTCGCTCAGCATATCGAAGACCTGGCCGCGCCGACCCTGGATCTGTGAGGTCGCCGCGCCCATCTGCTCGCTCGGAACCGTGATCTGGATCTTCTGGATAGGCTCAAGGAGCGAATCGCCGCCCAGCAGCAGGCCTGCCTTGACGGCGCTTCTGACCGCCGGGATGACCTGAGCGGGACCGCGGTGGATGGCATCCTCGTGGAGCTTCACGTCCACCAGCCGGATCTTCAGGTTCTGGACCAGTTCATCGGCGAGCGGGCCGCCGCGGAGGGCTTCACGCCAGCCGTCGAGGACCAGTTCCATCGTCTCGTTCAGGTACTGGATACCCTTCGTCATGTCGATGAACATGTTGGTGCCCTCGATCGCCTTGATGTTCTTGGCCTCGTCCTTGTCCATACCGGCAGCAGCGAGAATATCACGCCGCTCGATCGCCTGCTGGTTCATCGAGACCTCGCCGTCCAGGATCATCTTCACGATCGCCGGGTCCATCGGTTCGAGTTCAAGGTAGAACCGGTTGTGACGGTTCGGCGACTTTCCTTCGACCGGGCCGGCCCTGCCCGTGATCGTCTCACGGTAGACGACGATCGGGGGGGAGGTGAGGATATCGACGCCCTTGTCGCGCTTGATACGGCCGGTGATGATCTCAAGGTGGAGTTCGCCCATGCCGCTGATCAGGTGCTCGCCGGTCTCCTCGTTGATCGAGACCTGGACCGTCGGGTCTTCCTTGGCCACCTGGCGGAGAACCTCGACGAGTTTCGGGAGGTCCTTCATGCTCTTCGCCTCGACGGCGACGGTCATGACCGGCTCGGAGTAGTGCTTCAGCGACTCGAACGGAGTCATCTCGATGAGCGACGTGACGGTCGAACCGACGATGGCGTCCTTCAAGCCCGTGACGGCAGCGATGTTCCCGGCCGGGAGCGCATCCACCTCAATCCGCTCGGCACCCATGAAGATGCCGACCTGAGCGAGGCGGTTCGCGCGCTTTGCCGCACCTATGATGTAGCACTCGGTGCCCCGGCGGAGCGTTCCCGAGAAGAGACGGCCGGTGGCGACCTCGCCTGCATGCGGGTCAAACGAGATATCGGTGACCATCATACAGACGGGTCCGTTCGGGTCGCACGCGACCATGGCCTTCCCCTCGGAAGTATTGTAATCACCGTGCCAGATGATGTGGATACGCCGATCCTGGGCCTGGAGGGGGTTGGGGAGGTGCTTGACCACCATGTCGAGGAGGACGGCGTGCAGCGGACTGTTCTTCGCCAGCCACTTCATGTCGCCGGTGTTGCACTTCTCATAGACGTCCTTGAACGAGACCCCGCTGCTCTTCATGAAGGGGACCGAGACGGCCCAGTTGTAGAGCGCGGAACCGAAGGCGACGGTGCCCTTGGCGGCATCCAGCTTCCAGCCGTCGTTGTACATCTTCTCGTTCATGCCCTTGATCAACTTGTTGACCTTGTCGATCACCTTCGCGAGGCGGATCTGCATCTCCTGCTCGTCCACCTTCAGCTCGTTGATCAGCCGGTCGACCTTGTTGATGAAGAGAACCGGGCGGACACCCTCCTTTAAGGCCTGCCGCAGCACCGTCTCCGTCTGTGGCATGGTCCCCTCGACGGCGTCGACCACGACAACGGCGCCGTCCACCGCACGCATGGCGCGGGTCACGTCGCCGCCGAAGTCCACGTGGCCGGGGGTATCGATCATGTTGATCAGGTACTCCTCGCCGCCGTACTCGTGAACCATCGAGACGTTGCTCGCATCGATGGTGATGCCGCGTGCCTGTTCCTCCTCGTCGGAGTCCATGAAGAGCTGCCTGCCGGCAAGCTCCTCGCTGATCATCCCTGCTCCTGCAAGCAGGTTATCCGAGAGTGTTGTCTTTCCGTGATCGATGTGGGCGACGATACCGATGTTCCGGATGTGCTCCGGTTTGTCCATCAGATCCGTCACCCGCTCTACCATCTTCTTTCGTCTGGTCATGAATTACACCGAAAAAATAATAGGGGGGTTTAGCGGGCAGCTTTTGCGATACGTTCTCTCTCTTCTTTCTTCGAGACTGCATAGGAGCGGGTATCACCGTTCGCGGCAGAGATCAGCTCTTCGGCAAGCGCCTCGCTCACGGTCTTCTTCTTCTTGTGGCTCGCCTGGAGGACACCGGCAGTGATGAACCGGAGCGCAGTATCAACACGGCGCTGGGGTGCGGTATCGACCGACTTCGGGACGTTGATGCCACCGTACTTCAGCCGGACGGTCTCCTCACGGGGCCCGGTGTTCGCGACTGCATCCACCAGCACCTGGACCGGGTTCTTCTTCGTCTTCTTGTTGACGATCTCGAAGGCCTCGCGGACGATGCGGATGGTGAGTTCTTTCTTGCCGGTGTTCTTCTCGCTCTGCATCAACTTGTTGATCAGGCGTTCGACGATCAGCATGTTGCTCTTGTTGAACTGCTGGCCGACGAGCTTGCCGCAGGAGTGCGGCACGATCATCGTGTGCAGGTTTACGTAACGGGCAAGGCTCGGATCCTGGATCTCGACCTCGCTCATGTCCCAGCGATTAAAGAGGAGTTGAGGCGTTCCTGCTTCCGCCGGCTGCGTGGTTCCTGCTTCTGCTTCCACCATACCACTTACCTCCGCGGCTTCTCCTTGCGCCCGATAACCATTTCACTCAGGCTGACGTTGTTCACCTTGGTCACGACGAACCGGACACCGGGGATATCACCCATCGACCGGCCCAGCCTGCCGCCGATCCCCTCGATCTCGACCTCATCGTGCTCGTCGATGAAGTTGATGGCACCGTCGCCGACGGCGAATGCGGTCACCTGACGACCGTTCTTGATCAACTGCACGCGGACGCACTTGCGGATAGCAGAGTTCGGCTGCTTTGCCTCCACACCCACCTTCTCGAGAACGATCCCGCGGCCCTGCGGTGCTCCCTCAAGGGGGTCGGATTTCACATCGAGCCCGAGCTGGCGCCGCACGTAGACGGTGTCGTGCCATCTGTTGAACTTTGCGTCGCGCTTCAGTTTTCGGGCTGCAAATTTACCATTTCCCATCGAATACCCTCGTATCGGTTGAATTTGTAGATAGGAGCAACTCCTGGTGTGCTATAAAACAACGCGCGTCGCGGATTTATATATTGTGGAACCCGGCTGCGCGCCGATCTTTCGCCTTAACTATTTGATCGGGAGATGATATAATATTATATCCTGACGAGCAACCTTCATGGATGAGAACCCGGATATACAAGGAGGTTTTTTTCGAGGCAACCCATCGCCTGATTCACTATCAGGGGAAGTGTTTCCGGCTGCACGGTCACCAGTGGCGGGTAGAGGTCTGGATCGAGGGTACTGCCGATGAGCGCACCGGGATCGTCCTTGACTATAACTGCATCAAAGAGGTCGTCGGGCGGTTCGACCACCAGGTGATCCTGAACGCGGATGACCCCATGGCGGCGTGCATCGAGACGTTCCACCCGGTCGTCACCACCGAGGGCGACCCGACGAGCGAACTCCTTGCAGGGCTGATCGCGGAGATGATCGACGCCGAAGCCGCACGCCAGGGCCGCGACGCCCGCGTGGCAAAGATCCGGGTCTGGGAATCGACGTCCTGTTACGCAGAGCGCACCTATGATCGTCAGTGAGATCTTCCGGAGTCTCCAGGGGGAGGGATTGAACCAGGGGCGGCCCTGCACCTTCATCAGGCTCGCCGGGTGCAACCTCCAGTGCGCCTGGTGCGATACCCCCTACGCCCGGGAAGGAGGCGAGGAGATGAGCGTGACCGAGGTCCTCGACCAGGTCTGGCTCCTGAACGGGAAACATATCTGCATCACCGGCGGGGAGCCGCTCCTGCAGCGGGAGGAGGTTCTCGAACTCCTCAAGAAGTTCAGCATTCATGGGTATAACGTCGAGATCGAGACGAACGGCACCCGGGACTTCCGCGAGATGCAGACCTATGCGTCCATCTGTATGGACGTCAAGTGCCCCTCTTCAGGCGAGAGAAGCGACATCCGGCTCCTCCCCTTCATCAGCCGGCGCGACTGCGTCAAGTTCGTGGTGGCGGACGAGGACGACCTCTTCTACGCCCGGGCGGTGATGGCCGGTCGCGAGATCCGGGGCGAGGTCTTCATCTCACCGGTGGAAGGATGCGACTACCACGCCATCGCGGACTATATCGTCGAGGAGAACCTCCCGGTGAGGTTCCAGGTGCAACTCCACAAAATCCTGGGGGTAAAATGATGAAGGCAGTCTGTCTTCTCTCGGGCGGCATGGACTCCACCACGCTCGCCTACGTCGCAAAGGATATGGGCTACGATATCATCGCGCTCCACTTCACCTACGGGCAGCGGACGGCGGCAAAGGAGCGCGCGTGTGCTCAAAGAATCGCGACCCTGCTCGATGCACAGGAGTTCGTCGAGATCAGCCTCGAACATTTCACGAAGATCGGGGCGTCGAGCCTGACCGACACCGCGATCCCGGTCGAGGCGTATGCCGGCGAGGAGGAGGGGATACCAAGCACCTACGTCCCCTTCCGGAACGGCAACCTCCTCGCCATCGCGACGAGCCTCGCCGAGGCCCGGCGGGCGGGAGCGGTCTTCATCGGCGTCCAGACCGGGGACTACCCGGGCTACCCCGACTGCCGGCCGGAATTCATCGAGGCGTTCCAGCGGGTGGTCGACCTCGGCACGGCGGCGGAGCCCCGGATCACCCTGATGACGCCCTTCGTCCGGATGTCAAAGGTGGATATCATCAAAAAGGGCCTCTCGCTCGGCGTCCCCTACCAGGAGACCTGGTCCTGCTACCAGAACAACGATAAAGCATGCGGGATCTGCTCATCCTGCCACTACCGGAGAGAGGCGTTCCGGGAACTCGGCATCGAGGACCCGATCACCTACGAGAGGTAACTATGGAGATTTACCACGGAAAGCGGCTTACCATCGAGAAGAAGGAGATCACCCTCCCGAACGGGAAGAGAACGGAGCGGGTGGTCGTCCACCCCGGCGGAGCAGTCGCCATCCTTCCGGTCATCGGGGACGACTGCTACCTGATCCGGCAGTACCGGTTTGCTATCGACGACTACATATTCGAGGCGCCGGCCGGGACCATCGACGAGGGCGAGGAGCCGCAGGAGACCGCGTATCGCGAACTGATCGAGGAGACCGGGATGAAGGCCGAGACATTCGTCCCGAAAGGCTGGATCTACCCCTCCCCCGGCTACACCGACGAGCGGATCTGGCTCTACCTCGCAGAAGGCCTCTCCCCCTGCTCCGACTACTCAATGGACGACGACGAGGTGATCGAGGTCGTCCGCGTTCCGGTCAGAGATCTTGCGGTGATGATTGCAGACGGCCGGATCGTCGATGCAAAGACGATCTGCCTCGCCTGCCGCTGCGTGCAATGACGGCGCATGGAGCGTGCCCGGAGGGGACGCGGCGAATGTGCGCATATTTATGCCTTCCCCGGAGAAACACATAGTAGCTTCGATATATGAACAACCTTTGGCAAGCCGGGTGAATCCCCAATGGAAGAAACACAAACACAAGAGATGGATACGCCGCGAAAGCGCTACGAATTCAAGAAGATGCTTGAACGGCTTGCGGAGAAGGAAGGGAGCGGTACCGAGCTGATCACCCTCTATATACCTCCGGATAAGCAGATATACGACGTGACCGCGCAGCTCCGCGATGAGTTCGGACAGTGCGCAAACATCAAGAGCAAACAGACCCGGACGAACGTCCAGAGTGCCATATCCTCAATCCTCTCCCGACTGAAGTACTACAAGCGCCCGCCGGAGAACGGCATGGCGGTCTTCTGCGGCACGATCAACATCGGCGGCGACCGCACCGACCTCGACTGCGAGATCATCGAGCCGCCCGAACCGATCAACACCTACATGTACCGGTGCAGTTCTTCGTTCGAACTCGAACCGCTGCAGCAGATGCTCGGGGAGAAGGAGATCTACGGCCTGATCGTCCTCGACCGGCGGGAGGCCTACATCGGCTTTTTGCGGGGCAACCGTATCGAGCCGGTCCACGGAGTCACCTCGACGGTCCCCGGCAAGCAGCGAAAAGGGGGTCAATCGAGCGTCCGTTTCCAGCGACTGCGGCTGATCGCCATCAACGAATTCTACAAGAAGATCGGTGACCGGGCGAGCGATATCTTCCTTGCCGAGAAGGACTTCTTCGAGCGGTTCAAGGGCGTGCTGATCGGCGGCCCGACCCCGACGAAGGAGGAGTTCGAAGCGGGCGGCTACCTCCACCACGAGCTGCAAAAAAGGATTATCGGGCTCTTCGACGTCTCCTACACGAATGAGAGCGGGCTTGCCGAACTCGTCGAGAATGCATCGGATGCCTTGAAGGGCCTTGATATCATCAAGGAGAAGAACGTGATGAACCGGTTCCTCCAGGAGCTGGTAAAGGACGATGGAGCATCTTCCTACGGTGAGGAGAGCGTCCGGAAGAACCTGGAGCTTGGTGCCGTCGACACCCTCCTCCTCTCAGACAAACTCAGGCGAGCCCGACTGAAACTTGCCTGCCAAAACAGTGACTACACCGAGGAGCGGACGGTCAGCCTCGAGCCGGGCAAGCACATCAAGGACCTCGACTTCGGCACCTGCCCGAGCGACGGCTCCCCGCTCTACGTGGCAGAAGAGGCCGACATCATCGACGAACTGACGACCCTCGCGGACCAGAGCAGCGCGACGGTTCGGATCATATCGGATGACTTCGAAGAAGGCTCGATGCTTTATAACGCATTCGGCGGGATCGCAGCGATCCTGCGCTACAGGACCGGATACTGATGTTCCAGGAGAAGTACCAACAGATTGAGCGCATGCTCCGCGCATGCACCGGTGAGGAGGACGCCCTCCTCACGACAGGCGGGGATCACGCCGATCTCGCCTCAACGATAGCGTTCAAACGTGCGAAAGTTGAGAAGCGGGCTCCCGCAAAGATCGCCGCCGATATCGCGGAGAAACTCTCCGCGGACCCCTCGCTCGGCGATATCAGGGTCGAGGCGACCGGCCCCTACGTCAACTTCCGGTTCGGCCCCACACTCCTCGCCGACGCCGTCAGGGAAGCCCTTGATCCAGGCTACGGGGCCCTCCAGCGCCGAACGGGCCGGGTCGTGCTCGAACACACGAGCGCGAACCCGAACGGCCCGCTCCACGTCGGGCACATCAGAAACACCGTCATCGGCGACTCCCTCGCCCGGGCCTTCCGGAAGGCCGGACACGCGCTCGAGGTGCAGTATTATCTCAATGATATGGGGCGCCAGATCGCCATCGTCTCCTGGGGATTCGACCACCTCGATATCCCCCGCAAGGAGGGCGAGAAGCCGGACCATTACGTCGCCAGGGTCTACATCGCGGCGAACCGGGAGATCGAGAAGAATCCGGAGATCACAAAAGAGATCGACCACCTCATGCAGCTCGTGGAGCGCGGCGACGCGGAGACCGTGAAAAAGTTCCGCACAGCCGTCTCCCTCTGCGCGGAGGGGATCAAGGCGACCCTCGCGGCCTTAAACGTTCACCACGACCGGTTCGTCTGGGAGAGCGACTTCGTCCGGATCGGCGACGTCGACCGGATCATCGAGCGGGTCCGGCGCCTGCCGCAGGCCCACGAGGACGAGACCCTCTGGGTCAACCTCACCGAGCAGGGCTTCGAGAAGAAGTACATCCTCCGGCGGAGCGACGGCACGTCGGTCTACAGCACCCGTGACCTCGCCTACCACACCTGGAAGGGACGCAACTACGACAGGATGATCGACGTGCTCGGCGCGGACCACAAACTGATCGGCGCCCAGCTCCGGGCCACCCTCACACTCCTCGGCGAGCAGCCGCCCGAGATTGTCTTCTTCGAGTTCGTCTCCCTCCCCGAAGGCTCGATGAGTACCCGAGCGGGCAAATTCGTCTCGGCAGACGAACTCATCGAGGAGGTTGCCGCGAAGGCGTATGACGAGGTGACCACGCGCCGGCCGGAACTCTCCTTTGAGGAGCGGTGCGCCATCGCAAAGTCGGTCGCCATCGCCGCCATCCGCTACGACATCGTGAAGGTCTCCCCCGAAAAGAGCACGGTCTTTGACTGGAAGGAGGCTCTCGACTTCGAGCGACAGAGCGGCCCCTACATCCAGTACGCCCACGCCCGGGCCTGCAGCATCCTCGATAAGGCCGGGGAGTTTACGCGGACATACACGCTTGAGACCGAGCACGAGGTCGCGCTCGCCCGGCACCTTGCCCGGTTCCCGGCCGTCATCGAGCAGACCGTGGAGGAACTCCGCCCGCATCTCGTCGCCGCCTACGCCCGCGAGCTCGCCGACCTCTTCAACGCCTTCTACCACTACGATCCGGTCTTGAAGAGCGAGGGCGAGACCCGAAACAGCCGGCTCACGCTTGTGGACGCGGTCAGGAACACCCTGCAGGAGTCCCTCGCGACCCTTGGTATCGATGCGCTCAGAAGCATGTAAGGCTCTGCGGAAGCAGGGCTACCAGTTCGTCAGCCCCGCCTCCTCGGCGGCCGTCAAGCCCTGCATGTGGAACAAGCGGGCGCTCAGGGGCGGGGAGATGTGCTACAAGGCGCAGTTCTACGGCATCGAGAGCCACCGCTGCGTCCAGATGACCCCGACCCTCAAATGCAACCAGCAGTGCCTCTTCTGCTGGCGGTCGTTCGAGCACGAGGTCGTGGAAGAGGAGGAGTGCCCGCCGGAGGCGATCATCGCAAACCTTCGCCGCCTCCAGAAGAGGGCACTCTCGGGCTACAAGGTCTCGCCCTACGTCGCGCCGGAACGGTTCGCCGAAGCCCTCGCCCCCACGATGGTCGCAGTCTCCCTCTCCGGGGAGCCCACCTGCTACTCGCGGCTTGCTGACCTGATCGACGGCCTCAACGCCGACGGCTACACGACGTTCCTCGTCTCGAACGGCACCCGGCCCGAAGTCCTTTCCCGCTGCCGGCCCTACCAGGTCTACGTATCCCTCGACGCCCCCGACCGCGAGACCTACCTCCGGCTCTGCCGGCCGCAGGAGGACTACTGGGACCGGATCCGCGAGAGCCTTGCCGGGCTTGCCGATCGGCGGTCCGCCATCCGCACCACCGTGGTCCGGGGCTACAACGACTTCTGCCCCGAAGGCTACGCGGCGCTTTACCAGGATTCCGGGGCCCGGTTCGTGGAGGTAAAGGGTTATATGTATCTGGGGTACAGTAGGAACCGGCTGCAGAAGGACCAGATGCCTGAACACGAGGATGTCAGGGAGTTTGCGGAGAAAATTGCGCAGCATTGCGATTATGTTATCAGAGACGAGAGCCCGGCAAGCCGGGTCGTCTGTCTGGAGCGGAAGATATGAGATTCGATGTTGAAACGTTCAAGCAGAAGGCGAGAGAGGACTTCGAGCACGCATGGCACGAAGGGCCGTCGGTCCTGACCCCGGCAGGGGTTGCAGGCCGGTACCCCCGGCTGAAGTACACCCGGGCGACCCCGCACCCGATCTTCGAGATCGTGCAGCGGCTCCGCGAGACCTACCTTGCGATGGGGTTTGACGAGGCGATCAACCCCCTGATCGTCGAGGAATCGGACATCTACCGGCAGTTCGGCCCTGAAGCAATGGCCGTCCTCGACCGGGTCTTCTACCTCGGCGGCCTGCCCCGCCCGAACGTCGGGATCGCGAAGAAGCAGCTTGAGGGGATCGAGGGGATCCTCGGCCGTGCGCTGACGCCCCAGATCGAGGAGAAGCTCCGCGAGACCCTTCACGGCTACAAGAAGGGGACGATCGACGGCGACGAACTGACGCACGAACTCGCGGCCGTGCTCGAGGCCGACGACGCGACCGTGGTCCACATCCTGGATGCGGTCTTCCCGGAGTTCCGGGCGCTCGCCCCCGAGTCGTCGCGGAACACCCTCCGGAGCCACATGACGAGCGGCTGGTTCATGACGCTCTCCTCCATCTGGGAGAAGCGCCATCTCCCGATACGGCTCTTCTCGGTCGACCGGTGCTTCCGGCGCGAGCAGGAAGAGGGGCCCACCCGGCTGATGACCTACCACTCGGCCTCCTGCGTCGTTGCCGGGGAGGACGTCACCCTCGAAGAGGGGAAAGCCGTCAGCGAGGCCCTCCTCTCGGCCTTCGGCTTTGAGGAATTCCGGTTCCAGCCCGACGAGAAGCGGTCGAAGTACTACATGCCCGACACCCAGACGGAGGTCTACGCCCGCCACCCGGTCCTCGGCTGGGTGGAGGTCGCGACCTTCGGGATCTACTCCCCCTCGGCGCTCGCGGAGTACGGGATCGGCGTCCCGGTGATGAACCTCGGCCTCGGCGTGGAGCGGCTCGCGATGATCGCCTACCGTTCGAACGACGTCCGCGAACTCACCTACCCGCAGTTCTTCCCGCAGGACCTCTCCGACCGCGAGATCGCGGGTGCGGTCCACCTGCGTGTCGAACCCGCATCGGCGGTCGGGAAGCGGATGGCGGATGCGATCCGCACCACGGCCGCCGAGCACGCCGCCGCCCCCGGACCCTGCGCCTTCACCGCGTGGACCGGCGAGATTGCCGGGAGAGGGGTCGAGGTGATCGTCGAGGAGCCCGAGTCCAACACGAAGCTCTGCGGACCGGCCTGCGCGAACGAGGTCTATGTCCACAACGGCGCGGTGCTCGGCGTCCCCGACACCGAGAAGTGGGCGGAAGTCCGGCGTGACGGGGTCTCGACCGGCATCACCTACCTCGACGCCGTGGCAAGCCTCGCCGCCGCCCGGATCGAGGAGGCAGCACGGTGCGGGGAGGGGACCACTGTCCAGGTGAAGATGTCGAAGCTCCCCTCCGACGTCAACCTGCGGATCGAAGAGTACGCGATGCGCTACGTCACCGACCACAACAAAAAGGTGGACCTCCGGGGCCCGGTCTTCCTGACGGTCCGCTCCGTCATCCCGGAGCAGCAGACTTAACAAAGCCTTTCTCCCGCCCCGGCCTCTCTTTTTTTCCGGCGGTTTTGTCCCTGTCCGATTCGAGACATCTCCGAAGCAGCGGCAGCACGTCCCGCTGCGAGACCAGGTTGAACCGGGCCCGGCTCGGCGCGAGCCCGACCTTGACCGAGTAGGCTTCGGGGGACATCGCCGCAAAGAGGTCCTCGTCGGTCCGGTCGTCGCCGATGGCAAGGACGAAGTCCCAGGCCCGTCCCGTGATCCAGTTCAGCGCCGCCCGCCCTTTGTTGACGACATTGTTCTTGATCTCGATCACCTTGTTCCCGTCCAGCACACCGACGTCGAGGTTGGAGGTCAGGTACAGGAGATCGTCCTTGAGCTCCTTCGCCCTCTGCGCACCGAGCACCGGTTCAGTCCGGCGGTAGTGCCAGACGAGGGAGTAGTCCTTCTCCTCGATGAAGGAGCCGGGCGTGCGGTCCGTATAGAGTTCAAGAAGCGGCTGGATCTCCGCTTTCCACTCGTCCGAGAGTGCCTCGGGCATCCGCCACTCCCCGGATCGCTCTTTCACCCAGACGCCGTGCTCGGCGATGAGCCCGATATCCATCTCCCCAAACCAGTTCTCCAGCGTATGCCGGTCCCTGCCGCTGATCACCACCACCTCGTTTTCCGGCGTCTGAATCAGACTCTGGAGGACCTCCCGTGTGGCCTCGCCCGGAACCGCCTTCTGCGGTTTTGCGGCAAAAGGCACCAGGGTGCCGTCGTAGTCGAGGAGGAGGAGACGGCCCTTGCCGGCCCGATAGTCGGCGACCAGCTGTTCCCTGATGGCAGGGGTGACAATCTGCTCGGACCGCTCGACCTGGACGGTCCGGGCGTCGCCGAGACGGGTGAGGAAGTCGCCGACCCAGCGCTCGATGTCGTAGCGCATCAGTCTCCTCTGCATGATCCGGTTCCGCTCGATCTGCTCCTTCTCCGGCATGGCGAGCGCCGTCTCGATCGCCTCGATCACCGCGTCCTGGTCGTTGGGGTTGACGATGATCGCTTCGCCGAGTTCCTCGGCGGCCCCCGCCATCTCGGAGAGGATGAGCACCCCGGTGCCGTCGGTCCTGCTCGCGACGTACTCCTTCGCCATCAGGTTCATGCCGTCCCGGAGCGGCGTCACCAGGGCGACGTCGGCGGCGCTGTAGAACGCGACGAGCGTCTCGAACGGGAGAAAGTTGTAGAAGTAGCGGACCGGGGTCCAGTCGGTCGTCCCGTACTTCCCGTTGATCCGGCCGACGAGCTCGTCGAGCCGCTTCTTTAATGCCTTGTAACTGTTGACGCTCGTCCGGGACGGGACGGCGACGACGACGAAGGAGATCGTTCCCCGGTACTCCGGTTTCCGGTCAAGAAGCGCATCGAAAGCCTCGAGCCGGAGCGGGATCCCTTTCGTGTAGTCGAGCCGGTCAAACGAGAGGACGATCTTCTGTTTTCCGTACCGCTGCCGGACCTTGGCGATCTCCTTCTGGACCGGGTTGCTGCCCGCAGCGTCGGCGAACCGGTGGTAGTCGATGCCCATGGGAAAGAGGTCGGTCCGCACCACCCGGGTGCCGGTCCTGACCTCGCCGAAGGTGTGCTCGTAGCCGAGGAGCCGCCGGACGCTGGAGAGGAAGTGGCGGACGTAGCCGTAGGTGTGAAACCCGATGAGGTCCGCACCGAGGAGGCCGGCGAGGATCTCCTTCCTCCAGGGCAGGTGCCTGAATACCTCGAACGACGGGAAGGGGATGTGATGGAAGTAACCGATCTCTGCCTCGGGAAGGCGTTCCCGGAGCATCTGCGGCAGGAGCATCAGGTGGTAGTCGTGGACCCAGATGACATCGTCGGGCCGGGCGACCTCCATGACGGCATCGCAGAACCGCTCGTTCACCCGCTGGTAGACCTGCCACGTCTTGGGGTCATAGTCCACAAAGAGATTGAAGTAGTGCAGGAGCGGCCAGAGGGTGTTGTTGCAGAACCCGTCGTAGTAGTGTTTGATGTCGTACGGAGAGAGAAAAACCGGGTGGCACTGCTCCTTCCTTAATGCCTCGACGATCCGTTCCCTCTCTTCGTCCTGCTTTCTCTGGAGGTTCATGCCGGGCCAGCCGATCCAGAGACTCTCGTACGACTTGTAGAATGAGCCGACTCCGGTGGCAAGACCGCCGACACTCCGTTGCAGGCGGAAGTCGCCGTTCTTTTTTGAGAGACTGACCGGGAGCCTGTTCGATACTATCAGTAACCTGTTCATAGTTCGACCTGCTTACGATCGGATAGATTGATCGCATCACAAAGATTCTCAACTAAAATTAAGTTTTTGGAGAAATCTCCAAAAATTGCAGATATCGCGCTTCCGGCAACCATTTCTCCTCCCCGGCCTTCCCGACGCCGGCAGACACTTCAGACTTCGCACATGGTCGGATGGGCAGGTTCTGTCGGGGCATTTGCGGTAGCGGTTGGCGGAGGGAAGGTGGATTGGGGTGGGGGCGGTCAGAGCAACTGGACCGCGGTCATCGTATGTCAGAGGCCGGGGCGCGGAGAAAAAAGAGGATGCCGATCTGATTTCCGGGGTCACGCCCGGGCACGGATTCTCCGTGATTACGCACCTGACGGTGCTCGAACTCCTGCCCTACAGGCAGTCGCACTCACGAACCATCGCGTCCTGCGCCTCCATCCACTGGAGCGCCCGGCAGATCCACTGGCCCCCACCGCCCGGCGCTCCGCGCCTCCTCGCTCACACCTTCAGTGTTCATGCTCCGGCCTGTTTACGTGGGGTTCTGGTCTCCTGCCGTTGAAGTGCAACTAGAGGGCAGACCCCTGTGTGGGGCCGGCCCGTCCCCCTGCCTCCCCACCCGTAAAAGTTATATTATTCCAACACAATGTTAGGTATAGATAACAGGTGACGTGATGAAGACGCGATACGCGGTACAGATTGCGGCGGGAGCGATTATCGCAACTGCCGGGCTCCTCCTCCCGTTTCTCACGAGCGGGATGGAAGTGTTCTCCTCGGTCCTGGTGACGATCGGCCTCGTGATCCTCATGGTGGCCGCCGTGCGGCACTGGAGGTTCCGTGACGAGCCGGAGAAGGATGAGCGGATACAGAGGATCGGTGCATACGGTATCTCCTGGTCCTGGTTCCTCACCCTCATCTTCCTCGCGGTCCTCTTCTGGGTGGACTACCTCGGTGTCCTTGCCCTCACGGTCGATAGCGTGCTCCTCTCGACCATCCTGCTGATGGGGCTCTCGGCCCGCATCTTCCAGTGGTACTTCTTCCGGCAGGGGGACGTAGCATGAGAAGAACAAGCACGATAATCCGGCTCCGGAAGGGGGACGCCGGGTGAAGACCCGGATCAAGGAGCTCCGGGCGAAGGCGGGGCTCACCCAGGAGGAACTGGCGCAACAGGTCGGGGTCCGGCGGGAGACGATTGTCTTCCTCGAGAAGGGGAAGTACAACCCCTCCCTAAAACTCGCCTACAAGGTGGCCCGGACGCTCGGCTCCACCATCGAGGAGGTCTTCACATTCGAGGAGGAGGACCTGGCGTGACCGGACGCACGGTCCTGGACTGAGCGGGATACGCAGCGTCAACTACCCTGAGACCCACGACCATGATGCCAGAACGCCGTTGAAAGACGGACGAACCCGATTACGGGTTGGAGGTGACGTTTCCCGATGGCTGCCCGGCACCGGGCAGGAGAGCGGATCTCCACCCGGAGGACGACGACAACAAAACCAACTGAGGAACGCAAAAATGTATTGGGGGCATTTTTTACGTTAGGAATAGAAGAATAAAAGCATTATGATTTTGAATTTCTTTAATTTAATTCCCGATTCCTGATTAACCTCAAATTTTTGCTTAATCTCAAAAAAATAGTTTTTATTACATCCCGAAGATAATTTATGACGATGTCCCGATCATTCGGGATGAGCGCGGCGCCCGGGAATGATCATTCCGGTTTTCGAGAGAATCGTGCCATTTCATTCCCCTCTGTCGGCCCCTCCCCACCGACGCCGCATCTCGGGGCACCGGCCCGATCCGGCCTGCCGGAGTTCCGGACCGTCGCGACCCACGATCGGCAGACCGGGCAAAATGCCGGCCCCTTCCGGTCGGTATCTGCGATGGTATTCGAGAAGTGCATGGCACACCGGGGATTCTCGCAATGGGCGAGCCCGAAGGTGTGGCCGAGCTCGTGCACCGCCTCCACGACGGCCCGGCGCCGAAAGATGCCGGGGTCCTCCGGGAGGTTGTAGAACGATTGCCTGAGGCGGTGCTGGGATATGATGGCGATTCCGCGGTTCGCAATCCCGAAGACGAAGTTCATGCCCGCCAGGTAGAGATCGGCGTCGGTGACACCCAGTGCCCGGTCACACCCGGCGGCCTCGCCGGAGAGCAGGAGGGACTCAAGCACCATCTCAGCGTCATACTGGCTGCGGGCCGGGTTCCACGCGGTTGCAGCAAGCGGGATCCTCTTCCCGACCACCACGTCTGCGGAGAAGTACTCCTTCAAGGACTCCTGGAGCCACCTCATCTCCGCCGGATTGACCCTCCCGATAGGAACAAGGACGATACTCATGCAGGCACTCCCGCGCAGCGTACCGACCGGTGGGGACTTGATGATACCGGTCAGGAACCGCGATCACCATCCCCTCTAAGAAGACCGAAGAGCCGTGCGAGCGAGACGATGTCCTGCCGGTTATGCTCCACCACCGGGACGAGCGGGCCGGGGTTGTTGGTCCGGCGGTAGGACTCATAGAACTCCGGAACCACCCGGCTCGGAATATCATCCTCCCGCTCAATACCGAGAACTCCGGTCTCAAGCGCACAGAGGCGGCAGGACCCGAACGTTCCCCTCCAGCGCCTGCGTGCGGGGTAGAGGATATCGAAGTGCGGCAGGGCCAGGTCTGCCGGGATGCCGTGGCGGGTGAGCCGCTCGCCGATATAGGGGAGATCGAACGCCCTGCCGTTGAACGTGACAAGGGCCGCCCCGTCCGCTTCCAGGTATGGGACAAGAGCGGTGAGCGCCGCCGCCTCCTCCCCGACAGAGCGGAGCAGGTACTGGCGAACGGTGAGCGACCCCTGTTCGAGCCGGCCAAGGCCAATGAGGATGACCGGCCGGGCAAAGAGCCCCAGTGTCTCGATATCCAGGAAGAGAAGGTCTCCGGCATCATGAAACCGGCTGAGCTCGAGGATGAGCGGATCGGAGCGCCGGTGCCGCCGCCCGATCCACTCCGCAAGGCCGCGGGTATCCCCCTGTTCCACCGCATGAAGGAGCCGTGCGGCGTCCCGGCAGTAGAGCGGGTGCCGGGCAAGGTCGGCGACCGTCCGGTAACCCTGCCGCTCCAGCCTTCGTCCGGTCGCCTCACCGATCCCGGGAACGAGCGTGAGGTCGGCAAGGACCGCCGAGGCCGCCCGGTCCGGGTCCCGGCCGTTGAGGCCCACGGCGGACCGGGACTCGATGACGTAGCATGTGCCGGCAGGAGAGGCAACCTCACGGCCGCAGAAGACGTCCTCGACCCTCCGGTTCCGGTTCGTTGCAATGAGGCCGTCGTGGAGGTGCCGGGCCCGCTCGTAGTCGGAGAGCGACGGTGGCATGCGCTCCCACCCGGACGGGGTGCTCCTGCACGGGCCATCGCGCCATCCCTGATTGAACGGGTAAGCCATTCTGCCGACAGAGAGTTGTGCCTCCCGGCATTCAAATGTAACCGCCGCGTCGCGAAAGTGAACGGGAACCTGCCTCCGGCATCACCGCTGCAGATGCTGCTCCGGTATTTCAGCGTGTAGTTCGGGTTCAGACCGGCCACCGCAGCGTTCGCATACGCGTGGCAGGCGTTACAGACGGCGATAGGATCCTCTCCCTGCTCGCCTGCCTTCGCTGCCATCGCGCACTTCCTGACGGTCAGGAGCGCCTCACCGAACAGGGATTCCCGGACCTCGTACCGGTACTCGGGACCGAAGAGCACCCGTGTCGCCGCCGGTCGGCATCCAGAAGGCGCGGGCGATGACGCCGACATTCCTGCTCTGCACCTGCCACACCGCCCGCTCAATCTCGTTGTAGAGCAGGTCGTCGGCGCCGTCGCGGATAGCCCTGCGGTAGGCGGGCGGCAGCCCGGAGAACTCCCGGGCGGCCAGCTTCCACCGCACATCTACCGGAATCCGTTCGAATACGTCCATATCGTTGCCTCCTGCTGCCCGTGATGGTTTCCTGGTCGGTGCGGATGCACCACAACGCACAATACGGTTATCCGGGTGCTGCGCCCACCGGCTACCACGTAAATACTTTTACGGGCAACAATCAGAGAGAGCCATGACCGCCATACACGCGTTCCTGATCGATATCGACGGTGTCCTCTACGTCGGCGACCGGCCGATCGAGGGTGCAGACCGGGCACTCCGGGAACTCGACCGGCGGGGAATACCCTACCGGTTCGTCTCGAACACCACCCGCCGCTCCCGCGCCTCAGTTGCCCGCCGGCTGGAAAGCCTCGGCTACACCATCCCGGAGGCCTGGGTCATCACCGCCCCGGTCGCCGCCGCGGCACACCTCAAGGAAGGAGGCCGGACACGCTGCTTCCTCCTCACCACCTCCGACGCCCGGACCGACTTTGAGGGCGCGGGCATCCGGGCGGTCGAGGAGAACCCCGACGCCGTCGTGGTCGCCGACGCCGCCGAAGGGTTCACCTACGAGAACATGAACCGGGCGTTCCGGCTTCTCCTCTCCGGCGCAGACCTCGTCGCGCTCGAGAAAGACCGTTACTGGATGGGGTCGGACGGGTTGATGCTCTCGGCCGGCCCGTTCGCGGCCGCCCTCGAGTACGCCACCGGCAGGGAGGCAGAGGTGATCGGCAAACCCTCCCCGGCGTTCTTCTTCCGTGCGCTCGCAGAGACAGGGGCGCGTCCCGAAGAGGCCGCGATGGTCGGCGACGACATCGTCACCGATATCGGTGGTGCCCAGGCCTGCGGAATGAGAGGGATCCAGGTCAGGACCGGTAAGTACCGGGAAGAGACGCTCGCGTGGTCGGGCATCACACCGGACCTCGTCATCGACTCGCTTGCGGACCTGCCGGAGTACCTCTGAGGCGAGGACGGACTTACTCCCGGACGATGTACCGGGCCGGGGAGGAGGCGCCGTCCCCCATCCCCTCCCCCCGGAGCCGGGCCATGGCCGTCTCGCAGTACTCCGGGACGATATCGATGCCAATGAACCGTCGCCCAAGCCGATGGGCGACGAGCGTCGTCGTCCCTGCACCGTTGAAGGGATCGAGCACCAGATCCCCCCGGTAGGAGAAGAGTTTGATCACCCGCCGGGGGAGCTCCTCGGGAAACATCGCCGGGTGCCGGTAATCCCGCATCCTCGCCTCCGCCGGGAAGGCCCATCTCGCAAAGACCCACTCTTTGAACTCGTCGCCGGTGATATCGATCTTCTCTTTCTCTCCGGTCTTCTTATGCGTCTCCTTATCGAAGACCTCGATGAACTCCCAGGTATACTTCATGTACGGCATCGACGGCGATTTCCAGCTCCCCCAGGCGGTGTACCGGGCGCTATAGGTATTCTTCTCCCAGAGGATCTCCGCCTTCCAGAGGAAGCCGATATCGAGGATCTGTGACGAGATGACATGGTGCGTGGGGATGTAATCGGAGAAGAGAGGTTGTACGTTGACCGCCATCCGCCCGCCGGGTTTGAGAAGACGGTAGCACTCCTGCCAGATCGCTTTGAGCCCCCTGAAGTAATCGTCCCACTCGCAGGTATCGTTGTTGTCCGCGTAGTGGTGTCCGAAGTTGTAAGGCGGGGACGTGACGACGAGGTCGACGCTCCGATCCGGGATCTCCTGGAGCACCGCTGCGGCATCGCCGCAGATGATGCTGTCTACGAACTGCCGGACGGCGTGAGGCTCAGGAGTGTATACGGCATGCTTGCTCCCGGCGCCACGCCGGATCTTCCTTTTCTCCTTCCGGTTCGCTATGCCTTCCCACGGCACCCCGACATGACCCTCCGGGGTGCCGGTGGATCACAGGAGGGGTTAAGCGTAACCCTCTGCCTCACGCGGGGTGCGGGGTGCCGGAGATGTTGTGACGGCGTATGTCAACTTACTCATCTGGCTCCGCCGAACGATGGTCGGGTACCGGGCGGCCCGCTCAGCCAGAGAGGCAAACGTGGTGAATGCAGATCTTTCCATATATGAAACAGGGTGGGGCCGGTATTTAACCGCAAGCCGTGCGCGGGGTGAAAGTGGAGAACCGGGAGTGTGCCGGCGATCCCGCCCCTATCCGCCAACATTCCTGGACCTGTTCGTCAAATAAAACGGATATTCACACGGGTTTTGGTGAATTCTCGGTTATTCCGGCTATTCACCCTCCTGCCGCTGAAACGGCAACTGTTCCGTTGACAAGTGTTAATTGCATCCCCTGCGAATACATGAAACGAAGTGTCGTATGCTGGATATCAGTGATTTGCACGTGAGCGTGGATGACACCGAAGTGCTCCACGACATCAACCTCCACGTCGGGCAGGGGGAGACCCATATCCTGATGGGGCCGAACGGCTCGGGAAAGAGCACGCTGCTCAAAGCGATCATGGGGTTCGGCGGCTATACGATAACATCGGGATCCATCATTTTTAAAGGGCAGAATATCACCGGGATGCCGATCCACGAGCGGGCCCGTCTCGGGATAGGCATGATGTTTCAGCACCCGCCCGCGATCTCCGGGCTGAAACTCGGGAAACTGCTCACCGCCACATCCCACATGGGGGAAGAGGCGATAGAGGCGCTCGCGCAGTCGGTCAACATGGAGCACTTTCTTTCCCGGGACATCAACGTCGGGTTCTCCGGCGGTGAGATCAAACGGAGCGAGGTCTTACAACTGAAGGTCCAGCAGCCCGACTTCCTCATGCTTGACGAGCCGGAGAGCGGCGTCGACCTCGAGAACATGAACCTCATGGGCAAGGAGATCGCAAGCCTCCTCGAAAAAGACGTCCACATCGTCAACCGGCGCCGGAGCGGTCTCATCATCACCCACACCGGCTACATCCTCGATTACCTCGAGGCCGACCAGGGCCACGTACTGATCAACGGCCAGATCCGGTGCCACGGGAACCCCCGCGAGATCCTGCGGGTCGTCAAGGAGAAGGGATACGGAGAGTGTCTGCGTTGCAAACAGATGTAACCGATATGGAGCACCTCTCGGAGAAGGACCGGGAGCGCCTCGCCCTGACCGGCCTTGAGGTCGGGATGCAGAACCGGTGCGGGAGTTTCTTCCAGGTCGACCAGAAGGTGATCCAGACCACCTGCGGGGCCGAGGGGATCGAGATGCTCCCCATCAAGGTCGCCCTCGAGAAGTACGACTGGGTGAAGGACTACTACTGGAACGCCGTTCCGAAGGATAAGGACAAGTATACCCAGTTCGTGGCAAAGCAGGAGAACCCACAGGGCCTCGTCGTCATCGCCCACGAAGGCGTGAAGGTCGAGATGCCCCTTCAGGCCTGTCTCTTCCTCCGCGAGGAGCCGGTGCAGCACGTCCACAACCTCTTCATCGCGCGGGAAGGCTCGGAGATTCACATCATCTCCGGTTGCGCGAGTTCCTGGCAGAAGGAGCACGGGGCGCATATCGGGGTGACCGAGATCTACGTCGGCAAAGGCGCCAAAGTCACATCCACGATGATCCACAACTGGAACCCGGGGATCAGCGTCTTCCCGCGAAGCGCCACCGTCGTCGAAGAGGACGGCACCTTCCTCTCAAACTACATCTGCATGCAGCCGGTCAACCAGGTCAACATGTACCCGACGGCACGCCTGGTCGGGAAGAACGCCGTCGCCCGGTTCTCGAGCATCGTCGTTGCGACGCCGGGTTCAACCCTCGATCTCGGTTCCCGGACCATCCTTGCCGCCGAGCACACAAGCACCGAACTCATCACCCGGGCAATCACCACCGGCGGCAAGGTCATTTCACGGGGTCACATCCTCGGCGAGAAGGACAACACCCGGGGCCACATCGAGTGCAAGGGCCTGATCTTAAAAGACGGCATCATCCACGCCATCCCCGAGATCGAAGGGACCCTGACCGGCACCGAACTCTCTCACGAGGCCGCGGTCGGTAAGATCGCTCGCCACGAGATCGAGTACCTCATGGCCCGGGGACTCTCCGAGGAGGAGGCTACCGCAACCATTATACGCGGGTTCCTGGATGTAAAGATCAGCGGTCTGCCTGCAGTCCTGCAGACTCAGATCGATGCCGCGATCGATAAAGCTGAATCAGGATTCTGATTCGTGAGAGGGTATGACAGAGGCCGATCCCTGCCGGAAAGAGCGCGAGGAGATGGTGGAGTTCCAGATCCGGGCCCGGGGGGTCAGGGACGAGCGGGTGCTTGCCGCGATGGAGAAGATCCCGCGCCACTTTTTCGTGCCGAAGGGCTTTGAGCGTGCCGCCTACGAGGACCGGCCGCTTCCCATCGGGGAGGGGCAGACCATCTCTCAGCCCTACATCGTCGCCGTCATGACCGAACAACTCGCTCTGTCGCCAGAGGACCGGGTACTCGAGATCGGGACCGGCAGCGGCTACCAGTCCGCACTCCTCGCTGAACTCGCCGGGACGGTCATCTCGATCGAGCGCCTCCCGGACCTCGCCGACCGGGCGCAACAGAACCTCGCCCGGGCGGGAGTCACCGGCGTTACGGTCGTCGTCGGCGACGGCACGGAGGGGTATCCGCCGGAGGCGCCCTACAACGCCATCGTCGTCACGGCCGCATCGCCCGACATCCCCGACCCCCTGGTAACACAGCTCGCCGAAGGCGGGCGGCTGATCGCTCCCGTCGGGCCGCGGGACTGCCAGGACCTCATCAAACTCGTCAAGCGCGAGGGCAGGGTGGAGAAGATCCCGCTCGGCGGCGTCTGCTTCGTGCCGCTGATCGGGCAGTTTGGGTGGCGGGGAGAGGACGGCCTGTGACGGTCTACGACATCACCCGTCCCCTCTCTGAGGATACCCTCATCTACCCGGGGGATATCCGGCCCCGGTTCAACGAGATCGACAACGGGCAGTACCGGGTGACAGAGATGACCCTCGCGACCCACACGGGAACGCACATCGACGCCCCGTCTCATTACCTCGAGGGCGGGCTGACGGTCGATGCAATCCCGCCCGAGAGGCTCGCAGGACCGGCGCAGGTGCTCGACTGCAGCGATGCGGAAGGGATCATCGGTCCCGGCCACCTCGCCGGCCGCCTTTCCGGCACCCGGACGCTCCTCTTAAAGACCTGGTTCTCGGGACGGCAGGAGTTCGATCCCGGGTACCCGGGGCTCTCCCTCGAGGCGGCAGAAGTCCTCGTCGAGGCCGGGATCACCTGCCTTGGCACCGACACCCCGTCGATTGAGGAGTTTAACGGCGACGGCTCGGTCCACCGACTGCTGCTCGGGAGCGAGATGGTCATCCTCGAACTCCTCGATCTTGCGGCGGTCCCGGAAGGAGAATACTGCATGGCAGCGCTCCCGTTGCGGATCAAAGGCGCGGACGGGTCGCCTGTTCGGGCGATCCTCCGGGATAAGGAGGAATTGACGTGACGTTCTGGCACGATGCTATAGGAAAACTCGAGACGATCCTCGCGGACAGCGGGTGCGAGGACGGGATCGTGACGCTCAGGGTGAACTACGACGCAGATGTCTGCCAATACCCGAAAGGGGTCCCGATGGAGGGGCATTTCGGCGGGAAGCGGGGACAGTTCATCACGAGCGAACCCGTCCGGGCCAACACCCGGATCTCATTCATGTTCGGCGCACCGCTCGCAAACCAGAAACAACGAGCGGCGGCGGGCGCGATCGTCAACGCCGTCTCGGCGTTCCTCTGCCTCTCGCGGAAACTCCGCCCCTGCACCCCCGACTGCTACGGCCCCTGCCTTGCGGAACTCTCCCGCGAGGTCGCCGGAAAATGCGTCTACCTCGTCGGCCCGATGCCGGTCCTCGAGCGGGCCCTCGGGAATCAGGTGGTCGACTCGCCGGAAGCGGCCGATCTCTTCCTGGTCGCCGGCGACGGCATGACGACCGACGCGGGGGTCGCCTGCATCGACGAGTACCGGGGACGGAAGCGGATGATCTTCCTCGGGCCGTCGACCGCCGGGGTCAGTGCCCACATAAATCTCGAACACTGGTGCCCTCACGGCCGATGAATACCTTTTTTTAGGGAAGAAATGAGTATACAGGAGTATGCTTTTCGGCTCTTCCGGAATCCGGCGGGAATTTGACCCCGGTCTCGTCGATCTCGCGCTCCGCATAGGAGCAGCCACTGCAGGCGGCGCATCGGGCGTCGTCGTGGGCAGGGATACCCGCACGACCAGCGAGTTACTGGAACACTGCATCATCGCCGGGATGCTCTCGGCCGGTGCAACCGTCTACACCTGCGGCATCGCGCCCACCCCGACGGTCGCACACGCGACAGGGTACGTGGACGCAGGGTGCATGATCACCGCCTCGCATAACCCCGAGTCCTACAACGGGGTAAAACTGCTCAACCCCGACGGCTCGTCGTTCACCCTCCGGCAGCAGACAGCGATCGAGGAGGCGCTCAGGAGTTCCCACTGGAAGAGCTGGGACGAGCAGGGGCGCGTCCTTCCTACCGATGCGGTTGATGCGCACCGGGACGCAATCCTCGACCGGATAAGCCTCTCGCGACCGATCAGGGTCGTGCTCGACTGCGGCAACGGTGCGGGAGGTGTCGTCAGCCCCGACCTCCTTGCAGCGGCGGGGGTGACCGTCGTCGGGCTGAACTGCAACGTCTCCGGCCGGTTTGCCCGGCCTTCGGAGCCGCTCGAGGCGAACCTCCCCTACATCGGGGAGCTTGTCCGGAAGCGGGAGGCCGCATGTGCGATCATCCACGACGGCGACGCCGACCGGATGATGGCCTTCGACGAGCGGGGCCGCTACATCGACGGGGACCACCTCCTGATGCTCTTTGCGAAGTACCTCGACCGGAAGCGCGTCGTCACCACCGTCGACGCCTCGATGGCGATCGAGGAGGTCGCGGAGGTCCACCGCACCCCCGTCGGCGACAGTTTCGTCTCCGAGGAACTCCTCTCCTGGGGAGATTTCGGCGGCGAGGCGTCGGGAAGCTGGATATTCCCCGAACACTCCTTCTGCCCGGACGGGATCTACGCCGCGGCCCTCCTCTGCGAGATCGCGTCCGAGTGGTCGATTGCAGAGGAACTCGACCGGATGCCGAGGTACACCCTCCTTCGGGAGTCCTACCGCATCGGATCGCCCCGCGAGGTTATGACGGCGATGGGAGCCGACGAACCGACCCACGGGGTCCGGTTCGAGGACGAAGACGGCTGGTACCTGGTCCGGGCAAGCGGGACCGAACCGAAGGTCCGGATCACGGCCGAGGGAAGGACGCGCGAGAAAGCGAAAGAGATGCTCGATCTGGGACAGGCCGCCCTGGAGCGAGCGAAACGGAGTCTGGAGTAAGTCTATGCAGTGTGTCGTACTTGCAGCAGGAGAGGGGAAACGGATGCGCCCGCTGACCGCCCGGCGCCCGAAGGTGATGCTCCCTATCGCCAACCGCCCGATGATGGAACACCTGGTTATCGCGGCCCGCGATGCGGGGATCACCGACTTCATCTTCGTCGTCGGCTACTTCGAGCGGGAGATTCGGAACCACTTCGGGGACGGCAGCGCCCTCGGGGTGAAGATAACCTACGTGACCCAGCGGCACCAGCTCGGTACCGCAGACGCCCTGCGGGCTACGGCAGGAATGGTCAACGACCGGTTCCTCCTCTTAAACGGCGACATGGTCCTCAAGAAGGACGATATCAGGGAACTCTGCCGGGGGAGTGCCCCGTGCGTCGGGATCCACGAGACGGACCACCCACAGGACTATGGCGTGGTGACCGTGGAAGGGAGCCGTATCACCGGTCTCGAGGAGAAGTCGGAGCACCCCAAGAGCAACCTGATCAACGCTGGTGCCTACCTCTTTGACCCCGGCATCTTTGACCTCCTGACCGGGATTAAAGTCTCCGGCCGCGGGGAGTTCGAACTGACCGATGCCCTCGAGACCTACATCAGGGACGGGACGCTCACCGGATACCCGCTGGATTACTGGCTCGACGTCGGACAACCGTGGGACCTCCTGGATGCAAACGAAGCGCTCCTCTCCTCGATGCACCACGAACAGTGCGGTACCGTCGAAGACGGGTGCACCATCCCGGAGGGGGTCAGCATCGGGAAAGGAACGGTGATCCGGGCCGGGACCTACATCGAGGGAGCCTGCACCATCGGCGAGAACTGCGTCATCGGCCCCCACGCTTACATCCGGGGCTCGACTGCTATCGGCGACGGCTGCCACATCGGGCACTCGACCGAGATCAAGAACTCCATCATCATGCCGGGGACGAAGGTCCCGCACTTCAACTACATCGGCGACAGCATCGTCGGAAGCGGGTGCAATTTCGGGGCGGGCACCAAGGTCGCAAACCTCCGGCACGATAACGGGCCGGTGAAGGTCTGCGGGAAGACGACCGGCCGGCGGAAGTTCGGCGCCATCATCGGCGACAACGTCCTCTTCGGGATCAACTGCTCGGTCAACGTCGGGAGCCTCATCGGTAGCAATGCGAGGATCGCCCCCCACTCCCTCGTAGAGGGATGTATCGAGGAAGGATCGATCATCAGGTGATATGATGCAGGCAGTCATTTTAGCAGCGGGAGAAGGGAGCCGCCTCCGGCCGCTGACCCGGAGCAAGCCCAAAGCCATGCTTCCGGTCGCGAACCGGCCGATCATCGAGTACGTCATCGACGCCCTCCTCGAGAACGGGATCCGGGACATCGTGGTGGTGGTCGGCTACCGCAAGGAGGACGTCATCCGGCACTTGAACAGGCTCGACGCCCCCATCCAGGTCGCCGTGCAGGAGCGGCAGCTCGGCACCGCCGACGCCCTCCGGGCGGCCCAGACCGAGATCACGGACGACTTTCTGGTCCTCCCCGGCGACAACTACATCAACGCGGAGTCGATAGCCCGGATCAAGAGGGAGCGGAACGCCATGCTCGTCGCCGAGCACCCGAACCCCTCGAACTTCGGGGTCGTGGTGATCAGGAACGGTCTCGTCCGCGAGATCATCGAAAAGCCCGAGGATGCCCCGACGTTCACGGTATCGACCGGGATCTACTCGTTCACACCCGATGTCTTCTCCTACCTCCATACAACCGAGATCCCCGACGCCCTCGCCGCCATGATCGCGACGGGCAAGCGGATACGGGCGATCCCGGCGGACGACTGGCAGGATGCCATCTATCCCTGGGACCTCCTGAAGCTCAACAGCCGGATGCTCAGGGGGATCACGCCCGAGATCGGCGGGATGGTCGACGCATCCGTCATCCGCCGGGGCACCGTGCATATCGGCGCCGGGACGACCGTCGGCCCGAACACCGTGATCTACGGTCCCGTCACCATCGGAAACAACTGCAACATCGGCCCGAACTGCGTCATCATGCCGGACGTGAGCATCGGCGATAGGGTGGTGCTTGAGCCGTTCACCTACGTCGCCGACTCCCTCATCATGGGCGACGTCAAGATCGGGTCACACTCGCGGATCGTCTCGGCGGTTTTCGGCCAGGGGTGCATCCTCGCCGACCACACCACCACCTACCCGTCGGCGAGTTTCATTGAGGTCGGGGGCCGGGTCCAGAAGGAGGAGTTCGGCGCAGTCCTCGGTGAAGGGGTCCGTGCGGCACCATTCACAACATTTAAAAACTGTATTGCAGGTAACAATGTTATCATCGAGGAGGGGAAGACAGTGAGTGGTCTCATCGAGGACGCCACCCGGGTGATGTAGATGTGCGGAATTGTCGGCTACATCGGTAGACGGGAGGCGACACCAATCCTGATCCAGGGATTGAAGCGGCTAGAGTACCGGGGCTACGACTCGTTTGGGCTCGCAACGGTCGGGAGCGCGATCGAGGTCTACAAGAAGACGGGCCGAATCTCGGACGGCGAGGCCGGGGCCGCCGATCTGCACGGGTGCACGGGGATCGGACACACCCGGTGGGCCACGCACGGCGAACCCAACGACATCAACGCCCACCCACATACGGATTGCATGGATAAGATCGCCGTGGTGCATAACGGGGTCATCGAGAACTACAGAGAACTGAAACGACAGCTCGAAGGGCGCGGCCACACGTTTCGGTCCGAGACCGATACCGAGGTGATCGCCCACCTCATCGAGGAGCACTACGACGGAGACCTCCTCAGTGCGGTCAACGCGACCCTCCCCCTGCTCAAAGGTTCCTATGCCCTCCTCGCGATCGCGGAGAATACGCAGAGGATCGTCGCCGCCCGCGACGCGAGCCCGCTCGTTCTCGGCATCGGCGATGCCGAGGTCTTTGCTGCCTCGGATATGACGCCGCTCCTCGAGTACACCGAGCGCGTTATCTACCTGGAAGACGGCGACGTCGCCGACATCAGGCCCGGCAGTTTCACCATCTTTCATGGTGGCGAGAAGGTGGAGCGCCCGGTCGAACTGATTAACTGGTGCGTCGAGGATACCCGGAAGGGTGGGTTCGCTCACTATATGTTAAAGGAGATCTACGAGCAGCCCCAGTCCTTCTACGAGACCATCCGGGCCGGTATCGACGATAAGGTGCGGCAGATGGTCACGGAGGTCGACGATATCACCCTCGTTGCGTGCGGGACGTCGTATCACACCGCCCTGATCTTCAAGTACCTGGCGGAATCGCTCTGCTGTATACCGGTGCGGGTCGAGATGGGGTCGGAGTTCAAGTACTTCACCCCGCCCCTCCACGGTCTCGTGATCGCGGTCTCCCAGTCAGGAGAGACCGCGGATACGATCGCCGCCTTAAAGATGGCGAAAGCTCGCAACTGCCCCACGCTTGCCATCACCAACATGCAGGGGAGCACGGTCACCCGTATCGCAGACGAGACCCTGCTTATGCGGGCCGGCCCTGAGATCGGCGTCGCCGCAACCAAGTCCTACACGGCGCAGCTTGCTGCGTTGATGCAGATCCTCAACGCCCGGTGCGAGGGCGTCTTCGACGATGTCCTCTCTCATGCGCACCTCGCTATCAGCGATGTTCTCCTCGGCGAGATCAAGGAGGCGGTCACCCTCTGTTCAAAGGCCGAGCACGTCTTCTTCGTGGGAAGAGGGGCGTTCTATCCGGTCTCGATGGAGGGCGCCTTGAAGATGAAGGAGATCAGTTACGTCCACGCCGAGGGGTATGCGGCGGGAGAACTCAAGCACGGGCCGTTCGCCCTCCTCACGGAGGAGACGCCGGTGGTCGCCATCTGCACCCCCGGACCGACCTACGATGTTATGGCTTCGAACATCAAGGAGATGAAAGCCCGCAAAGCCCCGGTCATCGCGCTCGGCGTTGCCGGCGATACGGAGCTCGCTGAGATAACGGACATCTTCATCCCCATCCCGAACACACACCTTCTGGTGCAGGTGCTGACCGCGTCGGTCACCCTCCAGCTGCTCGCTTACCACACGGCATGCGCGTTGCAGCGGGACGTCGACAAACCGCGGAACCTGGCAAAGAGCGTGACCGTTGAATGATAGAATATGGACGTAACGCCCTCGGCGAGGGGGCGGTGATATTCGAGCCGGTGACCATCGGGTTTCCGTCCCGCGACCGGATCGGCGAGAAAGGCTACCCGGGTGCCACCATCGGGAGGAACGCGGTCCTCCGGTCGGGGACCATCGTCTACTGCGACGTGACGATCGGCGAGGAGTTCCAGACCGGCCATAATGTGTTGATCCGCGAGAAGACGACCATCGGGGACCGCGTCGCGATCGGGACGGCGGCGGTGGTCGAGGGTGACTGCACGATCGGTGACGATGTCCGCCTCCAGAGCCTGGTCTATATTCCTACCGGCGCCCGGATCGGCAACCGGGTCTTTGTCGGCCCGAACGCCGTGCTGACAAACGACCGCTACCCCCCGGGCCCCCACGAGTCTCTCCGCGGTCCGGTGATCGGGGACGACGCCGTCATCGGTGCGAACGCGACGATCCTCCCCGGCGTCGTCGTCGGCGAGGGAGCGTTCGTCGCCGCCGGTGCGGTGGTGACAAAGGACGTCCCACCGGGGGTGCTCGCGGTCGGTGCGCCGGCACGGTTCCGGCCGCTGCCCGCGGAGGCAAGGCGGTGCCGGTGAAGATCCCCATCGCCCGACCGCTCGTCGGGGAGGAGGAGGTCGAGGCCGTCGCCCGCGTGATGCGGTCGGGGATGCTGGCCCAGGGATCGGTCGTCACGGAGTTTGAGTCGCGGTTTGCGGAGTACTGCGGTGCTGCCCACGGGATTGGCGTCAACTCAGGGACGACGGCGCTCCATGCGGCCCTCCTTGTCGCCGGCGTCGGGCCGGGGAACTCGGTGGTCGTGCCGGCGTTCACGTTCTTTGCGACGGCGTCCGCGGTCTCGATGTGCGGGGCGACGCCGCTTTTTGCAGACGTCGATCCCGCGACATTCAACATCGACCCGGAGTCGGTCGAAAACCTCATCCGGCCCGAGACCCGGGCGGTCATCGGGGTCCACCTCTTTGGGCAGCCGTTCGACGTCGCCGCCGTCCGCGAGATCTGCGAGGACCGCGACCTCGTCCTCATCGAGGACGCGGCCCAGGCACACGGTGCGGAGTATCACGGGAAGCGGGCGGGGAGCCTCGCCGACATTGGCTGCTTCTCGTTCTACCCGACGAAGAACATGACCACCGGTGAAGGGGGCATGGTCACGACCGACGACGACCTCCTTGCGGAGAAGGTCCGGCTCCTCATCAACCACGGGCAGAGCAAAAAATACCTCCATACCGTCATCGGCTACAACTACCGGATGACGAACATCGCCGCCGCCATCGGCCTCGTGCAGGTCGAGCGGGTCGAGGGATTCAACGAGCGGAGGATCTACAACGCTCGCTACCTCGACCGGCATCTGGCAGGCACGGGGCTCGTCACTCCTCACGTTGCGCCGGGCGTCCGGCACGTCTACCACCAGTACGTGGTGAGGCTCCCCGCTGGCTACCCGCTCTCGAGGGACGCGTTCATGACCGCTCTTTCCGAGCGGGGGATCGGGACCGCCGTCCATTACCCCATCCCTGTCAACCGGCAGCCGGTCTACCAGGGCGAAAACCCTTCCTGCCCGGTCGCAGACGACCTTGCGGCATCGGTCGTGAGCCTGCCGGTCCACCCCTCGGTGACGGACGACGAACTGGCCTGTATCTGCGATGTGATCCGAGGACTGCAGTGAACTGTTAATCCCGGACATGTCGCTCACAATCGAGCCATAAAAAGACTAAAGCGGACCCCCGGCAAACTTCATTGCTATGCGCTACATCGTCACCGGCGGGGCCGGGTTCATCGGCTCAAACCTTGCAGATACCCTGGCACAGCACCATGACGTCGTCATCATCGACAACTTCGCGACCGTGCCAGGCCGGGTGAACATCGAGCACCTCCTGGACCACCCCCGGGTGACGTTCGTCGAGGGGAGCATCACCGATCTCGACCTCCTGATGGAGGTCTTCCCCGGCGCGGACGGCATCTTCCACCAGGCGGCCATCCCCTCGGTGCCGCGGTCGGTGAAGGACCCCCTTGCCTCGAACGAGGCGAACGTGACCGGCACGCTCGACGTCCTCGTGGCGGCGAAGGACTGCGGGGTGCCCGCCGTCATCGCGGCGTCGTCCTCTTCGGTCTACGGCGACACCCCGGTCCTCCCCAAGCACGAGGGCATGGTCGGAAACCCGCTCTCCCCCTACGCCGTCACGAAGTTCGCGGACGAGTGCTACGGGAAGGTCTTCTCGGACCTTTATGGTATCAGGACGGTCTTCCTGCGCTACTTCAACGTCTTCGGCCCCCGGCAGGACCCGAAGTCCGAGTACGCGGCGGTGATCCCGAAGTTCGTCACCCGGCTGCTTGCCGGCGAGCCCCCGGTCATCTACGGCGACGGGGAGCAGACCCGCGACTTCACCTTCGTCGCCGACGTGGTGCAGGCGAACATCAGGGCGATGGAGAGCGACGCCCGCGGGGTCTTCAACGTCGCCGGCGGCCGCCGGATCAGTCTGAACGAGCTCGCGTCGATCCTGATGGAACTCACCGGCACCAGGTGCGAGCCCATCTACGAGGCGCCGCGCGCGGGCGACATCCGCGACTCGCTCGCCGATATCAGCCGGGCCCGGGAGGCCTTCGGCTACGACCCGCAGTACCCGGTCGAGGAAGGGCTCCGGCAGGCGGTGGCCTGGTTCCGGGAGCGGGCGTAAGAGAGGTCTCGCCGGCAACATCCCACCCGCCCGCCCGGATACTCCTGATGCCTGACCCATTTACTCAGATTCAAGTCCAGAAGTACAGTTTCCACCAGACTTCTCCCCGGCGCCCGCATAACGAACCATAGCCTTCAAATGCAAGACCGGGAAATATTCTACACCACTAACATTCGCGGGAGACCCGTCAGTATGGTTCAGGGAGCACTCAAGGATACAACCGTCTGCGTCGTCGGCCTGGGATACGTCGGATACCCTCTCGCCGACGCGTTCTCGCGGCATGTGAAGACAATCGGCTACGACCTCGACGCGAAGAAGATCGCCCGGATCAACGCCGAGCCCGGCAACAACGTCCTCGCCACCACGGACCCTGCCAGGATCGCTGAGGCCGACGTCGTGATCATCGCCGTCCCCACCCCGGTGACGAAGGCGAAAGACCCCGACATCTCCTACGTGGTCTCGGCCGCCGAGACCGTCGGCCGGCACATGAAGGACGGCGCCATCGTCGTCCTCGAGTCGACCGTCTACCCCGGCCTCACCGAGGAGGTGATGGTCCCGACCCTGGAAGAGGCCTCCGGCAGGACCTGCGGGAAGGACTTCTCCGTCGGCTACTCGCCCGAGCGGATCAACCCGGGCGACGCCGAGCACGTTCTGGAGAAGATCACGAAGATCGTCGCCGGCATGGACCCGGCAACCACCGAGCACCTCGCGGCCCTCTACGGCCTCGTGACCAACGTCTACGTCGCCCGCGACATCAAGACCGCCGAGGCGGCGAAGGTGATCGAGAACGTCCAGCGCGATATCAACATCGCCCTGATGAACGAGCTCTCGATCATCTTCCGCAGGATGGGGATCGAGACGAAGGCGGTGCTCGAGGCCGCCGGGACCAAGTGGAACTTCCACAACTACCGCCCCGGCCTCGTCGGCGGCCACTGCATCCCCGTCGACCCCTACTACCTCGTCTACAAGGCCGAGGAACTCGGCTACCACCCGCAGGTGATCCTGGCCGGCCGCGCGATCAACGACAGTATGCCCCGGCACGTCGCCGATATCGCGATCAAGGAGCTGAACCGGGCCGGCAAGGTGATCCGGGACTCAAAGGTCCTCATCCTGGGCCTGACCTACAAGGAGAACGTCCCCGACACCCGCGAGAGCCCGGCCGGCGAGATGGTCCACGAGCTCAAGGAGTTCGATATCGACGTCTACGGCTACGACCCGCTTCTCTCGCCCGCGGAGATCGAGCGGTTCGGAGCGAAACCGGTCGCCTCGCTCCAGGGGCTCGACGGCCCGGTGGACTGTATTATTATTAATTCGCCGCACGGGGTGTTTGCATCGCTGACGCTGGATGCGGTGCTTGCGATCTGCAACGGGAAGCCTATCATCGTGGACGTGACCGGAATGTTGCGGAAGAACGGCGAGGTGCAGAAGGGGTGCGTGTATCGTACCCTCTAACTATACTTTTGCAGAAAAGAAGAAAACAACGAATGCCCGCAACTTAAAAAAAAAGGATTAAATTAGCGCCGAATTTCTGCATCCTGCTCCCCAAAACGATAAATACCAATCAGTGATATTAATGCTATGCTTCTCTGGATCGGCCTGGGGCTCATCATGGCTGCGCTCATACCCTATAGCATATTCTTCGTCGGGATCAGCATCGGCAGAAAACCCGGAGCGCCGCCGGCACTCAAGGAGTATCCACCAATAAGCATTGTCATATCGGCATACAATGAAGAGGCTGTTATCCACAAGCGTGTCGAAAACATTCTCGAATCCTCGTACCCATCGGACAGGTACGAAGTGATCTTCGTGGATGACTGCTCCTCCGACAACACCCGGGCGCTTGCAGAGGAGGCGTTCAGGAAGGCCGGTATCACTCACCGGATCATCGCGAATACCGAGCGCCTGGGCACAAACCGCTCGTATAACAAGGCGATGCAGCTGGCACGCTTCCCGATCGTCGTCACCACGGACGCGGACGTCTTCTTCGAGCGAAGAGCGCTCGAACACCTGATTGCCCGGCTCGTCAGCGATGATCGTATCGCTGCGGTCTGCGGCGACCTCCACCCTCTCCCCGGCGACGGCTCTCATCCCGCACAGATGGAGAGCGCTTACCGGAACTACTACGGGCGGATGTGCAGCTGGGAGAGTGCCGTCGACTCCACCTACACGTTCAATGGTGCGCTCGTCGCGTTCAAGCGTGATCTCGTGACCAGGATCGACGACAAGCGCGGGGCGGACGACGCAAACACGGCGTTTGAGGCGATCCGCCGCGGGTTCCGGGCGGCGTACGAGCCCGGGGCTCTGGTGTATGAGGACATACCCCGGGACTTCCACAAGCAGTACCGGCAGAAGATCCGCCGGGCAACCCGTCTGATCGAGGCGACGACCGCGAACCTCGATCTCCTGAGGCACGCCCGTCCGTTCTCGCGGTTCTTTTACCCGCTGCGGATCTACATGTACCTCGCAACGCCGGCCCTCTTCTTCGTCGGCAGCGCCCTCTTCATCGTAGGGCTCGCCCTGGCATACCCGATCCTCGCTCTCGGGGTGCTCTGCCTCGCCGCCCTGGTCGGTTACTTCCGGAGGAGCAGCACGCTCGTCTCCTTCGCCACGAACCAGGTCTACCTCGCCAAAGGACTGCTCAACCTCGGGAAAGACATGCGGGTCTGGGAGAGCACGTCGACCAAACCGGGAACCGGGTAGCCGGCCCGGCATCCCCGTTGCCAGGGACCCTGGAACCATCGATTTTTATCCGCGACACGTTCCGGCATGATAACCCGGACCATGCAAGAGAAATATATCATCCTGCAGATAGACTCTCTTATCCATGTGCGGCATTGCCGGGCAACTGCACCTTGCGGGAGGAGCGGCCGATCCGGATCTGGTCCGGCGGATGTCCGACCTCATCAGGCACCGCGGGCCCGACGGGGACGGGATCTACGTAGACGGGACGGTAGCGCTTGCCCACCGCCGCCTGGCAATCATCGATCTCTCCAAAGAAGGGCACCAGCCGATGCAGAACGAGGACGGGACGCTCCGGCTGGTCTTCAACGGGGAGATCTACAACTACCGGGAGCTCATCGAGGAGCTCGCCTCGTGCGGCCACCGGTTCCGGTCAAAGACCGACACCGAGGTGATCCTCCACGCCTACGAGGAGTGGGGGGTCGAGTGCCTCGCCCGGTTCAACGGGATGTGGGCGTTCGCCCTCTGGGACGGCCGGCGCCGCGAGCTCTTCTGTGCCCGCGACCGCCTGGGGATCAAACCGTTCTACTACGCCATGGCCGGCGGCTCGTTCCTCTTTGCGTCCGAGATCAAGGCGCTCCGCGCTGCTCCCGGCGTCGGGAGACGCCCCGACGAGGAGATGGTCGCTGCGTTCCTCGCGTGGGGCCTCGCGGACCACACCGCCCGGACGATGTTTGAGGGAGTGCTCCAGCTCCTCCCGGCACACTACATGATCGTCGGGGAGAGCGGGATCGTGGAGCATGCGGCGTTCTGGGAAGCAACCTTCAGTCCCGCCCTTGAATCGGAGCCCGGTTCCGACGAACGCCTGTCCGGTGAGTTCTTAAGCCTCCTTGAAGACGCGGTCGACCTCCACCTGCGTAGCGACGTGCCCGTCGGGACCTGCCTCTCCGGCGGACTGGACTCATCCACCCTCACGGTGCTCATCAACCGGGCGCTCCGCCGCGGCTCTCCCGGCAGGGAGCCCCCGCGCCAGAACACGTTCTCGGCCTGTTTCGAGGACAAACGGTGTGACGAGAGCGCCTACATAGATATCGCCGTGGAGAACTCGGGTGTCAGGTCGCACCGGGTCTACCCGGCCGCCGATGCGATCTGGGCGGATATCGAGCACCTGCTCTACATCAACGACGAGCCATTTGCCGCCCTGACGCTGTACTCCCAGTACTGCGTCATGCGGCTTGCCCGGGACGAGGTGAAGGTGGTGCTCGACGGGCAGGGAGCCGACGAACTCCTCGCAGGCTACATCGCCTACCAGTACTGCCATATCAGGGAGCTGGTCCGGGGATTCCATATCCTGCGGGCCGCACGCGAGACCCTCGGGACACTCAGACACCACAGTGATTTCCTCTCGTACACCCTGACACAGCTCTTTGCCCGCAAGAAGCACCGGAGCCTGATCCGGATGGAAGGGTCAGGCACTCCCCGCTATCACGGCACCCTGAGCGAGGTCCTGGAGACCGACCTGATGCGGGCGAACCTGCCGTATCTGCTCCACTGGGAGGACAGGACGAGCATGGCCTTCTCGATAGAAGCCCGGGTGCCGTTCCTCGACTACCGGGTCGTGGAATTTCTGGCGTCATTGCCCGCCGACCAGAAGATCAGGGGCGGCGTGACCAAGTTCATCCTCCGGCGGGCGATCCGGGGGCTGGTTCCCGAAGTGATCCGGTGCAGGATGGACAAAAAAGGGTTCGCCACTCCCGAGGAGGTCTGGATGCAGGGGGACATGAGCGAGAAGGTTCTTGAGATTCTGTCGTCCGAGGCGTTTAAGAGCCGCCCCTACTGGGATGCTGACGCAGTAGCAGAGAGTTACCGGGCCTTTCTCCAGGGGAAGGCGCCCTACTCGTCCGAGATCTGGCGTATGGTCTGCTGTGAACTCTGGCTGCGCCGGTTCATCGATCCGGCAGCATAGCCCCGGCAAGGAGGAAGGGAGATCTCCTCTATCAGATCTGGCCCAGGCGGACGTACTGTCTCAGCCCATAACTCGCAAAACTGTAGGTATATTGTATCGCGCGGACGATGCCGGACGGCCCCTTTCGGTAGAGTCCCATCCCGATGAGCATGTTCCTGAAATAGTGAAAGACCAGTTTCACGTTCCTCACGAGCAGCGCCCGCGAGGATATCTTCATGCCCTGGAGGTCTTCTGACGCGTTCCGTCCGATCGTCTCGAAGCGCTCCTTCTTCTCCGCAGGATAGTCCTCAAAGTAGCCGCGATGGTGGTAGATCGCCTTCGGGACGAACCGGATCTTTCCGTTGACGACCGCTTTCTCGTGGATCGCGCCGTAATACCGCAGCCTGTCCCTCTTCGCAAGCCTGACGTGGATCTCGGGGTGCCCGCACGGCGTCTCAAGGACCGTGCCGTCAGGGAGGACGTCGTGCCTGAGGAACGAGTAGGCGTCGTACTTCGGGGAGGATGCAAGGTCCCTGAGGCTCTCGAGAAGCCCCGGCTCGAGCGTCTCGTCGGGATCGAGGATGAAGACCCAGTCGTTTCGCGCCCGCTCGATGCCGCAGTTCCGCTCGATGGCAAAACTGCCGGAGAACTTCCGCTGGATCAGGACGGCGCCGTACTTCCCGGCAACGCCGGCCGTATTGTCCTCGCTCTGCCCGTCGACGATGACGATCTCATCGACGTACGCAGAGATCATCTCAAGCGACCGGGCGAGAGCCTCTTCTTCGTTCTTTGTGATAAGGCAGGCTGAGATCCCCATGCTATCACCGCTTCCTCTCTCGATTCTCAACGTTCTCGAGGGTTCTCGTATAGATGCCCTCTACGGTGCCGGCGATCCGGGCCCACGAGAACCGGTCCACCGCCTTCTTGCGGGCCGCAACCCCCATCTCCCTCCGGGCGGCATCGTCGGTCAGGAGACGCGCCAGCGCACCGGCGAGCCCGTCGGGGTCTCTCGGCTCCACGAGGAGCCCGGTCTTGCCGTCGGTGACCAGATGCGGTATGCCCCCGACATTCGTCCCCACGAGAGGCCGGCCGCACGCCATCGCTTCGAGCCCCGCGATGCTGGTCGCCTCTTTGAGGGAGGGGAGAACCACGACGTCCGCCGCCGTATACCACGACGGCATCTCGGCGTTCGGGACCGAACCGGCAAAGATGATCTGGTCCTCGATGCCGAGTTCACGGGCCCTCTTCCGGAGCAGGGCCAGCTGGTCGGGATACGATCCCCCGACGACGAAGAACCTGGCCTCCGGGCATTGCCGGAGAACCGCCGGAACCGCCTCAACCAGGTATCTGACACCGTTCTTCGGCTCGAGGCGGCGGGGGCAGAGCACGATCCGGGTGTCCGGTGCGAGGGCGTACTGCTGCCGGAGGTCCCTGGGCGGAACCTCCGGCGAAAATTTATCCGTATCCACCCCGTTCGAGACGAACGTGATCTTCTGCCGGGGAACCCCGAGCGACCCGACCGCCCCGGCAAGTTCGTCGCTGGGGGTGATGATCTGGTCCATACGGCTGTAGACCCACCGGTACAGCCCTAACATCCTTCCTTGCTCGAGGCGGTCCAGGAACCCGGAGGTATGCTCGGTCGCAATCCCGGGCACCCCCGGCTGCAGCCTCGACACGAACCCGTCGGGAAATACATAGTGCGAGTGCAGGAGATCGATCTTCTTTCTCTTGATGATGCGCCGTACGCTGAAGTATTCAAACAGGGCAAATGCCGGATACAGCAGCACGGTGTTCCGGGGCAGGTAGACCCTGACGACGTGGAGGCCGTCGATCGTCTCTTCTCCCGGAGCGAAGAGGGAATCGCGGAACGTAACTATGGTGATGTCGTTCCCGAGAGCCCGGAGCGCTCTGGCAAGCTCGTAGACATGTGCTGCGATCCCCCCGACATTCGGGAGAAAATCGACCGAAAGTATGCAGATATTGAGCCCCATTCGCTCTCCTAACTACATTTACATCAGGCTCATTATATGTCTTCCCAGACGGGAGCCGAAGGAGCGTTGACCCTGGCGGGATAATCGCAACAACAGCGCTATATATGGCACCGGACCAATGAATGGAATACCGCACCAACCATGCAGGTGAACCATGAGCGGCGTTGCAATTATCCTCGGGACACGGCCTGAGATCATCAAAATGTCTCCGATCATCAGGGAATATGAAAGGAGAGGAGATGACTACTTCATCCTTCATACCGGCCAGCATTACTCCTACTCAATGGACAGGATCTTCTTTGAGCAGCTGCACCTCCCGGAGGCGCGGTACAACCTCAACGTGGGGTCGGGCCTGCAGGGGGAGCAGACCGGAAAGATGCTCGGCCAGATCGAGCGGGTCCTGATCGAAGAGGAGCCGCGTGCGGTTCTCGTCCAGGGGGACACCAACACGGTGCTCGCGGGAGCGCTCGCCGCAGTGAAACTCCATATCCCTGTTGGGCACGTCGAGGCCGGCCTGCGGAGCAACGACCGGAGAATGCCGGAGGAGATCAACCGCATCCTGGCGGACCACGCTTCGGATTACCTGTTTGCGCCGACGGAGGCGTCGCGGCAGAACCTTGTGCATGAGGGCATACCTGATGAGAAGGTCTTCGTCTGCGGCAACACGGTCGTCGATGCGCTCTTCCAGAACCTCTCGATCAGCGAAGAGACGATAGATCCGCTTAAAGAACTGGGGGTCTGCCCGGGCGGCTACTTCCTCGTCACCGCCCACCGGCAGGAGAACGTCGACGACGCGAGAAGACTCGGGAATATCCTCAAGGGTCTTGAGCGTATCGCGGCCGATTACGCGATGCCGGTGATCTATCCCATGCATCCCCGGACGAGGAAGATGATGGAGCAGTTCGGCTTACGGGCCGGCTCCATCCGCTGCGTCGAGCCTCTCGACTACCTCTCTTTCCTCCAGCTAGAGAAGCACGCAGGACTGATCCTGACCGACTCCGGTGGAGTCCAGGAGGAGGCATGTATTCTCCACACGCCCTGCGCGACGCTCCGGGAGAACACGGAGCGACCGGAGACGGTGGCTGTCGGGGCGAATATCCTGGTGGGGACCGACCCGAAGGCGATTTCGGAGGGGGTGCGGACGATGATGGAGAGAGAGCGCGTCTGGCAAAATCCCTACGGCGATGGGACGGCAGGAAAGAGGATCGTGGAGATCGTCGGGACAGAGGGTCGCTTCACATCAAAAGGAAGGGTAGTATGAACCTGAAACTCCGCGAACGCGCAGGGGTCGCGGTCATGCAGGCAGGGCGGAGATTCGGGATTGGTACGGTCAGGATCCCATTCGGCGTGCTCCACGGGAAACGGTGGCAGTTCACGTCCTCTATCCCTTCCTGTGCACTTGGAACCTATGAACAGCATATTGCAGCCGTGCTGCAGGACAGGTTGAAAGAAGGGATGGTCTTCTTCGATATCGGTGCAAACGTTGGATACTATACCCTGTTTGCCTCCACCCTCGTCGGCGATGACGGGCGGGTGGTTGCGTTTGAACCGGAGCCGGAGAACATGCGCCTGCTCATTGAGCACACCAGGATCAACAGGAGCACCAACGTCTTGCCTGTGCAGAAAGCATTATCAGATGCTCCCGGCATACTCCGGTTCGACGGAACCGCACATACGATGTGCAGGTTGTCTGACGGTGGCAATATCGAGGTCGAGTGTACCACTCTCGATGCATTCATCCAGGAGAGCGGGGTCCCCCCGGAGATTCTGAAGATGGATATCGAGGGAGCGGAGGTGCGTGCGTTGCACGGCGCTGATGCCTGCCTATCGGAGATCCGGCCGGAGATTATACTCTCGATACATGACGGGCTATTAGATGAGTGCCTGGGCATCCTTTCGGGATATGACTATACCGTTGAGCAACTCTCGCCCGACGACCTGTACTGTGTGCCGCTGGAGGAAAAAAGGGGTAAGAAGCCAATCAATTCGCACCCGCCCAGATTTGACGAACCCTCCCGCGATTAACCTGTTTAAACAAAACTCCCCAGGAGAACCGAGATAATCTTCAGCTCATATTTTCTATCGAATTTACTCTTTTTATCCCTCAGAACCGTATCAGAGAGAGCCAGCATCGTCTCCAGAAGGAGCGCTACCACAATAATGCCCCTTTTTATCGTATTCAGCGAAGCGTAGTTCCTGATGTAGTAGAGTTCGCTCTTGATCGACCAGTATCTTGCCCAACTCTTCAGGTTCAGGTTCTTAATGCAGGATTCGCCCTTGTGAATGACCCCGGCACCAGGATTCAAGAGCAACTTCCAGCCACGCTCGGCAAGTTTAGACCCGATGATGTACTCCTCCCAGTAGAGGAAGGTGTTCTCATCGAAGAGGCCGACGTCTGCAATCGCCCGGCTCCGGAACAGAATGCAGGAACCTCCCAGAACACCGAACTCTTTTGGTCGATCGAAAGCGTAATCGTAATTAAAGTGTCTCTTCAAGATCCGGTTCTCTTTAAACAACCTCTGACCGATAAAGGTGTAAACGAATATGAAGTCGAGGAAACCAGGGGTATTTCCCGTGCAGGTTCTTTGTATCTCACCAGTCGTTGATTTGAGCACCGGGCTCACGGCCCCGATACGGTTATCCCTGCTGGCCGATTCGACAAGTTTATTGAGCACCTCTCTGTCATTGAGGATGACGTCGTTATTCAGGATGAGAATATATTCGGATGTAAGGATATCGAGGGCAAACCTGATGCCGATGTTGTTGCCCCTGGCGTAGCCGTAATTCTCATTGTTTTTAATCAGTATAAGCCGCCGGCGAGGATCTAACTGATGATACGTGGATAGATCGGGCCTGCACCTATCGGCTTCACCCTCTGACAGTTCAAATAGATGGATAGGGGTGTCATCAGCAGGTTCTGCCTCATCGGTCCCTTCGCAAAAACGCCGGATATTCTCTATTGAGCGATCAGTCGAGCGGTTATCGACCAGTACGATATCGTAGTCGGCATTGGATAGCTGGTGGACAGATCGGATACATTGAACCGTATCCGTCCATCCGTTCCAGTTTAAAATTATGATTGCAACGCGAGGCATTATGCTCATTTATATCGATTATACCTATCATTATACATTCTGCTATCGTACAGGATATCTTGCACACGAGAACCGTTCTTAGATCATTCCCGGGCTGGAGATCCACCGGAGCGAGACATCCCCGCCTTCATTGTCCTGCGGCATGCACCGTAACCGGTTCTGCATATCATACTGACGTTGTGCCGCCCCTCCGTGTTGCCTTGATGATATACTGAACCGTTAAGAACGACCCCGCCGGTAGATACCTGCCCAAAGAGTTATTCAGCCTTCTGTCAATCTTATCGAGGTGTCCACTCCCGAACTTCGGTTGCACCGAGATAACACTCAAACCAGCTTGTTGAAACAGGTTACACATCTCCCGTCTCGTGAAAAAACGGAGATGCGAACGATCCAGAATCCCTGCGTCCGCGTACTCAAACTTATCATAGAGCACCAGGTCGAGCAGTACCCTGTAATTCTTAATGTTCGGAATACTGGCAATGATATATCCCGTGCTATTAAGGAAAGATGAATAGCGCTTTAGAACGGCAGCAGGATCCACGAGATGCTCCAGAACATCACCTAAAATGATGTAATCAAAATGATCTTCTTCGAAGGCCGGTTCGATCTCTTCGACGTCACCGACCAGAAAGCCATCAAGTTGATCGCAATTGCCTCGTAAACAATCGTAGTTAATCTCTATTCCGACGATTTCTCTGGCTTTATTGAGTTCTCGTAATGTTATAAGCGTATTTCCATTCCCACAACCGATTTCCAGCACACTGTGGTCCCCATCGGGGATGAAAGAAATTATGTCCCACCGAATGCTGGAGAAATAGCCGCTCTCTTTATCCTGATACAGTTCGTTTCTGGACATGCTCTTCACCGGATGAGGTTATCTCTCGAGCTTCTTCCCACGGAGTTGCAACTCAGCAGTCTTATCCCTCGCAATGGGGTTTGAGGAAGAGACTGCCGACTCCGGGCCAGGTTCTCCAGTAAAGTCCTGTCGGAAACCGTTGTTCTTGACCATCAGGCTTGCCCGCAAAAGGCTCTCAAACGTCCCGGCATCGCTCCAGAACCCCGGAAGAACCGAGAACTCCATCGCATTCCGCTGGACGTAGGCGTTGTTCACGTCCGTGATCTCGAGTTCGCCCCGCCCGGACGGCTTGAGCGTCTTGATGATTGCAAAGACCCCGGCATCGTAGAGGTAGAGCCCGGTCACCGCGAGGTTCGACTTCGGGGTCCGGGGCTTCTCCTCGATCCCGAGCACCTTATTCCCCCTAACCTCGGCAACCCCGAACCGGTGGGCGTCGGGGACCTCTTTTAAGAAAATCTTCGCCCCGGACGCGAACGCCTCGACATCTTTCCGGATATCGTCCTGGAAGATGTTGTCGCCGAGGATCACCGCGACGTTGTCCGTCCCTGCCCAGGACTCCGCGAGCCCCAGGGCCTGGGCAATCCCGCCGGCACCTTCCTGAATTTCGTAGGTGAGCCGGACCCCGAACTCCTTGCCCGACCCCAGGAGCTCGAGGAAGTGGCCCACGTGCCCCCTCCCGGAGACGATCATAATGTCCTTGATCCCCGCCGCAACGAGGGTCTGGAGGGGGTAGTAGATCATCGGCTTGTCGTAGACGGGCAGCAGGTGCTTGTTCGTCACCTTTGTCAGGGGGTAGAGGCGGGACCCGGTCCCGCCCGCGAGAATGATGCCTTTCATGGGTCTTCTCACCGTTGGGCGCAGGTAGTCTTCGAGCGCCCCTTTCCAGGGGCGCATGGGGCTGGTCTTCGTGTTCACGAGCACTGAGTAGGCCGGGCGCTTCGCCTTCCGCGGGAACTCGTCGCTCGTGCAGGGGACGATGTTCGGGGCAAAGGCCCGGGCAAACTCGTACCACGAGCAGACGCCGTCGTTCGTGACATGGTAGATCCCCGGTGGGCAGTCGGCGATCTCGGCTGTCTTTTGGGCCAGGTCCGCCGTGTAGGTGGGCTTCCCCGCCTGGTCGGTCACCACCCGGACGGTTTCATTCTCACGCGAGAGGTGCCGGATCGTCTCGACGAAGTTCTTGCCGTGCCGGCCGAAAAGCCAGGAGGTCCGGATGATCCGGTAGTCGTCCATGTTCTGTGCGATCTTCTGCTCGCCGCGGAGTTTCGAGGCGCCGTAGACATTGATCGGGTTCGGTTCGTCGGACTCGACGTATTCCGTCTTTGTGCCGTCAAAGACGTAGTCGGTGCTGTAGTGGACGAGCACCGCGCCCACTACGCGGCAGGCGGCGGCGATGTAACCCGGTGCGTCGCCGTTGACGGCAAACGCCGTCTCGGGGTCGTCCTCGCACCCGTCGACGTTCGTGTACGCCGCCGCGTTGATGACGAGGTCGGGCTTCATCTCAAGGATATAGGCCTTCACCGCGGCCTCATCGATGACATCGAGGTCCGTATGCTCGCAGAGCCGGGCGCCGGGGAAGACCGCCGCGAGGTCGTGCCCCAGCATGCCGCCGGCGCCGAGGATCAGGACGCCCCTTTCTGCCTGCTCAACGTTCTGTACGCTCACTGTATCTTCCTCATCCAGAAACTTCCAGGCTGGATCTTCTCACGGTTGTAGGTGCTGAACGCTTCCTCAAGGAGCTCCGGGTGGCTCCTGTGCATGTAGTAGCCGCCCCAGACTACTTTGAATGCAGGATTGTACGTTAAAAACGCCTGGAGGAGATACTGCTCTGTCCAAAAAAGATGGTGCCAGCAGATCCACTCTTTAGGGTATTCAAAAGGTAAGAAAATATCGTGAACGTGAATAAGTACACCTTTATTCAGTCTCGGCAGGATCTCGTTATATTCGTATTGGACATCGCTGCCTACTTTTAAGACGTGGCTCGAGTCGATAAAGAGAATATCATTCTCACCCAGCCTCTCGAAGACCGAAAACGGGACATTCTGCACAGGCTCTTCGATCAGGCGGGATAAATTTGGAAAACCATCCTGCAATACGCGATTTGGATAGGGTTCAATGGCGATTAACTCGCAGGCGTACTCTGGATCTTCTTCCTTGTTCTTCCGGATTGCCGATGCCGCCAGGTACGTGGAGTTCCCGGACCCGATCTCGATGATTCTTTCTGGTTTAAAATGTCGTATGGTGCAGTATAAGATCTCGCCATCAACGCTCTCAAAGCCGCCATTATTTACGAAGTAATCGAACGGCCTGCCGGTTTTGCGGGTTGGAAACCGGTCATATTCCGGTTTGTAGTTCTCGTGGAACCGGGAGAGCAATGCAGTCTGGGACTGCTCATCCATATCAATCCCGACTAATGACGATGATCTCTCCCATAATCGATCATCCAGATGCCTGACATCGGGTATGGGCTGATAGAAATGGTTCGGCACAATATGAATCCCTAACCGCTCCCACAGCCCGAACGACCTGCTCAAAACGGTGCCGAGCAACCATTGGTAGTATTTTATCAATTTCGTCACAGAGTCAACCTCATAATCATCTATCTTGTCTTCAGCGGCCGCCACCACCATTCGTTCTCTGCGTACCATTCGATCGTCGCCGCGAGGGCGTCATCAAAGGTATACGCCGGCTCCCAGCCGAGCGCCCGGAGCTTCCCGAAGTCGAGCGAGTAGCGGAAGTCGTGCCCCTTCCGGTCGGGCACGTACTCGATCATCGACTCGTCCTTCCCCAGGAGTTCGAGGATCTTTTCGGTGATCTCGAGGTTCGTCTTCTCCGCGCCGCCGCCGATGTTGTAGACCTCCCCCGGCTCCCCGTGCTGGAGGATGAAGTCGATGGCCCGGCAGTGGTCGAGGACGTAGAGCCAGTCGCGGATGTTCTTGCCCGTGCCGTAGACCGGGACCTTCTTCCCCTCGAGGAGGTTGGTCGCAAAGAGCGGGATCAACTTCTCGGGGAACTGGTAGGGCCCATAGTTGTTGGTGCACCGGGTGACGATCACCGGGAGGCCGTGGGTGATGAAGAACGACCGGGCGAGCAGGTCGGAGCCGGCCTTGCTCGACGAGTATGGGCTGGAGGGGTTCAGGTTGTCGGTCTCCACAAACGAACCCTCAGGGGTGCTCCCGTAGACCTCGTCCGTCGAGACGTGGATGAACCGCCTGACACCGTGCTTCAGCGCGTAATCGAGCAGGGTGAAGGTGCCGAGGACGTTCGTCCGCACAAAGGTGGAGCCGTCGGCGATCGAGCGGTCGACGTGGCTCTCCGCGGCGAAGTGGACGACGGTCTTTATCGGGTGGTTCCGGAAGACGGCTGCTACCGTGCCGGGGTCGCAGATGTCGCCATGGACGAAGGTGTAGTTCGGATTATCGGCAACATCCCGGAGGCTCTCCGGGTTGCCTGCGTACGTCAGTGCGTCGAGGTTAACGATCGGGGTCTCGGGATGCTCCGCGAGCATATGGCAGATGAAGTTGCTGCCGATGAACCCCGCGCCGCCAGTGACGAGCATGGTCATTTTTGCCGCCCCTCATCCGTGCTTCAGGCCGGGGGCAAGCCCCCAGTCGTAGGGGATCTCGGCGGTGTCCGGGGGCAGCCGGAACTCGTCGGGCTCCTGGTAGTTGTAGGGGAGGGTCGGGATGCTCACGAAGAACGCCGTCTCGGTGCCGATTGCCTTGAACCCATGGTAGACGCCTGGCGGGACGCTGAGGAGGATAGGGTTCTTGTCACCGACGAAGAACTCCATGAGACTCTTGTAGGTGGGGGAGTCCTCGCGGGCGTCGTAGAGCGCGACCTTCATCATCCCGTGGACGCAGGTGAAGTTGTCGGTCTGCTTCTTGTGGTAGTGCCACGCCTTGACGACGCCCGGGTAGGCCGTCGTGCAGTAGACCTGGCCGAACTGCTCGAAGATTGCGTCGTCGCAGCGGAGGATCTCCATCAGCCAGCCGCGCTCGTCAGGGATGACGCTGAGTTTCTTGATCTTGACACCGTCAATAGTGCTCTTCATCGTTGTCACCACGATTTTCGCAATAGCCAACCGGGAACCTACAGCCTCATGCACCAGCAGTCTAAAAGGTCTGTAGCCAGTTCATCCACTCCTTAAGGTACACTGTGAAAATTTCTGTTTCCGATTTTTTTGTCCGTATGTGAAGGTCTATGATTTACATTTTGGCAAACATTGAACGCAAGCAGGACCGAATCCCGATAAATCACGCCTCAAAGATTCAACCGGGGGTCCGGGATGAACTCCATACCTGATATCTTGTTTAAGAGTACTGTTACAAATACAATTCTATCCACTTGCTACCGAACGTGGACTGAATAGTTACGCTCATTGGGTGGTTCTCCTGACAATCACCTTCACCGCACCTTTACTGAACGAGGATCGTTCAACCGGAGGTCCACCCTTCAAGAAGCCCCGGAGATCAGGGCATCCCGGGACCGATGAGGGGTGAAGAGGGGGATCATCTTTAACTGTTTCTAATCGATCGCAAGGGTGCAAGACCAATGAGAATCCTCCTCGTCTCCACCCAGGACTACATCCACCACCCGATCCCCTCAAGGCACCACAACATCTTCGAGGAGCTTGCGACACGGCACGAGGTCCACGTGCCGCACTTCCACGTCAGCAGGGGAAAGGAGCGCGAGACCCTTCTTCACGTCCACGAGGCGACGCGGTTCCCCATCGAGAGCCCCTTCCTCCACTACACCTTAAACGCACCCCGCCACTACCGGGTCATCTGCGAGATTATCCGCGACCACGACATCGACGTCGTCGTCGGCGCCCATGTCCTCGCGGGGACGGCGATGGTCCGTGCGGCGAAGAAGTTCGATGTGCCGGTGGTCTTCGATCTGAAAGACTGGTTCCCCGACTCTGCCGCCGCCTACTACACGAACCCCGCCGTGAAGCGGCTGCTGCGGGAAGGCGTCCTCGCCATCACCCGGTACAACCTGGACCACAGCGATGTTATCACGACGGTCTCCCCCGGACTCGTCAGGAAACTCCATAATTACGGCTACGAGGCGGAACTGATCACGAACGGCGTCAACACCGACCTCTTCCGCCCCATGGACGGCGGAACCATGCGATCCACCCTCGGGATCTCCCCCGACGCCTTCGTTCTCGGGTTTGCCGGTGCCGTCGAACGATGGTATGCCCTCGACGATGTGATCCGGGCGTTCGCGGAGATCCGGAAACGACACGCGAACGCAGAACTCCTGATCGTCGGCGGCTCACTCTTCACCGGCTACCGGGACGAACTACAGGCTCTCGCGGCCCGGCTCGGGGTCGCCGGCCGGGTGCACTTTACCGGCGCCGTCGATTACCGCGCCCTCCCCGGCTACATCGCCCCGATGGACCTCTGCCTCATCCCCCTCTCCCCCCCGCACTGGGTCGATATCGCTCTCCCCAACAAGTACTTCGAGTACTCGGCGTGCGGGAAACCGATCCTCTCCACTCCCATTCCCGATATGCTCCGGATGGGCGGCGACCAGATCTCCGTCTACCGCGATCGGGAGGAGTTCATTGAGAAGGTCGACGAACTGGCGCTCACTCCGGGGCGAGAACCTGCCGGAATGGAGGAGCACGACTGGAAGAAGAAGATGGAGGCGTTTGAGGAGATCTTTACGCGACTGACGGGGAAACACTGAAATTTACTCTTTTTTTCCGGCATCACGGATACGCCAAGGTTATAATGGTTCGAAAGAAAACAGGTTGGTAACAAGGAGGGTCCGATGGCTCACGTGGATCTCAAAAAGTATCGACCGTATATTATCATTGGTTTTATCGTCCTGTTCACCCTGCTCACGCTCTGGACGCGGGGTATCCCTGCAGAAGGTCTGGTGACCGCCGAAGGTGTCAATCTCCTCGGCAACGATCCCTGGTACAGCCTCCGCCAGGTCGAACAGACCGTCGCGAACTTCCCCGGCTACGCCTGGTTCGACCCCATGACGCTCTACCCGAACGGTGACGTCGTCTACTGGGGGCCGCTCTTCATCCAGGTCATATCCGTGCTCTGCGTCCTCGTCGGCGCAACGACACGGCCCGAGATCATGGTGGTGGCATCCTGGGTCCCGCCGTTGATGGCCGCGGCGATGGTGCCGGTCACCTATCTGCTGGCAAAGAAGATCACCGACTGGAAGACCGGGATCATCGCGGCGGGCCTCATCGCGGCCATCGGCGGGAATTATGCCTACCGCTCCCTCTTCGGTTTCGTCGATCATCACATCGCGGAGACGCTCTTCTCGACGCTCTTTGTTCTCGCCTACGTTGCGGCACTGCTCGCCACCCGCGACCGCCCGTTCTCCCTCGCGAACCGCGACACCCTGAATGTCGAGACGCTGAAGGCACCGGTGCTGGCGGCGGCGCTCGCCGGTATCGCGTACCTCCTCGGCTTCTTCAACATGCCGACGATGATCCTCTTCGCGCTCATCGTGGCAGGGTTCACCCTGGTCCAGTTCCTCCTGGACTTCTTCCAGGACAAGACGAGCGACTACCTGGTCCTCGTAAACCTGGTCACCTTCGCCGTGGTGATCATCGGGATCGCGGCATTCGGCTTCCCGCATCCCGGCCTCGATCTCTCCCGGTACACCGTCGGGCACGTCGTCGCGTATGCCGTCCTCATCGGAGGGACGCTCGCGCTCTACGGGCTCTCGGTCTACCTGAAGGGACGCCCGAAGTACTACTTCCCGGCTGCGATCGCCGGAATCGCGATCGCCGCTATTGCGTTACTCTTTGTCGCCCTCCCGGACGTCTATAATCTCCTGATCTCAAGCCTCTTCGCCTTCTTCGGCGAAGCGCCGGTCACCACGACCGTTCAGGAGGCTCGGGCCTGGACGTTCGATGCGGCCTGGATGACGTTCCACTGGGGCATCCTGCTTGCAGCCGGCGGCGTTGCCGCCCTCCTCTGGTGGAGCCGCGAGAAGGTGAACCCGGCCCATGTCTTTGTCCTGATCTGGACGGCGGTCATCCTCGCGTCGACCGCCGCGCACGTCCGGTACGAATACTACCTCGCCGCAAACATCGCCCTGCTCTCCGCGGTCTTTGTAGGAGCAGTTCTGAACCTGGGCTGGAAGGACACTGCCCGTCTCCTCGGGACGGAGAGCAGTACGACTCCCTCTACCACCAGGACCGGCGAAAAGCAGGGGGAGCCGGCGCGGAAGGGGAAGAAGGGAGCAAGAGCCCCGGATGCCCGGAAGTCGAAGACCTCCTCGAGGGACCAGCCGGACTACATCAAAGTAGGAGCCTTCGCCGCGGTCGTCGTCGTCACGCTCCTCTTCGTGGGATCTTCTCTCCAGACGAACCTTGCCCTGGCGAACAACGCCAAATACGGGGGGATCGACTCGCAGTGGATGGAGGCCCTGGAGTGGATGGGCGCAAACACCCCCGACCCCGGTGTCGATTACTACGCCATCCACGACCAGAACACCTTTACCTACCCGGAGGAGTCCTACGGCGTCATGTCCTGGTGGGACTACGGTCACTGGATCACCTTCGTCTCGCAGCGGATTCCGAACAACAACCCCTTCCAGCACGGGGTTGCCGGGCCGAACGGTTCTGCCACGTACTTTGTCTCGACATCCGAGGAGGCTGCAAACCGGGTCCTTGATGCCATCGGCACTCGCTACGTCGTCACTGATATCATGCTTGATACCTCTAAATTCCACGCCCCGGCGACATGGGCCGACCCCGAGGTGGGGAACACCCGTTTCGAACCGCAGTTCCTCCTCCCCGCCAGCGCGGGCTCGACAAGTTACCAGGCGGTGCCGTTCTACAACCAGGAGTACTACCAGACGATGGTCTCCCGCCTCCACAACTTTGATGGGTCCATGGCCGATCCGACGTCACAGGTGATCTATGCCGAGTACCGTGACGCGGAGACAGCGAACACCTCGCTTCCCGTCATCACGCGTACCGAGCAGATGAACGTCACCGAGGGAGCGGCCGCGGTGGACGCCTATAACAGGGGCGCGCCGGCCGGATCTCACGCGACGCTCCTGAACTACTGGTACCAGTACCGGGGGGACGCGATCCTCCAGCCGGTCGAGCGGGTACCGGCCCTCCAGCACTATCGGCTCGTCCATGAGACGCCCCAGAATATCTTCGGAAACGTCGGCGCGACCGGGCCCGACCTCAAAGCAGTCAAGATATTCGAGTACGTTCCCGGGGCCACAATCAAGGGTGAAGGGATCATCGAGGTGCCGGTCACGACGAATGCCGGCCGGGAGTTCACCTACCGGCAGGAGAGCGTGAACGGCACGTTCATCGTCCCGTACGCGACGTCCGGATGGACAGGCGACGTGAAGGCGACGGGGCAGTACCGGATCGCAGGCACCGGCCAGGTCTTCGACGTCACCGAAGAGGATATCCAGCAGGGACACATCATTAACTGAACGAGGATGCGTTCTTCGGTCATCTACAGCGACATCTTTACCCGGCACGATATGGAGGCCCACCCCGAGTCGGCCGCCCGGTTACGGGCGGCCCTCTCCGGGGTTCCTGAGAGCGTGAAGTGGCGCCCCCCGATCCGGGCCACCGAGGAAGACCTGGAGCGGGTCCACCTCCCGCAATATATCCGGTGGGTACAGGAGATCGCCCGGGGAACCTGTTTTCTTGACGTGAACACCTACGTAACCTGCCATTCCTTCGAAGCGGCGGCATACGCCGCCGGATCGACCTTTGCAGCGGTGGAAAGGACACTCGACGGCGAACACCTCTTCGCCCTGGTCCGCCCGCCGGGGCACCATGCCGAACCAGACCGGGCGATGGGGTTCTGCATATTCAATAACGCCGCCGTCGCGGCGGCGAAAGCGCTCGAGTCGGTCGACCGCGTGGCGATTCTCGACTGGGACCTGCACCACGGCAACGGCACCCAGACGGCATTTTACGGGAGCGACCGGGTGCTTTATTGCTCGGTACACGAGGAGAATAGTTTCCCGAAGACCGGGTGGGTGGACGAGATAGGTACCGGGGCGGGCCGGGGCTACACCCTCAACGCCCCGCTTGCGGCGGGATCGACCATCGCCGACTACCGCTATGTTTTTGACGAGATCTTCATCCCGGCGCTTGTCCGGTTCCGGCCCGACGCCCTGATCGTCTCAGCCGGGCAGGACGGCCTCGCCGACGACGAGCACGGGCGAATGAACCTGGTGCCCGAGGATTACGGCGTGCTCACCGGGATGCTGATCGACGGTGCCGACCTCCCGCTCGCGCTGACGCTCGAGGGCGGATACGGCCCGTCGCTCGGGAAGGCCGTCGCCGCGATATTCCGCGCTCTCGCCGGGGAGCGTCCGGCCCCCGCGGAGAGGCCCCTGCATGGGAGCACGAGAAGGGTTGTGGAGATCTTAAAGAAGGTCCGGTTCTGTTGAATACGACGGTTCGTAGAACCGGAGCTTGAGAAAACGCGAAGCGGTTTCGAGTTGCGACCGGCCCAAAACCCTTTGGGCTTCGGGGCCGGATCGGAAGGATCTCACCCCTGCGCCAACCGCTTCCGGTCAGGGTCCATGTAGGTGATCTCAAACCCGGGGACGATGACCCGCACCACCGGCACCGGGGTCCTTGAGAGGTCGCAGACGCAGACCCGATCCGTATAGGGCGCGACCTCATCGAGCACCCGCCGGATATCCAGGTCGAACCGGTCGGTGCTCATGTCGGGCACATCGGCGATATCGACGGCATCTCCACCGGCAAACCACATCCGGTTGATCCGTTTCAGCCGGTCGTATCCCGCCTTCCTGATGACCATCTCCCGGCGGGGGTCGCTCGGGCCGCCATGAAGGTAACTCGCCCGGAGCCGGGCAACCTCGGTCAGGGCGCGGAGCGCTGCAATCTCCGGGCTGGTGTGCGTCCCCGACCCGATGACGATCATCGCCGGGTCCTTCGTGACGGTGTCGTCCGCGGCGGCAGCGACCGTGGGGATGCCGGTCCTCCCGGCGAGCAGCCAGAGGTGGATATCGATCCCGTTCTCTTTGAACCGGTCGAGGACCTCGCGTGCAGCGCATTCCTTCTCGATGGTGAGACGGCGGCCGGGGTCATGGTTCTGGTCGGCGAGGCTGAGCGCGTCCCGTTCGATCACCTCGAAGAGAGCGGTGAGGATCGCCTCCTCCATGACGTTTCCCGACGCAAGCCCGTTCGGGTCGCTCCGGAAGAGGGGCACGGCCATGCCGAGCGAATCGTAGGGGTGGAAGATAGCGTTGCTCGGCATGTAGACCTCCTCTTCGTTCAGGATATCCCACACCGGCGTCCAGTGGATCATCTCCCCCTGCTCGAGTTCCCGCGAGAGGATCAGGTCCTCGGGATGCACCGCCCGTCCCGGGCCGATCTCCTCGTAGGTCGCATACTCCATCCGGTCGCCCCGGTACTCGGCGCTGTACCGCTCTAACGCCCCCATCATCGCCGAGACCCTGGCATGGATCGGCTCTCTCCCCATGCCGCCGTGGACGCGGGTTCCCAGCCGGGCGGCTTTAGGCCGGAACGCGATGAATACGGGGATCCCGAGACGGTCCAGGAGAGTCGCGTCGACGATCTCGACGACGCCGATCTCCTTCATCAGCGGCTCTACGGCGGCATGGGTCTCCTCAGGAGACCGGGAACGGTGCGTCCCATCGAAGCACACCTTCTCTACCGGGTGAATCGTGATTGCCATTCAAGATCCCTTGGAGGTGATACCTTAATAGTATGGCAGATGTACCCTACCGTGTATGAGCGCGGATGACGTAGCAGTGGGCGCGGTCGTCCGGTACCCCCGCACCGGCACAACCGGCAAGGTCGTGCGGGTCGAGGAGATCGACGGCTGGAAGTATGCCGAACTCGACAGCACCGGACTCTACTACCGGGTTGACGAGCTCATCAGTGCCGACCGTACGACCGGCAACGTGGAGAGAAAAGAGCGTTCGCTTGAGGACTACGTAAAAGAGCATGAGGAACTCAAAACCCAGCTCGAAGAGGTGTGGGAGAAGGGCACCGACCGGAGCTGCGAAGGCGGCGGCTAACTCTCGATCGGTATGGTGGTGAGTTTCACCGCCTCAACGCCCTTCTGCGCCATCAACTGTTCCGTGATATCCTTCAGTATCCCGCCATCCCCGCGGATCAGGATCACCTCGAGGCACTTGTTCGGGGTCACATGCGAGTGAAGGGATGCCTGGATGTTATGGGCGTGCTGGTGCTGGATCTCGGTGAGCGTCTGGAGCAGCCCCCGCTGGTCATGGTCGTACACCATGGTGATGACGCCCTGACGCTCTCCTTTTACATCGGATATCCACTGATAATGGGTTATGTAACTCCGTATCGAATCCCGTATCCCTTCGGAACGGGAGGAGTACCCCCGGAGGCTCAGGATCTCATCGAACTTATCGAGTAGGTTCTTAGGTAGAGAGATCCCGATACGTGAAAGTTCGGTATCACCTGACATGTTGCAATCAGTCTCCATATCTCTCTTCATGGGGTATAAATTTTCGCTAAGATCAGGGGGTATTCTTCATACTTCGTATGCCAGAAGAGAGGACAGCAGGTGGGAGGATACCCGGAGTATGTCCTACAAAGACGAGATGAAAGAGATACACAATCCCGACCGATTATGTATAAGTAGTGTCACTCTATATAGGATAAGGAGGTTCGAAAACTTTTGCGAGATGCATTCATTCCCGGTGTCAATATTGGGCTCGTGGGTCATGTCGATCACGGCAAGACCACTCTGGTCAGCGCGCTGACCGGTACCTGGACGGACAGGCACAGCGAGGAGATCAAGCGCGGCATCTCCATCCGCCTTGGCTACGCGGATACAACGTTCTACAAATGTGAGGAGTGCGAGGGTGCGGCGGCCTATTCTCCCCATCCCGAATGCCCGAAATGCGGAGGGAAGGCGGTCCCGTTCCGGACGGTCTCATTCGTCGACGCCCCCGGCCACGAGACACTGATGGCAACGATGCTCTCCGGCTCCGCCCTGATGGACGGGGCGATGCTCGTTATCGCTGCAAACGAGGTCTGCCCGCAGCCCCAGACCAAAGAACACCTGATGGCGCTCGAACTGATCGGCATCAAGAAGATCGTCATCGTTCAGAACAAGATCGACGTAGTCACCCAGGCCGAGGCGGTTGAGCATTATAAGCAGATCAAGCGGTTCATCAAGGGCACCATCGCCGAGAACGCGCCCATCATACCGGTCTCCGCGCAGAAAGGAATCAATATCGCTGCCCTGATCCAGACCCTTGATACGGTCATCCCGGAGCCCGACCGTAACCCGGAGATCGACCCGTTGCTGCTCGTCGCCCGGTCGTTTGATATCAACAAACCCGGCTGCAGCTGGCGGGACGTGAAAGGCGGCGTCATCGGCGGCTCGCTCATCCGGGGAATCCTGCATGAGGGAGACGATATCGAGATCCGGCCCGGCCGACAGGTTCAGGTAGAGAACCGGACGAAGTGGGAACCGATCGAGACGAAGATCACCTCCATTAACGCCGGTCACATCAAGGTGACCGAGGCAGCGCCCGGAGGCCTCCTCGGTGTCGGGACGAAACTCGACCCGGCACTGACGAAGAGCGACGCCCTCGCCGGGCAGGTGGCCGGGCTCGTGGGGAAACTGCCGCCGGTCTGGGAACGCCTGAAATTCGACGTCACGCTCATGGACCGCGTGGTCGGTGCGGACAGCGAGCAGATCATCGAGCCCTTGAAGCATAAAGAGCCGCTGATGCTCTCGGTCGGCACCGCCGTCACCGTCGGGGTGATCGTGAACACGAAGAAGAACCAGATAGAAGTCCAGCTGAAGCGGGCGGTCTGCGCGGAGATCGGTGCACGGATTGCCATCAGCAGGCAGGTCGGCGGGCGATGGCGGCTGATCGGCATGGGGATTCTAGTCGAGTGAGGGTGCTCCTCGACACGAACGCCCTCTTGATGCCGGCCCAATTTGGGATTGACCTATACGACGAACTCATGGGTCTCTTCGGTGACTTCGAGCCGATCACGCTTGAAGAGGTGACCGGGGAACTCCGCGGGCTCGCCCGGGGCCGCGGTCGCGATGCGGCGGCGGCCCGTGTGGGCCTCGCGATGGCCCGGCGTTCGAGGGTCGTGCCGAGTGGGAGTGCCGCGGAGCGTGTGGACGACCGGATGATCGAGTATGCCCGTCGGGAGGGGTGCGTTGTGGTGACGAACGACCGGGAACTCAGAAATGCTCTCCTCCGTGAGGGGATTGACGTTGTTTCGATGCGAAGAACGAGGACATTGGAACTGTTGAGGGGATAGGTGAGGTAACATGTATTACAAAATGACGCTGGAGGACAAGGTGCGGGTTCCGCCCCACCGCCTCGGGGAAGACCTCGAGAAGGTCATCCTCAATGTACTGCAGGAGCAACTGGAAGGCAGCATCACCAAGGAGATCGGGATCTTCATCGCGGTCACGAAGATCCTCGAGATCGGCGAGGGAGAACTGATCCCCGGGGACGGTGCCGTCTACTACGATGTCAGGTTCGAGGCGGCGGTGCTCCGCCTGGCGCTTCAGGAAGTGATCGAGGGCGAGGTGGTGGAGACGACGAGTTTCGGTGCGTTCATCAGCCTCGGGCCCATCGATGCCATGCTTCACGTGAGCCAGATATCGGATGAGTATATCAACTACGACGAGAAGAACGGCCGGTTGATCTGCCAGGACTCGAAGCGGTATATCGCTGTCGGCGACGGCGTCCGGGCCCGGGTCGTTGCGCTCTCGCTGAACGAGCGCGAACCCCGGGAGAGCAAGATCGGCCTCACCATGCGGCAGTCCGGCCTCGGCACCATGCTCTGGCTGGAAGAGGAACTCGAACGCGAGAAGGCAAAAGGAGCGGCATAACCAATGGTCGTCCGTAAGAAAGTGATCAGGGTCTGCCGCGAATGCCACCGGGTCGTCGAAGGAGAGGCCTGTGTGGTCTGCAGCACGACCAACCTGAGCGAAGATTGGGCAGGCTACGTCGTGATCATCGATCCCGAGCATTCGGATATAGCAAAGAAGATGAACATCACCATGGCCGGCAGGTATGCACTGAAGGTCCGTTGATGCTCCGACTTCCCGAAGCGCACCGGGATCTCTTTAAAAAACCGTTCGGCACCCTGTATGGGAGTATCGACGAACTGCTCGCCCGGCTCGAAGGCCGGGCGGTCTACGCCGTCGGGGATGTGGTGACCCATAACCTCCTCGCCGCAGGCGTCGTCCCGGATGTTGCCATCATCGACGGTTACACGATGCGCTTACCCTGCACCCATTCCCCCCTGCTCCAGGCGCGGAAGTTGACGGCAACGAACCCCGCGGGCACGATCACCGACGACCTCGTCGACGCGATCGATACGGCGGTCCGCGATCCTCCCGTGGTGATCGTCGTCGACGGCGAGGAAGACCTTGCGGTCATCCCGCTCGTCCTCGCTGTCCCGATCGGGGCCGCCGTCCTCTACGGCCAGCCGCGAGAAGGCGTCGTCCTCCGGATCGTCGATGCGCCGGCGAAACGGGAGGCCGCGTCCATGCTGAACCGTTTCGTGCGTGAGTGAGCCGTGCGGCGAAACCCGCCCCGGGGCCTCTCATCCCAGAGTATAAATAAATCCGCCAACAATATTTTAGGGATATCGATGGACTTCGAAATTACCCATGACCTGAGGAACGAGTTGTTGAACCGGAGGGAACTCTCGTTTACCCTCACCTTTGACGGCCCGACACCCTCGCGGAAGAGCATTCAGGAGAAGCTCGCTGCGATGCTGAACAAGAATGAGAACCTCCTCGTGCTGGACCTTGCACGGACCCGGTTTGGAAAGATGGAACTCCTCGGCCGTGCCCGGATCTACGACGACGAGGAGAGCAAGACGTCGACAGAGCGGGAGTACCTGCTCAAGCGCGGCGAGCCGAAGGCTGAGAGCGAGGCATAAAGCATGGCAGCCAAAAAGCAGGAATCGACCAAGGTCAAGAGACACGAGTGCTACGAGGTCAAGGGCGACAAGGTAGTCCTGCAGAAGCGGCACTGCCCCCGATGCGGCCCCGGCGTGCTGATGGCCGAGCACAAGGACCGGGCAGCCTGCGGCAAGTGCGGCTACACCGAGTTCCGCAAGTAGGTCCTCACCTTCTGATATAACATACGGCCCCGGCCGCACTTCACCTGCTCCCCCTGCAGGTCGCGGCCGCGGTCGGTCTTTTTCACACCATAACGGAGAGATACCTGTTTTATGCCTGATGGAACGCCCGACGAAGGGCTCGTGCTGGGGCTTGAAGGGACCGCGTGGAACCTCAGTGCCGCCCTCTTCGGAGACGACCTTGTCGCCCTCCATTCGGCGCCATATGTCCCCCCGAAAGGCGGGATCCACCCCAGAGAGGCCGCGCAGCATCACGCCTCGATGATGAAGGAGATCGTCTCCCGGGTGCTCACGGAACCGGACCGGGTCCGGGCGGTCGCCTTCTCCCAGGGACCCGGTCTCGGCCCCTCGCTCCGGACGGTGGCAACCGCCGCGAGGGCGCTCTCGATCGCGCTCGGCGTGCCACTCGTCGGCGTCAACCACTGCGTGGCGCACGTCGAGATCGGGCGATGGGCAACCGGATTCTCCGATCCGATCGTCCTGTATGCGAGCGGCGCGAATACGCAGGTACTCGGGTACTTAAACGGCCGCTACCGGATATTCGGGGAGACGCTGGATATCGGCCTGGGGAACGCGCTCGATAAGTTCGCCCGGGGTCACGACCTCCCGCACCCGGGCGGCCCGATCATCGAGCAGCTTGCCCGGGAGGGCGACTACATCGATCTTCCCTATACGGTGAAGGGGATGGACCTCGCCTTCTCCGGGCTCGTCAGCGCCGCCCAGGAGAGCGCGGCGAAACTCGAGAATGCCTGCGCCGGGCTGCAAGAGACGGCGTTTGCGATGTGCGTCGAGGTGACCGAGCGCGCGCTCGCCCATGCCGGGAAGGACGAGGTGCTGCTTGTGGGCGGCGTCGGGGCGAATGCACGGTTGCAGGAGATGCTCCGGATCATGTGCGAGGACCGGGGAGCGGCGTTCGCCGTCCCGGAGCGGACGTTCCTCGGCGACAACGGTGCGATGATCGCCTACACGGGTAAGGTCATGCTGGAGCACGGGGTCACGCTCACTCTCGATGAGTCGCAGATCCGGCCGGGCTTTCGGGCGGACGAGGTGGAGGTCGTCTGGCGTGAGGAAGAGCCCGGCGAGATCTTTGCCGCCGGGCCGCATGACGGGGGTGTCGCCCGGGGCGCGGAGGCGGTCGTGAAGATCCGGGAGGCTGAGGTGATCAAACACCGTACCAGCAAACACTACCGGAACCCGGCGCTTGATCGGCGGTTGATCACGGAGCGGACCCGGGCCGAGGCCCGCCTGATCGCGCATGCCCGGCGGGCAGGCGTCCCCACCCCGGTGATACGCGATGTTACGGCGGATACGATCGTTATGGAGCGGGTCGAAGGCGAGGTGCTGAAATACGTCACGAGGCCGGAGAATATCCGCCTTGCGGGCGAGGCGGTCGGGAGGCTGCACGGCGCGGGGATCGTCCACGGCGACCTGACGACGAGCAACATGATCGTCCGCGACGGTCAGTGCGTCCTGATCGACTTCGGGCTTGCGTCCACGTCGCCGGAGGTTGAGGCACGGGGGGTCGACCTCCACGTCTTCTTCCAGACGCTCAAGAGCACCACGGAGAACTTCGAGGAGTTGAAGGCGGCCTTCGTCGAGGGGTATGCCGGGGCATTTGGGGGGGCGGAGGAGGTCCTCTCCCGGGAGCATGAGGTGGAACTGCGGGGGCGCTACCTGTGAGGCTTCTCGTGGTGACGAGCAACGTCAACAAGGCGCGGGAAGTGGCCGCGTCCTTTGCGGGGGTGCTGGAGGTCGAGCACGTCGCGATCGAGTGCCCGGAGTTCCGCCACGTCGACGTCGGGGAGATCGCCCGGGGCAAGGCGGAATACGCCTACCGGGTGCTCGCCCGTCCGCTGATCGTGGACGATACCGGTCTCTTCATCGACGCGCTCAAGGGGTTTCCGGGCGCGTGCGCCGCTTACGTCCACGACACCATCGGGAACGCAGGAATCTTGAAACTCATGGAGGGCGTCGAAGACCGGAGCGCTCACTTCGAGACGGCGATCGCGTTCGCCCGGGAGGACGGCATCCGGATCTTCCGGGGAGTCCTCCCGGGGACGATCGTCGCTCCCCGGGGAGAGGGCGGGTTCGGCTACGACCCGATCTTTTCCCACGGCGGACAAACGCTCGCCCAGATGCCGCTCGCCGAGAAGAGCCTGATATCCCACCGGGCGCGGGCACTCGAGGCGTTCCGTACATGGATCGAGCGGGAAGACGCATCCTGACAGAACTGTTAATAGGACCAAGAACGCATAGTACCAATCTGACAAGTGGTGTTTTCAACATGGCAAGATTTCCCGAAGCTGAAGCACGTCTGCTCAACGTAAAGATCTGTATGAAATGCAATGCCCGGAACGCACTCCGCGCGACCCGCTGCCGCAAATGCGGCTCGGAAGAACTCCGGCCCAAGTCCAAGGAACGGAAGGCGTAACGCAGCTGTAGCGCTTGCGCGGATGGCGTTCCGGGTGCTTCCGGTCACGGCGGGCCGGGAGCCGGATATACTCTTTTTTGACACTCTCCACGGCTAGAGCCAGGAGATTCTTGTTTCGTCGACCGGGACTTGCACCGCTGGAATTGGCGGTGTAGCGGTCCTGATCTCCACAAGCGTCGATTCGGGTGTGCCCCACCCTACGGATGCTCGTTTCAAGATATTTTGTGCGGCGTTCAGATCCCGGGGAACCGTGTAGCCGCAGATCGGGCAGGCATGGGTTCGCTGCCAGAGGTCCTTCTTCTCCCGGTGCCCGCAGAGGAAACAGTCCTGCGTCGTGTAGGCCGGCTCGATCAGATGCACATACTTACCAGCATTCGCAGCTTTGTAGCGTATGAACTCTCTTGCCTTGTACCACGCGGCATCGAGAATAGACTGGGATCTGCCGCGAAGTTTTGCATCCAGCGATTCGACCATCGGTCTGATGGTCAGGTGTTCCAGAGCGATCAGATCGTAGCGATCAACGTAGTATCGGCTCCACTTGTGCAGGAAGTCGTTTCTCCGGTTCTCGACCTGCTCGTGGATCCGGGCAACCCGGACCCGCTGCTTCCGGCGGTTCCGGCTCCCCTCCACGGCCCGGGAGAGTTTTCTCTGGGCCCGGCGGAGCCGTTGTGCGGCCTTCCTGACGTTATGCGGGTGCGGGAAGACCCTACCGTCGGTGTCGGTGGAGAAGTTCTCCAGGTTCAGGTCGATCCCGACCGTCCGGGTGCCGGTCGTCGGTACCGGGGTGTCAGGGGTTTCGGAGATGATCGCCACGAACCACTTGTGGGCCGGGGTGTGCTTGATCACGATCTGCTTGATCCTTCCCGGTACCGGGCGGCTGAGCTCGATTCGCAGCTCCCCGATCTTACTCAGCCGGAGGCGGTTGCCCGTGAGCCGGAACCCGGTCGAATCATACTCCATCGAGTGAACCCACTTCTTTCGGAGTTTGCCGACCTTCCTCCCCTTCGCTTTCATTGCTCTCAGGGCGCGAAGGCTGGCAACAATCCGGTGGATCACTTTCTGGAGAACATGGCTCTGGACCTCTTTCAGTTCGGGGTACTCGGCTTTGAGGTCGGGGAGACAGGAATCTACATACACCCGGTTTTCAAGGCACCAGTTCCGAACAAAGGTACATCGTGCAAACCCGGTGAACAGCCGTCCCTCCACCTTCTGCGAGGGGTAGATCCGGTACCGGGTGACGTGCCGCATTCCAGACTCCAGATAACCGTGGGTATTCAGCCGGCTATAAGGTAGCTCCTGCGGGGTGAAAGTGGACGGACCAAGGGGCGCACTTCTCCCCACGGCTCAAGCCGGGGGCTTGTTTGTGCCCCTTGAACCCCGGATTCTCTGTCAGGCACAACCCGGGGATAACGAGGTCGTCCCAAAAAGATCTATGAACCTTCGGTACACCCTGATCGGAGCGCTTGCATCCAAAGTTTCTACCACCTGAACCAGATCCAGGGCAAAAATGGTGAAACGGCTTTCCATAGGGTATCGCCACGTGGGGGAGGGACCGGGAGGGGGACACCCCCTCCCGGCAAAGGTGTTTTGGGACAACCTCAACAACAGGAAGTGGTTGCCGGGTCCGGTCTTCACGCGCTGTAGTAGGTGACTCTTCTGCCCTCTTCGCTGTACTCGCCCCGGTACGTCTCGATGTTGCGCTTGTAACCGATCCGTTCCACAAAACCGAGGTCGCGGAGCCGCTCACGGACCCGCATCACGTCGGCCTCGTCCGCCCAGTCACAGGTGTAGACGTAGACGACGTACCGCTCGTCACGTGAGTCGGGGTTCGGTTTGGCGGTGCTGACTTTTGCGGATATCCCGAGAGTTCCCTTCGCCGTTTCGTCCCGGACCTTCCGCCACGCCTCGTCAACCTCCTCCCCGGGGACGAAGATGAGCCATTTTCCCACCTGCTCGTCATCGAGGCCCCTCGTCGCGGGCCCGGGGGCGTCCTGGACAATCCAGTATATTCTGGTCGTCTTGGAGGGGAGAACGCCTTCGCCCGCCCGGATCGGAACGTAGAACGCGTTGATCTCGCCGAACCGCCGGAGAAGCGCCCCGGCGAGCTCCGGGTAGTCCTCCCGGAACCGCTCAAAGATCTCACGAGCGTCTTCTTCAAAATCGGTCCCCTGCTCGACGAGTTCGAACAGGTACGGGCCCCGGGCACGGAGTTCGCGGTTGAGGTAGATCTCAAAGATCCCGTACGCGACCTCGGCAAGGGCCTCCGGATCGATCGTTTCCATACCTAATGGTAACCGCCGGGAGAGTAAAAAGAATTTTGAAGTGTTACCGGCCAAGCCTCTCCGCAACAAGTTCTGCGGCCCGCTCCCCGGAGAGGAGCATCCCGCCGAAGATCGGTCCCATGCGGCACTCCCCAGCAACGGCGTTTGCCGCCATCCCGGTGACGAAGAGCCCGGGGAAGACTTCTTTTGTGTGATCGAGGATCTGCGACTCAGCGCGCTCGGCCCACATGAAACTCTCGCCCTTGACCTGGAGTCTGCCGCCTTTCCGCTCGATCATGCGGGCAACCATGGCGTCGTGGCCGGTCGCGTCGACGGTGCAGGTGCAGGCCACGGTGAGCGGGTCGACGTGCAGCCCGGCCATATCGACCGGCGTCCAGTTGATGACGAGGCCGCCGACCCTGCCGTCGCCCCGGATCATGACGTCCTCGACGGTGGTGAGGTTAAAGAACTCGACCCCGGCGTCGCAGGCCGCCGCGGTGAGTTTGGCGACTGCTTCGACCGATTTTGCGACGTAGTAGCCCGGCTCGAACTCCCGGTAAGCGATTCCGAACCGGTCGAGGAGCCGCCGTGCTTCTTCCTGGACGACGATCCGCGGGAACATCATCCCGCCGCCCCACATCCCGCCGCCGACACTGAGTTTCTTCTCGATGAGTGCACACCGAACATCCCTCTCCCCGAGGAGCGCTGCACAGGCGAGCCCCGACGGCCCGCCGCCGATGACGGCAGCGTCCATATCGAGGTAATCGATGAATGTCCTGTGCTGCTCCGCAAGGATAGCCCTGCTGATGGTCACTTCGTTGAGCGTCATCCAATCACTAATATTTCACCTCGACGAGATAAGAGCACCGGCACGTGGTGCCGGATACGCCGGAGACCGGTTCAGACGTGAGCGCCCGGAGAGGGTCCGGCATATATCTTAATAGCATCCAGCCCAATAGATCTCTGTCATGAAGTGGACGCGCGACTTCGGTCTGACGATGAGGATGGCTTTAACGTCGTTTCTGCTCCTCATAGTCTACCTGATCTTCCTGGGCGTCCTTTCCGCCCTGGGATTTTCTTTCGGGTTCCTCCTGCTCGCGGCCGCCGTGATGGCGTTCGCCCAGTATTTCTTCTCTGACAAACTGGTGCTCTGGAGCACCGGCACCCGGCTCGTCGAGGAAGACGAGTACCCGGAGCTGCACCGGATGATCGAGAGCCTCGCCGCCAAAGCCGACCTCCCGAAGCCGAAGATCGGGATCATGGCTTCGCCGGTGCCGAACGCGTTTGCAACCGGACGGGGTCCGAAGAGCGCCGTGGTGGCGGTCACCGACTCGATCATGCGGACGCTTAACCGCGAAGAACTGGAGGCGGTGCTTGCCCATGAAATGTCGCACGTGAAGAACCGGGACATGCTGACCCTGACGATGGCGAGTTTCATATCGATGCTCGCCTTCCTGATCATGCGGAACTGGTTCTTCATCGGGCTCTTCAACAACCGCGACAACAACATGGGCGCGCTGATCCTGGTCTACATCGTCTCGATCCTGGTCTGGATCGTGAGCACCCTGCTCACCCGTGCGCTCTCCCGCTACCGGGAGTTCGCCGCGGACAGGGGCAGCGCCGCCCTGACGGACAACCCGCGGGCGCTGATATCGGCGCTCCAGAAGATCAGCGGGCGGATGGACTACGTCCCGGCCGAGAAGAAACAGGAAGTGGAGGGCGCAAATGCCTTCTTCATCATCCCGGCCCTCTCCGGAAACACCCTGATGGAGCTCTTCTCCACGCACCCGTCGCTGGAGAAGCGGGTCGCCGCTCTCGAAGAGCTGGCCACCGGGATCCGGTAACCCAAAAGACAACTTTTTTTCGCACGGCTCGAGAGCGGTGACACGTCGCCGTCGTTCATCCCCGGACGAGGGTACCAGCCGCGCCGCAACCGGATAGTTACCTCAGCGATCTCCAGAACGTGAATCGGGCGATAAGCGGTCAACATGCGCATTCAGGGCTCCAAATTTTTATTTAAAAAAATATATATAACCTGGAGACCTCCAGATACCCGCTCTGTCAGTCAAATGGCCCGACTCAGAATGCTCCGGCACTCAGTCGGGCTTTCCAGCATCCAGCGCTGTATCTGCACCACGCAGAAGCAGCCCGGCCACGCGACGAAAAAACCCGCTTTCACCATACCGAACACGAGAGCCCCTCTTCAGTCAGGAGCACCCGGGTGCAACAGAGACAGGTGATCAAATTGGTTTTAAGAAAAGTTTCCGGCATTCTTACCATTCTGTGTCTTCTTACCCTGACCGGGACCGGTCTTGCGGTCTCGGCTCAGCCGCTCGGCGCCGATCTCGAGCTGGAGTTGCCGATAGACACCATGGAGGTCATAGGAGAGTATAACGTCACGATCGATCCGGCGGAGAACTTCACGGTCGAACCCATCAACCTCGACGCCCCCCTCGAGGTGAGGAGGGATACACCGGTAGGGGCACTCGATGCGGCCTCCCGGTCGGGCGGGGTGAACGCTACGGCTCTGAACTATACGACCTACTACTACACGATCAGCCAGCGGCTGGCCGTCGACAGCATCAACGAGTACCTGTACCAGGACGAGCAGTTCTGGCTCGTCCTCAATGACCTCAATGAGACGTTCTACGAGACGAACACCGATGCTCTGGCGCACAACCTCTCCGACGGCGAGACGTTCTGGTTCATCTACTGCGATCTCTCCGATTACGACCCGGTTCGTGAACAGGTCATCGAACGGGCGGTTGCGGGGCTGTCGATCACGGTTACGTTCGGTGAAGGGAACGTGACACCCACGCCGACGGTTCCCGGTGAGCAGGACGGTCTGGTCGAGGTGATCCGTAGCGACGGCAACCTCTCCTTCATGGCAAGTCTGCTCAACGCGACGGACCTCGCGGCCACGCTCCAGGGCGATGGGCCGTACACGGTGTTTGCACCCCAGAACGATGCGTTCGGCAACCTCTCGCCCGAGGTCTTCACCGGTATTCTCACCGACGAGAACGAGCGGACCCGGGTGCTCTCGAATCACGTGGTCAACGGCAGTTATACGGCTGCCGAGCTCCTGAACATGACGGAGGGCGGCAACGCAACAAACCTCACGACACTCGCCGGGGTGAACCTGACGGTCTCGGTGAACGGGAGCGTGCTGATGATCGATAGCGCCACGATCAGCGGGCCGGAGGTCAACGCGAGCAACGGTGTTGTCCATACCATTGACAGGGTGCTGGTCCCGCCGGCGAATGTAACCCCGGTGGAGACCGTGGCCCCGGTCGAGAATATGACCCCGGCGGTGAACGTGACCCCAATAGTGAATCCGATCGTGAACATGACCGAACTGCCGATGGGGGTCATATAATCCGGCCCCGGAGCGGTCGGCGGGCCTCCACGGGCCTGCAGCCGCCCCCGGGCTCCAGGGGAAAGCACGACCGTTACTGGTGGGATGAACGATTGATCGGCACCAGGAATCTCGTGGTTGCAGTTGTTGTTCTGGCGCTTTGCACGGTCGGGACCGTATCCGGGAGCGATCCGGCACCAGGAGGCGCCGATCCGGGCAGTTACGTGTGGATTGCCGGGATCCCCTTTCTCCACGCCATCCACGAGGAGCCGGGCGGCCGGTTCGGGGATATAACGGAAGGGGGCGGCAGGAAAGCATACACCACGGGCAACTTCACCCCGGGGGATGTGAAGTCATTCGTCTGCACCGACTTCGCAACCGGGGAGGAGTATACCGTCAACGCCACCTGCAGGGCAACCGGGGAGCACTGCTACCTGTTTGTCGAGGAGAACAGGACGGTTGCAGAGAGCGAGATCCGGGACCTCACGGAGACCTTCGACCACGTCGTACACCCCACGATCACGGGGACGTTCGGCAACGAGACCGGGATCGACGAGGATCCCCGGGTGTTCATCCTGCTCCTCGACATCCGCGACGGTCCGGGGGGCAACGTAACGGACCTCTCTATCGTTGGGTATTTCGACGGCAGCGTCGAAAACAACCTGGATGTCATCTTTCTCGACGCCGATGCACGGGAGAGCGAGATGAGCTCGACGCTTGCTCATGAGTTCCAGCACCTCGTCCACCACTCGCACGACCCCCATGAGAGGACGTGGGTCGATGAGGGGTGCAGCGGGTACGCGGAGTACCTCTGTTTCGCGAGCGAGAACCGGGCGAAGGTCCGCGCCTTCAACCGCCATCCCGGGACGCCCCTTGTGGTGACCGACGGCCGGTGGGCCCGTTCGGAGGGCGAGATCAACCAGGCCCACTACGGCGCGAGCTTCCTCTGGACGCTCTACCTTGCGGAGAACTTCGGGGACCGTTCGGGAGACCCGGGGAGGCGGGCGTTCTTCGCGGATCTCGTGGCGGAGAACCGGACCGGTCTTGCCGGGATCGACGCGACGCTTGCCACACACGGCTACCCGGAGTCGTTCGAGGACGTCTTCAAGCGCTGGGTGGTCGCGAACTACCTCGACGCCGAAGGGAGCGACCCGCCGTCCGGGTATGCCGGGATCAACCTCACCCGGTACCCGCAGGTGGCCGGCCACATCGACCTCACCGGAGAGGTCGGGGGGGTGCATTCGTTCCCGGCGGCGGATCTCCTGCCCTGGTCCGCGGCCTACTACGAGGTCGGTGCGGACGACCCGGACGCGGTCGCGTACGAGAACACCCAGGACTTCTGGATGGAGAAGGTGGTCAACCGGAACGGAGAGGCGGTCATCGTCGTCTCGCCCCTCGGCGACCGTGGAGAGGTCGTCCTGACAGTCGCGGAGAGCGGGGAGAACCGGACCGCTGCCGGTTCTCCGGGCTGACGGGGACCGTGCCCGGATCGAGGCCGGCCATACCGTGAGGCGGGCAGGAAGAGGCACCGGGTCCGGTGGGCGCCCCGCTCCGCCCCGGTCGCCGGGGATACGTTAATATCTCATTACGCCAGAAATGTATAGACGTACCAGTACGCATCGATGGTCTAGTGGTATGACTTTGGCCTTCCAAGCCAATAGCCCGGGTTCAATTCCCGGTCGATGCATGGGGCTCGTGGTCTAGCTGGTCATGACGTCGCCTTCACACGGCGAAGATCTCGTGTTCGAATCACGACGAGCCCATTTTTCTGCTCGCTTTTAATTCAGGTGTTACCTCAATTCCGGGACCAAACATCAAATAATATCCGATCGTTACAAGCAGGGTGTCTATAATGATTCTGGACAACACATCGGTCAAATAGCCGGAAAACAATAAGGGCATAAAAAGAAGGAACGTAGCCCAGTTAACGCCAAAGATCAGGAATCCAAATTTCGCCGCTCTGCGTTTCAGGGACAACGTGTTTCCGATATTCCCAAGCAACATACAGACTACCCCGATACAGGCACCCATAAGGAGCGTCCAGAAGAATGTATATAACGGGCTTGTCTGGTATCCAGATAGGATCACTCCTGTGAAGTATGCGGCATATCGTCCAACTAAGAATATCCCGGCGAATACGGATACGGCCGTCATCTTCCATCGAAGAGTAAATGGCTGTCCCGAAGCATTCTCTCCTTTCCCAGCAGTTAGCAAACTCAATAGAATTGCCATTAAAAAAACAGGTATTGCATCACTGAGGCCGACCACAAATTCGTTGATGATCGGATTGCCAAAGAGGGATACCCCCTCCAGCATGGCAAAAAGCCAGATCAGCGCTATTGCAGACCCGTACCGCACCCCTTTTTCTACTCCCTCTCCCGGAATCACATCTCTGATGCGGCAATAGACATAGGCAGCACCGGAAAAAGCGAGCAGCGCCCAGAGAGAGACGGTAATCTCTGTCCCGAGCAACTCTGCCACTATGCTGTAGTCCGGATTCTCAGGCATAGTACTGTATGCGTTTGTAACAAGGTGAAGGGCGATATCGAGTAGTACGCAAATCACGACAATGGCTACAATTGTTACCCGTTTGCCTATGTTCATACAATAAATACTCCCTTTCCAGGCCAGCTGTAGATGTTCAAGGGGCTGACACAGCGGCTAACAATTATATTAAGCGTTCTCTGCCTCTTCAATAACCGCATTTTCGATTCCAGTTAGATTTAATGGCATTATTTCGAGTAGTGCTCTTGTCGTCGCAATGTCATTCTTATCCATTTCCTTAACCATGTTTTCTCTAAAAACTGAGCCTTCTGGATCTGGTTCTTTCCAGAAGCCGCATCTTTGCCCGGTCAATTCCAATTTAGTGATCCTTGCCTCCTGCATATCTTTTTCTAACTTCAATAAACCTTTCTGCTGGAGATTCAATACTTTAATGCGCCTCGATTCTGCGCACGTCTCTGAAACAGGCACTTCTATCACTTTAGAAGCATTATTGCCTGCATTTTTTAGAATTTTTACGGCATCTTCAGATCTTTCTACCCTTCCCGCATCTGGCGGATTGCATCCACACCACGGCCTGTTTTCAGTCGTTGTGGCATAAAAGGAGGTAGCGATAATGAGCGGCCTCAGCGAAAATAATGCCAGAACATTGAAATACTGATCCTCCCTTACGAAGGATCGGGTGATGGAAACATCGCCAGAACCAGGCGTTCTGCTCTTGTTGCGGAAGCCTTGGCAGTTTTTTCACCGGCGGCTGACCGCAATGGGGTAGAATCCTTTATCCAGCATATGCCTAAGGAGGGGATTCAAATGCCAAGAATTGAGGAGGGCATAGAAATTCGCTGTCCGGTCGAGAAGGCATACGCCTTTACGACCGATGCAGGGAGTTGGAATACATGGCAGACCGTCATACTGGAGGCGGAGCAGACCTCTCAGGGACCTGTCGGTGTCGGCACGACGTTCAAAGGTGCCAGCCACCTGATGGGTCGCACCATGCAATGGACTGCCAGGGCAACCGAATGCAAGCCACCGGGGAAATTTGGGAAAAACATTACCTCAGGACCATTGCTCATCGAACAGCACAACACCTACACTCCCACCACGGGCGGGATGAAATTTACCCTTACCTACGACATGACTATGAACGGGTTCCTGAAAGTCCTGACTCCCATGATGGTCAACTCAATGCGGAAAGAACTCCGGAAAAGCCTGATCAACTTGAAACAAATTCTTGAGTCCGAATCAAGACTATGAATGTAGGATGAGAGGTAAGGTGTCTCTGCCGGGATACGTTCAGTTCTAATCACTACGGGAACTCTCCGAAAACGTATGAGGAGGTGCAAACGAGGAGTGTGTACTTACCGGTACTGATGCTGATCACCACTTAGCTTAGAGCCTGGTAGTTCGCGACGATTGCGGTTGCGATGGTCCCCGCTCGTGCTCATGAACCACAATACTCCAGGTTGACAAACCCAATAAATCAATAGCTTGCCATAACATTTCAAAACCTCTTTCACGCTGCAGAAAGACCCTGTATCACATACCATGAACGATGGAACGACACGCTACTCAGACCGGGAGATCATCAACAGGTGGGCGGTTGCTGAGATCAATCCCGGCATCTCCCGTATCCTCTCGGAGAAGGGTGTTATGCACCCGGCCGCAAACAGGTGCATCGGCTTCTTCTACGTGGACCACGAGGAGGGTATCACCTTCCGTATCCATACCCTCTGCCGGCTCGAACCCGGAAGGTCGCCGGAGATCATCGCGAACTTCGAGGATCACGGCGAGGGTCTCATACTTCCATCCGATGAAATCGGGGCGTACACGCTCCTCTCAAACGATGAGGCAAACAGACTCTCGCTGCTCGAAGAGCAGAGATGGCGCATCTATTATGAACCGGAATCGCTCCGCACGATCCGAAACAGGACCGACCTCGACAGGTTCAGGGCTCCCGGGTATTTTGACGACGTATCGGTGATCCTCTTCTCAAAAGACGGCGAGACGATCCCTGAAGGAGTCTGGGTCCGCCTGGAAGAGCAGTCGGCCGACGGCGCGTCGTTTCAGGGGACACTCCTGAACGAACCCTATTCGGACTTCGGCGTGCATGAAGGGGAGATGCTCACGGTACGCTTCGCCGAAGACGAGGAGGGACGATTCCTGGTCGTGGAGGCGGGATAGCGGTGAACGGGACTCTTCCGGCCTCCGGGGGATCTTCCATCACCTCAAAACGGTTCTCATGCTGCACATGAAGACAGTGTGTGAAAGAGCGCCTCACCGGCCGGGGATATCGGGCTCTCCCTCGATATTAGCCCTGCAGGCTCTCGACGATCTCCCGTCGCGTTCCGGCAGCACCGGGCATTTGCATAACGCCCACCTGCGGCGATGCGTGTATTCCCTGCATGAAGAATCGCTATCGTGCTTACCTCCTTAATTTTAAGTGATAGTGCTTCCTTGAAGCAATCTCATCAAAAACCCGGTGAAGAGCCTTCGACCTTGCCCTGACGTCAAGCTCCCCGGACTCTTCCCCTGCCCGGGAGAGCGCTTCCTCAAGTTCTTCAAGTTCCAGGACAGTTGCAGCGATACAGTAGTAACTCTTTGAGCGGCCTTCGTTGAAGTTGTTCAACATCTCCCTGAGTAAGAACTCCCGGTGTTCCTGTAACTTCTGGAATGCGGATATTCCATGCTGAGATATAAGCGAGAGATCCTCCTCAAGGGTCTGGTAACATTTAAAAGAATCGTGTTCTTTACCGGCATCCCGGTGTTTTTTCCATCGTTCGCACGTATCGTTCTCTTCGCACTCCCAGCAGAACTCGATCCCCTTTTTCTTAACGGCACATGTAATAAACGGGCAACCGACGGCCATTCTGCTCGAACTCTTGCATCCCGAACATCTGCTCTCTGCGTCGGTATTATACATAGGGCAGAGTCGACAGGAGAGCCCGCAGATGCCAATATCAGGATACTCGATGCGCATTGATCGTTGTTATGTGCGAGACCTCTCCAGATATCTCTTATGGTACCGTGAACCCGTTCGCGGTGCTCGAAGGGGGCATCCGGGACTCCGGATTCCCCTGTGCGAAACCCGAAGTTCTGAAATCGATCCGGTCGGGCGACACCCGATAGTCCGGCCGGTGTCCCTGCATACATCCCCGACCACCATCCGGACACCTTACAGCGATTCGATCACGTTCCCGACCACGGACTCGAGGTCCTCACCCGAACACGCGACGGTGAGATCGGCATACTTCTCGTAAAGCGGGAGGCGCTCGTCGTACATCTCGCGGAGGCTCTGGCCCGGAAGGAGGAGTATCCCCCGGGTCGTGATGTTCTTGAGCCTCTCCTCCATCTCTGCATACGAGATCTCCAGGTATACGACTACCCCCACCGCCTTCAGGTGCGCCATCGCAGCCTCGCTGCAGACCACGCTGCCACCCGTCGCGATCACCGCATTGCGGGGATTCAGGGAGAGGATCGTCTCCTCCTCGATCCGCTTGAATGCATCCGGCCCCTCCCCGTCGAGAATCTCCTGGAGTATCCTCCCGGCCCGCTCCTGGATCAGGATATCCGTATCGATGAACTGCATGCCAAGCGTTTTTGCAAGGATGACGCCCACGGTGCTCTTCCCCGCACCGGGCATGCCGATGAGGATGATGTTGTTGTGGTGATCCATACTGCTTCCCGGAACCCTCTGTTGATACTTTAGTGGGATTTCCGGGGAGATGAAGGTTGTCTGGTAGAATAGCCCAACTGCCTATCCGCACCATGCGCAGGATCCCCCGCCCTGTCGTAAAACAAGGAACACGCGGTTTGCTCCCCCGGAGACGGATAACCAGGCCCCATTGCCGGAGGTCCGCCGCAACCTTTATCCATTCCCGACCAAGTATGTTGTCCAAGTGCGAAGGTCATCCCGACCCGCAGACCGCACCGAGGATACCATGACAAAAACAGCCTCCCCCAACCTGAACCGGGTAACGTATCACCGGATCTACACGGATGCGCAGGGCGACTCCCACTTCGATACCGTGACGGTCGAACAGAGCCTTGCCCCTGCAGCCCCACCCGCGGCTCCGTTCTACGTCTCCGAAGACGGACCCGCGTCGAAGTATCGCTTCTATACCTTCGAGCCCGGCTGGATAGGCGAACTCCACCCGGCCCCCGCCCGGCAGTTCCTCGCCCTCCTCTCGGGCGAGGTGGAGATGGAGACGACGGACGGGACGGTCAGGCGGCTCGGCCCCGGCGATCTGGTCCTGCTGGAGGACACCTCGAGCAGGGGCCACGTGACGAGGAACGTCGGCGACGGGTATGCCGCGTTCCTCGTGGTCCCCACCCCCACGGCCTGAGCGGGGATACCGACTCCTCATCACCCCCTTTTGTAGCATAATACAAGTTGAGATGGGCAACTCCCCATCTCCAGCCCGCGTAACCCATGCACTCCGTCCGGGCCCCCCTTGATGCAAGGGACCGGGAGAGGGGCCTGCAGCAGCACGTTGCGATGAGCACGGCACCGGAACTGGTTGTCTGTCTGGCCGCCGGGCTCCTGGTAGAGCCGGACTTGCCATGCAGGGGTTTCTGGCCGGGTCGGATTCAGACGCACCTGACCGGCCAGATCATTTGTACGCGCCTTATCGTGCTTTTATTCTCTCCTTTTCCTGTGTAGCCGCACGCGGTTGTCAGTACCGGGGGGAAAACCTATGTAAGAGAGATACCTTTATTCCCGCATGGAAGATCGGCCCATAAAGGTCCTCGCCATCATGGGCAGCGCCCGGAAGGCGAATACTTACCGTGCAGCCGAACGGATCCGCGAGATCCTCCAGGAGAACGCACCGGTGGACTGGGAATACGTCATGCTCAAGGACGTCGGCCTGGAGCAGTGCCGCGGATGCTACACCTGTTTTGAACGGGGGGAGGAGCACTGCCCCATCAAGGACGATTCAGCCCTCCTTGAACAGAAGATGCACGACGCGGACGGGGTGATCTTCGCCACCCCGGTATACGGGTTCCAGGTTTCGGGGCTGATGAAGGTCTTCATCGACCGCCACTCCTACATCTTTCACCGGCCCCGGTTCTTCCGGCAGAAGGCACTCCTCCTCACCACCGTCGGGGTGATGGGAGATAAAGACGTGCTGGATTACCTCAACGCGGTGGCCCGCATCTGGGGTTTTGAGGTTGCCGGACGGGCGGGGGTCGTCTCCCACGCGACGATGGGACCCCTTCCCGCCTACCGGTTGCGGGAGAACGAAGAGAAACTACAGGCGGCGGCAAAGGCTTTCCTCGCCGCACTCCGGAGAGAAACGCCGAGGAGGCCCGGGCTCTTCGACGTGATGGCGTTCCACATCGGGAGGGCGCCCTGCGACGAACTTGGCGAACGGAGTCCCGCGGATCATGCCTACTGGGCCGGGAAGGGGTGGTTCGACAAGGGAAGGCGCTACTACGTGGACGTGCCGGTCAATCCGGTGTACCATGCGCTGGGTACGGTGGCGGAGTGGTACCAGCGGCGGCGGGTACGGAGGGATCTGCGGGAGATGGGGGTGAAGAGCGGGCGCGGGTGCAGAAGTGGGTAGAGGGGTACAAAGGGTTCGGTCACCAAGAACAATTCCAGTCGAACGATTTTGGGATTTGATGCAGATTTCCTGCGTTCAGCCGGCCAAAAGCACCAGTAAGATATGCTTACAGATCTGGAGGTCCCCAGCGCGCAGAGGAAATGAACCTTTCATGAAACCCCTATATCTTTTTCATTAGAGGTGCGCTCCATTTGATCCCCTTAGTGACTTCAGGTAATTTAGATCTGATGGGCTCAAGATCGAATACGATTAAATTGGGCCATACGAGTGCGATAAGGGCACTTAGGCAGTTCTTAGAAATCTGAAGTGATAAAGAAGGATTATTAATGACCTAATTCTTAAACCTTCGTTGGTGACAGATGAGGATATTACTTGATACCAATATCTTCATTTATCGTGAACAAGATCATGTCTTCTACGTGATTTAGCTAAACTGCTCCAAATACTCAACAAATTGAGGGCAGAACTCTTAATTCACCCCCTCTCAGCTTCAGAATTACGAAGGGATTCAGATCTCAGGCGCAGAGAAGTGAACCTCTCGAAAATTGAGGCATACTCTCATCTAGAGCGACCACCAGATCCTAACAACGATGCATCGTTTCGTGAGCTCGTCGGACCTGCAAAAAATTCGCATGATGACGTCGATAATGCTCTCCTATACGCTATATATAAAAATGCAGTTGAATTTTTCATCACCGAGGATCGGGAAATTCACAAAAAGGCACATAAAATCGGGGTTGGAGAACGTGTATTCCTCATCTCTGAAGCACTGTATGATTTCAATAGATGCCTACCCTCACAAGAGATCATTCCCACGCCTCCTGCACTTGTAAAAGACAGTATGCACAACCTGGATCTACGGGATCCAATCTTCGACTCATTGAGAGCAGACTATCCCGGGTTCGATGAATGGTTCATAGGAAAGGCTCAGGAGGGGAGGGAATGCTATGCCTATAGACGAACCGATGGGAGCATAGGAGCTATCCTTATTTATAAGGTTGAGAGTGAGCCTATCCCATCGACTCCACCCCTCGCAAAAAAGAAACGTTTGAAAATTGCAACGATGAAGGTTGAACATGTGGGGTATAAGATCGGTGAACTGCTCTTGAAAGTCTCGATAGATATTGCGCTAAAAAACGGTATCACTGAGATCTACCTCACTCACTTCACTCAGCCTAAGGAGGATCGCCTCGTCGATCTCATTTCAGAATATGGTTTCCATAAAGCAAGCGTCCTCAAGCGTGTAAACAGAATGGAAGACGTTTATGTGAAAAATCTCTGCGCCCGAGGACATGATGTCTCAGCTCTTTTGCCGGTCACGATATCACAGATCTACTACCCAAGCTTTTACGATGGAGATTTGGTGAAAAAATTCGTTATTCCCATTCAACCAGAATACCATGATCTATTATTCACTGATTTCTCAAAAGGAAGACAAACAAAACTCTACGAGCATTCTGGAGAGTTTGTTGTAGAAGGAAATACTATTCGAAAAGCTTACCTGACTCACAGCCGGATCAAAAAGATAGAACCCGGAGATATCATTCTATTCTATCGATCACGTGACACGAAAGCAGTAACATCAGTAGGTGTCGTTGACGACTTCTTTCCGGATGTCTCAGATACCGATGAGGTCATTCGAATAATAGGGAAAAGAAGTGTTTACTCTCACACCGCGATAGAAAGATCTAATAAGCCGTTGACTATCATTCTATTTAGGCATCATTTCCATCTGCCACACAGCGTAACAATCAGCGAACTAAGAAGATCTAATGCCCTCTCAGGGGCACCACAATCAATCACCGAAATCGATAATACGAAGTACACATGGGTAAAGCTGCAAGGTGGAATTAATGAGAGTTATACTGTCCATTAGACCGAAGCACATTCGGAAAATTATCAATGGAACAAAGAGATATGAATTTCGCAAGGTAATGTTCAAAGATCGGTCAGTTTGTGAGATTTACGTCTATTCAACGTCTCCTGTGAAGAGAATTATCGGCAGATTTAAGGTTGGGAAGATCTTTGAGGATCGTCCAGAGAATTTGTGGGAACAATTGCGTGAGTATTCCGGACTAACCCAGAAGGACTTCTATGCGTACTTCTCTGAAAAAGACAAAGGATACGCCATAGAAATAATTAATTTCGAATTGTTTGAAGAGCCTATAGATCCCAAAAAACTTAACCCGACCTTTGTTGCGCCACAATCGTTCCAATATATCGACGATTCCACTTTCAATCATCAATTAGATCCCAATAAAAGCGGCTTAGGGAAATTTATTCAAATAGAGGTTTAACCGCTCATCCCAGTGAGCCTGACCCCAATACTCTTTCCAGAACCAGATCAATAGTCATACAGAGTAGATACAGAAGGTGGGAAGGGGTTACCACGGGGTGTGGCATGACTCACGGAATTCCTCGGAGAGGCAGGCGTTGCTCCGGCGTGGACATCAATTCGTCATGGGGATTAAACCGGTATTAAGACACATCCAAATAGCAAACAGAATAGGGGACGATTATGGAAAAGAAATACTTCCAGATTCAAGGGATTCCAGCAATTCTCTGGGGGTCTCGTTCAAATAAAGTATATCTCTACATACACGGACAGGCCGGGCGCAAAGAAGAAGCGGAAGCGTTTGCCAGGATAGCCTGTCGTTATGCGTGGCAAGTGTTGAGCATCGACCTGCCCGAACACGGAGAACGCAAAGGAGAAGCAAATTCATTTGACCCGTGGCATGTCGTGCCGGAACTGCTCCAGGTTATGGACTATATCAAAGGCCAGTGGACGCAAATTTCTCTATTTGCCAATAGCATTGGGGCATGGTTCGGGATGTTGAGTTTCGAAAACGAACCGTTGGAAAAAAGCATTTTTATTTCCCCTATCCTCGATATGAAACAGCTCATCTCCAACATGATGCTCCGGGCCAATGTATCAGAAACGCAACTTGAGCGTGAACGTACTATCCCCACTTCCTCTGGACAAACTCTTTCGTGGGAATATCTACTCTATGCCCACGAACATCCGATAACAAAATGGAAGGTTCCAACAGAGATATTGTATGGTGGGCAAGACGAACTTACGGATCGGAGTGTTGTAGAAGAGTTTGTCCAGCGTTTTTATTGCAATCTAACTGTTATGGAAGATGGGGAACACTGGTTTCATACCCCGGAACAATTAGATATCTTAGATACCTGGACCGAAACGTGCCTTCAAAAATGAATTATCAAAACCCCTCGCCCTTCTTCAATTTAATAGAAACCCCACTCCGAGGTTCCTGAACGACAATCCTCTCCATGATCTCCTCCCTTAACCTCTCCGGAAGCCGCTCCGCCTGCCACTCCCGCTCCCGGATAACATTCATCACGGCATTCACCATATCCACCGCCGCGACGGCCTTGAGGGCATAGTAGGCCGCCCCATAGGCGTGCTGGGGAACGTGAGCGGTCGCCACCGCCTGGCCTGCGGCACGCGCCGCAAAGCAGGCCGCGTCATTCTTTTTCGCATCGCGGGCGGCGGCATGGGCGGCAAGAGAGGCTCCACGGATCTCAGCCATCCTGAACACGCCCGTCCTGACCCAGGCCCGGCACGCCTCGATAGCGTTTCGCGGCCGGTTGTCCTCCGGGTATGCCTCCTCAAAGAGCGGGAGCACTCGTTCGGCGCAGTCCGCGGCCCAGGTTGCCATCGTCATCTGATCCTCTCTGCTGTATTTCTTCACGAACAGTCTCTATCGACGTTCAATATCTTGTTTCTTAATCTGCATGGACGGATACGTCAACTCAGGTTGACATAGCACCGACACACCTCTTCTAAGTCAACGCAAGTTGACTTACACGGACCCGCCTCACCCACGAGCACCGCAACGTAGAACAGATAGGTCCACCTAACGGGCACCCGGACCCCAAGGCCGACAGGGCAGCAAAGGAGTCGAAGGATGGCACACGAAGATTTCACCCGGCACCACCGCCGACTCGGAAAAACGGCAGCCTGGGCCGTCTTCTTCCTTCTCGTCGCATACACGGTTACGCTGACCCTCGGACTCCTCTCGCTCCAGTCGCCGGCGGACCCGATCGGCGATCCGTACTTCTCTCTGCTGGAACTGCTCATCATCGCGATGGCGCCGCTGATGGTCATCGTCATGGTTGCGGTCCACGCCTACGCCTCCCCGGGGGCCAGGGCGTACAGCCTTCCGGCGCTTGCCTTCATGGTCATGATGGCAGGGATAACCGCCGGCGTCCACTTCGTCATCCTCACGGTCAGCCGCCAGATCGCGTCCGCGGGACTCCCGTGGGCACCGTACTTTTTCTCCTTCGAGTGGCCGTCTGTCGTGTATGCCCTCGACATCCTCGCGTGGGATGTTTTCTTTGCCCTCTCGATGCTCTTTGCCGCACCAGTGTTCTGGACCGGCCGGCTGGAGAAGACGGTTAGGGTCCTCATGATCGCCGGCGGCGTACTGAGTCTCGCGGGGCTCATCGGCGTGCCGCTTGCCGACATGAGTATCCGGAATATCGGCATCCTGGGCTACGTCGGGGTCAGTCTGGTGGTGTTCCCCCTGCTCGCGGTCGTCTTCGGGCGTGCCCGGCAGGCACCGGAAGAGACCGGCTGAGGTCCGGTCACAGGCAGGGAGTCTGCGGCTATACAGTCCGCACGGCAGGGTTGTCGAGCCCGAGTCTGTGACGAACACCTTCACGGAGACGCCCCACCGGATTGAAAAGACCGCGTGTAGGGAACAGACCTGCCGCCACCGGGAGGTAAAGGTATTATCAGGAAGAGCGGATCCAACCGCACCCATTGCCTGAGTTAACTCTCGGGGCAAGGAGATGCCTATGGATACAGTCAGGTCGAACGATGGAACGCCCATCGTCTATGAGCGAAACGGGACCGGGCCGGCCCTGGTCCTGGTGCATGGGACAACAGCGGACCACACCCGCTGGCAGCCCGTCCTCCCCATGCTGCAACAACAATTCACCGTGTATGCCGTCGACCGGCGCGGCCGCGGCCAGAGCGGCGACTCGACAGCCTACTCTCTCGAACGTGAGTATGACGATATCGCGGCTGTCGTGAGTTCCATCCCCGAGCCGGTGAACCTCCTGGGCCACTCGTACGGAGCACTGATATGTCTGGAAGCGGCGCTCCGTGTCACGAACCTCAACAGGCTCGTTCTGTACGAGCCCTCGATACCGGTGGGAATGCCGATCTATCCGCCCGGTGCACGGGCCAAAATCCAGGCGCTCCTTGATGCAGGGGACCGGGAGGGGGTTCTGCTCGCATTTTATCGCGACGTCGTCGAGATCCCGGAGCATCAGATCGCTGTGCTGCGAAAGGAGCCTGCCTGGGCGGCTCGGGTGGCAGCGGCGCGCACCATACCGCGGGAATTTTCAGATGAGGGCTACATCTTCGAGCCCTCGCGCTTTAAGAATCTGGATGTCCCTATCCTGCTCCTGCAGGGCGAGAACAGTCCCGATTATCTCAAGGCAGCCACGGAGGCGGTGCACGCGGCGTTGCCGAACAGCAGGATTGTCGTCATGCCCGGACAGCAACACATTGCGATAAGCACGGCACCGGAACTGTTTGCGCGGCTGGTCATCGAATTCCTGCTGAGCCCGGCCGAATCGGTGCGGGTGAGGATGATTGGCGGACAAAGAGGGTAGCACCGGGAGGGGTGCGGGCCGCAGGGATTATACTTATGTGCATGCAGGATATCCCTCATGCCTCCCCCTGATTCAGATAAGGGGGGCGGAACGGAGGATGTATGGAGACAGTGGCTGTAGATGGTGTCGCGCTTGAGTATGATGTATCAGGGAGCGGTGAGCCCGCGATCTTTATTCACGGTGCTCTCATCGCAGACTCGTTCAAACCACTGATGTTCGAACCGGCTCTCACCCGGCACTACAGGCTCATCCTGTACCACCGGCGGGGCTACGCGGGCAGCAGCCACAGCGGTGGTCCAGCGGGTATCGTCCGGCAGGCCGCCGACTGCCGGGCACTGCTCCGCCATCTCGGCGTCGAGCGGGCGCATATCGTGGGACACTCCTCAGGTGCCTGTATCGCCATGCAGTTTGCACTCGACGCCCCGGACGTCGTCCGGTCGCTGGCCCTGCTGGAACCGGCCCTCATCGTCGGGTCCAGCGGCCCGGCCTACCGGGACAGTCTGTTGCGAGGCCGGGAGCGGTATAGGAAGGAGCCTCCGGAGCAGCTCGTGGACGAGTTTCTTCAGGCGCGCTTTGGAGCCGGGTATCGCGCTTCGCTCGACCGGATGGTGCCGGGAGTGTTTGAGCAGGCCGTTGCCGATGCCGGGACCTCGTTCGAGCTGGAAGTACCGGCACTGCTGGAATGGAGGTTCGGCGAGGCTGAGGCGAAGCGTATCACACAGCCGGTTCTCGCCGTCATCGGCAGCGGAAGCACCGAGCTCGGGGCACGTTTTGGGGAGACGCACCGGCTGCTCCTCGAGTGGTTCCCGGATGTCCGGGGTTTCGTTCTTCCGGGGGCTGCGCACGGGATGCAGATGCAGAACGCCCGCGGCATGGCCTGGGCGCTCGCGGACTTCTGGGCACGCCACCCGCTCCGGAGCGAAGAACCCCTCACCCGGTCTCGAAACTCGTGACGCCGTAGCACTGATCAAGCGGGAGGTCAGGGATCTCCTTTGAGTACATCCGTGCCGTGCCGAAGACCGGGACCATCCCGTGCCGCTCTGCGAGCAGAACACCGGCGGCGTTCGGCTCCGGCACATCGAGGAAGAGCGGCTGACCGGGCACCGCCGCCGCGAGGCCGCAGTAGATCCGCCCGGCAGTCTCCGGGGTGTCGGCAAAGAGCGGGCCGATCTTAGCGCCCCGGCGGCACGGCCGCACCTGCCCGTAGCCGCGGACCTCCCCGTTATCGAGGACGGCCAGCGCCGTCGCGCCGGGCTGCGCCAGCCATCGGCGGAGGAACCCCGGCCGTTCTGCCGGGAAATGGCGTGCGTCGTAGCGGACGAGGGCGTCGAAGGGAACGCCGCGAACGTCCGTGAGGCCCGGAGGGCGGGTGCCCCCGCCGAGACCCTCATACCGGATGTTCCGGTGCGAGAAGAGGAACCCGTGGGCGGCATAACGGTCCTGCATCTCAAAGACCCCGTCGATCCCGAAGTTGTAGGGCCCGGCGAGCCGGTCGATGCGCTCCATAATCGCAAGGCCGATGCCCTGCCCCCGGTATTCGGGGTCCAGGATGTAAAACCCGCCGAAGGCAAACCCGCCCGGGTAGACCATGATCGAGAATGACCCGACCAGGCGGCCATCGAGGAGCACCGCAAAGAACGTCTTTGGGTCGACCGCGTAGTAGCATTCCCCGTCGGAGAGACCGGGATTCCAGCCCTCCCGTTCCGCCCAGTCGACCGCAATCCCGACTTCGGTCTTCGTCATCGGCCGAATCGTGATCTCACCTGATGCAGCCATAGTACTATGCGTACATCCCGGCAAGGGATGAAGGTTTTGAACCGATTCCGCTCCGGCGGTGACCGGATCCCGGCATATCGCTCACAGGATGCCTCTCACGGTCCCCTGCAACAACGTTCCTCCCTGGACTGTTCGAATCGGATTAATCCCGGAGGAGAGCCAACAAGATACAGGAACGGAAGAGGGCATGAGCAAGACAATTATTACCGTCGTCGGAAAGGATACTGTCGGCATCATCGCGAAGGTCTGCACGTATCTTGCCGATAACCAGGTCAACGTCGAGGATATCTCGCAGACGATCGTGCAGGGATACTTCAATATGATGATGATCGTCGATACCAGCGGATCAACAAAACCGTATGCCGAGATGGTGACCGAACTTGACGACCTCGGCGACGCGATCGGGGTTCGGATCCGGTGCCAGCGGGAAGACATCTTTACGAAGATGCACCGTATCTGAGGGGTTCCATGATCAATATTCTCGAGGTAAACGAGACGAACAAGATGATCGAGCAGGAGAAGCTCGATGTCCGGACCATCACGCTCGGCATCAGCCTTCTTGACTGCTGCGACGCCGATCTCGATGCCTTAAACCGGAATATCTACGACAAGATCACCCGGCTCGCAAAAGACCTCGTCTCGACCGGGAGAGAGATCGAACTCGAGTACGGGATCCCGATCGTCAACAAGAGAATATCCGTAACCCCCATCGCGCTCGTCGGCGGGCGGGCCTGCAGGTCCCCGGAGGATTTTGTCGAGGTTGCAAAGACGCTTGATAAGGCCGCACGGGACATGGGGGTCAACTTCATCGGGGGATACTCGGCGATCGTCTCAAAGGGCATGACCCCGAACGAGGAAGCGCTCATCCGTTCAATCCCGGCAGCCCTCGCCGCGACCGAGAGGGTCTGCAGCTCGGTGAACATCGGCTCGACGAAGACCGGGATCAACATGGACGCCGTAAAACTGATGGGAGAGATTGTACGGGAGACAGCCGAGGCGACGAAGGAGAATAACTCCCTTGGCTGTGCGAAACTGGTCGTCCTCTGCAACGCCCCCGACGACAACCCGTTCATGGCAGGGGCGTTTCACGGCGTCTCCGAGGCCGATGCGGTCATCAACGTCGGCGTCAGCGGGCCGGGCGTCATCAAGCACGCGCTCGAGGGCGTCCGGGGCGAGAACTTCGAGGTTCTCTGCGAGACGGTCAAGAAGACGGCCTTCAAGGTCACCCGTGCCGGGCAGCTCGTCGCCCAGGAGGCCTCGGAGAGGCTCGGGATCCCGTTCGGGATCGTGGACCTCTCTCTCGCCCCCACACCCTCCGTCGGAGACAGTGTCGCCGGGATCCTCGAGGCGATGGGGCTCGAATCGGTCGGTGCACCGGGGACGACGGCCGCTCTTGCCCTCTTAAACGACCAGGTGAAGAAGGGCGGGATCATGGCGAGCTCGTTTGTCGGCGGGCTCTCGGGGGCGTTCATCCCGGTCAGCGAGGACCAGGGGATGATCGACGCGGTGAACCGCGGCGCCCTCACCATCGAGAAGCTCGAGGCGATGACCTGCGTCTGCTCGGTCGGCCTCGATATGATCGCGATCCCGGGCGACACGCCCGCCTCGACGATATCGGGTATCATCGCGGACGAGGCGGCAATCGGGATGATCAACAACAAGACGACCGCTGTCCGGCTGATCCCGGTGATCGGAAAGGATGTCGGCGAGACTGTCGAGTTCGGCGGCCTTTTAGGCCACGCGCCGGTCCAGGAGGTGAACAGGTTTTGCTGCGCCGACTTCATCAACCGCGGCGGGCGGATTCCCGCACCGGTTCATAGTTTCAAGAACTGATCGGCGGGGAGATCCGGTCCCCTTTTTCTGAGTCCCGGGGCGGACTGATAGGCTTATTACGGCCGCCGGAAAGAGATCACCGTATATGGTCGCACCTGCAGATTCGGCCCGGTTCTTCGCCGCCGACGCCTTCGCCCGGCACAACGGAATGGAGTGCGTTGAGGTCGCACCCGGCAGAGCGGTGGTGAAGATGGAAGTCCGGGATTATCACTTAAACAGCCACGGGACCGTCCACGGGGGAGCGCTCTTCACCCTCGCCGATACGGCCTTCGCGCTCGCATCGAACTCCCACGGGATCCCGGCGGCGGCGATAAACGCCCAGATCTCCTACCTCACGGCCGCAACGTCCGGCCCCCTCTATGCCGAGGCAGAGGAGTACGCCGCGAAGCTGAAACTGGCCTCCTACACCGTCAGGATAACGACGACGCGGAGAAGATCGCCATCTTCCAGGGGATGGTCTACCGCAAGACGCCCCGGCGCGGCTGACGGGCGGAGAAATCACGATGAACAGCGAGATCTTCGATAGAATGGCCCCGGAGGAGCTCCGGGAATACCTCGCGTTCCTCCTCTGGCATTACCGGGTGGTGGACGCGTTCTGGTTCATCAATATCGCCGGGGAATTCGGCCAACCGGCCGCGGAGGCGGTCAACGAACGCGTCTGGGGCCGCGTCGCCCCGATGGCAGCAAAAGACCTGGTCGCCAGGTTCGGTATCCGGGAAAAGGGACTGAAGGGTTTCGTAAAAGCGCTGAAACTCTTCCCCTGGGCGATCATCGTGAACTACGATATCGAGGAGAAGGACGACGAGGTCATCATTACCGTCCCCTCGTGCCCGAGCCAGGAAGCCCGGCTGCGGCGCGGCCTCGGCGAATACGTCTGCCGCGAGATGCACCGGGCGGAATTCACGGGGTTCGCACGGCAGATCGACGAGCGGATCTGCGTCGAGTGCCTCTTCGCTCCCCCCGACCCGCATCCCGCGGATACCTTCTGCAGGTGGCGGTTTTACCTGAAGGAGGAGGGGCGAAGCCCCGGTTCGTGACGCAAAAGAGCAGACATATCAATTCCAGGACTGCATCTTGATTTATGAGAATCGAGAGCATCGTATGTGCGGGCATCCTCATCCTCGCCGTGCTGATCTGCGGGTGCACGACCACCAACGCTCAGAACACTGTTGCCGTTGCCACCCCCGAGATCCCCAACCTCGTCGTCCCCAACCTCATCGGGAACTGGACCGGCACGATGAAAGGCTACGACTACGGAGAGGGATTCAACGACTACGCCGGCTACACCATGACCCTCGCGGTCATCGAGCAGCAGGACCGGGTCTTCTCGGGAGAGGTCTCCTTCACGGCCCCGAACGGCACCCCGGTCTGGGGCGTCACCCCCTGTGCCGGCGTGATCGGCCGCGACGGCAAGGAGATCACCATCATCGAGAACGAGGGAGGGTATTCTTCCGGCTCACTGGTCGCTCCCGGCGAGATGGAGATCATCTACGCGGACGGGAGAGACTCCTTCAGCATCGCGATCGACTCGCTGAAGAAGAACTGAGCGGGGCAACCCGCTCCTTTTTTACCGCCGGGCCATGAAGGTGGTGCACGCCCCTTCCTCAACCAGGATCCAAGGGTTCATATCCACCCCGCCGTATCATGAGCCCCATGGTCCGGGAATACCCCCGCCCCCGTCTCGTCGTCAGCCGCTGCATCGAGTTCGACCCGTGCCGCTACGACGGCTCAAAGATTCCCTCCCCCACGGTGGCACGCCTGCGGGAGTATGCCGACTGCATCCCGGTCTGCCCGGAGGTCGAGATCGGGCTCGGGATCCCGCGGGCGACCGTCAGGATCGTCAGGATAGACGGTGCCGATCACCTCATGCAGCCGGCCACCGGGCGGGACGTTACGGAGGAGATGTCCGCTTTTGCAGCCGGGTATCTCGACTCCCTGCCCCAGATCGACGGGTTTATCCTGAAATCCTTTGTCGGAGAGGCGGTTACGTATGCCCGAACAGAGGGAACGGATGAGGCGTTACGGGAGTTCAACGACCGGAACGGCACGTTCGTCCGCGACAGCCTCTACATCTACGCCTTCGATTACAACGGAACGACCCTGGCGCTCCCCCATCAGCCTCAGTTGATCGGGACCGATCTCTCGGGGCTTCAGGACCCCTTCGGGGTCAACTACACCCGGGTCGAGATCCTCCTCGCGCAGCACGGCGGCGGGTTCGTCTTCTACCACTACCCGAACCCTGCCCACAACATGGCCCTTGAGCCCAAGATGAGTTACGTTGAGAAGGTCGACGATGCCTGGTGGCTCGGCGCGGGGGTCTACCTCTCCGAGGCAACCGGGGCCGATGCCCCCGTTTCCAACTCAAGCTCCGGATAAACCCACCTTTTTTCGCGATAGCGGCGTCGCGTCCGGGAGTCCCCCGCCTGCGGGCCGCATAGCGTACTTATCCCGCCTGGCGGGCACACCTGAACCAGGCCAGCGTCTCTCCCCACAGGAAGACCACGGCCGCGACCGCGATGAGCGAGTAGCCGATGGCCCCGGCGGCGACCATAGATGTAAAGAGGTAAAACCCTTGTGTGCTGCTCCCGGCCGCCCATGCCTCAAACCCGGCGCTTGTAACCTCAGGCCCATCCCATCAGGCGGAGCGCCGAGAATGCGAGAAACCCGATCAGCGCGCTGAGCGGCAGCGTGAGGATCCACGCCGTGACGATCCGGCGCGCAACACCCCACTTCACGAACCTCGCCCCTTTGGTGACGCCGACGCCCATGATTGAGGAAGAGATGATGTGCGTCGTGCTCACGGGGATGCCCAGGAGGGAGGCCCCGATGATCGTCGCGGAGCCTGCCGTCTCCGCCGAGAACCCATGGACCGGGCGGAGCCTGGTGATTCCGTATCCCATCGTCTTCACGATCCGCCATCCCCCGAAGAATGTGCCGAGCGCGATCGCCGCGTGTGCGGCGAGGATCACCCAGAGCGGGACCGGCAGGTTGTTCGGGTCGACGCCCGCCCCGAAGTAACCGATAGAGAAGAGGAGCGGGGTGATGATCCCCATCGTCTTCTGTGCATCGTTGGTCCCGTGGCTGAAACTGTACGCCGCCGCCGACAACAGCTGCAGACGCCTGAAACGTTGATCGGCTGTATGCCGCGGGATGCCCCTGGAGAGCCGTATCACCCCGGTCATAAAGAGCAGACCGACGAGGAGCCCGACGATGGGCGAGAGGACCATGAAGAGAACGATGGTCTCGACGGTCGATATCTTGATTGCCGCAATCCCGGCTGCCGCGAGGCCGCTGCCTATCAGGCCGCCGATGAGCGCATGCGATGAGGACGTCGGGAGGCCGAAGTACCACGTGATGATGTTCCAGGCGATCGCCCCGACGAGGCCGGAGAGGATGATGAAGGGAACGACAGAGGTTTCGACGTGATCGAGGTTGATGATCTTGCTGATGGTGCTCGCGACCGCGACGCCGAACCCGAAAGCCGCGATGAAATTGAAGAACGCAGCGAATGCCACGGCGTTTCTCGGGGAGAGGACCTTCGTCGAGATGACGGTCGATATGGAGTTGGCCGAGTCGTGAAAACCGTTTGTGAAATCGAAGATGAGTGCGAGGATGATGATGCCGACGATGAGAAGCAGGGTGAGATCGAGCATGGTACCGGGTGAGTATTGGTAGTTCTGCCAGAGGATAGCATTTCACGACGTAAAGTATAGTCATATATAGAAACTCTATATTTCTGCCAGTCTTTTCAGGCGCCCGGGATAAACTATAGTGAGGATATTCTAATATAGTTACATACCCTAAAGTGTGGTTCTCGCCATACCTCCTATAGATGACACCGCGAACATGCCGCTCGCGGACGGGGATGCCGGGAACCGGCGGCACAACGCACCCCGGGCACGGTGTCGAAGACCGTAAACCTGGTCGCGGGGGACGATCGGCGGCAGGGCTAGCCACCTAACACAACCGTTATCACCGTGATGATGATCCCGACGAACGACGACCCGAACCCGTACAGCACTCTCAAGAAGATGTTCCTGTCAAGCGCCCTCATGTAGCCGATACCAAAGAGCAGGGCAATCCCCGCAAGGTTCGAGACTATCAGGGCCTGGCCGACGTCACCCATGACAGGGAACGGCAGGACGACGATCACGCCGGCCCCCGCGGAGAGGAGGAAGGTGCCGAGGATGATCGTTGCCGCCTCACGCGGAGACATCTTCTTCCGGCTCTCCACGCCGGACAGGAAGCGGGAGAGCCTCTCGTATAACTGGAGCCTGTCACCTTCGGGTATATGCCGGAGGACCGTGTCGTCGAGCTGCTCTCCGATGAGGGAGAGGGCGGACCCCCTCTGCTCCCCGGAACGCGAATATTCGATGATCCGGTTCTCCTGCCGGATGAGGTAACTCCGCTCCCAGATGTAGAACATCCCGTCCGCGATACCCCAGGCGATGCAGCAGAAGAGGGCTGTAGCGACGACTCTCCCGACGATGAGTCCGGAGATCTCCGGATAGCCCCGCAGCACGCTGGTGAAGGTCATGGCGATGATCACACCGTACATGACCTCGGCACCCGTCCAGTACCTCCCGATATAGTCTGCGAGGGGCATACGCGGTCCTTTGCCCGACAGAATACCGTCATCCGATATGAATATACTCCCGGAACCGCACGGAGCGGTGCAGTCCCGGCTCCCGGCACCGCCGCGGGCGAGCGCTTATACCATCACAGGGCGAGGAGCCTGTATGCACCGGATCATCGACTGGAACGAGCTCTGGAAGGCAATCCACGCAAGTTCGCCCGCACGTGTCGAGAAAGACCGCGATCCCGCCGCGGTCTGGAACAAACGCGCCGCCGCTTACCGGCGGGCCACCCACGGCGAGACACGGGCGACGGAGCGGGAACTCGCCGTCCTGGACCTCCGGCCGGAGGATACCGTGCTGGATATGGGTGCGGGGACGGGAAGGCTTGCCGTGCCGATTGCCCGGACCGCCGCCCACGTCACGGCTCTCGATCCCTCGGAAGGGATGCTTGCCATCCTCCGTGAGCAGATGGCCGCTGAGGGGCGGACGAACTACTCCACGGTCACGATGCGCTGGGAAGACACCGTCATCGGCAGGGATATCGAACCGCACGACGTCGCCATCGCGGCATTCTCGCTTGGCTTCTACGACCTTGCCGCCGCCCTCGAAAAACTCGACGCCGCGGCCCTCCGGGCGGTCTACCTCTTCTGGCATGCGGGTGAGTGGCGGAGCCCCGACGAGATGGCGCTGTATAAAGCGGTCTTCGGGGAGGAAGCAGCTGCCGGAAAGGGCTACCCGGACTACATCTACCCCGTCAATATCCTCCATGACGGCGGGATCTACCCGAATACCCGGATCATCCGTGCCGTCTGGGACACGGTCTATGACTCCCCCGAGGATGCCGCCCGGACCTGGGCGGCAATGCACAACCCGGAGATGGAGGACCTCTCGGCGGTCCAGGATTACTTCGCGCGGATGCTCCGCCGGACCGAGGCCGGGCAATACGTCGAGACAGCCGTCCGGCCGACCGCAGCGGTCTGGTGGGAGAAGGAGGAGAGGTAAGAGGACGGTATCCTCGCTTACCGTCCTCACTTGCGAACGAGTTGATTGATGATCGCTTCGGAGATATCGCCGGGGAATATCCTGGCTCACAGGATCGCTCCGCGATATAACCGATCGAGAGGGCAGGGTCGCCCTGTTTCTGGTCTGCGAGAGCGCTGATGTCGCCGGTTATCTCTGTAAGGTCGTTGACCATGGCCATGGTGCGGTCGGCGTCGATGAGCTCGAACGAGATCAATATACCTATTGTCGTTATGGAGTTAACTATATTAAATGTCGAAAACCAATATATTTTTTCGCATCTTCTACCTGTATAATGACAGAAAAGAGTCCATCAGGGAGCCTGAGGAGTCTGATCACGGTTGCCGTTGCCGGCATCGTTGTGGTCGTTCTGATGGCAACAGGATGTCTCGGCGATCAATCGTCCGGTGCCCCGGTATCCCCGTCGCAGCAGATCACGGTGACGGGATCGACAACGGTGCTCCCTATCGCCGAGAAAGCAAGGGAAGCGTTCGAAGCGACACAGACCTCCGCCAGCATCCTGGTGAGCGGAGGGGGCTCGAGCGTCGGGATCAAAGCCGTCGGCGAGGGCACCGCGGACATCGGCATGACCTCGCGGGACCTCAAACCCGAGGAGGTCGCAGGCTACCCCGACCTCGTCAGGCACCACATCGCCGATGATGCGATCCTTCTCATTGTCCATCCGGAGAACACCGTTAACCACCTCACGCTCGATCAGGTCCGGGGCATCTACAACGGCACCTACACGACCTGGGACCAGGTCGGCGGGTCCGCCCGGCCAATCGTTGTCGTGGGGAGAGACAGCGCATCGGGGACACGGGAGTTCTTCTCCGAGTACGTGCTCGCAAAAGAGGACTTCACCAGAATGCAGGAGGAGTTCAACTCGAACGGCGGGATTCAGCAGAAGGTCTCCCGGACCCCCGGCGCGATCGGCTACGTCGGCCTCGGCTACACCGAGGGCGTGAAGGTGCTCTTGCTGGACGTCGACGGGACCGCCGTCGAGCCCACACTCGAGAACATCACGGACGGGACGTACCCGGTCAGCCGGCCGCTCTTCATGCTGACGAACGGAGAGCCTGACGGCCTTATGCGAGAGTATCTCGACTTCATCATGAGCGCGGAAGGGCAGGAGATCGTGGCGAGCGCCGATTACATCCCGGTGCAGAGTTGATCGGGCCAACGCTCTCGATCCCCCGGAATGCTACAACGGCGGCGTGCTGATGGCGAAGAAATGCGGTACACGGGCCCGATTCCAGGACTTTCGGTGGCTGCGAGACCCCGGGGAAGGGGCCTCTTCAGCGATCGATCGACCTTCAGCTGGACCAAACAGGCGGTTTGTCGATCAGGTCACCGGCAAGCTGCTTTTTTTTGTTGCGTTATTCGCGATCGTCACCGTTCTGTTCATCATCGTCTTCCTGCTCCGCGACGGCTACCAGGTATTCTTTGAGGTCGGCATATGGAACTTCCTGGCCGGCCAGGACTGGAACCCGGCCGGCCGGCACCCGGCCTACGGGGTGCTTCCGCTCATCACCGGGACGGTCCTGGTGACGGCGCTCGCGATGGTCATCGCCGTCCCGCTGAGTATCGGGAGCGCCATCTTCATCGCGGAGATCGCCGGCCCCCGTATAAAGACGGTCGTCAAGCCGGCCATCGAGCTCCTGGCCGGCATCCCCTCCGTCGTATACGGGTTCTTCGGCCTGATCCTCCTGACCGACTGGATACGCATCGCCTTCGACCAGCCGTCGGGGTCCAGCTGGCTTGCAGGCTCGATCCTCCTCGCGATCATGGCCATACCGACGATCACGAGCGTCGCCGAGGACGCCATCAGTTCGGTCCCCCGCGAGTTCAGGGAGGGCAGCCTCGCTCTCGGAGCAAACCACTGGCAGACGATCAAGAACGTCATCGTCCCCGGTGCGCTCTCCGGTATCAGCGCGGCGGTCATCCTCGGGATGGGGCGCGCCATCGGCGAGACGATGGCGGTGCTCATGGTCACGGGGAACGCCGCCGTCATCCCGGACCCGATCTTCGACGTCTTCTCCCCCGTGCGGACGCTGACCGGGACGTTGGGTATCGAGATGGGCGAAGTCGCGTTCGGGAGCCTGCACTACCACGCGCTCTTCGGCGTCGCGGTGGTCCTGCTCCTCATTACGCTCGCCGTCAACAGCGCGGCACGGGTCGTCGTCAGCCGCATACAGGGAACACAGGGCGTGACATGGGCCGCGCCGTGCAGAACCCCGGAGACATCGGTCAGAGGGATGAAGGGCGCACTCCGGCGCAGTAGCCTGTATCGAGCGTTTACAGCGGCCCTCTCACGCACCACCCCACTCACACGCCGGCCCCAAACGAGGATCTTCCATCCGAAGACCGCACAGCGGTGTGCGTTCTTTCTGGTATCGCTCTCGGTCGCGATCGTGCTCGTGGTCCTCGGCGTGATCCTCGTTGAGATCGTCGTCAACGGGGCCGGCGCGCTCACCTGGGAGTTCCTGACCGGGTCCCCGAAAGACCTCGGGAGAGCGGGAGGGATCTTTCCCGCGATTGCCGGGACACTCTGTCTCGTGGGAGGAGCACTCGCAGTTGCTCTTCCCCTCGGGATCGCGACGGCCGTTTACCTCATCGAGTATACGGCGGAGACCCCGCTGACGCGGGGCATCCGTGCAGCGGTGGACCTGCTGAACGGAACGCCGTCGATCGTCTTCGGGCTCTTCGGCTTCGCGTTCCTCGTCCTCTTCCTGAACCTCGGGGTCTCGATGATCGCCGGGCAAATCACCCTCGGATTGATGATCCTCCCGACGATCATACGGACGACCGAAGAGTCCCTCCGGTCGATCCCGCACTCCCTCCGGGAAGGGAGCTATGCTCTCGGAGCAACGAAGTGGCAGACGATCCGGCGGGTGGTCCTCCCCCCGGCAATCCCCGGGATCCTCACCGGAGCGATCCTCTCCATCGGGCGTGCCGCAGGCGAGACGGCCCCCATCATGTTCACCGCAACGGTCTGCAGCAGCAAGTTCCTGCCCTCGTCGCTTACGGAGCCGGTGATGGCGCTCCCCTACCATCTCTTCATCCTCACGACGAGCGTCCCGGGGGCATCCACGCAGAAGTTCGGGACCGCCCTCGTGCTCCTCCTCATGGTCCTCTCGATCTACCTCGTCGCGATCCTCGTTCGGCGGCGATACCATCGGACAACGGTGATGTAAATGGACGAATCTACAATCCTTGAGACAAAGGATCTCAACCTCTGGTACGGGCAGAAACACGCCCTCGTGGAGATCTCGGTTCGCGTCCCGAGAAACAGGGTCACGGCACTCATCGGGCCTTCGGGATGCGGGAAATCAACCCTGCTCCGGTGCTGTAACCGGATGAACGACCTCATCGACTCGTCGAGGGTAACCGGAGAGATCCTGTTTGACGGGAACAATATTCACGATCCTCGTGCGGATGTCTACACGATCCGCGAGAAGATCGGCATGGTCTTCCAGAAACCCAACCCGTTCCAGAAGAGCATCTACGAGAACGTCGTCTATGGCCCCCGCATTCACGGGGTGAGCGAGAAGAAGGCGCTCGACCGTATCGCCGAGGAGAGCCTGAAGGGCGCCGCGCTCTGGGACGAGGTGAAGGACCGCCTCCACGAACCCGCGCTCGCCCTCTCGGGCGGGCAGCAGCAGAGGCTCTGCATTGCACGATGTCTTGCAGTCGGACCGGAGGTGATCCTGATGGACGAACCCTGCTCCGCCCTCGACCCCATCGCCACGGCAAAGATCGAGGACCTCATCATCCGGCTTGCCCAGCAGTATACGGTCGTCATCGTCACGCACAACATGCAGCAGGCGGCACGGGCCAGCGACTATACCGGGTTCATGTACCTGGGGAAGCTGGTGGAGTTTGATAAAACCACGAAGATCTTCGAAGATCCCGGTGAAGAACTGACGGAGAACTACATCACCGGACGGTTCGGGTAGGGAGATCCAATGGTAGAGAGATATCACACTGAACTTGCATCCTTAAAAGGGGATGTCCTCGCGATGGGCCACCTCGCGCAGGGGATGTTGCACCAGTCGCTGGAAGCGCTGAAGACCCGGGATGCGGTGGTCGTCGGATCGATCGACCGGGACAAGAAGAGGATAGCAGATTACGACCACGATATCGAGCAGAAATGCCTGAGGCTCATCGCCCTCCATCAGCCGATGGCAAAAGACCTGCGGATGATCGCAGCCTCGATGAAGGTGATCACGAACCTCTACCGCATCGGGCGCTACGGGAAAGACATCGCCATCGTTGTACCCGATCTTGCCAGGGCGCCGCACGTGGGAAACCTCGTCAGCATCCCCCATATGGGAGATCTCGTCGAGGGGATGATCGCAGATACGCTGATCGCCTTCGAACACGAAGATCTCACAGCGATAAGCGATATCAGGGACAGGGAGGTCGCCGTCGACGCCCTCAGGTACTCCGTATTCCGCGAGTGCCTCACCTACATGATGGAGGACCCAAAGAAGATCGCGCAGTGCACGAACTACGTCATGATCGCCCGGTACCTCGAACGCTGCGGGGACCACGCCTGCAAGATCGCGGAGAAGGTGCACTACATGGTGACGGGCGACCGGCTCGAGATCCGGTGAGCGGATGCCCGTTTCGAGCCTCACGATATCGAACCTCTCAAAGGCGATCGGGATGGGCGAGTGGATCGCACCTTTACAAGCCGTTTTATACCCGCAAACGAATCTTTCACCCATATGCAGGACCAGCCATACGTCGACCTCGATGCCATCGCGTGGATGGCGATGGAGCAGTACGGGTTTTTCCCGGCGTTCCCCAGGCCCGTCGTCCGGGAAGTCGGGGCTCTCCCCGAAGACACGTTTGCAGACCCCCCCGGCGATCCCCGCGACCTCCGCTCGCTCCTCTGGTCGTCGATCGACAACCACGATTCACAGGACCTCGACCAGATAGAGGTCTGCGAGCGGGGAAAGAACGGGGCGATCCGGGTCCGGGTCGCGATCGCCGACGTCGATGCGCTCGTCCCGAAGGGGTCGTGGACGGACCGGCACGCCGCCCATAACGGGACATCGGTCTACACCGGCGTCGTGACGTTCCCCATGCTCCCCGACCGCCTCTCGGCGGGCCTCTCATCGCTCCTGCCCGGCCGGGACCACATGGCGGTCGTCATCGAGTATACCGTCCTCCCCGACGGGAGCACGAAACCCGGCGGGGTCTACCGGGCAATCGTCGCGAACCACGCGAAGCTCGTCTACGAGGAGGTCGGCGACTGGCTCGCGGGAGCCGGACCCGCCCCCCGGACGGTCGCAGAGACGCCGGGGTTCGCAGAGCAGGTCCTTCTCCAGCACGAGGCCGCGACGCGGATGAAGAAGCGGCGGACGGAGCAGGGGGCGCTCGCCCTCGAGACGATCGAGGCCGAACCGGTCGTGGCCGGCGGCCGGGTCCTGGAACTCGTCGTCCAGGAGCAGAACCTCGCCCGGTGCCTCATCGAGGAGTTCATGGTCGCGGCGAACGGCAGCCTGACGGCGTTCCTCGCGGCCGCCGGTCTACCCATGATCCACCGGATCGTCCGCACCCCGAAGAACTGGCCGGGGATCGTGAGGGAGGCCGCGGAGCACGGCGAGACCCTCCCCGCAGAACCGAACGCGGAGGCGCTCACCCGGTTCCTCATCCGGCAGAAGGCGGCCGACCCCGACCGTTTCCCCGACCTCTCCCTCACGATCGTGAAGCTGATGGGGGCGGGTGAGTATGTAGCCTTCCGGCCGGGCGAGACCCCGGTCGGCCACTTCGCCCTCGCCGTAACCGACTACACCCACGGCACCGCCCCGAACCGGCGCTACGTCGACTTAATCATCCAGCGGCTGGTGAAATCAGTCATCAACGACGCGAGGTATCCTCCCTACACCCCCGAAGAACTCGACGACCTCGCCCTCCACCTCACCGACCGCGAGAAGGCCTCGCAGAAGGTCGAGCGCTTCGTCCGGAAGGCGGCGGCCGCGGTCCTTCTCCGCGACCGGATCGGGGAATCGTTTGCGGCGTTCGTCACCGGCGCCTCGGAGAAAGGGACGTATGTCCGGCTGATCGACCCGCCGGCCGAGGGAAAGGTCGTTCTCGGCGAGGAGGGGCTCAGGGTCGGCCAGAGGGTCCGGGTCCGCCTGATGGCGACGGACCCCTACCGGGGCTTCATCGACTTCGAGCATACCGGAGAAGAAAAGAGGGTTACTGGACCGGGTCCAGCTGAACAGCCATCCGGGGAACCGGGATCTCGATCCCGGCGTCCCTGAACGCCCTGACGACGTCGCGGGTCAGGTCGCCCTTTACGTCCCAGAAGTCGGGCGTCTTCGTCCATGCCCGGAGTGCGAGGTTCACCGACGAATCGGCCAGTTCCGTGACGACGACCACAGGTTGCGGCGAAGGCAGCACCGCCTCGTGGGCCTTCATCAGGTCGGTCGCGACCCGGATGGCGAGGTTGAGGTCGCTGCCGTAGGCGACCCCGACCCCGACCTCGACACGGCGGGTCTCCATGCGGGTGGAGTTGATCACCGGGCTCCCCCAGACGAGGGAGTTGGGGATGGTGATGTAGGTGTTGTCGGGCTTCAGGAGCTCGGTCGCCATAATGCCGACCGCGGAGACCGTTCCGGAGATGCCGTTGACCTCGACGAACTCACCCTTATCGATGGGGCGGAGGGCCGCCACCCAGACCCCGGCAGCGAGGTTGGTGATGGTGTCCTGGAGACCGAAGCCGAGGATGAGCCCGATCACCGCCGAGAGGCCGAGCACCACGGACGAGATATCAATCCCGACCGCTGAGAGGACGACGAGGACAAGGATCACGTAGAGCAGGATCGAGAAGAACCGGACGAGGAACTCGGCGACCAGGGCGGGCAGGTGCGACGCGCGGGAGAGTGCCTTCTTGAAAGAAGCGATGAGCACTTTCACCGCGATCCACCCGGTCACGGCGACGATCACGGCGAAAACGACGTTTTCGAGCGTGATGTCGGCGAGTGGAATGGTGGTGGTATTGAGTGTGCCTATGATATCCATGCATAGAAACGTGGGGCGGAATAACAGATAAATGGGGCACGCCCGATAGCGGAGCAGGGGAAGTGCGTCACGGCGATGGTGCGAATGCCCGGCCTGCCGGGGCGGGCCGGACACGACCTTGGGCGGACCCCCCATCCTCCGGGAAAGGGCGGGGCCACCGTGATCACGCCCGGTGGGCAGGAACCCCCGTTCTAGTAGCCGAGCGGCTGGCGGATCAGGATGAGGGTAGTCCTCCCCGGAGCATCTTCCCTGTCGAGGATCACGTGCCTGCCGATATAACTCCCGACGCCGTAGGTGCGCTGCGCACGCTGGTTCTCCAGCGGCAGGCAGTACTCCCGGCACCGCCGGAGCCCCTCGTCGACGGTCGGCATGATCTTGTTTGTCCCCGAGACGAGGATGAGATGGGCCGCCGCGTGAGGCCACGCCCCCATCCGGCTCCCGGTTTTGTCGCACCCGACGATCTCGCCGGACTCGGCAATCGCCTGCACCCCGGAGAGGAAGTAGTCGGCAGTCACGCTCTTCCTGCGGAGCTCGTGCCGCTTCTCCGTATCGTTCTCGGCCGTGATGATCGCGTGGTAGTCCCGCCACCCTTTCGGGTTCTCCTTGAGCACCCGGTCAAACCCCATCTCGACCAGGGTCGTCGAGTAGCCGTTCATGACCTCAGCCCCTTCGGGGAGCAGGTTGACGAGAGCCCCGAGCGCCTCCTCCGCGGTATCCACAGGGATCACCCTGACGTTCCGTGCCTCGATAGCTGCAACCGTCTTCTGGATCGTTGCGTCGTCCGGCATCCGGTTCCACCGTTCCACATCCACCCCGGCATCCTTCATCAGGTTCGCCGCACTGTACTCCGTGGGTTTTGTCATCTGCTGACCTGTACTATCTGCCATCGGATCACCGTGGGGACGGGGGGACGTCATCCCACATATACCTCTGGGTCGGGTCGCGCAGGACGGTTATCCAGGGCGTTGCAGAGAACCACCCGGAAGGCTCGTGAACTCTGCGGCCGCGTCAATACCACGTCTTCTCCATGAGCACCCGGCCGTCCTCACGGAACCTGACCCCCTCCATCTCAAGCAGCCTCCGTTTCATGTCGAGGCCTGCCTGGAACCCGCCCAGCCGCCCGTCCGATCGCAGGGCACGGTGGCAGGGGATGACGAGGGGGAACGGGTTCCGGGCGAGCGCGCTGCCGACCGCCCGCGAAGCGCCGGGATTCCCGATATGCCGGGCAATACGCCCGTAGGTGCTGACATGCCCCCGGGGAATGCCGTACTCGGTGAGGAGGACCCGCCGCTGGAAGGGCGGACAGCGGTCAAGGTCGAGGAGATCGATCTCGAACCGCACGTCGTGACCGCGGAGGAACGACTGTATCGCGGCGATCAGCGCCCGGACGGCTTCGTCGCGGGGCTCCCCGACGGGCGTGACGCCCTCGTCCACTACCGCGCCGGCGTGCGGGTCGCCGGGGAGGAAAATCTGCCGAATCTTCGATCCGGATGCGGACGAGACCCATACGAGGCGGACCTGACCGAACGCCGTCGTGATCCCGGTGACCATCGGCACCGCCGTGTCGGGAGGAGGATCCATAACCAGAGTGAACCGCTGTCCGTATTAATCTCTGAGGAGAGGTCGGGATGAGGGCCGGAGACCCGGAACCGATGAGCGCGGTGGAGCGGGCGCGGGAATCGGCCTGTTTGGACCCTCCCGTGACCGTGGGGCGGCCTCAGGGAGAGCATCGGTACCGGCACAGCAAAGGATTTAGGTCCGCGTATAGACTGATAGCAGATGTTCGAACAACTGGGGTCGATCGTCGATCTCATCATACACTTCGATGATTTCCTGCCGCTTGTTATAGAGGAGTACGGGACATTCGTGTACTTCTTCCTCTTCCTCATCATCTTCCTCGAGACGGGGGTCGTCGTCACCCCCTACCTGCCGGGCGACTCGCTCCTCTTCCTTGTAGGCGCAATCGCCGCACAGGGGGGCCTCAACATTCTCTCCGTCCTCGTCCTCCTGATCGTCGCGGCGATCGCGGGAGACACCGTGAACTACTGGATCGGGCGATCGTTCGGCTCCCGGTTCCTCTCACGGGGGATCCCGTTCATCAAAGAGCACCATATCGCAAAGACCGAGTCGTACTTCAAGAGATACGGCGGGAGGACCATCGTCATAGCCAGGTTCGCCCCGTTCGTCAGGACCCTGGCACCGTTCCTTGCGGGTACAGGAAAGATGGACTACTCCAGGTTCATCCAGTTCAACGCAGCCGGAGGAGTGCTGTGGGTATCGAGTTTTATCTTCGCAGGGTTTCTCTTCGGGAACGTTCCCTTCATCTCCGAGAACTTCAGCCTCGTCGTGTTTGCAATCATCGCAGTCTCGATGGTCGGCGTGGGCTCCATGATCTTGCCAAGCGGCTCTGACACCCTCCTGAGAGGATTTTCCCCTTTCAGGGCGTTCAGACCGCCGGCAGTCCATGGGCAGATGGAGAACGCACCGTTTCAACGAAGAAGATAATACCGACGTCTTTTTGAGGGGGCCCGCCGCACGAAAGGGTATGAAAAGATACCATCTCGTCGGCACGGTCTGCCTTCTCGCGCTCCTCGCAGTCCTCGTGACCGGGTGCAGCAGCCCGGGCGTCCGGGAGGTCGCGGAGGAGAACACGACCACCGAGGACCTTGCAGCCTTCGTCCGGGAAGCCGCAGCCTACGCGGAGACCGCCGGTAAGGATGCCGCGCTCGCCGAGTTCGGGAACGCTTCCGGCCGGTTCTCACTGGGAGACTTCTACGTGTATGCCTGCGACTACAATGGGACGCTCCTTGCGCACCCCTACGGGAGCGAAGCGGTCGGGACCGACCGGGGCAACTGGACCGATCTCCGGGGTCTGCCGGTGATCCGTATCGGTGCCGCTAGGGCGGCAGACGGCGGAGGGTTCATCGCCTACCTCTACCCGGCACCGGAGAACGGAACCGTCAATGAATCGGCAGGGGAGGCGTATCTCCCGAAGCTCGGCTACGTCGCCCCCGCCGGGGAGGGATGGTGGATCGGGTCGGGTGTTTACCTCTCCGAAACCGCCGGAACCGGCCGGGAACGGTACCCGGAGGCTGTATCGGCGATGGTCGACCTCGTCGAGCGCGGCGCCGCCTACGGCCGCAACCACGAAAAGGCGACGGCGTTTGCCGAGATCTCGAACCAGACCGGGAGCCTCGTCGACCCGGCGGGCCACTACCTCTACGCCTACGACTACAACGGGACACTCCTCGCCCATCCCTACCTCCAGGCCGCGGTCGGGAGCAGCCTGATAGAGCGGCAGGACCCCTTCGGGATGAAGAACATCCGGGCGCTCAGGGATACCGCACGCGACGGCGGGGGATTCATCGTCTTCGTCTGGCCGAACCCCGATAAGGAGAACCGTGAAGAACTGAAGATCGGCTACGTCCTCCCGGTCGATGAAGACTGGTGGGTCGGGTCGGGCGTCTATCTCTTCGAGGTAACCGGGACGGATGCAGCCCTCCCCTCCCCGGCCCCCTGAAGAATACCCTTTTTCCGTGAGTCACACCGTTCCCGCGCCCGGGGGACCGCACCTCTCGTATCGGCAAGGGTTACGCCGGGGACCGGTCCCTCTACCGCCTCAACCGTCCCCGGTAGCGAGGGGAGCCGGTCGCGGGCAGGATATCGTGCTGTTCCCCGGATCAGGGGGAGGCATTCCAGATATCCCACATATTCTTCCAGCCGTCCGCCGTGCGTTTCCACATGACGACGAACTTGATCTTCTGCTCGGCAGGCGTCCCGCCCGGGGGGCGGACCCTGAGGATGCCCGTTCCCCGCTCGTGTGCATAATCGCCGCTTCTGGAGAGTTCGATCGTGGTTAACTCCGCCTCCTGCACACCCGAGGCCATGACGGTCCTCCAGAACTCCTCGATCGCACCCTTCCCCTCGACCACGGGGGCATCCGGGGGGAAGACCACGGCGTCCCCGGCATAGATGGATGCCGTTATCGAGGCGTCGCCCTTCCGGAACCCCTCGGAGAATCTCCTGTTATTCGCATCGATTGCCTTCCTTGCTTCGTCATCAACCATATTCCATCCCCCTGGAACGTCGTTCACAACCGGGCCCACAGGGACCGCCGGTGTATTTAATGGTATCCGGGGGCTGCACGCCCTCCTGGAAAGAGGGGTCGGGAAACCCCGGCGGGCGTCCAGCGGGGCCCTCCGGGACAGGAACCCGCGAAGCCGGCCGCCATCATTATCCCCCCTGCCGCTACCCGCCAGAAATACCTTTAAGGGCCTTATCGCAGAGGGGGGTCCGATGAAGATAGTTGCCTTTAACGGAAGCCCCCGTGCGGAGCAAAGCAACACGCACGTCATGGTCGAGGCATTCCTCGCCGGGGCACAGGGTGCGGGAGCAGAGGTCGAGAATATATTCCTCGCCGAAAAGAGACTCGGGTACTGCCTGGGCTGCTTCTCCTGCTGGTCAAAGACCCCCGGGACCTGCATCCAGGCCGACGGGATGGAGGAACTGCTGGAGAAGTACCTCTCCGCCGACGTGGCGGTCTTCGCCACGCCGCTCCATAACGACAACGTCTCGGTGCTCACGAAGAACTTCATCGACCGTCTCCTGCCGGCCGGCGACCCCCACTTCGAGAGGGACGAGGTAGGCGAGGTCCGCCACGTCCGGGGAGCAAGACCGGCCCCGAAATTCGTCATGATCGCAAACTGCGGGTTCCCCGAACAGAGCCATTTCCAGGTCCTGCGCCTCCTCACCCGGAGAATGGCGAGGAACTACCACACGGAGTTCGTCGGGGAGATCTACCGGGGGATGGGGAGCCTGCTCCAGGAAGAAGAACTACGGCCGCTCATCGATGCCTACCGGGGCCTGCTCGGGATGGCCGGTGCAGAGGTCGTGATTAACGGGCGGATCTCTCCAGAGACCGGCCAACGCCTCGAAGAGCCCCTGATCCCGGCGCCGGACTACGTCGATATCTTCCTTTCAAACGTGAACGCCTACATGGAAGAAGGCATCGCGGCGAACCGGAGGGCATAGCCCCAGCCGGGGCGGGAGAAAAAGGGTTCAGGGGGTCGGTGCGGCCTCCGCGACCGCCTCTTCCTCCATGGCCTCGCTGTCCCAGACCATGGGGCTCTTCATCTCGGTCATGATCACCCGTGAACCGGCGGGGACCCGGATCGCGTCGCCGATATCCTCGGGGGCCCCTGCCCAGACGACCTGGTGTTTGACGTCCCCGTCGGGCAGCAACACCACGACGCTGTAGGTGTTCATACCCTCCTCAGGGGTACCCTCGCCCTCGCCCGGCGTCACCCGGTAGCAGGTGAACTTGACCGGTCCCGATTCCTCTCCCATGCTCTCTTCTGCTCCGCCTTTCATTCCACATACCTCCATCATCCGGAGTGCGGCAGGGGCCAGGGTTCCGGACGGCCTCGACAGCAATGCAGAGGCCGTATCCTCGACCGCCGGGGTCCCCGCCTCACCCCGGAGAGCCACCCCCTCTGGAGCACCCTCTAATAATAACTTACCCCCGGCATGCACCCTGCCCGGGAGCGGGGCGGTCGGCATCGGCGCCGGGGCTATCTGCCGGTATAGAGACAGCAAAAAGCCGATCGGAAAAATGTTCTGCCGTGAGAGCCGGGAAAACCCGCTCTCACGCAATATGGAGGTACTCTTCGACCAGTTCCCGTATCGCTTCGTTGTTGCCGTAGAGCCTCTCGCTCAGCCCCCGGTCATCGAACGCCTTCAGCGAGGCGATCCGGCTCTCGATCATCCCCGTCGGGAAGATCCCGTCCGCTTCAAAGATCGCCCGCTTTGCCTCGAGGGCTTCAGCGGACTCGACGCACGAGGCGGGGAGCTGCCTGAATGTGGCAAGCCGTTCCCTGAACTCAGGCCGGAAGATGTTGCCGCTGACGTAGAGCTGCTCGGCCATCTCGAGCGCGGCGGGCATCTCGATTCCGCGGAGCGCCGCCACGACGAGACCGGCGACGATCAGGTAGGGATTGGCCGACCCGTCGGCGACCCGGTACTCGAACGTCTGCTTGGAGGGGCGCTCTTCCGCGCAGGAATCTTCGCAGGGGTTGGCGTCACGGGTCATGTTCCCGGCACCGACCCAGCCGAGGGGGACGCGGACCACGACCGAACGGTTGCGGTCGCCCCAGCAGATCGTCGTCGGCGCCTCCTGGTGGGGGACGAGCCGGAGGTAGGAGGTCGGGATGGTGTTCCCGAACGCCGTCAGGGCGTCGGAAGCATCAAGGATGCCGGCGATCATCTTCCGGGCAAGCGGGCTTAATCCGCCGCCTTCGACCAGCAGGTTCCGGCCGTCCTTCTCGACGAGCATGTGGAAGTGCATCCCGCTCCCGGCCTTGCCGACGGTGATCTTCGGGGCGAAGCTGATCTCGACGCCGTACTGGTAGCCGAGCATCCGCAGGACCCACTTGGCGACGATCACCTGCTCGACCGCCTGCTCCACAGGCATCGGGAGGAACTCGATCTCGTGCTGCTCGTAGTAGGCGTCTCCGGCAAAGAAGCACCCGACCTCGGAGTGGCCGTACTTGATCCTGCCGCCGGCGCGGGCGACGAGGCGCATTGCTTCGTCACGCAGGTCTGCGAACTTGACGAAGGGTTCGGCCGAGTGATAGCCCTTCTGGTCGCGGCCGGGATAGAGGTCCTCTTTGGGGCTGATGACGTAATACTCAAGTTCGCCGAGGGTCTTGAAGGTGCACCCGGTCCGACGGGTGAATTCCTGGTCTGCTTTCCGGAGCACGTATTCGGGAGAACTCTCCAGCGGCTTCCCGTCGTTGTCGTAGAACGAGCAGAGGAGTTCCAGTGTCGGCACCTCGGTAAAGGGGTTTACGAACGCCGTACGGTACCGGGGAATTACGTAAAGGTCGCTGCTTCCTGCCTCGATGAACGAGAAGAGGTTGCTGCCGTCGACACGCTCGCCGTCCGAGAGGATGGTATCGAGGTGCTCCATTGAGGAGATGACGAAGTTGAGGGTCTTGAGCTTGCCATCTTCGGCGGCGTACCGGAAGTTGACCATCTGAATGCCGTTTTCCGCACAAAAACGGATGATATCTTCCCTGGTAAACTCCGCCGGATCTTTCTTGAGATAACGAACCAGATCGTTGGGGTTCATCAGGATCTCGGAATCTCTCATATTTTCCTAACGTTGGCTTCGACCGTATAAAAGCGTGCTCTCCGCTCCGCATCCGACCGGAGAGGGGGACCGGACCCCGGGCCGCAGGAAAGGCGTTCGCCCGCTCCAGGCGGGACGATAGGCTCCGGTTGCCCGGCGGGATGACGGATGGGCCATGAGAATCTATTCATCTCCCCCTGCGCGACGGATAACGGCGCTGTTTCTCGACCTGACCGGAATCTCCGGTCATCGATCTGCCCGGTCAACCCTCCCGGAACGGTTCCAGGATATCGGCGGTGGGTCATCGGCGACCGGCGTCCTCGGGAGGGTGGGGCTTTCTGCATCGTCCCCGATACCGGCCATCTCCGCAAGCACCGAGAGGCCGAGCCGGGCGTTCCTCACGGCATACTGAAACGAGACGTGGTCGACGGTGTCGTCCGGGGTATGGGCCGAACCGTGCCCCTCGCAGTGGGTCATCACAGCCGGATAGCCCCGGTCCTGGAAGGGCAGATGGTCCGAGGCGCAGGTGTTATTGTTCACCGTCAGGGTGAAGTTCGTCGCGTAGAGGGTATTGTAGTCCGTCATGAGTGCCGCGATATCCGAGGAGTTCTCGTCGCACATGATGTCGAGGACGGAACGGTTCAGGGGGTCGTAGCAGGCCGAGTCGTAGTTGAGGTAGAGTACGACCGGGACTGATGCGTCCGCCGTGTTCCCGGCATAGTCGGTGCTGCCGTACCGCCCGTTCTCTTCGGCGTTCCAGAACGCGAACTGCACCGTTCGGTCAAACGAGTGCCTGCTCATCACCTCCGCGAGTTCCAGGACGATCGCAACGCCGCACCCGTTGTCGGTAGCCCCGGGTGCACGGGCGGGGTCCGACGACCTGCTGTCGTAGTGCGCCCCCACCACGACAACCTCATCGGAGGTAGTATTCTTCCCGGGGAGCGTGGCGATGACGTTCCTGAGATCACCCCCCTGGAACTCCACCTCGATACCGGGGATGCCGTCAAGTCTCGCGGCGAGGTACTCGCCTGCCTCCCGGTTCCCCGGGGTGCCGAAGACCCGGGTCGAGATCTCCTGCAGGTCATATGTCGTCTCCTGAAGGTCGGATTCGTTGACTTCCGTGAGCATTGCGGCGATGGCGGGGTTCTGCTCTCCGGTAGCACCTGCCGCGGCGGCGACGAGGAGCGCCGTGCCGACGAGCAGCAGGACGGAGATGAGCGTCTTCCGGGGGCGGCGGGTATGCTGTTGGGTGTCCCTGCGGCACGCTGAATCATGTTTCATGAATAATCACATAGAAGGCGCCGCATCTGGAGTAGAGACTGATATACTTTTCCGGGGGCGGCGGGAGGGGGGGTGGGCTCCGGCAGGTCCGGGGCCAGGTATATATTGCATGCCGGAGACTGATCTCCGGACCCGACCAGGGGTGAGGAAACCCACGGGGAGCGCACCATGCCCGACCGACCATCAGCAGGCGACGGGTCGACCCTCTTACGGTGGATGCGGCTTGAGATCGGCAAGATCAACGACGGCGTCGTTGCGGAGCGAAAGCGCCTCTCCCTGCTCCTCTCAGAGGAGCACCCCTCGGCCGTCACGAAGGGCGGGACCCGGTACGACTTCGATCAAGACGTCCTCCTCCGGCTGGAGCAGGCCCTCCCGGGGAGGCTGCAGAGGCGGCTCCGGCTTCCGATCCTCTTTTATTTCGGCTCCAGGGTCCCGGACAGTTTTTTCCTCGCGGATGAGACTGCGGTGCAGGCCCTCCAGTGCCTGCAGGAGATCAGTCCTCTCCGGAGGATGCAGGGTGGGAGGCTCTGGATGGCAAAACCCCTCGTATACGCCATCAAGAACAGGTACCCGACGGCCGTGCAGATCGTGATGGGATAGAGGGGCGGTCGTACATCAAAAAGGGGAGATATCCTCCCCGCGATCAGCCGCGATGTCCATCTGCCGGACCACTGGTGGGTGGCCGACGATGGGGTACGCGGCAGGCGAAGTGCTCCACGACCCATACTCCATGTGCCGGATCTCACCTGCCGGCGAAGCCGAAGACAGCGGATCCTGTGTTCCGACGACGATGCAGGCTATCAACCCGCCAATGACCAGGGCCTGAATGACAACGGTCAATACTATGGCCATCTTCTGCTGCTGGATCTCGATCACCTCGCCGACACGGTCGCGGGGATCACATATAAATTTTGCTAATAATATACTATTGTGTAATATATTGTAATACAAATATACAATAGATGCAACAGCGGGTGACCGTGCGCCCGGCGTCCCGGATCGCATGCAGACGGCTGCAGGGCAGCCCGGGTGCCGCGGGCGGCCGCACCCCGGCCGTCAACCCGAGCGGCCCGGGTCCTGTTTCGTCCCGAAGGCTCGCCGGACCCGGTCAAGCACCGGACGGGAGACCTCATCCATCTGCCGGTCGAAGTAGTCCACCCACTCCGCGACGATCGCGAGCTTCCTCTGCTGGTTATCGAGCCGTTCCTGCAGGCAGTCAATGGTCTCCCGCCACCGGTCGGTCTCCTCTCTCCGCTGCTCCTCTATCCGTTCGAGTTCAGCCGTCATCTGTGCTATGCGGCGTTCCTGGCGGGCCAGCGTCTCCTGCATCACCCGGAGGTCGAGCACCACCTCGGGCGGGAGGGGGACGCCGACCCGGTCGACCGCAACTGCGGGCTCCTCCGGCGCAGCGGGCCTCCTGCCGGATTTGACCTCCGTGGTGACTTCTTCGGGAGTGAGACCCTTCCCGGAGAGTTCCACGAGTTCCCGGACAATCCCGACCGTCTTCTGCGGGAAGAGCCTGACCGGGCCGATGGTCCGGTAGGTGAAGAGGCTGTCGTAGGTCTGGATGAGTATCCGGACATCTCGTTCGGAGAGCCCGGTGAGGTGCGCAATATCGCCGATCTTGAGTTCCTTCTCGCTCATGATGCTGCCCCTTACAACTTCGGGGTCCAAGGGGTGCAAGAAAGCCCCCGGCTTGAGCCGTGGGATGAATTGCACCCCTGGTAAGTTCCATTTTCACCCCGCGCGGGGTATCTTTTTGTCATAGTGGACACCATTGTTCTCTGTGTTGGGTGGGGCACACCCGAATCTACGCTTGTGGAGATCAGGACCACTACACCCCTAATTCTGGCGGTGCAAGTCCCGATCGATGAAGCAAGAATCTCCCGGCTTGAGCCGTGGGAGAGTGTCAACATACGTTTGTCGCCATCAGATATAGGAGCGTGCCGGATCGCGGGGTTTTTCTCGCTGCCGTCCGATTACTGGTACATGGACCGGGGAGGGACGGGGAGAGTCCCGGCCGGCACGACCGTCGTCCGGAAGGCGGTGCGGTCGGCCCGCCTCCAGGTGCGGCCTGACGGGACCCTGCGGGTGGTTGCCCCCCCGTCATTCGACGTCGCGGGGTTCCTGCAACGCAACACGGCCTGGATCGAGGAGCGGCGCGAGGAGTTCGACCGGCTGGCCGCCGAAGGGTGCGGGAGGGAGGAGATGCTCCTCCTGCACGGGAGGTTCTACCACCTGATACCGGGGACCCGGTTTGTGGTCGACGATACGCGCGGTACGATCACCTGCCCGCCCGGCACCGCTCTCCGGAGAAGCCTTACCCGGATGCTGAGGGAGGAGGTTGCAGACCACCTGAAGACTTGCACGGACCCGGCAGGGTGGAGGCCGAAGATCGCGGTGAAGTTGCAGCGAACCCGGTGGGGGAGTTGCTCGACGCTCGGCAACATCAACATCAACCTGCGGGTCATAGCCCTCCCCGGCTCCTTGCGGGAGTATGTCGTCGTCCATGAGGCAGCCCACCTCCTTGAGCCGAACCACTCAAAAAGGTTCTGGCATCTCGTCGGCGGCCGTTACCCGGGATACCGGGAGGCGGAGGCCGAACTGCGGCGTTACTGGGTCATTCTCGAACGAAACCGGGTCTGGGGTTCGATCCGCGATGCGACTTGAGGGAGACGATATCAAGAGTACTTCCGCCAGAACATGGAGAGTTTTCTCGACTCCGCCCACCGCTCGTCGAGCTGATCGATGATACCGTTGATTCGTTGCACCTGCTGCCGGATCTTCTCCGTCGTCGCGGCATCGTCGATCAACTCGGCCCGCCCCATGATCGCCTGGAGCGGGTTCCGGATATGGTCGGCGAGGAGGGCGAACTGCTCCATGTTCCGCTCGACCTGGCTGTAGGCCTTCGACTTCAAGTCTTCAACCTCCCTCTGAGCGGTGATATCCCGGGAAACGGTGATGATCCGCCCGACATTGCCCTGCTCGAAGATGGGGATCAGCATCTCCCGGATGACCACGATCCGGTCGTCGAATCTGAGGGCCCGCTCCGATGTCAGCGGCCGTCCGGTTCGTATGACCCGTTCGTACTGCTGCCTCGCGGCGGGCGGGAGGAACGGCAGCGCGACAAACAGGTTCTTCCCTACGACATCCGTCGCGAGGCCGAGTTCTTCGCACCAGGCGACGAAGGCGTCGTTTGCGAGGAGGAGGGTGAGATCGGTATCGACGACGGTGACGGTATCGGTGATGGCGTCGAGGACGACCTGATAGAGGTCTTCTGACTCCCGGAAGACGTACTCGGACTGCTTCCGATCGAGCGCGCTCGCGATGATCTGGACGGCAGCGGAGAGGAGTGCGACATCCTCGTCTGCGAACCCGGGCCCGCCGGTGCTCCGGTCGAACCCGACAAACCCGACGACCGCCCGTTGCAGGTGGAGCGGGATCAGCAGCGTCGCGGCAACACCGTGCCGCTTCAGGAACTCGCGCTCCTCCCTGCGCGGCCGTCCTTCCCGGGACGTTCCGTCCACAAGAACGGTCTCGCCCTCGAGGATCCGGACGACCCACCAGGGGAGGTCGCGCGCAAAGAGGGTCTGGAACTCCCCCCGCCGGGACTCCCGCTCCGGCCGGCACCACTCGTGCGTTGTACCGACGAGCGTCCTGGCGTCGTTGAAGAGGGAGAAAGAGGCCCTGCATGCCCCGCACGCACGGCCGAGGTCCTCAAGCGAGGTGTCGATGGCCGGATCGAGCCCCGCAGGATCCACAAAACGTGCCGGCATCGAAGCGACGGTCCGCGCGAGGCTGCGGGGGTGACCGGGGGCATCCTCTGCCTTTCGTTGCGCGGTGACGTCCATGCAGGAGACGAGGAGCCAGAGATCGGCGGCACGGGGGCCGGGGACGGTGTTGACCGAGAGCCGGGCGCCAAAGAGTGACGAGTCTCTTCGCCGGGCGGTAACTGTCCCGCTCCACTGCCCGGCGGAGAGAGCACAGCCGATACAGTCCGGCCCCTCGCCCCCGGCAAGCCAGAGGAAGTCTACCGGCTGTCCGATCACGTCCTGCAGGTCGTAACCCCACATGGCAAGCAACGAAGCGTTGGCAAAGACGATACGCCCCTCTCGATCGGCGATGCAGGTTCCGGCTAACGATGTCTCGACCACCTGCCGCAGCACCGTGGCAGGAATCTCCGGGCTGCCGACAGCGTTCGCTCTCTCCCGACAATCCAGATCGTCATCGTGCTGCCCTGAAAGTTCTCCGTTCAGCGAACGGTTCGCCGTGTATGGAACCATACTCGTATCGTCCCCGGGCTGTAGAGCCGAGCCGTCTCCTGCCGCCTTCTGGGTCCTGACCCGGATGATCAATCCTCCGGGCCGCATATATAGTTTCTGTTTATGCCGGACATCGACTTCGGCGCGCGGGAGACCATCCGCCCCCGTCGGCATCCGGAACACAGGATCACGCGGCTCCTCTCCGGGATCAGGCATTCGTCTCGTGCCTGTGCCGGTAACTCCGGTAGGTCACCAGGAGCGCGGCGCCGATCAGGAGGAAGACGGCGAGCGAGACCCAGAGCCCGGCCCCTGCCGGGATGAGGTTCACGATGTAGTCGATACCGAGAGCGATGGCAAAACTGCCGATGATGCCGCCGATGGTGATGCAGGAGAGGACCTCGGTCTTCGTCATCCCGAGCATTCTTCCGACGATAGAACCGACGAGGCTCCCCGACCCGTCGAAGGGGAGGCTCACGAAGGCGATGAGACCGACGAAGTAGAGCCGTTCAAGCCACGGCCGCCGGTCCAGGAACGTCCTGCCCGCCTCCATGAACCGGCGGATCCAGGGCCCGGCGTAGGGGATGCGCAGGACCAGCGGAAAGTTCCAGGCCATGAAGAGTCCGCCGGCGAAGTCCAGGAACGCCAGGGAGAACGCGACCAGCCACCAGGGGAGCCCGAGAAGGATGCCGACCGGGATGATCGTCTCCCGGCCGAGCGGCGGGACGACGTAGGCGACCATCATCCCGAAGAGCAAGAGCCACTGCTCCGCCGGAAGGAGGAGCCGTACAACGGCAAGAAAGGCTCCGCAGAGCAGGAACGGGACCGAGATCTTCAGCCAGTTCGTTCGGTCGTCGGCGTCGCCCCATCCATCGGTCTGCCGCATGAACCGCCGTCACCTGCGGGAGGGTGCCCGCGCTTCCCGGGTCATCACTCCCTCTCGCCGGTGGGGCGGGAAAGAGAGCGGGTCTTCAAGATACACTCGACTATCTTCGATGAACTGGCAAGCGGGCCGGGATATCCGGGTATCCGGACGACATCCGCGTCGAGTCCGCGGTCACGGAGCCTCTGCCGGAGGCTCTCCTCATCGAAATGCTGGTTAAACCCGAGCGTGATGATATCGGGCCGGAACTCCTCGATCGGCCGAAACATATCATGGAGGTCACCGAGGAGCGCATGGTCGACCGGCCGTAACGCCCGGACCATCCGGAGCCGCTGCTCCTCCGGGAGGATCGGCTGCGGCTTATGCTTTACGTTTGCATCCCGCGCCACGATCACGACGAGTTCGTCGCCGAGTCTCCGCGACTCTTCAAGGTAGTAGAGGTGCCCGGGGTGGAGGATATCAAATGTCCCCGTTGCGACCACGCGGATCACTCGACCACCTCGAGGTGTGTCGCGCGGCCGTCCGCCCGGTAGCACCGCCAGTCCCTCATCGTGTAGGGATACCCGACAATGATGTGGTACCGGCCCACCGTGGGGAAGAACCTGAGATCCGCCGACGACGGCGAGAGGACGCCGTTCGGGTGACTATGGGCGCTGCCGGCCTGGTGGGTATCCAGCGGGAGCATATCGACGAAGAACGAGGCGCTCTCCTCCCCGACGATAGTCCCGGGCACCAGGTCGAGGTCCCGGATGATGCCGTCCTGTTCCCGCAACACGGCAACGAACTCATCCGGATAGTGTTCCTTGCCAAGTTCGAGGAGCATCGCAAGTAGATCCCTGCTGATCCCACGTATGACCATTCTCCTGAATAGTTGGGGAGAAGGGGACATAAGCCCTCGCGTCCGGCATGCGTGCCGGCCGCAAGCACCGGCCCGCCGGGAGTCAGGAAGGAAAAAGAGGGGGTGCTCAGGGGATGACTCTTCCTTCTGGCGGGGCCACCGGGGTGATGTTCCCGATCGGGGTCACGGTCTCTACGGGCGTCACGTTCCCGTCGACGGTGACGTTCACCGTCTCGAAGACGAGCGGAATGAGCGGCGTGTGGTCGTTGTTGACCACCTGGACCGAGAGGTTGTGCTCGCCCGCCGTCACGTTCTCCCAGGTGTGGGAGAGGTTCGCGGAGACGACGTAGCCGCCGGTCTCCGGGATGGCGGGCTCACTCTCGTTCGTCGGCACAGGGGCGTCCAGGTAGTAGTGCAGGTGCCCCTCGCCCGGCGCGTTCGGCTGCCCGGTCGGCTCCACCAGCGTGAAGTTCGTGACGTTCACGCTCACCGTAACGTTCCCGGCAGCGACGCTGGCGCCCTCCATGGGTTCGACGATGGTGACGTTCGCTTCAGTGGGCGGCGTCACGTTATCCGCCGGTGTCGGGGTCACGTTCTCTGCCGGGATGAGACCCTCCGGGACGAGGACCCTGTCGATGACGTTGACGATGCCGTTCTCGGCGGCAACGTCAGCAGTGACGATTGTAGCGTTCTCTATGGTGAGGTTGCCGTCGACCGCAGTGACGTTGATCGTGTTCCCGGCAAGCGTATCGAGAGTCGTCATGTTCCCGGTGGTGTTTGCTGCCGCCATCAGGTCTTCTACGGTATAGTTCCCCTCCACCACGTGATGCATCAGCAGGGCGTCAAGCATCTCCGTATCGTTGAAGATTGTCGTAAGAGTCTGGTTGCCGAGCGCCTCAAAAGCGGCATCGTCCGGAGCAAAGACCGTATACGGCCCGCCCTCAGAGAGCACCGCCTGCGCAAGTCCGGCCTTCTCGATAGCCTCCGTAAATACGGTCAGGTTCTCGTTCTGACCGACCAGCTCGGCCAGCGTCATGCTCGCCGGCTCTTCCCCGGGGGTCACGTTCTCGTCCGGGGCGACCGCCATCCCCTCGGGGACGACGATGACGACACCCTCCATCGGCGTCCGCTGCGTCGAGGCGTTGATCACGCAACCGTAGGGGTAAGTCCCCGTATCGGCGAAGGTATAGTCGAAGGTCTCGTTCTGCTCTATCGGCCCTGAGTCGAAGACCCCTCCCGTGCTGGTGACGGAATGGCTTACCAGGTCATAATTCATCCAGGTTACCGTAGTATTGCTCTCGATCGTGAGTGATGCGGGGTGATACAACCCGTCCCGTATCTCAACATCGGCAGTCGCCGCGAGAACCGGCAGGGCAACGAGGCCGATGGCCAGGGCCGCTACGAGCCCGAGTGTAATTGGATTCCTTCTCATGCAGTTTCACCACGTTTTGAACCCTGACAGGGTGAGAGCGGGTCTCCTGGGAGATCCCGGCGCAGCGTACCCTCTGTCGCCGGCAACCCGCGCTACGTGCGGTATCTTCCGACCGGTTCGGCACCGCTCACCGCTGCCATGGACGGGGAGATAACCGATAAATTATATAACTGTTCTTATAATTTTGAGGGGCCAGGGCCCTCGACCGGATTCCACCCCACATCATGAACAAAAAACGCCGGCAGACTGCTCAGAACGGCCCGTCCTGCTCAAAACTCCGTCCCAGCCGCAGAGCGAGTTCCGCCTTGAAGAGTTCCTTTCCGAGATAGGCGGCGTGGTCGAGCCGTGAGAGACTCCCCTCCTGAAGGAGCGTGTCAAAGACATCTTCCCAGTGTCTCCCCCGCACGGCCCGGCCCCGGTGGACCGCGACGATGCAGTCCCCCTCGATGCCGATGCGGATGCACCCGAGGGGGTCGTAGACGATCTCGTCCGGGGCGGTGGCGGCGTCCACGATACTCTCGTACTCCAGCGACGGCTCACGCCGCCGTCGTTTCTCCTTCAGGACCAGGAGATCGAGCCCCAGGTCCTTGGGGTAGGGGCGGTCGGTCGCGAGCACCATCATCTCAGTTGCCCGCCGCATCTCCGCCACCGAGCCCCGGGTCTTGTCGCTGTGCTCGCTTGTGAAGACGACGGCGGCCCCGACCTCATGCGCTATCCCCGCGAGCAGCGCATTCGCCCCGGGAGAGTCGGCGTCGAGCAACTCCACGACGTTGCCCGCCCCGAAGAAGAGCGGGCGAGGAGCGCCCTGAAACCCGGCAAGCGATCCCGTCAACCCGGAACCCACCGGCTGAAGGAGGGGGTCGGCGATCAGGCGGCGGATCCCGGCCTCTCTCGCCGCCGCAAGGTTCTCTTGCAGTGTCCGCTCGCGCGGCACCACGACCGCGGCCGCCCCGGCCTCCGCAACCGCCTCCCCGACGGCCGGGATGTTCCCCTCGTGCAGGGAGAGCACCAGGTCGGCGCGGGAGAGGGCCGCCGCGATGAGGAGCGGGTCCTGCGTATCGACCGCCAGGGGACCTTCGACCTCTGCGAGGGCCGCAAAGCACCGCACGACGTCGTCCTCGGTCGTATCGAACCCGAACCCCAGGTCCACGATATCGGCCCCGTCGGCAAAGAACCGCCGGACGTCGGCGAGGAGATCGTCGCGCTTGTGCGCGTCCATGATCTCCGCAAGCACCTTCATCCTGGAACCCCCCCCTATCCTGGTACCCCGGATGATGAAGTCGGCGTCCGCCTCCGTCTCCCGGAGCGCCACCTGCCGGCAGGCCTCTTCACGCCGTGTCTCTGCAAGGAATTCATCGGCCGGAACGGTCTTCGAGAGCGGGGCGCGGTCGAGCACACGGAGGACCAGCGGGAGGTCGGCCGCATGCCGCGGACCGCGGTAGATCGGAACCCCGGTCTCGCGCTCGACGTCGGCAAAGGATGCGGTGCACATCCCTGAAACGATCGCCATATCGTAGTTCCCGGCGAGAAGCAGCCCCCTGAGGGTGCCGGGCGCAAGGAACGACGCGATATCGCCGGTGACCGCCACGTCTATCTTGTAGCGGCCGCAAAAGCGCTCAGCCGCCGCCTTCACTATCGCGGCCGTTGCCGATCCGGTCGGGAGAAGAATGCGCATACACTTCACTTATTATTCAGCGGGTGCCAAATAATCTGATCTCATGCTGCGGTGCGATCTGCATGTCCATACCAGGTACTCCAGGGACGGAGAGAGCAGTGTGGAAGAAATCCTCCGGCGAGCGGAGACAGTCGGCCTCGATGCCGTCGCGATCACCGATCACGACACGGTGGAAGGCGCCCGCTACGCCCTGCAGTGCGAAACCACCGTGACCGTGATCCCGGGCACCGAGATATCGACGAGACAGGGCCACCTGCTCGCTCTCGGGGTCACGGAGCCCCTGCCGGCAGGGCTTGACTTCCACGAAACCGTCGCTCTCGCCCGTGCCCGGGGTGCCCTCCTGATCCTCCCCCACCCCTACCACCGCTGGCGCCACGGCGTCGGGAGGAGACTCGCTGCCGGCATCGAAGCAGTGGATGCGGTGGAGGTCTTCAACAGCCGCTACATCACCGGGTCGGCAAACCGGAAGGCCGCGGTCATTGCACGAACATTCGGGAAACCCGGCGTTGCCGGGAGCGACGCCCACAATGCCCGGTATGTCGGGTTCGGGGTCACCTACGTCGCGGCCGAACCGAACGCGGCCTCCATCCTCTCCGCGATCCGGGAAGGACGGACGATGGCGGGAGGGAAGATGACGCCGCTGCACACCTACACCCGCCAGTCCATCAAGGGGGCTCTCCGCAGGATACGGCGAACGGTATACTGATGAACCTGGCGTTCCGTTTCTCCTACTTCGGGGACCGCTTCTTCGGCTCGCAGGTGCAACCGGGGCTTCGCACCGTGGAGGGCGAGTTCATCGAGGCGTGCAGACGCCTCGAACTCTTCGACGGCTGGCGGGAGGCGAAGTTCGTCACCGCCGGCCGGACCGATCGCGGGGTGCATGCCAAAAACCAGGTCTGCTCGTTTCAGACCGATAAACCGGAGCGGGCGGTTGCGGCGTTGAACCAGGTGCTCCCGGCCGACATATGGTGCACGGGGTGGGCCGGGGTGCCGGACGGGTTCCACCCGCGGTACAGCGCCGCATCGAGGACCTACCGCTACTACTTCTTCCCCGCTCCCGGCGACACCGCCGCCATGCATGACGCGGCACAGGAGTTCGTCGGGCTGCACGACTTCTCGGCGTTCGCCCGCGCAAGCGACCGGAACCCGGAGCGGAGGATCATCAGGGCACGGGTCTTTGACGACAGGCCGTTCGTCGTCTTCGAGGTGACAGGGGAGAGTTTCCTCTGGAATATGGTCCGGTGCATGGCGAGTGCGCTCGAACGGGTGGGGCGGGACGAGGCCGGTCCCGGTGAGATCGCCCGGCTCCTCGTGGAACCCGCGGGACGGAGGGGGCCTGCGGCGCCACCCGAAGGGCTGGTACTCTGGGATATCGGCTATGCGATCTCCTTTACGCCACTCCCGATCGGCGAGAAGAGTCGCCGGTACCTTGCCGACCGCCACCGCCACCACACCCTTATGGCAGAGGTCTCCGCACGCCTTACACCCGAAGGTCCGGCGCCGGATACATCCTGAATATAAGGGTTACGAACGAGGCACATGAGATGCACGGATGGTTGAGTAACGGACCCTTCCCGGTATCGCTACTTTGAAAGGATCAGGTCGCAGGCGATGGATCTTCCAATAGAGGTGCGGCAGGCAAAATCGATGTTTCTGCCCGTCATCCCGGCAGGTTATATTTAAATGCTGCGGATAGCGGCACCCAATAGGACCGGATCCCCCGGGAATCATGGCGTGCCGATGCTCCGTCCCGGACTACAGTTCAATTCTCGACGTTTCTTCCCGGGCCGGAATACTTAACTAGAGAGACGCTATTTTAGGGGCACCATTATTAATTAAAACAGCTTTATATTTCGATTTATTAAGCATTTTTGCTTAATAATAACCTATTAATATATGCCAGCACAGTCCCGCTTCAGTACGTCAAGAGGGGAAAGTGGATGTACGACAAGGATCCGATTCGGGCGAGGCCATCCGTTCATCTGGAAGGGTGGTTCGCCGAAGAAATGGCTGTGCCATTGCCGCAGCACACAGATATCGAGAGAGAGAGGTGGATAGAACGCCATATAACCCGGAGTATCGGGCAGGAGAGCTCGACAGAGATCCCGGCCTTCCGCTGTGAGGTCCAGGAGCAGATCAGTCCGCTGAGGACGCCGGCGGTCCCTGGACACCGGCTGGTGGCGGGCGAGATCGCCGATGCCGCCGATGCCCCGTCCCGTCGGTCGAGCAGGATGAGAACACTTGCAGCGATCCCCTGTTTCAACGAAGAAGTCGCCATCGGTTCGGTCGTCCTGATGGCCCGGCAGCATGCCGACGAGGTTCTGGTAGTAGATGACGGATGCACGGATAACACCGTGAAGGTTGCCCGGGATGCCGGAGCGACCGTCATCTCGCACGGGGCCCGGATGGGGAAAGGACGAGGGATCAAGAGTGCTCTCCGGTACGCCGTCGATCACAACTACGACTGCCTGGTCTTCATGGACGGAGACGGTCAACACAATGCCGGGGAGATACCGCTCCTGGCCGAGCCGATCCTCACCGATACCGCCGATCTCGTCATCGGGTTTCGGAGCTTCGACCAGATGCCCACTTACCGGAGGTTCGGACGGGCGGTGCTCGATATCGCCTCCAGCAACGGCAGTGCAATCACCGACTCACAGTGCGGATTTCGGGCCCTGAACAGGAAGACGATGGAATCGATGCTCGATCTGCTGCGCAAGGATGATTTTTCGACCGAGTCCGAGATGCTCCGGATCGCGCAGGAGAAGCACCTGCGTGTCGGGGAGACGCCGATCAACTGCAAATACGACGATCTTGACACATCCACGAAAAATCCCGTTTCCCATGGAATAGAAGTGCTCGGATCGATATTCTGGCTTGTGGTAGAGAGACGACCCCTCCTGCACATCGGCCTGCCCGGGCTTGCCGCGATGCTCGTCGGCGTCTTTCTCCTGCTCCAGTTCTTCCGGGGATTCAACGAAACCGGCTTTGCCCAGATCGAGCATGGTATGCTCGCATCGCTTCTCCTGATTCCGGGCGGCGTCGCACTCGTGCTTGGCCTGGCGCTCGCTCTCATTGCAAGGGTGCGGGAGTGAGCAGGGTGAGGGGCGGAGTACAGAGGAGAGGTGCAGAATGATCGGAGTAATACTCGGCACACGGCCAGAGATCATCAAGATGTCTCCCGTCATCAGGGAGTGTGAAGCAAGGGGGCTTGACTTTTTTATCCTCCATACCGGACAGCACCACTCTTACGAGATGGACCGGGTCTTTTTTGAGGAACTCGACCTGCCGGACCCGGACTACATCCTCGATGTGGGCTCCGGGACCCATGCCGGTCAGACAGCGAAGATCATGACTGGCGTCGAGGAGGTTCTGGCAAAAGAGCCGCCCGAGATCGTCCTGGTGCAGGGGGACACGAACACCGTCATGGCCGGGGCCCTCGCGGCATCGAAACTCCAGGTGCGGGTAGGGCACATCGAAGCGGGCCTCCGGAGTTTCAACCGCCGGATGCCCGAGGAGATCAACCGGGTGCTCACCGATCATATCTCGGATTACCTCTTTGCCCCGACGGAGAACAGCCGGAAGAATCTCCTCGCGGAAGGGATTGCCGACCGGAGGATCTGCGTGACCGGCAACACCATCGTCGATGCGGTGTACCAGAACCTCGACATATCGAGAAGAAAGGTCAACGTCTTAAAGGATCTCGATCTCAAGCCCCGGGAGTACTTTCTCGTCACCGCCCATCGTCAGGAGAACGTGGACAACCGCACAAGGCTCAAGGAGATCTTGAAAGGGCTTGCAGGGGTGCAGAAGGAATTCTCCCTGCCGGTCGTCTTTCCGGTCCACCCGAGGACCGAGAAGAGGATCAAGGAGCTGGGTATCGGGGTCGACGGATTAAACCTCACCAAACCCTTCGGGTTCCTGGAGTTCCTGCAGCTTGAATCTCAGGCCAAACTCGTGCTGACCGATTCGGGGGGCGTCCAGGAGGAGACCTGTGTTCTCGGGGTACCCTGCGCTACGATGCGCTACGACACAGAGCGGCCCGAGACGCTCGCTGTCGGATCAAACGTTCTGGTCGGTACCGAATCGGGAAAGATCCTTGAAGGGGTCCGTTCCGCAGCCATGTCTCCACGTGGCTGGGAGAATCCCTATGGCGACGGCATCGCCGGAAAGATGATTGTCATGGTCTGTGCAGCTGCACGGCCCCAATAACCTAACGGGGAACGTAATATGAAGATCTGTGTACTGGGATTAGGATACATAGGATTACCGACTGCGCTGCTCTTCGCCGCTCATGGGGCGAACGTCGTGGGCGTCGACGTGAAGCAGAGCGTGGTGGATTGTCTGAACCACGGGAACCTCCCGTTCAACGAACCGGGGATTGAAAGCCTGTACCATGAGGCAAAAGTTCGATTCCGTGCCAGGACCGAACCGGAAGCCGCGGACGTCTTCCTGATAGCCGTGCCGACACCCCTGGATCCCGCAACGAAGGTCTCCGACCTCTCATACGTCAAGAAAGCGGCCGAGATGATCGCCCCTCATCTCGCTGAGAAGAACCTGGTCGTCCTCGAATCGACCGTCCCGCCCGGAACAAGCGAGCGGGTCGTCATCCCCAGGCTTGAGAAGAGCGGCGTTGCAGCCGGAGAGTTCCTGTACGCCCACTGCCCCGAGCGGGCAATCCCCGGGCGAACCCTGCAGGAGATGACGGGTAACAGCCGCGTCATCGGCGGGTACGACCGGGACTCCATCGACCGGGCGACCGCCGTCTACCAGACCTTCGTCCGCGGGCAGATCTACCAGACCGACACGCGGACGGCGGAGTTCGTCAAGTTGATGGAGAACACCTGCCGCGACGTGAACATCGCGCTCGCGAACGAGTTCGCCCAGCTTGCGGAGGAGTGCGGGATCAACGTCTGGGAGGCCATTACCCTCGCAAACAAGCATCCCCGGGTCTCCATCCTCAAGCCCGGCCCGGGTGTCGGCGGACACTGCATCGCCATCGACCCCTGGTTCCTGACCGAGAACTCGACCCGGTGCAGGATGGTCGCAACAGCCCGGGAGGTCAACGATTCCATGCCGAACTATGTGCTGCACATCGCCCGCAGCCTGCTTGCCGGCATCAGAAACCCGACGATCTGCATCTTCGGTGTTGCCTACAAGGGCAACATCGGCGATACCCGGGAGAGTCCGGCATTCAAGTTCATCCAGCTCGCCGAGAACGAAGGGTATGCCGTCAGGTGCTACGACCCGTACGTGGGAGAGTTCCCGCACCTACTCATAGATGCGGCGGATGCGGCGGCCGGGAGCGACTGTCTCGTCGTCCTCACCGATCACGACTGTTTCCGCGCGATCGATCCGGCAGGGCTCCGGATGAGAACGAAACATGTCATAGACGCCCGGAACATTCTGGATCACGAGAAATGGGTCGGCCAGGGCTTTTCCGTCAGGGTGCTTGGTGACGGGTCGTTGCTTCAGCCGGTGCCGCTGGGCGAGGTCATGCCCCCGGCAGGCCTGTATTCTGCAGATGCCACGCGATCGATTGCACCTCCGTCGCCACCGTCGATCTCGCTGCTCTCACCAAACGGACGGGAGGGCTACATCTAACCCCGGCGAGGAAATTGCAATCGATCTTCGGCGGCCGCGTTCAGACACTGCGAGGAGCTTCATGAAACAGGTATGTATCGTATCACAACACTTTCCACCGGAAAAATCAGGTAACGCATCACGCATCTATGACACCGCCGTGCATCTCGCGAACCTGGGTATCGGCGTCACCGTGCTTGCGCCGCACCCCACGTTTCCCACCGGCTCGTTTCCCCGCACCTGGAAGCGGTCGGACGTGCGGGAGGTCGACGGGGTCCGGGTCGTGCGCCTCTGGACCTGGCAGCCGGGCTCGGGGGACCCCGGGTTTGCAAGCAGGATGGCCTACTACCTCACCTTCCCGGTCCATGCCGCACTCTGGCTCCTCTTCGCCCGAAACCGGTTCGATGCGATCATCACGTCGGCACCGCCCCTCTTCACCGGGATCCCGGGATACGTCCTGAAACGGACAGCAGGGGTAGCGTGGATCCTCGATATCCGCGACCTCTGGATCGACGCATCGATAAGTCTTGGTTTCCTCCGGGAGGGAAGCCTCTACGAGAGGGCGAGCCGGCGGTTCGAGCAGATCTGCCTCTCGCGGGCCGACCTCGTCGGCGTCACGACCGAAGAACTCGGGCGACGGATCTCGTCGCGTTATCGGGTCACGGCTCCCATGGCGTTGATGCCCAACGGCGTCAACACCGACGTGTTTCGTCCCGCAAACGGCGGAAAGAAACGGCAGATCATCTACGCCGGCAACGTCGGGCACGCCCAGGACCTCGATAAGGTGGCCCTTGCCGTCAAGTCGATGAACGGCAATTACAACCTGAAACTCCTCATCGTCGGCGATGGTGACACGAGGGAGAACCTTGAACGGCTGGTGAAAGCGGAGAGCCTGACCGGCTCGGTCATCTTTACGGGCATCCTCCCGCGTGAAGAGATCCCGCGGCTCCTCTCCGAATCCCTGATCGGGGTGGCGCCCTTAAAGCAGCTCAAGAACCTCGAGTACGCCGCCCCCACCAAAGCCTACGAGTACATGGCATGCGGGATACCCTTCATCGGCTGTGGAAGCGGTGAGATCGCCCATCTCGCAAACGATTCGGGTGGCGGGGTCATCGCCGAGAACACGCCGGAGGCGATCGCTGCGGCACTCACCGCCCTCCTGGACGACCCGGGAAGGATGGAGGAGATGGGCCGCCGGGGCCGGGAGTACGTCGCGGAGCACTACGATCGGCGAGCAGTCGCCCTGAAACTGAAGCAGTACATCGAGAGGATGGCATGGACGGGCACCTGACGTCGTTCCTTACCCGGGTAACCGAGGAGGTCAGGGAACTCGCCGTCGTCGAAGGTGAGACCGCATACCTCCGCGACCCGGTCTTTCCGGTCGTCCGGAACCGCGTCCACGCCGAGGTCGTGAAGGCGATGCTCCGGCAGGGCGGCGACCCGCTCGTGGGCCCGATCCTGAACTACGTCGCGGCCTGTCAGAACCCGGACGGGTCCTACAACGAGATCCACGTCAACTATAACGAGCCTTCGGCTCTGGTCGCCGCCTTTGTCGGCGACGCTCTCCTGGAGGCGGCGGACCGGTATCCGCACGAGGGGGTGCTCCGGAAAGCCCGGGACTTCGTCGTCGCCGCCGAGAAACGCCCGGGGTACTTTCTGAAGTCCTCGGGGTATACCGCCGACCATCTGAACGTCGACGCCTCCTGCGGGGCGTTCCTTGCCCGGTATGCAGACCGGTATGACGACGAGGAGGCGCGTGCAGCCGCCCTGCGGGCGGCGGAGAACGTCGTCCGCCACCAGAGAGAGGGCGTCTATCCCTATGCCGCCGATAAGGGGACCTACCCGTACGTCTTCGACCTTCCCTGTGCGCATTACCAGGGGGTGACGATCTACTACCTCGCAAAGATAAACGAGGTGCTCTGCGATGAGAAGATCGAGCGGAGCATCGCGGAGGGAGTCCGGTGGCTCGCGGCAGCTCAGCGCCCCGATGGGCGGTTCGACTGGTCGGGGAGCGGGCTTTCCTTCGCCTACTACCTCTCCGGGGCGTACGCGTTTGCCCATGCCTCATTCGTCTACGCATCCCGGACAGACGACCGCTACCGGGAGCACGCCGAACGCTCGCTCGACCGGCTCGATGAGATCGTGCGGGGGCTCGCTCCCCGGTGGGAGCCGGGACCCTGGATCGGTCTCATCCCGGCCGTCGCCACGACGGCAAAGACGGCGGCACTCGGGGGTTACCCGCTCAAGCACCGGGCGTTCCGGTTCGGTTACGGCATGTACCGGCAGATCGCCCGCAGGCGGTACGCAGAGACCGCGGAGACAGGGTCGTTTGAGGTTTTCTGCCGGCTGCTCGGGATCCGGCCGTCGACCGTAGAGCCGTCGAAAAACTTTCCCGATCTCTTCATGACGTCAGAGATGCTCGACTGCCTCACTCAGTCAGGGATATGGGGGAACCACAGGTCAACTACCCCCCTAACGGAGGGGGCTTGCACCGGGAATCACGGAGACTGCAACGATGCAATTTAATTCGCACGAAGTTTGCTTTAACCAGCCTTATTCGCACCGGCCGGTTGACACGGCCACAACCGATTATCCGTGGAACCACGGAATCACCGGCTACTTGACGTCCCCCGTCAGCGCACATCATCCGCAAGTAGTGTGTGTAAACTCCTCTCCAGGAGTCGGCGTCAGTGTGCTAGTAACCAGGATATCGACTTCAGAACACAAAAACATTATGGAGGGGCAATTCCTCCCCACCCTTTAGAGTGGGGCCTCCTTGCCCATTGGAGATGAAACAGGTACTGCTCGACCTTCAGTCAGGGTCCATCCGGGTGGAGAACGTCCCCGTTCCCACCGTAACAAGGGGGGTTGTCGTCCAGAACGCCTACTCCCTCATCAGCGCCGGCACGGAATCGTCGCTGATCGGCCTCGCACAACAGTCGCTCGTCGGCAAGGCAAAAGCGCGTCCCGACGACGTGAAGAAAGTCCTCCAGAAGATCGGCACGGACGGCCCCCTGCCGGCGTACCAGCAGGCGATGGGTCGTCTCACGAGGCCGGAGCCGCTCGGCTACAGCTGTGCCGGGACCGTGGTCTCGACCGGGGCCGACGACTTTGAGGTCGGCGACCGCGTCGCCTGCGGCGGGGCCGGGCATGCGGTGCATGCCGAGTACGTCTCGGTCCCGAAGAACCTCTGCGTCAAGATCCCCGACGGCGTCAGTTTCAAGGAGGCGGCCTTCACGACCGTCGGGTCGATCGCGATGCACGGTGTCCGCAACGCCAGGGTCACGGTGGGCGAGAGCGTCGCGGTGATCGGGCTCGGGCTGATCGGCCTCCTCTCGGTGCAGGTCCTCAAGGCCGCAGGGTGCCGGGTCATCGGGATCGATATCGACCGGGAGAAACTCGCGCTCGCGGCAAGCCTCGGCGCCGACATCGTCTCGAACTACGACGGACTCACCGAGAGGATGAAGGCCTTCTCCCCGTTCGGGGCGGATGCGGTCATCATCACCGCGGCCACCCGGTCGAGCGCTCCCATCGAGGCCGCCGGCCGCCTGGTCAGGAGCCAGGGGCGGGTCGTGGTCGTCGGGAACGTAGGGATGGACGTGCCCCGGGACGTCTTCTACGAGAAGGAGGCGGAGGTCGTCGTCTCGCGGTCCTACGGCCCCGGGCGGTACGACCGGAACTACGAGGAGAAGGGGGTCGATTACCCGATATATGTTCGGTGGACGGAGCGGCGGAACATGGAGGCGTTCCTGGAACTGGTGCAGCAAAAAAGGATCGATCTCGACCGCCTGATCACCCACACCTTCCCCCTCGATGCCGCACCGGAGGCTTACAACCTCATCAACACGGGAAAGGAGCGGTTCATCGGGGTTCTCCTGCAGTACAGCCCGAACGGTGCGGGCGCAGCCGGCACCGTCACCCGCCTCCCGGAGCCTCCCGCACGGCGGCGGGCGGTTCCGACCGGGGCGCGGACGCTCGGGTGCATCGGTGCCGGGGTCCACGCCCTCTCCGCCCTCTACCCGAACCTCCCGCGTCTCCCCGTGAACCTCGCGGGGCTCGCGACCGCGACGGGGCTCTCGGCCCAGACGGTCGCGAAGAAGTACGGGTTTGCCTACTGCACCACCGACTACCGTAAGGTCCTTGAGGACCCCAATATCGACGCGGTGATGATCGCGACGAGGAACGATCTCCACGCCCCGATGGCGATCGAGGCGATGCACGCCGGAAAGGACGTCTTCGTGGAGAAGCCGCTTGCGACCGAGATCGAGAGTCTCCGGAGGCTTGTCACGGCATGGAACGAGTCCGGGCACCGGGTGCAGGTCGGGTTCAACCGGCGCCACTCGCCGCTTGCGCTGCGGATGAAGGATTTCTTCGGGAACCGGACCACACCGGCAATCCTGCACTACCGCGTCAACGCCGGGCAGATCCCTCCCGAGCACTGGGTGCACGACGGCGAACAGGGTGGGGGCATGCTGATCTCAGAGTGCTGCCACTTCATCGACTTCATGCAGTATATCACCGGGGCACGGCCGGTCCAGGTCTACGCCCGGGCCATCGAGCCGACCGGGACCCTTCAGAAGTACGACAACTTCCAGGCCACCCTGACCTTCGACGACGGGTCGCTCGGCACCGTCACCTACACGACGCTCGGTGACCGCTCCTACTCAAAGGAGATGGTCGAGGTCTTCTGCGGCAACGCGGTCGGGAGGATCACCGACTTCCGCGACCTCGAACTCCGGCGGGACGGGAAGGTATCACGGGAGAGGCGGTGGCTCGCCCAGGAGAAAGGGTTTGCCGAGGAACTCCTGGCGTTCGTGAAGGGCGAAGAGCCGGACTTCGTCGGCAACGTCGCAACAACGCTTGCGACGTTTGCGGCCTGGGAGTCGATCGATACCGGGACGCCCCGGGAGATCGACCTCGGGAAGGTCGGGCTTTAACACTCTCTCTATTTTAGTTCGGAACATCTCTGGTTGACCGGGGTCCGGCAACTACCCATGCACTTCATACTCATGCGAAGTGCGCGAAGACTGGTGGTTGCAGACACTCATCTTCACGTCCTTCACGGGAAGCACCTGCGCTTCATCCGTGAAGGTGTGCCGCGCTGGAGATGATCCTGACCAGAAGGCAATGGCTTCCGACAGCCTGAGAAGAGAACGGCGCACGGTGACGTACGTGAAGAAAAGTATACGGGAACCGACCGGGCATCGCGCCCATCCGGCCCCCACCGGGTTCACAAGGTATGGGCGGCAGGATCCGCTTATACCGCGGATACTCTTGCCTGTCGGATGTATGCAAGCTGCTCGCGGATCCTCTCCGGGATCGTGCGGGAGTCTTCTACCAGAACGGCCTCCCTCCACCCCTCGCCGCGGCACGAGCAGTCCAGTCCCTCGAACTCCCCCACGTCGAAGCGGCAGTTGTAGCGCTCGATCGCCCTGGTGACTTCGGCATCGCACTTCCCGCAGTTCCGGGCCCAATCGAGGGACTCGACCGAGTAGTTCCAGGGGCTGACGTAGATGTGAGCATGATCGCCGAACTGCTCCTGGCACCGCTGCAGGAGGTCGACGAGGCTCCAGAGCCACGGCGGGCGGTAGAGGTTGTTCTTCCAGAGTTCATGCACGACGGTGTTCTTCTCGACCGTCATCACTTCGAGGTCGACGTAGTCTATCCCGCGGGATATGCAGTACGCTATGGTCCGCAGGATATCGTTGATCCCCTCCGCCTCGGTGAGGAAGGGTGGTTTCACGAGCAGGAGCGGCTTTGTCAGCACGCCCATGCCCCGCATCCTCGAATGGAAGTGATCGAAATTGCTTGCCGAGAACCCCTTGTTGATGCAGAGGTTCATCACCTGGGTGTCCGCGGACTCAAACCCGAACGCCACCTCGAGCTGCCGCCCATTCAGGGCCTTCTTCATCTTCTGCACGTGCTCATCCGGCGAGTAATCGATCCTTGACTCGACGACCACCTTCTTGATGTTCGGGTAACCGTTGATGTACGAGCAGATCTTCTCGATAGCGGCAACCGGCATCTCGCGCTCGTTAAAGATGTTCCCGTCGTTGTAGATCGAGACGATCGGATAATCCCCCAGATCGACGGTGTTCATGACGTGCTCGAACTGTGCGACGTACTCCGCAGCCGAGACCTCCCTGCCCCGGGACGTCGCACAATAAAACCCGCACATGGTGCATCCCCCGGTCTTCTCGACCCACTCGCAGCCCGTGGAACGGAGGAAGATGATCAGCCGCCTGGTGGGCTGACCGTCAAGGTAGCCTACCCGCTCCTCCCAGCCGATAGGAACAGTGAAATCGAGGTCTTCAGGGGCACCGCCATTCTGCCTGCGCAGCCCGCCGGCCAGTGCCCGTATCTCACCCAGAACATCATTTTCCGTTGGGAGACTTGTGAAGATCTCCGCATTGCTACCGCTATCAGGTACGGCCTTATCTAGAATAATAATCCCCCCTGCCTCCGGCATGCACCACATACGCGAAGGTGCACGGCCCGGGTGGCTGTCGCCTTATCTTACCAAGACATACCCCTGATAGGCGTTTGCATATTTATAGTTTATCCAAATACGTCCGCCATAGGTTTGGCTTTGCCAAACGGCATTCTGTGCCTGGAAATCCAGGAGATTAAACCCCCTGCCGAAAGAAGAGAGATCTGAACCATCACCGGATCTTTCCGGAGGGCTATCTGTGCGTTTATGCGACGCTGATCGCACAGGGAACTCATGCCAGCATGCCAATTTATATATACAGGATTTGGGGGTATACTCTCCCGATGAACGGGGGGCGTTCACGGCCGGAGGCACCGGCCCCGGCCGGTTTACCGGAAAGCGGCCGGTGCGAGACGAGACCGGATATCCTGGTTGTCTCGTCGGCGAAAGGCCGGGAAAAGCACAGGAGCAGAATGACGATGTCACACCGGTACGTATGATAGAAGAGTTCATAAGAAGAGGAGAAAACACCATGATACGCCAGGGAGAGAAGGTCTACGGCCGCGAATCGTTCACGGCAAAAGCCATCGGGATCCTCCCTTCCTACAACGTCTACCAAAAGACCTACTCCCTCCTCCAGCAGTCTCAACGGTGGAGCCGGGAAG
>NZ_DAXW01000002.1:95849-96113 GCF_002506585.1 Methanoculleus sp. UBA430 | reverse complement strand
CCCCTGTCCCCACCCCCCAGACGCGATACTCGATGGAAATCCGTGCATGGGTTCGCAACGCTCTGGGGAACAAAAGTTCATAAGGCAGTGTTGAGAGCCCAGCAGGCTTCTTTCGTGATCGATCAGAAGACAGAAGCACGAGCACTACTGACCTTCCCTCCACCTGTGCAGATCAGCGATACTGGTATCACCTGCCGCCCCCGCCTGCTCTCATAGCTGTGTATTTGACGGATCATACCCCAACTAATACGAAATGCCTGATAT
>NZ_DAXW01000002.1:0-95677 GCF_002506585.1 Methanoculleus sp. UBA430 | reverse complement strand
TCGTGCGCGCCGACATCAAGATGAGCTGCGGCAAGAAGTGTGCGCAGATCGCCCACGCCGCCATCGGAGCCTACGAGAAGGCCGATAAAATCGCGAAGAAGGCCTGGCTTGACGAGGGGCAGAAGAAGGTGGTGCTGAAGGTGACGGCTGAGCGGCAGCTCTTTGAACTCAAGACGATCGCAGAGCGGGCGGGCATTCCCGCATCGATCATCCAGGACGCCGGGATGACCGAGATCCCGCCGGGGACCGTGACGGCGCTCGGTCTCGGGCCCGCGCGTGCCGAAGACCTCGACCGGATCACCGGCGACCTCTCCCTGCTATGATGCCCTCGCCCTATCCTCTCGAAGAGGAACTGGGGATGCGCTACTACGCGTCCGTTACCCCCGGTATCGGCGGGCGGCTCCGCTCAAGCCCCGAGGACTTCATCGTCGAAGAGTTGCCGCTCCCGATCAGCGATCCGAACGGCCCCTATCTCATCTGCCGGCTCACCAAGACGAACTGGGAACTCCAGCGGGCGGTCAAGGAGATTGCAAAACGGCTCGGCATCAGCCACCGGCGGATCGCCTGGGCGGGGACCAAGGACAAGAACGCGGTGACCACTCAGTTCATATCGATCTACGATGTTACGCCCGAAGCGGTCGGGCAGGTTCACCTCAAGGATATCACGCTCGAGGTCGTCGGGCGGTCGCAGCACTCGCTCATCCTCGGGTGCCTCGCGGGGAACCGGTTCGATATCACGATCCGGGACTGCATCCCAGAAGACCTCGCCGAGCGGGTGGAGGCGGTGACAGCGGTCGCGGCTCGCGGGGTGCCGAACTACTACGGGCTGCAGCGGTTCGGTGTCGTTCGGCCGGTCACTCACCTCGTCGGCGAGAGGATCCTCAAGGGCGACTACGAAGGCGCCGTGGCCACCTACGTCGGCCGGGCCTACCCCCGCGAGTCTGAGGCGGTGCGACAGGCCCGGACCCGGTTCGCCGAGACCCGGGATCCACGAGCGGCACTCGCCGACCTCCCCGTCCAGATGACCTACGAGCGGTCGATGGTAAACCACCTCGTCGCGAACCCCGGCGACTACGCCGGTGCGCTCCGGGTCCTTCCCCCGAAACTCCTCTCGCTCCTCGTGAGCGCGTTCCAGTCGTATCTCTTCAACTGCGCGCTCTCCTCCCGCATCGAGGCCGGCCTCACGCTGACCGAGCCGGAGGCCGGCGACCGGTTGCTCTTCTCGAACGGCCGCGAAGATATCGTCTCCGCGCGGAACCGGCAGGCGGCCCTGCTGCAGATCCGCCGCGGCCGGTGCCGGATCGCCCTCTTCATATCCGGCGCAGAACCGGTGACTTCGCACGGGCCGATGGATGAGATCATGCAGGACCTGATGCAGAAGTCGGGGGTCAACGCCGGAGACTTTGAGCGCGCCTCCCGGTTCGTGGCGACGAAGTTCGCCGGGGTTCTCCGGCCGATCAGCCTCTCTGCCGACGTGCAGGCGGAGATATCGGACACGAGTGTCCGGCTCCGGTTCACGCTTCCCCCCGGCCATTACGCGACGACGGTCTGCCGGGAGTACATGAAGGCGGATCCCTACATGATGATATAAGAGTGCGGGGCCCCTAGGCCCCGTAGAGCACATCCCACTCCGTGACCAGGTTGCTCCCGCACATGTAGTGGCGTTTCAAGGAGAGCCGGAACATCTCTTCTTCGGTCTCGATATGCATGCCGCCGACGAGCGACGGGGTGTCGGCACCGCCGACGATGAACGGCAGGTGGATCAGGCGGATCTCGTCCACGAGGCGGTGGTTTAACATGGACCAGTTCAGTGTCGGCCCCCCCTCGATCATCATCCGGCGGACGCCGTAGTCTCTCGCCAGGACCCGCATCAGTTCCGGCAGGTCGACCTCGTCTGCTCCCGCGATAACGACGTCGACGCCGGCTGCTCGGAGCCGGGCTACCCGTTCCGCTGGTGCAGCCTCGCTGGCGGCGACGACCGTTCTGGCATCTGGCCCGAGGACGTTTGCATCCGGCGGGATATCCGCCTGGCTGGTCGGGATGACGCGGAGCGGGCTTTTCCCCTCGACCAGCCGGACCGTCAGGAATGAGTTGTCGATTCTGATCGTGTTTGCTCCGACCATGATGGCGTCGCATACCGCCCGGGTCTGGTGAAGGAGGATCTCGGTCTCGGGGGCCATATACTTCATGAGGATCTTACTCGAGGCTCCACGCTTCAGGGTGAGTTTCCCGTCGACGGTGATCTCCGACATCATGAGGACATGCGGCCTGTCGTTATCTGGCATTGAATTTCCTTGTGATCTATCTGGTGGGAGCGGTTATGAATCTGGTGATTCCAAAACGTATGTGATTCGCCCGGTTCTGGATGCATTGCTGTGTCAGCCGGGCGGATATACCGATAGCGGTCAATGCCCGGTCCCGGTCCGGGGAGAGGCCTGACCGGTTTCATGCCGGTCCCCTTTGCCCACGCAAAGGTTAAACTCTTTACGGGCTGATAAAATATGCGATGAATATAACCTCGCTGCGGCCGAAATTCATCAAATATACGGAGCCAATCGCGTCGTTTTTTGCACACCTGGGCGTTACGCCGAACCAGGTCTCGATGCTCGCCGTGCTCTTTGGCCTTTCATGCGCACTCGCCTTCACCCAGCGCTACTTTCTCGCAGGCGCTCTGCTGCTGATCGTCTCGGCAGTCCTTGATCTGGTGGACGGCAGCGTCGCCCGGAAAAATCATACGGAGAGCAAATTCGGGGCAGTCTTCGATTGGGTTGCCGATAAATACGTCGATGCGGCGGTCATCCTCGGCGTCGGGTTCTCCGGCATCCCTATCGTCAGCCACCTCGTAGATGTCCCGGCGGGCACCGATTTCGGCATCGTGGGGCTGGCGCTCTTCGGGTCCCTGATCAACACCTTCATCAAACCGGTCACATATGCGGAGATCGGCTACAGCGAGAGGATCGCCGGGAAGATCGAGGATCCCCTCGAGGGGGTCGGCTTCTTCGGGAGGCCCGAGACGATCCTTGTGCTGGTGCTCGGCGGCGTGACCGGGTACATCTGGGTCGCGGTTCTCCTCATCGCGGTCTGCACGAATCTCTCTGCGGTCCAGCGGATCTTCTACCTTTACCGGGAGTACTCCTGACGGGAAGGCCGGGAGTCTTCTGATCTCTTCTTTCTTCAGTCTGGCGGGGGTAGAAGATCCGCCGGCAAGCAACGAGACCCGCGCCGCCGCCGTCGGGGTGGTCTGTGGGGTGCGGTTCAGCCCTGGGATTGCCCTCTGATGGCCGACTCGCTGATCCCGGTCTGCAACGGGAACAATGTCTTCCGGTGAGGGCGAGAGCCCGGCCGGAATTCTCGCGCGGTTCGTCCCGGGACTAGGGTTCGGATCTCCGGGAGTTTGGCCGGACGATCTGCTCCACCTCGCTGCGATAAAGCCGGTAGAGGCTGTCGGCGAGGGTGCCGAGTTCGGGGAGGATCCTGAAGAGGGCGTAGGCGAGGATCACGAGAAAGACCAGTGCCCCGAGTTCGGCCATGACGTTGTGCGCCCAGAAGAAACTCTCGTACCCGAACTCGCCGTTGCCGGCAATCTCCGGGAGGTACGGGAACCACTGCTCGGCGTAAGCCGTGATCACAAAGACGTTTCTCACGATATTCAGGATGTAGATCGTCGGGAAGACCAGGAGAAAACCGGCGATCTTCTGCCTCGTCGTCGACCGCACACCCCAGGCAACCCCGAGCATGATCGCGATGCTCTGGATGCCGGTACAGGCGAGGATGATCTCGGTCCGGAACCCGTTGCGCTCCATCAGGTTCCATGCCTCGATGTTCACGGGATACCCGACCGCCGCCAGCGCTACGGACGTCTCTCCCACGACCGTTGCGATCAGCCAGTCCCCGAGCGCCGGTATGTAGCCGAAGGGGGCGTATACCAGGAACGCTACGGCCGCTATCGTCGAGAGCTGTATCACCCGGGGGTCGTCATGGAGCAGGTTTTTCACGGTGATAAAGAGAAACGGAACTGCAAGAAGGGCTATCGTCGGGTACATAAAGTTATTTATGGAGAAGTAGTAGGGGAGCTCGAGAAAGAGGTATCCGACGATGCTTGCCCACCCGGCGACGGCGAAGTACTTCCGGAACCGGCCCGGGATCAGGAAGGCCAGAAAGCAGATGCAGGAGATCAGCACCAGGTAATCCTTCATCCATTATCGTTCGATGTACCCGACATTAAATCATTTGTACGCCCGATCCGGTCGAGCATCTCCGGCTGCGCAGTCCTGGCCGCCCGGCGTGAACCCCCACGCTCCCGGGCGGCGACTTCCCGCTCCGCCCTGTTATCCCCACAAGTTAATTTTGATCGGTATCCCATTCATTATAATGATGTTTTGTCCCCAGTGCAAAGGCCTGATGATATCGTCCGGTGGTCAGCTGAAATGCAAAAAGTGCGGATATATCCGGGAGATCGAGGTCAATGATCGGTTGAAGAAGACGGACAAGCGCATCGAGAAAGAGATCACCATCGTCGACGAAGAAGATAAGGTGGCAACGCTCCCGACGGCGAGCATCAAGTGCCCGGAGTGTGAATGCACGACGGCGTACTGGTGGCTGCGCCAGCTGCGGGCGGCAGATGAAAGCGAGGTCAGGTTCTTCCGCTGCACCGCCTGCGGGAAGACGTGGCGCGAGTATGATTGATCAGGCTGGAACTGCATCCTGTTGCCCCTCCGGGGCTTATTCTTCCTTCTGGCCGGAGTGGTGCATACCGCTTCGGTATCCTCCCGGTCGTAGACGATTTGACTCTCCTCTCGATGCCGTCCTTTTTCCTCAAAGGGGTATGCCCCTGTTCACAAGTGCATCCGGTATCCGCAACGTTCCGTGACATTCTACGTCGTTTCAGCCATTATGCGTACGGGGCCGTCACCGGTCACCAGTACAGACCGGGTATCCCGTGCCAGGTCTCGCTAAGAGCACGGAGCACCAGGAGTTTCATGGGCGTCGGGTGTTCTGGCGGCAACGGGAGCCCGGGCTCCCGCCGCGGCCACCTGTTTATAATAAAGTAGGTCCTGAGACGTTCCGCCGTGCTCTCGGTGATGATCGCGAGGTCGGCAGCCAGCCACTCATGCTCATGCCCCACGTATGCTTGAGGACATAGAACTCCCGCGGCGAACCCCGCAGGCCCGGTTCATCCCCACATGCATGGGGAACTCGCGACGTCGGGGTGGTCCGGGGCCTGAGGGGCCGGTTCATCCCCACATGCATGGGGAACTCGAAGCCTCAATATGGATCGTCCGCGCAACCCGCGGTTCATCCCCACATGCATGGGGAACTCACCGCCGCGTCCTCGTCATCGGACCAGGCGTCCGGTTCATCCCCACATGCATGGGGAACTCTCTTCTTCTTATCCCCGGAAGGATGGCTCCTTCCACCCGGGTCACCGCCCCTGGAGGAAAGCTCTCTTTTACCGAAAAAGGGTATGCCAATACTCTCATCACACTACCATATCACGGTTCTGGTGCCGCCCGGGCACGTACAAAAAACAGGCAGGATAGGCTGAGCGGGTCTTCGACAAGACGGGCAGCTTGGTTGCAGGGGGGCGGTGCCGCACCGGACCTTCCGCACATCTCTCCGCCCCGCCGCAACCCGTGACGCACGGCAGGAACCCTGCCCTCCCCCCGCGCGCGTTCTCCGGGACAGCTCACCCCCACCTCCACGCTCTCTCCGGGTACGAATCCACCACTCTCCGGGTATAAATCCGCCACACTGCCCGTAATATCTACGCATACCCCAAACCTCCGCCTCTCCCGATGAAGTCCCGGCATCCGTCCCTGAGAGGCACCCTTTTTCGCTCGATCCGCCTCTCCAACCAGAATGTTGATATATAATATTCATTATTAATAATGTATAATAGGAGTAGTCGGATGGCTGAAAATTTCGATGTCAAACTCGAGGAGGCGAAATACTACACTCCCGAGGCCAGCTGCAAGGAGCACTCCTGGATCGGCGACTACAACCGGACCTACCAGGAGTTCCTTGCGAACCCCGACCTGTTCTGGGACAGCGTCGCCAGGGAACTTGAATGGTTCCAGCCCTGGGACCGGGTGAAAGAGTGGGAGTACCCGTACGCAAAGTGGTTCATCAACGGGAAGCTCAACATCACCCACAACTGCCTGGACCGCCACGCCCACAGCCAGCGTCGCAACAAGGTCGCACTCATGTGGCGGGGGGAGAACGAGGACGAAGAGCGGACCTACACCTACCGCCAGCTTCTGCAGGCCGTCTGCCAGTTCGCGAACGGCCTCTCGCGCCTCGGCGTCGGGAAGGGCGACCGGGTCTGCATCTACATGCCGGTGGTACCCGAGCAGGTCATAGCAATGCTCGCCTGCGCCCGCCTCGGAGCGATCCACTCGGTCGTCTTCGGTGGGTTCGGCGTCAGCGCACTCAACCAGCGTATCACGGGCATCAACGCGAAGGTGGTCGTCACCGCCGATGTCGGCTACCGGCGCGGCAAGGCAATCCCGCTCAAGAACATCGTAGAGGAGGCGGTTGTCAACGCCCCGAGCGTCGAGCGGATCGTCGTTCTCCGGCGCGATGACGACAAGCCCGTTGAACTCCATCCCGAGATCGAGGTGGATTACTACGAGCTGATGGATGGCGTGGAGCGGGAATGCCCGGCCGAACCGATGGATGCCGAAGACCCGCTCTTCATCCTGTATACGAGCGGCACCACCGGAAGTCCGAAAGGCATCGTCCACACCTGCGGCGGCTACACCGTCGGGGCCTACTACTCGACGAAGTACGTCTTCGATGTCAAGGACAGCGACATCTACTGGTGCACCGCCGACCCCGGCTGGATCACCGGTCACAGTTACTGCGTCTACGGCCCGCTCCTGAACGGCACCACCTGCCTCCTCACGGAAGCAACCCCCGACTACCCGACCCCGGGCACCTACTGGAACCTCATCGAGGAGTACGGTGTCACCATCTTCTACACCGCTCCGACCGCCATCCGTATGTTCATGCGGGTGGGTGAAGAGTGGCCGAACCGCTACAACCTCTCGTCGCTCCGGGTGCTCGGTTCCGTCGGCGAGCCGCTCAACCCGGAAGCGTTCGAGTGGTTCTACCGCGTCATCGGCAAAGACCGGTGCCCGATCATGGACACCTGGTGGCAGACCGAGACCGGGATGCACATGGTGACCACGATGATGGGCGAACCCATGCGCCCGGGATTCGTGGGGAAGTCGCTCCCGGGCGTCGTCGCGGACGTTGTCGATATGGCGGGCAACCCGGTCCCGCCGGGCACCGGCGGCCTCCTGGTCATCAAGGAGCCGTGGCCGTCGATGATGCGGACGATCTGGAACGATGATGATCGATACCGCAAGTACTGGCACACCGTCCCGGGCTGCTACACCGCGGCAGACCTTGCGGTGAAGGACAAGGACGGCTACATCATGGTCATCGGGCGGTCCGACGACCTGATCGTCGTCGCCGGGCACAACATCGGCACCGCGGAGGTCGAGAGCGCGCTCGTCTCCCATGATACGGTGGCGGAAGCGGCGGTCATCGGAAAGCCCGACGCCCTGAAGGGGAACACCATCAAGGCCTTCGTCATCCTCAAGAACGGCCGCGAGCCCGGCGAGAAGCTGAAGAACGACCTCGTCTACCATGTCCGGATGACGCTCGGGCCCATCGCCATACCGTCCGAGATCGACTTCGTCCAGTCGCTCCCCAAGACCCGGAGCGGCAAGATCATGAGACGGGTCTTAAAAGCGCAGGAATTAGGTATGGACCCCGGGGACATCTCAACCCTGGAGGAATAGACAACCAACTCTTTATATACTCTTTTAAATATGTTATAAATATGAATGAGCGTAAACCAGAGGAGTCCCTCAAGATAGAAAATATCGTTGCTTCGGCGAAAGTGACGGATTCTCTTGATCTCCCCTCTCTTGCCTCCCAGCTGAAGGATGCGGAATACAATAAAAAACGATTCCCTGGCGTCGTTCTCCGGATGCAGGACCCGAAAATTGCCGCGCTCGTCTTTGGTTCCGGAAAGGTCGTCCTGACCGGCGCAAAGAGCATCGACAGCCTCTCACGCGGTCTGCAGATCCTGGGCGACCAGCTGCGGGCACTCGGTATCGATATCCCGGCACCTGAAGACCTGACCTACAAGATCCAGAACATCGTCACGTCCGCAGACCTCGGGACGCCGATCAACTTAAACAAGATCGCCGTGGGGTTCAACCTGGACAAGATCGAGTACGAGCCCGAGCAGTTCCCCGGGCTCGTATACCGACTCGACGATCCAAAGGTGGTCGTCCTCCTCTTTGGGTCCGGCAAACTGATCATCACCGGCGGCAAAGTGCCCGAAGATGCCAGGCGGGCGGTGCAGCGGATCCTCTCCGAACTCTCCAACCTCGGGCTCATCTGAACCCATGTTCTGCTTTTTGGACCGTAAGGGCCGTAAGGGCCGTCGGTCTTCAGCCGTAAGGGCCGTCGGTCTTCAGCCGTAAGGGCCGTAAGGGCCGTCGGTCCCCTCCGACGCGGGAGGGGCGGGACGCGCTCCGGACCAGCATCAGGAGAGACAGAAGCGGAATGAAGTGCCCCCGTTTTCTCCTGCCGGTTATCCCCGGGCGCGATCTCCCGGGCCTGCCCTGCTTCCCGGGGAGCACCCCTTCCGCCGGTGCAAGCGCGATCCGGTAGAGAACAGATTGACGGTATCCGCTCGATACACCAATGCCTCTCTTAAAACCCACACAATCGAAAAATCTCCCATTGAAATAATAATATTTTTATAGTCAGATTTAAAACACTAAATACTAACTGAATGGTGAACGGATGAGGTCAGACAAGGTACGATATTTTACGCCACGTGACGAAGAACTCGCCGAGCTCTTAATCGGCATCGGCATCAAGCGAAACGTCTCCAAAGTGCTCGTATATCTTGCGAATATTGAAGAGGCGACGTCCCGCGACATCGAGCGGGGCACCGATCTCCGCCAGCCCGAAGTCAGCATCGCCATGCGCTACCTCAAAGAGTGCGACTGGATCGACACCCGCGAGAGCAAGTCGGAGAGCAAAGGACGGCCGGTGAAGATCTACACGCTTTCCCGCCCGATAACGGAGATCATGGATACCATCGAGAAAGAGAAGAAACGAGAAGCCCGGCACCAGTTAGACCTTATCCAGAAGATGCGGGAATGCATATCATTACAGTGATACGACGCGGCAGTCCTTCTCCTCACCGACAATAACTGTTATTTTTTCTCCGTATGCGGTAAATAAGCCGCACTCAAGCGCACCCGGGATGGCGGCTATATCCGCTTCCAGGCTCCGGGGGTCTGCAAGAGCCCCGAAGTCGCAGTCGAGGATGAAGTTCCCGTTGTCGGTGACGACCGGGCCATCCTTCTTCACACCGTCCCGGAGGACCGGAGCGGCACCGAGTGCGGCGAGGCGCCGAAAGACTCCCGCGGAGGCGAACGGGAGCACCTCGACCGGGACGGGCGCATTCAGGATATCGACCGTCTTCGTCGGATCGACGACGATGATCACCCTGTCTGCCGCGTCGCAGACGCACTTCTCCCGGAGGAGGGCCGCTCCGCGCCCTTTGATCAGGTGGAGGTCCGGATCGACCTGGTCGGCCCCGTCGATGGCGATATCGAGCCCGGGATGCTCGTCGAGGCTTGTGAGCGGGATGCCGTACTGGCGTGCCCGGATGGCCGCCTGGTAGGACGTCGGGACGCCGGCGATGGAAAGGCCGTCTTTTGCTATCCGCTCCCCCAGTCGCTCCATCGCAAAGAAGACGGTCGACCCGGTGCCGAGACCGACGACCATCCCGTCTTCGACCAGCCCGGCTGCGTGGTAGCCTGCGTTTTGTTTCGATGCCGCCTGCGCCGTAGGTATGGACATACTCTTCACGCTCCCCTCAGATACCCGTGCGGTCAAAGATGCCCCTGAGGTCGTCCGTGGCGCCGAACGCCGTGCAGTCGAGCGTGATGGGTGTTATCGAGACGTTGCCTTTCTGTACCGCGTGCACGTCGGTCCCCTCCGCCGCGTCGTCGTGCAGGGGCCCGTCGATCCAGTAGTAAGGGCGTCCACGGGGGTCGAGGCGCTCCTCCACGCCGGTGTAAAAGAGTTTCTCGGCAAGGCGGGTGATTTCGTAGCCACCGAGCACCGGTGTCGGGATATTCACGTTGATCACGTGGGCGCTCTGGGGGAACCCGTTCGCGAGGACTTTCCCGCAGATATCGCGGACCACCCGCTTCGCATCGAAGAACCGGTCCGTGACCCGTGAGGGGTCGTCGAACTTGTCGCCCTGGTCCTCCACCTGCAGCGAGAAGGCAAGGGCCGGCACCCCCTGGTTAGACGCCTCGAGCGCGGCCCCGACAGTCCCCGAGGTCATGATGGACTCGTACGAGAGGTTTTCACCGATGTTGATCCCGCTGACCACGAGATCCGGGTTCAGGCGCAGCGCAAACAGCCCGATGATGACGGAGTCGGTCGGTTTTCCGCCGACCGAGTATGCCGGCACCCCGTTCATCGTAACCTTTGTTGCTCGTATCGGCTCGAATATGGAGATCGATCGCCCCACGGCGCTCTGCTGGGTGGCGGGCGCGACCACGGTGACGTCGGCGATCGCCGCGAGCGCGTCGTACGCCGCCCAGAGCCCCGCGGACGTGATCCCATCATCGTTGGTGAGCAGAATCTTTGGCTTCATCCTTGTCTATAGGGATAGTCCCCGCGCATCAAATACTTGCCCGATCGTCAGGGTCAAGTGCCTGGCAGGCAACCTGTACTGTGATGAAGGCAATTCTCGCCGAATACTCCGTATGCAACGACCCCGGGCTTGCGCCCGAGGGTGCCGCCATGCTCGCCACGATAAGCGAGAGTTTTGAGAGGTGCGGCTACGACGTGGTGACCCCCGAGGGCTCCGATTTCGAGGGCGAGATCCGGAGGCTCGCGCCGGGGTGCGACGTAGGGCTGGTCATTGCGCCGGACCATCTCCTCTTCCGGTACACGCACCTCCTCGAAGGACTCACCCACAACGTCGGGTGCGGGAGCATGAACGCGGCCGTTTGCGCCAATAAACAACGGGCAGCATCGATCCTCGCCCGGAACGGGGTGGCGGTCCCCCCCGATGCCGGGGCAGGGAAGCGGGTCGTCAAGCCGATCATGGGCTGCGGCGCCCTGGGGGTCAGGCTGACGGACGAGGAGCCGGGCGCCGGCGAGTTTGCCCAGGCATACGTTGAGGGGGAGGCGCTGAGCGTCAGCCTGGTGGGGAGCCGGGTGACCGGCGATGTCTGCGAGTTCTACACGGGCAACCCCCCGCTTCTCCTCGCCGTCAACCGGCAGGAGATCGCCGTTGCGGAGGACGGCAGTTTCCGGTATCTCGGGGGCGAGACGCCCGTCCACCCCGACCGCGAGGAAGAGATCGTCGCGACCGCGGTCAGAGCGGTGAACGTCCTTGGGTGCCAGGGGTATGCCGGGGTCGACGTCGTCGCCGGCGACCGTATCTACGTGGTGGACGTCAACCCGAGACCCACGACCAGCCTGGTCGGCATCGCCGCCATCATGGAGGAGGAGATCGCCGACATTCTCTTCAGGGCGTCGCACGGCGAAGCGTTAGGTGAGGTGCACCTCTCCGGAAGGGTGCGGTTCGATACGGGCGGGAGGATCAGCCGGGTATGATCGGCATCGATATCGGCGGTGCGAACCTCAAGGTCGTCGACGATGCCGGCGTGCATATCCACTACTGCCCGCTCTGGCAGGGGGCACCGCTCGCCGATCTCCTCGAACCATACGCAGAGCCCGCAGCCGTGGTGATGAGCGGGGAACTCGCGGACTGCTTTTCGAGCAAGATCGAGGGGATCCGCTGGATCGTCGATGCCGTCCAGGGGGTCATTCCCGACGCCGCCTTCTACGGGACCGACGCAGCGTTCCATGCCCGGCCGGTCCCGGCCCTTGCCGCCGCAAACTGGCTGGCATCGGCCGACTACCTGAGAGGAGAGTATGCCGACGCGGTCCTCCTCGACGTCGGGAGCACCACCGCCGACGTCATCCCGCTCAACTGTTTCGAAGACCTCAAAGGGCTGACCGACACCCGGCGGCTGCAGAAGCAGTACCTCGTCTACACCGGCATGCTCAGGACGAACGTCGCCACAATCCTCTCGTCGGTCACGCTGGACGGGACGGTAACCCCGGTGAGCACCGAGTACTTCGCTGCAAGCGCCGACGCGCACCTCGTCCTCGGCCATATCGCGCCGGTTGACTACACCTGCCCTGCACCGGATAACGGCGAGAAGACCGTCGACGCTGCGCTCCGGAGGCTCGCCCGGGTTGTCTGCGCAGACATCGATGAGATCGGGAACTCCGGCGGCCTCCAGGTCGCCCGGCAGTTCTGGGAGGCCCAGCGGACGCTGATCGTCCGGGCAGTGGGGCGCGCACTCTTCCGGAGTGGTGCCGAACGGGTGATCACGGCGGGGGTAGGAGCGGAGATCTTTGCCCGTGAACTGGCCGGCATCACGCTGGAGCAGGAGATCGGGGAGGTCGCGGATGCACTCCCGGCCTACGCGGTGAGGGAGGTTGCGCTACGGCGAGCCGCTTGCGACTGACCCTCATCCTGCTGGCGGTCTCGATCGCCATCACGGCGGTGTCGCTGGCGCTCGGCTTTCCGTTCTTCTTTCTCTTCCTATTTATCCCGCTGATCCCGCTCTTCGGGCGACCCCCTGTCGTGAAGCGCTGTCCGGCCTGTGGATGGGAGACCGCAGGCAGCGAGCGCTTCTGCCCCTACGATGGGACGCCGCTCGTGCCCGAGGATGAAGGTGGCGAGGTTCAGCAGGGAGAGCGGTAGAAGGAGGCCAAAGAGTTCTGCTGCCGGTATCGTGCCGAAGTCGCGGGAGGCATAGTTTCTGATCGTCCCCCGATCGACGACGATCCTCATCGCCCGGAGGTATTGCGCCACCCGATTGAAGGGCATCTGGTGCGATAGGAGGAGACAGAGGTCGACGATGGGTGAGGCGAGGCGGGTGTCCGGATAGAACGGTGCGTCTGCGTAGCAGAGGGTGTTGCACCGCTGGCAGTAGAAACGCTTCACGTAGACCCGAATAGTGCGCTCCTTCTCATGATCAAGTATGACGGCAAACCGCTTTGCTCGCAGGTCGTGCCCGGTCACCGGACCGCCGCACGACGGGCAGACATCACGGTCGGTGAACGTTACGCCGTCCATTGCCACAAGGGCACCTCCCACCAGATCGGCGAGCATCGGCGAGACCGGTACTGTCTTCTTCACAATGGCTCCTCCCTGTTTCTGCAGGAAGTGTAGGTCCCCACCGATAATAACATATCCTCCCGGGATTCTCCGGCACAGGGATCATGTGAGTCCACGGAAGGGGCGCTCCGAAGAGGACCCGCCCGCGTCGACTCTGGAGCAGCGAGCGGCCCCTGGAGCCCTGTCCGGAGCAGCGGGTTTAGTAATTTTTGTTAACATCCGCTTATATGTGGATTGGTCGTCTGCTGAAATCCAACACGCCAAACCTCAAACGTACAATATAATGTGTTATCCTTCTAACGATACTGCTGTTAGGTTCAGGGATAAACCAAGTTAACTAATACAATTTAAGTACATTAACATCCGATATTCCGTTCGCCTTAGAGAGGTGTAAAAGTATGACGTTGAAGTATGTAGCCACAACATGCCCCTACTGTGGAACAGGCTGCAGTTTCAACCTTGTCGTTCAGGACGGCAAAGTTGTTGGAACGGCACCCTACCGCCGCTCACCCGTGAACGAGGGGAAGGTCTGCCCGAAGGGCACCTATGCCCATGAATTTGTGAACAGCCCGGACCGCCTCACGAAGCCGCTCATCAAGAAGGACGGCAAGTTTGTCGAGGCGACCTGGGACGAGGCCTATGACCTGATTGCATCGAAGTTTAGGTCCTACAAGCCCGATGAGTTCGCGGCGCTCTCCTCCGCCCGGGTCTCGAACGAAGAGAACTACCTGATGATGAAGTTCGCCCGTGGCGTCATGAAGTCCCGCCATGTCGACCACTGTGCCCGGCTCTGCCACGCCTCCACCGTCGCCGGCCTCGCCGGCGCCTTTGGCTCCGGGGCGATGACCAACTCCATCCTGGACATCGCTGAATCGAAGTGTGTCTTTGTCCTCGGGTCCAACACTTTTGAACAGCACCCGCTCATCGGCCGTAAGATCGTCCAGGCCAAGAAGAACGGCGCGAAGGTCATCTATGCCGACCCGCGCTACACCGCGACCGCCCGTCAGGCCGACCTTTACATGCCGTTCGTCTCCGGCTCCGATGTCGCCATCTTAAACGGCCTGATGCAGGAGATCATCCGGAACGGCTGGGAGGACAGGGAGTTCATCGAGAAGCGGACCAAGGACTACGAGAAACTCAAGGAAGTTGTCATGAAAGACACCTACAGCCTTGAGAACGTCTCGAAGATCTCCGGGATCCCGGTCGAGAGCCTCAAGACTGCCGCCGAGTGGTTCGGTACGACCAAACCCGGCGCGATCCTTTACTCGATGGGCATCACCCAGCACACCGTCGGTGTCGACAACGTCAAGTCGGTGGCAAACATCCAGATGCTGACCGGCAACCTGGGCAAGCCCGGCTCCGGCGTGAACGCGCTCCGTGGCCAGAACAACGTGCAGGGCGCCTGCGACATGGGAGCGCTCCCGGTCGTCTTCACCGGCTACCAGAAGGTCATCGACCCGGCCGCCCACAAGAAGTTCGCCGACGCCTGGGGCTTCCCCGACGGCATCTGCGAGCCCAAGAACGGCTACGAGGTCACCGTCATGATGGACGTCCTGACCGACAACCCCGGCGAACTCAAGTGCATGTACATCATGGGCGAGAACCCGATGCTCTCCGACCCGGACCTGACCCACGTCAAGCATGCTATCGATAACCTGGAGTTCCTGGTCGTCCAGGACATCTTCATGACCGAGACTGCCGAACTCGCCGACGTCGTCCTGCCCGCCGCCTGCTACGCGGAACGCGACGGGACCCAGACCAGCACCGAGCGGCGCGTCCAGATGTGGCGCACGGCCCAGAACCCGCCCGGCGAGGCAAAGGTCGACTGGCAGATCATCAGCGAACTCGCGGCAAAGATGGGCTACGCTGCCCAGTTCCCCTACCAGAGCGCCGAGGAGATCTTCAACGAGGTCGCGAAGGTCACCCCCTCGTATGCCGGCATGAACTACCAGCGGCTCAACCGGCCCGAAGCTCTCCACTGGCCCTGCCCCGCGGCAGACCACCCCGGCACGCCGATTCTCCACAAGGAGAAGTTTGCCCACCCCGACGGCCTCGGCATCTTCACCCCGATCGAGTGGAAACCCCCGGCGGAGGTCCCCGACGCGGAGTATCCGTTCGTCCTCACCACCGGCCGTGTCCTCTGGCACTGGCACACCGGCACCATGACCCGCCGGTCCGCGACCCTCGACGCCGAGGTCCCGACGGGCTGGATCGAGATCAACCCCGAGGATGCGAAAGCACTCGGCATCAAGGATAAGGAGACGGTTCGTGCGACCACCCGCCGCGGTACGGTGAACGTTCCCGCGAAGGTGACCAAAGACATCATGAAGGGCGTCATGTTCATGCCGTTCCATTTCAAGGAGTGTGCGGCGAACGTCCTGACAAACAACGCTCTCGACCCGATCGCGAAGATCCCGGAGTTCAAGGCCTGTGCTGTGAAGGTCGAGAAGATTACGGAGGCCTGAATATGGCTGCAATTGGAGATACGTTCTACGCATGGGCGGCCGACGCCGACGTGCTGAAGAAAGGAGAGTGCGGAGGTGCGATCACCGCCCTCCAGCAGTACGCCCTTAAGTCCGGCATGGTGGACGCTGTCCTCGCCATCAGGAAGGGTGCGGACCTTTACGACGCCGTCCCCACGCTCATCACCGACCCCGCCGAGATCGCACAGACGGCAGGATCCCTTCACTGCGGGACGCTCCTGCTCTCGAAAGTGGTGAAGGATTACCTTGATGCCAACAAGACCGCACGGCTCGGCGTCACGGTCAAGGGCTGCGACACGATGGGCCTGATCGAACTTGCGAGGCGCGATGCAGTCGATATGGATCGTCTCCTCCTTCTCGGAGTCAACTGTGGCGGCTCGGTCAGCCCGATCCTGGCCCGCAAGATGATCCGCGAGAAGTTCGAGGTCGACCCCGACCAGGTCCACAAGGAAGAGATCGACAAGGGCCAGTTCATCATTGAGTATGAAGGCGGCCACAAAGGAATCAAGATAGACGATCTCGAGGACGAGGGTTACGGCCGCCGGTCCAACTGCCGCCGGTGCCTCTACAAGGTCCCGCGCCAGGCGGACCTCGCCTGCGGCAACTGGGGCGTCATCGGTGAAAAAGCCGGAAATGCCACGTTCGTCGAGGTCTGCTCCGAGAAGGGCGCAAACCTCCTCGATGCAGCTGTTGCAGCCGGAGCCGTCAAGACCGGCGCCGTACCTGCAAAGGCACTCGAGATCCGCGGCAAGGTCGAGGGCGCGATGCTGGGTCTCGGCAACAAGTGGCGGAAGAAGAACTTTGAGGCGCTTGCATCCGACCTCTGGGGCACCATTGCCCGCGAGACCGGCCGGTGCATCAAGTGCTACTCCTGCATCGAGAACTGTCCGGTCTGCTTCCCGGTCGCAGAGGAACTCAAAGGAAACTCCAGGATGATCACTTCCGGAGAGGTTCCGCCGAACCCGATGTTCCACCTCCGACGGTTTGCGCACATCTCCGACTCCTGCATCAACTGCGGCCAGTGCGAAGAGCTCTGCCCGATGGATATCCCGCTCGCGCTCTTCTCTCATGCCATCAGGACCGAGGGTGACAGCGCGTTCGAGTCCAAACTCGGGAAGGCGCCCTACACCAACTAATCCTTTTTTCTCTCCGCTGCAGCTCATCCGGCGTTATTCCAGGAGCGCCCTGACCTATAAACCCGGACGATATCGCCGCATGCAGATCCGGCCGATGATTCACGGTGTTGGCACCGACCTCACAGAAGGGAGGGGCGTGCGACCCACACATATTCATCAAAAACCGGCTTGTTAATCACTAGTGTTAAATATTCCCATCGTCAATATCTGTGCATCCGAGGTTTAACCATGGATCTCAAGTATGTACAGACAACGTGCCCGTACTGTGGTACGGGATGCAGTTTCAACCTCGTCGTGAAGGACGGGAAGGTTGTCGGCACACAACCTTACAAGCGTTCTCCGGTCAACGAGGGGAAGGTCTGCCCCAAGGGGACCTACGCTCACGAGTTCGTGAACAGCCCGGACCGTCTCACGAAGCCGCTCATCAAGAAGGACGGCAAGTTCGTCGAGGCGACCTGGGACGAGGCCTATGACCTGATCGCGCAGAAGTTCAAGTCCTACAAGCCCGACGAGATCGCCTGCCTCTCTTCCGCTCGTGTCTCGAACGAAGAGAACTACCTGCTGATGAAATTGGCACGCGGCGTCTTCAAGACCCGGCACATCGACCACTGCGCCCGGCTTTGCCACGCTTCCACCGTCGCGGGTCTTGCCGCCTCCTTCGGCTCCGGGGCGATGACCAACTCGATCCTCGACATCGCCGAATCGAAGTGCGTCTTCATCATCGGGTCCAACACCTTCGAGCAGCACCCGCTCATCGGCCGCAAGGTCATGCAGGCAAAGCTGAACGGTGGAAAGCTCATCGTATTCGACCCGCGCAAGACGCCGACCGCAAAGCAGGCTGACCTCTACGCATCCTTCTACTCCGGCACCGACGTGGCCATCCTCAACTGCCTGATGGGCGAGATCATCCGAAACGGCTGGGAAGACAAGGAATGGGTCTCGACCCGTGCAAAGGGATACGAGGAACTCAAAGCGGTCGTGCTCAGCGACACGTACCTCCCCGAGAACGTCGAGAAGATCTCCGGTATTGCCGCTGCCGATCTCAAGACCGCAGCCGAGTGGATCGGTACCGCCGAATCCTCCGCACTCCTCTACTCGATGGGCATCACCCAGCACACGGTGGGTGTCGACAACGTCAAGTCGACCGCAAACATCCAGATGCTCACCGGAAACATCGGCAAGCGCGGTGGCGGCGTGAACGCGCTCCGTGGCCAGAACAACGTGCAGGGCGCCTGCGACATGGGAGCGCTCCCGGTCGTCTTCACCGGCTACCAGAAGGTCATCGACCCGGCCGCCCACAAGAAGTTCGCCGACGCCTGGGGCTTCCCCGACGGCATCTGCGAGCCTAAGAACGGCTACGAGGTCACCGTCATGATGGACGTCCTGACCGACAACCCCGGCGAACTCAAGGGCATGTACATCATGGGCGAGAACCCGATGCTCTCCGACCCGGACCTCAACCACGTCAAGCACGCTCTCGAGAGTCTGGAGTTCCTGGTCGTCCAGGATATCTTCCTGACCGAGACTGCCCAGATGGCCGACGTTGTCCTCCCCGCCACCTGCTACGCAGAGAAGGACGGGACCCAGACCTCCACCGAGCGGCGCGTCCAGATGTGGCGCAAGGCCCAGGACCCGCCCGGCGAGGCAAAGGTCGACTGGCAGATCATCTGCGAAGTGGCAGCTGCCATGGGCTACGCCAAGCAGTTCACCTTCCAGAGCGCCGAGGAGATCTTCAACGAGATGGCCTCCCTCACCCCGTCCTACCACGGCATGACCTACGAGCGGCTCAACAGGCCCGAAGCGCTCCACTGGCCCTGCCCCACTGTAGAGCACCCCGGCACACCCATCCTGCACATCGGCAAGTGTTCGCACCCCGACGGCATGGGCGTGATGCACCCCATCGAGTGGAAACCCCCGGCGGAAGTTCCCGACGATGAGTACCCCTATCTCTTCACCACCGGACGCTGTATCTGGCACTGGCACACCGGGTCCATGACCCGCCGCTCTGCGACCCTCGATGCTGAGGTCCCCACCGGCTGGATCGAGATCAGCCCCGAGGATGCAGAAGCGCTCGGCGTCCAGAACAAAGAAATGGTCCGTGTGACCTCCCGCCGCGGGACCATCGACGTCGCCACAAAGGTGACCAAAGACATCAAGAAGGGTGTCATGTTCATGCCGTTCCACTTCGCCGAGTGCGCGGCGAACATACTGACTCACAATGCCCTTGACCCGATCGCGAAGATCCCGGAGTTCAAGGCCTGTGCTGTGAAAGTTGAGAAGATTACGGAGGCCTGAAAATGGCAGCGAAAGGAGACACGTTCTACGCCTGGGCAGCCGACGCCGCCTGCCAGGAGAGAGGCGAATGCGGCGGAGCGGTCACCGCTCTGCTGACGCACGCGCTTAAGTCCGGCATGGTGGACGCTGTCCTTGCCGTCAAGAAGGGACAGGATATTTACGATGCTGTCCCCACGCTCATCACCGACCCCGCCGAGATCGCCCAGACGGCCGGCTCGCTCCACTGCGGGACGCTCCTGCTCTCGAAGCTGGTCAAGCAGTACCTTGACGGCGCCGAGAAGATGCGGATCGCCGTTCCGGTCAAGGGTTGTGACGCGATGGGCCTGTACGAGCTCGCGAAGCGCAACCAGGTCAACCTGGACAACGTCCTGATGATCGGGCTCAACTGTGGCGGCTCGGTCAGCCCCGTGGCTGCCCGGAAGATGATCCGCGAGAAGTTCGGGGTCGACCCCGACGACGTCGTCAAGGAAGAGATCGACAAGGGCCAGTTCATCATCGTCACGAAAGACGGCCAGCACAAGGGCATCTCGATGGACGAGCTCGAGGAGGAGGGCTTCGGCCGCCGCAGCAACTGCCGCCGCTGCAAGATGAAGGTCCCGCGCCAGGCGGACCTCGCCTGCGGCAACTGGGGCGTCATCGGCGATAAGGCCGGGAAGGCCACGTTCGTCGAGGTCTGCTCCGAGAAGGGTGCAAACCTCCTCAACGGTGCCGTGCAGGCTGGAGCCGTCAAGACCGACGCCGTGCCCGCAAAGGCACTCGAGATCCGCGGCAAGGTCGAGAACGCGATGCTGAAACTCGGCGACAAGTGGCGGGCCCGCTACTTCGAGGGACTCGGCGAAGGGAAGGACCGCTTAAAGAAGATCATGAACGATACTTCCCGGTGCATCAAGTGCTACGCCTGCATCGAGAACTGCCCGATCTGCTACTGCGTCGAGTGCAGCACGAAGAAGTCCTACCTGGTCACGCCCGGTCAGGTCCCGCCGCCCTTCATGTTCCACCTGATCCGCTACGCCCACGTCTCGGATTCGTGCATCAACTGCGGCCAGTGCGAGGAGAACTGCGCGATGGATATCCCGAATGCGCTCTTCATGCACGCCCTGCAGGCGGACATGGAACAGATGTTCGGCCACACCCCGGGTGTGGACATGGAGCTCCCGGTCCTCGCGCTCGTCGAGGAACAGACGGAACGCAAGCGTCTCTCCGACACCGGCAGCGACCAGATCTTCGACATCTTCAAGTAAGGGGAAGACTCCCCTCTTTTTTTGGCAAGGCTGCAACCGGTGAACCACGGCTCTCCGGCCCCGTGCGGCGGGCAGCGGTGGACGGTGCCGCGTCGAGGGCATAGCCACTCCCCTTCGCAAGCGTTCCCGGGGGAACTTCCGGGCACGGCTATGGCTGCCCCCTGGGAGGTGGGGTGGTTCGATTTGACTGCTTCTGACTCATGATCTGTGGGGCAACCCGGGCATCGATGTGAGTGGTGATAGGAATCACTGTGTTTGGCAATGGGTTTCGGAAAAAGAAGGCCACGCGATGGTAAATTGAACGAGAGAGGGGAAGAGTTGAGCGAAGTACTTGAATTCCATCTCGAAAGAATTATCATACCTCAATGGTCTACAGTGAACACCGCTCTGAGAGATAGCAATAATTATCGGGACAAGTGTATCTGGTCCCCCTTTTTAAGCGTGCGATGACCGCAGAGCGATGAAAAATGAGGAGGTTTTGGTATGACGAGATACTATTCCAGCTGGCACATTAATCCCGCACTGATTCCCACCAATCCGGAGGAGCGGATGAAGCTCTGGCACACGCTGCTCGAACGAGTGAAAGCTGAAATGAAGATGGGTGCACTGACAGAATGGGGGATCTCTCCCAGTTTCAACGGTTATTCGATCCGGGACGGGGATGAGAAAGGAATTATGGCTGCAACCTCAAACTGGACACCCTTTATTCTCGTGGATAGTCTTGAACCTATTCTTACTTCAGACGAGGCACTTGACTCGGTGAAACGGCTTGAAACTAAAAAGTAATACTATCACCCTTTTTTGAAAAAGGACATCAGTCGAACACGATCCCCGGTGGAACACCCCTTCGTCGTGATGAAGCAGGCGTTTCATGCAGGCCACCGTTGTCAGGTGCTAACATGAGCGAGTATTGGGTCCAGGGGGGCCCGGGGAAGATCCGGCTCCAGCACCCGGGGCCACGAAACAGGGTCCTATACTGCAGAATCCAGGTAACGGTCCCGCAGTAAGATGGTATACGAAAAAGAAGGGATTGTAAGGTCCCGCTCACGGAAGCGTGTGGGAGAGGGCCGGGATAGCAAACTGGTTCTCGAACGTCTCCTCGTGGCCGTCCGGGAACCGGACCAACGTCAGGTTCGGGGAGAAATCGGCATCGACGAGCGGTGCAAACCAGTAACTTTCAAGCACCTCCTGCGCTCCGGTGAAGTCGAGTCCCGGCGTCGAGTAGACGTTCCCGTCATCGGCGCTCTTGATCCTGGCAAAACTCTGGATCGAGAATGTAGCGGCGTTGCTCTCGACCGAAGTCACCGTTACCGGTGTCCCGCATGCCCCCTCGAGCGCGGACTTCAGTTCCTGCTCCGGCTCAGCGATCTTGAAGAAGACGGCGATCCTCTCGATCCACGAGAGAGTGTAGTTAAAGGTGATATCTGCGCTTCCATCCTCGTCCACGGTTATCAGGAGGTTGTCTGCGCTGAAAGCCCCGACAGGGACAGTCATGAGCGCCAGAACCAGGAGGGAGGCGACCACAATTCCGCGTTTCATCTGTGTACCTCGAAGAACTGTATGCCGTCCGGATTGATAAATATTTGGAAAAACTCGTTGTACATGCAATTACAGTCCATCAGGGACGACTCTCCGATCCGGCGACCCGCTCCCGTCACGGAGGCCGCGTTATCGGGGTCGCTTGAGAACAGCATGCAGGCGACCCCTTCTCCCCGGCCTGCCGTCAGTGCACCCGCAGCCAGAGGCGCAGATTGCGGTAACTTGCATCGGTGAGGTTGTTCACCGGGATCTCATCGGGCGGCGTCTCTTTGAAGAGGAGGAACTCGATCCTGTCCGTATCCGGGTCACTGATCCGGAAGGTGTAGGGTTGCTCTACGGTCTGGTTATGGGGCACCGTGACGGAGAATCGGTCGAGCAGCGTCGCCGAGACGATCGTCGACTGGTTCTTTGCGGTATCAAGCCTGCTCTCCACGGCAAACGTCTCCACCGTGTAGGTAACCTCCTGATGCTCGTGGTTCCCGATCCCGATGATGACCGTCTGCGGCGTTCCGGCCATGAACTCCGTCGGGTAATCGGCTGCCGTCCCCTTCGGCCCGAGGATGTAGAACTCGGTGAACCTCTCTCCCTCGTCCGGGGCGACGACGATGAAGATCGTCGTCCCGATGGCCACGAGGAGGGCGGCAACGAGGACGATACCCAGGACCCGGTTGATCCGGGACGCGGAGCTGCCCGAGCTCTCCTCCTGCCCCGCGGTGAGGAACGTGCCGAACGGGACCGTACAACGGCTTTCTTCCGGCAGGCCGCAACGCCGGGACCCTGCGATAAGACCGGTGATGACGCTGGATGCCGCAAGAGAGGCGACAACAGGGAGGATCCGGATATCCGGGTGGATGTAATTCAGCACGAGGCCGAAGAGCAATACAATAGCGATGGCGAGCCCTGAGATGAATGGCAGGGCAACGAGTACGTGAGGGAGACTCCCGCTGATGACCGGGAGATAAACGCCAATGAGGGCGAGGATAACCCATAGATGGGCGAGGTTTACATCCGGCGGGACGGTATGGTGACCGGCAGGACAGATGAAGCGATCGGCGGGTGGTTCAGGCGGCATTCTGGTACCTCATGAAAAGCCCTGCTATAAATAGGTTCTCCGGGGACGCCCATCTCCGGTTCCCGCGGCGTCGACGGGCGTGACTTCCCGAAGCGGGCTCCTCTGCCGGGCGAGTGATCGCCGTGATCGGCGGCTTCCCGCACTGGAATCGCCCTGCCCGAAGAAGGTCCGGTGGCACCTATGGCGATACGACCCCGGAAAAAATCAGTATATTTTAATTGGAGTGTGACAAACGTGCGATCAGTATGCTACGGGAGGAGAGGGACGATCGGGCTTTCACGGGACTTGAGGCGGCCATCATCTTCATCGCCTTTGTTGTCGTTGCATCGGTCTTTGCCTACATCGTTCTCGGGATGGGCATGATTACAGCGCAGAAGAACCAGGAAGTGATGCATGCCGCCCTCGAAGAAGCCGGGTCCGCTCTCCGACCGGGATACGTGGTCATCGCCAGACTGAACTCATCAAGCGTGCTCGATACTGTGGAGTTCGACCTTGAGACCGCGACCGATCTCGCCGCGGTCGATATGGGGAGCATGACCTACACCATCGCCACAAAGGAGACCCTCGTCACGTTCTCCCCCGGCGATACCCGCGTCACCGAAAACTGGCGGTATCAAAAAGATGCCGGAGACTTCCTGGAGGCAGGGGAGGTCGTCACGGTGAACCTTAAGGTCGATAGTGCAGGCATCCGGCCTGGTGATACGTTCACCATCGAGATGACCGCCGCGGGAGGGGCGACCGCTTCACTGACCAGAACAATTCCCACGGGCATTGAGACGAATGTTCACTTCGAGATCTTCTGATACGTCTGGCCTGTCTGATGCCGGGTTCACCGGCCTGGAAGCGGCAATCGTCCTCATTGCATTTGTCGTCGTTGCATCGGTCTTTGCCTTTGTCGTTCTGCAGGCAGGGTTCTTCTCTGCACAGCAGGGTCAGTCGGTTGTTCATCAGGGTGTCGGACAGGCCGGGTCAAGTTGCATGGTGACCGGAAACGTCTACGGCATCAGCAAGAGTCACAACTACATCGAATCCATCATCATTCCGGTCAGACTCACCGCCGGCGGCGAGCCGATCGATATGACCACGGTCTCTGTCCGTATCGTCGGTCCCCGGCATAAGGGGCTACTCACGCAGAGCGAACCTCTTGTTACCAGGGCTCCCAAGAGCGGGTTCTGGAGTATCCAGGAACAATTGAACAGCGACTGCGACCTCCTTCTCGAAGCCGGGGAAGAGTGTTTCTTGAACATCGCGCCGCAGACCCTGACCGACTGCGCTCCATACGGATCGTTTGTCGTCGAGATCAAACCGGCGGGGAGGGCGGCGCTCCGTGTGGAGAGAACCGTCCCGGGCTGCATCACTACGATCACGTCTCTTCACTGACGGCTCTGCCCGGCGTTCAGGAGGTCCCGGTACCTGAGCGTCCCGGCGACCCCGACGGCACCCACCAGTCCAAGCATCAGGCAATCCTCCGGCCCGCCCCCTGTCATAAGGATGCTCTCCGGGAGGCCGGCCGCCCAGGCGTAGAGGGAGGCAAGGGCGAGGAGGCCGAGGAGCGGAATGGAGACGCTGACGAGTTTGCGAGCGGCCGGAAGAAGGTCCGGCCGGGGATTCCAGCAGGCGGTGAGGGCGATGCCGGCCGATGCGAAAAGAAAGACCCACTCCGAGAGCGACGAAGCCTCTGCAAGCAAGGCGTTGCCGAAGTAGTTGGTGTACTCGTAGGGCTGATACGGACCGAGGAGCGGGAAGCACCAGGTGACGGGTAATGTCCACATCGTGTCGAGGACCTGGTGGGAGAGCCCGCCCGCTGCGACGGCGAGGAGTGCAAACGACCCCTGTCGCCGCTCGACGGCGATGCCGAGAGCGAGGAGGAGCACGAGGAAGAGCAGCCCGTGCGCGAATATCCGGCCGGAGTCGAGAGAATCCGCGAGCAGGATGTGGCCCACTGGTTTGTCGATCAGGTCGGGAAGGACGGCCCCGAGGGCGGAGAAGCCGATGAGCCGCCGATCGCCCAGGTGCCTGGCAAGCGCGAGCCCGAGGACGAGGCCGAAGAGGAGGTGGCAGGCGATGAACATCCATCATGGAATTGACGCCTGCCGGCATATAACCCTGCGGTGCGGGCGTATGCGCAAACGATTATGGCCGGCGAAGACCGATAGTTCCCCATCAACATGGCAACGCTCGAGAGACGGGAACTCCTCATCATCTTCGCATCCTTCCTCATTGGCAGTGCAGCAGGCTGGTGGAGCCGCATGCACTGGCAGAGCAGCCTCGCTGCCGTCGCTTCGATGCTCATCGGGACCGTCGTCGGCTACTTCATCATTCTCGCCGTCCTCCGTGCCGTGGGTCACCCGGTCGGGTAGCCGGCGTGGAACGGAATGCGGCGGCACACTCCATCGGCCTGCGGTCGAGATCAGGGGGCGACCGGTCGGGACCCGGGGTCGATCCCGTCTGCGGCTCCCCGACACTCCCGCACCCGTCCGCCCTCGATCGTGAGGACGCGGTCGGCAAGTTCCAGGAGCGATGGACGGTGGGAGATGAGGATGGTCGTCCGGCCCCGGGTCAGCACCCGGAGTATCTGCCGGATCCGGTCCTCGGTTTGCAGGTCCAGCGCCGATGTGGGCTCGTCGAGGATAAGGATGGGCGCGTCTTTCAGGAACGCGCGGGCGATGGCGACCCGTTGCCGCTGGCCGACGGAGAGCTGGGTCCCGCGATCCCCGACGATCGTCCCGTAGCCCTCGGAGAACTGCATGATATCCTCGTGGATCTGCGCCTTCCGTGCAGCCCCTATCACCTCCTCGAAGGTCGCGTCAGGCTTGCTGTAACGGATGTTCTCCTCGATGGTGGTGTGGAAGAGAAAGAGGTCCTGCGAGACGAGCGATACCTGCCGTCGCAGCCACCGGGGGTCGAGCGATGAGAGGTCGCGCTTATCAAGCGTGATCGTGCCGCGCTGCGGCATAAATGCCCGGAGAATCAGGTTGATCAGCGTCGTCTTCCCCACGCCGGTTCTCCCGACGACGGCGACCGTCTCGCCGGGACGGGCGACGAAAGTTGCGTCCCGGATGACCGGGTCCGACTCAGCATAGCCGAACCAGACGCCGGAGAACTCAATCAGGCCCTGCACGTCGGCGGGCGCAATCCCCCCGGTGCCGGGGGCGGTCCCCGCCTCGCCGCTCATCCGGAAGAGTTCGCGCAGGCGGCCGGCGGACGTGAGCGCGGGCTGCATGACGACAGGAAAGGCGAAGAAGGTGTTGACGGTGGGGGCGAACGTCACGATGTAGACCGCGAACGCGACAAAGTCGCCAACGGTCATACCGCCGGCGAGCACCTCGTTCCCGCCGAACCAGAAGGCTGCGATCAACATGAGCGACATCGTGCCGATCCTGAAATACTCCGAGAGCGCCGAGAGCATCGTGTTCCGGATCCGGGCATTGACCATGTTCCGGAGCGTCCCGGAGACCTTGCGCACCTCCCGGTCCTCCGCGGCGTGCGATTTCACGGTATCGATGCCGGAGATCACCTCCTGGAGGTCCCGCGAGACATAGGCCTGCCGCTCGCGTTCCTGGTGGGTGGCGGCGCGGATCCTTCGGATGAAGACAGCGTTGACCAGCAGGTAAAGGGGGATGAAGGCGATGACGACAAGGGTCAGCCTGAGGTTCAGGATGAAGAGGATGACGAGGGTGAAGGCGACGTAGAGGGCGTTTGCGATGATCTGGGGGAGGTACTGGGAGAAGGTGTACTGCAGGATCTGGACGTCGTCGGAGAGGCGGGACATGATGTAACCGGTCTGCCGCGACTTGAAGTAGGAGAGCGGGAAACTCAGGACATGCTCGACGAGGGTGGTCTGGAGATTGAAGGCGTAGCCTTCTCGGAACCGGGCAGTCCAATAGTTTCGGGCGAGATCCATGCCGCCGGTAAAAAGTCCGAGCGCGAGGAGGGCGACGGTGAGGATGTTGAGCGACGAGAGGATCCCACCGGCTTCCGCGAGGAGAGTATCGGGGAGCGGGGTCTCCCCGAGGAGGATGTTGTCGATGAGGAACTTGATGCTGAGTGGGAGAACGGTCTTTGCGGCGGAGACGAGCGCCGTCGCTACGAGCGCCAGCACGCCCACGCTCCAGATCGGCCGGGCGAACCGGAGGAAGAAGACGAGGTCGGAGAACTGGAGGTCCCTGTCGACCTTCGCCGGCTGCCGCATGATATCCCGGGTGAAGGCGACGGTTCGCCGGCAGTAGTCTGTGATGCTCATGGTATACGGGTCCGCTTAAGGAGCGACGGCTCCGTTGCAATTCCATACGCTCCTCGTGTATAATACCTGCGCACCGGCGGCCGGGGCAAACCAGAACAGCATCGTGCGCCGAGATGCGATTCCCGGATGGTATCGTCAAACGCCTGCCGTTTCTCCGGGGCGGTTGTGGGGGCACTGGCGATCGGTGCGGTCTTCCTCCTCGGTCGCGTGGAGATCCACCCGGATCCGGTGATGACGGTGGCGTTCCTCTTTGGCGGGGGCTCATCGCCGGACTCTTCACCCGGAGCACGGCGAAGGACGGCGCCATCACCGGCGCCATATGCGGGGCAGTCGTGGCCCTCATCGTGGCCTCCGCCACAACCCTCATGAGTCTCGTCGAGAGCAGACCTCAGTATCCCCGTTCCGGACGACCTTGATCTTCTACACTCTCGTCCTCACTGCACTCCTCCTTCCCTACAGCGCCATCGGCGGGGCAGCCGGGGATGCGGCGGGAAACGGTATCCGGAGGGGCGCGGCCGGGGCGGGCGAGCGGACCCGGTGGCTCAGGATCGGTGCCGGCACGGCCATCATCGCCGGTTCGACTCTTATATTTGGTTTTCTCGGCCCGCTGATTGTAGTTTCTCCGCTCGTCGGCGGCGTTATCGCGGGGTACGCTGCCGGCAGCAGGCCGGAGGACGGTCTCGAGGCCGGGCTTGTCACGGCGCTCTTCGGGACCGGTCTCTTTTCTATCCCACTACTCTGGACTGCTTCTTCCGGCACGGGGTTCGTCGCCGGGCTCGCGGGGATGGCAACGGTCGCGCTGGGATTATTGTTCCCTCTCTTCGGGGCCGCCGGTGGGGCTGCCGGTGCGGTTATGCGTGGGAACCTCCGGCAGGACTAGTAGCGGTCGGTCGAAGAGGTCGTTGCTCGCCGGTCGGGGAAGGTTATGGCTGCGATGCTCCCTGTTGCCTGTGACAGAGGAAGCCGGGGGTACTGCGCTCCGCTGTCGCACGGAGAACGGCTTTTTCCCACAATATGTTCTGATTATTATATTATCACAAAAATTAAATACTCCCCGGCCCGTATCGACTCCGTTGGAGTGGGAACCTCTGTCCCACGGATTCTGGAGATGTGATGTAGATGAAAGGGGCTACCACAACGGTGGAGAGACGAAGTATTGTACGAGGGAGAGATCTTGCGGATTACTCGGTTCGGAATCCGCGGGGTGAAGACCTCGGGAGTATCAAGGATGTCGTGATCGATATCAGCGAAGGCTGCATCGCCTACGCCGCCCTCTCGTTCGGGGGTATCATGGGGCTCGGCGATAAGCTCTTTGCCGTCCCCTGGGAGGCGCTTCAGTACAACGGGGCTGACGACGTCTTCGTTCTGGACGTGTCCAAAGAGCGGCTGGAGAACGCACCCGGGTTTGATAAGGACAACTGGCCAACGACCGCCCAGCGCGAGTGGCTCACCGGCATGTACAGTCACTACGGGTATACGCCTTACTGGGAGCGGTGAGCCCCGGGGAAGAGCAGGAACCGGATCGGTTCGCGGGCCCGTGTGCAGACCCGGGTCCGTGACCGGCGTGTTGCACCGATTCCTCCCCCGACTCAAGTCGGGGGGCTCCTCGGCCCATGATCCTGAATATCCTTTTTTTCGCACCGGGCCGCCTGACGAGCGCATACTCGTTATTCCCACCCTTCGACCGAACGGGTCTCTCAGCGTCCCGGGAGCCGGAGGGGGGTCTTCTCGCCCACAGGGATGATGCGAACCGGTGATCTGCGGGGGTGGGGGTCCGTGCCGCGATACGTTCGCCACCCACGCCCGGGCCCCAACGGCCCCTCCAGGCCCGTCTGCACCCGAGCCTTTCGTCGGAATTTTTATTTAAAGATTTGGATCGCAAACGGCTATGAAGTATCAGGACAAAGAGATCTGCATACAAAAATGAAGAAAATCGTCATCAAGGGGGCACGGGAGCACAACCTCAACAATATCACCGTCGAACTCCCGCGCGACCGGCTTATCGTCCTCACCGGCGTCTCCGGATCGGGGAAATCCACGCTTGCCTTCGACACCATCTATGCCGAAGGGCAGCGGCGTTACGTGGAGTCGCTCTCCGCTTATGCACGGCAGTTCCTCGGGCTGATGCAGAAGCCGGACGTCGACAGCATCGACGGGCTCTCGCCTGCCATCTCCATCGAGCAGAAGACGACGTCAAAAAATCCCCGGAGCACCGTCGGCACCGTCACCGAGATCTACGACTACCTTCGGCTCCTCTTTGCCCGGATAGGAAAACCGTTCTGCCCGGAGCACCAGATCCCCATCGAGGCCCAGTCGCCGGAGAAGATCGCCGATCATATCGCCGAGGTGATGGCCGGGACGGTTACCATCCTCGCCCCGGTCGTCCGGCAGAAGAAGGGGACCTACCAGCAGGTCTTCAAGGACCTCGACCGGGAAGGCTACACCCGGGTACGGGTCAACGGCGAGATTCGCCGGACCGACGAGGAGATCGCCCTCGATCGCTACCGGAAGCACGACATCGATGTGGTCATCGACCGACTCTCCGTAGACGAGCGGTCCCGGCTCGTCGAAGCGATCGAAAACGCCCTTGCAAAGTCCGAAGGGCTCGTCATCGCCGTCGACGAGGATGGCCGGGAAGAGACCTGCTCATCGCTCATGGCCTGCCCGATCTGCGGGATTGCGTTTGAGGAACTCCAGCCCCGGATGTTCTCCTTCAACAGCCCGTTTGGCGCGTGTGATGAGTGCAACGGTCTCGGAATCAAGATGGAATTCGACCCCGACCTGATCATCCCCGACAGGAACAAGTCCATCGCCGAAGGTGCCGTCATGCTCTACCGGAACTTCCTTGACGGTTACCGGAACCAGTACCTCAGCGGTGTCGCAAAACACTTCGGGTTTTCGGTCTTAACGCCGATCAAGGACCTCACCGAGCAGCAGTATACGGCGCTGATGTTCGGCTCGCCGGAGCACCTTCGCCTCTCGATGAAGATGAAGAACGGGGACGCGTGGTCGCGTTCCGGGACGTGGGAGGGTCTCGTCCCACAGACCGAGCGGCTCTACCGCCAGACCCAGTCGGAGTACCGCCGCCGCGAACTCGAGAAGTTCATGCGGGTCCTTCCCTGCCCGAAGTGCGGGGGCAAGAGGCTCAAAGATAAGGTCCTTGCCGTGAAGGTTGCCGGGAAGTCCATCGTCGAGGTCACCGACCTCTCCATCACGGGGGCACTCTCATTCTTCCGGACCCTGGACCTCACCGAGAGCGAGCGCGAGATCGCAAAACAGGTCCTAAAGGAGATCATCGCCCGGCTCGAGTTCCTGAAACAGGTCGGCGTCGGCTACCTGACCCTCTCGCGGAGCGCAGGCAGCCTCTCGGGCGGGGAAGCACAGAGGATACGCCTTGCAACACAGATCGGGTCGAACCTGACGGGTGTGCTCTACGTCCTCGACGAGCCGTCCATCGGGCTGCACCAGCGGGACAACCGGAAACTGCTCGAGACCCTGCAGCATCTCCGCGACCTGGGGAACACTCTCGTCGTGGTGGAGCACGATGAAGAGACAATCCGGAGCGCCGACTGGGTCGTCGACATGGGACCGGGGGCCGGGCTCCACGGCGGCGATATCGTTGCACAAGGCCCTCCGGATGCTGTCTCGGCAAACCCGGCCTCGCTCACGGGCCGTTATCTCTCCGGCGACCTCAGGATCGAGGTCCCCCCCGATCGCCGGAGGAGCGATCGGTTCATCCGCCTTGCGGGCTGCCGGGAGAACAACCTGAAAGGCATCGACGCGAATGTCCCCATCGGCGTCCTGACGGTCGTCACCGGGGTCTCGGGGTCGGGGAAGTCCACACTCATCTACGAGACGCTTTATCGGGCGCTGATGCAGAAACTCCACAACTCACGGGAGCCACCGGGAAAGCACGACAGCCTCACGTTCGACGACGAGATCGACAAGGTGATCGTCATCGACCAGAGCCCCATCGGGCGGACGCCGCGCTCGAACCCGGCGACCTACACCAAGGTCTTCGACGAGATCCGGAAGGTCTTTGCCGGGACCAAGGAGGCGAAGGTCCGGGGCTACAAGCCCGGCCGGTTCTCGTTCAACGTCAAAGGCGGACGGTGCGAGGCCTGCCAGGGTGACGGGCTCATCAAGATCGAGATGAACTTCCTCCCCGACGTCTACGTCGAGTGCGAGGAGTGCAAGGGGGCGCGCTACAACCGCGAGACCCTCGAGGTGAAGTACCGGGGCAAGTCCATCGCCGATGTTCTCGAGATGAGCGTTGAGGAGGCGATTGACCACTTTGAGCACTTCCCGTCCATCAAGAATAAACTCGATACGCTTTCAAGAGTGGGACTCGGCTACATCAAACTCGGCCAGAGTTCCACCACCCTCTCGGGCGGCGAGGCGCAGCGGATCAAGCTGACCCGGGAACTCGCAAAGCGGGCCACAGGGAAGACAATCTACCTCCTCGACGAACCGACGACCGGGCTGCACTTCCACGACGTGAAGAACCTGATCGCCGTCCTCGACGACCTGGTGGCCCGGGGAAACACGATGGTCGTGATCGAGCATAATCTGGACGTGATCAAGTCCGCCGACTACGTCATCGACCTTGGTCCGGAGGGCGGGGACGCCGGCGGTGAGGTCGTCGCGGCCGGAACCCCCGAGGAGGTCGCTGCGGTGGAGGGGAGCCACACAGGCGCGTTCTTAAAAGAGATCCTTAAAACACCATGATCGATCCCCAGAAACTTCCAACCGAGCCCGGGTGCTACCTCTTCTCCGACGACGAGGGCACCATCATCTACGTCGGGAAGGCAAAGAACCTCAAGCGGCGCGTATCAAGTTACTTCTCCCGGCACGACCTCGACCCGAAGACCAGACGGCTCGTCGCCGCGATCGCCGGGATCGACTTCATCGTCACCGATACCGAGGTCGAGGCGTTCATCCTCGAGAACACCCTGATCAAGAAGCACCAGCCGAAGTACAACATCGACCTCAAAGACGCGAAGAGATACGCCTACATCCACGTCACCGACGAGCCCTACCCCCGGATCCACACTGCCCGTCAGCCCGATGGTAACGGCCGCTACTACGGGCCGTTCGTCTCCGCACGGGAGCGTGAAGACCTACTTCGCCTCTTAAAATCACTCTTTGGCCTCCGGTCATGCCGGCGCCTCCCCCGGCGGCCGTGCCTCCGTGCACACATCGGCTCGTGCAGCGCCCCCTGCAGCGGGAGGATAACCGAGGACGACTACCGCGAGCGGGTCCGGAGGGCCGAGGCGGTCCTGAAAGGGGATATCGCCGGGCTCATCCGGACGCTCAGAGAGGAGATGGCGGCGCACGCGGAACGGCAGGAGTACGAGCGGGCGATGGAGCTCCGCGACCAGGTTGCGGCCCTCGAAGGGCTTCGGGAGCGGCAGCACGTCGACCGGCAGAAGACCTACAACGAGGATATCGTCAACTATATCGTGAGCGAGGGAACCGTCTTTCTGATGCTCTTCAACGTCGACCGGGGAACGCTTGCCGGGAAGCATGAGTACACCTTCGACGAGACGGAGGGGTTCCTCGAGGAGTTCCTCGCCCGCTACTACGCCCAGAACGAGCCCCCGGAGGAGGTGATCCTCCCGGAGCCGGTCGACGACGCGGTTGCCGGCTACCTCTCCCACCTCCGGGGCGGCAAGGTCCGGGTGGTCGTGCCGCAGCGGGGCGAGAAGAAGAACCTCCTCGACCTGGTCAGGAAGAACGTCGAGATCGGGTTCTTTGGGGACCGGATCAAACTGGACGAACTGAAGCGCCGCCTGCACCTCCCGGATCTCCCGGTCGCGATCGAGTGCTTCGACATATCCCACCTCTCCGGGACGGCGATGGTGGGCTCGATGGTCCGGTTCCTCTGGGGGAAACCCGACAGGCGGAACTACCGGCGGTTCCGGATACGGACGGTCGAGGGGGTCGATGACTTCGCCGCCATCGCCGAGGTGGTCCGGCGCCGCTACTCGCGCCTGCAGAAGGAGGGCGGCGAATTCCCCGACCTGATCCTCGTGGACGGCGGGAAAGGGCAGCTTGCGGCGGCAACCGCGGTGCTCAGGGACCTCGGGATCAAGGTCCCGATCGCGGCCATTGCAAAGCGCGAGGAGGAGGTCTTCGTGCCGGGCTTCTCCCACCCCCTGCCCCTTGAGAGGCACGAGAAGGCGTCGCTCTTCCTCCAGGAGATCCGCGACGAGGCGCACCGGTTCGCGATCACGTATCACAGAACGCTCAGGAAGAAGACAGTGGCACCATGACGGCATTTCACTTGAAAGCAGATTTTAAGCCTACCGGATCGCAGCCCGACGCGATACGGAAACTCACCGGCGGGCTCGCCCGCGGCGAGCGGTTCCAGACCCTCCTCGGGGTCACGGGGTCGGGGAAGACGTTCACGATAGCAAACGTAGTCGAGGCGGTCCGGAAACCCACCCTCGTCGTCGCCCACAACAAGACGCTTGCTGCCCAGCTCTACAACGAGTTCAAGTCGTTCTTCCCGGAGAACCGGGTGGAGTACTTCGTCTCCTACTACGACTACTACCAGCCCGAGTCATACATCGCAAAACGCGACCTCTACATCGAGAAAGACGCCCAGATCAACCCCAAGATCGAGCAGATGCGGCTTGCGGCGACCGCATCGCTCCTCTCGCGCCCCGACACCATCATCGTCGCCTCGGTCTCCTGCATCTACGGCCTCGGCAACCCCGCGAACTTCCAGGGAATGGGATTTGAGGTAAAGGTCAGGGACCGGATGCGGCGAGACGACATCATCCGGAGGCTCATCGAGATTCAGTTCGAACGCAACGACATCGAACTCGCGCCGGGCCGGTTCCGGGTGAAGGGCGACACGATCGATATCGTCCCCGGCTACTTCAACAACATCATCCGTATCGAACTCTTCGGGGACGAGGTGGACCGGATCAGCGAGATCGACAAAACCTCCGGCCAGCGGCTCGAGACGATGGATTACTTCTTCGTCTATCCGGCCCGCCACTTCGTCGCCCCGGAGGAGGAGAAGGAACGGGCGATCGTCTCGATACAGGAGGAACTTGAGGAGTGGCTCCCGAACCTCGGCATGCTCGAGGCGCACCGCCTGCGCCAGCGGACCCTTTACGACATCGATATGATCCGGGAGACCGGGACCTGCAAGGGGATCGAGAACTACTCCCGCCACTTTGATGGGCGAAAAGCCGGGGAGCAGCCCTACTGCCTGCTGGACTACTTCCCGGAGGACTTCATGATGGTGATTGACGAGAGCCACCAGACCCTGCCCCAGGTCCGCGGGATGTACCACGGCGACTACTCGCGGAAGAAGTCCCTCGTGGACTACGGGTTCCGGCTCCCGTCGGCCTTCGACAACCGGCCGCTGAAGTTCGACGAGTTCTCGGGCTACATGCGAAACGTCATCTTCGTCTCGGCGACCCCGGGGGATTACGAGCTGGAGCGCTCAAGCGTCGCGGAGCAGATCATCCGGCCGACGGGGCTCGTCGACCCGGCGGTCGAGGTCCGGCCGATCGAGGGGCAGATCCCGGATGTCATCGCCGAGATCCGTGCCACGATCGAACGCGGCGACCGTATACTCCTGACGACCCTCACGAAGAGGCTCGCCGAGGAACTCTCGGAGTACCTGGCCGAACAGGGAATCAAGACTCGCTACCTCCACTCCGAGATCAAGACCATCGAGCGGACCGAGATCATCCGGCAGCTCCGGCTCGGGAAGTACGACGTCCTCGTGGGGATCAACCTCCTCCGCGAGGGGCTCGACATCCCCGAGGTCGGGCTCGTGGGAATCCTCGACGCCGATAAGGAAGGGTTCCTCCGCGACGCGAGAAGTCTGGTCCAGACGATCGGCCGGGCCGCCCGGAACGTGAACGCGAAGGTGGTGCTCTACGCTGACACCATGACCGACTCGATCAAGAAGGCGATGGCCGAGACCGGGCGGAGGCGCGCGATGCAGATGGAGTATAATGCCCTGCACGGCATCACGCCGCAGACGATCACAAAGCCGATCCGGGAGAAAGAGATCGATATCACCGACGTCAAGCACGTCCCGAAGTCGGAGATCCCGAACCTTATCATCGAGCTCGAGACCGAGATGCAGGAGGCGGCGGAACGCCTTGAGTTCGAGCGGGCGATAGCGCTGCGGGATACGATCCGGAAACTGCAGGGCGGGGAAACGCGGTAGGGGGCTGGCCCATCGAAAAACAGACGGGAAAGGCGCTCTGACAGTGGGGGTTGCAGTCACCTGCCGCTGATGAATGAAACCAATTGGGTGCGCGAAGGCCCGGTACGCTGGACCGTGAGGAGTGCGAGCATAGTGAGCTTGAGAAGGCCGAAGGCCTTTGGTGCAAGCGTAGCGGCGAGTTTGAGCACTGTGTTAGGTGCGAGGATGTGGCTGCACTCATTTCTTTTCGCGGGAGGCGGTTGGCCGTGCGTGCCGGTTAGCCTGTTCAGAATGTAGGAGTTCAGGTGATCTGTGTGTCCCTTCGCCCCGGTTCACGAGGTGTTCAAATTCTCTGTGGTCACTTGCCTACTTGCGGGGACTATTAAATTCCAGTCTGTCACTCCACCCATACACCGATTGCCACCTGCTATCGCCACGCACTGCCCCCGCCCCCTGGGGCGGGGGAGGAGCGCGAAGCGCGGGCGGGGTGGGGTCACAGAGGTATGACAATCTGTTGACTTTGAACCTGAACACTGAAGATACAAGGTAGAGACAGGGGAGGGGGGCATGCCCCCTCGAGGGCCTTCGGCCTTCTCATACTCCTGCCCTGCAGGCGGACCCTCCCCTTCACACCTCAACACTCCCCTCAACCGGGCGCATCGTCCCGCGCTGGGGCAGGATGATCCAGAGCAGGATGTAGATGGCAATCCCGGGCAGGAATCCCGTGAGCGCGGTGACGATTGCCCAGATCACCCGGATGACATTCGGGTCAATCTCAAGGTATTCTCCGATGCCGCCGCATACCCCGGCGATCCACCGGTCGTTTCGTGAGCGGTATAACTTCTTCGCCATGACAACTCGCCGGGGCCCCTTTTACCGTATGCGTAATAGGTGTTTCCCCGGAGGGGGAGGGGAGCGGCGGCAGTCCCGAACGGTTCAGCCGGCCGCCGGGCGAACGGCACCGGACTTCCGGCGCGTCGATCGCCGCCGGGACTTTTCGGCCGGCCGGTCCGGGGGGCAGGCGTCGCATCCGCCGCAGGGAAGAGCGTCGTAGCGTTCCCCGAAGTAGGCGAGGAGCCGCTCCCGCCGGCACCCCGTCGTGGTGCAGTAGTCCACCATCCTCTGGAGTTTCGAGCGTGCGACCTCGCGCTGGAACTCGGACGGGAGGTCGCGGTCGATGAAGGAACGAAGGCGTTTTGCGTCGTCGTCGTGGTAGAAGAGGATGCAATCACTCGCACCGCCATCCCTCCCGGCCCGGCCGCTCTCCTGGTAGTAGGCCTCGAGCGTCTTTGGCATATCGTAGTGGACGACGAACCGCACATCCGGCTTATCGATGCCCATGCCGAACGCGCTCGTCGCGCAGACGATCCCGACCTTCCCGCCGATGAACCGGTCCTGGGTCTTTTCCCGGGCGGCCGCCGTCATCCCGGCATGGTAAGAGAGCGCCGGAAGACCGTCGGCCCGGAGCCGGGCAGCGAGCGTCTCGGCTCCCTCCCTCGTCGCGGTGTAGACGATCCCGGCGTCGGTCCTCCTGCCCCGCAGGTAGGTGCGAAGTTGTTCGTATGCGTCCTCTCCCTTCGGGACGACGGCATACCGGAGGTTCTCCCGGTTGAAACTCCCGACGTAGACCGAAGGGTCGTTGAGGTTGAGCTGCCGTGCGATGTCCTCGCGGACGTCCGGGGTCGCGGTCGCCGTCAGGGCGACCATCGGCACACCCGGGAACCGTTCCTTGAGGACCGCGAGCGAACGGTACTCCGGGCGGAACTGGTGCCCCCACATCGATATGCAGTGCGCCTCGTCGACCGCAATCAGCGTGACAGGGAGGGATGCCGCGAGGTTGAGGAAGTCGTCGCTGACCGCCTTCTCCGGCGAGACGTAGAGGATCTGGACCAGGTTCTCCTCGAGGTCCGCAAGGACCCGGCGTGTCGTTGTGTAGGAGCCGGAAGAGTTCAGCGCTTCGGCGCCGATCCCGCGTGCCTGCAGATCGTCGACCTGGTCCTTCATCAGGGCGATGAGAGGCGAGATCACCAGCGCAACGCCGTCGCCGATGAGCGCCGGGACCTGGTAGCAGAGCGACTTACCGCCCCCGGTCGCAAGTACGGCGAGAGCGTCGCGCCCGTCCAGGATGTCCCGGATGATCTCCTGCTGGTAGGGCTTGAATGCCGTATGCCCGAAGTAACGCTGCAGGATCAGGTGCGTTCGGTCCATCACTATATAAGTGGGTGCTCTACCGGCATAGTCTCTTCGACCCCCGAAAATCGGGCAACACAGCCCGATCCGGTGGTGGTTCTTACCTTGAAACCTCGTCCCAGAAGCCGGTGAACGCGGCGAAGATCCGCTCCCGGAGCCCGGCAAGCCGTGCCTCGTCGACCTCGCGATCTTCTGTTTCGTAGAGGCCGCGGTTGATCTCGACCTGGACCCAGGGGATCCGCGTCCGCCGGTAGTGCGCCACCGATATGAACCCGCCCCGGAAGGGGTCGTTCATCGCAACCCTTCCTTCGCCGTCGAACTCTGCCTGGAACGACCGGGCAAGCGCCTGGAGCCACTCCGGCGGGCAGGTCACGAGGGCGCCTTTCTTCAGGGGATTCCCGTATCGGTCGCCCCGGTTACTCAGGCAAAAGAGCGGGCGTTCTCGTCCGACGTCCATCCGGACCGGGGGGGAACGCGGCAGCATGCTGTGGCAGTCGAAGGCGATCCTGATCGGAAGGGTATCGAGGGCCCGGGCCAGCCGTCCATGGAACGGGTGGTAGTAGTTCTGCAGGAGGAGCCCGATCAACTCCCTCCCGGGCACCCGGCCCTTCCGGAATACCGGGGTCCCGTCCTGCGTGATGACCTTGACCACACCGTCCTGGACCCGTGGAGGGTAATCGTAGGGCGCCCGGTTGGTGTCGACGAAGATCCGCGAGAGATCGAAGTCAATCAGCGTCTCCACCGCATTATCGAACCCGTACAGGAGGCGCGTATGGGGATCGCTGTTGAAGATGATCTCCTCTCGCGAGAGGTTAACGAGACTCCGGACCTCGGGCGGAACAGAGACGCCCCCGTGGGGAATCGAGACAAGGAAAGGATACCGGCCGCTCAACCTCCTCCACCTCCTTCGGGATCGCTTCGGGAACCGGCGCTCATGCTGCCTCCAAACGCTGGTGTATATGAGGCACCGGTACTAAAGCGCACCGGTCGCAGAAGTCGGCACAGGCTGCCGGCAGCATGGGGAGGAGGACAGTTCGGCCGACCGGGCACGCAATTTATAATGGCGGGGCCACCATCTAACGATCGGAGGCCGGTTTGAGATGGTTCAGGATAGAGAGCAGTGGTCGTCAACCCTGGGATTCATTCTCGCAAGCATCGGCTCGGCCGTAGGGATAGGCAACATCTGGCGGTTTCCCTACATCGTGGGTGTCAACGGGGGCGGAGCGTTCCTGGTCCCGTACGTGATCTCCGTTCTCCTCTTCGGCGTTCCCTTGATGATGCTCGAACTCGCCATCGGCCGCTCCACGGGGAAGTCGGTGGTCTCCGCCTTCCAGTCGATACACCGGCGTTTTACGTTTGCAGGCCTCATCATCGTCGCCGTCGTCAGCCTGATCCTCGGCTACTACCTGGTTATAACGGGCTGGGTACTCGCGTACGCGCTCTCCTTTATCATCGGGCAGCCGATGGCGTTCGATATGTTCACCGATTCCTATCTCCCGCTCATCTTCTTCCTCCTCTCAGGGCTCACCGTCTTCGTGACCGTGCGCTCCGGGGTCCGGAAGGGAATCGAGAGGGCCTCCCGGTACCTCATCCCGGTCCTCATCGCGATCCTCCTCTTCCTCGTGGCCTTCTCCCTCACCCAGCCCGGGGCGGTCGAGGGGATCGGGTTCTACCTCGCTCCGGACACCTCAAACCTGACTGACCCCGGCGTCTGGATCGCAGCGTTCGGGCAGGCCTTCTTCTCGCTCTCCGTGGGCATGGGGATCCTGCTCACCTTCGGGAGTTATCTCCGCAAAGAGAGCCTCTTTCGGAGCGGCATCATCATCGCCGCCGCCGATACGCTGATCGCGATCCTTGCCGGGCTCATAATCTTTCCCCTCGTCTTCACCTCGGGCCTCGACCCCGCGGCCGGGGTGAACCTCGCGTTCGTGACCCTCCCCTCCGCTTTTATCCGGATCCAGTTCGGTATGATGCTCGGAGCGCTCTTCTTCCTCATGCTCTTTGCCGCAGCCCTCACCTCCGCGGTCTCCATGCTCGAGGTTCCCGTGGCGGCGCTGATGGACTCTTACGACTGCCCGAGAAGGCGTGCGACGCTCCTTGTCGTTGCCGCAATCATGCTCCTCGGCCTGCCGTCCGCCCTCAGTTACACCGCCCTGAAGTTCTCAGTCTTCGGGATGCCGTTCCTCGACCTCGCCGATTATGTCTTCGGGACGATCGGCCTCATCGCCGCAGCACTGATTGTCGCCATCGTCGGCGGGTGGTTCATGAACCGCATCCGGATCTGTGCGGAGATCGGCGGGTGCGGATGGCGGCAGAGAGTGTATATGGCGCTCATCCGCTACGGGGTTCCTGCCGTCCTGCTGGTCACGCTGGCAGGCAGTCTCCTTCGGGGTGCAGGATGAGCGGGGCCGCCTTCCCCGGCCCGTACTCCCCGAGAACCCTCGTCGGAGCGTCGGAAAAAGGGTTAAAACTTCGGCACCTGCTCTTCTTCCCGCCTGCTCGCTTCCTCTGCGCGGAGGATCTCAAGGACGTCCTGCATATCGGGAACCGTCGTCGTCGGATACTTCTCGACGAATATGACGCGCTGGAACTCATCGATGACGATGTTTGCCCGCCGGGCATAGCCCTTCGTGCCGTCAAAGACGTCGTACATCTGCGCAACCTCGCCGTGAGGCCAGAAGTCTGCAAGGAGCCGGGTCTGTTTGATGCCGAGACTCTCCGCCCACGCCCGTTTGCAGGGGACGGAGTCCACACTGATGCCGAGGGCAACAGCATCCAGGGCATCGAACGCCTTCCGGTTCGTCTCCAGCGCCTGCATCTGTCGTGCACAGATGCTGGTCCAGGCCAGCGGGTGAAATGAAAGGATAACCCGCTTTCCCGAAAAGCCCGATGAGCGGATCTCGTTTCCGTTCTGGTCGGGAAGCGAGAAGTCCGGTGCCAGTTCGCCAAGTTCGACCATCGTGCATCACCCGGTGAGAATCGGGCCCGTCGATGATAAACATTTCTCATGGTCGACCCGGGTCGTTCCCGGTGCCCGAGGGCTTCATCTGCCCCTCCGCGAATCCCGCAAGTTTAAGACTTCTGCCATTGAGAGTAATACGATGCCCCTGGCTACCGATATCGCGATCATCGTCCTGCTGATACTTGCAAACGGCTTCTTCTCGATGACAGAATTTGCGCTCATCTCTGCGAAAAAGTCACGCCTGCAGAAGAAGGCAGAGGACGGCGATGCCGGGGCGGCGACCGCCCTCAACCTTGCCGAGGACCCGACACAGTTCCTCTCCACCGTTCAGGTCGGGATCACCGTCATCGGGATCCTCTCCGGAGCTTTCGGTGGGGCGACGCTCGCGGGCCCTCTTGCGGAGGTATTCACCGGAATCCCACTGGTTGCCCCATACAGCGGTCCGCTTGCGGTCGTAATCGTCGTCGCCGTCATCACCTACCTGACGCTCGTGATCGGCGAACTGGTGCCGAAGCGGGTGGCGATGAACAACGCCGAACGGATTGCATCGTTGGTCTCGCGCCCGATACGGCTCCTCTCCCTGGCCGCCGCCCCGCTCGTCCGGGTGCTGACCGCCTCGACCGAGGCGATCCTTATGGTGCTCGGGGTGCGCAAGCCCTCGGGCCCGGAGGTTACTGAAGAGGATGTCAGGGTCCTGATCGGTCAGGCCACCCAGGCGGGCGTGTTCCAGGAGGCGGAACAGGATATGGTGGAGAGCGTCTTCCGCCTCGCCGACCGGCGGGTCAGCGTACTGATGACCCCGCGTCCCGACATCGTGGCCGTAGACGTGGAGGATTCCCTCGAAGAGAACTGGCAGATGATGGTGGCGTCGGGGCACATCTACTTCCCGGTCTTCCGCGAGCACCTGGACAACCTGCTCGGCATCGTCTCTGTCCGTGACCTCTGGGCGCGGATGATCGCGGGCGAGACGCCCGACCTTACGAAGGCTATCAAACCCGCCCTCTTCGTGCCCGAGAGCGTTCCTGCGCTCTCGGTTCTCGATGAGTTCAAGACAACCAGAGCGCGGATAGCCCTTGTCACCGACGAGTACGGGAGCATCCAGGGGCTGGTCACCATCCACGACATCATGGAGTCGATCGTCGGCGGCATCCCGTCGACCGGGGAGGTGCCGGAGGGCCAGGTGGTTCGCCGTGAAGACGGGTCGTGGCTTCTCGATGGGATGCTCCCGGTCGACGAGCTCCACGACCTTATCGGCACCGATACCCTGCCCGGAGAAGGGCACGGATACTACCAGACGCTCGGCGGGTTCGTGATGATGTATCTTGAGCGGACACCGAAGACCGGAGACAGGTTCACCTGGAAGAATCTCCAGTTCGAAGTCCTCGATATGGACGGCTACCGGGTCGACAAGGTGCTCATCATGCCGTTGGCCGCCGGCGAGGAAAAAAGTGAGTAGATTTTTACCCGATCTCAACGAGCGTGACGGTGAACGTGAGGTCAACACCTGCAAGGTGGTGGTTCGCGTCGATGGTGACCGCGTCGGGAGATACACCGGCGACCCTCCCGGGCAGCACCTGCCCGCCTGAGAGGGTTATCCCGACCTGGTCTCCGACGGTCAGGTTCTCGCCCCCCGGGATCTCGGCCGGGTCGGCGACAAAGACGAGTTCCTCCCGGTGCGGCCCGTAGGCCTGGTCGACAGGAACATGGATGGTCTTCGTCTCTCCGACCTGCATCCCGACGACACCCGCATCAAACCCGGGGATCACCGCATTGCTGCCGACGACAAACTCGAGCGGCTCACGTCCGGCGGAACTGTCAAAGACCGTCCCGTTCTCGAGTGTTCCGGTGTAGTGGACCCTCACAGTATCCCCGGGCTTCACCACCGCCTGCCCGCCGTCGCTCGCAACGCAGCCTGAGGCAAGGATCAAGGCGCACGCGATCAGGAGGACGGAATACACCTGCTTTCTCCTCATAATTCTCCCCCGCTCTCGAGCGCCTTGCCGAAGCATTCCACTGCCTCTGCAAACCTGCCCTGTCGATCAAGCGCTCTTCCTTTCAGGTACCATGCCCGGGCATGCCGGGGGTCCATCTCCAGGACCTTATCGAAGCATGCGCCTGCCTGATCGTGTCTGCCCAGGTGACCGAGAGCGAGCCCCTTGCAGAGCCAGGTGTGAATGTCCCCACCGCCCAGTCCGATCGCCGTATCGAACGCACTGACGGCATCGGCATGTCGTCCGAGCGTATCCATGAGCATCCCGGTGACGTTCCAGATAGCCGCGTTCTTCGGGTCGATCTCGACTGCCTTCTTGTAACTCATCAGGGCGTCATCGTACCTGCCCGCCTTTTCGAGCACCGCTCCCCGCATAAAGAGAGCGGCGGGGTTATCAGCCTGGATGACGATGATCTTGTCGATCGACCTGACCGCCTCCCCGTAACGGCCAAGATGGATGAGGGCCGATGAGCGGGCATGGAGGGTCTCGATGCTGGCCGGTTCCCGGTCGAGCACCCGCGTATAGACGTCGAGCGCATCCTCGTGCCTGCCGGCCTTCTCGTGCGCCTCCCCGAGTCTCCGCAGGGTGAGGGTATCCGCCGGATCGGCCCTGATCACCTTCTCGAAACATTCCACCGCATCGACGTAACGCCCGAGCCACATGAAGATCTCCCCGCGCCGCTGCCAGGCAGCCCGGTTCTCCGGGCTGGCTTCGATGATGCCGTTGGAACACTCCAGCGCCTCGTCATACCGGCCCATATGCACAAGGGCGCTCTCGAGGGTGTACCACGCCTCAGCGTCGCGCTCATCGCCTTCGAGCACCAGCGCATACTGTCTGATTGCGTCGCCGAACTTCCCGTCCCGCTCAAGCGCCATCCCAAACGCCATTCTCGCATCCCGGTCGTCGGGAGAGATCTTCAGGTAACGCTCGTACGCTTCGGCCGCCTCCTGGTGCCTGCCGACGGCCTCCAGCATATCCGCCCGGATCTTTGTGACCGCCGCATTCGAGGCGTCGGAGGCGAGCACCCGGTCGCAGCACTCGATCGCCTCCTGGTGCCTGCCAAGCCGCGCGAGGGCGACGGCGAGGGCAAAGAAGGCACCGATATCTTCCGGCCGCCCGGCGGTCACTTTCGCATAACACTCCGCTGCATCCGCGTACTGCCCCATCCTCTCCAGGGCCCGGCCCCGGTTAAGCCATGCAAAGAGGTCTTCCGGGTCGGCGAGGGTGACCTGCTCAAACCGCTCGGCGGCCTCCTCGTACCGCCCGAGCGCCGCGAGGGTGATCCCGAGGTTCATCAGGTCTCCCCCGGCATCCGGATTGGCTGCAAGGAGCGTCTCGTAGCAGTCGGCGGCTTCCGCATAGCGCCCGAGACCCTCGAGGATCCGGGCTTTCCGTGTAAGTATCCCGGGACCTGCCTCCGCCACCCGGTTGATGGACTCGAGCGCCTTCTCGTATTGTCCCAGGTGTTCGAGCGCCGTGATTCGGCCAAGGAGGGCAGCCCGATCGGCCGGGGCCCCGAGGAGCGCCCGGTCAAAACAGGCGAACGCCTCCTCGTACCTGCCAAGGTGCATGAGTGCGTCTCCCCGGTTCTTCTCCGCTGCCGTATCCCCGGGGTTGGCCGCAAGAAGGACATCAAACGTCTCCGCCGCCTCTGCATACCGTGAGAGGTGCATCAGGGCATTCCCCTTCCGGTGCAGGGTGTGCGGGTCGTCGCCAGCGGTGTCCCGTACCCGGTCAAGAGACGCCAGGGCATCGTCGTACCTGCCGAGGTCTTCGAGGACGTCCGCTTTCATCGAGCGGGCGGCGATGTTATGCGGCTCTTTCGCAAGAATTACATCAAGGCGACGATTGGCCTCGTCATACCTGCCGAGACGGACGAGTGCGATGCTGCTCTGGAGCAGCGCGGAGGTGTTTCCCGGGTCGGCCTCGAGGAGTTGTTCGAAGTTCTCCTGCGCCTCCGCATAGCGCCCGAGGTTGAGCAGCGCAACCCCCCGGCAGTTCAGGATGATCTCGTTTCGGGTATCGATACTCGACGGCTTCTGCTTCCCGGGACCCCCAGACCCGTCTCTCTCGAAGAGCGCAAGGTCGGTGCCGCTCCCGATCCACTTCATCCCGGTCATCGACTGGTTCTCGAGCACCCGGTCGAACGACCGGATCGCCTCGGCGTACTGGCCGAGGCGGAAGAGCGCCATGCCGCGGGCGTACCACACCTGGCCCTGACCCTGATCGTGCTTCAGGATCTGGTCGAAACTTTTGACCGCCCGATCGTAGCGGCCGAGTGTATCGTAGACCAGCCCCATGGAGTACCGGACCGGGATATGATCCGGATCGGCGAGGGCGACCTTATCAAAGCATTCCATCGCGCCGGTATAGTCTCCAGCCCTGAGGAGGAGTGAACCGCGGTGATACCAGGCAGGCATATTCCCCGGATTGACGGCGACGATCTCTCCATAGCAGCCGGCGGCGTCCCTGAACCGGCCGAGATGCTCGAAAGCCAGGGCTTTGCCGTAGAGTGCGTCGAGGTTGCGAGGTTCCGTATCGAGCACCCGGCCGAACGTCTCGACGGCATCGGGGTAGTCCCCCCGGTACAGGAGAGCAGCCCCTTTCTTTGCGAGCGCATCGGTACTGTCAGGATTCGCCCTGAAGATCCTCTCGAAGGTGGCCGCCGCTTCCCGGAAGTCACCGGCCCGTTCGAGCATCCTCCCGAGTATCTCACGGAGGACGACATTCTCCGGGTCTCCGTCCAGCGCCCGCCTGTAGGCTGCTGCCGCGTCGGCATACCGGCCGAGCCGTTCAAGCATCTCCCCCTGCCAGTAAGAGGCGTCCGTGTCCGCGGGTTTTCCCTCGACGATCTTCGAAAAACATCCTGCCGCCTCCTCATAGTTGCCGGTTCGGGCGAGGGCGTGCCCAAGTGCCCGCAGTGTCCCTGCCTCGCCCGGAGCCGACTCAAGCGCCTTTCTCAGCCAGACCAGGGCTTCGTCGTCCCGGCCGAGGCAGGCGAGCGCCTGACCCATGGAGAGCCGGACCGGGCCGTTCTCCGGATCGATCTTGAGCGCCTTCTCGAAACTCTTCACTGCCTCACTGTAGTTCCCGGCCTCAAACTGAGCGGTTCCCTGCTTTATCGAGGGGTTCGCGTTCTTCCCCTGACCCAGAATATTACCGAAGAAATCCATCCGACACCATCTGCCGTTGCACGTTATATGGTCGTATTTTTCCCGCCATGCATCTCTCGACGGCACGTCCATGTTATGGTGGCCGCGTGTTCGCTAAGAAATAGTGCGTTCGCCACTATTTGAGAAGACCGGTTTGTCCTACGGATCAGCTCCTGCCCGTACTGTTGTCGCGGCCATCGAGAAATGGGTGTCGCCGCGGGAGGTATGCGGTGCTCGCACAAAACCGGGAGAGAGGCAGGTCGGGCCGCCTCAGATATCCAGGATTGGCTCGAACTGCGCCTTGCCGACCGGCCCGTGGAAACTCGTGATCCTTGGGTCCATCCCGCAGACCGGGCATACGTAGTCTTCCGGCAGATTCTCAAATGCAGTGCCTTTCGGGTAGCCACGGAGCGGTTCCCCGCGGTTTTTATCATACACGTAGCCGCAGATCTTGCAGACGTACCTCGTCGGCTCCCAGGGTTCGAACCCCCATGTTCCTATCGGCCCTTTGCCGGTCGCACCGCAGACCGGGCATACGTAGTCCTCCGGCAGATCCTCAAACGCAGTGCCTTCCGGAACGCCCCGGTGGGGTTCGCCCCGTAGCGGCGAGTAGATGTAGTTGCAGTACTTGCACCGGTATCGTTTCACTTTCTCCATACGGATCACGCTCACCCAGGGTGATCACCCTGCGCAATAACCCGGTGAGGGAGGTTCCACCAGATAAGGTTTCCGTGAATACGGGAGCCGGAGGCCGGGGGCTCCTCACTCTCCCGAACCTGCGACAGGGTATCCCCGGGACTCCTCCGGGGAGCGGGAACTACTGCCGCTTGCCGCCCGCGGCAACGCGGAAGAGGAGCGAGAGCGCGAGCATGAGAGCGATCAGGATGCCCCCGAAGAAGAGAAGGAGGGCAAGGCCAAGCCTGCCGATTCCGGACACGGGCACCTCCCCTCGCCACGAGAACCCCGGCGCCCACGCCGTCTGCCCGTTCTCCCCGGCCGCCTGGCTGCGGAACGGGTCATGCGGTGCAAAACTGGCACCTCCCCGGAGGGCGAGGTCGTAGCGCGCCCGGGCGTCCGGGTCGATCAGTGTCTCGTATGCCTGCTGGATGGCGATGAACCGCTCGCTCGCACCCGGGTCCGGGTTGACGTCCGGGTGATACTGTTTCGCAAGGTTCCTGTACGCCGCCCGGATCTCGTCGGGTGCGGCGTCGGGGGAGATGTTTAGGATCTCGTAATAGGTCTCCACAGCAGCCCTCACGCGGTCTCAGTCCGAGGAGACCTCGCCCGTATCCCCGTTCACCGTCACCCGGATGCCGGGGGCGAGACTGGAGAACTCCGGCGGGAGGCGGTCGACCATCGGGATCCCCGCGATGATCGCCCCGACCGCGATGATGGGCTCGGCTTCCGTGTTGATGATCGCCGCAGGAGCACAACCGTTCTGCTTTAACGCGTAGATCACGTAGGATCCGACCGTCGATCCCTTTCCATACGGGAACGCCAGAACGCGCCCGGCGATGGACTGACCCTCGAGCGGATGCTCGCACTCGACGACGGTACCGGTCTCGGGGTCCACACCCGAGAGGAATGATATGGGTTCGGACGAGACGAGGAGGTCCCCGCTCGCAACACCCCTGGATATACTTCTGCCCTGCATCTTCACTGCCACCACATTATAATGTGGTTGGAGATCCAACTATATGAGTAACATGGACGAAACCATTGGCAGCACTCCTGGCAGCGAACACGATATGCTTGCCCTCCAGGTTCAGGATTTAAAGGCACAGATCCTGGATTACAAACTTAAAAATGAGTTGCTCGAAAAGGAACTCCTTCAACTCAGAAAAGAGAACAGCCAGCTCAAGAAGGTGCCGTTGTTTGTTGCCGCTGTGGTCGATGTGCTTGAGAACGGCGAAGTGTATCTCCGGCAGCAGGGTAACAACCAGGAATATGTCACTGTAGTCAACGAAAAACTCCACCGCACCCTCAAACCAGGGATGAAAGTGGCGGTGAACAATACGCTCTCCATCGTCAAGACGATCGGCAATATCTACGATTCGAGGGTCAGGGTCATGGAACTCGACGAACAGCCGAACGTGACGTTCGAGCAGGTCGGCGGCCTGAAAGAGGAGATCGAGGAGGTCAGGGAAGCGGTCGAGTACCCGCTCACGAAACCCGAGATCTACGAGCGCATAGGCGTGGAGCCCCCGAAAGGCATCCTCCTCTACGGCTCGCCGGGGACCGGGAAGACCCTCATCGCAAAGGCGGTTGCGCGCCAGTCGAAGGCACGGTTCATCAGGATGTCCGGAAGCGAGCTCGTCCACAAATACATCGGGGAGGGCGCGCAGCTCGTGCGCGAACTCTTTATCCTCGCCCGCGAACGCGCTCCGGCGATCGTCTTCATCGACGAGATCGATGCGATCGGGAGCATGCGCACCAATGACGGGACCTCCGGCAGCGCCGAGGTCCAGAGAACGCTGATGCAGCTGCTCGCCGAGATGGACGGGTTTGGGAACCGCGGCAACGTCCGGATCATGGCGGCGACGAACCGCATCGATATGCTGGACCCGGCCCTCCTCCGCCCGGGCCGGTTCGACCGGATCATCGCGGTTCCGCTCCCCGACGCCGGAGCACGCCTCGAGATCCTGAAGATCCACACCGCGAAGATGACGCTTGCCGGGAATGTGGACTTGCCCGGGATAGCGGAACTCGCCGGGAACACCACCGGTGCGGAACTGCAGGCGGTCTGCCGCGAGGCCGGGATGTTGGCGATCCGGCGGGACGCCGATGCCGTCGACCAGGCAGACTTCCTCGCGGCGATCAAGAAGGTGAAGCGCGAGGTGGCGATACCCGACAGCCGCATGTATCTCTGATGGGGATTCGTCCATCCCCCAGCATTCAGGAACTCTTATCGCTCTCTCCGGCCCATCAGGTATGCAATGAACGTCCTCCTCATTCAGCCGGAGGGGGTTGACCTCTACGCCACCCTGCTCAAGTCCGAGACCAGCAGGGGAGCTCTTCGTTTTTACCAGCCTGATCGGCTGGTCTACGGCATACGCATCCGGACCGCGTCGCTCGGGAGTGCGCTTGCCCTCGTCTCCGAACTCCGGTGGTATATCCAGCGCTACGTCGAGGAAGTCCTCTTCGAGCCTGAGGAAGGAACCTTCTACTCGTCAGGGCTTGCCCGGCAGATCTACGAGCGGGACGTGAAACCCGCTCACCCGTGGCGGTACCGTTGCCTTTACCGGATCTCCGGGGACCACATGGCGGATACCATATGGATGGACGAGGGCACGACGCCGGAGGCGTATGCCGACCGGACGGAGCCCGACGATACGATGCTCGAGGTCTGGTGCGCCGAAGACGAGTACCCGGCCGGGTAGAGCGGGACGGCAGGAATTGTGCGTCACCGGACTGCGCACCTGCGATGCTCGTGCTCCGGTTCATTAGAACCGTCGCGCGTCCCGGCAGTCACACCCTTCGGCCAGTCGTTCCCCCAAAGGCAATAGCCACCATGGTCCACTGCAGGGGGGGACATGCCGAGGAAAAAGGCCGATCCCGGGGGCAAACCGGGCCCAGCACCAATCCCAGCAGGGTAGAGGTGAAGACCTGGAAATGGGTTTGAACAGATCTCTAAGTTCTGGAAAAACGCGGATTTATCTCCTGAGCCCTGGCGTAACAATGATCGGCCTCATCAGGTTTGCCCGGACTTGACAGAACCTCCCCCTTCATCCACCAGACCACAGCATACTCCGGATTAAGTTCAAGAGCCCTGTCTACGGATGGAAGCACGTCCTGATACCGTCCCGGATTGTAGGGTGCGACACTTTTACCAGGCCAGGCATCTTCAAATTCGGGATCGAGTTCGAGAGATATGTTAAAACATTTCATTGCCTGTTCCCCTCAGGAGGGTATCGACACTCGCGAAGTCGTCCAAGGCGCTTTTCCGGGAAAGACGATATTCGTTTGCATTCCATCGGTGCTCGGGCTCCCGCTCTTCCGCCGGGATGCCCTCCTCATCGCAGAACGCTCTCCTCCTATATAGGGAAAGGGCGAAGATTGATACATGCAGCAGAGCTGGATCGGCGGGGATTTGAGGTTCTCCTACTGTACCGAGCACGACCTCCCCGACATATCCCGGATGCTCGCGAAGGCGTCGGTCTGCAGGTGGATGTTCTTCGGGCCGAACACAGAAGAGGCCACCCGCTCCTATTTCCTCCCCCTGATCGAGGAGATGCAGGCAGCGCTTGCGGAGGGAAGAACGCCGGATCACCATCTGTTCACGGTAAGAATGAAGCGCACCGGGGACTTTGTCGGGCAGTGCGCACTTCTGCCGGTCGATTACAGCCCGAGATCGTTCCTGATCGGTTACCAACTCGACGATACCTACTGGAAAAGAGGTTACGGCACCCTGGCCTGCACCTTCCTGGTCTTCTTCGCGTTCACCGCGCTCGACGGTTACCGGCTGAACGGCGATACCGTCGCAGGTAACATGGCATCGCGGCGGGTGATGGAGAGATGCGGCTTTGTTCTCGAGGGTACCCAGCGGCAATACTGGCATGCCGGGGACGGATATTACGATCGCCTGGTCTTCGGCCTCCTCGCGAGCGATCTAACCCCGGAGCGTCGTTCGGGACTGAGAGAGACGTTCACGGCCGGGTCCCCGGCCATGCATTGATGATGAGTATACTTCTCCGGGAGTGAGAGAGCTGTGAAAAGTCCGGGTGTGCTGCGCGCGTGTGTATCCCGTTCCGATACCCTTTCTCATTACCGCCCCTGCAGGTTTTTTCCTCAACCGCGTGTGAACTACCCCGCGCCTCTCGGGCGGGGCTTCCTGCTTCATTCTCCTCCCCATCGGGAGCGAGTCCACAGGCTCGACGGTGCGTTCCACACCTGCTACTCCAACAAGATTCTGATCTTGGAGAGCGAATTTTTTGATATTGATCGCCGCGTTGATGTCGCGGTCGTGGTGAGTGCCGCAGTCAGGACACACCCATTCTCTATGCGAAAGGGTGAGATCCCGCTTGAGGTATCCACAGGTGCTGCATATCTTTGATGATGGTTCAAACCTCCCGATCTTCAGGAGCGTCTTGCCGTACTTCCGGCACTTGTACTCCAGCATCGTGAAGAACGTGCTCCACGATGCATCGGAGATGCTCCGGGCAAGGCAATGGTTCTTCTGCATACCGGCGACATTCAACGATTCCACTGCTATCGCTTGGTTCTCGCTCACGATTCGATTAGAGAGGTTGTGCAGGAACTCGTTCCGCTGGTTGGCGACCTTCTCGTGGCACCGGGCAAGTTGCTGGATCGCCTTCTTCCGATTCTTCGATCCTTTTACCTTCCGGGATACTCGCTGCTGCAATACCTTCAGGCGCTGGAGAGAGTTTTTCAGGAACCGGGGGTTCTCAACCTTCTCCCCGGTCGAGAGGGTGGCGAAATCGGCCAGGCCAACATCAATCCCGAGCGTCGTATCCAGAGCAAACGGTACCGGTGCGGGTTCGGGTTTCCCGTCATCGACGAGGATACTGATGAACCATTTCCCGGTCGAAGTCACCGAGACCGTTGCATACTTCATCTTCCCGGTGAATGTCCGGTGGAGAGTTGTCTTGGCCTCACCGATTTTCGGGAGTTTGATCTGACCTCGCTCGAAATCCACGGTGTAATGCTGGGGTACCTGAAAGGACTGTACCGGATTCTTCTTTGACTTGAACCGGGGAAACCCTTTCTTCTCGCGGAAGAACCGGGTGAAGGCATTGTCGAGGTTCTTGTTGGCACTCTGGAGTGATTGAGAGTTGACCTCCTTGAGCCACGGATGCTCTTCCTTGAAGGCGGGAAGGCGGGTGTTCAGGTCAAAGCAGGAGAGTTTTTGACCTTCCTGTTCGTATGCCCGGATCTTTTGTTCCAGAGAAGAGTTATACACAAACCGACAGGCATGGATGTGCTGCAGGAGGGATGCAACCTGCTCCCGGTTGGGATACATCCGATACTTGTAGGCTTGAAGCATACAAGTATTACGTGTCTTTATAATAATATCTATTTTCAGGTAATTCGTCGGGAATATGACGAAGAGGCTCCGCTTTCATCCCCGGCCTTCAGGCCGGGGTCTTCTCGCTCCGCCCCTTCAACCCCGGAAGATAAATCGCCCGGCTCCACTTCGTATGAGCCCGTTATTGTTTCGGGGCTCTACGAGGTGGCGACGAATGGTGAACATGGGACGGGGAAGAACCCTGCCGGATAATAACGTCCATAAGGAACTCCAGCACACTTCAGATGAGGAAAAATCCATGTCCGTACCCGATCTCTCCCTCGAAACCACCGTAGGTCCGCTTACGCTCAAGAACCCGTTCCTGCTCGCCTCGGGTCCGCCGACCGCATCGGGCGAGCAGATCCGGCGCGCGTTCCGGCTCGGCTGGGCGGGTGCGGTCACGAAGACCATCGTCCCGGATGCGATGGAGATCCAGGATGTTTCACCCCGTTTTGCAGCCTGGAAAGACGAGAGTTCTGGACTCCTCGGCTTTGAGAACATCGAACTCTTAAGCAGGAAGGATGAGTCCTACTGGTCCGGGGAGATCGCCGCCATTCGGAGGGAGTACCCGGACAGGGTCCTCGTTGCGAGCATCATGGCCTCGCCCGATCCGGAAGAATGGCAGGAGTTCGCCTGCACCGTGCAGGACGCCGGGGCGGATGCGATCGAGCTGAACGTCTCCTGTCCCCACGGGATGCCGGAGCGGGGGGTCGGTGCGGCCATCGGGCAGCACGCCGACCTGGTCCGCGAGGTGACCCGGGCGGTGCGGAAGGTCGCCGCGGTTCCCCTGATCGTCAAGCTCACCCCCAACGTGACGGATATCATGCCGGTTGCCGCGGCCGCGGTCGACGCCGGGGCCGATATCCTCTCGGCCATCAACACGGTCCAGTGCCTCATGGGCATCGACCTCGATACGCTCGAACCGCGCCCCTCGGTTGCCGGGGCGAGCACCTACGGCGGGTACTCGGGGCCCGCGGTGAAGCCGATCGGCCTAAAGGTGATCTCGCAGATTGCCCGGGAGCTCCCGGTCCCTCTCATGGGGATCGGCGGCATCTCCCGGTGGCAGGACGCTGCCGAGTACATAGCGGCCGGGGCGTCGGCGGTCCAGGTATGTACGGCGGTGATGTGGGAAGGGGCAGGGATCGTCCGTGAGATGGATAGAGGTCTGTCGGGATACCTTGCAGAGAAGCAGTTTGCGGGAGTCGGGGCACTCAGGGGCCGCGCCCTCCCCCGCATCGGGACACATGCATCCTTATCGAGGAGCATTTACCGGTTTGCAGCCGTAGGATTCCCCGAGCGGTGCATATCCTGCGGCCGGTGCGTGACGGCCTGCCGCGACGGGGGATACCATGCGGTATCGATAGTCGACCAGCGCGTCGCGATCGAGAGAGATCGGTGCGACGGGTGCAGCCTCTGTTCCCACGTCTGCCCGGAAGGCGTGATCGTCATGCTGCCCGGTTTGTAAACGGGTGCGGCTCACCCATAGCGCCACCCGGGTGTCGGACCATCAGCCCCGTCAGGACTCGTATCGCGTAGGGCAGCCGCTTTAACAGAAAAAAGGGATTGCATCAGGCGAGATACTGCATCTCTGAGGGATTGATCGCGACGGCCAGAGCGTATCGCTCGATTATGAGCCCCAGTTCTGAGAGAAACTTTGCCGGGTGTCTCCTCACCGGATTCAACACGACGTGCGCAAAAAAGGAAACGCCCTTCAGGCGAACATCTCGCCGAAGGTCGTGTGGAAGTGGTGGCGGTCGAAGTCCACCGAGAGTTTGTCGATTGCCTTCATGAAGTCGTCGCTGTTGACGGCGTCGCGTTCCATCCTGATGGCGAACATGCCCGCTTCCATACATATTGCCCGGAGGTCGGCGCCGTTCTTCCCCTCGGTGAGCCGGGAGACCTCCGAGAGGTTGACGTCCTTGTCAAGGTTCATGTGCAGGGTATGGATCTGCAGGATCGCAAGCCTTCCTGCGTGGTCGGGGAGCGGTATCTCGATCATCCGGTCGAACCGGCCCGGGCGGAGGAGGGCGCGGTCGAGGATATCGATCCGGTTCGTGGCGGCGATGATCTTGACGTCCCCGCGGTTGTCAAAACCGTCCATCTCCGCGAGGAGCTGCATCAGCGTCCTCTGGACCTCCCGGTCCCCGGAGGTCGTCGAGTCGTTCCGGTGTGCACCTATCGCATCGATCTCGTCGATGAAGATGATTGACGGCGACTTCTGCTTCGCGAGGTCGAAGAGCTCCCGGACCAGGCGGGCCCCCTCGCCGATGTACTTCTGCACCAGCTCCGAGCCCACCACGCGGAGGAAGTGTGCGTTCGTCTGGTGGGCCACCGCCCGGGCGAGGAGCGTCTTTCCCGTGCCGGGCGGGCCGTAGAGCAGCACGCCCTTCGGCGGGGAGATGCCGACCTTCTCAAAGAGTTGCGGCTTTGTCAGGGGGAGCTCGACAGCTTCCCTGACCTCTTCTATCTGCGGTTCGAGGCCGCCGATCTTCCCGTAAGTCTCCTCCGGGGACTCGACCAGTTCCATACCGTAGATCTGCGCGTCGTAGCTTGTTGGGAGCACATCCACTATCGCCAGGGACTGCTGGTTGAGCGTGCATCTCACACCCGGTTTGAGGAGATCGGGGTCGATAAGTTGTGACGTACGGACTAAAAATCGTGGCCCTGCGCTGCTGCGCACAATCACCCGGCTGTTGTCGATAACGTCGGTAACGGTCCCGATCACGAGAGGAGGGCTTCTGAGCTGTTCGATCTCGCTCTTGAGTTTTCTGAGCTCGCGCTCGTAACGGATCTTCTGGGTCTCAATATATCGTTTTTCGGACTCCATCTGACGGAACTGCTCGCGTAGCTCCAGGTTTCGGTTTTCGAGGTTTGTAATCCGTTCCAGGAGATACTGGTAGATGTCTTCACCGGTATCCTTCTCTGGCGCCTGCCGAACGATATCTCCCATGGGTCTCCTCGAATAATTATATAGGTTAAAATGAATATAAAGTTGTTTGCGAGACTTATGCAGTGTGAACTATGCGGCGCTCCCATACAAGGACCGTCGAAAACCATCCAGATCGAAGGTGCAGAACTCTGTGTCTGCCTCCGATGCGCAAAACACGGTACAGAAGTCCAGCAACCGCGACGAAGGGGTGCCCCGCAGACGAAACCGGGTGTCGCCGTTCCACAGGCCCGGAGGAGGCCGCGGGACGTCTTCGACCTGATGGAAGGCGAGCTCGTCAGCGATTACGCCGACCGGATCCGGGTCGCCCGTGAAGGGAAAGAATGGTCTACGCTCGACCTTGCACAGGCAATCAGGGAGCGCGAGCTCCTCGTCAAAAAGATAGAGAAGGGAGACCTCATCCCTGAAGACGACGTCCGGCGAAAACTCGAGAAAGCTCTCGATATCAGGCTGATTGACTCGGCCGAAGACAGCACCTCCGTCGGCGGGCCGGGACGGGTGACCATGACCGTCGGCGACGTTATATCGTTCAAGAAGGGCCGGAAGTAAGACCCTCTTCCATATTTTTTCCCCGGGGACCGGTTCGTCCCGGATTCTCTTCATGCACGAAGATCCGGCATATTTTTATACTTGCACGCGTAACAACATACCTAATGCGTGGTGAATGTTTTTTCGCCGGTGAATGTTTTTACCTCGGCTAACGAAGTAACCACCCCCGCAGGAGCAACCAGCCAGTTTTTTATCGCCGATGTCCGTAATTTCGGAGCGGCAGCGTTCTATCGCTATTTTACCCCGTTTTAAATCATTCCCGGGATGACGGTAATCGCTCAAATCCGGGAGGATCTTGATTATGAGAGGAAAAGAGATTCGTCTGGAACGTATCATGGATCGAAATACCGGCAGGACCATCATCGTGCCGCTCGACCACGGCGTGACGCTCGGCCCCATCCCGGGGTTGGTCGACGTCGGAAGGACCATCGACCTCATCGCCGAAGGGGGGGCGAACGCGGTGATCGGTCACGTGGGGCTTGCACTGCACGGGCACCGTGGGCATGGACGGGATGTCGGCCTGATCATGCACCTCTCGGCGAGCACCAGCATCGGCCCGGACCCGAACGAGAAGGTGCTCGTGAATACCGTCACGAACGCCCTGAAGATGGGCGCCGACGGTGTCTCGGTGCATATCAACGTCGGGGCCGACTCCGAGGCACGGATGCTTACAGACCTCGGGCGGGTCGCCGTCGAGTGCATGGAGTGGGGGATGCCGCTCCTTGCGATGATGTACCCGAGGGGCAGGAAGGTCGCGGACGAGCACGACATTGAATGCGTCAAACTCTCCGCACGGGTGGCCGCTGAACTCGGCGCTGATATCGTCAAGACCGTCTACACCGGCGATGCGGACTCGTTCCGGGAGGTGACGCAAGGGTGCCCGGTGCCGGTCGTGGTCGCAGGAGGCTCGAAGACCGACGAACGCGCGATCCTCGACCTCATCGAGGGCGCGATGGAAGGAGGAGCCGCCGGGATATCGATCGGGAGGAACGCCTTCCAGCACCCGGCACCCGACCGCTTGATCCGTGCCGCGGCGGTGATCGTCCACGAGGGGCGGTCGGCAGAAGAAGCGATGGAGATTCTGAGGACGTGAGAAGATGATAGGCAAAGAGATCCGCCTCGAGCGGATAATGGACAGAAACACCGGCCGCGCCGTGATCATCCCGATGGACCACGGGTTCACGATGGGCCAGATCGAGGGGCTCTGCAACATGACCAAGACCGTCAACGCGGTGAGCGAAGGGGGAGCAAACGCCATCGTCCTTCACAAGGGGATGGTGAAGGGAGGACACCGGAAGCACGGGAAGGATATCGGCCTCATCGTGCACCTCTCCGCAAGCACATCGATGAACCCGGACCCGAACGATAAGGTGCTCGTCTGCACCGTGGAGGAGGCGGTCGCGCTCGGCGCCGATGCGGTCTCGATCCACATCAACCTCGGCGCCCCGAACGAATCAAGGATGATCGAGTCGGCGGGCGCGGTGGTGCGGGACTGCAACCGCTGGGGGATACCGCTCCTGATCATGATCTACCCCCGCGGCAAGGGGATTGACCCGACCTCGCCGCAGGCGATCGGACACTGTGTCCGGGTGGCCGAAGAGCTCGGGGCCGACCTGATCAAGACAACCTACACCGGCGACCCGGAGACATTCCGCCGGATCACCGCGGCCTGCTCGGTGCCGGTGATGATCGCCGGCGGCGAGAAGGGTGGGGACCTCGAGACGCTTACGACCATCCGGGACGCCATCGGGGCGGGCGCGGCGGGTGTCTGCATGGGGAGGAACGCCTTCCAGCGCGAAGACCCCGGCCGGTTCATAGGCGCGATCGCGCGGGTGGTGCATGGGGGCGTAAGCCCCGCCGAGGCACTGGGGACGGAGCGATGAAGCAGTTCTGGGTCGATATCAGGCCGTGGAGGAAGAATCTTGCGACCGCCGCGATCGAGAGCGGTGCCGACACCCTGGTGGTGGACGACGCAGAGCACGTGCGGGAACTCGGGCGAGTGACGACCGTCGCAGAGAACGGCGACCTCGTCCCGGGAAAAGACGTCTTCGAGATCGAGATCGTCGATAAGGCGACCGAAGAGGAGGCGCTCCGGCTCGCGGCCCGGGGCCCTGTCATCGTCCGGACACGGGACTGGACGGTCATACCGCTCGAGAACCTCGTTGCGCAATCGAGCCGGATCATCGCCGCGGTCACGAACGCGGATGAGGCGACGCTCGCCCTGACCGCCCTCGAGCGCGGGACGGCAGGAATCCTCCTCTCGACCGACGACCCGGCGGAGATCCGGCGAGTTGCAGAGACGGTCGCCGGCGCCGGCGCAGCGGTTCCCCTCACGACGTTCGAGGTGACCCGGATCGTCCCCGTCGGAATGGGAGACCGGGTCTGTGTGGACACCTGCTCCCTCCTCACCGACGGGGAGGGGATGCTCGTCGGCAACACCTCCTCGGCGTTCCTGCTCGTCCACCCCGAGACCCTGGAGAACCCCTACGTGGCGCCGCGACCGTTCCGGGTGAACGCCGGGGCGGTGCATGCCTACATCCTCCTCCCCAACGGGAAGACGGCATACCTCGCCGACCTCGCGATAGGCGATACGGTGCTCGTTGCGGAGCATACCGGCGCGACCCATGATGCGGTCGTCGGCCGGGTGAAGATCGAGCGCCGCCCCCTCCTCCTCGTCGAGGCGAAGGCCGGCGACGCAACCGTGAGCCTGGTCCTCCAGAATGCCGAGACGATCCGGCTTGTTCGAGAGGACGGGTCGGCCGTATCGGTTGCGAACCTCGCGGTAGGCGACAGAGTGCTCGGCAGCATCGCGGAGGGCGGGCGGCACTTCGGCATCGCCGTCGCCGAGACGATCCTGGAGAAGTGACGGCGATGCTTGCAGGTATCATCGGCGGCACGGGGCAGATGGGGCGGTTTTTTGCGGGAGTCTTTGAGGAAGCCGGCTGGGAGGTGATCGTCTCAGGGACGAAGACCTCCCTCACCAACCGGGACGTCGCGGAGATGGCGGACCTCGTCATGGTCTCGGTGCCGATCCACGTCACCGTCGGGGTGATCCGGGAGGTCGCAGGGTTATTGTCGGAGGAGCAGGTCTTCTGCGACCTGACGTCCCTCAAGGTCGAACCGGTCCGTGCGATGCTCGAATCGCGCGCGGAGGTGATCGGGCTCCACCCGATGTTCGGGCCGGGCGCCGCATCGCTCCGGGGCCAGACAATCGTCGCGACGCCGGCCCGGTGCGGGCCTGAGACCCTCGAAGGCCTCCTCTCCATCTTCCGCGACCAGGGGGCGGCGATCACCCTCTCGACGCCTGAGGCCCACGACCGGATGATGGCGGTGATCCAGGGGCTCACTCACTTCATAACGCTCGCAAAGGCGGAGGCCATCCGCCGGACCGGTACCGACGTCGGAGAGACCCTGTCGTTCACGAGCCCCGTCTACCGGATCGAGCTGGGGTTCGTCGGGCGCCTCCTCGCCCAGGACCCCGGGCTTTACGGCGACATCCTCCAGATGAACCCGGTCGTCCCGGAGGTGCTCAGCGAGTTCGAGGAGGTGGTCCGGACGCTCCGCGCGATTGTGGAGTCCGGCGATGACGAGCGATTCCAGGCGTTCTTCACAGAGAATGCTGCTTACTACGCCTCATACCTCGGCGCCGCGACGGCAGAGACGGACGACCTCATCAACCATGTGGTGAACCGATGACCGTCGCAACACTCGGGCCGCCCGGGACGTTCAGCCACGAACTCGCCGCCGCACTCTATGGTGACGATATCGAACTCCTGCCGACCATTCGCTCGATCATCGAGCGTGTGGCGAGCGGCGCGGCAACTGGCCTCGTGCCGATCGAGAACTCGGAGGCCGGCGGCGTGGGGGAGACGCTCCAGGGGCTCCTGGAGTTCGGCGTCTCCATCACCGGAGAGGCCTACATGCCTGTCCGGCACCACCTCGCGGCCCGCGGGGAGCCCACACGCCTCTCGGTCATCTACGCCCACCCGCAGACGCACGAGCAGTGCTCCATCATCCTCGACCGCCTCGGTGTCGAGGTCGTGCACACGAGCAGCAACGCCGCAAGCGCGGTCGCAATGCAGAGAGACGAGGACGCCGGTGCGGTCGTCCCGGAGATGGCGGCGACGATCTACGGTCTTCCCGTCGTTGTCCGGGATATCCAGAACAGCAGGGAGAACACCACCCGATTCGTAGAGATATCCTCAGTTCCCCGCGCTTCCGCGGGATGCACGAAGTGCAGCCTCCTCGTGGACCCTGATACCGACCGGGTCGGCCTCCTCGCCGATATCCTCGGAGTCTTCGCCCGGCGCGGGATCAACCTGACCCGGATCGAGTCGCGGCCGTCGCGGCGGGGCATCGGGAAGTATGTCTTCTTCATCGACCTCGAGGTCTCGGAAGGGTTGCAGGAGGCAAGGGAGGAACTCAAAAGCATGACCAGTGTCAGGGAACTCGGATGCTACGCCCGCATGGAGGTGCCGGGTATATGATCGTCAGGGTATCGCAGACCGGACCGGTCGATGCGATGTTCGAGGCTCCGCCCTCCAAGAGTTACACCCACCGGGCGCTGATAGCAGGAGCGCTCGCCGCGGGAAAAACGCGTATCGAAGGGCCGCTGCGCGCTGTCGATACGGAACTGACCGCCCGGGGGCTCGATACCCTCGGCGTATCTCTCGAGTGGCTGCCGGGGAAGATTGCCGTCACCGGGTGCGGCGGCGCCTTCCCGGCGGCGAGAGAGGTCACCATCGACTGCGGGAACTCCGGGACGACGCTACGGCTCCTCGCCTCGGCGGCGCTCCTCTCGCAGCACCCGGTGGTGCTGACGGGGAGCCCGAGGATGCTCGAACGGCCGGTCGGCCCCCTTGCCGGGGCGCTCCGCACGCTCGGCGGGGAGGTCACGTTCACCGGTGAGCCCGGTTACCCGCCCATCCGCATCTCCGGCAGGCTCCGCGGCGGGAAGGCAGAGATCGACGGGAGCGTAAGCAGCCAGTTTATATCGTCCATCCTGATGGCGGCGCCCTACGCGGATAACGATGTGGAGCTCGCGCTCCCGGCAACCCCGGCCTCGCGGTCCTACCTCGATGTGACCGCGGACGTGATGCTCCGGTTCGGCGCCCGCCTCGATCGGCGGGGCTACGACTGGTTCCGGGTGGAGAGCGGCGTCCCCTACCAGGGGAGGGCTTACCGGATCGAGGGCGATTACTCATCGGCTTCCTACCTCTTCGCGGTCGCGGCCGTCTGCGGGGGGCGGGCCACGGTCACAGGCTTGAACCCGGCGTCGGTCCAGGGTGACCGCCGGTTCCTCGATGCCCTCGAGGCAATGGGGTGCCGGGTCACCGCAGGGAGAGACGTGGTGACGGTGGAGCGAGCGGACGACCTTGCCGGGATCGAGATCGATATGTCCTCGTCCCCCGACACCGTCCAGACGCTCGCGGCGGTGGCGGCAGTCGCAGCGTCGCCGACGACGATCACCGGGACGGCGCACCTGCAATACAAGGAGAGCGACCGCGTCGGGGTGACGGCGGATACCCTCCGGAGGATGGGGGCAGGAGTCGAGGTCGGGGAGAACTCCCTCACGATCACCCCCGCGCCCCTCCACGGCGTCGCCGTCGACCCGCACGACGATCACCGGACGGCGATGGCGTTTGCCGTGCTCGGCCTCGCGGTCGGGGGTATGGCGATCCGTGACCCCGAATGCGTGGAGAAGTCCTTCCCCGGCTTCTGGGAGGCGCTCTACAAGGAGGGCCTGCTGTGAAGGTCGCCCTCACCGGATTCCGGGGGACCGGAAAGACATCGGTCGGCCGCATCCTCGCGAACAGCCTCGGGCTGCCGTTCTTCGATACCGATGCGCTGGTGGAACAACTGGTAGGGATGCCGATCCCGGAGATATTCCGGCAACACGGGGAGGCCGGCTTCCGCGCTCTCGAGCGGGAGGTGATCGCGTCGCTTTGGGATGTGGAGGGCGTGATCAGCACCGGCGGGGGGGCGGTCATGGACCCGGCAAACGTCGCGGACCTCCGGCGGCACGGCAGGGTCTACCTCCTCTCGGCCGCGCCCGAGATAATCGTTGAGCGGATCGCCGGGAGCAACCGGCCGGGGCTGACCGACCTCTCGCCGGCCGAGGAGGTGCGCACGCTCCTCGCCCAAAGGAAGAAGGCATACATCGGTGCGGCCGATACCTGCATCGATACCGGCACCCGCCCGCCCCGCGAGGTCGCAGGGGTGATCCTCCGGCAGATTGCCGGGGAGGACGGCATCTCTCCCGGAGAGAGACGTGACCGCGACACCCTCCTTGAGCGGTTCGGGCTAGTGGCCCTGCGGGATATGCTCGAACGGGACCCAGGCCTCCGGGTCTGCGCCATCGCCGGCCACCCGTGCGCTCACAGCAGGAGCCCGCTCCTCTACAACCGGCTCTTCGAAAACTTCGGGATGCACTACCATTACACCCTTCTTGAGTGGCCGGACGCGGCGACGATCGTCCGCCTTGCCTCCCTCCTCCCGCTCAAGGGCTTATCGGTCACGATCCCGTTCAAGACTGACGTGATGCGCCACCTCGACGAGGTCGACGAGCACGCAGCGGCGATCGGGGCGGTGAACACCGTGGTGCGGTGCGGTGGAAGGCTGTACGGCCATAACACCGACTGGGTGGGCGTGCGGGCCCCGCTCGCCCACCGGCGGGGCGCCCGGGCGGTGGTCCTCGGCGCGGGGGGTGCGGCGGCCGCGGCAGTCTACGCCCTCCTCTCGCTCGATATGGACGTGACGGTGCTTGCCCGACGGCCGGAGGCAGCGAGGACGCTCGCCGACCGGTTCAGGTGCCGGTGGGGGGCACTGGAAGAGTTCAAGGGGAGCGACGCCGATGTTGTGGTACACACGACCCCGGTCGGGATGGAGCCCGATACCCGGAGCCTGCTTACCCCCTGCGACCTCGAGCGGAAGACGACCGTATTCGACCTCGTCTACACACCGCCGGCAACGCCCCTCATCAGGGCGGCAGGGGAGGCCGGGTGCGAGACGATACCCGGCACGGAGATGTTCGTCCACCAGGCGGCGGAGCAGTTCCGGCTGATCACCGGGATCGCGGTGACGCCTGAACTCGTTCGGGAGATGCTTGCATGAATACGTTCGGGAGAAACTTCAGGTGCACGACGTTCGGCGAGAGCCATGGGTTGGCGGTGGGTGTGGTCGTCGACGGCTGCCCGCCGGGGGTCGCCCTCACGGAGGCGGATATCCAGCCTTACCTCGACCGGAGGCGGCCGGGGAAGAGCCCGCTTGAGTCCGGGAGGCAGGAGGCCGACCGGGTGGAGATCCTCTCGGGGACATTCGAGGACAAGACGACCGGCGCCCCGATCGCGCTCGTCGTCGCCAACCGTGACGTCCGGTCGGAGGACTACGACGCGCTCCGGGACGTCTTCCGGCCGGGGCACGCGGACTACACCTGGCAGGCGAAGTACGGGCTCCGCGACCACCGGGGCGGCGGGCGGAGTTCGGGTCGCGAGACCCTTGCACGGGTCGCGGCAGGCGCCGTCGCAATCCGTTGCCTTGAGCCCCAAGGCATCGCGGTCCGGGGGAGGGTCGTCGAGGTCCACGGCGCGACAGAGCCGGCAGCGATGGAAGAGGAGATCCGTGCTGCCCACGATGCCGGCGATTCCGTGGGCGGGATCGTCGAGGTGACGGCTGCCGGGTGTCCGGCGGGCCTCGGGGATCCGGTATTCGGGAAGCTCGATGCTGCCATCGCCGGGGCGATGATGGGGATCGGCGCGGTGAAGGGCGTCGAGGTAGGTGAGGGGTTCGCCGCCGCCCGGCTCTACGGGAGTGAGATGAACGATCCCATTCGCGAAACCGGGTTTACGAGCAACCACGCGGGTGGCGTCCTCGGCGGGATCAGCACCGGGCAGGAGATCGTCGTCCGGCTCGCCGTCAAGCCGACGCCCTCGATACGCCGGGTCCAGCAGACCGTCGATACGGCCGGGGCGGAGCGGGAGATCTCGGTCGGGGGGAGGCACGACCCCTGCATCGCGCCACGGGTGGTCCCGGTCGCGGAGTGCATGCTCGCGCTTGTCATCATGGATGCGATGCTTGAGCAGGCGAAGTACCGGGGGCTGGGTGCGACGGGCTGGAGGGCCGGAGCTTGAGCACCGCAAGGTGCGAGGTGTGGCGGTTCGTTAGGACGGCGCTTCATACTCCCGGACAGACCACCCGGTCGCGCGATCAACGGACCAGCCGGGAGGCCACTACCTTCTTCGCCGCTCATGGAGCCTGCCGTCGCCGGTCACCAGGCAGGTCTCGCACCGGACCGTAGCGGCAAGAAAGAGGGCGTCGTAGACCGTGATCCCGTGGCTGCACGCCAGATCGTATGCCGCGGGCATCAGGTCACGAGCCGGACCACGTGGCCGTGAGATCGACTATAGTACAATCCTCCACGATCTCATTGCTCTCTGTGTGATCCTCTCCGGGAAGAAGACCGCTGCGATGATGCCGCGAGTCCAGCACAAGGCTATCGGAGATCGCGATCCTCCCGGATCGGATCTGCGCCAGGAGGCCCTTCGCCTGAGGAGCGATGGGCTTCCCGTGCCAGGAGTTGGGCCTTGCGTCTTCTTCGTACCGACCGCTCGATGAAGGTGCAAACCTCATCCTGCCATGCCGGGATTGTCCAGTCCGTCGATCATCTTTCGGACCCGGGAATCGATACGGATGCTGAAAACAGAAGTTGTAGACATACTATCACGTATCCGGTTCTGATACGTGAAGGGGATCGTGAGATCTTCCATACTCACTTCAGCAGATCCGCGAGCTGCCGCATCTCCCGGATATGGTACTGCCCTTCGGCCGTCGGGGTGCCGGCATGGCAGAAGACGAACTCCGACCCGAAGAGGGGCAGGACTGCGCGGGCAGAGCGGAACTCGGCGCCCATGATGCTTGTACAGATAGGTTTCTGCGCCCGGTGGGTGAACGTGACGAGTTCGACCAGGTCGTCCCGGGTCCGGGGTTTCACGACGATCTTCGGGATGTCGCCGTAGGACCTGAGCAACTCTTCGATCTTTCCGAGCTCCGGCAGGGTGGGCATCTCTGCCGTGTGCAGCGAAGCGAGGATCTGGACACCCTGGCTCTTGATGAACGGCGCGTGGTCCCGGCAGCGCGCCTCCACGTCAACGAGATCGACGTATCGCGCTATCGGCTCGATGATTCGGGCCCAAAGAGCGGCGTCCCCGACGAACCGCCCTCCCTCCTCCCTGCTCCTGAGCGTGGCAATCAGGGGGATGGCGGTCTTCTCCCGGATCGCACGGACCTGGTCCAGCAGGTCTCCCTCCATCCGGTCGAGCCTGACCTCGATGAACGTCGGGTTGTACTCCACCACCTCGTCGATAACGCCGGCATCCTCCACAGAGACGACGATCTTCATACGCACCGGAGTATAATCGCTCCATCATTTAAATATCTGCCCGGTCATTCCCGTCAACTCCTCCCCACCGCACCGCAACGTTCCAGCATGGCGGCGACTACCTCGTCAAAGACCCCCGGCAGCCGTTCCCGGAGCCCTTCCACCCCGGCCTCCGTGACCCCACCGCCGGTCGCAACCTCCCCGATCAGGTCCCCCGGCGCCTTGCCGGTCTCCCGGAGGTAGGCGGCCGTGGCCGCGACCATCTCCGTTGCAAGCACGAGCGCCCGGTCCGGCGGGAGTTCGCTCGCACGGGCTGCCGCGCCGGCCAGTTCCTCGATGATTGCGGCGAGCAGTCCCGGCCCGCAGCTCGAGAGGAGCGTGGCCGCCGTGAGGTCCGCCTCTCCGACGCGCATCACGTTCCCGATGGACGAGAAGAGCCCCTCCACCCGGCGGGCGTCATCCTTCCCCACCCGCCGCCCGTGGCAGACTAGCGTTGTCCCTTTCCCGATCGCGGAGGTGACCGTGGGGATGACGCGGGTGACCGGCCCCGGATATAGCCCCTCAAGGTCTTCAAGGCTGACGCCGGCCGCGAGCGAGACGAGGTGCTCCCCCCTGGAGAGCACCGGCACGATCTCGCAGAGGACCTCCCGGATCTCCTGCGGCCGAACAGCGAGGATGATCGTGCGGCACCGCCGGGCGAGTTCCCTGTTCGTCTCCGCGATGCTGATCCGGGGCCATGCGCCGGCGCAAATGTCCCGGCTCTCCCGGCTCCGGGACGCGACCACGATCTCGCCGGGACAAAGCGCCCCCGACGAGAGGAAACCCTTCACCAGCATCCTGCCCATGTGCCCGTAGCCGATAACTCCTGCGCAGTCCATACTCCTCTCCACATCGTCTTCTTTCCCAAAAAGGATACCCGCCGCCGGGGTGGAGTATATAGGCCGGCCGGGCGAATGGTATCCAACAGATGCCGCACGATCATCACCCGGGATCCGGGTCACCGGAACTGCTTGCGCCGGCCGGGTCGCCGGAGGCCCTGTCCGCAGCGGTCGCCGCCGGCGCCGACGCCGTCTACCTCTCGGGGAGGCGGTTTGGGGCCCGGCACTACGCTGCGAACTTCTCCGACGAAGAACTCCGTGCTGCCGTCGATTACGCGCATCTCCGGGGGGTCAGGGTCTACGTCACGGTAAACATCCTCGTCCGGGAGACCGAACTCCCCGACGTGGCCCGATACCTTCTCTGGCTCTACGAGACCGGGGCCGATGCCGTCCTGGTGCAGGACGCCGGGGTGGCATCGCTCGCCCGGGAGGTTGTCCCGGACCTCCCCCTCCACGCCTCGACCCAGATGACGATCCACAACCGCGAAGGCGTTCTCCGGGCCGCACGGGAGGGGTTCTCCCGCGTGGTCCTGGCCCGGGAACTCACCCTCCCCGAGATTGAGGGGATTGCGGAGGTCCCGGGGGTCGGTATCGAGGTCTTCGCCCACGGTGCGCTCTGCTACTGTTACTCGGGCCAGTGCCTCCTCTCCTCGGTGATCGGGGGGCGGAGTGGGAACCGGGGGATGTGTGCCCAACCGTGCAGGAAACCCTACCGGCTCGTGACCGCCGAGAAGGATGACTACGGGCGCCCGAGGGACCTCCGGGCCGTGTCCGAAAAGGACCGTTACCTCCTCTCGACGCGCGACCTCGCGGTCTACCCCTGCCTCGACCGCCTCTCGTCTGCGCCGGTGGCGTCGCTCAAGGTTGAGGGGAGGATGCGGTCGCCGGAGTACGTCGCGACGGTGGTGAGCATCTACCGGCACGCCCTCGACGCGATCGCCGCCGGGGAGGCCTGGTCACCCTCGAGCGAGGAGATGCGCGACCTTGCCCTCGCGTTCAACCGGGAGTTCACGGAGGGTTACATCCTTGGCGCCTCTGATATTATGGCCCGCGACCGGCCAGGGAACCGGGGCGTCCTCCTCGGCACGGTCACTGGGTACGACTCGCGGAGGCAGGAGGCGACCGTTCGCCTCGTCGGCGACCTCGTGCCCCGCTCCGGCGACGGGCTGGCGTTCTGCACGGACGACCCCGAAGAGGATATCGGCGCGGTCGTCCGTGGCACCCCCGCCGTCCGGCACGCCACGGTCCGCCTTTCGGTCCCCGCGCCGGTGGGGGCGGGTGCCCGGGTATTCCTGACGAAGAGCGCCGATCTCGAGGAGCGGGCAAAACAGATCATGGCAAAATCCCTGCCGCAGGTGCCCATCGACGTCACGGTCATCTGGGAGGACGGCACGCCCTGCCTGGAGGGTGTCCTCACACAGAACAGCAACGAACTGCTCCGAGTGCGCTACCGTCCCGACCTCCGGATGGAGCCGGCACGGAACCGGCCGCTCACCGGGGATCAGATCGCGGAGCAGTTCGAAAAGACCGGGGGAACGCCGTTTACGGTCGGGAATCTGGACCTCCGCTACCCGGGCGGGCTTTTTGCGCCGCTCGGGGAGTTGAACCGGGTCAGGCGTTCATTCTTAGAAAGGGTCGAGGAGGCCGTCCTCGCCGCATACCGCCCGGGACCGGATGCGGTGCAGGCAGCCCGGGAACGGACCGAAACGGCGATCGCAGGCCTGACGCAGACGGAGAAGCCGGGACGAGAGAGACGACTTCCATCGGTCTCGGTCTACACCGACACCCTTGCGGGTGTAGCGGCTGCCGTCCGGGGCGGCGCCAGAACCGTCTATATCGAGGACGCCGACCCTGGAATCCTCAAAGAGGCCGCCGCCGTCTGCCGGGATGCGGGTGCCGACCTCGTCTGGAAGTGGCCGTCGATCACCCGGCAGGGGTTCCTCGACGCGGCGGCAGCCCTCCTCCCGTCGCTCTACGGCACAGGGGTCCGCGGCGTGATGGTGGGCGGGATGGGGGCTGCGGACGCGGTCCGGCAGGCCGAACCCTGCATGGACCTCTACGGCGCCGCCGGGCTGAACGTCTGGAATCACCGGACCGCCGGGGAACTTGCGGCGCTCTTCCTGCGCTGCACGGCCTCCCCCGAACTCCCGGCCGCCGACCTCGCAGGGCTCGCGGCGGCGGTTGGGGACGCTCCCGGACTCGAGGTGCTCGTGCAGGGGAACATCGAGGCGATGGTGACCGAGGACCGGCTGACAGCGGCGGTCGGGGCCGACCGCTTCATCGGGCTTGAGGACCAGAAGAAACGTGTCTTCCCGCTCCGGTGGGACGGTGAGGGACGGATCTATATTGCAAACGCCGTCGAGACCTGTCTCGTCGACCACCTGCCCGATATCATCGCAATGGGTATTTCCGCCGTCGCCATCGATGCACGAGGCAGGGGACCCCGCTACGCCGGGGAGATGACCGGCCTCTACCGGGCAGGGATCGAGGCCGTGGGCCGGGGTGAGGCCGGCATCCTCCCCGCGCTCAAGGATGAGGCGAAACAACGGGCACTCGGGGGTATCACCGGTGGGCATTTCACCCGGGGGCTCTCGAGGTGAGCATCCCCACAAGTTAATATCAGGGGAAGCAATCTATCAGTCAGACGTGATGGATAATGGTTTCACCGTTGGTTCTGGTCAATCTCAAGACCTATAAGGAGGGAATGGGCAGCAACGCTCACCGGATCGCCGCTGCAGCCGAGACCGTGGCAGAAGAGAGCGGCGTCGTCATCGGTGTCGCCCCGGTCTTCACCGAGCTTCACCCGATGAGCCACCACTACGCAATCCCGGTCTACGCCCAGCACATCGATGCGATCGCCCCCGGCGCTCATACCGGTCATATTCTCCCCGAGGCGGTCCGGTCGGCAGGCGCACGCGGCACCCTGATCAACCACTCCGAGCGCCGCCTCACCCTGGCCGATATTGGGGCCTGCGTCGAGATCGCACGAAGGCTCCACCTCGAGTCGGTCGTCTGCACGAACAACGACTCAACCAGCGCGGCGGCGGCGTCGCTCCGGCCTGACTACGTGGCGATCGAGCCCCCGGAACTGATCGGGAGCGGCGTCTCCGTCTCGAAGGCCGACCCGGGGATCATCGAGCGGTCCGTCAACGCTGTTTTGGCGGTGAACCCGGACGTGAGGGTCCTGACCGGGGCGGGCATCCAGTCCGGTGAATGCGTCAAGATTGCCGTCGACCTCGGGACAAGCGGTGTCCTCCTCGCGTCGAGCGTGGTCAAGGCCGATGACCCCGAGGCGGTCCTCCGGGATCTGGTCTCGCTGTTGTAAAAGAGTGCCTACGTTATCAGCGATATCAGGTCGTGCTTGGTGATGACACCCTGCACCTCTCCTTTATCGAGCACGATGATCGCGTGGCTGTGATGCAGGAGGTGGACGAGCGTATCGATCGGCGCCATCGGGGGGACCGTCGGGAACCCGGGCTCCATATAATCCTGCACCAGCCTCCGGTGCGTCTGGTGGAGACCGCCTTCTTCCATGGCGTTCATGATTGCCGACTCGGATATGCACCCGACGGGCACCCCGTTCTCGAGCACCGGCAGCTGGGAGATGCCGTTCTGTCCCATGATCTCGACGGCACGGCCAACGGGGTCGTCCGGGGCGACGGAGAGGACGGGAGCGTTCATCACGTCGGCCGCTGTGATCGCCGAGTGCTCCGCCGCCCGCAGGACTTCCACGATCCTGGCAAGCGTACTCACCCTCGGATCCACGCTCCCTGCCTCGATCCGCGCGACCATGGACTGGCTGATTCCGGCCATACGGGCTACATCTGCCTGCTTTAAGCCCATACGGAGCCTTTTCTCCCGCAGTTCGGCCGGGGTGGGTATCTCCATCTTATTACTATAGGTAATTTTTTTATATATATCTGTCTCCGGAACACAGCGACTATGACGGTACCGCGGCCCGTTCCCCTCGCCGGAGCAGGTTGATATAGCGCAAGGTTTCATGGGATGATATGGCCACGAACATTGAAGAGCAGCAGACCGTCCTTCTCAAGGTCAGGGAGATCCTCTCGACCTACCACACCCGGGACGCCGTCCGGGGCGAACTTGCGTCCCTCGGGTTCGTCGTCAAGGCGGAGCACGGGAACGTCGTATCCATGGAGAGTGCGCCTGCCGAGATCTTCGTCCAGCTCTCTGTGAATGACCAGGACGAGATCGTCGATTCACACGTCGTGACGTTTGAGGAGATTGAGTTAAAACCGGAGAAGAAAGACTGAGAACCGTATATTTACGTTCCGTCGAGAAGAACCTGCACGGGCAGGGAGTGGGAGGAGTAAGCCTCCTTCTGTTCTGTGCGGCATTCAGCTGAGCGCCATACCTGGGCGGATACCAGACTATCCATCTGCCCTATTCTGGCTTGCACCCGCAGGGATTCACCGTTTCATCGTTTCCCGCCGCTACGTTCAACGAGTTATCGCGCGGGGAAACCCGCGCTTCTCGCCCCCCGAGGGAGGCTCAGTCGTTTCATCACTGACGGCGGGCCGTGTCGTTTCTGTTTCATTGCCGTGACTCTCGCCACCCGCACTTGCATGCGGCTGCGTATCTGGCCGGTGGGAGGACTTTCCTCAGCAGCACAGGATGTGCCACCGTCGGCCGCACTCTCCCTCTCCCATATAATATTTTGCAGTGAGAATATAAAGCTGTACGGGTACCCCATCCCGGACTTGCCCCAGTCGTCCGGCACCGTGGACCCCCCGTGAAGCCTTCCGGATCGACCGCGCATATCCCGGGTCAGAGATAGATATATATGCTCGCCCCCGGTTTTTACCCCCTGGCGTTATAACCATGGGGGGGAGTGAGGTATCTACACAGCTGGAGCTGGCGGCAATCTTCGCGGCGTTCGTTGCCATCACAACGCTCTTTTCGTTCGTCTCGCTCGGGGCGGGATCATTGAACGGCGAGTCATCGCCCGGTACGGGCGCGTACCCGGTTCTGACCGCGGGCGAACCGCATCTTGCGATGGTGGGGAGAGTCACCGGCTCCTCGTCGGTCCCGGAACTCTCCGGTATCTCTATCGACACCCTTGCCTTTGCCGTCGCGAATACCGGGGAGGACGGGGCCGTCGACCTCTCCCGGACCAGCGTAACGGTCATGGCAGGGGATTACCTCGAGGTTCTCAGGCTGTCCGGAGACACCACTCCGGGGCCGGACACGTGGACGGCAGCACTGCTCCGGGACGGAGATGGGAATGGTGACGGGGGCACGCTCCTTCCCGCCGGCGAGGAATGCACGGTACATCTCCGTCTCGACCGCCCCGTCCCTGCCGGAGAGGCCCTGACCGTCAAGGTGCGCCTTGAAGGGGACCTGCCCTGCTCGATCACCGGACCGGTCGGGGTTCCCGGCGCCGGCACCGCCGCCTCTTCTGCTCCGGAAGACTAAAAGTATTCAATCTCATACGACCCATTTTGATGGAAATGCTGACCCCGGAAGAAAGCAGAACGGCAGTTCGACTGGCACGGAACGCCATCGAGAAAGCCGTCGGCGGTGAACGGATGGTGCTGCCTGCTCTTCCCCCAATCTTTGGGGAGAAGCGCGGCGTCTTCGTCACGATCAAGCGGGGGGGGAACCTCCGCGGATGCATCGGCCTCCCATACCCGATAAAACCGCTCGGCGAAGCGATCGTCGAGGCGGCCGTCTCGGCTGCTCTTGAGGACCCCCGGTTCCCGCCGGTATCGCGGTCGGAACTCGCCGACCTCGATCTCGAAGTGACGGTGCTCACCGTGCCCCGGCCGCTCGAGTGCCCGCCACAGGAGCGTCCCGCTTGCGTCGAGGTCGGGAAGCACGGCCTGATCGTCAGCGGCCTTGGGACAGGAGGTCTCCTCCTCCCGCAGGTCCCGACCGAGTACGGCTGGACCAGCAGGGAGTTCCTTGACCAGACCTGCGTCAAGGCCGGGCTCCGGCCCGGGTGCTGGAGACGCAACGATGTCGCCGTGCAGACCTTTGAGGGGCAGATATTCGAAGAAAAGGCGGTTTAACCCGAATGGCAATTACGTTTGAGGTCCTACACAAAGATATCGCGGGAAGGGTCGGCAGGCTCAGGGTGAACGAGAAGACGGTCCGGACGCCTGCGCTCCTTCCCGTCGTCAACCCCCACCTCCCCCTGGTAACGCCCCGCGAGATGCAGGAGATGGGCGTCGAGGCCCTGATCACGAACGCCTACATCTTCAGGCGAAGCACGGAGTATCACGACCGGGCGCTCGAGGAGGGGCTTCATAAGGTCCTCGACTTCGACGGCGCCATCATGACCGACTCCGGCTCGTTCCAGCTCTCCGTCTACGGCGAGGTCGAGGTGAGCAACCAGGATACGCTCGAGTTCCAGCAGGCAATCGGGAGTGATATCATCGTTCCCCTGGACATCCCTACCCCGCCGGACGCGGGCAGGGAGCGGGCGGAGCGGGAACTCGCGGTCACCATGGAGCGGCTCAGGGAGGCCAGAGAACTCTTCCCCGACGCGAACCTCGCCGGGCCGGTGCAGGGCGGCATCTTCACCGACCTCCGCGAGGAGGCCGGACGGGCCGTCCAGGACCTCGACCTCGCCTTTTGCCCGATCGGCGCCGTGGTGCCGCTGATGGAGAACTACCGTTACCGGGAACTGGTCGAGGTCGTCCTCGCGGCCAAACGCGGCCTCTCCCCGGCGACCGCCGTCCACCTCTTCGGGGCGGGCCACCCGTCGATGTTCGCCCTCGCTGTCGCGATGGGCTGCGACCTCTTCGACTCGGCCGCATACGCTCTCTTCGCCCGGGAAGGGCGCTACATCACCCCGCACGGGAGCTTCAAAATCGACGAACTCGCGGAACTCCCCTGCCCCTGCCGGGTCTGCCGCTCGATGACCGCCGACGAACTCCGGAAATCCGGGGACCGGGAGCGGCTGCTCGCTCTCCACAACCTCTACGTCAGCCTCGCGGAGATCGCCCGCATCCGGCAGGCGATCCAGGACGGGACCCTCTGGGAACTCGTCGACGAGCGGTGCCGGAGCCACCCGCGGCTGCTCGACGGTTACCGGGAACTCCTCGCCCACACGGCCGACCTCGAACGCGACGACGCCGTCTCGAAGCGCCGGTTCTTCTACCGGGGCTCGGAGAGTTGCCGGAGGACGGAGGTGCTCCGGTTCCACGAGGTCATCGGCCGGATCTCCGTCGGTGAGCGGGTGCTGGTCTCGTTCGACGGGAACGGGGCGCCCGGGTTCGATACGGTGCTGAACTTCAAGCCCCCCTTCGGGCCCTACCCCACGGAACTCGCGGAGACGTTCCCGGTCGGCCAGAGTGAGGTTCCGGAGTGGGACGACGATATGGTCCGGTCGGGGTGCGCCGGGATCCGGGCCCTGATGGAAGCGCACCCGGAGAGCCGGTTTGCCGTCCGGTGCGGCGAGGATTGGGTGCGTCTCATCCAGGAAGAGGTCCCCGGTGCGGAGGTGCTCTATGAGCAGGTATGAGGCGGTGAAGCGCGACGGCCTCGCCCGGATAGGGACCTACGTGGAGGGGGAGACGAGCGTCTCCCTCCCCGCAGCGCTCGATACGGACGCCCTCTTCCCCGCACTCCGCGAGCGCCCGTTCTCGAATGTCCCGCTCGGTGCGGATGAGGCGTTCGTCCGCGACTACTTCTCGCCCGGAGAGGGGCAGCCGGTGGCCGTCCACCCGCTCGCCGCCCCGGCGGAATCCGGCGACTGCGTCCTCGTCGCAAACTGGCATACGGCGCAGAAGAACCCCCGGAACTACGCGGCGTGGCTTGCCGCCCTGAAGGAGAGCCTCCCGCCGGACACCGCGTGGTACGCCCCGGCATCGGCGCTCCCCTCGACCGCCTGCCTCCTCGTCTACTCGGGCTTCGACCTCTTCGACTACCGGGGGGTCGACCTCGCCTCCGCGCAGAAGAAGTTCTGCCTCCCCGAAGGCGAGTTCCCGGCAACACTCATGGAGACCGGGGTCTGTGGGTGCGAGGGCTGCCGTGAGGGCGACCTTCTGCGGCACAACCGTCTCGCGCTCGACCGCGAACTCGCCCTTGTGCGCCACTACATCGAGTCGGGACAACTCCGGGAACTGATGGAGGCCCGGTGCCGTGCGGACGCCGCACAGGTCGGCATCCTCCGGTTCCTCGACCGGAACTACGAACTCATGGAGCGTTCCCTCCCGGTGGCGCGGGCGGTTCCGATGCGGGCAAACACCTCTGAATCGCAGAACCGCCCGGAAGTCCGGCGGTTCGCCGACCGGGTGATCGAGCGGTTCGTCCCGACCAGAACAGACGTCGCGGTTCTCCTCCCCTGCTCGGCGAGGAAGCCCTACTCCCTCTCCCGGAGCCACAAACTCTTCATGAACGTCGTGGACCGAAGGGCGCACGAACTGATCGTCACCTCGCCGCTCGGTCTCGTTCCGAGAGAACTCGAGCGGGTCTACCCGGCGGGTCACTACGACGTGCCGGTGACCGGCTACTGGGACCGGGAAGAGTGCGCCTTCATCGCCGATATCCTCATCCGCTACTTCGCCGCGCACCCCTACCGCAGGGTGATCGCCCACCTCGACGGCGGCGCGCTCACCGTCGCACAGATGGCGGCAGAAGCCTGCGGGTTCGACCTCGAGGTGACCTGCCAGGGACACCCGACGGCGCCCGCCTCGCTCCGGGCCTTAAACGACGCCCTCGAGGACGAACGGCGGATGCAGGCCGACACCGTCCGGGGCACGGTCTCCTGGCAGTTTGCAACGGATATCAACACCAGAGGCCTCCAGGTCCGGGGCAGGAGCATGCAGATGGCGGTCCTCCGCGGAAAGCAGCAGCTCTTCAGCATCGATGCCGGGACCGGACTCTTCCGCCCGACGTTCGAGGGCTGGGGCCTGATACCGGAGGGCTACCGGGTCAAGATCGATGCCTTCGTGCCGCAGGGCGACGTCCTTGCGCCGGGGATCACGGACTGCGACCCCCGGATACGGGAAGGCGACGAGGTGCTGGTGGAAGGACCGCTCGCGGTCGCCACCGGGAGGGCGATGATGGGGGCGGACGAGATGCTCCGGTCAAAGCGCGGGGTTGCGGTGAGAGTGCGGAAGACGAAGAAGATCGCGGAGTGAGGGGGTCGGGGGGTTTAGCCCCTCGGGGCTCATGTTTTGTGGCGGTTGGACCTGAAATCGCTGCAGGACGTCTTTTTTTATCTACGACATTAAGTCAACACGGTCAAGTGAACATAAGGCCCGGTACAGTGGATCGTGGGAGTATCGCCATTGGGGGTGGCGGCTCGCGGGGAGGGGGCATGCCCCCTCCCCTGTCTCTACCAGACATGAAAGATACCTGTAGCCCCCGCCCCAGGGGGCGGGGGCAGTGCGTGGTGATAAATGATGTTCCGGCAGGAACGGAGTTTGAGCACTGCCGGGTGCGCAGTCCAGTGGAAATCCGTGTGATGGCCTATACAATTCCCGTGGTCATTGCATCTCTGCCCTCTACATCGCAGAGAGCGTCGCAACTAATCAAAAAGAGGCTGTGTATCTGCCCTGAAATACCCAAAAACCTCTTACTTCTTCGGGACGAGCTTCACCGCCGTCCCGTAGGCGAGGAGCTCCGCCGCGGTCGCCATCGTCTGAGAAGTCGTAAAGCGGATATTCACGACGGCGTCGGCCCCGAGGTCGCGCGCGGTGTTGACCATCCGGTTGTAGGCCTCGGTCCGGGCATCGGTGAGCATCGATGTGTACTCCTCGAGCTCGCCGCCGACCAGGCTCTTTAAGCCCGCCATGACGTCCTTTCCCACGTTCTTTGTCCGTACCGTGTTGCCGAAGACCACGCCGAGGACCTCCCCTACGGCGTAGCCCGGTACTTCTGCAGTCGTTGTCAGTATCATATTTCATTCACTTCTTGATCGCTTCGATGGTCTCCTCGCGCCCCCGCCATATGATCAGCGCGACGCCGATCAGGATGAGCGGGATGCCAAAGAAAGGAATGAGCAGTGCAAGAACCACGCCGATGACGATCAGCGCGATCCCCCAGCGTACCGCACTCTGCATATTGTACCCATGCGACGGGTGGAGTGATAACCGTTCGTGTTTCTGGTCAGGTTCCTGACCGGGCTTCCGGATCTTCGGAGGATTATTCCGGCGCACGGAGACCCCAACTTTATATAAGACAGGTGAAGTAAAGAGGCTGGAGCCACAATATGTATGAAATGTTCGGATGCACCTCGACGTTACGATCGACCGGCACCGTCAGGAGTGAAGCAGTTGTATAAGGTGGAATCAGCGACCCGACTCGCCGATCGGGTATACGAATACTGGATATGCGCGCCGCAGGTGGCGCAGCACGCACGGGCAGGGCAGTTCCTCATCGTTCGCCTCCACGACGCGGGTGAGCGGATACCGCTCACCATCTCTGCCGTCAGGGGAGACGCCGTCCGGGTGATCTTTATGACCGTCGGCAAGACGACCGAGGAACTTGCGACGCTCCGCGCGGGCGATAGGATCAAGGACGTCGTCGGCCCGCTCGGGAAACCGAGCGATATCGAAAATTACGGCACTTGCTGCGTCATCGGCGGCGGTGTCGGGATCGCGAGCACGCCCCTCATCGCTAAGGAACTAAAAAATGCGGGCAACTACGTCATCGGGATCATCGGGGCGAGAAGCGCCGATCTCCTCATGCTCGAGGACGAGCTGCGGGAGGTTTGTGACGAACTCCACATCACGACCGACGATGGGAGCAAGGGCGTTCACGGGTTCGCAGCCGATGTCTTGAAGAAACTGCTCGCAGAGAGGACGATCGACCGGGTCTGGATCATCGGCCCCGCCATCATGATGAAGGTCACCGCCGGCGTGACGGCTCCCTACGGGGTGAAGACCTACGTAAGCCTCAACCCGATCATGGTCGACGGGACGGGGATGTGCGGCTCCTGCAGGGTGACCGTCGGCGGGGAGACGAAGTTTGCCTGCGTCGACGGCCCTGAGTTCGACGCCCACCAGGTCGACTTCAACGAACTGATGCAGCGGCAGCGGATCTATACCGGGCAGGAGAAGGTCTCGCTTGAGCGGTTCGCGGAGCACCGGTGCCGGTGCAGCGAAGGGGGCGGCCACCATGAGTGACCGGCCGGCCGACGTCCGGATCCACGACTTCAAGGAAGTCGATAGCGGCCTCTCCGCCGCTGAGGCCATCGCCGAGGCGGAACGGTGCCTCCAGTGCAAAAAACCGTTCTGCATAAAGGGCTGCCCGGTCTGCATCGACATCCCGGCATTCATTCGGGAGGTCGCGGACGGGAACTTCCCCGCTGCCGCACGGGCGCTCAAGGAGCAGAACATGCTCCCCGCCATCTGTGGCCGGGTCTGCCCGCAGGAGACCCAGTGCGAGGGCGTCTGCATCCTCGGCAACAAGGAGACGGCGATCCGGATCGGTGCGATCGAGCGGTTCGTGGCCGACCGGGAGCGGGAGAACGGCGCCGAACTCCCGGAGGTGGCAAGGCCGACCGGGAAGCGCGTGGCGGTCGTGGGCTCCGGCCCGGCCGGGCTGACGGCCGCGGCCGAACTCGCCCGCGCCGGCCACGCCGTCACGATCTTCGAGTCGCTCCACGAGGCCGGCGGTGTCCTGGCCTACGGTATCCCCGCGTTCCGGCTCCCGAAGGATGTCGTCAATGCCGAGATCGACCAGGTGCTCGCCCTCGGTGTCCGGTTGAAGAAGAATCACCTCGTGGGAAGAAGCGTCAGCGTCGACGAACTCCTCGGCTACGACGCGGTCTTCCTCGGGACCGGAGCGGGGCTTCCCGCGTTCATGTGCATCCCCGGTGAGAACCTGAACGGGGTCTACTCCGCAAACGAGTTCCTCACCCGGGTGAACCTGATGCGCGCCGATGCGTTCCCCGAGTCCGACACCCCGGTCCTGCACGCCACCCGCGTCGCGGTGATCGGCGGCGGCAACGTCGCGATGGACGCGGCGAGGGTTGCGCGCCGCCAGGGGGCGAAGGTCTCCCTGATCTACCGTCGGGGCGAGGAGGAGATGCCGGCACGGAGGGCTGAGGTTCTGCACGCGAAGGAGGAGGGGATCGAGTTCCTCACCTGTACGAACCCGATCCGGATCCTCGGCGAGCAGCACGTCACCGGTGTCGAGTGCGTGAAGATGTCCCTCTGCGGCATCGACGCGAGCGGTCGCCGGTCCCCGGAGCCGATCGAGGGGAGCGAGTTCACCCTCGACGTGGATATGGTCGTCCAGGCGATCGGCACGAGCCCGAACCCGCTCCTCGTCTCCCTGATCCCGGGGCTCGAGCGCGCACGGAAGGGCAACGTCGTCGTCGACGAGAACGGCAGGACGTCCATCCCCCACGTCTACGCCGGCGGTGACATCGCTACCGGTGCAGCGACGGTGATCGAAGCGATGGGCTCGGCGAAGCGCGCGGCGGCTGCGATCAACGCGATGCTGAAGGGCGAATAACCACTTTTTCCCGGGGCTGTCCGGGGTTTGGTCCGGGATCGGGCCAGGTTGAGCCAGATCCCGGTGATCGCGCCGCCCGGTCACTCCCCGACGCAGGAGACGTAGAAGATCCGGCGGCCGTCCTCCGTCACGACGTCCACCCCGTGAATCTCGCTCTCGAACCCGGGAAAGAGGGTATCGAAATCCTGCAGGGAGACGAGGTAGTCGACGATCGCCCGCGTAGCCGAACTGCACCGCTCCCCCGGCATGATGACCGGAATACCGGGCGGGTAGGGGACGACCATCACCGCGACCGTCCGCCCCTCGAGTTCGCTTACCGGCACCGGCGTCACATCGCCCCGCACCAGGTGACGGTAGGCCTCCGCCGGCGTCATCGCCGCCTCAGGCAGCGTTGCGTAGACGCTCCTGATGGTCTCCGTGATCGACTTGTCCCGGAGGTAGCCGTGCATCTCCCGGCAGAGGTCGGCGAGGCCACGTCCGGCATACCGGGCGGGGTGCTGGCGTACCAGGTCGGGGAAGACCTCCTCAAGCGGGCTGTTGCCGTCGTAGAGGGCCTTGAACCGGAAGAGTTCCGCAAGCAGCGTCCCGGACTTGCCCTTGGTGATCCCGAGCGTGAAGAGGACCAGGAACGAGTAGTACCCGGTCTTCTCGACGACGATCCCGCTCTTCCGGAGATACCTCGTGACGACGGCCGCCGGTATCCCCCACTCCTCCATCTTCCCGCCCGGCCCGATCCCCGGGGTGAGGACCGTCACCTTAACGGGATCGAGCATGGCATACCCCTCCTCGATACCGTCGAAACCGTGCCAGGCATCGTGGGGGTCGAGCAGCCAGCAGCCGGCACGGTCCCGGAGCAGCAGGTCGTCCGCCTCCCCGAGCGGTTGTTCTGCCTCCTCGTCCATGATGCAGTCGGGCTGCCAGACGGTGAACCACCAGTAGTCCTCCCCGGACCGGCTGCCCGCCCGGATCTCCTCGGCCACCGTCACCATCTTCTTCCGGAATACGATCGCCTCCTCGATCGTCTCCTCGACCAGAAACTTCCCCGAGTGCCCGGCCATCATCCTGGCGGCGACGTCGAGCGACGCGATGATGGTGTACTGGGGGGAGGTCGAGGTGAACATCATGAACGCCTCGTTGAACCGCGGGTGGTCGACCGGTCCCCGGCCTTGCCTGACGTGGAGCATCGAACCCTGCGAGAATGCGGCGAGGACCTTATGGGTCGATTGGGTGGCAAAGACCGTCGGTCCGGCGGCTTCCGCCCGGTGCATCCCAAACCTTCCAGCGTAGAGGGGGTGGAACTTTGCGTAGGCGGACCATGCCTCATCGTAGTGGAGATACGGGACCACGCCTTGCAAGTGCTCCTCGATCCTCTCTGTACTGTAGCAGATCCCATCGTAGGTGGTGTTCGTGATCACGGCCATCCTGACTGTCCGTGATGGTAGGTCCTCGATGAGCGGGCAGTCCCGGATCTTCTCCTCGATGACTTCAGGCAGGAATTCGCGGCTGTGGATCGGCCCGATGATCCCGTACTCGTTTCGGGCCGGTATGAGGTAGACCGGGACGGCACCGGTCATGATGATCGCGTGCATCACGGACGCATGACAGTTCCGGTCCACGAGGACGATGTCGCCGGGGGTGACGGTCGCAAGCCAGACGATCTTGTTCGCAGCCGACGTGCCGCCGGTGACAAAGTAGGTCCGGTCGGCCCCGAAGACCTCCGCGGCTTTCTTTTCCGCCTCCCCGACGACGCCGGAGTGCTCCAGGAGCGAGCCGAGATCCGGTACCGATGCCGAGAGATCGGCCCTGAGAGCGTTCTCGCCGAAGAAGTCGTAGAATATCCGGCCCGGGGCGCTCTTGAGGAACGCGACACCGCCCATGTGCCCCGGCGTGTGCCAGGAGTAGCGGTACTCCTCGACGTAGTCCATCAGCCCCTGGAAGAACGGCGGGAGGACGTCGGCGAGGTAGTTCTTTGCCGCCCGCTTGATGTGACCGGCGATGAAGCCTGGGGTGTCCTCAAGTTTCCAGATGTAGCCGTCGATCCGGGATATGACAGAGAGAGGTATGGCGGAGATCGCCAGTTTCTCGGTGTTCAAGAATATCGGAACTTTGGGGTTTCGTTCCCGGATGAGGGTGATGACGTCTCGCGCGGTGAACATGCCGTCCACGGGCTCGGGGGTGAGTTCCCAGTCAATGATGATGCAGCTCACGTGCGGGTGCGAAAGAAACGCGTGGACCCCGTCGCGAGCGGTCAGCGCCTCGATGACGGGGAAATCTTCCTTCTTCAGTTCTTTCACGATCTCCCGCGACGACCGGCCCTCTGCGGTATCCGAGTGCAGTTCGTCGTCGATGATGAGAACGGGAAACTCTTCCAGGTAGTCCATACGGCCACACTTCCTGAAGGTGATCGGGAGGGGTCGCTTTAGAACGTTGTGGTCGGGAGGCTTTCATCCGGGTTCGAACGATGTCACCCGAGCTCTCCGCAAGAGGCCGGTCGGGAGCCGTCTTTGTGCATATCCGCACCGTCCTTACAGCGAATCCATCGACGCTCACGCTAGAACCCCGCTACGCGGCAGGTGTTCTTCCTGTTTGAGGGTCCCCGGGGTCCCGGGACCCTCCACTCTTTCCCGGGAGAGAATGCGCGTTGGCGACCGGAGTACCGGGCGCGAGAAGAAGCGGAACCTCGAAAGATATTCCGGATTGACGACATTTATATACGCAAACGGCCATTTAGCACTGATGACAGGCGAGGGCTCAAATTCACCTTCGGTCTGTCTGGGATTTGACATTCATTATCCCTGCTGCCTGAATCCCGGATTTCGACCAGATACGGTGAAGGGAAAGAGAAATCTGAAGGATAGTTACTTCAACCCGGACGCGAAGGAAGACTTCGGAAGGGTCATCGACCGGTCCTTCACGCCGGCGACGGAGATCCTCCTCGATCTTCTCGATGACGGGCTGAAGTGCGCCGTCAGCATCTCCGGGGCGGTCGTGGAGCACCTCGAAGCGTGGTATCCCGGGACACTCGAACTCCTCTCCTGCGTGGCAACCCACCGGAACGTCGAAGTCCTGGGGGCGACCTACTACCACAGCGTCGCCGGTCAGTTCTCCGACCTCGCAGAGTTCTCGGACGAGGTCCGTATGCACTGCGACCTGATGAACGAGCACTTCTCAGTCACGCCGACCACGTTTGCGCACACCGACTATCCCATCACCCCAGCCACCGCAAGGGCGCTTACCGGAGCCGGGATTCGTGCGGCCATCATCGAGGGGAGCGAGGGGGCCGGGGCGGAGAGGGACCCGAACTACATCTACACCTATCGCGATCTTCCCGTCCTCGTCACCCATTGCGATCTCTCCGATGACATCGCCGTGCGGTTTCCGTGGCGGGAGTGGGACCGGTGGCCACTCATGGCCGACCGGTACGCAGGGTGGGTCGCCGCCTCCCCCGGCGACTGCATCACGCTCTTCCTCGACTATCGCGTCTTCGGGGACGCCATCGATTCTGCGACCGGCATCCTCGAGTTCCTGCGGGCGCTCCCGTCCGCCCTCGCCGCGGAGGGGATAACGACCGTCCACCCGTCGGAGGCTGCCCGGGCGACGCCGCACGGGGAGATCGGGAAGACCGCCGCGCCGCCCGGCCCGCAGGGCTGTCAGAGGACCATCCTGCAGCAGTCCGCCCTTGAAGCACTCGAGCAGGCCGGCGGTCTGGTTACGGACCCGGAGGTCTGGCGCTGTCTCCTCGATACGGACCATATCCGCAGGATGGCCATGCGCTCGGTCTCGTGCGGAAGACCGCTTCACGCCGTCAGTCACCAGGCGACCTACGACCACTTCGCCTCGTTCATGCGGATCCTCTCGGACGCCGAGGAGCGATCGTCCGCGTCCACCCGGTTCCCGAGTGCCGCTCTCGCGCTCCGGTGCGTCCCGCCGGAGAAGGCGTTCTCCTTCTCGTCGCACGAGCGACCGGTCGGGTACGCCGCCCACAGCCTCCAGGAACTCGCGAGCATGCTCGAGTTCGTTCCGGACGACGTCATCCGCTACCACGTCGAGCGGGAAGACTTCTCCCGGTGGATCGACCAGGTCATCGGCGACGGAAAACTGGCCGGGAAGATCCGGAGTGTCTCGGACCGCATCCGGCTTCAGTCGACGATCCAGAAGAGGATAGGGAAATTATGGAAACGCTTAAGCTAGCATTTTTCTGCTGGGAATCACTCCACTCTACGTTCAAGGTGGGCGGGCTTGCGCCGGCGGCGACCGAGCTCGCCGAGAACCTCGCCCGGATGGGGCACGAGGTCCACTTCTTCACGCGGGGAGAGGGGGGCGACGCGACGATCAACGACGTCCACTACCACTACTGCCTTCCCTACGGTGACAACATCGTCGAGTACTGCAGGACCATGAGCACCATGCTCGTAAAGGCCTTCCGTGCCTGCGACACCCCGGCGTTCGACATCCTCCACTTTCATGACTGGCACGTCGTCGAGGCGATGCACCTCCTCCGCGACCGGAACACCGTCTTCTCCTACCACTCCACCGAGTACGGGCGGCACGGGGGGAATTTCGGCGGCTGGTGGGAGTTCCAGGAGATCTCGGGGAAGGAGTGGTATGGGGGCTACATCGCAAAGACGGTCACGACCGTCTCGAACTCGACGAAGACCGAGGTGATGTGGCTCTACAACGTCCCCGAATGGAAGGTCACCGTCGTCCCGAACGGGATCGATCCTGCCGCCTACCGCACCATGGTCGACCCGGGCGAGGTGAAGAAGCACTACGGCATCCACCCGCTCGCGCCCGTCGTCCTCTTCGTCGGCCGCCTCACCTACCAGAAGGGCCCCGACCTCCTGATGCAGGCCATACCCCGGATCCTCGCCACGCGCTGGGACGTGCAGTTCCTCTTCGCCGGCACCGGGGATATGCGCGGCTACCTGGAGGGGATGGCGCACGGTCTCCCGGTCCAGTTCCTCGGTTACGTCGCCGCTACGGAACACGTCCGGCTCTTGAACGCCTGCGACCTCGTCGCGATACCGAGCAGGAACGAACCCTTCGGGCTCGTCCTCACGGAGGCGTGGAGTGCGGAGCGCTGCGTCGTCGCGACCGACGTCGGGGGGCTCTCGGAGAACATCGACAATTACATAAACGGCATCAAGGTGCCCGTCCGGCCGGACTCGATTGCCTGGGGAATCTGCCACCTCATCGACGACCCGGCCTACATGCAGCGGCTCGGGAAGGCCGGGCGCCGGAAGGTGATGGAGAAGTTCAGGTGGAGCGTCGTCATGGAAAGGATGCTTGGCGTCTATAAGAAAGTCCTCTCCGGCAGCCTTCGATGACGACCGGCGAGGAGGATGAACTCATGCAGCAGGCGCTATCGGATATCACGAGGACCGGGAGCCTCATCACCGACTACGACGTCTACCTCTTCCGGCAGGGGAGCCACTCCCGCCTCTACGAGAAGCTGGGGTCGCATTCCGCCGTCTCCGGCGGCGTGCAGGGAACCTTCTTTGCGGTCTGGGCGCCGAACGCCGCGGAGGTCTCGGTCATCGGGGACTTCAACGGGTGGGAAACGGGCAGAGACCCGCTCCTGGCACGGAGCGACGACTCCGGCATCTGGGAAGGGTTTATACCGGATATCGGCCACGGGGCGCTCTACAAGTACCGCATCAAGAGCCGGTACAACAATTACATAGTAGATAAGGGCGACCCATTCGCGCATTTCTGGGAGATCCCGCCGAAGACCGCATCCATCATCTGGGACCTCGCCTACCCCTGGCGGGACCGGGGGTGGATGCGCTGCCGCGAGGAGCAGAACTCTCCCGATGGACCGATATCCATCTACGAGGTGCATCTCGGGTCGTGGCGGAAGGTACCGGAGGAAGAGAACCGGTCCCTGAGTTACCGGGAGGCAGCGACCGAACTTGTGGACTACCTGCTTGAAACCGGGTTCACGCACGTCGAGTTCCTCCCTGTCATGGAGCACCCGTTCTACGCCTCCTGGGGCTACCAGACGCTCGGTTACTTCGCCCCCACGAGCAGGTACGGCACGCCGGAGGACTTCATGCACCTCGTCGACTCTCTCCACCAGCGCGGGATCGGGGTGATCCTCGACTGGGTGCCGTCCCACTTCCCCGCCGACGGCTACGGGCTCTCCTACTTCGACGGCACCCACCTCTACGAACACGCCCTCCCGGGCCAGCGCTACCACCCCGAGTGGAAGAGTTATATCTTCAACCTCGGGAGAAACGAGGTCCGGTCGTTCCTCACCAGCAGCGCCGCCTTCTGGCTTGACCGCTACCACGCGGACGGCCTGCGGGTGGACGCGGTCTCCTCGATGCTCTACCTCGATTACGCCCGGAGCGCCGGGGAGTGGATACCGAACGTCTACGGCGGGAGGGAGAACCTCGAATCGATAGGGTTCCTCCGGAAGGTGAACGACACGGTCCACGCGAACTTCCCGGGCGTCCTCGTCATCGCCGAGGAGGCGACCTCCTGGCCGGGGGTGACCGCCCCGACCGCGACCGGGGGGCTCGGGTTCGACCTGAAGTGGAACATGGGCTGGATGCACGACACGCTGGACTACTTCGTGCTCGACTCGGTCTTCCGGAAGTACCGGCCCGACCTCCTCACGTTCAGCATATGGTACGCGTTCCGGGAGCGCTACATCCTCCCGCTCTCGCACGATGAGGTCGTCCACGAGAAGGGTTCGATCGCAGGAAAGATGCCCGGCGACGAGTGGCGGAAACGGGCGAACCTCCGGCTCCTCTATGGGTATATGTTCACGCACCCGGGCAAGAAACTCCTCTTCATGGGCGATGAGTTCGGGCAGTGGTCGGAGTGGAGCCACGATGCCGGGCTCACGTGGCACCTCCTGCAGTATCCTCCTCACCAGGGGACCCTCCAGTGGGTCACCGACTTAAATCATCTCTACCGCCGGGAGCCCGCCCTCCACGAGCGGGACGCCGACCCGAGGGGATTCGAGTGGGTCGACTTCTCGGACGTGGAGAAGAGCATCGTCACCTACCTCCGGCGGGGGCTCTCGGCCGACGACGTCGTCCTCGTCGCCTGCAACGCCACCCCGGTCCCGCGCTACGGCTACCGGGTCGGCGTCCCGTTCGGGGGATTCTGGGAGGAGGTGCTCAACAGCGACGCGATCGAGTATGGGGGGAGCGGTGTCGGGAACCTCGGGGGGGTGGAGGCGGAGCAGGTCCCGGCGCACGGCCGGCCGTGGTCCCTTCCGCTCACCCTGCCCCCGCTCGGTGCGGTCATCTTCACCCCGGAGGGGGCGTGACGATGGACCGCGCCGTCTGCATCCACGGCCACTTCTACCAGCCGCCGCGGGAGAACCCCTGGATCGGCGAGGTCGAGGTCCAGCGGTCGGCCGCTCCCTACCACGACTGGAACGAGCGGGTGACGGCGGAGTGTTATGAACCGAACACTGCCGCACGCCTCCTCGACCCGGACGGCCTGATCGCGGAGGTCATGAACACCTACTCACGGATCAGTTTCACGGCCGCCCCGACGCTGCTTGCCTGGCTTGAGCAGCACCGCCCGTCGGTCTACACCGCGATCGTCGAGGCCGACCGGGAGAGCCGGAAATGCTACGCCGGTCATGGGTCCGCGATCGCCTGTTGCTACAACCACATCATCATGCCGCTCGCGACCCGGGAGGAGAAACGGGTCCAGGTCGTCTGGGGGGTCCGCGACTTTAGAGCCAGGTTCGGCCGCGAGCCCGAAGGGATCTGGCTGCCGGAGACGGCGGTCGATCTCGAGTCCCTGGACCTGGCGGCAGAGGCCGGGATCCGGTTCACGATCCTCGCACCGCACCAGGCCGCAAAGGTGCGGAGGATCGGGACGGAGGCCTGGACGGATGTCTCCGGCGGCCGGGTCGAGACGCGGATGCCCTACCTCTGCCGCCTCCCCTCCGGGCGGAGTATCGCGGTCTTCTTCTACGACGGCGGTATCGCCCACGACATCGCGTTCGGCGACCTGCTCAATGACGGGCGACGGTTTGCCGGGCGGCTGCTCGATGCGTTCTCGTCCGGGAGGGACCGGCCGGAACTCGTGCATATCGCGACCGACGCCGAGACCTACGGCCACCACAAAAAGTTCGGGGATATGGCGCTCGCCTGCTGTCTCCGCACCATCGAGAGGAGCCGGGACACAAGCCTCACGGTCTACGGCGAGTACCTCGCCGCCCACCCGCCTACGCACGAGGTCATCGTCCGGGAGAGGACGTCCTGGAGCTGCGTACACGGCGTCGAGCGGTGGCAGCAGGCGTGTGGGTGCCACAGCGGGACGCACCCGGGGTGGTCGCAGGCATGGCGCGAGCCGCTCCGGGAGGCGGTCGTCAGGGTCCGGGACGCCATCGCCCCCCGGGCGGCGGAGGTGCTCGCGACCCTCGTCCGCGACCCCGCGGCGGCCCGGGAGGATGCCGTCGGCCTCGTCCTTGCCCGGTGGTCCGACGAAGCCGTGACGGCGTTCTTCTCGCGCCACGCCCTCCGCGACCTCTCTCCCGGTGAGCGGCGGCGGGCCCTGGGGCTCCTCGAGATGGAGCGGCAGGTGATGCTGATGCAGACGAGCTGCGGCTGGTTCTTCGACGATATCACGGAGCCGGGGAGCGTCCAGGTGATGCGGCACGCGGGCCGTGCAATGGACCTCGCCCGGCAGACCCTCGGCCTCGACCTTGAGGCAGCGTTCATCGATACCCTCCGCCGGGCCCGGACAAACGACCCGGAGTACGCGACCGGCGCGAATGTTTACGAGGCCGGGGTCCGGCCGCGGGCGTTCGACCCCGCCCGGATCGGGTCAGGGGCCGCCCTCTACGCGCTCTTCGATCTCGAACCCCCCGCGGTCGCGTCGGGGATGTACGCCGTCGACGGGGACTGGCGCTACCGGTCGGATGCCGGCGGCCGGCGCCGCATCCTCGGGACCGTCCGGGTCCGGTCCCGGGCGACGGGGGAGGAAGCGCTCTTTGATGCGGTTGCGCTCTTTTCCGGGATGGATCAGGTCGCCGTCGGCGTGCGCGAGCCCGGCGGCGAGGAGGCGCTCCGGGCGGTCTGGGAGGGGGTGATGGGCGCCGACCCGGCCGGGGCGGTATCCGCCTCCTTTGCCCGGGTCTACACCGCGCCCGACCTCTCCAACGAGGAACGATGGGCAATCGCCCGCCGGATTGCTCCCGGGATCGGGCGTGCCATCTGCGCAGTCTACCGGGACGCAAGCCCGCTGCTCTCGGTGCTTGAGGACCTCGGGATCCCCGAGACGGGAGGCACCGCCCTTCTCCGGGAGCACGCCTCCAGTGAGCGGCTGCGCTCGCTGATCGAAACGGGCTGCCCCGATCCGGACGGTTTTCAAGCACTCGTGAGGGGTCTCGGGGCGCCTGACCTCGTATCTCTCGGGGAGGCGGCGAGCCGGCGGATCGAGGCCTCCGCGAGGGCGGCGGCGGCCCGGCCCGGGGACCCGGTGCCGCTTGAGGAGATCGTCCGTATGGTCGGGTGCGCGAAGGGAGCAGGGCTCCCGCTCACCCTCTGGGAGGGCCAGAACCTATGTATCGAGATGCGCAACAACTATGCCTTAATGCAGGAACGGGCCGGGCGGGGCGAAGGGGATGCACAACGGTGGACGGAAGCCTTCAGGAGGGCGGCGACATGCCTCGGTGTGAGGGTGGCATGAGGAGGGACCGGGCATGAACCGGCGGGGCAGCGGGGTCCTCCTCCACATAACGTCCCTGCCGTCGACCTACGGGATCGGCGACCTCGGTCCGGCGTCGCACCGGTTCGTAGACCTCCTCGCCGGTGCCGGGCAACGCTACTGGCAGATCCTTCCCCTCAACCCGACGTGCCCGGCGTTCGGCAACTCGCCCTACCAGGGCGTCTCGGCGTTTGCCGGGAACACCTGGCTCATCAGCCCCGAGCAGATGGTCGCAGACGGCCTCCTCGGGCCGGAGGATATCCGGGACCCACCCGATTTCCCCGCAGGGCGGGTCGACTACCCCGCGGTCCTTGCCTACAAGAACAGCCTCTTCGACCGGGCGTTTGCGCGGTTCAAAGAACTCGGGGAGGACTTCCGCTACAAAGAATTCGTCGCCGACAATGCCTCGTGGCTCGACGACTACGCCATCTTCGTCGCCCTCAAGGACCGGTTTCCCGGGAAGGTCTGGGGCGACTGGCCGCCCGATATCAGGGACCGGCACGAAGACGCTCTCCGGGGCTACGGCACGGAGCTCGCGGACCCGATCCTCCGGGAGAAGTTCCTTCAGTACGTCTTCGATCGGCAGTGGCAGGCGTTCAAGAACCATTGCCGCGAGCGCTCCATCCAGGTCATCGGGGATATACCGATCTACCTCACCTACGATAGCGTCGACCTCTGGGCGAACCCCGGGCTCTTCAAACTGGACGAACAGAAGAAACCGGCCGCAGTCTCGGGCGTCCCCCCGGATATGTTCAGCGCGACCGGGCAGCTCTGGGGAAACCCGGTCTACAACTGGGATGCGCACCGCGAGAGGGGATTTTCGTGGTGGAAGAGCCGGATCGACCGCACCCTCGCTCTCGTCGACCGGCTGCGCCTCGATCACTTCCGGGGGTTCGTGCAGTTCTGGGAGGTCCCCGCCGGGGAGGCGACCGCGGAGAACGGGCGCTGGGTCGATGCGCCCGGCCGGGACCTCTTCACCCTGTTTATGCGGAGCAGGCCGTGCCTCCCCATCATCGCCGAGGACCTTGGCTACATCACTTCCGACGTCCATGAGATGATGGCCCACTTCGGGTTCCCGGGGATGAAGATCCTGGTATTCGGCTTCTCCGGCGACGTCGCGGGGAACCCTCACGCTCCCCACAACATCACAAGGGACTGCGTCGCCTACACGGGGACGCACGACAACAACACCGTCCGGGGATGGTTCGAGCACGGGGTCTCCGGCGACCAGAAGGACCTCATATTCCGTTACATCGGGGGGCCGGTCGGCACCGACCAGATACACCGGATCCTCATACGGTTCGCGATGCTCTCCCCTGCGGACACCGTGATCGTCCCGATGCAGGACATCCTCGGCCTCGGGGAGGAGGCGCGGATGAACCGGCCGGGCACGCCGGAAGGGAACTGGGAGTGGCGGCTCCGGCCGGAGCAGATGGGGGAGGAAGGCCTCCGGGAGTTTGCCGGGGTCACGAGGATATACGGGAGGGGGTGAGAGAGCGGCCCCTGCATCGGGGGAGATCCCGCCCTCTCCGCTTCCGGGACGAAAATGCCACGTGCCGGAAGGTTTTCCGGTTCCCGTCCCCTTCAAAAAGCTTCATGGTTGCTGTTTTTCCATTTTTTTCAATGGTTTGCAAAAATCCGTAAACATATATAATAATAAACACGGAAAGTACATCATTCAATTGGGGACAGAATTCATGGGGGATTCACTACACGATCAGTTTGACCACGTTCCGGAACGGATCTCCGGGCTTGTTGACCTCGCATACAACCTCTGGTGGAGCTGGAACTCGGAGGCCCGGATACTCTTCAAGCAGGTGAACCAGCAGGCATGGAAAGCAAGCGTCCATAATCCGGTCCGGATGCTCCGCGAGATACCGGCCGAGTTCCTGAACCGGGCGGCAGAGAATCCCGCCTATCTCCACCGCTACGACATCGTCATGCGCCGGTTCAACAGATACATGACCGCCAACGGGACCTGGTTCTCACAGGAGTTCCCCGACCACCCGGCACTGCCGATCGCCTACTTCTCGGCCGAATACGGGCTCCACCACTCACTTCCCTTCTACGCGGGGGGGCTCGGATTCCTCGCCGGCGATCACTTAAAAGAGGCAAGCGACCTCGGTCTCCCGATGGTTGCCGTCGGGTTCATGTACTCACAGGGCTACCTGCACCAGCATATCAACCCCGACGGCTGGCAGGAGGGGATCACTGAACCGGTCGACCGCACCGCAGCGCCGATCACCCGGGTGCTCGATGCGACCGGCGAAGACCTGGTGGTCCGGGTCCCGCATATCGACCCGCCCATCTACGTCTCCGTCTGGAAGGTCCAGGTCGGCAAGGTGCCGCTCTACCTCCTGGATACGGATATCCCCTGTAACGACTCCTATAATCGGGGCATATCCTCCCGGCTCTACACGGGAGACCTGGAGCAGCGCCTCCGCCAGGAGATCGTCCTCGGCATCGGCGGGAGAAAGGTGCTCCACGCACTCGGCATCGAGTACGCGGCGGTGCACTTGAACGAAGGCCACCCGGCGTTTGCGCTGCTCGAGCGTATCCGGGAGCGGGTCGAGCGGGGGATGGACTTTGACGCGGCGCTCCGCGCGGTGCAGGCGACATCGATCTTCACCACACATACGCCCGTTCCGGCAGGCCACGACGTATTCCCCGTCGACCTCATCGACCGTTACTTCAGGACTTACTACCCGGCGCTCGGCATTGACCGGACCCGGTTCCTGCAACTCGGCGTCCACCCCGAAAACCCCGGTGCAGGCTTCAACATGACCGCGTTCGCCCTGCGTGCGTCGGCGCACCACAACGGGGTCTCGCGCGCGAACGGGACCGTCACCCGACAAATGTGGAACTGCCTCTGGCCGGGGCTGCCGGAGACGACGGTGCCGATCGACCACGTCACGAACGGCGTCCATCTCCCGACCTGGTTGAACCACCGGGTCAAGGACCTCTACGACCGGTACATCGGGCCGACCTCGCCCGACTGGCTCTCGGAGCACGACGACCCGATGGTCTGGGAACTCATCGATGAGATTCCGGATGACGAACTCTGGAAGATCCATACCCACCTGAAGGGGAAACTTATCAACCGGATTCGGGAGCGGCAGCGGATCAAGTGGGCGGCACACAGCGGAGGGGCGTCGAATCCTGCGGCCGAAGGGGCGTTCCTCAACCCCTCCGTCCTGACGATCGGATTTGCCCGGCGGTTCTCGACCTACAAGCGGGCGCACCTCGTCTTCGAGGACCTGGACCGCTTGAAGCGCATCCTGAACAACCCCTGGTGCCCCGTCCAGATCGTCTTCGCCGGCAAGGCCCACCCGAACGATAACGAGGGGAAGCGGGTGCTCCAGAAGATCTACCGTTACGCGCAGCAGCCCGAGTTCGGGGGACGTATCGCGTTCGTCGAGGACTACGGCGAGCAGGTGGCGCAGTACCTGGTACACGGCGTCGATGTCTGGCTGAACAACCCGCTGCCCCCGATGGAGGCGAGCGGAACGAGCGGCATGAAAGCGTCGTTAAACGGCGTCCTCAACCTCTCCATCCTTGACGGCTGGTGGATAGAGGGCTACAACGGCAGGAACGGGTGGGCGTTCGGGGACGAGGCGGCCCCCTGCAAGGAGCAGAATGCCGTCGATGCCACGGCAATCTATGATATCCTGGAAACGGAGGTCGTCCCACTCTACTACAACCGCTCCATCGACGATATCCCCCACGGCTGGGTGAAGATGATGAAGGAGTCGATCAAGAGCAACGCCCCCCGGTTCTCGTCCCGCAGGATGGTGAAAGAGTACGTCATCCGGTATTACCCGGCGCTCCTGAAGAGTGCCGGCGCGGAGTGTGCCCGGACTCCAACGGCGGCAAAACCCTGGCCGCCGACCTGGAAACCGCGGGTCCAGGGAAGGGCCGGAGAAGGGAGCAAGTGAACTTCTTCTCTTCACCAACCGCACCCAGAAAAAAAGGTCCTATCTGGTCGGATTGATAGGGCCGTATCCCACTGGTGCCTGTGCAGGTATGCAGCCTACATGACTTCGCCGAGGGCCTTGCTCACGTCTGTCGCGGATCTGAACTCCCTGTCCCGGATCCTCTGCAGGATATCAAGCACGTCACCGGGCGCACCGTTCTTCTGCGCCAGGCTGATGACCTCGCGTATGCCCGCAGGGTAATCCATGCCACGGAGGTATCTCTGCACCTCAGCCGCGCTGACAGCTGTGGATCTGCTGACTGATCTCCCCTCAAAGCCTTCGCGTGACGATCTCTGCCCTGATTCGATCTCAGACCCGGCCATCGCCTTGCTGACATCTATCGGCGAGTGGTAGGTCTGTTCGGGCAGGCCGGCAAGGGTCTCCATGATATCATTGTCCGCGTTGTTCGCCCTTGCCTGATCCAGCAGGTCCTGCCTGTTTGCCGGGTAATCCACCCCGGCCAGGTACTTCTCAACCATCGCCGGGTTCACCTTGAACCTTGCCTCTGCCACTCATGTCACCTCCAGTGACGGCGGGTGAATAGCAAAGATATTATAAAAAACCTACTATAAATGTTGCCGCCCATGCCGGCGCTGCAGGCCCGCCTTACAGCATACGGATAACTCCGGATGACAGAACAACGGTTCTATTTCGGGAGCGATGCCGCAGGGGACAGTGGAATGGCACCGGAGGGCGGCAGCAGGCGGATCCGGGGCGCGGAGAAGCGTAACCCCTGCTCCGCACCGGGGGTTGGAGGTTCACTACATGACTCTCGTGATCGCATTCATCGGAGAATCGGGCGCAGTAATGGCAGGGGATATGCGGGAGATTGCGTTTATGGGGGATGATTCCTGCATCGAAAAACTGGAGTGCGAACTCTACGACGGCTCGCTCGCCTCCGATAACGACCTCGCAAAGCGGGCTGCTGAGATCGGCGTGACAATCCGTATCCGGGACGATAAGGCCAAGGTCTCGCAGCAGGACGGAGTGCTCGTCGGCGAGGTGACCGAGACCGAGGGAGCGAGCGCCCGCTGCAGGAGGCTGTATGCTACGAGAGGGAGTTACACGATCGCGGAGATCGTCGATTCCCGGCTACAGGTAACGCAGAGGGGCAGGGCAAGCAACTTTGTGGTGCTGGGAAACGATACCGCACAGCGGATAGCCGACCAGTGCATCCGGGAGGCGTGGGACGGCGGAACACTTCAGGATGCCATACGGCTCATCATGCTCACCATGCAGATAACGGCAAGCTTAACGGCATCGGTGAGCAGAACGTTTGTCCTGGTGCATACCGATCTCTCGGCCGACCTCGCTCATGCTATCGATCGGGACTCCCGGGGACAATCTGTCGTCAGGAATGAATGAAGTCAGGATTGTGCCGAACCGGGTAAAACGTACGTCCGCTCCCGGGATCTACCCGAGTGCGGGAGCCTTCCGGAGAACGGTCGAGAGACTGTCTCCTTAGATACGTAGAGATGTTTACTGGCTGAGGTAGTTGTGCCTCTTGAGCCAGTCGACCTGGGGTCTGATGTAGCGGTAGACGATATCGCACTTCTCGTCCTGGAAACTCCAGGGGACGACAATCAAGAGGTCGCCTTCGCGTATCCAGAGCCGCTTCTTGATCTTGCCCTTGATCCGCCCGGTGCGTGTGACGCCGTCCTCGCAACGGACGCGTATGTGGTTTGCCCCGAGCATCAGGTCGGCCCGGGCGAATATCTCCCGGTTTCGCTTCTTCGGCAGCCGTACTCGTACAATCTCTTCAGTTTCGTTATTATGTGATCCTCGTGAATTCGTCAGTTAATCAACTCCATGACAGGCGGCGACGCAAGACCCCTCCCGTATATTATCCTAGAGGTGTATATCAATGACCCCAGCCAGCATTAAAGTATCTATCCCGGGAACACCTGCACAACCGGGAGCCGGCGGGGAGAGTCGGCCGTATGTAGGGTGCTCTGGGTGGGGTTTGAATACCGACACCCGGGACCCGCGCGGATGCTTGTTCCCGGGGACTACGGGTATTACTCTGCCGAAGCGGGTTCAGGTGCCGGATGCAACGACCTCCCGGAGAGACATCGCGAAGAAAGAACCGGTCTGGAACGGGATTCGGGGCGTGAAACGTGGTTAAAGAAGGTGTAACCCAACCCCCGGGTGGGCGCCCGCATCGAGGGTGGTGTCCCGGACTGCTGCCCGGGTTTTCCGCCGAAGAATAATTAAGGTTTGAACGTACATGTGTGACGAGGATCTTTGAATGGAAAGCAGCAAGCTGTACGTCGGTAACCTCACCTACTCGGTAAATGAAGAGCAGTTGAAAGACCTGTTTAGCCAGTACGGGACGGTAAGTGACGTCAGAGTCATCGAACGCAAAGGGTTCGGGTTTGTCGAGATGTCCAGTCCCGAAGAGGCTGAGGCAGCAAAGGAAGCCCTGAACGACACTGTATTTGAAGGCCGTACCTTAAAGATAGACGAGGCCCGGCCCCCGAGACCGAGAAGTGACTTCAACCGGTATTAAGGTACTTTCTGGAAGAACAGTACTCTAAATATCTCCCTTTTTTAACGATTCGGGGTTCAAGGGAACCTCATCTCTGATTGACCGACACGCATGGCTACGCCGTGTGTCTCAACTGATCGTTCCGGTGCGGCCGCCTATCCCGGAAGGGATGACAACGTTCAGGAACGGCCAATCACCTCTTGTTCCCTCGATAAGAAAGGAGAGATTGACACTCTCCCCGGCTAAAGCCGGGAGATTCTTGTTTCGTTGACCGGGACTTGCACCGCTGGAATTGGCGGTGTAGCGGTCCCAATCTCCACAAGCGTCGATTCGGGTGTGCCCCACCCTACGGATGCTCGTTTCAGGATATTTTGTGCGGCGTTCAGGTCCCGGGGGACTGTGTAGCCGCAGACCGGACAGGCATGGGTCCGCTGCCAGAGATCCTTCTTCTCCCGATGCCCGCAGACGAAACAGTCCTGCGTCGTATAAGCCGGCTCGATCAGATGCACATACTTACCAGCATTCGCAGCTTTGTAGCGTATGAACTCTCTTGCTTTGTACCACGCGAGTCGAAGCCTCCGGCTTCTCCCGCTCCGGCCCTCCGGCCCATCACGGCATCGAGAATAGACCTGGATCTGCCGCGGAGTTTTGCCTCCAGCGATTCGACCATCGGTTTGATGGTCAGGTGTTCCAGAGCGATGCAGTCGTAGTTATCGACATAATACCGGCTCCACTTGTGCAGGAAGTCGGTTCTCCGGTTCTCGACCTGTTCGTGGATCCGGGCAACCCGGACCCGCTGCTTCCGGCGGTTCCGGCTCCCCTCCACGGTCTGAGATAACCTCCTCTGGGCCCGGCGGAGCCTCTTTGCGGCCATCCTGACATTGTGCGGGTGCGGGAAGACCTTGCCGTCAGTGTCGGTGGAGAAGTTCTCCAGGTTCAGGTCGATCCCGACCGCCCGGGTGCCGGTCGTCAGCTCGGGGGTGTCGGGGGTCTCGGAGATGATCGCCACGAACCATTTGTGGGCCGGGGTGTGCTTGATCACGATCTGCTTGATCCGTCCCGGTACCGGTCGGCTGAGTTCGATCCGCATCTCCCCGATCTTGCTCAGCCGGAGCCGGTTGCCCATGAGCTTGAATCCGGTTTGCTCGTAGATCATCGAGTGGACCCACTTCTTTCGGAGTTTGCCGACTTTCCTCCCCTTTTCCTTCAGTTTTCTGAGAGCACGGAGGTTGTGGACGATCTGCTGGACGACGTTCTGCAGCACTTTGCTGTGGACTTCTTTCAGCTCGGGATACTCGGCTTTCAACTTCGGGAGACAGGAGTCCTGATAGACCTTGTTCTCAAGGCACCAGTTCCGGACAAAGGCACACCTCGCAAACCCGGTGAACAGCCGTCCCTCCACCTTCTGCGAGGGGTAGATCCGGTACCGGGTGACGTGCCGCATTCCAGACTCCAGAGGTCTATGAGTGCTCATCCGGCTATAAGGTAACTCCTGCGGGGTGAAAGTGAACGGACCAAGGGGGGCAATTCATCCCCACGGCTCAAGCCGGGGGCTTGCTTGCACCCCTTGAACCCCGGATCTGTAA
>NZ_DAXW01000016.1:210209-353873 GCF_002506585.1 Methanoculleus sp. UBA430 | reverse complement strand
TCGCGCCTGCTGCGCCCCGTAGGGCCTGGATTCGTGTCTCAGAATCCAACTCCGGGCTCTTGCTCCCACAACCCGTACCGATCACTGGCTTGTTGGGCCATTACCCCGACAACAACCTAATCGGCCGCAGATCCATCCTAAGGCGTCGGAACTTTCGGTTACAGGGCATTCCAGCACCCGTAACCTATAGGGTATTATCCCCAGTTTCCCGGAGTTATCCCCTTCCTTAGGTCAGGTTATCCACGTGTTACTGAGCAGTACGCCGAGGGCCGAACCCTCTCGACTCGCATGGCTTAATCGAACCCCGATAGCAGTGACCTCTGGCAGGATCAACCAGAATTTGGAAGTATGCACACTACTAAACTTGGGAGGAATTAGCGGTTACTGAACAAATTTCCGCATTGCCAATGCCAACGTCAGAATCAACCCGCGATTTGCGCGGTCGCGTTGATTCTCCATCAACAGGAAAACAATGTTTATTTCTGAAGTATTTAAACATTTGCTTCCTGCATCAGATTCGAGATTTGATGGCTCGAACCTTCATGTCCTTTTTGGATACAGGGAATCCGGCCCGAATCAGACCGGAGCACTTCACCTGCGCAGGAATTAACGTTTGTATCTCATTGCATATAAACGTTTTCATCCTGCTTCAGGATCCATCCCGGAAATTCAGAGTGAATTCCCGGTCCGATCGCAGAACCCGCCCAAGACATCATGTCTCGGGCGCCCCGTTTCACCAGAGCGAGGAAATAATGTTTGTATCGCATAGGATATAAACATTGTGTCCCCCCTTCAGGAGTCGAACCGGGAATTCATTGTATTCCCGACCCGAGCCAGGTAATCGCATTAAACGATTGCCGGAAAGGCCTTGTGAGAATACATATTGAACTTCCAGGCATATAAACATTGTCACCCGTATCAGACCCAAGCTGAAACTTGGGCCCTCATAACGGTTGAAGAGGGCAACAGACCAGACCACCCCGAGGGGCTGCACGGCCTGACACCCCGACAACACAGCCTTACAATGTTGTCGTCAATGCTATATAAACATTTCCCTGCCCCGTCGGATCCAAGCACCCGGCTCAGACCCCCATATGCGTCGGAAGCCCCCGACATTCTGCACCAGAATGCAGAATCAGGCGCGGGAATCACCTCCGACTTGACTATTACATGTTGCTCCCACCGACATATAAAGGTTTACCCCGGACCCGCACCCAGAACCGGCATCCGGCTGAGAATTCTTCCCGACTCACCATCGCATGGGCTCCAAAACGAGGTCCTGCTCCGGGAAAACCCCTCCGCGCGCAGCCTCCCGGATCCGGAAACGGGCACAATCCTTCGAGATATTTAAAAAAGAACCAGAATACTAACTTCACTGTGCCTGCCTGCCCCACCCCGGATCAGGCACGACCGGCCGCGCCGACTCTATCCAGAACCATTATCAGGGATATGGTCGCCGACATAGATCTCGCCGAAGAACTCGTCCTGCCAGATGGCAAGTTTTCCCTCGAGCATCAGGAAGAGAAGGGGGATGTACACCTCCCGCCGGGTCCGCCCCATTGCCCCGGAGAGGTCATCAAGCGTCAGGGGATCCCCGTCTCGTGCGGCTCGCCGGAATTCTTCCATCACGACCGCGACCGCCTTCTGGTACCCCTCGTCATGCGCTACCGCCACCACGTCCCCGGCACTGAGGTCGAGATCCGGCTCCCGGGCAACCGTTATCCGTCTCCTTTGCTTCCGGCGCTGCTCCTTCTCCGCCGTCTTGAGCTGCTTGATGAGCTCGTAGAGCGTGACCGGCGGGCGCTTTCGCAGGTTCTTCCTCCCAAGACGGCGTTGAATCTCACGCTCCAGACGGCCCATCGGCTCGCCCCCATCCCCGGGTTCAGCATCAAAATCAAGGTAGGCCAGAGGCTCCTCATCCTCATCGGAGATCAGGTCCTCCTCCTCATCGCCGTCCCACCCCTCAAGGTAATCCGACTTCAGGCGCAACAGACACGCGGCGTAAAAGAGTGTCCTCCCGGAGACCCGCAGGTCCAGTTCTTTGCGGCGGTCGAGCTCGGCAAGGAACCGGTCCGTCACATCGACGATATCGATGTTCCAGGGGTCGACCTCCCCCCGCTCGGCCATACCTACCAGGATCTCGACGGGTTCTTCATCCATTGTTCTGCACACCGGTCACGTAGGTGCTCTTGTCCGCGCGGATCGTCACGCCCACAATGCGGTCGGCGCGCTCGATCATCGGCTTCCTGAGCGAGACGATGATCGACTGCGCGTTCCCGGTGAGATCGCTGATCATGGCAGCAATCCTGCCGACATTGTTCCCATCCAGGAACATATCCACCTCATCCAGCGCGTAGAACGGCGCGGGCATATACTGCTGGATAGCGAAGATGAACGCAAGCGTGGTGAGCGACTTCTCGCCCCCGGAGAGCGAAGAGAGGAGGTGGACTTTCTTGTCGCGCGGCTGCACCGCAAACGTCATGCCGCCGGCAAACGGGTCCTCCTCATTCTCGAGGACCAGCCTGCCGCTCCCGTCGGTCAGCCGCGCGAAGATCTCCCGGAAGTTCGTATCTATCGCGCCAAACGCGGTCATGAAGGCATCGTACTTCATCTTCTCGTACCGCTCTATCCGGTCGAGAAGCAGTGTCCGCTCCCGGGAGAGGACCTCCTTCTTTGCGGTCCGCTCCTCAACACGCGCACCGACCCGGTCGCACTCCTCAATCGCGAGCATGTTTACCGCGCCGATCTTTTTCAACGCCCGCTCAGCCTCAGCAATCCCCGCATCGATGGCAGGGAGATCCAGATCGGTCTCCGCATCGCCAGCCTGCTCCCGGAGCGCCCCGAGTTCCGCGAGCAGCGAGTGTTCCCGCTCCGTGAGGGCGTCGATCTGCATCCTGGCCCGCTCCATCGCGCCCGAGAGTTCAAGAGCCTGCTGGTCCAGCACCCGGATCTCACCGAGGATGCGGTCCCGCTCTGCGTGAAGATCGGCCAGTTCGTCGGAAAACTCCTTCTGTCGCGCCTCGAGCACAACGATCAGGCGGCGCTGGTGCTCGATCTGCTCCTTCGCAGCAGCGATCTCGGCATCGATCTCCTGGTTCTTCGCCTCGAGGCGGCTCCGCTCGAGGGCGAGTTCTTCTGCGCGGTTCGCGAAGTGCTGCCGCTCGCGTTTGGCATCGGTGATATCGGCGTCCTTATTCCGGAGCCGGCGCTCAATATCCTCCACAGACTTGCGATAACCCTCATACTGCTCGGTGAGAGCAGGAATCTCGGTGTCATCGAGTTTCTTCTTCAGGTCGTCAACCTCTACCGAGAGTCGCGCGATCTCCCCGGCGGTCCGCTCGAGGTCCACTTCAAGCCGCGCAAGTTCCTCACCGCCGGTCTTCGCACCCTCGAGCATCTCCTCCAGGGTCGCTTCGAGGGTCTGTCTTTCCCCCGCAAGCACCTCGGTGCGCTTCCGGAACTCCTCGACAAGCATGCGGTAGCGGGCAACCTGTTCGTCGACCGCACTCCGCTCCGCCCGTTTCGCCTCTGCAGCCACAGCAAGGCGGCCGATAGACGCTTCTATCTCCCCCGCCTCGGCTTCGAGACCGGCAAGCGTCGCGCGGACCCGCATGATCTCGTCGTCGACCGCCACACCGAACCCGCGGACCTTCTTCCCCTGAGAGCCCCCGGTCATAGCGCCGCTCTTCTCGACAAAGTCCCCGTCAAGCGTGACCATCTTGTAGCGGCCCATCATCCGCCGCGCCCGCTCAAGGGTATCCACCACCACCGTCGCGCCGAAGACGACCCGGAACGCGCGGTCGAACGCCGGATCGAACTCGAGCAGGTCGACCGCGTAGCCGACGACGCCCGGGTCCGCCTCGAGCGGCGAGAGGATAAGGGGGCGGAGTTTGTTGAGCGGCAGGAACGTGACCCGCCCGAGACGGTTCTCCTTCAAGTAGCGGATAGCATCCGATGCCACCGCATCGGTATCGACGACCACCCAGCGGAGCCGGCCCATCGCCGCCACATCGAGCGCGGTCGCATACTCCTGCGGCGCCCGCCCGAGTTGCGCAACGGTGCCGTGGACACCCTCCATGCCAAGGACAGCGTCCATCGCTCTCCCGCCGGCATCGCCCTGCGCCTGCTGCTGCGCTTCAAGGCGCATCAGGCTCTGCTCGTTCTCCCGGATCTCCTTCTTCAACCGGTCAAGGGCTGAGCGCCGTGCAAAGAGCGTACTCTCGGCCTCGGAGAGTTCGCGCTCGATCCGGCGCTTCTCCACCTCGCAGTCGGCCATGCAGGAGGAGTAATCCGTGACCTGGGCCTGCTTGTTCTCCAGTTCCTCCACGATCTGGTGGATACGCGCATCCAGGCGTTCCCGCTCCGACGTTCGCATCCGGCTCTTCTCGATGAGGATATCCTGTTCGTGGAGAATCTTCGCCCGGAGTTCTTTTCTGCCCTCGAGGTCCTGCATCCGGGCGAAGAGCTGGTCCTTTATCCCTTCGACCTCCTTACTCTCGCTCGTTATGCGCGCTTCGACCGTCTTCAATCGCTCGTGCTGCGTCGAAAGTTCCATGGCGAGATTCGCCCGGTCGATCGAGAGGGTGCGGATCTGCGCGGCACACTCCTCGACCCTGGCCTCGGCACGCCGGTTGTCCATGTAGACCCGCTGGACCGCCTCGAGGTTCTCGTTCCGGTCGGCGTTCAGCCGCTCGATGGTTTTCTCGCCGACCTTGATCCCGCCCCGCGCCTCCTCGAGCCGTCCGACGAGTTCAAGATACTCGGGACCGCTCTTCTGGTTGATCTCTTCCTCGGCCGCACGCTGGCGCCCGCGTGCCGCTTCAAGGCTTGTGCCGAGAGCCTCGGCCTCGCCGGCGATGCGGCTCATCGTCGCCTGGTGGTCGAGCATCAGGTCGTGAAGGGTGCTGATCTCCTGCTCCTTCTGCCGGACGAGCGCCGCACCCCGGCACTGTTCGAGGCGTTCCAGTTCTCCCTGCAGCCGCCGGTACTCCACCGCCTGCTCACGCTCGTGCTGGAGCGCATCAAGCCTTGCCACCAGTTCCGAGAGAAGGATCTCTTCGCGCTCGATCCGTTCCCGCACCACCTCGAGTTCCGAGAACGCCTGTTCGCGCTTATGGTCGAACTCGGCGACACCCGCGATCTCATCGATGATTTTGCGCCGTTCGCCGTCGCTCATCTCCATGATGCGGGTGATATCGCCCTGCATCACGACGTTATAGCCCTCCGGTTTGATCCCGAGTTTCGCAAGGAACTCGACGACCTCGCCCTGCTTACAGAGGCGGTTGTTTAAGTAGTTGTAACTGTAGTATCCCGCCGGCGTCCGCTTGATCCGGCGGCGTATCGTCGTGCCGTCCGAAAGCGTGATCGTCACCTCGGCGGTGTTCTTCCCGGAGTTGACGTTGATCAGGTCGGTCAGCTTCTCGGCTCGCAGCCCCCGTGCCCCCGAGAGGGCCAGGACGAAGAGGATACTGTCGATGATATTGCTCTTCCCGGAACCATTCGGGCCTGAGACGACGGTGAATCCTTCGAAAAAAGGAATTTTAGTCTTTCTTGCGAAAGACTTGAAGTTGTCGATCTCAAGCTGCGTAATGTACAAGGATCAGGCTCCCTTTCACTACCGCTCAAGGTCGACCGTATCATCCTCTTCAGCCTGGATGACATCGTCAACGGAACGCTTCTTCTGTTCCACGAAGAGTGTCCGTTCGGACGTTTTGCCCCCTTTCCCCCGGCCCTTCACCGGGGCGTTCCCGAACCGGGCGCTGGCAACGATGTACTCCGAGGACCGCCTCGGTTCCGGCTTCAGTGTCCCGTCGTTCTGCATGATGAGATCCATCTCCCCGACATCGGGGGCGGGCGCCTCCGGCTGCTTCTCCACCGGGCGCGCGGGTGTGCGGGGTGCCGCGGTAGGCGACGGTGCCGCAGGTTCGGCACCGGCGCGAGGCTCCGCCCGAAGCGTGGTCGCGGCCTTTCTCTCTTCGGCCGCCACCGGCCTCCTCCGGCGCTCTTCCGTCTCCCGGGAGAGTTTCATCGCCACGGATTTGAGATCCAGGACCTCTTCCATCAGGCCTTTCACCAGGGCCTCGAGATCCCGCACCTTCCGTTCCAGGGCCTGCAGGCGCTCTTCCTCTGCCTCCGGATGCTCTCTTCCCACCGCCTCCGATACCGGCGGCTGGTCATAGACCTTCATCGTCTCCATCTCCTTCTCGCGCTCCGCGAGTTCTCGCTCCAGGAACCGTATCCTCGCATCCTTCTGAGCCATTGTCTCCCTCGAATTAATCCTTGATAATAATTACGTAATAATATTACTATGGATCTCTCGAAAAGAAGAACTATTACATTTTATCCGGGATGCAAGAGAGGAATAATCAGCGGCTGCCGGATAAGCACCCGTCACGAATAGATCATGCAAAAGAAAGCATATTACCTCGTCGGGGCAACCCATTTCTGCATGTCTCATCTGGCAAACTTCGATCCAGAAGTCGCGGGCCTCATCGAGAAAGAGCGCCTGCGTCAGGTCAACGGGTTGGAACTGATCGCCTCCGAGAACGTCGTAAGCATTGCAGTTCTCGAGGCGATGGGTTCTATCATGACCAATAAGTACGCCGAGGGCTACCCCGGCAAACGTTACTACGGAGGTTGCGAGTTCCATGACGTCGTGGAGAACCTGGCGCGCGACCGGATGTGCGAACTCTTCGGGGCGGAGCACGCGAACGTCCAGCCGCACTCGGGGAGCCAGGCAAACCAGGCGGTCTACTTCGCCTACCTCGGCTACAAAGACAAGATCATGAGCCAGAGCCTCACCCAGGGCGGCCACCTCTCCCACGGCTCGCCGGTCAACATCACCGGACGCTGGTACTCCATCTTCCACTACGGTGTCGACCACGAGACGGAGACACTCGACTACGCGGCTATCGAGGAGATGGCCCGGATCGTCAAGCCACAGATGATCGTCTGCGGTGCGAGCGCCTACCCGCGCGAGATCGACTTTAAGGCGTTCCAGGAGGTCGCCGATACCGTCGGCGCAAGGTGCATGGCCGACATCGCCCACATCGCCGGGCTCTGTGCAACCGGATACCACAACTCCCCGGTCGGGGTCGTCGACATCGTGACGACGACGACGCATAAGACCCTGCGCGGCCCCCGCGGCGGCGCCATCATGTGCAGCAAAGAGGATGCTGCCGCCATCGACAAGTCCATCTTCCCCGGCATGCAGGGCGGCCCCCTGATGCACACCATCGCCGCGAAGGCGGTCTGCTTCAAGGAGGCGCTGACCCCCGCGTATAAGGACTACTGCAGACAGGTCGTCAAGAACGCACGCACGATGGCCGAGGTCCTCGACCAGGAAGGGCTCGACCTCGTCTCCGGCGGCACCGACAACCACCTGATCCTCCTCGACCTGACTGGAGTCTCGGCGAACGGCGAGCACCTCACGGGTCTTGCGGCCGAGGTCGCGCTCGGCGAGGCGGGCATCACCGTGAACAAGAACACCATCCCCCGCGAACAACTCAGCCCCTTCGTGACGAGCGGTCTCAGGATCGGCACGCCGGCCGTCACCTCCCGCGGCATGAAAGAGGAGGAGATGAAGCAGATCGGTCACTGGATCGGCCGGGTCGTAAAGGATATCGCGAGAGACAAGACCTCGAAGAAGGCGATTACCGAAGTGAGGGAAGAGGTTATTGCCCTTGCGAGCAAGTATCCCCTCCACCCTGAAGTAGCATGATACTCGACGGTAAAGCAGTCTCGGAGAAGAGGCTCGAGATCCTCAAGGAGGAGATAGAAGAGTCCCGGCTCTACCCGCGCCTCGCAACCATCATCGTGGGCGAAGACCCGGGGTCGAAACTCTACGTCCGCATGAAGCACCGGGCGTGCGAGCGCGTCGGTATCGGGTCCGTCGGCATCGAACTCCCGGAGGACGCCTCCACCGAGCGGGTGCTTGAGACGGTCACGCGCCTCAACAACGACCCGGAGATCGACGGCATCCTGGTCCAGCTGCCGCTTCCCTCCGGGGTAGACACCACCCGGGTGATCAATGCGGTCGCACCCGGCAAAGACGTGGACGGATTCCACCCCTGCAACCTCGGAAGGCTTCTCGCCGGAACCCCGGTCTTTGCCCCCTGCACCCCGCAGGGAATCATGACGATTCTCGACGAGTACAAGATCCCGATCGCAGGAAAGCGGGCGGTCGTCGTCGGCCGGAGCATCGATGTGGGCAGGCCCATGGCCGCCCTGCTCCTGAACGCCGACGCAACCGTCACCATCTGCCACTCGAAGACAAGGAACCTTGAGGACGAGATGAGAAACGCCGATATCCTTGTCAGCGCGATTGGAAAGTTGAAATTTGTCGGAACGGATATGATCAAGGCCGGGGCGACGGTCATCGATGTCGGCATCAACTACGACGAGCAGGGCAAACTCCACGGCGACGTCGATTTTGAGGCGGTGCGCGACCGGGCGGGAGCGATAACCCCGGTCCCCGGCGGCGTCGGCCCCATGACGATCGCAACCCTGATGGAGAACACCTTTCTGGCGGCCAAGTTACGAACATGCGGCACTGTACGGTAAACCGCCTCCGGATCGGGGGCGGCGCCCCGGTTCGCCTGATGGGTGTCATCAACTGCAGCCCCGAATCGTTCTACCGGGGCTCCTACACCCCGACCGGGAGGCTCTACGATCGCGCCCTTGCCATGCGTAAAGCGGGCGCCGATATGATCGATATCGGGGCGCGGAGTACGGCCCCGGGCACGCTTCCCATAACCGTCGCCGAAGAGGCGGAACGGGTGGATGCGGCACTCGCCGAGTTTGACGGGACCGGGATCACCCTATCGGTGGATACCCGGCACCCTGAAGTGCTCGACGTCTGCCTCCGCCACGACATCCATGCGGTGAACGACATCTCCGGCCTTGCCGACGAGCGGTATGCGCGGGCGATCGCCGACTCCGGGCTGCCGGTCTTTGCGATGGCGAGTTTCAAGGAGCCCGGCGATGCCGTCGGTCTTGCCGCTACGCTCTCGGCGCTCGAGGCGGTTATAGCGCGGTGCGCGCGCTACGGGATCGATGAATACGTCCTCGATCCAGCAGTCGGGAGATGGGTCCCGGAGCGGACGAGCGAGGACGACTGGGAACTCTGTCGGAACTTCGGGGCGTTCTCGGCCTTCGAACGCCCGGTGCTCGCCGCGATATCGCGGAAGACGTTCATCGGGGATCTGCTTGAAAGAGAGCCCGAAGGGCGGCTCGCCGGTACGCTCGCGCTCACGATGGCGCTGGTAAGAGAGGGAGCAGCCGTCGTGCGGAGCCACGATGTCAGGGAGACCGCCGACCTCCTTCGGGTTTACGAGAAGATAAGGATAGCATGACAACACCATCATTTCACGTTTACGGCCTTGCGACACCCCTGGTTCGGACCGGTGACGATATGGCGACCCACATCCTTGCAGCCGCCGAACGCTCGGAGTCCCGGGGGGTTCAGGCGGGGGACATCGTGGTCGTTGCGGAGTCCGCCGTGGCCACCGCCGAAGGGCGGGTCGCACGACTGGCCGAGATCGAGCCCTCAGCAGAAGCGCTCCGGCTCGCTGAAGACTACCGGATGGACCCCCACCTCGTCGAGGTGGTGCTCCGGGAGAGCGACCGGGTTGTCGGGGGCATTCCCGGGTTCCTGCTCTGCATGAAGAACGGAACGCTCCTCCCGAACGCGGGGATCGACGCCTCCAACGCTCCGCCCGGCTCCGTCGTCCTCCTCCCCGCCGACCCGGATGCGTCCGCGCAGGGGATACGCGCAACGATTAGAGAGCGGTCGGGAGTGGACGTCGGCGTCATCGTTATCGACTCGCGGACGCACGCGATGCGTCTTGGGTGCAGCGGGGTTGCCATTGGGTGTTCAGGCATTCCCTCGGTTCTTGACGAGCGCGGGAAAAGCGATCTCTTCGGGCGCGAGCTCGAGGTGACCAAGCGGGCGGTGGCGGACTGTATCGCATCGGCCGCAGAACTCGTGATGGGAGAGGCGGGAGAGTGCGTCCCCGCGGCGGTGGTGCGGGGGATCGGGCTTCCCGTCGGCGACTACACCGGAGTCGCCACCATCGACGCTTCAGAGTGTCTCTTTATGGGCGTCGCGCTCCACACCGACCCGGCCCTTCTCGTCGATAACAAGAGAAAATCCTGAGTTCTCCAGGAACTCCCTGCTCTTCTTCCCTTTTCCGTGAATGAGGATCTCAACCAGGTCTTCCTTCTCGTCGATGTCGGTCGACATCCGAAACGAGTCGATCACATCGACGGAGAAGCCGCACTCCTCTGCAACCCGCAGGTGGTCGAGGAAACTTGCGCCGTAGAAGTCGGCGTGGAAGCACTTCGGCTTCTTCAAGAAGATGACGTTCGTCCCGCCGCCCCGGCCGGGCACGATGGACATATCCTTCTCGGTGCGGATCAGCCGCTGGATATCCCCGGCCGTCACCAGGGGAAGGTCGGCCATGATGAGGAGCGCCGGGCAGTGGAACTGCCCGAGCGCCCAGTTGATCGCCTCGTTCAGCGGCTCCTTCCTGACGGCAATGAGCGCGTTCTCGTGCTTGAAGGGGTGGGTGCAGAGCAGGGTGGCGCTGCACCCGGACTTCAGCACGGAGGCGATCACGTCTTCAAGCATCGCCCGGGCGAACGCCTCCCGCTCCTCCTGGTTGAGGATGCAGGAGAGGCGCGTCTTGGGGTTCGTGGGCTTAAAGGGAATGAGCGCGTGGAAGTACATCGTGAAACGGTTGTCGGGGCAGTATCAAAAAGGCATCGTTACGGTTGCGCGCCGGAGAACCCGGCCCGCCGTATGTACCAGCAGCATCCCTCGCGGCTGTCAGCAACGCCCGTCCGCGCGAAAGAATACGCGCTGGCAGCCGCGAGAGATCCGGCGAGGCTCCGGCCGGATTGCCCGTTCCGCGCGACCCTCTCCCGAAGGTTCATGTGCGGAAGTGCCGACATATACCCATGCACCGCCGCGTGATCACCTTTTCGAGGAACGCATTTCTCCCCCTGACAACGGTCTGCGCGAACCGTTGCGGCTACTGCTGTTTTCGGACCCCGGTGCAGGAGGGGTGCATCATGCCTCCCGGTGAGGCGATCCGGACCCTGGACGCGAGCGCAGCCATCGGTTGCACGGAGGCGCTCTTCACCTTCGGGGAGCGGCCGGGCGCGATGCCCGGTTTTACTCCCCTGCTCGGAAAACTCGGCTACGCGAATATCCTCGACTACGTCTACGACCTCTCGCTTGCGGCCGTACGAAGAGGCCTCCTGCCGCACACCAACGCCGGCATCCTTACCTATGAAGAACTCGACCGGCTCCGCGGGGTGAACGCGAGCATGGGGCTGATGCTCGAGACGACCGCAGACGTCGCCGCACACAGGGACTCTCCCGGAAAAGATCCGGCGATCCGGATCGAGATGATCGAGAACGCCGGAAGGCTCTCGATACCGTTTACGACCGGTATCCTGGTCGGGATCGGCGAGACGATGGAGGACCGCGAAGAGTCGCTCCGGGTCATCCGGGACCTCCATCGACGGTTCGGCCACATCCAGGAGGTGATCGTCCAGAACTTCTGCCCGAAGCCGGAGACACCGATGGCGGATGCGGCAGTACCCGGCACAAGTGAACTCTGCGCGACGATCTCTCTTGCCCGGGAACTCCTCCCGGCAGACGTCGCAGTGCAGATACCACCAAACCTCGCAGACGCTGCCCATCTGGTCAGGTGCGGCGTGAACGACCTCGGCGGGGTCTCCCCGCTCACCATCGACTACGTCAACCCCGAACATCCCTGGCCGCAGATCGACGAACTCAGGCTGGTGGCCGGAGACGCCGAACTCCGGGAGAGGCTCTGCATCTACCCGCAGTATATCGAGAAGGGGTGGTACTCCCCCCTGCTCGAACCCCTGATCCGGGACCTCGCCGGGAGGATCGCGGTACCCGGCCGGGGGGAGTGAGCATACCCTCATCATTTATCCCGACAACACCTATCAGGAGATTTGCCATGAAGCAGGTTGACCTCCTCTACACAGGGAAAGCAAAGTCCGTCTACCGCACTGACGACCCCGGCATATACATCATGAGGTTCCGGGACGACATAACGGCATTCGACGGCGGGAAGAAAGATACTCTGAGCGGCAAGGGGAGATACAACGCGGAAGTCTCCTCTTTCTTCTTCCGGTACCTGGAAGAGAACGGGATTCCGACCCACTACCTGGAAAGCGTCGAGCCCGCCACCTTCGCGGTGCGGAGCCTTGCGATGATCCCGCTTGAGGTGATCGTCAGGAACGTTGCGGCCGGGTCTCTCGTGCGCAACTACCCGTTCGACGAAGGACAGAGACTCGACCCGCCGGTGATCGTCATCGACTACAAGAGCGACGCTCACCATGACCCGATGTTAAACGACGACCTGATCTACGCGCTCGGCCTGGCTACCCCCGAGGAACTCGACCAGATCAAGGCTCTGGCACTCGCGACAAACGAGGTGCTCTCGGAGTACCTCGACGAACGCGGTATCACCCTGGTCGATTTCAAGCTCGAGTTCGGCCGCAACGACGATGAGATCGTCGTCGGCGACGAGATTAGCATGGACTCGATGCGGCTCTGGGACAAGGAGACCGCGGCGTCTCTCGACAAGGATGTATACCGTTTCAGTAAGGGAGATGTCATGGAGACCTACGCCGGCGTCGCAAAACGGATACTCGCCCCTCCACGAGAAGAATCTGCATGAGGTACATCGTCACCATCACCATTGCGCTCAAAGAGGGAATGCTGAATCCTGAAGCGCGTGTCATCCGGCACGCCCTCACGAACCTGGGGTTTCCGACCGAGGACCTGAGCACGGCGCGACTCTTCCGGGTCACGCTTGACGCAGCGGATGCTGCGGCGGCACGGGAGGAGGGCGCCCGGATGTGCGAGCGGCTCCTCGCAAACCCCGTCATCCACCACTACACGATTGAGGTCACGTGAGGCATGAGATTTGCTGTGGTGCAGTTCGGCGGCAGCAACTGCGACCGGGACGTCTACCACGTCCTCGCGGAGGTTTGCGGGGTCGATACGGACCTCGTCTGGTATAAGGACGGGCTGGCCCGCTCCTACGATGCCGTGGTGCTCCCCGGGGGGTTCTCGTACGGGGACTACCTCCGGGCGGGGGCCATCGCTGCCCGGAACCCAATCATGGCCGAGATCGTCAGGCACGCGAAAGACGGAGGGCTGGTCCTCGGGATCTGCAACGGTGCGCAGATAGGTTCGGAGGCTGGACTGGTCGACGGCACTTTCACGTTGAATGCTTACCCGAAGTTCATCTCACGACACGTTTATCTCCGCGTCGAGAACACCACCTCCCCGTTCACCGCTCTCTATCGGGAAGGGGAGGTCATCCGGGTCCCGATCGCCCATAAGGAGGGGCGGTACGTCGCCCCGGAGGACGTGATCGCGCGCCTCAACTGTGAGGGAAGGGTCGCGTTCCGGTTCTGCGACGAGCACGGCAACCCGACCCCGGAGAGCAACCCGAACGGGTCGACGAAGAACATCACCGGCGTCCTCTCGGAGGCCGGAAACGTGCTCGCGATGATGCCGCACCCCGAGCGGGCGAGCGAGGCTGTGCTCGGGTCGGTGGACGGGATCAAGATATTTAAGTCGATGATGACCTATATCGAACAACACGGGCACCGGCAAATGACACACCAGGAGTTTCTGCAATGAATGAGGATGGAATTGAAGAAGCACGGAGCAGGGCGAAGCAGCTCGCAAAGGAGAAAGGCTATATCCTGAATGTCGACGAGAGGCAGCTCGAAGCCGTTCTCCGCGGGCTCGCCCGGAACCAGGAACGGTATGGGGCGGGATACTGCCCCTGCAGGATCCGGAGCGGGGACCCCAAGAAAGATCAGACCATCATCTGCCCCTGCGTTCACCACGAGAAAGAGATCGAAGAAGAGGGGGCCTGCCACTGCAGGCTCTTCTTCAAGGGACCATCGGAATAGAACCCTTTTTGACACCGTCCACGGGGTCAAAGCCCCGTGGATGTTGCGCACATAACCTCCGATAGGCAGATCCATGCTGCGCAAAAGATCGCAACACCCCCTGCAGGACCGGCAGATCGCGTAGAAGGAGGGGCACCGATACGAGAGCGGATACTCCTTCGGCCGGTTGATTTTCGGGAGAATATAAAAACAAATATCTCTTTGGCTTTCAACCTGTAGGTGCATGGAAGGTGCGTGGCAGCCCGAAGCGCTCCGGACCAGGCGGCTTGAACAGCTCCGGGCTACTATGGACGATTATATCGAGAAGAATATCGCTCAGGTGGAAGGGAACCTGCCGGTCTTCTTCGGGCACGTCGCCACCACCCTCGACCGGACGTTCCCCGACCTGGACGACAGGTCATACGACGATTTCATCGATGCGACCACCCTCACGCTCCTCAACGCCACGCGCGAGATCCCTACGCCGGAGTTCCTGGAAAAGATCCTCCGGCACGCCATGGGGAACAAGCGACGGAGGAGAGGGCGGGCGACGCTTGACGTGGTTGCGGGCCTCAAACTGATCGATACCGGGAATTACCACCAGGCTGTTGAGTACCTGGCCCGTTACAGGAACTATGACGGGCGGGTCAATGCCGCAATTGCGTACAGTTACTACGCCCAGTCCCGCGCAACGAACCGGAAACCGGATCTTCGTCCCGATGATACGGAACTCCGGGCCCGTGAGGAGATGCTGACCCTCTGCCGCTCCCACGTCCCGCTCGACCGTCTCGGGGTCTTCGACCGGAAAGATGCCCGGCTGAACCTGATCTTCTGGTTCATGCTCGACCTGGCGTTCACCTGGTTCCCGGGCGAACCGGAACTCTACCGCATCGGCATCCTGCGGGCGAAGCAGGAGGCAGATATCGAGCGCCGGCAGCTCCTCCTTGCCCAGGCAACGGAGCGGTTCCCGGACGACATGCGGTTCCTGGCCGGGGCGTTTAACGTCCACATGGAGCAGCGCAACGGGAGCGATGCCGCTGCCGTCGTCAAGCAGATGATGCAGCAGTACCCTGAGGCCCATGAGCCGATCTACTTCGGGCTGAAACTTGCGATCCTCGGGTTACAGCCGGCATCCTACGCCAGTTTCCGGAAACTCGCAATCTTGAAGCAGTTTCCCCGGCACCTGCTTCTGATGCTTGATGCCGTGCTCGAGGTGATGTGTAACCGTAAGACTGAGAGCTATCTCTGCTTTGAAGAAGCAAAGAAGGCTTCCGCCGCGCGGGACTATTACATTACGACGCTTGAGTACACCCTCCGTGACTTCATCGAAGGGGATGACGACCGGGCAAAACGGGCGAGATCTGTTTTCTTCACCAGCATCGACCAGTACTGCATGCACATCCTGAAGATCGGGGAAGACTGAGAGACTTCACACCAAAACGATCCCCGGACCAGATAATGCGCAGGCCCCCGCATCGTTCTTGATACACTCCAGGGTGAACCCGGGAACTCACCTTCCCTCAAAACCCCGGCTCCGCAATCGCCAACTGCCTCCCGCCGATGTGTTTATTCGCGGCAACGCCCCGGGATACTCACTAAAATGACTGATCGACCAGATAGAGTGGAAAGCCATAGCGATGAATATATCTACCCTGGCAGGCAAAACCACCTACGGAGAGCGTGTTGGAGCCGGAATATGCAGATACGCGGGGAGGATCGGCCGCAATGACAGGAAACAATACAATGCAGGGTACCGGCGGGAAAACAGCCGGCACAAACGCCGTCCGGGAGTCGTCTCGCCTTCTCCCGGAGATCTACCTCTCGATCCTCCATGAAGTACCGGATGGACTCGTTCTGGTGGACGGTGAGAGCAGATGCCGGTACGTGAGCCCGGCGTTTACCAGGATCACCGGGTATACCCGGGAGGAGGTCCCGGATATGCATGTATGGTTCGAACGGGCCCACCCGAACCCGGCATACCGGCGAAATGTGCAGGATAGGGCACAGAAACTGTTCCGGGGAGAAGAGAGCACCCTGGTCGCCAGCGTGGTCTGCAGGAACGAGAAGGTGCGCGATCTCGAGTTCCGTCGAGCGCCGGTCGAGGGCGGTTTCAGCCTGCTTGCCGTCCGGGACGTCACCAAGCAGGTCCTGATCGAAGAATGTCTCCGGCAGACCACATCTGAGTTGACCGCGGTGATCGAGGCCTTTCCCGACCTTTTCCTCCGGCTGAACGCCGACGGCACGATCCTCGAATCCAGGGCCGGTACGCTCGCGGAGGTGCCGCTTGCGCTCCGGACGCTTCTCGGGCGGCGAGTGCAGGACCTGCTCCCGGCGGAGATCGGAGAGGCCCTTGGCGATGCGCTGCAGCAGGTCGTCCGGACAGGTCTGCCTGCCGCGCCGCTGGAGTTCAGCCACGCTGAAGCCGGGGTGAACCGGCACTACGAAGCCCGCGTTGTGCCGCTGTATGAGACACTTGTTATAGCCGTCGTCAGAGATATCACGGAGCGGAAGAAGGCGGAGCAGGAACTGCACCGTTACCGCGAGCACCTGGAGGAACTCGTCGCCGAGCGGACCGCCGAACTCGAGCGTACGAACCAGCGACTCCAGCGACTCCTCTACTTTATCGAGATGACCGAGCGGAAGGCCGTCGAGGAGTGGCTGGACTCCTCGATCGAACAGGGCACCCTGAACGTGGCTGAGCCCGAAGAGGGGAGAATCACCACCGATGCCGCCGGGACAATCGTCCTCGTGAACCGTGTAGTTGAGCTCCTGACCGGTTACGCAGAGAGCGAACTGGCCGGGAAGCCGATATGGCACCTCTTCTCAGGTGAGGCTATCCGGGAGGCCCTCTCCCGGGGGGTTCTCGGAGAGGGCAGGTCTGTAGAGCGCACACAAGAGACGGCGCTCGTGAGAAAGGATGATTCCAACCAGCCGGTCCGCATCTCCGCCGATCCGATCGCCGATGCCTCAGGTGCCGTGATCGGCATGGTCTGCACGATCCGGAGAGCGTGAGCGGCCTCTTAGAGCCGAAATCCGTAGGACTCCGGGTGCACCTCTCCCGGGTCCTGGGGGGCGACGGTGATCCCGACCTGGTCGGAGTAGAACCCGAGTCCTTCGAGCGCGGAGAGGAGCACCCTCTCCGGCGTGTTGTTGACCTCGCTGACGTGAGCGAGCACCGCCATGTGAATGTGATCGGCGAGCCTCTGCAGGCAGCGGGCGGCGTCGGGGTTCGAGAGGTGCCCGCGTTTCGACCGGATCCGGCTCTTTAAGTATGCGGGGTACGGGCCGTTTTCAAGCATCTCGGGACAGTGGTTGCTCTCGAGAAGGACGGCGTCGCAGGATGCGAACCGGTCGAACATGGGGGTGGTGACGGTGCCCGTATCGGTGCAGCACCCGATACGGAGGTCGCCTTCGGTGACACAGAACCCACAGGGCTCCCGGGCGTCGTGGGAGGCGGCAAAGGGCTCGACCGAGAAGTCGCCCATAGAGAACGATTCGCCGCACCGACAGCGTCTGACCTCTGCCGACGTCGCGCCGCATTTTTCATTGAACGCCTCGAGCGTGCCGCCGGTCGCGTAGATGGGCACGCCGAGCCTCCTTGCCAGGACGTCGACACCGCGGATGTGGTCGATATGCTCGTGGGTGACAAGAATCCCCGCGATAAGCGACGGATCCCCACCGGCGTCCGAGAGGCGGCGAAGGGTCTCACGCGCCGAGAGCCCCGCGTCGATGAGCAGCGCACCCTGCTCCCCTCGCAGATAGGTGCAGTTTCCTTTGCTCCCGCTGGCGAGGACGATCAATTCCATTGTAGAAATGGTGGGCCGTGCGGATATTTAAGACCAGGGAAGGTGTGCACAAAAAGCCTTGGGATCCGGGATACCATCATCTGGTGAGACGGGATGAGCGGAACGGAGGGTTCCTGGCAGGGGCAGGTTCACCGGATCGTCGCGGGTATCGGGGACGGCCGGGCACGCATCGATCGGGGTGTGGTGCGGGACCTCGTCAACACCTACCTTGTCCGGTCGCTGGATATGACAGCGCTCCGGTTCAGCATCCCGGTCCTGCTCCGGGCACGCCCGGGCGCGTCCGGTCCGGGCGCCGACGGGGCTGCCGGGGTCATCATTGAGGCGATCAAGGCGGCGGTCCCGGCGGAGCGGGATCTTTACCCGATCGCCGGGACCGGGACGGAGCATCCCCGCCACTGCCTGCCGAACGTGGAGCCGGTCACGCTGATCGCGTCAGGGAGTGCCGTCGGGACCGGCCTCTGGCGGCCGGACGATGGGAACCGGATCGACGATGCCGGGGTCCATCTCGTCATCAGGGGCGCCCTCCCCTACCCCGGCCCGCCGGCGCCGGCTGCGGCGAGGGAGGTTGAGGAACGACTCGGGGCGCTCATCGAGGCCCTCGACCGTGTCGTGCGCCGGGTGCCGGAGCAGACCCTCGCGGCAGCGCGGGCTCTCTCCGTCGACCAGAAGGTGCTCCGGCGCGTCCTCCCCGGGATGGGGCTCGTCGCGTTCATCGCCGACGGCACGCGGCCCGCCCGCAACTTCACCCCGCTCCGGTGCCACCACCGCATTTCGGGCCCAAAGGAGGGGGTGCACGTCCCCTTCTGCTGCCCGCCGGAACTCGACCCGGTCGAGGTGGAACTCGCCGGGAGCGGCAGGATCGCAACTGGCCTCGGGCTCCGGCGCCGGGAGGTCTTCGCGGTCGCCGGCTCGAACGCCGAAGGGAAGAGCACCATCCTCCATGCGCTCATCGCCGGGCAGGACGACCACGCCGCCGGGGACGGGAGGGAACTCCTCGTCAGCGTCAACGGGGTCGCCCGGGCGGAGGCGGGCGAGCGCTACCTCGCCGGAGCGGACGTCAGCCTCTTCTTCGCGAGCCTCCCGCCGGGGCTTGCGGGCGCGCCCCGGGCGGCATTCGGCCGGGGGAGCGGCTCGCTCGTGATGGCAGAGGAGTTCCAGGCCGCGGTCCGGGCGGCGGCCCCGCTCCTCATCCTCGACGAGGACCGTTCCGCGACGAACCTCCTGGTGCCGGGCTGCCTCCAGAGCGGGGAGGTGACGCCCCTTGCTACCCTGCTCGCCACCCGGCGGGAGGCGCTCGGCGAGACGGGCATGCAACTCCCCTCGCACCTGACGGTGCTCGAGCTCCGTTCCCGGGGGAACTTCGCACTTCGCTGCCTCGTCGCTCGATATCCTGATCGCGCAGGCCGACCGGATCCTGCAGCTTGAGGGGCACGAGGCGCGGTCGCTCGACCGCCGGGAGTTCCGGCGGCGGCTTGATGCGCACCTTGCCGAGGTGCGGGAGCACCTGGCGGAGGACGACGCTCTTTCCTGAGGGTGACGCGGGCACGGCGCCGGGTGCCGGCACGGTGATGGTATCCCTGCAGGACTATGGGGAAGACTCCCTGGATAGCTGGTTTAGTTCGATTATACTCCGATGAAAACAGACAATTGTGCCGGGGTATACTCCAACGAAATCATGTGGCCCCGGTCCTCGACCTCCTGACCGCCGTATCGTTCCGGTTCCTAGAGGATGAGAGAAAACTTGCGGAGAACCTCGTTTCCTGGAACTCAAGAAACAGGACCATGAGGTCTACTACCGGAAGAAGCAGGGCGAGGTAGATTTCGTCGTCAAACATCCCCACCGGTCGCTCTCGGCGATCGACGTCTCGTATACGGATACCCTCCCCGCCCCGGAAGAGAAGGCGCTGCTTGAGTTTGCAGACCTCCATAGTTCCCAGGTGCGGAGTGCATCCTTCTCACGAAAGACATGGAGAAGACGGACGGGGCGGTCAGGTATGTCCCGCTCTGGAAGTGGCTGCTTGGCGCTGATTGAGCGGGCGGAAGCGACTTGAAGTGTTTGAGAGCCGGCTCCGGGCGCCGGGTGGTAGCGGTGGCGGCGAAGGTGCCCGCCGTGCGATGCCGCCCCCTCACTCCTGCTGGACGGCGTGGACCGACTCCGGCGCGAACGAGACCCTGACGCGGCTGCCTTCGCGTATCCCCAAGTCGTCCACCACCTTCCAGGCGAGAACGGACGAGAGGGCGAACCCGCAGTCGACCGTCACCCTGCTGAACGGGCCGCGGGGGACGATGGAGGCAACGGTGCCAGGAAGGGCGTTTCTGCCGGGCGCGGCCATCGCGGCGTCCGCCGGGGCGATCCGGATGTCCTCCGACCGGATACAGAGGGAGACCCGCTCTCCCGGGCCGGGGAGCGCCGCGGCCCGGATCCGGACGCCGCCGGCAACGACTACGGCGTTGCCGTTCTCCCCGACGACGACGCCGTCGACGATGTTCTCGATCCCGACGAACCGGGCGACGTCCCGGCTTGCCGGGATGGTGAAGACCTCCCGCGGGGTTCCCACCTGCGCGAAGACACCGTTCATCAGCACCCCGATCCGGTGGGCGAGCCGCTGACCCTGGTACATATCGTGGGTGGAGAAGAGGATCGTCGTGCCGAGATCGCGGTTGATCCGGACGACCAGGTCCTCGATCGTCGCCACCGAGACCGGGTCGAGGTTCGCCGTCGGTTCATCCATGAGGAGGATCGCGGGCTCGATTACCATCGCCCGGGCAAGGGCCACCCGTTGCATCTCCCCGCCCGAGAGCGTCCGGGCCCGCCGCTCCTCGTAGCCGGCGAGACCGACCATCTCGAGGGCCTCCTCGACCTTCTCCCGGATCGCCGCCTCCCTCGCTCTCCTGAACCGGAGCCCGACAGCGATGTTCTCCGCGACCGTCGTGTTGAAGACCGCCGGCTTCTGGAAGACCATCCCCATCATCCGGCGGATGGAAAGACTTCTCTCCGTCTCCGCGTGGATATCAGTGCCCCTGACCCGGATCGCTCCCCCCGTCGGGGTGTCGAGGAGATCGATGAGACGCAGCAGGGTCGACTTCCCGGCACCGGAGGGGCCGATGACGGCAAAGATCTCCCCCCGCTCGATCCGTCCGGTGACGCCGGCAAGCACCTCCTTGCTGTCGAACGCTTTTCTGACGCCTTCAAGTTCAATCATGGGTTCTACCTGTGCTGCACTGTGGTTATGACAAGATTGACGGCGAGGGCAATGAGGAGGAGGAGGATCCCAAGCGCAATCGACTCGGAGATGTTGCCCATCGAGGTCTCAAGCGATATCGCAGTCGTCAGCACCCGGGTCGAACTTGCAAACGACGACGCCATGATGTTGCCGCCGACGAGAATCGCCGCCCCGACCTCGGATATCGCCCGTCCAAACCCGACCGCGACGGCCGCGAGGATCGCAAACCGGGCTTCCTTCATGACGTTTGCAAGGAACTGGAGGTGCGTCGCGCCGAGCGAGCGGAGGGTGTCCCTGATGACCGGGTCAACCCCGGAGAGCGCCGAGATAGTGAGCCCGGTCATGATCGGCAGGACGAGGACCGTCTGCGCGATGACCATGGCGGTCGGGGTGAAGAGCAGCCGCATAAAGCCAAACGGCCCGACCCGGGATATGAACAGGAATATGAGCAGCCCGACGACGACCGTCGGTAGAGAGTAGAGTGTCTGGATCAGGTTAATGAGGCTCTTCCTGCCCGGAAAGGTGCCGAAATAGATCGCAGCGCCGAGCGGAACGGCGACCAGGCCGGCAAGAACGGTTGCGGTGAGCGAGATCGTGATACTCCGAAGAGCGATGGCCATCACGTCGGCATCGAGCGTGACGATGAGCCGTGCCGCCTCCAGGAATCCCTCGACGATCTCGTACATGTTCTTGCCCTAATTGTGGTTCGCAGGCGGCAAAAAGGGGTGGGATTGGTGACCGGATCAGGCGATCGGGTCCTTCACTTCAGCCTCGGTCACGCCGATCTTCTCCCAGTCGTCCCCTGCAGCGTAGAAGAGGGGCTGGCCGTACTTGTCGACGCCGAAAGAGGCGATCTCCTTCTGGATATCGTCGGAGATCACGAAGTTGACCCAGTCCTTCGCGACGGTGCTGTTGATATCGGGGAACTTCTCCGGGTTGATCTGCATCGCCGAGTAGACGTTGAGCAGGATATCGCCCTCGTCCACGATCGTCACGAGGTCGAGATCGCCCTTGTAGGCGAGATAGGTCCCGATGTCGGAGAGGGTGTAGGCCTCCTTCTCGTTTGCCATCTCAAGGGTCGCGCCCATGCCCGTCCCGGCCTCCTGGTACCAGTCGCCGGAACCCTTTACCTCTGTCGTGTAGTTGAACCCGGCGGCCTTCCAGATGGCCTGCTCTTTGGAGTGCGTGCCCGATGCGTCGCCGCGGGAGACGAAGGTCACGTTCGCGTCGCCGGCCGTTCCCTTCTCGCGGATGGCGGTGAAGGCTGCTTCAGGGGTCATGTTCGCGACACCCGCCGGGTCGGACTCAGGTCCGACGAGGACGAAGTAGTTGTAGGCGAATACGCGCCGGTTGGTCCCGTAGCCATCGGCAAGGAAGGTGTCTTCACGTGCACGGTCGTGGACCATCATGACGTCCACGTCGCCCCGCTGCCCGTACTCGAGCGCCTTGCCGGTCCCGGCGGAGATGATCAGCACCTCGGCGTTGTACTGTTCCTCGAAGATCGGGGTGAGGTGGTCGAGGAGTTTGGTGTCATAGAGGCTCGTCGTCGTGGCGATACGGAGTTGCTGCTTCTCATCAGGGACCGGGTCAGTTGTCGTCCCGGTACAGCCGCAGATGAACAGGAGAGCGACCATGACGGCCGCAACGGCGAAAAGAGTTCGTCTAACCATAATTATCAAACAAACTATCGGAATACTCGTAATTAAATATAATGGATTTACTTTGAAGATCGGTTTATCAACTTTATCTGATTGACAAACGGGCCGGGTAAACTAATATGGGCAAGTCGGGGAGGCATGGCCACCCCATCCGGTTACCGTCACCCGACCACGATATCATGGTAGGTGTCGCCGTCAGCCTCGACGAAGAGGACGGCATTCCCTCCGATGAAGGCGGGTTTGGGGAATTTCCGGAGGGTGACGGTGCCTTCGCTGACCGCAGCGCCTTCGCGGGTCGAGACACGGTCGACGCCTGAGGCGAGGATCGCCGCGACCGTCTGGACGCCCCGGAGGTCCCGGGTCGTTCCCTTCTGGACGAACCGGCCGTCGTTCCCTGATGCTGCGAGCCCGACGCCGGCAAGCGCGCCGATCACGCCGTCCTCGGTGCCGCCGAGCCCCTCGAGGAGGATTCCTGCCCCGCGGGCGAGCGCGCGCGCCTCTTCCTGCGTCACGAGGCTCGCCTTTGCCGAGAGCCCGAAACGGGAGACCTCGCTCCCGACAGCAGAGCCGGCGGCAACGCAGATGCCGGGATCGCTCCCCTCGATAAAGTCGGCGAGCATCAGTTCCTTTGCCGCCGCAAAGACGTCGGCCGCGGCCCCGTTCTCCGCTTCCTGGATGTGGATGACCGCGGAGCTGTTATGCGAGGTGTAGGGGACAGCGGGGTGGACGAAGAGCTGGTGCCGGGTCACTCCCGTTACCGTGTATCTCCTGGCGAGTTCTGCTGCAATCGTGCGTGCGAGCCGTCCGGTTCCCCGGGACTCGCGGGTGTCGGTGTCGTCGATGCCGAGATAGATGGTCATGGGATCGCTTGCTGTACTGATCCACCCACAATACTAAATAAGACTTCTTCGAGGTCAATGAAAAAATGTTGATTTCGGGGATTCAGGCGCGGATCAGGGTGCCGACCCGCTCCCCGTTGATGGCCTTTGTAATATTGCCGGGGACGTGGGCGTTCACCACCTTGATCTCTCTGACGTGGACGGCATCCCGGAGCAGTTCGACCGCCATCGGTTCGAGCACCACATCCTCCATCTCCATCTCCAGGAGTTCATCGGCCGTAATCTCAGGGATGAACTCGGCGTCGGGATTCACAAACGGGTTCTCGGCATAAAGGCCGTCTACATTCTTCCCGAGGATGCAGTTCTTCCCGCCGACTACCTCGGCCATCAGGAAGGCGCCGGTGTCGGTCCGGTGCGGGGGAATGCTCCCGAGTTTCGGGGGGTGCTCGTAGAGCCCGTAGGGTGGGGTGCCCTGGACGACCGGGAGCATCCCGAGGGATATGAGCGAGGGGAGGTTTAAGAGATCGTCAGTGTGGATCCGGGTGCCGTTGTACTTCGAGAAGAGGATAGACATCATGATCGCGTTCTGCTCGCTGATCTTGCCCGCGAGTTCGGCCAGCACCCCCGTCGGCATGCCGAGGTCAATCCCGACGTCGAGGATGTGCCGCACCCGGGCGCCGCCGCCGGTGGCGACCAGGATCTTATTGTTTCGGGAGAGTTCCCCGATCTCCTCCACCAGCGGGTGGACAACCTTCCGCCCGTAGTCGATGACGCCGTGGCCGCCGATCTTGATAACGTTCAGGTCGGGCATGATCCTGATCTGCCGGACACCTTCGGTCTCGCGGAGCAGACCGCGCCGGACAAGGCTTTCACCCTTGAGCTTCGATCCCATCTCAAATCGTTCTGCCATAAAACACCACTCAATTCAGGTATGGAGGAAAACATTAAGTATCTTTGTGAGCTACCAGCAGGTATACCAGCTGGTATGAGGTGAAGAGAAGTATGAAGATCTATGCACGTGAACGCCAGAAAGTCGGCACCGGCGTGAAACAGCCGCGGTTCCGCGTCGTCGCCGTCGTCGAAGAGAAGGGCGAAGATAAGCACCTGAAGGTAGAGAGCACCCACTTCCGCAAAACCGAACTCGAGCAGATCGCCAAAGACATCGGCGCCGAGATCACCTACCTCGAGGAGATGCCCGAAGAAGAGCGGGGCGAGATGAAGGCGGAAGCGGCAGCGTAACCAGACCGGCTTCCTTTTTTCCTCACAACAACCAAACTTTCGCGATCGGATGTCCACACACGAGCATGACGATATCTTTGAGGCGGCAGCACAGATCCTCCTCGAGGAGGATCGGTGCGTAACCATCGGTTTTTACCCGGGCGGCATCGCCATACGTTTTCCCACCACCCGAAAACTTGCCGAGCATCTCGGGATCCCCCACTACTACGTCCTCCCCCGGTTCGGTGAGATGGAGCACGACGGGCTGATCCGCCGGGTTGAGCGGGTCGGGATCTCCACCACGGCCGCGGGGACAGAATGTCTTCTCGCGATCATGGCGGACCGGTATCGGGAGCGCGCCGAAGAGGTTCTCGATGCAGAGATCCTCTCCGCGCTCCAGGCCCGTGCGGGCGCACCGGGCGGCGGTGGGTCCGGGTAGCAGCAGGAGGGGTTAACTCCCTCGCTCACCCATCTTTCTCTACATGGAGTCGGGCGATCCGGTCCTCATCGGCGGTGTACCTCTTGACGCGCTCTTCGCGTTCGTTCTCACGCTTATCGGGCTCCTTTTCCTCGGCAACCTCGCCTACATGCTTCTCAGGCGGGCTCTGGACGGGCGGGTCTCCCCCGGAGCGGCCAAGTGGGCGGCGGCTATCCTCCAGTATGCCGTCATCATCGGCGGGGGCTACGCGAGCGCACGGTATCTCCTCGCCTTCGACCTGAGGGCCGTCGTCGCATCGCTCGGCATCCTCGGTATCGTCGTGGCCGTCTCGTCGAGCCAGATCATCCAGAACGTCCTTGCGGGGGTTCTCATCACGATCAACCGCCCGGTCCAGCTCGAAGAGTGGATCGTCGTCGGGGAGATGCCGTCGACAGGGCTCTGCAAGGTGCACGACATCTCCTTCACGACGACGATCCTCCAGGGTCTCGACGGCGGCCTCGTCCTCATGCCGAACTCGAGCATCATCGCCTCGAAGGTCATCAACTATTCCCGGGGCGGGCTGATGGAGATCCGTGTCTCGATCTCCGTCCCGGTCGCCGTTGACCTCGCGCAGGTGAAGGAGATCGCGCTCGCGGTAGCGCGCAACGACCCCCGGATCATCCAGGACCCCGGTGCGGGCGAACAATCCGCCATCCAGGACCTCTTTGATCTCCCCTACAACAGGCGTCTCCGCTCCGACCGCCCCGACCTTGCGCACCTCGAGCCCGCCATCCGTACCGCGTCGGTGACCGACGGCTGGATCAAACTGACCGTCGGGGCCTGGACCCGCAAGATCCCCCAAAAAGACGATATTGTCTCCCGGTACTTGAAGGAGGTTCTCAGGCGTCTCTCGGCTGAAGAGATCCCGGTCAAGGCCGAAGCATCATGACGGAAGGGCTTAATCTTCCCCTCTCTCACCCTTTAATATGCAGGAGAGCGGTTCGGTCCTCATCGGCGAGGTCTCCCTTGATGTGTTCCTAGCCTTTCTCTTCACCTTCGTCGGGTTTCTCTTTCTCGGCAACCTCGCCTACCTGCTCCTCCGGCGGGGTCTGGACGGGCGCGTCTCCCGCGGGACAGCCAAGTGGACGGCGGCCGTCCTTCAGTACGGCATCATCCTCGGCGGGATATACGCGAGCGCCAGGCACTTCCTCGCCTTCGACCCGACGGCCTTCGCCGCATCGCTCGGCATCCTTGGTATCGTCGTAGCGTTCTCGTCGCGTCAGATCATCCAGAACGCCATCGCCGGCGTCCTGATCACGATCAACCGCCCGGTCCAGCTCGAAGAGTGGGTGAGCGTCAGCGGAAGGCCGGAGACCGGGCCCGGCAGGGTGCAGGACATCTCCTTCACGACGACGACCCTCAAGGGGCTCGACGGCGGTCTGGTCCTCACGCCAAACGCGAGCATCATCACCTCAAAGGTCATCAACTACTCACGTGCCGGGCTTCTCGAGGTCACGATCCCGCTCGCCGTCCCGGTCACCGCGGACCTCGCGCGGGCGGAGGCGATCGCACTTGCCGCCGCGCACGACCATCCCTTGATCCTGCCCCACGTCGAGCCGGCCGAGCGGTCCGCCCTCCAGAGCCTCTTCGATCTCCCGTATATCGGGCGCCTCTCATCCGATCGCCCCGGCCCCGGTCATGCGTTGTTCGAGCCGAAGGTGCAGGTCTCGTCGATCAAGGAGGACTGGGTCAGGCTGACGGTGCGGGTCTGGATCCGGCAGATTCAGGAGAGGGACAGGATCGTCTCGGAGTATCTGGACGCGGCCATCGAACGGCTGAAGGCCGAGGACCTTCTTGACGAAAAGAAATGGGAGGATGAGCCCGGCCCCGGGCCTTCGGCATCTTCCCCGGAAGATGCGACCCGTGACAGGGGCGCCGCACCTGGACCGGCGGCGTGAGAATCGGGGGCCGGGAGGGGCTCCGCCGGCTCATGAAGACTCCTCGTACTCCCGGAGGTCCTTTGGCGAGAAGCTCCTGACCTTCACCTCCTCGATGCGCCGCGCGTCGACCCAGCCGCTCCTGACCTCGTCGCGGTGGTCGAACTGACGGACGTAGGGTTTGATGTCGAGGAGCGGCGTGCCGTCCAGCACGTCGATCCCGCGGACCCGGACGGTGCTGCCCTCGACGGCAACGACCTCGACGAGGGAGATGCCGATGGGGTTGGGGCGATTGCAGTGGCGTATGGCAAAGATTCCCCGTTCCCTGCTGCCGTCGGCGAAGGGGCGCTGGCGCAGAGAGAAGCCGTCCACCCGGTGAAAGTGGTAGAGGAGGTGAATGTGGGAGAACCCCTCGACCCCTTCGAGTCCTTCGGCGTATTCGGGAAAGACCTCGATGGTTCCCTCCGCCCCGGAAAAGATGCTCTGGATGGGTGTGGTGTCCCGGTCGGTGAACGGCGATCGGATGGTCCCGATGATCCGGTAGGTGGCGGTCTCTATGGCGTTATTCTCGTTCTGTCCCATCACGAGGTCATCTCCGTCGAGGTAGTGTAGGCAAGCGGTTCGGGTTTTGCCGTGCCGGTCACCGCCGGCGTACCGGCGGTATGTCTGCATGAAGAAGCGGCGGTTGATGTAAATGGCAGTGGAAGTATGGGAGACAGGTGCGCTCTCATAGGGATAATTACTCAATTGAGCAAAATAAATGTTTATAATCCGGATGATGTTGAGGTTTCTAACTTAACCCCCCTTACTGTTCGGGCAGGGTAATCGTTATCCCCTGGAAGGCCCGAACGCACCCGGGGACGTTATCCAAAACCCCAAGAAGGAGGCCTGACATACAGGGAGATGAAGCATGGCGGAAAGCGGCGGAACTGAGGAGAGAGGCATCCGGTTTACTCTTGAGGAGGTCGCCGGAGCCGTCGGCGACTTCGGAACCATCTTTCCCATCCTGCTCGGCGTCGCGATCGTCTGCCCGGACGTGAACGTCAGCCACTTCTTCCTCTTTCTCGCCGCCTGGTTCATCATCACCGGGCTCTACTACCGCCTCCCCATTCCCATCGAGCCGATGAAGGCGATCGGGGCCGTCGTCATCGCCGAAGGGCTCTGTGCCGGCGAGATCGTGGCCTCCGGCCTCGTCGTCGGGGCGCTCTTCCTCATCATCGGCCTCGTCGGCGGCATGGCCTGGCTTGAGGACCGGATCCCGAAAAGCGTCATCCGCGGCGTCCAGGCAGGGCTCGCGCTCCTCCTCCTCCGGACGTCGCTCGGCTACATCGTCGCCGATACCCTCGTCGCGATGCTCGCGATCGCGGTCATCGTTGTCTTCTTCATCGCGTCGCAGCGCACCCGGATCCCGGACGTCTCCGCCCTGCTCGTCCTCATCATCGGGCTTGCCGCCGGCATCGCCGTGCAGGGGATGCCACCGTTCCGCCTGATGCCCCTCCCCGCCCTCGTCCTCCCGGTGCCCTCAGACTTCATCACCGGCACCTGGGACCTCGTCCTCCCGCAGGTCCCACTCACGATCGCAAACGCCATCCTCGCGACGTCGCTCCTCACCTACGACCTCTTCCCGAAGAAGGGTGTCGACCCCGATAGGCTCTCGCGGACCATCGGGGCCATGAACCTGGTCTCGACGCCGCTCGGCGGGTTTCCCATGTGCCACGGTGCCGGGGGGCTCGCGGCCATGTACCGGTTCGGCGCGAGGACCGGCGGGGCGAACATCGTCGCCGGGATCTTCATTCTCATCTTCGCCGTCGCCTTCGCCCCGCCGGAGGTCCTGACCCTCATCCCGTTCGGGGTCTTCGGGGCACTCCTGGTCTTCGTGGCGCTCGAGCTCGGGAAGCACAGCGCGAAGACGGAGTCCTACCTGGTCACGGCGGTCATCGCCGTCCTCACCCTCGCGATCGGTCTCACCGTCGCCTTCATCGTCGGGATGGTCCTTGCCTACGTTCTGCAATGGCGGGCGGGCAGGCGGCAGCCCGGGTCGTGACCGGACCAGGATTTATCCCATCCGGCGTAAGACCCGGGAAGGTGCTCATGGACACCATCACCGTCCTCGGCCTCACCGCAGGAACGCTTAAGACGCTCTCGTTCGCGCCGCAGGTCGCGAAAGCCTGGCGCACGCGCTCGACCGCCGACCTCTCGCTCGCGATGCTCGTCGTCCTCCTTGCCGGTGTCCTGCTCTGGCTCGCCTACGGCGTGGTGAGAGCGGACCCCGCCATCATCGCGGCGAACGCCGTCACCGCCGGCCTCATCGGCCTGCTGCTCGTGCTGAAACAAAAGAACGGGTGAGGAGTTTCACCCGATGACGTGGATCGCCGTTGCCTTGACGGAAAGGGTCACGGCGATCCCCGGAACGAGCGCGAGATCGCGTGCCGACCGCCGTGTCAGGACCGCGGTGAGCGTGACACCGCAGTCCACCTTCACCTCGGCGACGGGACCGTTCTCCGCGACGGAGACGACCCTCCCGGCCATCGTGTTCCGGGCGCTGGAGCGACGTTCGTCCCCGGTGACGAGGACGACATCGTCGGCCCGGATGCAGAGGGTGACCGCTTCGCCGGCGGCAGCCTCCGTCACCACCTCGAAGGTCCGCCCCCCGGCATCCACCGTCGCGTGCCCGTCCTCGTTTGCCGTCACGATCCCGTCAAGGATGTTCTCGATGCCGACGAACGAGGCGACTTCGCGGCTCCGTGGCGTGTTCAGGACAACTTCGGCCTCTTCCTCGTCCACGAGGGTCCCATCGATGATCACCGCCACCCGGGTGGCGAGGAGGTGCGCCTCCCGGCGCGAGTGGCTCACCTGGACGATGGTGAGCCCCTCCTCCCGGTGGAGGCGCCGGAGGTCGTCGATGAACCTCTCCTGCGTGACCGGGTCGAGGGCCGAGAGGGGTTCATCAAGGAGGAGGATATCGGGCTTCACCGCGACGGCACGTGCGAGCGCCACCCGCTGCTGCTCGCCGCCGGAGAGGGTGCCCGGGTAGCGGTCGGCAAGGTGAGCGATCCCGAACCGCTCGAGGAGCCCCGCGACCCCGGTCCTGGCCTCTCCCTTCCGCATCCCCCGGACACGGAGGCCGTAGGAGACGTTGTCGGCGACCGTCATGTTCGGGAAGAGCGAGTAGTCCTGATAGACGAGGGCAACCCCCCGCTTCTCCGGCGGGAGCGCGGTGATCTCCTCGTCCCGGAGGAGGACGCGGCCGCTGCCTGGCGAATGAAGGCCGGCGATCGCCTCGAGGAGGACCGTCTTTCCCGCGCCGGACGGCCCGATGATGAAGTAGTAGTCGCCCTTACCGACATTCAGGCTGACGTCCTTCAAGCAGAACGAGCCAAGGGTGAGCGAGACGCGGTCAAACTCTATCATCGTGCCTCCCTAAGCACCGGGTCATTCGCCGAAGAAGATAGAAGACTCCTAAACTGACCAGGATGACCGTGAACGCGATGCTCCTGCTTGTCTGGATGCCGTCCGTCGTGAACGAGTAGTAGATCAGCGTCGATATGATGAACGGGTAGTAGGCGATCATGATAACGCCGGCGAACTCTCCGATAGCCCTCCCCCAGGCAAATATTGCCCCGTTGTACATGTGCCGGAGGCTTAAGGGGAGCGTGACCGTGCGGAAGGTGGTGAACGTCCCGGCACCGAGCGTGCGGGCGACGTTCTCAAGGTGGACCGGGACCTTCTCAAAGCCCTCCCGCATGGTGTTGACATAGAACGGCGAGGCGACGAAGAGCATCGCGACGACCGTTCCCGGGTAGGCATCCTCGAACGCGAGCCCGATCCCGGAGAGCGGTGCGCCGAGCCAGCCCCGGCGCATGAAGAGGAGGTAGACGAGCAACCCCGCCACGGTGTGCGGCAGGATGAGGGGGATGTCGACGATGCTCTCGACGACGCCCTTGAAACGGGACGGATGCGCCCGGGCGAGGACGTAGGCGAGCGGGGTCCCGAAGAGGGCGAGGAGGAGGACGGCGTTCGCCCCCGCAGCAAACGTGAGAAGAATGGAGTGGATCACCTCCGACGAGAGCGCCACCTCGAGGAGGTGAGCCGGGTTTCCGAGTTCCGCCGTCGCCATGCTCGCGAGCGCGAGCACCGTGATCCCGACGAGCGCCGCTCCCATGATGCAGAACCCGACGATGCACCAGTCTACGTAGCGTCCCCGGTGCTTCTTCCACCGGGTGAGGGATGCCTCCCTGCCGCCCCGGAGAAGATCGCCGGAAATGACTCTGGTCTTCATGTCCGTATGTAATCCATGCTCCTCCCGGGAGGGAGGAGCGATTGGCATAAGGACAATTGACGGCGGCCTGATGTAAGAGTGTCGCTTTTTGCGCGGATTAACCCGTTTCCGTTAACCTCTCATGCTCTACCTGCGGATAAGGTGGACCGCCTTCGCCTGGAGAGAGACCCAGACCTCCATCCCCTCACGGAGGCCGAGGGCCTCCGCCCTCCTCGCGGTCACCAGCGCGACAAGATCGCACCCGCAGTGGACCGTCACGTTCACGAACGGTGCCGTGGGTTCGATACGGGTGACCGTGGCGGGGAAACGGTTCTCCGCCTCCTCGTGCTCCGGTTCCCGCCGGTGCAGGGAGATATCCTCGCCCCGGGCGACCATCTCGACCTCTTCGGCGGGCGGCGGGGTCGCCGAGAGCATCTGTCTTCCATGTGCCTCAACGATGGTGAATCCGTTGCTCCGCGAGACGACCCGGGCCGGGATGATATTCTCGGCGCCCACGAATCGGGCGATCCTCCGGTCCTTCGGCTCGCGGAAGACCTCGCGCGATGGCCCGGTCTGGGCGATCGTGCCGTCGATCATCACCGCGATCCGGTGGGCGAGCCTCTGCCCCTGCGAGAGATCGTGGGTGCTGATGAGGACAGTCATCCCGGCCTCGCGGTTCAGGCCCGTCACGATCCGCTCGATGGTGGCGGTCGATGTCGGGTCCAGGTTCGCGGTCGGCTCGTCCAGGAAGAGGATCTCGGGGTCCGTCACGAGCACCCTCGATAACGCCACCCGCTGTTGCTCGCCGCCGGAGAGGTCGGTCGCCTTGCTCTTGATGTAGCGGGAGAGCCCGACGGCTTCGAGGGCTTCTTTCACCTTCCTCTCGATATCCTCGCCGGAGGCTCCCCGGTAGCGCAGCCCCATCGCGACGTTGTCGTAGACGGACGCGTTGAAGACGATCGGCCGCTGGAAGAGCATTCCCATCCGGCGGCGCAGATCGAGCCAGCGGCCGCGCTCCTGTACCACGTCGATCCCGAAGACCGAGATCTCGCCGCCGTTTGCGGGCTCGATCAGGTCGAGAACCCGGAGAAGCGTGCTCTTCCCGGAGCCGCTCGGCCCGATGAGCGCGAGGATCTCTCCTTTCCCGACCGAGAGGTCAACGTCGTGCAGGACCCTGAGGTTGCCGTAGAACTTCGTGATATCGTGTGCCTCGATGATCGCCATCATATCACCGCCGCTGCACCAGGGAGAGGGTGATGTTTACACCGAGCGCCACCGCAAGGAGGATGATCCCGAGTGCAATCGAGAGGGAGTAGTTTGCCATCGATGTGTTGAGCGCTATCGCGGTAGTGAGGACGCGGGTGGCGCCCCGGATGTTCCCGCCGACGATCATCACCGTCCCGACCTCGGCGATCGCCCGCCCGAAGCCCAGGAGGACGCCGGCCATGACTGCAAACCGCGCCTCAGCGATGATCGTCATGATCGTCTGGAGCCTGCTCGCGCCGAGGGCGGTGATCGTGTAGCGCTTGTCCCGGTCGATCCCGGAGAGCGCCGAGACCGTCAGCCCCATCAGGAGCGGGATGATGAGGATCGTCTGGGTGACGATCATACCGCCAGGCGTGTAGAGGAGGCGAAGGAACCCGAAGGGGCCGATGTTCGAGAGGAGGAGGAACATGAGCAGGCCGACGATGACCGTGGGGAGCGCGTAGAGCGTCTGGAGCGTGGAGACGACCGCGTGCTTCCCCCGGAACTCGTAGAAGTAGATGAGCGCGCCGAGCGGGAGGGCGATCAGCGCGGCAAAGAAGGTGGCGGTGAGGGAGACATAGAGGGAGCGGATGGTGATCTCCACCACCTGGGGATCGAGGGTGACGATGAGCTCGATGGCCTCGATGAACCCCTCGATGATCGGGTTCTCGTTCACCACGCGCTCTCAGCCTCCATTACCCTGCCGTCCACCTCGTTCACGCCTCCCTTCCACCTCTGATCTGCGCTTATCCGGTCACCTCTCCCGTGCAGGTGCAGTTGAACGGCGGCTCGGCGCACTCGGGAGCGTAGAGCGGCGTAAAGAGCGGTTTGCCGAACTCCTCGGCGCCGAAGTTCCCGATCATCTCTTTCGTCTCGTTCGTGGTGAGCCAGTTGATGAACTCCGCGGCACCTTCGGCGTTCACACCCGGGTGCTCTTCGGGGTTGACGGCGATTGCGCTGTAGCGGTTCAGGAGTTCCGCACCCTCGGCAATGACCGGCACCAGGGTGAGCCGGTCAGCGAACGAGAGATACGTCCCTTCATCGGAGAGCGTGTATGCCTGCTGCTCGTTTGCCAGGATCAGGGTGTCGCCCATGCCCTTGCCGGCCTCGACGTACCAGCCCCCGGTGTCCAGGATCTCGGTGTCGTAGTCGTAGCCCGCCTGCTCCCAGAGGACCTTCTCCTGGTTATGGGTCCCGGAGTTGTCGCCGCGGGAGACGAAGATGACGCCGGGGGTGTTGTTCGTGCCGGCGAGATAGATCGTCTTGAAGGCCTCGACCGGGGTCATGTTCGCGATCCCCGCCGGGTCGGACTCCGGCCCGACGATGATGAAGTAGTTGTAGGCGATGCACCGCGGGTCGATCCCGAAACCGTCGTCGACGAACTGCTGTTCAAGGTCCGGGGCGTGGACGAGCACCAGGTCGACGTCGCCGCGCCTGCCGGAGTCGATGGACTGCCCGGTCCCCTGGGCGATGAACTGGAGGTCCATACCGGTCTCGTTCTCGTAGACCCGTTCGAGTTCCGCGAGCAGCCCGGTGTTCTCGAGGCTCGTCGTGGTGGCTATCCGGAGGACGTTCCCCCCACCGGCGGGAGTCGTCGTGGCGGTCGGGGTCTCGTTGCCGCCCGGCGCCGTCCCGGTACACCCCGCACCGAGAGCGAGGATGAGCAGGATCGCGATGATGCCTGCCGTCGGAAGAGTCGCATTCGTTCTCATAACAACGCGTCAGGATGTTCGACCGATGCTAAATAGTTAACGGTGGCCAGATGTCAACAATATGCCTATCGTCCTCCCGGAGCAATCCCCGTGCCGAACCGCCGCATGCACCGATACTGAGGCGGTGTCTCCGCCACCTGCCTCTGTCTTCTGGCAGGCAGCAGAGATTTCACGCCCCGGACCGCTGTAGCACGGTGCGAGCGGTCCCGATTCACGCCGTCGCGTTACCGGTCGTCGCGTTTCCCTGTCCCGAGCAGGTGGTGCAGTTGAACGGCGGCTCGGTACACTCGGGCGGGTAGAGCGGGATGAAGAGCGGCTGGCCGAACTCCTCGACGCCGAAGTTCCCGATGAACTCCTTGGTCTCGTCCGAGGTGATCCAGTCGATGAAGTTGTTGGCCTCATCGATGTTGACGCCTTCCGCCATCTCGGGGTTGACCGCGATTGCGCTGTAGCGGTTCATGAGCTGGTCCCCCTCCGTCACGAGCTGCACGAGTGCCAGCTGGTCCTGAAGGGCGAGGTAGGTCCCGATGTCGGAGAACGTGTAGGCGTTCCTCTGGTTGGCGAGGGTCAGGGTCTCGCCCATGCCGCTCCCGGTCTCAAGATACCAGGCCCCGGAGTCCTGGATGTCGGTAGTGTAGTTGTAACCGGCCGCTTCCCAGATCTCCTTCTCCCGGGTGTGGGTCCCGGACTCATCGCCGCGTGAGGCGAACGAGACGTCGGGGGTGTTGTTCGTGCCGGCAAGGTAGATCGCCTGGAACGCCTCGACCGGGGTCATGTTCGCGATCCCCGCCGGGTCGGACTCCGGCCCGACGATGAGGAAGTTGTTGTAGGCGAAGCACCGTTCGTTGATGCCGTAGCCCTCGTCGATGAACTGCTGCTCAAGCGACGGCGAATGGACGAGAACCAGGTCGACATCGCCGCGCCGGGCGGTGTCGAGGGACTGCCCGGTCCCCTGGGCGGTGATCTGTACGTCTACGTCGGAGGTGTTCTCATACATCAGTTCGAGCTCGTCAAGAAGGCCTGTATCACGGAGGCTCGTCGTCGTTGCTATCCGGAGCACGCCCGGATCTGCCGCCTCCTGCGCCGTGACGGAGACGGCACATGCGGCGAGCAGCACTACTACGATGCCCAGAAGGGGCACCCACGATCTTGGAGTCATGCGGGCGGGCCTTCGGTAGACAAAATATTTAGTCTTTTTTATAGTTGTTAACAAATAATAGTTGTAAAGCCCTTTCCGAAAACCCGCTCATGCGAGGAGTGGTTTTATCCGGCGCCCCGGAAGTCGAAACCTTAACGCTCCTCCCCGCCGACCCTGTTCCTCATGTGGCAGGCGCTGGATATCGAGACCTGGATTGCCGGTCGACGATCGGACCTTGACCGGGTGAAGGGACCGGTCTCGGAGATCATCGGAAGGGTGCGGGCGGAGGGCGACGCGGCCCTCCTCGACCTGACGAAGAAATTTGATAAGATCGATCTGGAGGAGATCGCCGTCTCCGACGAGGAGCGGGAGGCGGCCTACGACCAGGTGGACGCACGGCTGGTCGAGAGCCTGGTGGAGGCGGAGGCGCGGATCAGCCGGTTCCACGAACTGCAGCGCGGGCGCGACCTCTGGCTCCAGGAGATGGAGCCGGGGATCACCCTCGGCGTCAAGACGACGCCCTTATCCCGCATCGGGGCCTACGTCCCCGGCGGGCGGGCGGCCTACCCCTCGACGGCGCTGATGTGCACCATCCCGGCAAAGGTCGCGGGGGTCCGAGAGATCTGCTGCTGCACCCCGCCGCCGACGAGCCCAATCACGCTCGTTGCGCTCGATATCGCCGGGGTCGACGAGATCTACCGGGTCGGCGGCGCCCAGGCGATCGCAGCGATGGCGATCGGGACGGAGACGGTCCCAAAGGTCGAGAAGATCGTCGGCCCCGGCAACGTCTACGTCACCGCGGCGAAGATGCTTCTGCGCGACGAGGCGGAGATCGACTTCCCGGCGGGGCCAAGCGAGATCGCGATCCTCGCCGACAACACGGCGAACCCGACCTTCATCGCGGCCGATATCCTGGCCCAGGCCGAACACGACCCGAACGCCGCCTGCGTTCTGGTGACAACCGAGACGACCCTCGCCTACCGTGTCGGGGCCGAGGTGAAGCGGATGGCAGAGGGCGCTGCCCGCCGCGAGATCGTGGAGAAGGCCCTCGACCACTCCGGCTACATCGTCACCGGCGGGCTCGACGAGGCGGTGGCGACGGTCGACGGCATCGCCCCCGAGCACCTCTCGGTCCAGGTGGCCGACCCGCTCGCCGTCCTCAACCGGATCCGGAACGCCGGGTCGATCTTCGTCGGCCCCTACGCGGCGGTGGCCTGCGGCGACTACGCGTCGGGGACGAACCACGTCCTCCCGACGGCAGGCTATGCCAGTTTCTACTCCGGCCTCGACGTGAACCACTTCTGCCGGCGCTCGACGGTCCAGGTGATCACGCGGGAGGGTCTCGAAGCCATCGGCGATGTGGTGGAGACGATCGCCGACGCGGAGGGGTTCCACGCCCACGCGGAGTCGGTACGGGTGCGGAGAAGGGGATAAAAGGTATTTTTTTCGCTATGACCGGGGAAGTCCCAGCCGGGGATCTCGTCAACTACCTCCGACTGAAGTCGGGGGCTCCTCGGCCCATGATCCTGAAAAGATAAGTTATCGGGAGGTCGGCGCGGAAGGCTCCGGCGCGGCCTCGCCCCTGACCATCCGTATCTTTTCTATCGCGTCCTCTGCGACGCTCTTCTCCTCAGAATCCCCGCTCCGGGCGAGTTCCTGCAACGCATCGATCGCCCGCGGGTCGCCGATGTACTTGAGCGCCCCCGCCGCGTAGAGCCGGACGTTCCGGTCGGCGTCCTTCGTCGCGGCGATCAGCGGCTCGACCGCGGCGTCGCCCACCCGGAAGAGGGCGCCCCCCGCAGCCCCCCGGACATCGGGGTTCCCGTCACGGAGCGCCGCGATGAGGGGCTCGACCGCAGCCGGATCACCGGTATCGCCGAGGACGCCGGCCGCGACGATCCGGACCTCGGGGTCCGGGTCGGTGAACATCGCCGTGAGCGGCTCGACTGCCCCGCTCCCGAACTTCGCAAGCGCCCCGGATGCCTGGCACCGGAGATCGTCGCTTGCGTCCCGGAGCGCCCGGACGAGGGGCCGCACCGCGGCGGGGTCGGCGATCTCGCCGAGGATGGCAGCCGCGTAGACCCGCCGGAGGTCGCGCCGGGTCTCGACCTCCCAGGCCTGGCCGCCGGGGCCGGTCACGGTCGCCGTGCCCCCCGGAGGTCCGGGCTCCTCGTACCTCCCCGACGCCTCCGGGTGCTCGACGAGGTCGACCAGCGGCCCGACCGCCGCGCTCCCGAGCAGGGCGAGCGAGTCCGCCGCCGCTTCCCGCACCGCCGTCATCGGGTCGCCGAGCGCCCGGATGAGCGGCTCGGCCCCCTCCACTCTGCCGAGGTCCCCCAGCGCCAGGGCGGCCCGCTGGCGGGTCAGGCCGTCATCGCTCCCGAGCGCCTCGATCAGGCCGTCAAGATCCTCCTCGGCCCGCAGGAGATCGATGTTGAACCTTCTTTCACCCCGCTGCTCTTCTACGAGGCTGCTCTCTTGCTGCAATCCTTTCGCCTCCGGATCCGGCGTATACCGTCTCCCCGGTATAAGAACCTTCGCCGGCAAGAGTGGCCCCCACGGAGCCGGAAAAAATGGGGTCCGTCCCGGCATCAGCGGGACGATGGCATGATACGCGTCGCCGAACCCCGCCTCTCGCGGTATCGTGCCATCCCGTCCCCGGCGGCCCTCCGGACGGCGGGGTCACTGTCGTTGAGCGCCCGGCCGAGGGCTCCTTCCGCCCGCGGATCGGCAATCTCGCCGAGGATGACGGCGGCATAGGCCCGACGCAGTCCCCGCCCGGGAAGAGCACCCTCCGGTACGACGCCGGCCCTTCTCGCGCCGGGGAAGAGCCTTTCGTGCTCCCTCGCGTCCGCCGGCCCACCGAGGAGGTCGTGCTGGGCGAGTTCCCGGTGCCGGAGGCTCTTCCTCGTTCCGACATCACCCGGGCCGCCGAGGAGGTCGTGCTGGGTGATCTCCCTCTCGGTATCACGGGACGCTCCTGCCCCCGCCTCCCGGATATCCGCCGGGCCGCCGAGCGCATCGTGCTGTCTGATGCCCCCGGCGTGCCGGAGCCTCCTCTTTGCGGCCGGTATGTCCGCGGGCCCCCCGAGGAGGTCGACCTGGGTAAGACCCTCCTCAGGCGCTTCCCGCGGCATCCCGTACACTGCCGCAGCTTCGGGATGGTCGAGGAGATCGAGCAGCGGATCAACCGCCGGCGTCCCGACCATCACAAGCGCGTTCGCCGCCCCCTCCCGGACGTCCTGCGCCGGATCAGCGAGCGCCCGGATGAGAGGGTCCACAGCCCTCCATTCGCCCAGCGCGCCGAGGGCAAGGGCGGCATCGCGGCGGACGGCAGGATCGCCAGTCTGCAGTGCTTCGGTCAGGCCGTTGATATCTCGCCCCGACGACATGCGTTCAAGATCATATCGCTTCTCCTCCCGTGACTCTCCTATCGGAAGATCCCTTCTCTGCATCTCAATCACCTCTGGATAGGGGGATAATAACCGGTTTTTAATATAATAATGTTATGTATAAAAATTAGCCGGGACTGAAGCAGTGATTCGGTCCCTTTTGTGAGCGGCTGCGCGGAGACCGGTGAGGAGGGGTGCAGGTATTTATTCCCGCGCGCTGAGGTGAATAACATGCCGGAGGAGAAACGGAAGGCAGAACTGAAGATCTCCGGGATGCACTGCGCGTCCTGCGCCCTCAACATCGAGAAGGCCCTCCACGACCGGGACGACGTCTATGATGCCCGGGTCAACCTCGCGGCCGAGACGGCCACCGTCGAGTACGATCCAGCGAAGACCAGCCTCGCGGATCTCGAACGGACGGTCACCGACGCAGGCTACGGGGTTGTACGGAACGAGGTCACTGTCAGGGTTGGCGGGATGGTCTGCGCCTCCTGCGCCCAGGTGATCGAGGCCTCGCTCAACGACCTTGAGGGGGTTTACGAGGCCCGGGTCAACCTCGCGACCGAGAACGTACGTATCGTCTACAACCCTGCACTCGTCACGGCCCCTGATTTCCGGGCCGCCGTTGAGGATGCCGGCTACCAGTACCTGGGGCTCGATGAGGAGATCTCCGAGGACGTCGAGGCCCGGATGCGGGAGGAGGACCTCCGGGACAAGTTCCGGCGGTTTGTCGTCGGGTTTGCGGTGAGCATCCCGCTCTTCTTCTACATGCTCTTCGGTATGCCGGGGGCGGCCGCCCTCCCGGTCCCGGTCAACCTCGTCATGCTCGTCATCACCCTCCCGGTCTTTTACTACGTCAGCGCCCCCATCTTCAAGGCGGCCGCCGCGGCGCTCCGGAACCGGGCACTGACGATGGACGTCATGTACGCGATGGGGATCGGTGTCGCCTACGGCGCAAGCCTCCTCGGCACCTTCAACATCGTCCTCACCCCGGCCTTCAACTTCTACGAGACCGCGGTGATGCTCGCCTCGTTCCTGACGCTCGGCCGCTACCTCGAAGCCCGGGCGAAGGGGAGGACATCGGATGCCATCAAGAGCCTGATCGGCCTCCGGCCCAGGACCGCGACGGTGATCCGGAGCGATCGCGAGGTCGAAGTCCCCATCGAGGACGTCGTCGTCGGCGACATCCTCCTGGTCCGGCCGGGGGAGAAGGTGCCGGTCGACGGGACGGTCGTGGGCGGCGAGAGTTCCGTCGATGAGTCGATGATCACCGGCGAACCCATCCCGGCCGACAAACGGGAGGGCGACGGGGTCGTCGGCGGCACCCTGAACGTGAACGGCGTCCTCCGGTTCCGGGCGGAGAAGATCGGGAAGGATATGGTTCTCTCGCAGATCATCAGGCTCGTCCGGGACGCCCAGGGCTCAAAGCCCCCGGTCGAGCGTATCGCCGACGTCGCGGTCTCCTACTTCATCCCGGCCGTCCTCGCGATCGCCACCGTCGCCTTCCTCGCCTGGTACCTGGTCCTCGACGCCACGCTCCTCTTTGCGCTGACGGTCCTGATCTCGATCCTGGTCGTCGCCTGCCCCTGTGCGCTCGGTCTCGCCACCCCGACCGCCGTGACCGTCGGGATCGGGAGGGGCGCCGAACTCGGGGTGCTGATCCGGAACGGCGAGGCGCTCGAGATCTCGGAGAAACTGACCGCGGTCGTCTTCGACAAGACCGGGACGCTCACCCGGGGGAAGCCCGACGTCACCGACGTCGTGCCGGCCGGGATCGGAGAGGACCGGCTTCTCGCGATCGCGGCGGCGGTCGAGCGTAACTCGCAGCACCCGCTCGCGGAGGCGGTCGTCCGGCGGGCGGAGAGCGCGGGCGTCACAATCCCGGCGTCGGAGCGGTTCACGACCTTCGGCGGGCGGGGCGTGAGCGCCGTGGTGGAGGGGGAAGAGGTCCTGATCGGGAACCGGCCCTTCCTCGACGAATACCATATCTCCGTTCCCCCTGATGCGGGGGGCCGGATCGCCGCCCTCCAGGACGAGGGGAAGACCGCAGTACTCGTCGCCGCCGGGGCCGGGTTCGCAGGCATCATTGCCATCGCCGATACCCTCAAACCGACGACGAAGGCGGCCATTGCGGACCTCAAAAGGATGGGCCTTGCCGTGACGATGATCACCGGCGACAACGAGCGGACGGCAAACGCCATCGCGAGGGAGGTCGGGATCGAGGACGTCCACGCCGGGGTGCTGCCGCAGGAGAAGGCCGAGGAGGTCCGCGCCCTCCAGGAGCAGGGGGCGGTCGTGGCGTTCGTCGGCGACGGTATCAACGACGCCCCGGCGCTCGCGCAGGCGGACGTCGGGATCGCGATCGGGAGCGGGACCGATGTCGCGATCGAGAGCGGCGATGTCGTCCTCATTCGCGACGACCTCGTCGATGCCGTCGCGGCCATAGAACTCTCCCGGAAGGTGATGAGCCGGATCAAGCAGAACCTCTTCTGGGCGTTCGCCTACAACTCGGCCCTCATCCCGCTTGCGGCAGGCGTGCTCCACCCAATCTTTGGCATCACCTTCCGGCCGGAGTTTGCGGCGCTCGCGATGGCCCTCTCGTCGGTGACGGTCGTCTCGCTCTCGCTGCTGCTCAAGACATATATACCTCCGGTGAAGAGAGGAATGATCGGAGGTTGATATCCGTGGCAATTGATCCGGTATGCAAGATGGACGTCAACGAGGCGACCGCGAAGTTCACGTCCGAGTATAAGGGCAAGACCTACTACTTCTGCGCCCCGGGGTGCAAGAAGCTCTTCGAGCGGGACCCCGAGGCTTACCTGAAGGGGGAGTAACCTCTTTTTTGCGGGGCGCTCCGGCTTCGCCGGTCGGGATCGGAAGGGCAATATATTCGAAAGATAATAGAGTATTTGCCGATCGAGACAATATATGAGTCGCTTTTTTGATATAGCAACCGGTGGTTTACGAGCCTCTCTCCGGATCTCGTTCGCGTGAGAATGGTCAAAACCGGTAGACCAGCTGCCGCGTCCGTGCCCCCTGCCGCTCCTCTCCCGGGCTGAGGCCGGCGACGTCGTCACAGACGCTCCGGAGGGTGGCGCTCGCGTTGTCGGCGAAGTGGACCGCCCAGGCCTCCGGGGTCCGGGGCTGGACCTCGCCGTGGGGGCCGTGATGCGCCATCAGGATATGGAGGATGTGGCTGAACCGTGCAGGGTCGACGCCTGCCGCGTGCCGGAGGAGGGCCGCGGCCCCGATCGCCGTGTGCCCGACGAGCGTATACTCCGGGAGCGCGACGAACGAGAAGCCCTGGCGGCGGAAACAGGGTGCCTTCCCGATGTCGTGGAGGAGGGAGCCGGCGAGGAGGACATCGGTGTCCATCTCCGCCCGGCAGACGGTGCCCGCGAGGTTCGCCGCAATCTCCGCGGTCTCGAGGGTGTGCTCCGCGAGGCCGCCGGTATACGCGTGGTGCCGGCGTTTGGCCGCGGGCGCTTCAAAAAATCCCGGGACGTCGTTCATGACCCGTGAGACGAGGGAGGCTATGCCGGGATCCTCGATTCCGGCGGCCATACGCCCGAGCCCCCGCCGGACGCCGTCGCTGTCGGCAGGTGCGTAGACAAACCAGGAGGGTTCAATGAGATCGCTCCGGATCGGATCCGTCAGATGGGCTATCCCGTCGTTCACGTTCACCTCGCAGGTGCCGTTGAACTCCTTCGCGTATCCCTGGATCCGGTAGACCTCGCCGACCCGGATGTTGTGGCAGAACTCCTCGATCTGCCGCATGTCGTGGTTGGACGTCCCCCAGACCTTGCAGGGCCCCCGGCCGGTCTTATCGGAGATGGAAAGCAGGATATACTTGCCGTCCCGCTTCTCCCGCAACTCCGCAGCATCCACGACAAACGGTGCGTCGACCTGCACTCCCCCGCTGATCCCCTCCACAAAGACCGTCTTCTCAAACACCGGATTTCACCGCTCTTGCAGAACCCTTCGGCCCAGAAAGGCTTAAAACCCGGCGATCTGTTCCGGGAGGAGCAGCGGGAGGCGAACTACCCGAACCGGAGCCGGATCATACCAAACAGCATCTCTTTTGCGTCCAGTGCCATTACCTTCGACTCCTCCCGGTTCTCCCAGGTGATCGGGACCTCTTCCACCCGGCAGCCGCGCCGTTGCAGCCGCCAGAGGAGTTCGACATCGAACTCGAACCCGGTCGACCGGATGGACGGCAGAACCGCGTCGAGCGCCTCCCTCCGGAAGGCCTTCGCGCCGCACTGGGTGTCCCGGTAATCGAGCCCAAAGAGCAGCCGGACCAGAAGGTTGAAGAGACGGCTCTCGACCTGGCGCCGGAAACCCTGCCGCACGGGGAGGACCGAGCCGGGGACCCAGCGCGAGCCGATGGCGCCGTCTACCGTTGTAAGGCGGTCAAAGAGGCGCTCCATCTCGGCAAGGGACGTCGAACCGTCGGCATCCATGTAGCCGATGTAGCGCGTGGCGGCCGCCTTCATGCCCTCGACAACCCCCCCTCCTTTGCCGAGGCGGTGCGGGAACGTCAGGCACCGGATCGTACGCGACGGGTGATCGGCCGCGAACGCATCGATGATAGCGGGGGTGGCATCGGTCCCGTCGCAGACAAATATCAGGGGGCCGGCAAAGCCGGAGATGTCGTCGAGGAGCGACCGGATCCGCCGCTCCTCGTTGTACGCGGGGATCACCAGAGTGCAGTCCGCCCGGCTCACCCCACCGCCGTGTGTATCGTTCAGCATTCGAGTTTCGATATGACGGTGTCGGCGAACTGTGCGGCAGCATGGGGGCCGTTCGCGGTCACGACCTGCATATCCGCAACAACCGGGATGCTGAGAAGGTTCGCGCCGGCCTTCTTCATCTCCGCGACCGCCGCCGGGCTCTGGTAGACCGTGGTCTGCCGCCCCGCGAGGATGCCCGCCCGCGCCAGGACGACCGGCGCGAGACAGATGGCGGCAACGACCTTGCCCTGCTCGAAGAATGCCCTGACCAGGGCCACAAGCCTCTCGCTCCCCCAGAGGTGGTCCTGGGATCCGGCGCCGCCCACCACGACGATCCCGTCATAGTTATCAGGATCGACGTCGTCAAACGTCATCGTCGCCTCCGCGGTGGCCCCGAGCATCCCCGTGCAGGTGCCGGCGATCGTAGAGGCGATATCGACGTCGATCCCGGCCTCCTCAAAGACCCTCTTCGGGGTCTCCAGTTCTTCGTCCCTGAACTGTTCCGGTGCAATTGCAAGCAAGAGTCTCATGCAGGTTTCCTACCAGATGTTTGTTCATAAGCGTATTGATGCTTTTGTGAAGTCGAGGAGATGCACCGGCAGGGCCGGACCGCCACAGGGTATGGGCACTGCCCTCTCCCCGGCGAACGAGAGAAATGGCAGCCATGGCAGCAGATACGCCCGGTCATGTGGAGAGGAAGGGACGTCTCGCTTCTGGTGCACCAGCTGCCCTCGAACCGCCGCCACGCGGGCACATTGAAACAATATTATTATAATAATGGCGCTATAGGGGTGCAGACCTCGTGATGCTGCGGGACCCGGGGACTCTGCAGGAGGCCCGGTTTTCACCGGATAAACCCGGATTTTATAGCGATACACCGTAAGGCCCCGGAAGGTGGGAGGGCAGTCTCCGGCACAGACCGCAGCATGTTCCCGGGTGGAGATGAGGAGAGGGAGACCATGCAACGTGGCACATATATCTGGATTATTCTGCTCTCGGCGCTCGCGTTCGTCGCATTTGCGGCAACAGGGGCAGGGGATAGCGCAGTTCTGTGGAACAAGACGTATGGGGGGCCGGATGCCGATGATGCGGCATACGCGATTGTTCCGATCCCGGGGGGGACCGGGTTCTTCCTCGCCGGGGAGACGGAATCGTCCGGCGAGGGGAAGGCGGACGCCTGGGTGGTCAGGCTGACGCTGGAGGGCACTGAGGAGTGGAACAGGACGTATGGCGGGAAGGAGACCGACGTCGCACGTTCCCTCATCCGGACCGACGACGGCAACCTCCTCTTCGCCGGGAACCTCACCCTCGTCACGAACGGGACGCGGGCGGATACCGATGCCTGGATTGTGAAGACCGATCCTGCGGGCGGCGAGATCTGGAACAGAACCTACGGCGGCCCGGACGTCAATGCCTCGGCGAACGCGGTGACCGGGACCGATGACGGCGGCTACCTCTTCGCCGGCTCCATCGCGCCCTGGGGTGAGAACGAGTCCGCCGCCTGGGTGGTCAGGCTGAACGGGACGGGTGAAGAAGTCTGGAACAGGACGTTCGGCGAAGCCGGGAATAACCGGGCGGACGCCGTCACCCGGCTTCCCGGCGGGGACTTCGTCGTTGCCGGCAGCACCGAGTCCTCGGGAGCGGGCATGGCCGACGTCTGGGTAGTAAGGCTGGACGAGTCGGGTGAAGAAGTCTGGAACAGGACGTTCGGCAGCCCCGACGACGATGCCGGCCGGGCGGTGATCACCACCTCGGACGGCAACCTGCTCGTCGCCGGGACGTTCACGGAGCGGCCTGACAACACAACGGTCGATACCGATGTGCTCCTCCTCAAACTCACCCCCGACGGGGAGGTCGTCTGGAACTGGATCTACGGCGACTTCGGCGTGAACGAGTCGGCCGAAACGGTCATCGAGACCGCAGACGGCGGTTATCTCGTCGCAGGGGAGACAGGGTTCCCCGGCGTGGATGACACCGATGCCTGGCTGGTCGCGACCGACGCCGAAGGTGCGGTGGCCTGGAGCAGGACATTCGGGGGTGAAAATCCCGGCGACCGGGCCACCTCCATCCTCGAGATCGCACCGGGAGAGTACGTCTTCGCCGGAACCCTCAACACCACACAGAGGGGAGGGGCGGTGAATACAGACGCCTGGACGGTGAGACTGGGAACGCCCCCGGAGCCGACACCGACCGAAACGCCGACGCCCGGACCCACGGCAACCCCCATAAAGCCCCCGAAGGCGCCCATCGTGCCCCAGAAGGCGCCGGTGACGACGCCGGGTGATGATAGAGACGATGACGACGGGCATGTGATTCCGACGCCGACGGGGACAAGCACCGGGACCCCGATACCGACCGGAACCGTGACTCCGAGGCCTACGCACAACGGGGATGACGATGACGATGACAATGGGGACGATGATGAGAATGTGACCCCGATGCCGACCGGAGATCTGGCCCCAACGCCTACGGAAAACGGGGATGATAATGGAGATGACAACGGCGATGACAACGGCGATGACAATGGAGACGACAACGGGAATGACAACCTGAACGCGACCGCATTAGCGGGAACGGTCTGGTACGACCTGAACGCGGACGGCGTCCTCGACACCGGCGAACCGGGCATCCCCGGCATCGGCGTACGGCTGATCGGTGAGCGGACCATGCTCGACCATGTCGTCACCGACCCGGACGGGTCATACCGGTTCGAGAACATCTCCCCGGGGCGCTACAGGGGTGCCGAATTCCTGATGCCGGACGGCTATTCCTGCACCGTCTCCGGTCAGGGCAGCGATGCGAGCCCCATAGATGCAACCGTGGCGTTCGCCGAAGACGGGACCGGACGACAGACCCTGAACGCGGGCTTCATCGGCAATCACCACCCGGCGACTCCGGCAGAGACCTACGGGTGGATACTCGGGACAACCTGGAGCGACGGTGACGGAGATGGGCTCAAGGACGAGGGCCACGGCCTGACGGATGTCGAGATCCGCCTCCTGGATGCGAGCGGGAACCAGGTGGCATCGGCCCGCACGGGCCATCATGACTGGTACTCCTCCCTGTACCTCTTCGGCCCCCTCCTGCCCGGGAAGTACTCGCTGGTGTTCACCCCGCCGGACGACTACACGTTCACGACTGCCGGCGGAGACAGTTCTGCCGACCCCACGACCGGCTCGACAGGTCCCTTCACCGTTGCCGGGGGCGATGTCGTCACCAGGGACGCGGGGCTGGTCCTCTCTATCACCCCATCATCGACGGCTGGAGCGGGTGGCGCGGATGGCCCGGAGGATGGAGGCGCCGGTGCCGTGGAGAACGTGACGGACGGCGGTTCTGGCCTCCCGGAGAACGAGAGTGCTGCCGGTGAGGAGGAAGGTATGGCGAAGAACGGAACGGACGAAGTTCTGTCGGCGCCGGTCGTGAACGAGACCCCACCTGTGACGCTGCCCCCGGAGGACGCGGTACCTGAGGGTGTTGCGCGCGATCCTCCTGCCCCGGAGCCGGCAGGGGCTCTCTCTCCCCCTGCGTAGTCTAACCCGGTGTGGCCGGGTATCTTCACTTTTAACCGTGAATGGAGTGACATTGCCGCTCAGAAGATGGCATCACCGGCCGGGATTTAATTAATAATATTATTATATTATAAGCCCCATCATAGGTCGAACCCCGGCGGACAGGGGATCGGGAAAAACCCATTCAGTCCCGGGGGTTACACCACCCGGATCGCTCTTGCCAGCGCCCGGAAGATGAGGTGAACCGAATGAGAGCAATCAGCGTTCTTACAGTCATCATAATAGCAGCACTGGTCTTTGGTACGATTGCAAGCGCGGCGGCCGCAGTTCCGCCGGAACCGGGTCTCGGGCGGACCGCCGGCACGATCGGCGGGACCATCTTTCTCGACGCCGACGCCGACGGCGTCCAGACCGCCGGCGAGTGGGGCATGAGCGGCGTTGCCGTCAACCTCCTCGACGGTGCGGGCGAGAAGGTCGCGACGGCAGAGACCTTCTCCCACGCCTGCGAGGGTCTCTACCTCTTTAGCGGCGTTGCCCCGGGAAACTACACCGTCGAGGTCGTCTGCCCTGAAGGGTATGCCTTCACCGCCGTCGGGAACGATACAACCGGAGCGACGGCGAGCACCGTCGACCCGGCGAACGGGACGGTCGAGATTGCCCTGACGGAGAGCCTGATCGAGGAGTCGGACCTCGTCGTCAGGGACGCGGGGCTTGTTGCCGCCGGAGCCTGACGGCGGCCCATCACTTTTTTACTGATGCTTCTGGACATGCTGCCGGAACATCGTGCCGGGCCGGTAGCGGTCGGCGATCTCGAGCGCCGTCGCCCGCAGGGCCGCGTGCTCGGTGATGCAGGCCTCCGGGGGAGCCGCTTTCCGGAGGATCTGGGAGGTGTTCTCGGTGATCTGAATGAGTTCGGTCGCGATCAGGCTGTTGAGCCAGATGAGGTCGCGGAGCATCTCTTTGAGTTCTTCGTCCTGGTTCATGGATGAGGGTTGGCGGTACTCCCACTTCAACCGTGCCGAAGGGAAGACTTGATTCCTCCCGGCGGGAAACACTCTAGGAGATATGGGTATGCAATTTCTGGAGTTCGCCGAGGTCTGCGAGCGCCTTGAAGGGATACCGGGGCGTCTGGAGATGATCGAGCAGGTCGCCGCCGTCCTGCCCGGGCTCGACGACGACGAACTCCCCATCTTTGTCCGCTTCATCATGGGGAGGGTCTTCCCCGACTGGAGCACCAACAACCTCGGCGTGGGCCCGAACCTCCTCTACGACGCCGTGGCCTACGTCGTCGGGACGAAGAGGGAGACCGTCCGCGAGGCGATCAACGCAACCGGCGACGCGGGCCTTGCCGTCGAGCGCCTCCTCGCGAAGAAGGAGCAGACCTCGTTCTTCATCGAGGCTCTCGACCTCGTCGATGTCTACCGGGAGTTCGAGCGGATGGCAGCCGCCGGAGGACAGCGGTCCCAGCGAGAAAAACTCCGGGTGGCGCAGGGGCTCTTCGGAAACGTCCGCCCGCTTGAAGGCCGCTACCTCGCGAGGCTGATGCTTGAGGAGCTCCGCATCGGCATGGGCGAGGGGAACGTCCGCGACGCCGTCGCAAAGGCGTTCGCGGTCGACGTCCGCCTGGTCGAGCATGCCCACCAGGCGATGAACGATCTCGGTGAGGTCGCCCTCCTTGCCCGGCGCGACCCTGAAGCCCTCTCCCGCGTCACGATCGAGCCCTTCCGGCCGGTGAAGATGATGCTTGCCCAGGCGGGGACGATCGCCACGCAGCTTGAGGATCACGGCGAGGTGGCGGTGGAGTACAAGTACGACGGAAGCAGGTTCCAGTTCCACAAAGTCGGCGGCACCAGCCGGATCTACTCGCGGAAACTCGAGGAGGTCACGGGCAGCCTCCCCGACATCGCCCGGCTCCTCGTGGAGGCGACCGACCACGACGTCATCCTGGACGGAGAGGCGGTCGCCGTCAGGGACGGGAAGCCCATGCCGTTCCAGTACGTCATCCGGCGGTTCCGGCGCAAGCACGAGGTCGACGCGATGATGGAGCAGATCGAGCTTGTCCCGCGGGTCTTTGATATCCTCTATCTCGATGGCGAGTCGCTGATGGACCGACCCCTCTCTGAGCGGCGGAAGATCCTTGATGAGGTGCTTGGCGCACACGTCGCCCCGCAGTTCCGGGTCACCGAGGTTGCCGGGGCGGAGGCGATCTACGACGAGGCGCTCGGTCTCGGCCACGAGGGCGTGATGGTGAAGGTCCTCGATTCGCCCTACACCCCCGGCGTCCGGGGCCGCCTCTGGGTGAAGGTGAAGCCCGGTGTCGAGACGCTCGACCTCGTGGTCATCGGGGCCGAGTGGGGCGAGGGCCGGCGGGCCGGGACGTTCGGGTCGTTCCTCCTCGCGGTCCAGGACCAGGGCCGGCTTCTCTCCGTCGGGAAGGTGGCGACCGGGATCAACGACGAGACGCTGGCCGAGCTCTACGCCCTCTTCAAAGACCGGGTCATCGCCCGTTCGGGAAAAGAGGTCACGCTCGAGCCGGAGGTGGTCTTCGAGGTGGGCTACTCCGAGATCCAGGCGAGCCCGAACTACGAGAGCGGCTACGCGCTCCGGTTCCCGCGGTTCGTCCGGGTGCGTGAGGACAAGAGCGTCGACGAGGCCGAGAGCCTTGATTCCCTCATCGACCGCTACGCCCGGCAGAAGAACGGCCAGGGGTCTCTCTAAAAATCAAAAAGCGTCCTCTGCGTCGCAAGCTCCGGGATGAGCCTGCTGTGGGGGCGCCAGTGGGTGAACCCTATCAACCGGGAGGCGAGGTTCACCGCCTCCTCGAGGTTCGCGCACGTTCTCTTCTCGCCCCGCATTGCGTTCCGCGCCGCCTCCCGGATGACCCAGGTTCCGAGCGGCGCCCAGTACTCGCTCGTGACGTTCCTTACGACAAGCACCCGTGCCGAGCGCCGGACGCTCTCCAGGTATTCCGCGACCGCGAGGCGCGCCGAGTAGTAGGCCCCGGCTATCGGCGAGTAGCCGGACTTCGTCATGCCTTCGCCGTCGCGGGTGATCGATTCGTTCCCGCCGCCCCAGAGCGACTGCTTCCCCCAGACCTCGATCATCTCGTACTTCCAGTCGCCAGGGACGAGGATACAGACGATATGGTTCCCGTAGAGCGCGGCGGAGAAGACCTCTATCCCGCCGAGCGGAGGGTAGCGGGCGATCTTCTTCTTGAGCCTGGTCGAGACCGTGTCGTCGACCGCCGTGATCGCCCAGCGGGTGGGGACGACACGCCGTTTCTTGCCGAGGAGCCCGGCGGTCATGAGCTGGGTGATCCGGTAGACGTCGATGCCGGAGGCGTTGAGGATCTCGCAGGCGTCGGTCGCGCCGAGATCGGTGTCGGAGGTCGCCCGGTCGACCGCCCGCTCAACCCGGGCGTTCTCCAGGACGTCCATATCCCGGATGGCCCCGGTGAGCCCGACAGGGGCGATCGTCCCGTCGAACCGGAGGTCGAAGGCGACGGGCTTGACGAACCGGACTTCGACGTCGAGGGGCTTGCTCGAGAGCGCGATCTCCTGGATGCTTCCGGAGAGGTCCTTCGCTTCGCCGGCCCCGCGGATCGTCCGGGCCCGGAGCCCCACGATATCCTCGATGCCGAGCCCCCGGCTGACCCAGTCCGGCGGGTTGTCGGCGTCGTCGATCATCAGCGGCCCTCCCGCGACCTTCGGGTAGCCGTAGCTCCCCACAAAGACCGATGGTGCCGCTCCCTGGTAGTGGTCGCTCGGTCTGACCGGGAGGCGGGCGTAGAACCTGCTCATGATCGGACAGCGCTCAAGCCCGCAAAACCCCCTCCCCTTACACTCGGCGCACTGCATTCCTATTCTCCGCGAAGGTCGAGGACGACCCGCACCCTTCCCGTGAGGGTACGGAGGGTCTCCTCGACCCACTCCTCCCAGGTGTCTGCCAAAAGATCCCTCGTCGCCGCGATCTCCCGGCCGATATCATCGTCCCGGCCGTCGATGACCTCGACGACGACCGAGCCCGGCGCGAACCCGGGCGCCACGATGGCATCGGCGTCCCCGTCGACCACCCCGAAGACGGGGATCCCGGCGTGGGAGCAGATGTGGCCGCAGACGGCGGTGGTATCGTCCCCGACGGCGAGGACGCCGCAGACCCCGTCCCCGAGTTCATGATAGAGGGTGTGGCCGCAGTGGTCGATGACCGCGACCCTGCCCCCGCGGGGAGCCCGCCCTCCCTGCCGTGGAGGAGCCGTCCGCACCGGCCCGCTCTTGCACCAGGCCCCTGTGATCTCCGGGAGGCCCGCCCGGAGGAGTTTCTCAAACCCGTGGGGCTTTGCATCGAGGCCGGAGACGGCCCGGAAGCTCCCACCCTCGCTTGCGAGGACGACCGTCTCTTCTGTCGCCGTCCCGACGACGATCCCGTTCACGAAGACCGCCTCGCCCGGGATGCACCCACGGACCTCCCGGACGCCCTCCCGTCGGGTACGGTCGCCCGTTGCGTGGGTGAGAGCGTAGCCGGTCAGGTCCGCGATCTCGCGGGCAAGGCTCTCGTCGCCGCCATCCCAGCAGTAGACGGTCCCGCTCGAGGTCTCGACGTGGACGAGCCCCGCCGAGAGGCGGCCGGCGACAATCTCCCCGAAGATCCGGCCCGACTCCGGGGTCTTTCCCCGGTTGACGAGGCATGCCTGATCGGCGAGGGCGCCGAGGACCACGCTCGGCCGCTCGTCCGTGCAGGCCACCGGGAGGTCGGACTCCTCGGCGGCGGTCCGGGCCATCACCCCCGCGACGAGCACCCGCCGGGGGGAGAGGAGGCGGATCAGCCGATCCACATCCCCGGCATCGAATGCCTCCGGGCCGTGCACGACCATGACGAGGTTCATTACGTACTCTTCTGTCCTCGCCGACTATCAGGTTACCGTCCCGACGAGTTGCTCTGGATGGGGAGGTAGGGGATCAGCGAGGCGGCAAGTTTTGCGACGTCCATGGACTGCACGATGACCCGACCCGGCCCGGTCAGCGTCGTCAGGAAGAGTCCTTCGCCGCCGAAGAAGACGGTCTTCACGCCGCCGGCGAGCTGGATGCTGTAGTCGACGGTGCTCTCGAACCCGACGACGAGCCCCGTCTCCACCCTGACGACCTCGCCGGGCGCAAGCGTCATCTCCATGATGTCGCCGCAGCAGTGGAGGAACGCGGTCCCGCTGCCTGAGAGGCGCTGGAGAATGAACCCCTCGCCGCCGAAGGCGCCCGACCGGAGGCGCTTCGTGAACGCGATATCGAGGTCGATCCCCTGCTCGGAGCAGAGGAAGGCATCTTTCTGGGCGATGAACTCGTTCCCGGCAAGGTTGAGGGTGAAGATCTTGCCCGGGACGTTCCCGGCAAACGAGACGAAGCCCTCTCCTCCCTGCGGGGTGAACTCGGTCATGAAGAGCCCCTCGCCGGTCACCATCCTCTTCAACCCCTTGAAGAGCCCGCCCTTCATGTTGGTGGTCATCTGCATGTTCCCGCTCATGTTGACCATGGCGCCGGCCTCGGCGCAGATGCTCTCGCCGGGAGCGAGGCGCAGGGTCACCATCTGCAGGTTGTCTCCTGTGATCTCGTAGTGCATGCTGATGCATTTTCTGTCGACAAACAATAGGTTTTCTCTTTATTCTGCAGGAAACTTCCTCACTCCTGCGGTATCAGGCTCCGGCCCCCCGGTCTCACCGCTTGCCGGGCCCCTGCGGTCGGATTGGCGTGAAAAAGTATATTAATCAGGATAGGCATCTCTCCGTGTTGCTATGGAGCGTGGTGTACAGGTTGCAGAACCTTCCGGGGAAGCGGCTACCACGGAGGCGTATCTATCGGATGAGACCGTTCAGGCTATCCTCGATCGGCAGTGCCACCGGTGTGCTGGATGCAACGCCCCCCTCGCCGCCGGGTCGACGCATTTCGACCTCCGCGAGCCCGTGATCTGCGGCGGTCCTCTCGTGCCCGGGAACCTCGAGGCACTCTGTTCTTTCTGTCACCGGATCCGCATCCGCCGGATCCGGGAGCGATTTGCCGGCCATAGGAATAAGTAGTATCCGGCGCCAACCCTGCGATCATGACCTGCAGGCAGAGTCTGGCACGGGAGCGTGTGTGGCGGTCGACAGCCATGAGAGCGGCGAGCGGCATGGTGGAGAGGGTTACCCCGCCCGAACACCCGGTCTGGCATTCCTGCACGATGCAGACGCTTGAGTCCGTCACCACTCCGGGTACGATCCCGAACATCGCCGTCTCTCTCGCGGTGACGACCCTCGTCATCCCGCTGATCCCGAACCGGTTTATCGCGGCGGCCGCCGGGTTTGCCGTGGGTTCGGTCCTGCGCGGGTAGGCCTGCCGCCCTTGCCCCGTGCCGGGACGAGGCAGTTCCACGCGCTCCCGATGAGGTCCTCCCTCCCGGCCGCCCGGAGTCCCTCGCAGACGAGAGCGTGATTCGCCGGGTCCCGGTAGTGCATGAGCGCCCGCTGCACCCGCTTCTCCCGGCCCTTCGGGACGTAGACCTCCTCGAGGGTGAAGGGGTCGAGCCCGGTATGGTAGATGGTCGTCGATATGCTCATCGGCGTCGGGGTGAAGTCCTGGACCTGCTCGGTGTAGAGCCCGGTGTCCCGGACGTATTCGGCGAGCTCGACCATATCCTCCATCCGGCAGCCCGGGTGGCCGGACATGAGGTAGGGGACAAGGTACTGCCGCTTCTTCTTCCCGGCCTGGAGGGCCTCGAACCGTTCTCTGAAGGCATCGAAGGCCTCGCGGGGGGGTTTGCCCATAGAGGCGGTGACCCTCTCTGCGACGTGTTCGGGGGCGACCTTGAGGTGCCCGGAGACGTGGTGCTCGCAGACGAGGGGGAGGTATTCTTCCCCCGGGGGAATCAGGTCGTAGCGGATGCCCGATGCGATGAAGACCCGTTTCACCCCGGGAATCTCCGCAAGACGCCGGAGGAGGCGGAGCTGCTCCTCGTGGCTGCGGTCGAGGGCGGGGCAGTCGATGCAACGGCGGTCGGGGCAGGTGCCGGCGGTCTCCCACCGGCCGCAGTGGATGCCGTACATGTTGGCCGTCGGTCCGCCGACGTCCTGGACGACACCCGTAAACTCCGGCATCCTCGCCATCCGCTCCACCTCGCGGACGATGGAGTCGATGCTCCGGCTCTGGATGATCCGTCCCTGGTGGTGGGTGAGGGCGCAGAACGAGCAGGACCCAAAGCACCCCCTATGGCTGACGACCGAGAACCTCACCGGCTCGAGGGCCGGGATGGGTTCGGTGTAGGAGGGGTGGGCCCTCCGGGCGTAGGGGAGCTCATAGATCCGGTCGAGTTCCTCGCCCGAGAGCGGCATCGCCGGCGGGTTCTGGATGACGACGGTCTTTTGGTGCGGCTGCGCCACCGGCCGGCCCCGGATGGGGTCCTGCTCGTTGCAGTGGAGCGCGAAGGCCCGTGCGTAGGCATAGCGGTCCTCTTTCACCTCCGCGTAGCCGGGGAGGACGACGTATCCGGCCTGGTCCATGCTCCGCCAGGTCTTCAGGTCCATCCGGTAGGCGGTGCCGGGGATGTCGGTGAGGGCGCCCACCGGTTCTCCGGCGGCGAGCCGGTCGGCGATCGCGACCACCTGCCGCTCGCCCATCCCGAAGACCAGGAGGTCGGCGGGGGCGTCGGCCAGGATGGCCTGCCGGACCGAATCGGACCAGTAGTCGTAGTGGGCGAACCGCCGGAGGCTTGCCTCGATACCCCCGATGACGACCGGCGTCTTCGGGTAGAGGGCGTGGATGCGGTCGGTGTAGACGAGGGTCGCCCGGTCGGGCCGGAGGAGTTTCCCGCCCGGCGAGTAGACGTCTGAACTCCGGCGCTTCAGGTTCGGCGTGAAGGCGTTCACCATTGAATCGACGTTCCCGGACGAGACCGAGAAGAAGAGCCGGGGCTCCCCCAGGCGCCGGAGGTCATCGTTGCTCCGCCAGTCGGGCTGGGCGATGACCCCGACCGAGTAGCCGACGTCCCAGAGCACCCGCCCGAGCAGCGCCGTCCCGAAGGAGGGGTGGTCGACGTAGGCGTCGCCGGAGATGAGGATGATGTCGAACCGGTCGATGCCGAGCCGTTCCGCCTCCTCCATCGTCATGGGGAGGAACGCCGGCTGTTCCTTCATGGGAGTACCCGGTCAAAGACCGGCAGGTCGACGCCGGTCTTCTCGTCCGGGAGCCTCCGGGCGGAGATCCCGACGAACTCCGTGACGATTGCCTCGATCACCAGGTAGACCTCCGCCTTCTCGCGGAGGCACCCGGCGAGCGAGCGGATACCCCTCCCCGCCACGGCGTGGATGTGGAGGGACGGCCCCTCCACGCCGGGGTGGATCGTTGCAAAGCCGAGGAGCTCCCAGCCCCCGAAGATCTCCTCCCGTCGCGGCGTCGGCGGAATGACCATCTCCTTGGGCCCCGTCACCAGCGTCGCGTTCCGGGCGGCGCCGAGGAAGTGGATCATCCCGCTCTGGATGTTCATCGCCGCCACAAACCGCTCGATCTCCCTGATGAAGTCTTCCCCGTCGTCGATCCGGACGGTGAAGACCCTGCCGACCTGCCCTTCCGAGTACTGCATGGACTCACTCTCCTGATAGGTAGTGTCGCCGGAGATTATAAGTGCTTGACCGGTCGCCGGACGGGCGGGGGATTCATATATGCCGGCCTGCAATCCTGTTACTGCTTGCGCCCGCCTTCGGGCGGGCAGAGGGTGTGGTCCCGGTGGTCTGGTTTCGGGAGATAGAGTACATGCGGGGGTTTGCCGCTCTCGCCGTGATCGCCGTCCACGTCGCCATGAACTACACCCGCATCCCCGGCGTGAGCCTGCTCGCCCTCCTCGACGTCTTCGTCTACATCGCCGCCCACTTCGCGGTGCCGGTCTTCATCTTCATATCCGGGTGGGTGCTCGCGGCGCGATATGCTGGCGATCTCTCGATCCGGGGGTTCTACCGCCGCCGGGCGAAGACGATCCTCATCCCCTATATCTTCTTTTCAGGCCTCTACCTGATGGTGACGGTCGAAGGGACAATCGGGGTTGCCGGGGTGCCCTCCCCGGAGCGGGTGACGGAAGCCCTCCTCCTCGGGACAGCCGCCTACAACCTCTGGTTCTTTGCGCTGATCATCCAGCTCTACCTTCTCTTCCCGCTCGTCGCGAGAGGTTACGACTTCTTCGACCGGGCCGGGGCGGCGCTCTACCCCCTTCTTTCGCTCTTCTTCCTCCTGATCCTCTGGAACACGGGCGCCCATCTCATGGGAGCGTTTGCAGGCCCGGAGTGGTACACGGTGCTGATCCGCCTCTTTCCCTCGCACCTCTTCTACTTTGTAGCCGGGATCCACGTCGCCCGGCATACGGACCGGTTCCGGTCGGCGCTCAGGTCTTTACCCCCCGCAGGGATTCTCGTTGCGGCCGGAGGGGGTGCCCTCCTCGTCGGCGGCATATGGGTGGCGGCCGTCTACCTCTCCGGGAGCCTCGGCGGCATGTCCCTTGCAATCTTCTGCGTCTACCGGATCCTCGAACCCTTCTACTACGTCCCGGTCATCGCCGCGCTCGTCCTCGCGGCCTGGCGGCTGGAGGGGACCGGCCGGAGGTTCAGCGGCGCATCACGATCGTTCGGGGATCACTCCTACGGGATCTACCTCGTCCATCCGCTGGTCATCGCCGCCGGCGCGAGCCTCTGGTTCTCCCTCACGGGGCTCTCGTGGGCGGACTGGGAGACCTACCCGGTGCTCTTCGCGGCGGCGGTGCTGGTGAGTTATGCGGTGGTGCGGGCGGTGTCGAGGGTGCCGTACGCCGGGTATCTCATCGGGGAGTCGCGGGGGCGGCGGGGCTCCTGAGGGGTCTCCGGGTTCTCCTCCCGCTCAAGGCGCGCGCATGAGGGTTGCGTGGTCCGCTTGCCCTGTGTCCGGCTCGCCGGAGAGCATGCTACGGCGATGCGGAGCCTCTCACCATCCATAGCGAGACTGCGCTAATCGGTTCGCTCCACTTCAGGTTGACACCGGACCTGAACAATGACGACCTGGACGGGGACGGGCTGCCGGACATCTACGAGAACGGGTATCGCGACGGGTTCGGCAACTGGCATGCGCCTGACCCGTATGCGGTCGATACCGACGGGGACGGGCTTTCAGACGGCTACGAGGCTGGAGAACTGGTCACCGAAGGCGGGAAGACCTACTACAAGCAGCGGAGCGACCCGAACAAGGCGGACACGGACGGCGACGGCCTCGACGACTACCTGGAGGATGCGATCGAGAGCGACCCGCTCAACCCGGGCAGCGACGGCGACGGGCTTTCCGACGCCCTCGAATGGGAGATCGGCACCGATCTCTGGTCGGCCGACACCGACGGTGACGGCCACTCCGGCTACGAGGAGTGGTACGATCCCGACTACGACCCGCTGGTCTTCGAGGAGCGCTATGGCCCGCTGGAGATGGGCCGGGAGTTCCTCCTCGGCGCCGTCCTCGGCGAGTGGGGTGCCGACGACCATGCCAACATCTTCTACCTGGGCGGCTGGGTCGCGAGCGGCGTCATCGTCATCGGGGACCTCCGGGACATCGCCGCGACGATCTCGCGGGGCGACCTGGTCGGCACGGGGCTCAACCTCGCCGCGCTGATCCCGGGGTACGGGGATGCGGCGAAGGTCGCGGCCGTCGTCGGGAAGTTCGTCCTGAAGCACCCGGAGCTGCTGAAACCGGCTGTTCTCCTGCTGGCCGGGGTGACCCGGTACTCGGATGAAACGACTGAAGCGCTGAGCATCTTGAAGTACAGTTACGGCGACGAGGTCCTCGATGTGCTCAGGGCAAATGGAGCGACGGATTCGACGCTGGTCAGACTCTACGGTGAGAACGTCAACCTCTTCCGCGTCAGGCATATGCTCGAGAACGTCTGCGAAGGCGGGTGGACGCCGACGAAGAAGCTCACGGCTTCAGGGAATCTGGACAAACACTACACCGATCACGTGCTCGGTCAATTCGAATGGGGCGAGACCTTTACGAAATCGGTATACCTGCAGAAGGCTACTACCTTGAGCAACCGGAGAGACGGGACTGTCGAGTTGTATTACCAAGTGGGCTATGACACGCTGGTCGTTTATGACCGTAGTGCCAACGAGTTCGTGAGTATAACGAAGGATGGCCTGATCACGACCTTCTTCAAACCGGATGCTAGGCCTCTTACCCATTATGTGGATGTACGGATCACCGACAGATTGGTTAGGTTGAATTAGATTCGTGAGCGTGGTATGAGAGAATGGTAGATAACAAGCTCCTCAACAGGGTAATAAAAGGCCTGCTCAGCTATGAGAAAAGTATTGAAGAGACCGACGAACACTACGACGAGTTGAAAAGACTCGGGAGATACCCTGTCGATGCACCCTATGGGTTAAAACACTGTCTCCCTTTTTGGATGCAGTTGCTCGAAGAGGAAGGAGTCGACTGTGAGCGATTTCGCGCGGAATATGAGAGAATAACTAGAAAGCTAACCGCACTGGAAGAGAAAAAGGGGCAGGATTATCGCGAAAAGTTGTTTTCTCTGCTGAACGATGAGGTTTACTATTATCCCGTGACAATACGATATTTTGCCGATCAGGAGCCTTTTGAACTTGAAATCCCGAACGATTTTGCTACTCGCAGTTCTCTGGAGATATTACTGATCGAATTAGAACGGGACTATGATCTTACAGAAATTAAGGCAAAAATATCCGCCCTTGATGAAACTTTCAGGAGTAAATATCTGCAACATATCGATGAGATCATCAAATGCTGTGCTGATGCCGTCGACCCATATACTCCAGCTAACTTCTGGTGGGAGCACCCCCTGAAGTTCTTGAAAGAAAAACAGAAAATGCAGAATGACCCTTAGTTCCTTTTTAATGGTGCCAAGGAGACACTGATCCCGATTACGACCCGCTGGTCTACGAGGAGCGCTACGGCCCGCTGGAGATGGGCCGGGAGTTCCTCCTCGGCGCCGTCCTCGGTGAGTGGGGCGCCGACGACCACGACAACGTCTATTACCTGGCCGGCTGGGTCGCGAGCGGCGTCCTCGTCATCGGCGACCTCCGGGACATCGCCGCGACGATCTCGCGGGGCGATCTGGTCGGCACGGGGCTCAACCTTGCCGCGCTGATCCCGGGCTACGGGGATGCGGCGAAGGTCGCGGCCGTCGTCGGAAAGTTCGTCCTGAAGCACCCGGAGCTGCTGAAGCCGGCGATGGTGCTGCTGGTCGGGGTTGCGCCATATACGGATGAGGCCGCGGAAGCGATAAACGCTATTCGTAAAGCACACGGCGACGAGGTGATCGATCGGTTGCTAATAAACGGGATCACCGAGGATGAGCTGAAGGTGGTCGTGAGAAGCAACGGAAACCTGTTGCGGACGTTGGCAGTCGTCAAGCGGGCGGACGGGAAGGTCATCTGGCTGGAGGAGGGAAAGCTTGGTACGGCTGCAGGTGCGACATCGTGGGTTTACGATAAAGAAGGAGGCACAGGCTGGATCCATATTGTCAACAATCATATCATTAATCCGAACTCCGGAAATCAATTTCTACCACTGGGTGAACAGTACGTAAATAGAGATCTTATTAAAGATCTGATACTGGATTGTGCGAAGACAGGAACAATGGATCCGAGGAGTTCTATTCGATATTGGAAGAAGATCGATGAAGAGCACTTTTTACTAGTCGTGATTGGTGACAATGGGTATCTCCGTACGGCTTATCCACTGTCCGTTAGTAAGGGTAAGGTTCCACCACACATCCGGAGTCTGTTCAGTTAGTTGACGGGGTGATAAAGATGTTTCGAGCACGAGTGAGAGGAAAGATTCTAAAAAATATTCTCGGCATGCTGGACGACCATGGAGAAGTGTGCGAGCAGACTGTCTTTATTGAATTGCAGGATGGAACGATAATTTACCTGTTTGACCCGGACGGGAGCAGCAGGGACGAGATGGTGGGCACAATCAAGACAGTAGGCGTTTCGGCATTTTGTGCCCATGTCGAAAAACTGGCTTTACCTATGAAAGGCGTCGAATCAAAGTATCACTCGCCTGAAGATGAGATCAGTCTAGAAAAGGGACCTATTTTATTTTTTGGCGAAATCGTTGATATCGATAAGAATCATCCTACTTTTTATATTGACATAGGTATGGGTACGATTGGCGTTGATCTTTGCCATCAAGAACGTGATTCCTTTCCTGACTACCAGATAGGAGATTACATCCGGGTCGGAATAAGCCGGAAAGATTTAGTTGGCGTGTGGGATTTGGATGACACGGAAGGAAGCGGCTGGGTCCACATCGTCGCTAACCATGTCAACACTCCGTCGGGCAACCAGTTTTATTCCGCGTTCGGTTTGGACTATGTGAAACGGGAAGAGGTCAAAGACCTCATTATGACCGGTGCCCGGGAGGGCGTCGAGGTCCAGAAAAACGTGTACCGGTACGTCGAGCCGACCTCTGGGAGGACACTGCGCCTCCTTGTCGCCGACAACGGGTATCTCGTGACGGCACATCCCGAAACGGGCGGCATTCCAACGGGAATGCTGAAAGAAAACCTTACGATTCCCGTCCGCATCGTGAGCGTGAGACCGGACGCCGAATACCAAGGCACGGTCTATACGCAGGTCGTGCGCGTCGAGTTCGCAGATGGCACCCGGACATCGGTCTTCGATGACGATCTACTCTGTACTCCCGCGATGGTCGGAAGAGACGGAAAAGTCATGCTGCGGATGTTGGTGGACATGCTGGAGAAGAGCAAGATCGTCGATCGACAGATCTATGCAGAGCCTGCGCTGCCCCTCCTGGAAGTGAACGGGCGCATCGATGCGATCATCGTCCCGGACGATCCCGGCGACGCCGAGCGGAGATACGATGCCGTTGTAGATTTCGGGGTTGGAAAGGTTATAATCGAGATCGATAAGCGATACTTCCGCCTCCAACTGAAGGAGGGGGATTATGTCCGGATCGATGGCCGTGTCGACCTGAAAGGTATCGAGTAAGCGTTTTACCTCAGTCACCTCTTTTTAGGGCTCTTGTTACAGGTTCTCATCGGCGCGTACCGGGTCGCCGTCCTGAAGGACGGCTACGCGCTGTTCACCACGACGGTGACGGTCGTCAAAGACCAGACCGCGCCGGGGATCGCAACCCTGACCGACGGCGACCGGGACGAAGACGGCCTGTTGGACGATTTCGAGGGTGGCTATACCGACGGGTTCGGCAACCAGCATACGCCCGACACATATGCAATCGACACCGACGGCGACGGACTTTCCGACGGTTTTGAGGCCCGGGAGCCCATCACCGACGCGAACGGCAAGACCCACTTCAGGCAGCGGAGCGACCCGACGAAGGCGGACACCGACGACGACGGCCTCGACGACATGGCCGAGTTCGAGTACGGCACCGATCCCTTCAACCCGGATACCGACGGTGACGGCCTCCGCGACGGCGCTGACCCCGACCCGCTGACGCCTGCCGCGAGCGGGGAGATCAACCTCGCCAAGATCGGGCGCGCCATCATCCTTGGGGCGACGTTCGGGGAGACCGGGCTGCCCGACGGGTCGTTCTACTGGCTGGTCGGGGAGGAGACCGCTTCGTCGCCCTACTACATGGTCGGGTGGATCGGGTTCTCCTGCCTGCCGGTTGTGGGTGGGATCGCCGACATCCGCGACGCGCTGATCACGGCGACGCAGAACGGTGACACGATGCCGTTGTGGACTTCGGGGTTGGAACGGTTCTGATCGCTCCGACATAATCCTCGCGAGCGACCTTCTCAGCCGGATCACAGGGATCGCCTGCATTGAAACAGGTTCTCGTGCGCCCCGGGCCGGGGCCGATCTCTCCGGAGCACGGGCTCGCGGCACCTTCAAGCGACCGCAAGATCCGTCACCCCGCCCTGGGCCTGCACCAGCTCCGACGAGAGGGCGGTGACCTTCTCGCTATCGCAGGAGACCAAGCGCCTCCCGCCGGTAACGCTCCCGGTAGTAGGCGAAATCGTGGTAGTGGGTGTATATCCTGCACACGAAGTCGCAGCGAGCCTTCTCATCGCGGGAGACGAGCACCTCCCCGGTCTGCAGGACCGAGTAAGCGAACGGCAGGGGCGCGGCGTTCAGGACCCTGACGTCGATGGGCACGCCCATGGCATCTTCCAGTTCCTGCTCAAGCGCCATCTCGTATCGGAGCGGAGCGGCTGCTCCGCTGCTGTCGGCCTGCAGGAAGACGCCGATATCGATGTCGCGGAAGGGACCGTGCAGAAACGACCCGTATACGTAGGCAAAGAGAATCTCCTCTCGATTCGAGAGCAGCCCGGCGAGCCAATCGAAGAGCCGCCGCTTCTCCTCGATGGAGAGGTCCCGGGGTTTCATTGCAGAGTGATTGACGCCGGTGATGATGAGGGTTGCGCCACCCCTGACGCTGGCTTCTGCCGTCTGCTCGGCCGGGATATCAACATGCACGACGGGCGGACCGACCGGGATGAGGGCTACCCGGCGAACGTTCCATGCGTTGCGAAAGGTCACCGCCGGGCTGGGCTGTACAATCGGGACCGCGGGTTTGTGGAAGGGAACCCATCTGCGCAGCCCTCAAGCCGGATCGAAGCGTTCAAGAAGATCGTTGCCCGATATACCCGTTATAGTGAGGCATCCCGAATCGGCCCGTCCGGCATGCACCGCGGCCCGGAGTTTCGGGATCGATTCGCAGGGTGATACGTTGTCCGTAAACTACCAGAGAGTACTCGAAGACTCGTTTGACTACACAGGGAACATCCTCCGGGGAGGCTGGGTCCGGTGGCTCCAGCTCATCGCCTCCGTCATCGTCTTCCCGCTCATCTACGGCTACTTCGTCCGGATCATGCGGGGAGGCCCGGCCCCGGAGTTCGGCGGCTGGGGCCGGCTCTTTCTCGACGGCCTGAAGCTGCTCGTCGTGTACCTCGCCTACATCGCGCTCATGCTCGTCGTCGCGGTGGCCCTGGTGGGCGGCGCCGGCGTCCTTGCCGGGCAGAACAGTCCCGTGGCCGCCGTCGCCGCCCTCGTATCGTTCGTCCTCCTCGTCCTGATCTGGCTTGTCGCGCAGATGGCAATGGTGCGGTTCGCGAAGGCCGGTTTGCTCCGCGAGGCATTCAACATCCCCGCCGTCCTTGCCCAGATCCGGAGGATCGGCTGGGGGTCGTACATCTTCTCCCAGATCATCCTTCAGCTCGTCCTCATGATCTTCGGGATGATCCTGGTCTTCCTCGTCGTCCTCGTCACGGGCGTTATCGGACTCTTCGTGGGGATTGCCGGGATTCTCCTCTTCCCGGTCCTCATGCTCGCAGTATCCCCGGCGATCTACATCTTCCAGTATCGCTACAATACCCTCGTCTACGAGAGCGGGGCGGCGGGCTCCCCGCCCGTGACGGCAGCCCCGTAGGTGGGAGCGATACAAACCCCAATCCTTCTGAAGGCCGGTTCAACACCTGCGCGTGCGTGCCGGGCCGGAAGAGGGGGGCAAAGTCGTGTGCGCGCTCCCTCCCCCCTCTCCGGCCCGGTTCAGACCCGCACACGACAAACGGCAACCACACTCCCGCGCACCGGACAGCGTTATTCCTTGAGAATAGGGGCAGATTGGTTGTACCCGCCGGTGCGGGCGCATCAATCTGCCGCGAATAACTCCTTCGAGATCAAAGGACGGCTTCTTTGAATTTGTCGAAGCCGACCCGCTCGATCGTCGCTCCCAGGCGTTCGGGGGCCTGCCCGTTCTCCCGGTAGAACGCGATGACCTTCCTCGCGAGCGCCACGGCCTGCTCCTCGGTCAGCCCCTGGGCGAGCTCCCGGCCCACCTTTGCCGTCCCGCCGCCCTTGCCGCCGACGACCGCCGTGAACCCGTCATCGGTGCCGAAGAAGCCGAGGTCTTTTAACCAGGCATCGCTGCAGCAGTTGGGACAGCCCGCGACGCCCATCTTGAACTTGGCGGGCGCCGGCTTGCCGTAGAACTCCTTATCGAGAGCGAATCCCAGTCCCGGGCTGTCCTGTTTGGCACGCTTGCAGGCCCGGGTGCCGGGGCACATCTGGATGCTCCGTATGGTCAGGCCGATAACCTATAACATGGATGACGTCGGTGAGAGGGGCGAACGGAGATGGATAGCATGACCGAGCAATCACGAAGAAGTGGCGAGCAGGCGTTGACGGAGAGGAATCCTCTCCGGATCACTGCCGAGCCCGGAAAACAGGAACTGATCATCGTCCGGGAGTTCGACGCTCCCCGCGATCTGGTCTTTCGGGCTCACACCGACCCGAAACTCTATGAACAGTGGATCGGCCCGCGGGGTTACACCACGAAGATAGAGGCGTTTGAGGCCCGGAGCGGGGGCAGCTGGCGGTATGTACAGACGGATGAGGACGGCAACGAGTACGGGTTCCACGGGGTGAACCACGATGTGACGCCGCCCGAGCGGATCATCCAGACGTTCGAGTTCGAGGGACTCCCGGAGTCCGGCCATGTCATCCTCGAGGAGGGAAAGTTCGAGGAGCTGCCCGGCAACCGGACACGGTTCACCGGCCGGTCGGTCTTCCTCTCGGTGGAGGACCGCGACGGGATGATGCAGTCCGATATGGAGGAGGGTATGAAAGACTCCTACTCACGGCTCGACGAGCTCCTGGAGAGGTTGCAGAAGTAGGGCCGACAGGGAGGAGTGGATCCTGATCCAGTCCTCACCGCCCGGATCCCGGGATCGGTGATCCTCCTCCTGTTCATAAGTCCGGCTCCCGGTCACCCCGGCAGGCTGACCGTCGCGATTATTCTCTGTGAGGCCGGCTACGATGCCAGGAACATCGGGGGCATGCGGCACGGCATACGGCCCTGTGGATAGACACGGAAAAATCACGAAAAAAGCAAAACCTGACATCTGCAAGCTTACTAGTGCGGGAGACAATCAGGAAGGGACAGAAGGGATCAAGAAGCTTCTCGGCATCCATAAAGATCAGACCGCGATCAGGATCGCGATCCACGGATATCTGAGAGCCACATCAAGAGAGTGCATGCTCAGACTCTGAATGTACCGCCCCTTTTCGAGCTGAGCAGGAACGCGATATTGAGAAGTACAGGGTTCAAGAGGAGAGAGGATCAAGGAGAGTATGGTACTTTTTCTCGCCCTCAGAATCCCCTACTACTAGAGGTCATCCCATAACCCTCCAGATCATGATGGCACATGCCAGGTGGATCAGCCCGAGGAATGAGTGTTCATAGCGTTCATATCGAGGAACAATCTTCTTGAATGCCTCGATCCAGCTGAAGAACCGTTCAATAGCCCCTCTTTCTTTATACAGTGTCGGATCGAACCAGCGCGGTCTTCCCCGCTTCGGGTGTATCCGGGATCTCGGGTTGGTCGGGATGTTGCTCTTGATCCGTCGTTTCCGGTTGTACTGGCGGATCTCCCGGGCATCGTAGGCTGCATCCGCCGAGATGATTGAGGGATGAATCTGCATCTCTGGAATCGTAAACGCTTCAACGGTTGGTTCATAAAGTTGGGAATCATGGATATTTGCCGGGAAGACCGTACAGGCAAGGGGGAGACCGTTCCGATCAACCAGAGCGCTCAGCTTGTTCCCTTTTACTTTCTTATAGCCATCATAACCGGTCGATCCCCCTTTTTAGCCGGGATATCCTTGGTATCGGTGGAACAGTGGGTGAGATCGATTTTCCGGATCTCATAGCCCGATCGAAGAAGGTCGAGGAAAATGTCTTGATAGATACTATGCTCGGCAAGATAGAGGTGAAACCGATGTACCGTCGATTTCGTGCCGTATTGCCGAGGAACGTCGCTCCAGGTACAACCGGTGGTCAGGACATACAGAATCCCGTTGAACATCGCCCGATGGTCGGTTCGGGGTCGCCCGACATGAGGTTTCTGGGGAGGGAGATGCGGCTCAATGATTGCCCAGAGTTCGTCATCGATTTCCCGGAATGCCATACATCCCGGGTTTTATTCAAGGTCTCTTATAATTGTGGGATGACCTCCTAAACTAAAAGTTATCTAGTAGGTAGCAATACTACCCACTGAGTACTTATTCGATGTTTTTCCTATCCGTACCTTTTCGGAGAAATTGCAGACTGAAGATAAAAGTTATTAGACGTCCTTAATTATTTATTTTGAAAAGTCCTACAACTTAATCCTGAAGCAGGCATGAAATATCTAGACTATCTACAACTGAATTTAGACCTGACAACGGTTCAGAATAATGGATATTCTGTAATCGATCTCTTTGCTGGTTGTGGAGGGTTAGCTTTAGGTTTCGAAGCGTCCGGTTTCGAGACAATTGGGTATGAAATGCTAAAAGATGCATGTCAAAGTTATTCTAAAAATTTAAATGGAAAATGTCATTGTACCACTTTGCAAATTGGATTGGACCTTGCTGACAATGCTGATGTGATAATTGGCGGCCCCCCTTGCCAGCCATTCAGTGTGATAGGAGATCAAAGAGGACCAGATGATCCTAGAGATGGATTCCCGATCTTTTTAGATGCTGTTAAACGTTACCAGCCAAAGGTTGCCCTCTTTGAGAATGTCAGAGGTCTCTTATATCGTAATCGCTTTTATTTTGAAGATATTATTTCCAAACTTGCTAATTTAAAATACAACGTCGAATGGAAGATTCTTAATGCAGTTCAATATGGCGTTCCACAAAAGCGAGAACGACTCTTTGTTGTAGCTCATAGAGGGGAGTGGTCCTTTCCAAGACCTGTTAATGAAAAAAAATCGATAACAGCAGGCGAAGCATTGGGAGAACTGGCATACGCTATCACGCCTGATTCTAAATTTTTAACCCCCAGTATGGATCGGTATATCGCCGCTTATGAGAAGAAATCATGTTGTATAAGACCGCGAGATCTCCATTTAAATGCTCCTAGCAGGACGGTTACTTGCAGAAACCTGAACGGAGCCACATCGGATATGCTGAGAATCCGCCTTCCAGATGGACGGCGTCGAAGATTGACTGTTAGAGAAGCTGCAAGACTCCAAAGCTTTCCAGATTGGTTCGTGTTTTGCGGAAATGAGGGCAGTCAATTTAATCAAATAGGTAATGCTGTCCCGCCGCTCTTATCAAAGGCATTAGCTGATTCAGTGCTAAAATGTCTTGAGAGTTCTGAGAAAGAAAACAATGAGGGGAAAAAACAAAAATTCTCAAGGCAAGAGAGACTAAATGTATAACAATGACTTCAGAGATTGAAAAGAAGGTACAAGAAGCTCAGGAAATAATGCGTGAAATCGGTATTCCGATTGATGATATGACAAAAAAGAGACGCGAGCGAGCTGCGCTTGCTTTGCTGGCAGTTGCAAAGATAAAGCCAGATATGCCTTTTTCAAGCACGGAAGTGGCTTCAGATCCCAGTAACTCTCCGATAACAACAAGAGGAATTATTGCATTTTTAAACGAATATTACGAACAAGACATCTCAATGGGATCTTACGATGATATTAGAAGACTAGACTTAGTCCATTTGGTAGAAGCAGGGATTGTACTGAAAAGCGAAAAATCAGTGATAAATGATCCTACACGGGGATACACTATAAACCCTGAAGCAAGCAGGGTACTGAGAGAATATGGACAACCATCATGGAATGACGCGGTTTCTGAGTACACAGAGAAATACGGTAAGCTGAAGGATCGACTGGAACGACCTAGATACTTCAATAAAATCTCTGCAAAAGTGAATGATGGAACTGAAATCCTCTTAGATGAAAGTCCACATAACCAAATCCAAAAAGCAATAGTCGAAGAATTTTTGCCCCGTTTTGTACCTGGTGCTGAAATCCTATATATTGGTGATGCAAGCAATAAAACTCTTTACATTAATGAAGAAAAACTATGTGAACTCAAACTAACTCAACTTGCTCATGGGACCCTGCCTGACGTAATTGCATATGAATCCACAAAGAATTGGCTAATCCTGATCGAAGCTGTGCACTCAGCGAATCCGATATCACAACTCCGCCACCTCCAACTAGAAAGGTTGACTAAGGATTGTCCAGTACCAATTGTTTACGTTACAGCCTTTATGGATAAAACGAAGCTCCGCGATTGGCTTACTCAGATTAGTTGGGAGACTGAAGTGTGGCTAGTTGATTCGCCCGATCACCTAATTCACTTTAATGGGGACAAGTTTTTTGGCCCGCATAAATCTTAAAAATGATCCCCATTTAGATAACTGACTATATGGCTGATAAGTTGTCAAAACAGGCAAGAAGAAGAAACATGCAAGCAATAAAATCAACACACACAAGCTTAGAGAACCGTGTTATTTCAGAACTCTGGAGACACAAATATAGGTTTCGCAGAAATGTAAAAAGCCTGCCGGGGAAGCCCGATATCGCTATTAAAAAATACAAGATAGCCATTTTTATTGACTCTTGCTTTTGGCATGGTTGTGAGCTACATTACAAACCTCCTGCAACAAACGTTACCTATTGGAGCGAAAAATTACTCAGGAATCTCCAGCGGGACTCAGAAATTAACAATTACTATAGAATAAATGGTTGGCATGTTTTGCGTGTATGGGAGCATGATATTAAAAACTACTTCGAAGATACGATAAAATGTATAGAGAATTTTATTGACGAAACTAAAGGTAAGCACTCTCGTTTTTAATAATTAGTAAAGACATAGAACAGACCCCTGTCAAATAAAAACACATTTTTCAGCAGTTCCTATTGAAATTTTAGTGGGAAGTATACATATGAATATACACGCTGTAAGTACATCCATCAGAATGACATCTGGATTGCACTGTTGTTCGATTCAGACCCCGTACTTCGCTAATTTGAGAGACCCGACTGTGCCTCTCCGCCCGAAAACGCGCACAAAAGCGAAAGATCTATATGGGTTGCAGGCGTCCCCTCAGGCCTTTTGCCCAAAGGAAGAGGAAAACCAGCAGAAAGAGTAGCGACCTCAAACCGAAAGAATGTTGTGCTCCTGCTGTCGCGGCACTGGATCAGCACCTGACAATCCATTTCCTTCCTCCTGAAGAACGTCTGGATCGCTCTCCTGTGGATGCATTTCTCGCCGGTGAAGCAGGGACCGAGAACCATCGATATGCGCGCGTTTCGATTCGAACAGTTCATTGTCATAATCTAGGAAGCGATCCGGGCATCGATGGGAATGGTGAAAGGAATTCCCAGGTTGCGTCACCGGGTTTAGAGAAAGGAGGATAGGGAGACGTTGAATAATATGAGAGGGAGGAAGAAGTTAGCGAAGTACTACTGAGACTGTAGAAGTAGGGCCGCCGGTGCGTATCCCGGTGCCCCGTGGTGGGTGGCGGTCACGGCGTCGATGAACTCTGCCGGCATATCGACGCTATCCGCCCCCTCAACTCCCGAACAGCCTCGTGGATAACCGGGTATCGCCTGTCAATACCGGATCCGTGGCGGATCTTGCGACCGCCACCCGGTGTCTTCCTTCTGCAATGCGCCACCTGCCATTCTCGCCGTCGAATCGTGCAAGCAGGCGGGGGTCGGCCTCGATCGTCACCTGCCGTCTCTCACCCGGCCCGAGCAGGACGCGCTGGAATCCGAGAAGCCGCATCCGCCTCTCGTCCGCCGCCTCCGTCAGATACACCTGCGGCACGTCCGCACCCTCGCGTTCGCCGGTGTTCTTCACGGTGAACCTCGCCGTGATCGTCTCGCCGCCGTCGACCGCAAGATCGCTGTAGGCAAACGTCGTGTAGCTCAACCCGTGGCCGAAGGGGAAGAGCGGCGTATTACCCGTCTTTGCGAACCAGCGGTAGCCGACCTCTGCGCCTTCATCGTAACGGATGGCGGTCGGCGTACCCCACGGCGTGCCGAGGCCGGGGAGGTCCGGCCTCGGAGTCCGGGCGAGGTCGGCCGGGAAGGTGATCGGGAGACGGCCGGAGGGGTTCACCGCCCCGGTGAGCACCTCGGCGATCGCCTGCCCGCCGGCCTGCCCCGGATACCACGCCTGGATGACTGCCTTCACCTTATCCAGCCACGGCATCGCGACCGGGTTGCCGGTCTCCAGCACCACGACGGTGTTCGGATTGGCGGACGCCACGGCCTCGATGACAGCGTCCTGGCCCCAGGGCAGCGAGAGATCGGCGATGTCGAAGCCTTCGCCCTCGACGCGGATCCCGAAGACGATGACGACGTCCGAGCGTCGTGCGAGCAGGACCGCCTCCGCCGGCGTCTGTCCGGGGTCGAACTCGATCTCCGCCGAGGGCAGGAGTCTCTTCAGTTCCTCCAGAGGCGACGACGGGAAAAGGTAGAGGTTCCGTGCGCGCCCCAGGGGCCCCGGCCCGCCGATCTTGACGATACCCGCATACCCCCCCACCGGGAGCACCGCACCCGATCCGGTGCCGCTCGGGACACCGAGCTGCGCGTAGCCGCCGATAACTGCGATCTTGAGCGGTCTAGCGGTCGCGAGCGGCAGGATGCCGTCGTTCTTCAACAGCACGATACCCTGCCGGGCGGTCTTAAGGGCGATCTCGTTGTGCGCCTCCATGTCGACCTCGGGCGCCGGCCCCCACGAATCGGCCCCGACCGCGTAGAGCGAGCGCAGGATGCGGCGCACCATATCGGAGAGGCGTTCCTTCGGGAATCTGCCTTCTGCGTAGGCCTTCCGGAGCGGGTCCGTGAAGGGCTCCGCCTTCCAGAAGACTGCGTCTGCCTGCACGCCGGACTCCTGGTCGAGCCCGGCGAGAGCGAACTCCCACGAGGGCGTCGCGCCCCAGTCGGACATCACCCAGCCCTTATATCCCCAGGCGCCCTTGAGCACCTCGTTTAAGAGATGGCGGTTCCCGCCGGCATACTCGCCGTTGATCTTGTTGTAGCCGCTCATGATCGCGCCGGGCTCCGAACGCTCGATCGCGATCTGGAACGCGAGCAGGTCGGACTCGCGGTGCGCCGAGGGATCGATGATCGCGTCCAGCCAGTGCCGGTTGGTCTCGTTGCAGTTGAGCGAGTAGTGCTTGAGCGTCGAGATGACACCCTGGCTCTGGATGCCGCTTACCGCCTCGGCGCCGAGGACGGCGGTGAGGAGCGGGTCCTCGGAGTAGTACTCGAAGTTGCGGCCGTTGCGCGGGTCGCGGGCGAGGTTGATCCCGCCGGCCAGCATGATGTTGAACCCCCGGATCCGGGCCTCGCGGCCGAGCAGCACGCCGCCGTCGCGGGCGAGGTCCGGGTTGAAACTCGACCCGACGACGATGGAAGCCGGCAGCGCGGTTGCGCCCGGATCGTCGGGGCGGTACCCGGGGTTGGTGATGCCCATGCTGGCATCGCTCGATCGCAACGCCGGGACGCCGAGCCGCGGCACGCCGGGCGTGTAACCGGCGCTCATGGCCACGTCCTCCGGGATGCGCTCATCACGGACTGCTATGAGGCCGCCGGTGGCGCCCATGATGCTGATGATCATCGAGAACCGCTCGTCGTCGGTCATCCTCTGTTCGGTCTCGGCCGCCCGGGAATCGGCCGTCTTCTGCCCGGGCTCAAGCACCTGCGCGGTGGTCATCTCTTCTTCCCCCTCCCGGCATCCCCCGCCCGTCGGGCGGGGAACCGTGCCGCGGTGAGGGACGACACCGGTGATAAATCTTCGTGTGAGACAGGGACCCGAGCCCGACGTCGGTCGTGGGCGGTAGGTGTCGTGAGCGGTCGTGGCGGGACTGTCGGGTGACTGCACGCCCTCTCATCCGGCTCCGGGCTGGAGCATGGCACCATTACTTCGCTAATTCTGGCACCCAGCATGGCATGGTGCGGTCGTAACGGAGACGTATAGTGGGATGGATCTAAGGGCCAAATATCGGGTACTGAAGGTACGAAGGTGAGATAACAGCATCCGGACACTGAACTTCGCGTTCTTCGCGACTTCGCGTGAGTTTTCAGTCTCTGACGATCAGAGAGCCTCACGCGAAGAACGCGAAGCCGCGAAGGGAGGTTGGTGGTTTGACCGCCGGGTGAGGTCTCAAATATTTTAGCGAAGTACTGGGCACGGAGTGAGTAAAAACTGCGGGAAAAAACTGCGCACGGACAGCCGGCAAAAAATCCGGTGGAAAGCGGGGGCCGCGGATCATGCTCCGGGGAAGGCACGATCGCCCACATAGCGAGAGGCATGAAAATACCGGATTTATCAACCCTGGAGAGGGTTGTATCTCCAGGAAAAGGACTTCAAGAAATCAATCGTTTCAAAAACGGTGATGGGCTCGCTGAGATTCGAACTCAGGACCTCCGCCATGTCAAGGCGACGTCATAACCAGCTAGACCACGAGCCCGTGTCTGCCCGACGATCAATAAGGTTGGTGTCTCGGGTATAAATAGATTTCCTGTCCCCGTACGGCCGGTTTGTGCCGGCTCCCCTCTATCGGGGGCCGGCACGCGGCACAACATGGGGGGTGATCGACCGATCAGATCTCGGCGTGCTTTATCGTATGGATCCCGTCGATCTTCTTGATCTCTTCCATCGCCTCTGCCGGCACCGCGGAGTCGACCGTGAGGACCATCAGCGCCTCTTCACCGGGCTTGTGCCGTCCGACCTGCATCCCGGCGATGTTCACGTTCACCCTTCCGAGGATCGTCGCGGCCTTGCCGATGACGCCCGGTTTATCAGTGTGGCGGGAGATGACGACGTGGCCGGTCGGGGTCAGGTCGGTCATGTAGCCGCCGATGCTCACGATCCGCGCATGATCCGGGGCCGAGACGCTCCCGCTCACCGACTCGGACATCCTGTCCGTCTTTGCGGTGATGCTGATCATGTTCCGGAACCCGTGCGCTTCTTCGGTGGTGGTCTCGCTCAGCCGGATGCCACGCTCTTTTGCCACGAATTCTGCGTTCACGAAGTTGACCGGCGCCTGCAGGATCGGGTCGAGCATCCCCTTCAGGATGACGCGGGTGATGAACTTCGTGTTCGGCAGTGTTGCTGCCTCGCCCCCGTAGGTGATCTTGATCGACTCAAGCCTTCCTTCGATGAGCTGGATGAGGAGGCTGCCCATCTTCTGCGCGAGGGCTGCGTAGGGCTCGACGACCGCCTGCTGCTCTGCGGGGATCATCGGCGCGTTCACCACGTACTTCGCCGCGCCGCCCGAAAGGACGCTGATGCACTGGTTTGCGACTGATATCGCAACGTTCTTCTGCGCCTCGACCGTGCTTGCCCCGAGGTGCGGCGTGATGATCACCTTTTCGAGGCCGATGACCGGGGAGTCCGTCGGCGGTTCCGCCTCAAAGACATCCAGCGCCGCACCGGCGACCTTGCCGCTCGCAATCCCGTCCGCGAGCGCCTGCTCGTCGATGATCCCACCGCGGGCGCAGTTGATCAGCCGAACGCCGTCCTTCATCGTGGCGATGGTCTCTGCGTTGATGACATGGCGCGTCTCCTTGATCAGCGGCGTGTGGACCGTGATGACGTCTGCTCTCCGGAAGAGTTCATCGAGCGGGACCATCTCAACGCCGAGGGTTGCAGCCTTCTCCTTCGTTATGAACGGATCGTAGGCGATGCACTTCATCTCCATCGCCTGTGCACGCTTCGCGACCTCGCGCCCGATCCGCCCGAATCCCATGACCCCGAGGACCTTGTCGTTCAGTTCGACGCCCATGAATTTGGAGCGCTTCCACTCGCCCTTCTTGAGCGATGCAGTCGCCTGGGGGATATTGCGCGCGAGCGAGAGCATCATCGCCATCGTGTGCTCTGTAGCCGCGAGCGTATTTCCTTCCGGGGCGTTTGCGACGACAATGCCCCTGCGCGTCGCCGCCTCGGTATCGATATTGTCGACCCCGGCGCCTGCACGGCCGATGAACTTGAGTTTCGCTCCCGCGTCAATGACACGCGCCGTAACCTCGGTGCCCGAGCGCACCAGCAGGGCATCGTAATCTCCGATAACAGCAACGAGCTGATCCTCGGTCAGCCCGGTATTGACATCCACATCACCGAATTCTTTCAGGATGTCAATCCCTTCCTCTGCCAGCGGGTCGCTGACCAGCACTCTATACTTCACAGTTCAACCCCTATATCGTTCGACATCATATGTATTGATGCTTTTTCCTCCGAAATCTTTTATGTAATGGTGAGAAGTATATGTGTGGTGCGAGCATGAAGGAAATGCCCAACGTATTGTGGCTCGAAGAAATAAAGAAAGAAGATATCATATCCGTAGGGGGAAAAGGAGCGTCTTTGGGCGAGATGACCGCTATCGGCCTTCCTGTGCCGAAGGCGTTTGTGGTGACCGCCCAGGCATTCCGCAAGTTCCTCGTTGAAACCAGGATAGAAGATACCCTCTTCCGCAAACTGGAGCGCCTCGACGTCGACGACAACGGAGCACTGGAATCCGTCTCAAAAGAGGTTCAGGACCTCGTCCTGAGCGTCGAGATACCCGATCAGATCAGGCAGGAGATTACCGACGCATACACCCGGATGGGGGCGAACGGAACGGTCGTCGCCGTCCGCTCGAGCGCCACCGCCGAAGACCTGCCGGAGGCGAGTTTCGCCGGCCAGCAGGAGACGTTCCTCAATATTCTCGGTGACGATGCCCTCCTTGATGCCGTCCAACGGTGCTGGGCCTCGCTGTATGGCGCGCGTGCCATTTATTACCGGGCGAAGCAGGGGTTCGACGACCGGAGCGTGAACATCGCCGTCGTCGTCCAGGAACTCATCCGGTCGGAGAAATCCGGTGTCATGTTCACCTCTCATCCCGTCACCGGCGAGTCCCTAACGATCGTCGAGGGCTCCTGGGGGCTCGGGGAAGCCGTCGTCTCAGGGAGTGTCTCCCCCGACAACTACGTCTTTGACCTGCGCTCCGAGCGGGTGGTCGACAGCCTGATCGCCGAAAAGGAGATCATGATCGTTCCGGAGGGTAAGCACGGAACAAAGATCGTCGAGCTCTCCGCCGAGCAGCGAGTCGCCCCGGTCCTCAACGATGCCGAAGTGGCGCGCCTTGCGATGCTCGGAAAGATCGCGGAGGACCACTACGGCATCCCGCAGGATATCGAGTGGGCAATCGTCGGAAGCGACGTCTTCATCCTCCAATCCCGGCCGATCACGACGATCAAGCGGCCGGAGATCCCCCGTGCCGGTGCACAGGGTACAGGACAGCAGAAAGGCGCCCTCGGCGTGGTGCTGCTGGAAGGCCAGGGCGCCTCCCCCGGCATCGCAAGCGGCCGGGTCGTGATCGTGCGGGACGTCAAGGACACGAGCGCCGTCAAGGACGGCGACATCATGGTCACGAAGATGACCAACCCCGACATGGTGCCGGCGATGCGGCGGGTCAGCGCCATCATCACCGACGAAGGCGGCATGACCTGCCACGCGGCCATCGTGAGCCGGGAACTCGGGACCCCCGCGGTCGTCGGGACCAAGAAGGCGACGAAGGTCTTGAAAGACGGGCAGATCATCACCGTCGACGGGGAGAAGGGCACCATCTACGAGGGAGCGGTCACGGCACCCGCGGCGGCACCGGCAGCCGTCGCGGCAGTCGCAGCGCCCGCCCCGGTGATCACCGGCACGCTCGTCAAGGTGAACGTCTCCCTCCCCGAAGCCGCACAGCGGGCCGCCGCGACCGGTGCGGACGGGGTCGGCCTTCTCCGGATCGAGCACCTCATCCTTGGCCTCTCCAGGACTCCCAGCTGGTACATCGAACATGGCGAGGAGGAGGTGTTCATCGGCGAACTCTACACCGGCATCAAGACGGTGCTCGACGCGTTCCCGGGTAAGCCCGTCTGGGTCCGGACGCTCGACGCCCCGACCGACGAGTTCCGGAACATGGAGGGCGGCGAAAACGAGCCGATCGAGCACAACCCGATGCTCGGCTGGCGCGGGATCCGCCGGGACCTCCGGAGCCCCGACCAGTTCCGCCTCCAGGTCGAGGCCTTCAAGCGGCTCTGGGCCGCGGGCTACGACAACCTCGGCGTGATGTTCCCGATGGTCAACCACCCGAGCGAGTTCATCAAGGCACGGAGCATGATGAAAGACTGGGGGGTCGATGTGGAGACGGCGACCCTCGGCATCATGATCGAGATCCCGAGCAGTGCCATCCTGGTCGAGGACTTTATCAAGGCCGGGATCCGGTTCGCCTCGTTCGGGACGAACGATCTCATCCAGTACACGCTCGCCATCGACCGGAACAACGAGCATGTCGCCGATATGTACGAGCCCGAGCACCCTGCCGTTCTCCGGCTGATCGATTACGCGATCAACGCCTGCCGCGAGCACGGCGTCGAGTGCTCCATCTGCGGTCAGGCCGGTTCCGACCCCGCGATGGTGGCCTGGCTGGTCGGGCACGGCATCACCAGCGTCTCCGCCAACATCGATGCAGTCCCGCGCATCCGTGAGGCCGTAGCGCGAAAAGAGCGGCAGATACTTCTGGATGCGGCGAGACGAAATGCGTGAAGTGGGATGCCCTGAGGAAGATCTCTTCTCCTTCCTCTCGTCGAAACGACGGGAGGACCTCGGGTACCGGAACATCTTAAGTTCGATGTGCACGTCGCCCCACCCGGTCGCGGCACGGGCGCATGCCATGTTCCTCGAGACCAACCTCGGCGACCCGGGACTCTTCCCGGGGACGGCTGCGCTTGAGGGGTTGCTCGTCGAGCGGCTGGGTGCGCTGATGCACCATCCCGGTGCAGGCGGCTACGCCACCTCCGGCGGGACGGAGTCGAACATCCAGGCCTTCCGGATTGCAAAGAAGTTAAAGCCGGTGCAGTTCCCGAACGTCGTGGTCCCGGCGTCGGCTCACTTCTCGTTCCAGAAGGCCTGCGACATCCTGGGGATCGAGATGCGGACGGCATCGCTCGACGCAGACTTCCGGATAGACGCGGAGGCGCTCGACGGTCTTGTCGACCGGAATACTGTCTGCCTCGTCGGCATCGTCGGGACAACCGAGTACGGGATGGTCGACCCCGTCGCCCGCCTCTCTGATCTGGCCGAGGAACGGGACGTCTTCCTCCATATCGACGCCGCATTCGGCGGGATGGTCGTCCCGTTCCTCGATCGGCCGATCCCGTTCGACTTCCGGCTCTCCGGCGTCGACTCCATCTCCGTCGACCCTCACAAGATGGGGATGAGCACGATACCGGCAGGGTGTCTCCTCGTCCGGGACCCGGACTACTTCTCGTCCCTCAACGTCGAGACGCCCTACCTGACGGTGAAGCGGGAGTGCACCCTCGCCGGCACCCGGCCGGGGGCGTCGGTGGCGGCCGCTTTCGCGGTCCTCGAGTACCTGGGGATGGACGGGATGCGGGCGGTGGTCGCCGGGTGCATGGAGAACACCCGGAGGCTCATCGAGGGGATGGAGACGTTCGGCTGCCCACGGGCGGTGACCCCGGACGTCAACGTGGCGACGTTCTCCTGCGACCGCCCGCCTGCCGGCTGGCGGGTCTCGAGAACCCGAGCCGGGCATATGCGGATCGTCTGCATGCCTCACGTCACCCGCGACGTCATCGAGGCGTTCTTAAACGACATGAGTGATACCCATGCTTGAACTGCTGATCCAGTCCCTGGAAGCCTCCCCGGTCATGAAGCGGGGAGAATACAACTACTTCATCCACCCGATCACCGACGGGGTGCCGCTCCTTGAGCCCGCGCTCCTCCGCGAGATCGGGTGCGCCATGGTGCGCTGCCTCGACCTCAAAGGAGTCGACAAGATCGTCGTCTGCGAGGCGATGGGCATCCACATCGGCGTCGCCCTCTCGATGATGACCGATATCCCGCTCGTGGTCGTCAGGAAGCGCCCCTACGGCCTTCCCGGGGAGGTCGCGGTCCACCAGACGACGGGCTACTCGAAGGGAGAACTCTACCTGAACGGTATCGAGGCGGGCGACCGTGTCATCATCATCGACGACGTCTGCAGCACCGGCGGGACCATGCGTGCCCTGATCGGCGCTATCGAATACGCCGGCGCCGAGATCGCCGATATCTGCGTGGTCATCGGGCGGGGCGATGCGGAGATCTGCCGGCCGCTCAAGACCCTGGTCAAGATCGAGGTCGATGAAGACCGGGTGCGTGTCGTTGATACCAGTTGCTGATATCGTCGAGAGGCTCCACGCTCGCGGGGCGCACTCAGTCGCCCTCCAGTTCCCCGCAGGGCTTGCACGCCAGGCGCCGGCGACGGCCGCCGCCCTGCGCCGCGAGGGGTTTGAGGTGATCGTCAGCGGTGACCCCTGCTACGGGGGCTGCGACCTCGCGCTCGACGCCCTTGCGTTCGCGGACGTCCTGGTACACTTCGGCCACGCGCCGGTCGAGGACCGGCCGACCGTCATCTACGAGCCCGTCCGGTTCGACTTCGACGTCGGGGTCCTCGAGGCGGCCCTCCCGCTCCTCCACGCCCGCCGGGTCGGCCTCGTCACGACGGTCCAGCACGTCCACCTCATCGGCGCGATGGCGGCCTATCTCCGCGACCACGGTATCGAGGCGGTCGTCGCCCCGGGGGACGGGCGCACGCCGCTTGCGGGGCAGGTGCTCGGCTGCAACTTCGCCGCCGCACGGGCGACGGGAGCGGATGAGGTCCTCTTCGTGGGGACAGGGGTTTTTCACCCGATCGGCATCCGCCTCGCCACCCATGCACGGGTCGTGGCGCTCGACCCCTACACCCGCGAGGTAGAGGAGGTGGACGCCGACCGCCTGGTCCGCCGCCGCGCCGCGGTGATGGCGAAAGCAGAGGGGGCCGCGAACATCGGGATCATCCTCAGCACGAAGAGCGGGCAGCGGCGGATGGACCTTGCCCGGCGGCTCGCCGCTCTCTCCGATAAAGCCGTCCTGGTCGCGATGCGGGAGGTCTCCCCCGCCGAGATGCTCGACCTCGGGTTTGCGGCCTACGTGAACACCGCCTGCCCGCGGCTCGCCTACGACGACCAGATCCGGTTCCCGGTCCCGGTGCTGACGCCGCCGGAGTTCGAGATCCTCTGCGGGGTCCGGGCCTGGGACGACTATACCATCGACGAGTACCTCGCACCATGAACCTCCGGCAACTGGAGATGCAACTCGAACGCCTTGAGGGGTTCGAGCGGCCGACGGCCCGACTGGAACAGTACCAGACCCCGGCGCCGGTGGCGGCCCGCCTCCTCCACCACGCCGCGATGCAGGGGGCGATCGAGGACCGCCGGGTCTGCGACCTCGGTTGCGGGACCGGGATCCTCGCCTGCGGCGCCGCCCTCCTCGGCGCCTCCGCCGTGACGGGGGTGGATATCGACCCGGCCGCGATAACCGTCGCCCGGAAGAACGCGGAGAAGTTCGGCGTCGCCGTCGAGTTCATCGTCGCCGACGTCCGGAGTCCGGACTTCGACCGGGCGGCTCTCTCCTGCGACACCGTCGTGATGAACCCGCCCTTCGGGGCGCAGAAGGCCCACGCCGACCGGCCGTTCATCGACCTCGCGCTCGAGATCGCGGGCGAGGTCTACGGGATCTTCAACGAGGGCTCGACCCCGTTCGTCGCCGCCTACACCGAAGGCCGTGCGGCAATCGAGGAGGTGATCCGGTGCGCGTTCCCGATGAAGCGGACGTTCGCCCACCACCGCAGAGAGCGAGTGGATATCATGGTTGAGGTCATACATTTACGGCGGATCTGACATCCGTGACTGATAATACAAAACCGGTCTGGGGGCTCTCCGCGGCCCACCTGGTGACCGACCTCTACTCGCCGGTTCTTCCCGCGATCCTCCCGCTCCTCATCGCCGACCAGGGCTACTCGTTCTTCCTCGCCGGGCTGATCGTCACGGTCTACAACCTTACGTCGTCGATGGTGCAGCCCCTCGTCGGCTGGGTCTTCGATACCCGCGGGTTCGCCTTCCATATCAGCACGAGCGTGCTCCTGAGCGCGATCTTCATCTCCATCGTCGGCCTCTTCGACAGTTACGCGCTTGTCCTCGCGTCCGTCGCCATCGCGGCGCTCGGGCACGCCTTCTTCCACCCGAGCGCGCTCGGCACCGTCAGCCGCCTGGTCAAGGACGCGAACCGGGGGCGGCTCACCTCCTACTTCGTCATCGGCGGCAACCTCGGCTACGCCATCGGCCCTATCTGTGCCGGGGTCGCCGTCGGGCTCATGGGCCTTCCGGGCCTCGTCTTCCTCGCCATCCCCGGCATCGTGATGGCTGTGGTCCTCCGGCGTATCCTCCCTCCCCCCGAACGCCTCAAGGTCCCCTTGACCGCCGCCCGGACGGAGCGGCCCGCCTACCGGGCGATCGCCCTCCTGGTCGCGGCATCGGGCCTCCGGGCATGGGCGATCTTCGGCTCGGTCGCCTACCTCCCCACCATCCTCACCCTGCGGGGGATTGACCTTGTGACCGCGAACCTGCTGGTATCCGGCATGCTCATCGCCGGGGTCGTGGGGCAGGTGGTCGGGGGCGAGCTCTCCGACCGCTACGGCCGCAAGGAGTACACGATCGTCGGGCTTGTCACCGCCGTCCCGCCGTTCATCGTCTTCCTCACCACGGGGGGCGTCGTCTCGCTCGCCGCGCTGATGGTCTTCGGGTTCATCCTCTGGTCGACCTTCGCCGTCACCGTCGCGATGGCGCACGAGATAGCCCCCGGCAACGTCGGGCTCGTCTCCGGCCTGATGCTCGGCCTCGCGGTCGGCGTCGGCGGGATGGGGGTCGCGGCCACCGGGTGGATCGCCGACATGACCACGCTCACGCTCGGCCTCATGACGATCCCGCTCGCGATCGCCCTCGCCATCCCCCTCTTCCTCGCCGTCCCCTACCCCTGGAAATTCCTCTCGCGGAACCGGTCTCCCTCCCGGGGATGATCCGGCCCCATCCCTTAAGTAGAAGGAGGGCTGATGCACCCCCGATGGTCACCCGGTTCCAGCGCTACCGGCAGATAGCGGACGTACTTGTCAAGTATGGTTTCGGGATCCTTGTCGAGGAGGTCATACCCGGGGGCAAGCGGTTGGGGCTACTCCACAAAGCTCCGGATGAGAAACGATCGGTCTACAAGCGTATCCGCCTTGCCATCGAGGAACTGGGGCCCACCTACGTAAAGTTCGGCCAGATCATGAGCACCCGCCGGGAACTCCTCCCGCCCGAACTTATCGAGGAGTTGCAGAGGTTGCAGGACCAGGTCCCCCCGGTCCCGTATGCCGAGATCCGGCCGATGATCATGAAATACTGTCCCAACCTCGAGGAGTGTTTCGCCATCATCGAAGAAGAGCCGGTTGCGGCAGCCTCCCTCTCGCAGGTGCACCGCGCGGTGACGAACGACGGCCGCATCCTCGCCCTGAAGGTGCAGCGCCCGGGGATCCACGACCTGATCGAGACCGATCTCCGTATCCTGCAGTCGTTCGTTCCGCGGGTGGAGTCGCTCTTCCCGGATCTCCGGGTATACAACCTGCAGGGAATGGTGGACGAGTTCTCGGCCCAGATTCGGCGCGAACTGGATTTCACCCAGGACGGGTTGAACGCGGAGCGCCTCAAACGGAACATGCGCGACGTCCCGTGCGTAACAGTCCCCCGCATCCACTGGCAGATATCCGGCCCCTGCCTGCTCGCCATGGACTACGTCGAAGGGGTGCGGATCGACGATATAACGGCCATCCGGGCTCTGGGCCTCTTCCCCGAAGAGGTCGCCGAGCGTGGATTCCATGCCTACGTTCAGCAGATCTTCGTCGACGGTTTCTTTCACGGGGACCCGCACCCGGGCAATCTCCTGGTGACGTGCCAGGGCGAGATCGTCTTTCTCGACTACGGTATCGTCGGCGTTCTCCGCCCGGAGAGACGGCGCGTCTTCGTCGATCTCCTCCTCGCCATGACCAGGACGGACGTCGACGGCGTGATCACGGCGCTCAAGAGGCTCGACGTGGCGATCACTCCGGCGAACCTCGATGCCTTGAAAAACGACCTCTACGTGGTCCTGCTGGATTACCGCGAGATGAAACTCGAACGGGTGAACTTCGCGGTTGCAATCCGGGGCCTGACCGACACCCTTCGCCGGTACCGCATCAGGGTGCCGTCAACGCTGATGCTCATGATGAAGGTGATCGTTATGGTGCTGGACATCGGCACCCGGCTCGACCCGTCGTTCAACTTCGACCAGCAGATCCGGCCGTACCTGACGGATATCGCTGCACAGCAGCGGCTCTCCCCGGATAACGTGACGGGTGCGGTGCGGTCCCTGGTGGGCGCGGCGGAGAACCTGCTTGCCATCCCGGGTAACGTGAACGATACTTTAAAGACCCTCTCGGAGGGCACCGTCACGATCGAACTCGATAACCGCGACCTCAATGTGATCGTCGGCGTCATCGACCGGATAAGCGACAAGATCATCATCGGGCTGGTGGTCGCTGCAATCGTCGTGGGCTCGTCGCTGATCCTCCGGGTTGCCGAACTCCCGATCCCGGGCTACGTCTCGATCCTCGCAACCGTGGGCTACATCCTTGCAGTGATCCTGGGATTCTACGCGGTGTACGACGCCCTCAGGCACAGTCGCACCCTCCGGAGGTGAGACCTGAACGCCGCCTCCCGGGGGAGCGGCCTGCCGGGCGGGAGAAACCTGCACGGAGCATGATCTGCGCAAACCTTATCCCGACCGGCTTCAAACCCTCACCCGGGATGAGTGTGGTCGCGTGGGCTACATAGAGGAACTGAAACGGATCGGGAGGGAGGCAAATCCCTTCTTCACAATGATGGGGATAGAAGTGAACGAGTTCGGCGACGGGCGCGCCCGCCTCACGATGGAGGTCCGGCCGGATATGCTGAACGGCGCCGGGTGGCTCCAGGGGGGGGTCTACGTGGCGCTCGCAGACGAGGCGATCGCACTTGCGCTTTACACGCTCCTTGACGAAGGCGAGCGGATCGCCACGATCGACGAGCACACCAGTTTCATCAAAGGCGTGAACGCCGGGACGATCGCCGCTACAGGGCGGGTCATCCGCAAAGGCCGCCGGGTGGCGTTTGCAGACGGGGAAGTCCGGAACGCGGTGGACGGTACGCTCCTTACCCGGACATCGACGTCGTATGCAGTCATAGGCAGATAGCGCCACGAGGGACGGCCGGAAAACCCCTGGTTGTGCCGGCAGGGATTTCCCGAGAGATGTCGGAACAATACATTCTCAATACCGGAGATCACATAATAAGATAGAGATTCCGGAACAATCAGAGGGGAAGAAGAGTTTGAAGTACATCGTTGTAACCGGCGGCGTCATGAGCGGGCTCGGAAAGGGCATCACCACCGCATCCATCGGCCGCCTCTTGAAAAATCGCGGCTATGAGGTGACGGCGGTCAAGATCGACCCGTACCTCAACATCGACGCCGGCACCATGAACCCTGCCCAGCACGGTGAGGTCTTCGTCCTCTCCGACGGTGGGGAAGTCGACCTGGACCTCGGCAACTACGAACGGTTCCTGAATATCAGCCTCAAGTCGATCCACAACATCACGACAGGGAAAGTCTACCGGAACGTCATCGAGAAAGAGCGGCGCGGGGATTTCCTCGGCGCGACCGTCCAGATTATCCCTCACATCACCGACGAGATCCGGCACTGCATCCGCCGGGCGGCGGCGGAGGAGGTCAACGGCAACAGGAAGGCCGAGATCTGCATGGTGGAGGTCGGCGGCACGGTCGGCGACATCGAGAGTATGCCGTTTCTCGAAGCGGTCCGACAGATGCACGGCGAACTCGCGCCGGAGGACATGATCCTGGTCCATGTCACCCTGGTCCCGATGGACACCATGGGGGATTTCAAGACCAAACCCACGCAGCACTCGGTTAAGGCGCTCCGGGAACTCGGGCTGCAGCCCGACATCATCGTGGCGCGGAGCCGCGAGGTGATCACCCCGCAGACGAAGAACAAGATATCCGCCTTCACCGACGTCCCGGTAAAAGCCGTGGTATCCGCAAAGGACGTCCCCGACATCTACCAGATCCCGGTGGAACTGGAGAAAGAAGGGCTTGCGGACGTCGTCTGCAACTACCTGGCCCTCGATAACCGGGAACCGGATCCCGCGTGGTACCGGCTTGTCTCGCAGGAGTACACGAGCCGGGCGACGATCGCCATCGTCAGCAAGTATGGGATCGAAGACGTCTATATCTCCATCAAGGAGTCGCTCAAGCACGCCGGAAGAGCACTCTCCACCGAGGTGAACATACGCTGGCTGGATGCGGAGACCTTCGACCTTCGTGATCTTGCCGACGTCGATGGCATCCTGATCCCGGGAGGATTCGGCCAGCGCGGGATCGAGGGCAAGATCAGGGCGATCCAGTATGCCCGCGAGAACAGGATTCCTTACCTCGGCCTCTGCCTCGGCTTCCAGCTCTCGGTGATAGAGTATGCGCGGCACGTTCTCGGCATCACTGATGCCACGAGCGAGGAGATGGGGGCGGGAACGCACGTCATAGCCATCCTGCCCGAACAGGAGGGCGTCGCCGACCTCGGCGGCACGATGCGCCTCGGGGACTGCGACGTTCGTCTCAAGGAAGGGACAAGGGTGGCCGCCCTCTACGGCAGGACGGAGATCGTGGAGCGGCACCGCCACCGCTACGAGGTGAACCCGGCGTTCATCGGCGACCTCGGAGACGCCGGCCTCGTCTTCTCGGGTTCCTGCGGACCCCGGATGGAGGTCTGCGAACTCCAGGACCACCCCTTCTACCTTGCCACGCAGTTCCATCCTGAGTTCAAATCACGTCCGACAAACCCCTCTCCGCCCTACATCGGCTTTGTAGCAGCATGCAAAAAGAATAAATCCTCTTCCCAGGACCAGGTGAGGTGACAGAATGGTAAACGTTGAGAGATTTATCGACGAGGCAGTCCGGAAGATACAGCAGGCTGCAGGTGTTGAGAAGGTCGTGATGGCGCTCTCCGGCGGCGTGGACTCCTCGGTCTGCGCGGCGCTCGCCGCCCGCGCCATAGGGGATGCCCTCATCCCGATCTACGTGGATACCGGTCTCATGCGAAAGGGGGAGACCGAACGGATACGGTCCCTCTTCGCCGACGTGGGCCTCCTCGTTGTGGACGCAAGCGATGAGTTCTTCCGCGCGCTCGAAGGCATCACCGATCCCGAGGAGAAGCGCAAAGCGATCGGCGAGAAGTTCATCCGTATCTTCGAGCGCGAGGCGAAGCGGACGGGAGCGACGATGCTCCTGCAGGGAACCATCTACCCCGACCGCATCGAGAGCGAAGGGGGCATCAAGAGCCACCACAACGTCGGCGGCATGCCCCTCGATATCGAGTTTAAAGGCGTCATCGAGCCGCTTGCCGACCTCTACAAGGACGAGGTCCGCGACGTGGCCGGCGGGCTCGGGCTCCCGGCAGAGATCCAGCACAGGATGCCCTTCCCCGGGCCGGGGCTTGCCGTCAGGGTGCTCGGTGAGGTGACGAGAGAGAAGATCGCGATCGTCCGCGAGGCGAACGCCATCGTCGAGGAGTGCCTGGTGGAGAAGTTCCACCCCTGGCAGTGCTTTGCGGCGCTCATCGGCCTCGGGACCGGGGTGAAGGGCGATGTTCGGCTCCACGGCTGGATCGTCGCTGTCCGGGCAGTCCAGTCGCGGGACGGCATGACCGCCGACCCGCTGCTCCTGCCCTACGAGACCCTCTCGCAGATGGCAACCCGGATCACCGCCGAGATCCCCGGGGTTTCCCGGGTGGTCTACGACGTCACCCCCAAACCCCCGGCGACGATCGAGTATGAGTGAGTGAGAAGATGCAACAGAAATCACGGGTGATTGATACCCGCGACGTGATCATGGAAGAAGATTCAAGGGTGCTTGATGCACGCTACTACATGCCCGCTTTTTCCCGGACGATGAAGATCGTCCGCGGCGCGGGCTCAAGCGTCTGGGACGACCAGGGACGGGAGTACATCGACTGTGTGGCCGGGATCGCGGTCTGCAGCACCGGCCACTGCCACCCGAAGGTGGTGGAGGCGATCTGCGACCAGACAAAGCGGCTGATCCACTGCTCGAACCTCTACTACGTCCCGAACCAGGCGGAACTTGCGGAGAGACTCGTCGCGATCACGGGGCTCTCCAGAGCGTTCCTCTCGAACTCCGGCGCGGAGGCGAATGAGGGCGCGATCAAACTCGCCCGTGTCAGGACGGGGAGGAAGAAGTTCGTCGCGTTCACCCACGGGTTCCACGGGCGAACCTGCGGGTCGCTCGCCGTCACCCACAAGCCAGCGATCCGGGAGCCGTTTGAGCCGCTCGAGCCCGCCTGCACCTTCGTCGACTACGGCGACCTCGACGCGCTCGCGGCGGCCGTCGATAAGGATACGGCCGGGGTTTTCGTCGAGCCGATCCAGGGCGAAGCGGGCGTCCTGATCCCGCCCGACAGTTTCCTCCACGGCATCCGGGATATCTGCGACGATGCCGGTGCGCTGATGATCGTCGACGAGGTCCAGACCGGTATGGGCCGGACGGGCAAGTGGCTTGCCATCCAGCACACCGGTGTTGTCCCAGACATCGTCACGCTCGCAAAAGGGCTTGCAAGCGGCTTTCCGATCGGCGCGCTCGTCGCCCGCGAGGGACTCGAGTTCGGCAAGAGCGAGCACGGGAGCACGTTTGCCGGCGGGCCGCTCGCCTGCGCTGCGGCGCTCGCGACGATCGGGGTCATCGAGGAGGTCCTCCCCGACGTCGCACGGAAGGGCGAGCGGTTCATGAAGGGTCTTTCCGCTCACAACCCGCGGGGCCGCGGCCTGATGATCGGGGTCTCGGTCGGCGACCGGTGCCCGGCCGTGCAGCAGACCTGCGCGGAGAACGGGGTGCTCGTCAACTGCGCCGCCGACGGCAATCTCCGACTGATCCCACCGCTGGTGATCACGGACGAGGAGATCGACGCGGCTGTCGGTGTCATCAATGCGGCGCTTCGTTAGGGCGTGCTACGCAGGCGCGGCGGGATACTCCTACGCGAAGAAGGCGGAGGACGTCGCGCGCGAGTACGGCATCGACCGGGTCGCCCGGCTTGCGAGCAACGAGAACCCCCGCCCGCCGGCGCCCGCCGCACTCGAGGCGGCGGAGGCGGCTCTCCGGGAAGGGAACCGCTACCCGGACGCGCAGAACCTCGCGCTCGTCGAGGCCCTCCGCCGCTACCACGGCGATTACCGGTTCGTCACCGGCGCCGGGATGGACGGGGTCATCGAGACGGTGATCCGGACGGTCGTCGAACCCGGCGAGACGGTGGCCGTCTCGACCCCGACCTTCTCCTTCTACGCTCTCGCGGCCGCGGCGCACGGCGGGCGGATCGTGAACGTCCCCCGGAGGGAAGACTTCTCGGTCGATACGGAAGCGTTCGTCGAGGCATGCCGGGGAGCGAAACTCGCCTTCCTCTGCTCCCCGAACAACCCCACCGGGAACTCGGTCACGCCGGAGACGGTTGAGGAGATCCTCGACGGGATGGAAGGGCTCCTCTTCCTCGACAACGCCTACGTCGATTTCTCCGATATCGACTACCGAACGTTGATGCGGCGGCACGAGAACCTGATCCTCGGGAGGACGATGTCAAAGATCTTCTCTCTCGCCGGGTTCAGGGTCGGCTACGCATTCGTTCCGGAGTGGTTCGAGCCGTTCTACAACAGGGCGGCGACACCGTTTGCCCTGAACTCGGTCTCGGCGGCGGCGGCGGTCGGAGCGCTCTCGGACCCTGAGCGGGTCCGTGAGACCCGCGACCATGTCCGGGCGTGGCGACGGCGGTTCATCGGCGAGGTGCCGTATCCGGTATTCCCCTCGGACGCGAACTTCGTCATGATCGACGTTGCACCCCACACGGGCAACGAGGCGACGGAACGCCTCGCGGCAAAGGGTGTCCTGGTGCGGTCCTGCACCAGTTTCCCGGGACTCGGCGACCGCTACGTCCGGGTCAGTATCGGCGAAGACTGGGAGAACGAGGGATTCCTCGAGGCGATTAAGAGCATATGATGATCGGGATCACCGGTACGCCGGGAACCGGAAAGACGGCCGTCGCGGCCGAACTTGAGCGGCGGGGGCACCGGGTCGTCCGCCTGACGGATACGGTGCGCCCCTACATCATCGAGGAGGACCGCTGCCGCGAAACAATGGTGGTGGACGTCGACCGGTGGGTCGAGGAGTTTGAGCCCGTTGACGGCATCGTCGAGGGGCACCTCGCCCACCTCCTCCCCTGCGACAGGGTGGTGGTGCTCCGGTGCCGCCCGGACGTCCTCGCTACGCGCCTCGGCCCGCGGAACTACCCCTCAGAGAAGGTCGCGGAGAACGTCGAGGCGGAGGCGCTCGACGTCATCCTGATCGAGACGCTCGAAGAGCACCCGGACGAGCATGTCATCGAGGTGGACACAACCGATCTTGGCGTCGCCGAATGCGCGAACCGGATCGAACGGTTCATTCGGGGAGAACTGCCGCCGTCCTATGGGGCAATCGACTGGACCTGCTACCTGGGGACGGGAAGATGACGCTCGACCAGTTCCGGCCGCAAGTACAGGGCATCATTCAGCCCGTGGTGAACCTGATGAGAAAGATCGGGGTCACCCCGAATGGCCTCTCTCTCGCGTCGTTCTTCGTGTCGGCGCTTGCGGGCATCGCTTTTTACGCCGGGGGGGTCGTGCTCGGGGTTGTCATGGTCGCACTCAACGCCGTCTTCGACGCACTCGACGGGGCGCTCGCCCGGGACCTCGGGATCGCCGGCCGCCGCGGGGACTTCCTGGACCACGTCATCGACCGTTACGCAGACATATTCATCATCACCGGCATCTTTGCCGGCGGCGCCGCGTCCTGGCCGATTGGCGTCTTTGCCCTGACCGGGGTCCTGATGTCTTCCTACCTCGGCACTCAGGCGCAGGCCGTCGGGGTCGGCAGGTTCTACGGGGGCATCCTCGGCCGGGCGGATCGCCTGGTGCTGATCATCATCGCCGGGGTGCTCACGATCCTGATCCCGGGAGAGATTTACGGCCTGAACTACCTCGGCTGGCTCCTCGTCATCTTCGGCATCCTCGGGCATTACACTGCCCTCCAGCGGTTCGCCCACGTCTGGCGGCAGATCGAAAAGCACTGACGCTCTCTCAATGTCGGCGGCGGGGAGACCATCCCCTCGGAAAGAGCGCGAAACAGACAACCGCTATCCATACAGACACCATATTGCGTGAACCTTCGCTGCTATTCTTCAATGCGGCGAGGTCTCGCGCGGGGCTCAAGGGCCGGATGCACTGTGCCTAAAAGATGGGGTGCAGACCACCCCTATGGGTTGAGGACGTAGACCCCGTAGGTGAGATAGGTCGCGAAGGTCACCCAGAGGAGATAGGGCACGAGCAGCACTGCCGCCGGTACCGATACCCGGTAGAAGGCGCCGATCGTCATGAGGATCGCAAGCCAGAGGAGGACGATCTCGATGAGAGCGAAGAACGGTGCCTGCAGGCCGAAGAAGAGGTATGACCAGAGGACGTTCAAGACCAGCTGGACGCCGAAGATCGCCATCGCGACCTTGACATCCTTACGGTCCCACCCCCTGATCCAGACGAGGTAGAGCGCGACGCCCATCAGGATGTAGAGCACCGTCCAGACAGGGCCGAAGACCCATGCGGGGGGGTTCAGGGCGGGTTTTACGAGTCCGGCATACCAGGTAGGGATGGCCGGCATCGTGAAGAGCGAACCGACCGCCGCTGCAAGCAGGCAGACGCCTACCGCCGCAAGGAACTGGATTGCACGGGCGTATACGGATGCCACAAGGCTACATAGCGAATCCTGTCCTCTTAAACCTTTTGCTACTGTGAAAAAACGTCAGCCACGGCCCTGACCGGCAACCGAGGGTGCTCCAGGAGGGAGCGGGAACCTCATTCGCACACCTCCCCGTCCGGATACTCGTCGTCTTCGTCGTCCCCGGAGGGGAGGTACTCGCGGAGGGTGAACCTGAACGCCGCACCGAGGTCCGGCCGCCCCTCCACCCGGTCCTCCACCCGGATCGTGCCGCCGTAGCGCTCGATGAGGGTGCGGACAATGAAAAGCCCGAGCCCGTCGCCGCACCCCTCGACCCATCCCCGCTCGAAGCGGTGGAAGATTGACTCCTTCATCCCGTCCGGAACGCCGGGGCCGGTATCCTCGATCGAAACGAGCACGTTCTCGTCGTCATACTCCTCCACCTTGACCGTGATCCGGACTCGCGGACCGCCGAACTTGACGGCGTTGCGGATGATGTTGGCGAAGACTTCAGAGAGGAGTTCGTCTCCCCAGACCTGGCGGCGGCTGACCCCGACCTCGATCGCAATATCCGGGGAGGCGGCGACCTCCTCCCGGATGACGGCATCGAGGTCGACCGGGCCGAGCTCGGGCGTATCATGGTGGATACGCCGGATCGTCGTGACATTCCCGATGATCTCGGCGCTTTTGCGGACGCTGTTCCGGATCTTCTTCGCGTACAGCGCGGCATCTCCTCCCAGCATCTCGATGAGGAGATCTGCATAAAGGCTCGATACGTTCTCGGCGTTCTTGATGTCATGGGTCATGATGTCGAGGTAGAGGTTCGCCTCCCGGTTCGCCGCCTCGAGTTTCTTGTGCAGCATCCCTTTGAGGATGCCCGACCCGATCTCTTTACCGATCGTCTCTAGAAGCGTCTTCTCCTCACGGGAGAAAGAATCCTTCTCCGCGCTGCCGGCATAGACCGCCCCGACAACGACCGATTCGGCGATGAGGGGGACGCACGCGAGCGCCGAGACCTCGAGTTCTTCAAGAATGCTCGCCTCGATGGAGTTGAGGTCCGAATGCCGCTCGATGTAGCGAGGCTGACCGGCGATGAATATGAAGTTGAACGGCCAGTGGTGGACCTTGATGATGCGGTTTTTGGGCATACACGATTGAGGCATTCCACTCTGGTGCTGGAGCAGGGCTCGTTTCCGCTCGGCGTCGAGCATGTAGACGATCCCGACATGCAGTCCCATCAGTTCCAGCGTCTTCTCAAGCGACTCCTCCAGGAGCTCCGCAAGGGAGAGGGAGGCGGCCGAGACGCTGATGATCTGGTTCAAGACTGTCAGCTGCTGGTTCCGGGTGCGGATATCCTCTTCCGCCCGCTTCCGTTCGGTGATATCCATCACGCCGGCAATCGAACCCTGAAACTCACCGGCATCGTCGCTGAACGGGCAGGCAATCATCAACCCGGTGATGCGGCCGCCCTCCCGGGTGATGAACTCGCACTCGTACTCCTCCCGGGCGCCGTCTCTCCGGAATCTCAGGCGGTCCTCCATTGTTGCAGTGTGCGCGGCCGGGATGAACGAGTGGATGGACCTCCCGATCATCTCCTCCGGGGCGTAGCCGAGCATCTCTGCCATCCGGGGGTTGACAAACGATGTGCAGGCGTCCGGGTCGAGCACCCATATCCCTTCGCTGAGACTCTCGACGACGAGCCGGTACTTCTGCTCGCTCTGCCTGAGTGCCTCCTCGGCATTTTTGCGGTCGGTGATGTCGAGAACACCTGCAAGGCAGCCGGAGAAGGCGCCGTCCGCGTCGACGAGCGGCGACGTGACCACGAGCGCGTGGACCCGCCCGCCGCCGGCGGCGAGGAAGTCCGTCTCGAACTCCTGTCTCTGGTCGGTCCGGCGGCAGAACGGGCTCCCGCCTTCCCCGCCATGGCTGCCGGTATCGATGAACCCGGCGATGGAGAGCCCGGCAAGGCCCCCGGCAGAACGGCCGAGGATCTCTTCCATCGCCGGGTTTGCAAAGGTGATGATCCCGGCCTCGTCGACAGCGACGACGCCTTCGTTGAGGTTCTCGACCAGCCTCCGGTAGGTCTCCTCCGAGTGCCGGAGCGCACGCGCGGCTCTTCGATGCTCCAGCGCATACCTGACGGCCCGGCAGAGGAGTTCCGCGTCCGTCTTCCCTTTGACCAGGTAGTCCTGCGCGCCGCGTTCCATCGCATCGGACACGACAGGGTCGTCGTTCGCGGCGGTGAGCACGATGATCGGCGTCTCCGGCGCCGCTTCCCGCAGGCGGCCGACGATCCCCGCTCCCCGGCCGTCCGCGAGATCGAGGAGGACGACCTCGACCTCGTCGCCCGATACGGCGGCAGGCCCGTCCTCGATACGCTCGCAGTGCGCCAGCGCGACTTCCCGCCCACACCCGGCGAGCATCTCCCCGATACGCCGGACGTCGCCGAATCTCCCTCCGATCAACAACACCCTCAACGGTCCGCTCATGGTCTCACTCACATGCAGGGCCCGGCATCCGCCCATATCGGTTGCAAACTCAGGTATCCCGGCTTGAGGTCGGTTGCCGCTGTGTTTCACGATCATCCACCCGTGATGATGCTCTCCGGACACTCACCCTTCCACGCTGCCGTACAGGGCGGATCAGCAGGCCCGGGGAGAACCCAACTGGCCAGGACAGCACCCCCGGCAGGCACGATCCCCGATCCGCTCCCGGTAATGTATGTACCGCCCTTGGGGAATTTATACCTCATTCTTTAGTCGCGCCCGGGACACCAGCCACGCGTTAACCCCCATGTTCTGGAAGAGGATACCCTCCCGGATGAGCGAAGTAGCGATGACCGCAATGAAGGTCCCGGCGGAGAAGATCGGGCTCGCTATGGCCTGTCGGCACTTAGCAGCGCTGCTGCTCTGAAAGCAGCGTTCAGCATAGCACCCCCTGACCGTAACCTTCGCCGACCGGCCGGGTGTGGTTCTTCGGCGACGAGACGTACAGCGAACCGTGGACAGAAGCGAACGCGAGTCCTGGTCCGACGTTGGTGGCAGCACAGGCAGAACCCGGCGCTCTTCCGCGACTACCATTGGTGCGGTGAGAGACGAAAAACGCTCATCTTTTTCGATCCAGACCCGGCGTGAAAGAGGGATCGCACGCCTGGTACAACCCGATAATCTTGATCTATTTAAAGGGGATATGGCCAGATCTCCGGTAACAAAACCGAACGCATATAGATTCTTACTTCCTTCTAATAGCATATAGGGAATCCTTCGAAAAGCATACCATTGATGACGCTGTGCCTGGTCGCTGCAGCCCTGCTGCTGGTCGGCACCGCAAGCGCCGCCGCACCGGAAGCGGCGTTCTACAGCAGCACGACTTCCGGGGCAGCGCCCCTGACTGTACAGTTCACCGACGCCTCGGCCGGCGGCACACCGGACGGGTGGGCGTGGTTCTTCGGCGACGAGACGTATAACGGGACGTGGACAGAGGCGAACGGGAGCCCTGGGTGGTCGGCATACGATCACACCAGCGTCGTGATGCCGAACGGAAGCATCGTCCTCATAAGCGGCTCCGGGAATGCCGACGTCTGGCGATCGGCTGATAACGGCACTACGTGGGACAAGATTGCGAACAGTCCCTTCCCGTTTGGGTTGCGGCAAGGTCACACCAGCGTCGTGATGCCGAACGGAAGCATCATACTCATGGGAGGGAAGGATTCTTGGCCCGATGTGTATCGCGACGTCCACCAGTCGACCGACGGCGGTGCAACCTGGACGAGGGTTATAAACAATGCCCCCTGGACGGCAAGATATGACCACACCAGCGTCGTGATGCCGAACGGGAGCATCATACTCATGGGCGGTAGTAACAGCGACGGCAGCGGCTTGAACGACGTCTGGCAGTCAGACAATTACGGTGCAACCTGGACGCAGTTGCCCGATGCCCCCTGGGGGGCAAGATATGACCACTCCAGCGTCGTGCTGCCGGACGGGAGCATCGTACTCATGGGCCGCAACGGGGATAACGACGTCTGGCGATCAGACAATTACGGCGTAACCTGGACGCGGGTGGCCGAGCACGCCGAATGGTCGAACCGGCAGGGCCACACCAGCGTCGCGATGCCGGACGGAAGCATCGTACTCATGGGCGGGTATGACAACAACCCGAGGAACGACGTCTGGCGATCGACCGACAACGGCACGACATGGACGCAGGTGACCGAGCACGCCGAATGGCCGGTACGGGCCTTCCATACGGCGGTCGTGCTGCCGGACGGGAGCATCGTAATCATGGGCGGGTTTGGCAGCTCGAACAACGTCTGGCGCCTTGAAACCGCAGGATCAAACGCCCGGAACCCCACGCACACCTACACCGAGCCTGGCACCTACCCGGTAGCGCTGCAGGCGTTCAACGCCGACGGCTACAGCGCCACGCGACAGATCGGTTACATCACCGTCACCGCCGCACCGGTCGCCCCGACGGCAAACTTCACCGGCACCCCGACCTCCGGCACCGTGCCGCTCGCCGTACAGTTCAATGACACTTCGGCCGGTTCGCCGATCGTTTGGAACTGGTCGTTCGGCGACGGCATGTGGCACAACACCACGGACGCGGCGGAGAGGAACGTCACGCACACCTACGCCGCCGCCGGAACCTACACCGTCAGCCTGACGGCCAGCAATGCGGTGGGGAGCGACACGAGCATCAGAACCGACTACATCACAGTCTCCGCCGCACCAGTTCCGCCGGTGGCAAACTTCATCGCCAATACGACCTCCGGCACCGCGCCGCTTGCCATACTGTTCAACGACACCTCGACCGGTTCGCCCACCGCCTGGAACTGGTCGTTCGGCGACGGCGCGTGGCACAACACCACGGACGCAGCGGAGAGGAACGCCACATACACCTACGCCGCTGCCGGAACCTACACCGTCAACCTGACGGTAGATAACGCAGACGGAACCGACATGCTCTCCCGGGCCGGCTACATCACGGTCTCCGCCGCACCGACTCCAACCGCAACCCCGACCAGCAGGCCGGTCTACAGCGGCGGCGGTGGCGGCGGCGGCTCGACGGCCGGGCCGGACGGCGGCTATAACGTCGGTGGGAACTCCGCCGTGAGCAAGGTCAACGTCACCGGCACCGGGCTCAAGACGTTCGTCGTCACCGGCTGGAAACAGCCCTCTCCAGGCTCCGGGATCCCCCCTGCGCCGGGCACCCCATACCAGTACGTCGACCTGGTGCCGGCCCGGTTCGAGACGATCACCGGCGCGACGATCACCTTCACCGTCCCGGCCGCGTGGCTGGATGAGCACGGGTTCACCCCTGAAGATATCGTGCTCTACCACTACAACGGCACGGCGTGGGAGGCGCTCCCGACGACGGTCAAGGGTACCTCCGGGACATCGGTCACCTTCACGGCAACGACCCCCGGGTTCTCCCTCTTTGCGATCAGCGGGGTCGAGAAAGCCGGTGAGGCCATAACGACCCCGACAGCGACAACGCCGCCGGCGACGGCAGAGCCCACCGCGACAGAGACCACGGCCGCTCCGGCCGGCAAACCGGCGCCGGGATTCTCGGCCGGGACAGTTGCCCTTGCATTCGTGGCCGTCCTGCTGCTCGCCGCCGGAGGCTACCTGGTCAGGCGCAGGTAGAGTTACCGGCAGAACCCGGCGCTCTTCCGCGACTATGATTGATGCGGTGAACAGAAAACCCCTTTTTTTAAGACGAAATTGCCACGGGCTATGTCCGCGACCGCGGAGCATCTCCCCGAGATTACCGGGCCCCATCCCGATCAACAGCATGCTCAGGTTCGCTCATGGAGACGGTACCCGCCCGTATCGGCGTAACCTCTGCGCCGACCCGGCTCCACACCCCGGCTGGGAGAATAACCTTAGAAGAGAGCCGTTACGGAAAACTGCCATCCAGGTAATGAGCGTTTGATCAGAATGACCGCAGGGTAGCCGATGTAAAAGCGTAACACTTATGGTGGGTTAAAATACACATTCAAAAATGTCTGAATTCAAAACGGCTATTTCCTTAACGACGTTTTGCTTGCCGATTCTGGCTCTCCTGCTGCTGATCGGCACCGTAAGCGCTGCCGCACCTGACGCGGCGTTCAGCGGCGCGCCACTCTCCGGGGCAGCGCCCCTGGCTGTACAGTTCACCGACACCTCGACCGGCAGCCCGACCGGGTGGGCGTGGTTCTTCGGCGACGAGACGTATAACGGGACGTGGACGGAACAGACCGATAATGCCGGGTGGTCGAGATGGCATCACGCCAGCGTCGCGATGCCGGACGGAAGCATCGTACTCATGGGAGGTTATGGTGATGGCTATACCGGCGCCTCTAACGACACCTTTCAGTCGACCGATAACGGCACAACCTGGACGGTGGTGAACGCAAGTTCCGGGTGGACGCCAAGATCGGGTCATACGGCGGTCGCGCTGCCCGACGGAAGCATCGTCCTCATGGGCGGGCGGGACAGGGACGGCAACTACCTGAACGACACGTGGCGATCGGACGATGGCGGCGGGAACTGGACGCGCGTGAACGTGAGTTCCGGGTGGGAGGGAAGATGGCGGTACACCAGCGTCGCGATGCCGGACGGGAGCATCGTGCTCACGGGCGGTGACGCTGGCGACGAACTCTCCGACTTATTGTATAACGACACCTGGCGATCGATCGATGGCGGCGGGAACTGGACATGCATGAACGCAAGTTCCGGGTGGGCGGAGCGGTTCGGCCACACCTCCGTCGCGATGCCGGACGGAAGTATCGTGCTCATGGGCGGTGAGGGTGACGACAGCGACCGGCAGAACGATGTCTGGCGGTCGACCGACGGCGGAGCCCACTGGACATGCATGAACGCAAGTTCCGGGTGGGCGGCGCGGTACGACCACACCTCCGTCGCGATGCCGGACGGAAGCATCGTGCTCATAGGCGGCTGGAATTTGTATGACGGCCAATCGAACGACGTCTGGCGGTCGACCGACAACGGCACGACATGGACGCAGTTGCCCAACGCCGGGTGGTCGCCAAGGCAGAGCCACACCAGCGTCGCGATGCCGGACGGGAGCATCGTCCTCATGGGCGGCGGGAATGACGTCTGGAAACTCCAGCCCGCCGGATCAAACGCTGAGGACCCCATGCACACCTATACTGCCCCGGGAACCTACACGGTAACGTTGCAGGCATCCAATGCCGGCGGGTACGACAGCACGCGCCGGACCGATTACATCACCGTCACCGCCGCACCGGTCGCCCCGACGGCAAACTTCACCGGCACCCCGACCTCCGGCACCGTGCCGCTCGCCGTGCAGTTCAACGACACCTCGGCAGGTTCGCCGATCGTCTGGAACTGGTCGTTCGGCGACGGTGCGTGGCACAACACCACGGACGCAGCGGAGAGGAACGCCACCCACACCTACTCCTCCGCCGGGGCCTATACGGTCAGCCTGACGGCCAGCAATGCGGCGGGAAGCAACACGAGCACCAGAACCGACTACATCACGGTCACGGCTGCGGGGGCCCCGACGGCCGCGTTCAGCGGCACGCCGACCACCGGCACCGCACCGCTGACCGTCTCCTTCACCGACGCCTCGACCGGCGGCCCGACCGGCTGGGCGTGGTTTTTCAGTGACGAGACCTACGGCGAAGCCTGGACGCAGTTGCCCAATGCCGGGTGGTCGGCAAGAGAAGCTCACACCAGCGTCGCGATGCCGGACGGGAGCATCGTACTCATGGGTGGGTATAACAACAACCGCCTGAACGACACCTGGCGGTCGGTCGATAGCGGAGCCACCTGGACGTGCGTGAACGCAAGTTCCGGGTGGACAAAGCGGCTCTCCCATGCAGCGGTCGCGCTGCCGGACGGGAGCATCATACTCATGGGGGGATCGGACCCCACCAACACCCGCCTGAACGACACCTGGCGATCGATCGATGGCGGTGGGAACTGGACATGCGTGAACGTGAGTTCCGGGTGGGAGGGGAGATCCGATTCCGCCACCGTCGCGATGCCGGACGGGAGCATCATACTCACAGGCGGTGACGCTGGCAACAGCTCCGTCGACATATACTATAACGACACCTGGCTATCGATCGATGGCGGCGGGAACTGGACGTGCATGAACGCAAGTTCCGGATGGACGGAGCGGTTCGGCCACACCACCGTCGCGATGCCGGATGGGAGCATCATACTCATGGGTGGGGTGACGAATAACCCCACCCGCATGACGAACGATACCTGGCGGTCGACCGATGGCGGAGCCCACTGGACATGCATGAACGCAAGTTCCGGGTGGACAGCGCGGTACTACCACACCTCCGTCGCGATGCCGGACGGGAGCATCGTCCTCATGGGCGGGAATGACGATAGCCAGAGCGGCACGAACACCCCCCGAAACGACACCTGGCGGTCGACCGATAACGGCTCGACATGGACACGGTTGTCCGAGAGTGTCGGGTGGTCGGCACGAAGCAGCCACACCAGCGTCGCGATGCCGGACGGGAGCATCATACTCATGGGCGGCGGCGATCCCGGCGCCAGAAACGACATCTGGCGGCTCCAGCCCGCAGGGTCTTCGCTCCAGAACCCCTCGCACGCCTTTACCACCCCGGGCACCTACACGGTAACGCTGCAGGCATCCAATGCCGGCGGGTACGACAGCACGCGACTGACCGATTACATCACGGTCACGGTCGCCCCCGTCGCTCCGACGGCAGCCTTCAGCGGCACGCCGACTTCCGGCACCGCGCCGCTCGCCGTACAGTTCAACGACACCTCGACCGGCTCCCCGACCGTCTGGAACTGGTCGTTCGGCGACGGTGCGTGGCACAACACCACGGACGCAGCGGAGAGGAACGCCACCCACACCTACACCGCCGCCGGAACCTACACAGTCAGCCTGACGGCCAGCAGTGCGGGAGGGAGCGACACAAGCACCAGAGCCGACTACATCACGATCTCCGCCGCACCAGTTCCGCCGGTGGCAAACTTCATCGCCAATCGGACCTCCGGCACCGCGCCGCTCGCCATACAGTTCAACGACACCTCGACCGGTTCGGCCACCGCCTGGAACTGGTCGTTCGGTGACGGTGCGTGGCACAACACCACGGACGCAGCGGAGAGGAACGTCACCCACACTTACACCGCCGCCGGAACTTACACCGTCAGCCTGACGGTCGATAACGCGGCGGGAAGCGACACGCTCTCACGGAGCGGGTACGTCACGGTCACAGCCGCACCGGTCGCTCCGACGGCCGCCTTCAGCGGCACGCCGACCTCCGGCACCGCGCCGCTCGCCGTGCAGTTCACGGACGCCTCCACAGGAGGACCGGCCTCATGGGCCTGGGACTTCGGCGACGGCGCAACATCGACCGAGCAGAGCCCGGCCCACACCTACACCGCCGCTGGAACCTACACGGTCAACCTGACGGTCAGTAACGCGGCGGGGAGCAACACCCTCTCACGGAGCGGGTACGTCACGGTCACGGCTCCCACACCGACCTCAAGGCCGGTCTACAGCGGCGGCGGTGGCGGCGGCTCGACGGGCGGACCGGACGGCTATAACGTGGGCGGGAACTCCGCCGTGAGCAAGGTCAACGTCACCGGCACCGGGATCAAGACGTTCGTCGTCACCGGCTGGAAACAGTCCTCTCCGGGCTCCGGGATCCCCCCGGCGCCGGGCACCCCGTACCAGTACGTCGACCTGGTGCCAGCCAGGTTCGAGGAGATCACCGGCGCGAACATCACCTTCTCCGTTCCGCAGACGTGGCTCGATGAGCACGGGTTCACCCCCGAGGATATCGTGATGTACCACTACAACGGCACCGTGTGGGAGGCCCTCCCGACGTGGGTCGTGGACGACAGCGGGACGACGGTCACCTTCACGGCAACGAGTCCCGGGTTCTCCCTCTTCGCGATCACCGGGATCGAGGAGATCGGTGCGGTGACGACCCCGACAGCGGCACAGACCACTGTACAGGCGGCCGCAGAACCCACCGCGGAACAGACCGCGGCCGCACCGGCCGGCGGGCCGGCACCCGAGTTCCCGCTCGGGACCGCCGCCCTTGTCGCCGGGGCCGTCCTGGTGCTCGCCGCCGGCGGCTACCTGGTCTGGCGGAGGGGGGTGCACCGCTAGATCCGGCGCGGTTCAAGGACGGCGATTCACTCCACGATCGATGAGACGGGACAGGGTCTCCACCTTTTTGGGGACTCTACAGGGTCTCCATATAAAAATATACACTTTTAATGGAAGGAGAACCGAATCAATGACATGAGAATCTCGCCCACCCCATTCCTGTGCCTCTGCATCCTCGGCCTGGTTCTGATAACTACCGGGTGCATGCAGAGCGAGCCCGATATCAACGCTTCAACGCCCGGAACCCCCGACGCCCTCAACCCCGCGAGCCACATTACAAACGAGACGCTCGTCGCCTTCGTCGAGAGCGCGGTTGCGTATGCGCATGCAAACAGCAAAGAAAAGGCCCTCGCCGAGTTTTCCGACCCGAACGGGTCGTTCGTCCGGGGCGAACTCTACATCTATGCTTACGACTTCAACAACGTCGCCCTCGCCCACCCGTTCGACCCCGATAAGATCGGCGTGAGCCGGATGGACGAACTCGACGCCTTCGGCAACCCCTACACCCGGCAGTTCATCGACGCGGCGAAGAACGGCTCAGGGTTCGTCCGGTTCTACTACGTCAACCCCGCACACAACCGGACGGTCGAGTCGAAGCTGGGGTATGTGATGAAGGTGGACGAGGACTGGTGGCTCGGCTCCGGGGTCTACACCGGGCCGGCAGCGGCCCCGGTGCACACAGGCACCACGGCCATCCCCGACCTCACCGGCAACTGGACCGCGGCCATGACCGGATACGAAGGGGGCACGGGGTTCACGGACTACTCCACCGTCACGATGACGATGATGATATCCGAACAGCACGGCCGGATCTTCTCCGGCTATACAGTGTTTACGACCGCGAACGGGACGGAAACGCGGACGGCGATCGCCGGCGTCATCGGGCGTGACGGCAGGACCCTCTCGACCGCCGAGCAGGACGGCGGGTACTGTCTCGGCGAGGTTGTGGGGCCGGACGAGCTTGAACTCGTCTACCTGCAGGACGGCGAGCAGTATGGGGTTGCGATCGACACGCTCAAAAGAGTATAGTGCCGGTGAGATACCGGCCGCACATTTTTCCCCGAAGGGCTACTTCTTCCTCGCCCGCAGCCGGGCGATCTCCTCGTGGCCCGCGACCTTTACCACGAACGTCCCGTGACAGGGCTTGGTGTAGGGGAAGATCAGGTCCTCGCCCTCGACGCCGATATAGAGCGGCGCAACACCGATAATATGGACATCATGGATCTTGTAGCCCGGTTCGACCTCGTGATACTCCCGGACGTTCTTCTTGATATACTCCCGGGCGTCCTTGAACGATGCCTGGGAGAGGATGATCTCGGGTTTCAACGCTTCGAGACAGCCCATTGCATCACCTCGTCAAGTTTGCGCTTCAGCGGCATCGGGTTGTGCACGGCCTTCGCCGCGACGACCTCGCAGGGGAACTCGATCTCCTTTGCAAGGTCCTCCGCGTGCTCCCCGAAGAGGAGCGCATAGAGCCGGGCCTGCGATATGTAGGCCATGGTGCCCGCGTAGGCGACCCCGGAGTCGTTGTGGATGAAGACGAAGCAGAGGTCGAAGTCCCGCCGCTTCCCCGTGATCTCGTCGATCATGTCGTCGAGGTCGGCCATCTCTTCCAGGTAGTGCCGGCCGGGGTCGGCGACCTCCATCAGTTTCCGCGCGGCCACCGTCCCGGCGACCACCGGCCGGATACCATGCTCCTTCAATCCGTGCATCAGGTAAAGCGCCATGCTCGTCTGGACCGGCACCTGCGGGCAGCCCAGCAGGATCAGTGCAGTCTTTTCTGTCATACTCTGGTCTTCTCCAGTTCTAAAACGACTTCGGGCATCCTCTCAGGATGCGTGTAGATGGTGAACCGCTCCCCACGCGAGAAGCAGATGAGGGTGATCCCCGCCTCCTCCGCCGTGAGGATGCCGCGGTCGGTCGAGGCGGCGCGGGAGACGACGATCGGGATGCCCGCGTTCGCCGCCTTTGCCACCATCCCCGACGGCTGTCTCCCCGTGCAGCCGAGGATGCACCTCGACCGGTCGAGCCCCTTTAAGGCCGCGTAGCCCACGACCTTGTCGACGGTGTTGTGCCGCCCGACATCGCAGGCCCGGGTGACGAACTCCCCGTTGCAGAAGAGAACCGAACAGTGGACCGCGCCGGTTCTCCGCCAGGTATCGGACTCGATCGATGCCGTGACCGCACGGATGGTTTCCGCCGTGACGGTGAGGAGGGACGTGACCGACTTCGGCTCGCCGGCCGCAGAGGAGCCCCCTGAGGACTCCGTCACGAGCTCGACGTCCTTCCGCGATGGGGCGGTGATATGGATCTCTTTTCCGCGGACCTCTACCGAATCGACCCTGTCGGCCAATCCCTCGCTGATGACGAACCCGGCACCGAGATCCTCGAGACGGTCGGCACTCGCCACCAGGGTCGTCAGGGGTTCGCCGTTCAGGAAGAGCCTGACGCGATCCTCGACGATGATGTCGTCATGGACGTCGCGCACACCCTCCTCCGTCGCCTGGATCCCGGCGCGGCAGACGATCTCCATCACGTCGTCTCCTCCCGTATCCACTCGAGGTAGGGGGTGTAGCCGCCAACGATCGGCATCGCGATGATCTCGGGGGTCTCGTAACTGTGGAGGCCCTTGATCCTCGCGATGAGCGTATCAAGGAGGCTCTGCTGCGTCTTGATGATCAGGAGCTCTTCGGGCTCGCTCTGAACCGCCCCCTCCCAGCGGTAACTGGACTGCACGCCGGTGACGTTCACGCAGGCGGCAAGCCGGGCATCGACGAGCGCTTTCGCGATCGCCTCCGCCTCGCCGGGCGGGGCCGTGCAGAGGACCACAACAAATTCCGGGAGAACCATGGTGTTACCTTCGTAGCGTCCGTATTTAACCGTTCTCGCAGTGGGGGCCGCACCCGTCCCCGCCGCAGGAGCACGAGGAACAGGGCTTCCACGGAGAAAGCCCCCGGCGGGCCCGGTAATCGTTGATGGCGGTCCGGATAGCGGCCTCGGCGAGGACCGAGCAGTGGATCTTCGCCGGCGGAAGGCCGCCGAGGGCCGCCACCACGTCGGCGTTCGAGAGGTCCCACGCCTCGGCGAGGGTCATCCCCCGGATCATCGTGGTCGCCATCGAGCTCGACGCGATCGCCGCGGCGCATCCGAAGGTCCGGAACCGGACATCGACGATCCGGTCGTCCTCAACCTTCAGGTAGAGCTTCATAGTATCCCCGCAGGACGGGCTCCCCACCTCGCCGAAACCGTCGGCATCCGCGAGTTCGCCGACGTTTTTGGGGTTCGTGAACTCTTCCATCACTTTTTCCGTATACATCACTCAGCCTCCGGGACCCTTTTCCCTGCAGGCGGCGTCAACGGCGATATCTGCCGCAGCCGCCCGATCACCTCCGGCAGCACCTCAAGGACGTAGCCGACATCATCCTCCGTGTTCGCGTCGCCGAGGGTGAGCCGGAGCGAGCCGTGCGCCTCCTCGTGGGCAAGCCCGGTCGCGAGCAGCACGTGCGAGGGCTCAAGCGACGCCGAGGAGCAGGCGCTCCCGGTGGACGCGCAGATCCCGCGGGCGTCGAGCATGAGAAGGATCGACTCCCCCTCGACGTAGCGGAAGCTGAAGTTCGCGTTGTTCGCGAGCCGTTCGGTCGGGTGGCCGTTCAGCCGTGAGTCCGGGATCGTGGAGAGGACCTCGCGGATCAGGCGGTCCCGCATCGCGGCAAGCCGGCGGTTGTGCCCCTCGATGTCGGCGGTCGCAAGTTCGATCGCCTTCCCCATCCCGACGATCCCGGGGACGTTCTCGGTCCCGGCCCGCCGGCCGCGCTCCTGCCCGCCCCCGTGGACAAGGTTCTCAAGCCGGGTCCCCCGCCGGACGTAGAGTGCTCCGGTCCCTTTCGGGCCGTAGAATTTGTGGCCGGAGAGCGAGAGGAGGTCGATGTTCATGCTCTCCACGTCGATCGGGACCGCCCCGATCGCCTGGACGGCGTCGGTATGAAAGAGGACGTCGTGGTCGTGCGCGATCCTGCCGATCCGGGCAACCGGCTGGATCGTACCGATCTCGTTATTTGCCGTCATCACCGAGATGAGGACTGTCCGGCCCGTGATCGCCTCCTCGACGTCGCCAGGGTCCACCCGGCCGAACGTATCCACGGGCAGGTAGGTGACGGAGAACCCGTGCTTCTCGAGCCACTCGCAGGTGTGGAGGACCGCGTGGTGCTCGATCGCGGTCGTGACGATATGGTCGCCACGTTTGTGGTTCGCGAGGGCGACGCCCTTGATCGCCCAGTTGTCGGCCTCGCTCCCGCCGGCGCAGAAGAAGACCTCCGCGGGTGTCGCGCCGAGGGCCGCCGCCACCTGTTCCCGCGCCGCATCGACGCCCTTCCGGGGCTCGCCGGCGAACCGGTAGAGGGAGGAGGGGTTCCCGAAGTATTGGGAGAAGTACGGGGCCATCGCCGCGATGACCTCGGGTTTTATGAATGTCGTCGCCGCGTGGTCCATGTACACGGGACGCTCTGCCTGATCGTTCATGTCCGCTAAAACGTTGGATCCGGGAGTGTATCAGCATTACCGGTCGTGAGAGAGCAGGCGGCCTCCCCGAACGCGAGTACGAAGATAAATAGGGTTCCATGCGCAATATCTGGTGATGTACGCAAGACGCATGGATCACCTTCCCCCATACCTTTTTGCACGCATTGACGCGATGAAAGAGGAGAAAATGCGCCAGGGTGTCGATGTCATCGACCTCGGGGTCGGCGACCCCGATCTCCCCACCCCGCCGCACATCGTGGAGGCGCTCTGCACCGCGGCCCGGGACCCGAAAAACCACCACTACCCCTCCTACACCGGCATGCTTGCCTACCGCGAGGCAGTGGCCGACTGGTACCGGGGCCGGTTCGGCGTCGACCTGGACGCGAAGAAAGAGGTCCTCGCCCTCATCGGGTCCAAGGAGGGCATTGCGCACATCGCCGAGGCCTTCGTCAACCCGGGCGAGGTCGTCCTTGCCTCCGACCCCGGCTACCCGGTCTACAAGACCTCCACGCTCTTTGCCGAGGGGAAAGTCCATGAACTCCCCATCCGGGCGGAGAACAACTTCCTCCCGGTGCTCGAGGATATCCCCGCCGACGTCGTGAAGCAGGCGAAACTGATGTTCATCAACTACCCGAACAACCCCACGGCCGCAATAGCCCCCCTCTCGTTCTTCGAGGAGGTCGTCGAGTTCGCGCGGGAGCATAACATCGTCGTCGTCCACGACAACGCCTACTCCGAGATCACCTTCGACGGCTACAAGGCGCCCTCGTTCCTCGAGGTCGACGGCGCGATGGAGGTCGGTATCGAGATGCACTCGCTCTCGAAGACCTACAACATGACCGGGTGGCGGATCGGGATGGCCTGCGGGAACCCCGAGATCGTCGCCGGGCTCGGCCGGGTCAAGACCAACGTCGACTCGGGCGCGTTTGACGCCATCCAGCACGCCGCGATCACGGCGCTCACCGGTCCCCAGGACTGCGTGCAGCACGCCTGCGGCATCTACCAGGAGCGGCGGGACGCCCTCGTGAAAGGCCTCACCGATATCGGGCTTGACGTCCGGGCACCGAAGGCGACCTTCTACGTCTGGGCGCCGGTCGACGACTGCATGGCTTTCTCGGCGAAGCTCCTCGACCAGGCAGGGATCGTCGCGACGCCCGGAGTCGGGTTCGGGAAGAACGGCGAAGGGTTCGTCCGGTTCGCGATCACCCGGTCGATCGAGCGGATCAACGAGGCGGTCGAGCGGATGCGGGGGCTTGACCTGTGATCCTCCCCTCCCACCTCTCGGTTCGGGACGGCCGCCTCGCGATCGGCGAGCACGACACGGTCGACCTCGCCCGGCAGTTCGGCACTCCGCTCTACGTCACGAGCGAGGACCGGATCCGCGAGAACTTCCAGAGGCTCTCCGGGGCGCTCACCGCCCACTACCCGAAGATCCGGGTCCTCTACGCCGCAAAGGCGAACGGCAACCTCGCGGTATTCCGGACCCTTGCCTCGATGGGCGCGGGAGCGGACGTCTTCTCCGCGGGAGAGGTCGCACTCGCCCTCGCCTCCGGGATGCGCCCGGCCTCCCTCCTCTTCAACGGGAGTTCTAAGACCCCGTCCGACCTCGTCCTCGCCGTCGAGAAGGGGATCCGGGTCTCGGTCGACTCGCCCGACGAACTCCGGCAGCTCGACGCCGCGGCCGGCGAAGCGGGGAGGACTGTCGATATCGCCTTCAGGGTCAACCCGGCGATCGAGGTCCCGACCCACCCCAAGATCGCAACCGGGCTTGCGACGAGCAAGTTCGGCATCCCGGCAGCCCGGATCCTCGATGCCTACCGTGAGGCGCTCGCCCTCGAGCACGTCAACCCCATCGGGATTCACTGCCACATCGGTTCGCAGATCCTGGCCGTGGAGCCCTTCGCCCACGAGGTCGAGGTCCTGATCGGCGTCGCCCGCGACCTGATCGAGATCGGGGTGAACCCGAAGTTCATCGATATCGGGGGCGGCCTCGGCATCCCCTACCACCGGGAGACCGACCGGGCCCCGACACCGGAGGAGTACGCCGGCGCGGTCATGCCGGTCTTCCTCCGCGGCATCAAAGAACTCGGGATCGAGCCCGAACTCTGGGTCGAGCCCGGCCGGTGGCTCGTCGCCGACTCGACCCTTCTCCTGACAAGGGTCAACTCCGTCAAGACCGCCCACAAGACGTTCGCGAACGTCGACGCAGGGTTCAACCTCCTCGTCCGGCCGACGATGTACGACTCCTACCACGCGGTCGTCGCGGCAAACAAGGCCGACGCCCCCGCCGTGCAGGAGTACTCCGTCACCGGGCCGATCTGCGAGACGGGCGACATCCTCGCAAAAGACCGGATGCTTCCCGAACTTGCGGCCGGCGACATCATCGCGGTGCTCGACGCCGGGGCTTACGGGTTTGCGATGTCGTCGCAGTACAACAGCCGTCCCCGGTGCGCCGAGGTCCTCCTCGCAGGCAATAAGGCCGCCCTGATGCGCCGGGCCGAGACGGTCGATTACCTGACCGCCCCGATGATGACGCCGCCGTGGCAGGAATGAGATGACGTGAACTTCCACTACCTCCTGGTCGACGACCTCCTCAAAAAAGAGGAGTTCGAGTGCCGGGTGGAGGAGAAGGTGGCGGAGGCGGGGGACCTCCTCGATGAGCGGACCGCGGCGATGCTGGTCGTCAAAGACCTCGGCCGTTCGCACGTCCGGATCCGCGAGATCCCCGGGGCCTCAAGCCTCGTCTGCTTCTTCGCGAAGGTCCTTGAGGTCGGCGAGCCGAAGGAGTTCGAGCGGCAGGACGGCACGACCGGGATCGTCGCGAACGTGACGGTCGGTGACGAGACCGGGAGGGCCTGGCTGACCCTCTGGGACGAGAAGGCCGGCGGTGTCCGCGAGATCGAGCCGGGCGACGTGCTCGAGATCCTCGGCCGGCCGAAGGGCGGCGGGAAAGTTCCCGACGTCACCGCCCTCGCCGTCCAGAAGGCGGCCTGCGAGATCGCCTGCCCGGAGGTGACGGAGGCCTCCGCCGCTTCCCTCGGCCCGGCAGGAGACCTCGAGGTCAGGCTGATATCAGTCGGGAACCCGCGGACGTTCAAGCGGCGCGACGGGGGCGAGGGAGAGATGGTCGAGGCGGTGGTGGGAAACGAGGACGGTGTCTTCCGGCTCGTCGCCTGGGCCCCGGCCGTCCTCCTCGGAGTGGAAGCGGGAGAAAACGTCGTCATCCGTGGGGCCACGGAACGCGATGGCGAGCGGGGCATCGAGTACAGCCTCGGCGAAGCGGCGTCCGTCTCCCGCTCTGATCGGGAGATCGTCCTCCCGCTCGACACCCTTGCAGATGTAGAGGAAGGAAGGTCCTACTCGTTTACCGGAACGGTTGTGCGCGTGCAGCCACCTCACTCGTTTGTCACGCGGAGCGGGAGGCGGTCCTCGGTCCGGAACCTGGTCCTCACTGACGGGACGAACGAGATCCCGGTCGTCATCTGGGGCGAGAAAGCGGAGGATCGCCTGGTGCCCGGCGACCGGATAGAGGCCTACAACGCGATCGCCAAACGCGGGCGCTACGGGGATGTCGAACTCCACCTCTCGTGGGGGAGCGCCCTCGTTCTCCTCGCAGAGGAGGAGAAGGAGGTGGAAGTCGTTGGGACGATCATCGCCACCGGGCAGGGGATCTGCATCGATACCGGCGACGCCTGCTACCTCCTCGACAGGCAGCTGCCCGTCGGGTATGTTGTGCGCGCGAGAGGCACGGTGCACCGGGGCGTGATCAGCCTCCACTCTCTCAAGACCGTATTTCCCGATCAGGAAGAGTTGCGGCGCCGCCTGGATCGGCTCTCCAGGGTATCCTGATCTCTATCTTCACTTTCACCCCGCACGGCGAGCGACCTTTATGTCTCACGCTATAGACTCTAAGTGTACCTTAGTAGAACACACCTAGAGATCAAGTGAGGAATGAGATGTCAGAGATTGATCTTGAAGATTTACCGGGCGTCGGAACCACCACTGCCGACAAACTCCGCGAGGCCGGATACGGGACCGTCGAGAGCATAGCAACGGCCACCACATCGGATCTTGCCGAGGCGGCCGAGATCGGTGAGGGAACCGCAAAGAAGGTGATCCTCGCCGCCCGGAAGATGGCGGATATCGGCGGATTCAAGACCGGCCGGGACATCCTGGACAAGAGAAAGGATATCAAGAAACTCAAGACCCTGGTCCCCGAGTTCGACGAACTGGTCGGCGGGGGCCTTGAGACACAGGCGATAACGGAGGTCTACGGGGAATTTGGGTCGGGTAAGAGCCAGCTCGTCCACCAGATGGCCGTCAACGCCCAGCTCCCCGAAGACCTCGGCGGCCTCGCCGGCGGGGTCATCTACGTCGATACCGAGAACACCTTCCGCCCGGAGCGGATCGAGCAGATGGTCAACGGGCTCCCGGAGGAAGCGGACCTCGGACCGATCGAGGAGATCCTCGAACGGATCCACGTCGCCCGGGCGCACAGCTCCGACCACCAGATGCTGCTTCTTGAGACCGCACGAGAACTTGCAAACGAACTGCGGAACTCCGACTACCCGATCAGGCTCTTCGTCATCGACTCGTTGACGTCCCTCTTCCGGTCGGAGTACGCAGGAAGAGGCACCCTCGCGGCCCGGCAACAGAAGTTGAACCGTCACATGCACGACCTCCTGAAACTGATCGACGACCACAACGCCGTCGGTCTCGTGACCAACCAGGTGATGTCGAACCCCGCCGTCCTCTTCGGCGACCCCACAAAACCGATCGGCGGCAACATCGTCGGACACACGGCAACCTTCCGGCTCTACCTCCGAAAGAGCAAGGGCGGTAAGAGGGTCGCCCGCCTGGTGGACAGCCCCAACCTCCCTGAGGGCGAGGCGGCGTTCATGGTCGAACAGGCAGGGCTCAAACAGTGTTGAAGGCGCTCGTCACGGACGTCGACGGCACCATCACCGACCGGCGGCGGCGGATCAACACCGCCGCCGTCGAGACCATCCGCACGCTCGTCGATGCCGGCATAGAAGTGGTGCTCGCAAGCGGCAACACCGTCTGCTTCATGGACGGGCTCTGCAAGATGGTCGGGACGGACGGGACCATCATCGGGGAGAACGGCGGCGTTTACCGGAGGGGGTTTGCAGGCATCCTCCAGGTCCCTGGCGACCGGAAGACCTGCCTTGAGGCGTTTGAAATCTTGAGGGAGTATTTTGCCGGGAAGGGCACTGAGCTCGAACTCTTCGGCGCGCATTACCGGTTCGCCGATGTGGCCTTTGCCCGGACCGTCGACCCGGATGAAGCGCGGGCGGTCATTCGCGACCGCCACCTTCCCGTCCGGGTGCTCGACACCGGGTTTGCCATTCATCTCCAGGTTCTCGGCGTGAACAAGGGGACGGCGCTCGCGGAACTCGCCGGAGATATGGGTATCCTTCCGGACGAGATGATGGCTATCGGGGACTCAGAGAACGACATCGAGATGCTTGAGGCTGCCGGCATCGGCGTCGCGGTGAGAAACGCCACGGCCCCGACACGAGCGGCGGCAGACTGGGTATCCCCGGGAGCGTATGGGGATGGATTCGTAGAAGCGGTGAAAAAGTATTATCCCTACTTCTTCAGCAGGTAGCGGTCGACCACAACATAGTCTTTTATATCTTTCACTGCCTCAAACGGCACGAGCATCTTGTCCCCATCGGTCCGGTAACCATCGGTTCTGAATGTCTCGTCAGGTTTGACGATCAGGTCGACCACCTGCCCCGTATTGAGGTCGACCATGATGTTCTTGATGGTCCCGATGAGCATGCCATCGTTACTCATCACTCTCTTCCTGGCAAGGGCACGGCAGAAGGTTTTGCTCATACAGAACCGTGGGGCGTTTGTACTATTTAAATCTTTTAAATTCCTCAAAATCACAGAAAAACCGCATTACAGGTTCTTTATCCGGAAGCGTTGCCGTCGACCGTTGCCCGTCGGGGAACGGGTGGGATTTCAAGGACAGGGGGTCTCGCTCTCAAACCAGCCGCAAACGAAGGTCTTCACCCTCCTCACACCATCAGCGTATCGCAACGCTTCGCCGCGATCCTGAAGTGCGGCGGGTTTTACTCGTTTCGCACGCGAAGATTCGTCTGCTCCGCAGCGAACGCCCTTCCGGGTCAACCGGCAGGGAGCGTTCCTGTACCATAAAATAGGAGTTAGGGTTAGTTCATCTCACAGTCTCGGCTGCCATCCGGACATCCGTTGCCTTGACCGTCTTTCTGCCCGCGTGACCAGCCAGTTTAATTGCTTCTTTCGCGATCCGTGATGCGTACTGTTCCATCAATTTTGCGAGCTCTTCATTGGCATCGGAACTCACGCGTTCCGCGCCGGACTTCTTCACGATTCTGCCAACTGGTGCCAGAGGTATATCTGTCATGATCTCATTTCCCCCTTTTCATTGAGTTCTGTGAAATGTGCTCTCACACAGAACTCGTTTGACAGAAGCACCATAGGTATTCTCATATAAATAGTTATCCGTCTCCTGAGGGGTTGAAGCGCCAAATTCAGAACGGGGAGGGGATCAAAGTGAGGGAAAGACCCGAATTATATCGGTCTGAGTAACAATGCCGACGGGCTTACCGTCCTCGACCACAATCAGTCTCCCTACTTCCCGTTCCTTGAATCGCCGCACAAGCTCATAGAGCCGGATCGACGACGACACCTGAACCACACTGCGGGTCATGACCTTTGAAACCGGCGCATCCAGCATCAGGCCCTCGTCCAGGCCCCGAGCAACATCGCTCAACGTCACGATGCCCGCAAGGTCGTCACCCTCGCTCATCACCGGTGCCCCGTGAATGTGGTGACAATTGAAGAGGTGGACCGCATCACGGAGGGTGGCGGAGAGCGGCAGGGTCAGGAGCGGAGTGCTCATGTAGTGCTTGATCGTCTGTTTCGGGAGGGATATCATCTCAGCGACACTGATCAGGAGCGCCTGCTGGTTTTCGTCCATCCCGAAGATCTCACCGCGGACGAGCAGTTTGTTCACCGGCGTGGGCCCGATCGAGACCATGTCGCCGACTTTGAAGAGTTTCACGCTCCCGATGATCCTGACCATCGCGTGACAGAGGTCCGGGTGACAGAGGGTGGTGAACCCGAGCTCCGCGACCCGCACGCCCTTCACCTTCTCGCCGTCGCGGAAGATCGGCACCTCGGACTGGTGCTCGAGGTCGCCGAGATTCAGCTCCTTGTATGCATTGGCGGTCGGGCTATACCCGCCCTTTGGACCGGGCACGCCGTCTACGAGCCCGAGCGCCTTCAATGCCTGCATCTGGTTGCGGACCGTGCCGGGGTTGCGCTTCAGCACATCCGCGATCTCCTCACCTTTTATAGAGTGGGAGGACTGATGATATAGAGTAATCAGGGTTATCAGGATGTCCTTCTGAATTGGAGAGAGATCCATAATTATCAGTCATAATACGTTGTTTAAATACATTAGGTTGTGCGTACAGTGGAGTTTGAAACTATCCCGACCGTTCCGACGGCGGACGAAGTGCTCGACCGCAGTCTTCGCAGGGCGGCAGCCAAGAGGAAACTAAAGATCAACGTCGATCGGGCAAACGAGGAGTTCGTGAGAGCCGTCGCGAAAGCCATCCATGATAAATTAAAGAGCGTGGTCAGCTCGTTCCCGAGCTTTGAGCGCCTCCCTCCCTTCTACCAGGAGGTGGCCGAGATCCTGGTCTCGCTCGACCGGCTGAAGAAGTCCCTCGGCGCCGTCACCTGGGCGGCCGACCAGGTCTGGGTTATCGGCTCCGGTTACACCCGTAGTATGCGGTCTGCGGAAGATACAGGCCCAAAACGGCGACAGGCCGTCGCCCGCATCGCCTCCATCGTCCACCAGATAGAGGACGACCTCATATACCTCAATGAAGCGCGAAACCTCCTGCGGAAACTTCCGCACGTGAGCGAGGACGAGTTCACGGTGGTGGTGGCCGGGTTCCCGAACGTAGGGAAATCTTCGTTCATCAGGCTCGTCTCAACGGCGGACCCCGAGATCGCCGCCTACCCCTTCACCACAAAGGGGGTCATCGTCGGTCACCGCAAGATCGGAAAGCGCGACCGCATCCAGTTCATCGACACACCGGGCGTCCTCGAACGGCCTGCAAACGAGAGGAACCCCATCGAGCGGCAAGCAGTAAGCGCCATCATCAACACGGCCGACATCGTCCTCTTCATCCTGGACGCAAGCGAGCACTGCGGCTACTCGCTCGACGACCAGGTCCGGCTCCTCGATGAGATACGCCGGCTCGTCGACGTCCCGGTGGTGACCGTCGTCAATAAGGCAGATATCCGGGGGATCGAAGGCTACCCGGCGATGTCCACGCTCACCGGGGAAGGGGTGGAAGAGGTGCTCGACCTCCTGCTCACATTCAGAAAGGAAGCCACGAAAACGAGCCTGCGAGAGCCGCCCCAACCAGAAACCCAAGAATAGCCCCGCCGTTTAAGGGAGGGAGCCCCGCCTGGGGCTTGCCTCTGTTGACGAAGTATAGGAGCGCGGCGAGGCCTGCAAGCGATCCCGCCATCGCGCCGATCGTCGGGGCGGAGAGGACCCAGAGGACCGCAGGCGCATCCACAAAGACGTGCGACGATATCACGAGGATGGAAGGCATGATCAGGTCGCCCATACCCATGACGAACGCGCCGCGCTCCTCCCCCTCCTCGATCCTGAGACCCTCCCGCCGGAATGAGTAGTCCATTCTCTTCGGGACCACGACCATGATGGGGGCTTTCGTCTCAAGGACGCCCTCGGCAAGCGTGATCATATGTTTTGTCCGATAGACCGATATGGCATCGTAGACCGCGAGCAGCACAAGCAGCACGAGCACCGGCAGGATGGCAAGGGATATACCGAAGATTGAGGCGATGCCCGCGGAGATCAGCACGCCGAGGGTGTCGATGACGTACCACTCCGGGTAGAGGTAGAGGAGCGCTGTCGCCGCCCCGGCAGCGATGAGCGTCCCGGCGGCGGCGACGCCGGTCGCCCCGAGCGCGAGGCTGAAGAGCGCCCCGAATATGTAGAGGAACGTCATGAATATGGAAATCCCGATGAAGACGGAGATGAGCCGTCGACCTCCCACCCGGATCAGGAGGAGCAGGACCAGCGTGAAGGCGAGCAATATCCCGATGAAGAGGAGTGGATTTGCAACCGATTCGGGATCCTCAAATGCCACAAGCCCCGCTGCCTGCATGGGGAGGACGAGGATGACGGCAATCACCTGGACAAACAGGAGCATAAGGGGCATTCCAAGAAGTGGCAGCCAGTCGCGTATCTGCATCACAAATCTCCATTCACTATAGGTAGGTTAATTAATGCATCCTCATTACTTTAAAATATGGAGATTCGCGAACTCATCGGCGACATCGTTCTCACCATCGTGATGGTGGTCTCCACCGTCGTGCTGGTGATGCGATTCTGGCAGGACCTGACTATAGCAGTTGCTGCGACGTTCATGATGCTCTCTCTCGGGGGGCTGCTCATCTCTCTCGGTATAAAGATTGTGAGCCTCGAGCAGAGCGTCGCACAGCGGGAGCGCACCATGCGCGTGAACATGGAAGAGATGGGGAAGACGATGAGCGCCAAGTACGACAACACCGTGAGCCACATCGAGGAGATTGTTGACGGGCTCTCCCGGCGGATGTACCGGTGAGGAGAACCGCCATCTTAATGGCCTTTCCCCCTCATGAATAAGTAGCATGGGCGTTGCGATCCGAGATATCCTGGCAGACTGTAAAGAGACGTTGACCTGGGACGCCCTCACCGGCACCGCCGCAGTGGACGCCCATAACGCGCTCTACCAGTTTCTCTCGATCATCCGGCAGCCTGACGGCACGCCGCTGATGAACAGCTCAGGAAGGGTCACCTCACACCTCTCGGGCATCCTCTTCCGGACGGTCAACTTCCTGGAGAAAGGCATAAAACCGGTCTTCGTCTTTGACGGGAAGCCGCCGGAGTTCAAACAGGAGACGATCCGGGAGCGGCGGGCAGTCCGGACAAGGGCCGACGAGGCCTGGAAGACAGCGCTGAAAGAGGGAGATACGGAGGAGGCGTACAGGCAGGCGAGCGCGTCCACCCGTATCGACGGTCAGATCATAGCGTCGTCCCACGAACTCCTCGACCTGCTCGGCATTCCCCGGGTGCAGGCGCCGAGCGAAGGCGAGGCACAGGCGGCCCATATGGCGCGGAGGGGGATGGTCACCTACGCGGTCTCGCAGGACTACGACTCGCTCCTCTTCGGCTCCCCGGTGCTGGTCCGGAACCTCACGATCAGCGGCAGGCGAAAGATGCGGGGGCGGACGATCACGGTGAACCCTGAGAGGATCGTCCTCTCCCCCCTCCTCAACTGCCTGGGTGTCACACGAGAGCAACTCGTCGAGATCGGCATCCTGGTGGGCACGGACTTCAATCCGGGCATCCGGGGCGTCGGCGGCAAGACAGCCTTGAAGGCCGTGCGAAACGGTGAGTTTGAGTCGATGATTGCAGAGAGACTGCCCGACTTCGACCCCGGACCCATCCGGGACTTCTTCCTCGATCCGCCGGTCACCGACGATTACACGCTCGAGTGGAAGCCGCCTGACGTCGACGGGGTCATAGAGATGCTCTGTGGGCGCTACGACTTCTCGGAAGAGCGGGTCCGGAGCTCACTCGCCAGGGTCTCGGTGAAGGCGACGCAGAAGACGCTGGATGCCTGGTTTTGATACGCGAAACGACTAAAAATCTACCTTTTTTCCGGGACAACTGCTCCGGAGGACGACACAACTGATATATGCGAGACGGCCAAATATGCCAGTTGACGAATCTCCACCAGGCCATCATGGCAGGATGGGGGGTGCAGAGACTGACAGCAAACAGCAAGAACCACCGTTCAAGATCCCTGACCATCATCGACCTTTCGCTCTCCACATTCATCCGGCCCCCTTCCCGGGACCACGCCACCCTCCGTCGCTCAGAGCCGTTCTGCTAACTCCGGCGGTCCCTGTGGGATCGCCGTCAAACGACATCGAGAGGCGACAGATATGAGAGAACTCTACGAGAAGATGATAAACGAGGCCATGGCCGCCCAGCGGGCGGACGTGGATACGGTAAAGGCAAAACGCGGTCAGAAATTCGTCATCGAGGACACGAAACCCTACGTCGACGTAGCAAAGAAGATGACGGCGATCGGCGACCAGAGCCAGGCAGTCATCGACCTGCACAAGGACTCGGTGGTCGCGCACTACGAGTCCCTCAAGGGCCTTACGACGACTGTCCGTCCCGAAGACGACCCGTTCGTCGAGCACTACCAGACACCCGTGGTACTCGAGATCCTGAAAGGCCAGGACGAAGCGTTCGCAAAAAGCGTCGACGCCTTCGTCCAGGCGATCGCTGATGCGGAGGCCCGGATCGGTCTCGAGGCGGTGCGGCACTACGGTGGGTTCTACGGCCCTACCTGCGTCGTCGACTTTGCACTGATCCCGGGGAGCACGAGCAACGTGGTGAACCAGGTGCTGCAAAAGACCGAGATTCCGGTCGAGCACAAGCGGGCGATCCTCGCCGCCAAATCGTGGGGCATGAACACCTCCTACGGTTTCGGCGACGCCTTCGCCCACGCCCTCGAGGCAGGAGCCACCCCCACCGAGGCGACGGCAAAAGAGATTGCGACGATGCAGAAGATTTACCGCGAACCGGTCGAAGCCCAGGCGGAACTGATGGATGAGGCCGGGATGACCTCCTTTGACCAGCGGAAGTATATGAGTGAGTACCGGCGCCGCATGGAAAGGACGATCAAGGCCGCCATCGACGACGATGTTCACTACGGCAACATCCTGACCGTCCCGGCCTACAGCGTCGGCGACGTCTCCCACCACATCGCGCAGACGACCTTTAACATGTGCAAGGACGATGTCGTCATGGCGACGATCGAGGCGGTCACCGAGGTAATGGAGTCCTCGCTCCGGAGATCGTTCGACTCCTACAAGAATTACTGGGACGTCCTCTCGGTCGCGACCGGGTCGTCTGCCGCCGCAACCGAGTATATCCTCCAGCTCGACGGGTTCAACGCACCCATGATCGTCGACCTGCTCACGAAGAGATTCCACAACTACGTCCAGATCTACCCGTCTCGGGGAGCGGCGGCGGAACTCCATAACTGCGACTTCATGGACATGATCTATCGCGGATGGAAACTCCTCGACAAGGCACAACGGAACGCGAACGGTTCCGGTGAGGAACCGGTCCCCATGATCGGCAAGTATCCCGTCGACCTCTCGCCCATTCGCAAGAACGAGGTGCTGATGAACCCGCAACGGTATGTCTACGCGGCCTGTGCGATATCTGTCCGGTTCGCCGCCCTGATGAGCCTTGCCGACTACCCGTGCCTCCTGACGAGCGAGCCCGTGACCGCGACGATGATGACGAACATCATCGCTCTCGAGAAAGAGACGGCAGCCGCCCCGGTGCGGGCCTGCAAGAACTGCGCCTCTGCGTGCCTGATCGACATGCGGCACGGGTACTGCCAGTGGAGAGAGGCGGTCTGAGGAGGAACTGCCATGAAGTGCTACTACTGCGCCCTTGAGGGGAAGGAGAGCGAGGCGGTGGCAATCTGCATCGTCTGCGGGATGGGGCTCTGCATGGATCACGCCATCAGGAAAGATATCGATCTCTGGGAGGGGGGCTATCCCCTTCCCAGCAAGCGCGTGAAGGCGCCGTTGCCGAGGATTCTCTGTCCCGAGTGTTATGCTGCCCTGTACGAGAAGGGGAAGTGAGGCACACACCACCGACCTTTTTGGTCGGCTCCTCGTAAAACCTATACCAATCTGGTGAAACCATGACTGTTACTCTAGGAAAACGGTGCATCGCCGAGGCCGTCGGTACATTCATCTTGGTCTTCTTCGGAGCCGGTGCAGCCGTCGTCACCCTTATGCTTGCTTCAGGGACCACCCCGTCGACTCCGTTCAACATCGGGATCGGGGCGCTCGGGGGCCTCGGCGACTGGCTCGCCATCGGGCTTGCCTTCGGTATCGCCATCACCGGGTCGATCTACGCGTTCGGGAGGATATCGGGATGCCACATCAATCCGGCGGTGACGATAGCCCTCTTCGCTACCCGGCGGTTTCCTGCGCTCGATACGGGTGCGTACGTCGTCGCCCAGTTCATCGGCGCGGCGGCCGCAAGTCTCCTCTTTGCCTGGGCGGTCGGCCCGGACGCCGTCACCATCGGGGGCCTCGGGGCAACGACCCCCTTCCCCGGTATCGGCTACCTGCAGGCGATCGTCATCGAGACTATCGGTACGTTCCTCCTGATGTTCGTCATCATGGGCGCCGCCGTCGACGAGCGGGCCACGCCGGGCTTTTCCGGCCTCGCAGTGGGCCTTGCCGTCGCGGGCATCATCACGACGACCGGGAACCTGACCGGCGCTTCGTTGAACCCTGCCCGTACGTTCGGGCCGTATCTCGGGGACTGGCTGCTTGGCGGGTCGAACCTCTGGACGTTCTTCCCCATCTACATCATCGGCCCCATCGTCGGTGCCGTAGTCGCTGCGTTCCTCTACGACTACCTCTCCGGCGAATGAACCTCCCCTTCCCTTTTTTCCTCACTGGAATCGCTTTGGGTCGGTCTCGATATCGACGATAACGGGCTTGTCCATCGCCAGTGCACGGAGGACGGCGTCCCGGAGGTCCCCCGGCCGGGTCACCCGTATCCCGGCGCCGCCGGAGGCCTCCGCATACGCCGCAAAGTCGGGGTTCGTGAGGTCGGTTCCGAAGGGCGGGTAGTCCGCTTCCCGTTGCTCTTCGCGGATCATGGCGAGATCGTGGTTGTTCAGGACCGCCACGACGATCGGGAGGTCGTACTTGACCGCCGTGGTGAAGTCGGCCATGACCATGGCAAACCCCCCATCCCCGGTGATGCAGACGACGCTCTTCTCCGGATAGGCTAATTTTGCCGCAATCGCCCCGGGGAGCCCAAATCCCATCGTCCCGAGGTAGCCCGACATCGCGAACCGCTGCCGCTTCATCCGGAAGTTCCGCCCGAACCACCACTGGTTCTCCCCGACGTCAAGCGATATGACCGCATCCTCCGGCAGGGTCTCTGAGAGGACCTTCATGATGTAGGGCGGGCGAATGGGAACGGCAGCCGGGTCGGCTTCCCGGTCGAGCCGGTCGCGCCATTCCTGCTTCTTCTTCGCGAGCCACTGCCGGGTCCCGGAGTCATCCCGAGGCCGGACCCGCTCACGGATCCGGGGTATGGCAATGGCGCAGTCCCCCCAGACCCCGACCGCAAGCGGGTGCTTCCCGAGCTGGAGCGGGTCGATATCGATATGGACGGCCGGTTTCTCCGGCGGGATCCCGGTGAGGTCGGAGAAACTCGCCCCGCAGGCGATCACCAGGTCCGATTTCAGGACGAGTGTCAGGGCATGCGGCGTCCCGAGCTGCCCGTGGAGCCCGGCAACCCACTCGTTCTCGTCGGGGAGGATGCCCTTCGCCCGGAAGGTGGTGACGATCGGCGCCTGGATCGTCTCCGCGAGGTCGAGGACCGGACCGGCCGCACGCATGGCCCCGAACCCCGCGAGGATGACCGGTCGTGCGGCGCCGTCGATCGCCTCCGCCGCGGCCGCGACGGTCTCGTCGGTCGGCGCAACCCCGACCTCCGGGAGGCAGGTCTCGCGCTCGCAGTAGGTTGCATCAAGCGGTTCTCGCTGGATATCGTTCGGGAGCGAGAGTTGGGCAACGCCGCGGGCGACGGCAGCGTAACGCAGCGCCCGGGTGAGGAGTTTGACCGCCGTCGTCGGGTCGGCGACGGTGTTGTTGAAGACCGTGATAGGCCGGAAGAAGGCGTCCTGGTCGATCTCCTGGATGCCGCCGGGCCCGGCATACTGCGTCTGGACCTGGCCATTCAATGAGAGGACGCTTGCATGGTCTTCCTTTGCATCGTACAGACCGGTCGCAAGGTTCGTCGCCCCCGGCCCGGCGATGGTCAGGCAGACCGCCATCTTTCCCGTGAGTTTGTTGTAGGCGGACGCGGCGAGGGCCGCGGTCTGCTCGTGCCGGACGACGATGTACCGGGAGTTCCTGTTCCTCCGGACCGCATCCACGAGCGGGAGCGCCGACGCTCCGGGCATACCAAAGTAGAGGTTGACCCCCCACGCTTCCAGCTCCGCTACCATCACGTCGGCCACCGTCGTTGCAGCCCCTTCAAAGGTCGTCTTCTTCATCCGTCTTCACCTCTTCCTCTTCATCAACCCGCACAAATGCTCCCTTTCCCACGGTGCAGCGGGGACACCGCCAGTCGTCGGGGAGATCCTCAAACAGCGTCTCCGGCAGAATACCGGTCTCAGGGTCTCCCGCCTCCTCATTGTACTCGTAATCGCAGACACTGCATACCCATCGTCCCATACCGTTCACGTCCCGGAGGTGACCTGCCGTACCCCGTCCACGTATAAAAATGCCCCGGGACCCGGGGTCGGCCGGGTCAGGGGGCGCCGGGTTCGGTCGCCGGCGGCTTGCGGGACTTCGCTTCGCCGGCCGTCGATCCCCGGCGGTCCCCATTATCCTCCATCGTGTTCTTCGCGAGCGCCGAGAGGCCGAGGGTGGTGCCGAGGTTCATCGTGTCGAGGACCGATGCCGGGACGAGGACGAGCGTCGCTTTCTCCTTGAGGCCCTCATACAGCATGTTCATCGCCCGGAGGTGGAGGGCGGTCGGGTTGTCCTGGTAGGTCCGTGCCGCCTCCTCGAACTTCTTTGCAACCTGGAGCTCGGAGTCGCCGAGGATCACCCGCGCCTGCCGCTCCCGCTCCGCCTGGGCCTGCATGGACATCGCGTCCTGGAGCTCGCGGGGGATCAGGATATCCCGGATCTCCACTGAACTGACGTGGATCCCCCACTGCTCGGTCCGGACGTCGATGATCCGCTGCAGCTCCGCGTCGAGCTTCTCCCGGCCCTCGAGCATATCGGCGAGGTTGGACTTCCCGATGACTTCCCGGAGCGCCGTCTGTGCCGCCCAGCTGATGGCGGACCGATAGTCCTCGACCTCCAGCGCCGCCTTCTCCGGGTCCCGCACGCGCCAGAAGAGGACCGCCTCGACGTCGACCGGGACCGTGTCGCGGGTGAGGGTCTTTTCCGCACGGAACGAGGTCGTGATCGTGCGGAGATCGATCCAGTAGGCCACCGTATCGATGAAGGGTACGATGGCGAAGATGCCCGGACCGCGGAGGCCCGAGAACCGGCCCAGGTGGAGTACGACCGCTTTCTCCCACTGGTCGGCGATCTGCAACGAGGCGGCAACGATCACCCCCACGAGGACGATGGCGGCGCCGGCCCAGACGAGGAGGGAGAGACCGGGAGTCGTGAGGGCGGCGTAAACGACCAGCACTCCAACGAGTGCGATCACGATGGCAATTACATAGCGAAGCGGGTTCTGTCGGGTCATACGTTGTTACCCGCGGGGTGCTGTACGCACAAAGTATATAATAATAGTTTTATAGGACAGCGTGAATCAAAGCCACAACGGAAGCGTTCATGGAGATCAACGAGACCCACCCGTTTGACCTTGCCCCGGCGGAGGCCGTCCGCCTCCAGGAGACGCTCCGGAAGAGGATCAGCCTCTCCGGCGATATCGATGAGGTCACCCTCCTCGCCGGCGCCGACGCCTCCTACGCGAAGGGCTCAAACGAGATCCATGCGGTCGTCGTCGTCCTCCGTTACCCCGATCTCACCGTCGTCGAACGGGTCTCTGCCTCTATCGAGACATCATTTCCCTACATACCGGGGCTCCTCACCTTCCGGGAAGGTCCCGCTCTCCTTGAGGCGTTCCGACGACTCCGGTCCGAGCCGGACGTCATCTTCTTCGACGGGCAGGGGATCGCCCACCCCCGCGGCCTCGGCATCGCAAGCCACATGGGCGTCTTGCTTGACCGGCCCACCGTCGGGGTCGCAAAGAGCCTCCTCGTCGGCACGGTGACGGAGCCCGGCCCCGCCAGGGGTTCGACGAGCCCGGTGCTCCGGAACGGCGAGACGATAGGGATGGCGGTCCGGACGAAAGAAAGGACGAAACCGGTCTATGTTTCCGTGGGTCACCGTATCGACCTCCTCTCTGCAGTCGATCTCGTCCTCGCGACCGCCCGTGGGTACCGGCTCCCGGAACCGACCCGGCAGGCCCATCTCTTTGCAAACACCGTCCGGAGGGAGGGAGACCGGGGCGAGAGGCAGACCAGCCTCCCCTCCGGGTGAGGGAGACGAAACCGTTATCAGCGTTCGGGCCGGATAAACGTTCACCGACCGGCACGCTGGAAAACCATGGCCGGTTGCAGCCTACGGAGTGTGAAAGATGTCAGGAAACCACCCACAGACACCGTATAATGGTCGGAATGTACCCGGGGGAGGCAGAGCATGACGCCACGTGAGATCGTGCCGGGCGTCTTCGCCGTCGGGGCCATCGACTGGGACCGCCGGATCTTCGACGAACTGATCCCAACCCCCGACGGCACCTCCTACAACAGTTACCTGCTACGGGGCAGCGAGAAGACGGCATTGATCGATACCGTCGACCCGTCGAAGTTTGCGGACCTCACGGCGAACCTGGACCGGCTCGGGGTCGATAAGATCGACTACATCATCGCGAACCATGCCGAGCAGGACCATTCGGGCTCGATACCGGCGATGCTCGGCCGCTACCCCGGGGCGAAGGTGGTGACGAACCAGAAGTGCCGGGACTTCCTCGTCGACCTCCTGCAGATCCCCCAGGACCGGGTCATTGTCATCAGCGACGGCGATACGCTCACCCTCGGGGATCGGACACTCGAGTTCATCTTCGCCCCCTGGGTTCACTGGCCGGAGACGATGCTGACCTACCTCCCCGAAGACCGGATCCTCTTCTCCTGCGACCTCTTCGGCTCGCACTACGCGACGAGTTCCCTCTACGTCCCCGACGAGGGGGCAATCTACGAGTCCGCGAAACGCTACTACGCCGAGATCATGATGCCCTTCCGGTCAAGCATCAAAGCGCACCTCGCGAAACTCGCAGCACGTGAGATCGCCGTGATTGCCCCGAGCCACGGCCCGGTCTACGACAGGCCGGCGTTCATCATGGACGCCTACCGTGACTGGACAGGCGACGACGTCAGGAACGTGGTGGTGCTGCCTTTCGTCTCCATGCACGGGAGCACCCAGGCAATGGTCGACCACTTCACCACCGCCCTGATACAGCGTGGTGTCCAGGTCCATCCGTTCAACCTCACGAAGACGGATATCGGCGAACTTGCAAAGGCCCTGGTGGATGCAGCCACAGTCGTGATCGGGACCCCGACACTCATCTTCGGTCCCCACCCGCAGGTGGTCTACGCCGCGTACCTCGCAAACCTCCTTCGCCCGAAAACCCGGTATGCGTCGGTGATCGGGTCCTACGGCTGGGGCGGGAAGACCGTTGATACCCTTGCAAGTATGCTTGATCGGCTCAAGGTGGAGTTGATCGAACCGGTCTACATCAAGGGCTACCCGAGAGAGGGGGACTTCGCGGCGCTGGACCGGCTCGCCGACGCGATCCGGAAGAAGCACGAAGAAGCGGGGATCATCCCGTCATAGACTCCTGCAAGAGGGTGAATTCCTGCCGGCTTCCCTCTTTTTGTCCGAAACTTCTTCGTCCGGCACCGAAATCTTAACAGTGCGGGATACCGACCGAACAGTGAGCTGAGTTATGGCATCATCCGACTTCAAGAGAGTCATTGCAGAGTCGCCCTACGTCTTTATCATCGGCGTGGCGGGAGACAGCGGAAGCGGCAAGACCACATTCACCCGGGCTATCCGGGAGATCTTCGGAGAGGAACTCGTCTCCACGATCACCATCGACGACTACCACAGGTACGACCGCCGGGAGCGGAAGGTTCTCGGGATCACGCCGCTTGTCCCCGAGGCGAACCGGTTCGACCTGCTCGAAGAGCACCTTATCGCCCTCAAAGCAGGAGAGACGATCCAGAAACCCGTCTACAACCACGACAACGGGATGTTCGATCCCCCGGTGCCGTTTAACCCCACGAAGATCCTTATCCTCGAAGGGCTGCACCCCTTCGTGACCAAAAAGATGCGGGACCTGATCGACTTCAAACTCTACGTGGACCCGGACCCCGACGTCAAACGCGCCTGGAAGATCAAACGCGACGTGGATAAGCGGGGATATTCGGTGGATGCGGTCATCCAGGAGATGGAAGACCGCAAGCCCGATTTCGAGCAGTACGTCGCGCCCCAGTGCCGGTTCGCGGACGCAGTCATCAGGATCGCCTTCTCGAAGTACGGGAGGGAAGCAAGCGAGAAGCGTAACATCTACCATGTCACCCTCTGCCAGAGTAAACTCGATAAGAGTATCCGGGACGTCGACCTTTCCATCGACCTCTTCGGGCTCCTCTCACTCTCCCAACGGAACTTCATGGTCGAGTTCACGACCGAGGACATCGGGGGAAAGGCAATGGGGGCGCTCACGTTCGACGGGGAGTTAAATGAAGCCGTGGTGAAAAAACTGGAGAAGAACATCGAGATCCAGACACAGGTGAAGCCCATCGACCTTCTCCAGAACGTGGATTACCTGACGGCCGGGGATATGGCCCAGCTCATCCTCGCCTGGCGGATCATCAACCGGCGTATCTTCATCGAAAGCGCGCCGGGAGCCGCCGGCGAGGAAGAGGGGGCTTCGATCGGCAACGGTGCATCCATATGCGGTCGCCGGTGATTCCAGGCGCTTTTTGGCCTCTAAATAGCCAAAAATCCTGCAGGAGAAAATAGATAAGAGTTCCCGGAGAAGATGTACCGATGGACAGGATCGAGCAGTTCTCGACCATCGCACCCGATATCGGCAACATCTTCCGGTATATGAGCGTCGCCACAGGAGTGCCGCTCCTCGTAGCGGTGGTCTACCGGGAGTGGGAGATGATCCTGCCCATGCTCTCTGTCCCGGTCACCCTTTTCCTCCTTGGGATGCTCCTTGTCCGGGTACCCCGGGAGGAGCGAGAGGCACCCCTCTCCGCCGCCCTCATGGCCGTCGCCCTGATCTGGCTCGCGATGGCGCTGGTGAGCGCTCTGCCGTTCAGCCTCGGGCTCGGTACCCCCTACCTCGACGCCGTCTTCGAGGCGATGTCGGGGTGGACCGATACGGGTCTGACGATGATGCGGTCCGTCGACGACCTGCCCCAGACGCTCCTCTTCTGGCGGTCGTTGATGCAGTGGCTCGGCGGCCTCGGGATCGTCTCCTTCACCATCGCGATGGCCTCAAGGACCGGGCTGACCCAGTTCCGCCTCTACCGCTCGGAAGGACGCTCGGAAGCGCTGATGCCGAGCGTCGTCGCAACAGGCATGGAGATGTGGAAGATCTACATGGTGCTGACCGCCGCATCGATCGGGCTCGTTCTCCTCTCGGGGATACCCCTCTGGGACGCGGTGAACATCGCCCTTGTCACAATCTCCACCGGGGGGTTCTCCATCCACTCGGCAGGGATCCCCTTCTATAATAACCCGTTCCTTGAGGTCCTCGTCGTCCCGATCATGATCGCCGGCGCTCTGCCGTTCAAACTCTACTATATCCTCTACCGTCAAAACGGCGTGCGGTTCTTCGACGACCAGCAGGCACGCCTTCTCTTCATGCTCATCGCGCTCGGGATCGTCGTGATAGCGTGGGACCTCGTCACACTCAACGCAACCGATATCCCTACCGCCATCCGCCAGGCGCTCTTCATGTCGGCGGCGGGAATCACCAGCACCGGGTTCCAGGTCGCCTCCCCCAACGAGTGGGCGAGCGTGACGGTCCTCTTCCTCTCGATGCTGATGGTCATCGGCGGGGCGTCGGGGAGCACCGCCGGCGGGATCAAGCTCTCCCGGGTAGTCCTCGGCTTTCAGAGCCTGCTCTGGTGGTTCCGGCGGATGTTCGTCTCCGGGAACGTGCTCGTGCCCTTCAAGTACGACGGCAAAGTGATCCCGAAGAACGTCGCCGACCTCGAGGTCTCCCGGAACATGCTGACTATCATGCTCTACTTCCTCTCGATCTTCGTCGCCACGGTGCTTGTGATGCATCTGCAGCCGACGGCATTCGACTCAAGCAACGTGATCTTCGAGGTCGTCTCCGCCATGTGCAACAACGGCATGACCGCAGGATTCGTCTCACCTGACATGGCCGATCCGGCGAAGGTCCTCTTCATCTTGATCATGTGGATAGGGCGCCTCGAGATCATCCCGGTGATCATGCTCGTTATGGGAGTCTTCAAGCGGTTTGACTGAACCAAAAAGGGGTGCCGGTTATTCCGGCTGGTAATGGGTGTAGAGGTCGTCCACCGTCGCCCGGTCCCCGCTGCTCGTCACAAGGAGGTCCATGTAGGTATAGACCTCAGGGGCATCCGCCTTCAGGAGCGCCGGGGAGACGTGGTAGAGCATGAAGGCCTCAGCGAAGAGCGCTGCCTTCCACTCCTCGCCGGGGGGTGCGCTGACCCGGGAGAGGTACGACCCGGAGTTTATCTCCAGCGTCTCAAAGACCATGCTCTCGTCAAACCCCATGGTGCGGTAGACCCGATACCCGACCTGCTGGACGAAGACCTCGTCGGCCCGCGCCGGATCCCTGTCCGAGCGGATGTAGATGGCATTCTCGCCGGGGACGTAGAGACCGCTCGTGCTGCTCCCGGAAGCATCCTGCTGCTTGAAGACAGCGTTATTGCTGTCGATGTAGACAGTGAGGTCCTCCATAAACTCTTCTCTGATCTTGGTGCTCTGCTGTAGCACCAGGGCCTCTGCAAGTGCCGCTTCAGCGCCGCTCCCATCCCTGTTCTCCAGGCGGAAGCCGGTGACCGGGCTCACTGAGAAGGCCGAACAGACGACGGCGATGAGAATAAGCGCCGCAATCAACCGTGATCGAAACCGTGGGTCCATCGTACTCCTTCCTGCTTAACCAGGGGTTTATACTTTAGTGTTATATACATTTCTAATAATAAAAAACAGAGGATTGTAATCAAATTAGTTAAATAATGGTAAATATAGATTATTTTATGAAAGTAATTGGTTTAACGCACGTTCTATATTGCAGTGAGATATATATAATTGAACATTGCAAACACCATCCGACACCTAATTACCCATGCGAGCGCATAGTAGAAATGATGAAGCAGATCGCCCTCTACGGGAAGGGGGGAATCGGGAAATCCACTACGGCGGCAAACCTATCGGCAGCACTCGCGGGAGAAGGGCTTGACATCCTGCAGATCGGGTGCGATCCGAAGCACGACAGTACCCGCATGCTGATGCACGGGACCTGGATCCCGACGGTGCTCGACCTTATCCGGGAGCGCGGGGATGCAACTATCACTGTCGACGATGTGGTCTACCGGGGCTTTGGGGGGGTGCGGTGCGTGGAGGCCGGCGGTCCGGAACCGGGGATAGGATGCGCCGGCCGGGGAATCATCGCGACGTTCCAGCTCCTTGAACGCCTGGACGCCCTCAAAGGCGACGTAATCGTCTACGACGTCCTCGGAGACGTCGTCTGCGGCGGGTTTGCGATGCCGATGCGGGAAGGATACGCGCAGGAGATCTACCTGGTCACTTCCGGCGAACTGATGTCCGTCTACGCGGCAAACAACATCGCTAAGGCCATCGCCCGTCTCTCGCGCCGGGTGCGGAGCAAGTGCACGCTCGGAGGCGTGATCTGCAACGCAAAGAACATCGACGGCGAGCGGGACCTGGTGGAAGAGTTCGCCCACAGGATTAACTCCCGGCTCATCGCCTACGTCCCCCGCGACCGCGGGGTGCAGGTTGCGGAGTTGAACCGGCAGACGGTCGTCGAATACGCCCCCGAATCGAACCAGGCAGCGGTCTACCGGGACCTCGGGCGCACGATCTGCGAAAACAGAACGACGAGTATCCCCACCCCCCTCGAGATGGATGAGCTCGAATCCTTCGCCCTTGAATTCGTCCAGGTTTGAGGGGTGCACCCTGACCGGAGCGCTCTCGGTGCTCACGGAGGTACGGGACGCTGTCTGCATCGTCCACGGTCCGGCAGGGTGTACGCACCACAACTTCTCCCTCCTCCACGCCACACTGCTCTCAAACGACCGGCTCGAAGCCCCTCGCCTCCTCTCCACCCGCCTTACGGAGAACGACATCATATTCGGGGGGGAGGATGCGCTGGAGAAGACCATAGCACGGGCGCTCTCGGTCTCCCCTGCACCCACCTCCGTCTTCGTTCTCTCGACCTGCATCGTCGAGACGATCGGGGACGACACCGCGGCGGTCTGTGCAAAACCGCGAGGCGTCCCGGTTGTCGCCGTGCCGACCGCGGGGTTCCTCGGCGGGGTCTTTGAGACCGGCGTCAGAAACGCTCTCTCCTCGGTCGCAACGCTCGCGAGTCCTGCGGCCGAAGTGACGCTGACGGCGAACCTGGTCGGCGAGAAGAATCTGGAGTACGGCGTCGACGAGAACGCGGCAGAGATCGCCCGTCTCCTTGCGCGGCTCGGCATCGGCATCAACCTCCGGTTCGTGCGGCGGATCGGCACCGGGGACGTCGAACGCCTCGGCGCTGCTGCCGTCAACATCCTCCGGGAACCGGCGCTCCGGCCGGTCGGCGAGGACCTCAAGCGGAGGTTTAAGACGCCCTGTATCGAATCGTTCCCCACCGGCCTTGCCGGGACGTGCCGGTTCCTGGAGGAGGCCGGCCGGATCTGCGGCGTCGATCCTTCGGAAGCGGTCGAGGAGGAGCGGGCCTACCAGGCGGAGATGCTCTCCCGGTTTGCCGACATCGCGGGGAGCCGGGTCTGTTTCCGGCCTCCCCACCCGGCACTCAACCCGGACCCGGTCGCAGAGGCCGTCTGCGCCGAATGCATCGAAGCCCTCGACCTCACCATCGCCCCCCCGGACGGGGTGGTCATTCCTCTGCCGTATCCTGCGCCCGTGGGGACTGCCGGCCTGCGGCGGATGCTGCACCGGTGGCGGGTGCTGATCCGGGGGAAGGGGCGGGGGTGAGGCACCGGCTGTCTGCCGGAGACTCCTGTGTCGAACATTGCGTTGATCCGACCATAAGAGATAAGACGACGGTCACCCCCGGTCCTCCATGCATAAGAACGCGGGGAGCGACTGTACCCCGATACTCGTGATCGGATAGTATATCATGGACTTCGGGTTCAACGAAGGGAGTTCTCCCTCTTGGCGAGTTCCTCGACCGGATGAACGCCGGCAAGCAGGACCGACCGTATCGGAATCGAGATATCCTGGCGACCCTGGATGAATAGTGGAGAACTCCAATAAAGCGTCCATCAGGGCAAAGGTAAAACTCTCTGATTGTCACAACTGGAGCTCTGCGCATGAAGAAGAACCTTATTTTGCAGACACATATCGATCAATCGATTGCGATCACAAGATGATAAAGAAACGTTCTGACCGGTACTGTGTTGAGAAGAAAGTGCCCTGATGCCCATGGGAATGCTGGTCCAGAACCCCGATCCCCTCTCACCCGGCAGGCACCCCACAACGTCATTTAAATACCTGGCCCACAGAGAAACTCATCGGAGAGAGTGCCAGAGTATGTTCGAACGCATCTTATTCCCAACGGACTTCTCAGAACCATCCATGAAGGTGCTGGGCTACATCCCCGCACTGAAGGAGGCGGGAACCCGGGAGGTGGTTCTCGTCCACGTCATCGACCAGAAGGAGATCACCCTGATCGCCATGGGGGGGCAGGGGTTCCTCGGGACAGTACCCGACCAGGAGACCGAGACCCAGCGGCAACTGCGGGAGGAGATCCAGCACCGGATCCTCGACGTCCGCCGGGCGCTCGAGAAGCACGGCGTGAAGGTGACCGTCCGAACACCCGTCGGCAGCCCGGGCAAGGAGATCGTGGCCGCGGCGGATGCAGAGGGAGCCTCGCTGATCGTCCTTGGCTCTCACGGCCGGTCGAACATCCGCGACCGGCTGCTCGGGACGGTCTCGGAGTACGTGATCAAGAACGCCAATCAGCCGGTCCTGGTCATCAAACGGGATAGGGTCGTCGGGAGCTAGCCCTCCCACCTTTTTCCTCAAAAAAAAGTGTTATCTCTCCTGCCGGCCTTCAAGCAGCCGCCGGATCGCCCGGAGCTCCTCCACGACCTCACCGCCGGCCGGGAGTGCCGGCGGCTCCTCCGGCCCGGCCCCGATCGCGGTCGGACCGGTCGTCCGGACGAAGTTCATGATCTTCTCCTGGAGATCCTTGGGGTCCTCGATCCCGTTGAGGAGAATCTCCGCCTGCGCCTGGGCTGAGTAGCCCGCGGTCTGCACTTTGACCGCCGAGAAGGTGAAGAACCGCATCAGGGGTCCCTGGGTGATATCGACGTTCGTGATCCGGTTGTAGGGGACGATCCCCGTCTGCCGGAACCAGACCCCCCGCTGCCAGGTGATCTCGGTGACGGTGAGCCGGTAGACGATGCTCGCGTAGTAGAGAGGGATCCAGTAGATAACGAAGAGGACGATGGCAACGACCGGCAGCGCGATAGCGAGACCGATGATCATCGGGCTGAAGAGGACGACGGGGACGAGCCAGGGCAGGACGAAGAGGACAACGGCCAGGACCAGCGAGGCGTAGAGGTAGGACCGGAACTGCGGCGCCGGTTTGAACGCCTCTCCGATACGGAGCGGGGTGAGCGGCATATGATCACACCACCTATCTCAATTCAAACGGATTAAGCCTTCCCGCAGTGAGGTCCCTCCGGAGGACGAAGCGAGCGCCTTCCTCGCCGAAGTAGGCCGGGCAGAACCCCGCCTCCCGGAATCCCCACTTCTCGTAGAGCGTCCGGGCGGCGTGGTTTTCCGGCGCAACCGAGAGGTAGACCTCCCCCGCCCCGCGCTCCCGGAGACCGCCGATGACCGCGGCAACAAGGCTCTCACCGAACCCCCGGCGCCGGTTCTCCCCCGATACCACCAGCCGGAGGATCCACCCGGTCTCCGGCCGGTGCTGCACAAGCGCCCCGATGGTGTAGCCGGCGATCGCCCCGGCGCATTCCGCGACGAGGAAGGTATCGGCAAAGAGGACGCCCGCCTGCCGGATAAAAACCTCGGGCTTGCAGCCCTCCGGGCTGTTCTCCCGCTCGAGGTCACAGACTGCCGGATAATCCGCATCGCGATATCCCCTGACGTTCACGTCCATACCGGTTTATTCGTCGTGAGGGGTAAAAAAGAGGAGGCAGCCCCTGGTTCTCACCTACCGGAGCGTACCGGGTCGCAGGTTTACTTCTTTATGCCCTTCTCAAGCATCTCGCGCGCCATCTTATACGTCTCGATCTTGTACTGCATCGCCTCGATCCGGTGCTGCTTCATCTTGATACGGGACTCGATCATCCGGATCATCAGCTGCCGCGCCTGGTCCTCATCAAGGAGATCGTACATCTTCTGGATAAGCATACCGTGGGCGGCGGGTCCGCCGAAATGTGTCATGCCATTAACCCCCTTATACCTACCTCGCCTGTACGGGCGAGATCGGCATCTCGATCTCCGCCGCCCTATAAATACCTTATGGGAGGTCCGGCCGGGCGGGAGGACTTACCGGGATGGCACGAATGCCTCGCCGTCTTCGGCCCAGTTCTCGACGGGGGGCTCGTAGAGGACAATACAGACGTCGTCGGGGCGGACGCCCGGATCACGGGCGAGGTGCCCGACGATAGCCCGATAGAGCCCCTGCTTCTTCTCGGGGCTCCGCCCCGGCATGAGCGAGACCTCGATCAGGACCGCATCGTCGGATCGGCCGGGAGGCATCGGGAAGTTCTCCTCTTTTCGCTCGCAGAGCCGGATCCAGAGGGTAGCCTCCGGGGTCTGGAGCGCATCTGCAAAAGCTTCACGGAGGCTCTCGATAAGCGATTGCCGGTACGCAACCGGCTTCCCGGAACGGATCTCAATCTTGACAAGCGGCATTCTGACCAACTCATGCGGCAGCCGGGGGATCGGATCGATTCCCCGTTCTCCTGCATGAGTGCTCTTGCACCGCGAGTATTAACGCTTTCCGGGATCCGGTCCGTTGCCTGTGCTCTCCGGGCGCCGGTTCCGGTTGATGCAGGCGTTAAGCACCTCGTCCATCAACCAGAGCGCCCCCTCGATCCCGACCAGGGCACGGGAGGAGAGGAGAACCCTGCCACGGAGCGGCGACGTCAGCCCGACAAAGGCGGCGCGGGGAGCGATCGCCCGCTCATAGGAGGAACCGAGGATCAGGTCCGGCTCGGCGTCCCGGATCATATCCCGGATGAGTGAGAAGTCGGTCGTATAGGTGACGGCGCTGCTCCATGCACCGGAGTCGTTCCGGGCGGCGATGCAGGCGATCTCGGCGCCGAGATACCGGTCGAGGAGGTCCGCGGCGAACGCGGCATACGAGCCTCCGGCAGCGATCGTCACCCGGGGCGGATCGAACCTGCGGAGATACTTCTCGCAGGCTTTTGTGATCCGGGCATCGGCCCAGGCGATCTCCTCTGCAATCGGCCGGGAATCGACGCCGTCGATCACCGCAGCAAGCGCCTCAAAGGTCTCGCCGATGGCATCGAGTCCCAGGAGCGAGCCGGACGCCGTTCCGACGCCGCTCGCAAGGTCAGGGTTCGTGCCGACGGTGAAGGGTGCCGCACAGTGCGCCGCGGCATAGCGGTCCAGGCAGAAGGTGGTAGCGACGGTCGTCCCGGCGAGGTCGAGCAGGCGTCGCGCCTCGATGGTGTTCCCCCGGCAGAAGGGGTCGGCGCGGCAGATGCCGTCGATGTTGACGCCGGTGGCATCGGGATCGACCTCCGGCGCGACCACTGCGAGCGCCCGGTGATAGCCGGCCTCGAGGTCGCCGAGGAACCCCGGGCTGTCGACGACGAGGACCCGCCCGTCACGGGCAACGCCGTTGATATCCTCGCCGATAACGGCGGGCACGCAGGTGTTGACCACGGCTATCCGGGAGTACCGGCTCTCGAGTTCCCGGATCACCTCCGCGAGGCGTGGCTCCGTGCCGAAGATGATCTCGTTCTCGACGAGAAACGTCCCGTGGACAGGGACCCCGACGAGAGACGCAGGGTAGAAGTAGCATCCGCTCGAACCATGGACGATGACGGCGAGGTCCTCGAACCCCGCAAGGCAGGCGACCGCCCCGGTCATCGCACACGGCCAGAGCGGATTCTCACACGGCATATGCTGGTCGTCTGGCATCAGTCTAGAAGATCATGGCAGTGTGGAGATATAAAAGACGGTCTTTTCCGGAAAAATAAGAGGGGGCTCTCGCCCTACACCGTCTTTACGAGCGATGCAAGATACCGCCCGACCTCGCTCGTCTTCCTCGCGCCGCCCATATCATGGGTGACGAACCCGTCAAGGATGCTCCGCTCGATCGCCCGGAGCACGGCCGCCGCGGCCTCATGCTCGCCGATGTGGTCGAGGAGCATCGAGCCCGCCCAGACGGTTGCAAGCGGGTTTGCGACGTCGAGGCCCCGGTATTTCGGAGCGGAGCCGTGGATCGGCTCGAACATCGATGTGCCCGCGGGGTTGATGTTCCCGCCGGGGGCGAGCCCAAGCCCGCCCTGGATCATGGCGCCGAGGTCGGTGATGATATCGCCGAACATGTTCGGCGTGACGACGACGTCGAACCACTCGGGGTTCTTGACGAACCACATCGTGACTGCGTCGACGAAGTTGAACTCCGTCCGGACGTCCGGGTAGCTGGTGGCGACATCAGAAAATACGTCCCGCCAGAGGCCGTAGACGTCGGAGAGGACGTTGGCCTTGTCGACTGACGTGACCTTCCTGCCCCTCCGCTCCGCGAGGTCGAAAGCGTAGCGGATCGCCCGCTCCGCGCCCGGCCGGGTGACGATGCCGATCTGGTAGGCGAGCTCGTCGGCGTCGGTCTCGACGTCGAGCCCGAATTTGACATTGTAGATGTCGCGGACGACCTCCAGGGTCTTTGACTCGCGCTCACCCCTGAACCTTGAGCCGATACCGACATAGAAATCCTCGGTGTTCTCCCGGACGACGACGAAGTCGATATCCTCCGGCCCCTTGTTCGCGAGCGGTGTTTCGACGCCGTCCAGGAGTTTGATCGGTCTGAGATTGATGAACTGGTCGAAATGAAACCGGATCGCAAGTAGGATGCCCTTCTCCAGGATCCCCGGCTTCACCCGGTCGTCGCCGATGGCCCCGAAGTAGATCGCGTTGAACTTCGAGAGCTCCCGGATATCCTCTTCGGTGAGAAGGTCGCCGGTTGCAAGGTAGCGCTCCGCACCGATATCGAACTCGGTCCACGCGATGTCAAAACCGTAGCGCTCGCCCGCGGCATCGAGGACCTCTCTCCCCGCCGCCACGATCTCGGGGCCGATCCCGTCCCCGCCGATTGCTGCTACTCTGTGCTGCATGTCTTCACCTCATCCAGGTTCTTCGCGTAGGCCACGAGGCCGCCGGAATCGACGATCTCCTTCATGAACCCGGGCACCGGCTCGACAGGGAGCCTTCTGCCGTCCGCCTCGATATAGCCGCCGGCGAGGTCCACCCTCACGGTCTCCCCGTCTTTTATGGCATCCGCCTCCGGGCAGACCAGGGGCAGGAGCCCCGTGTTGACGGCATTCCGGTAGAAGATCCGCGCAAAGGACTTCGCGACCACGACCCTCACCCCGGCGCCGAGGAGCGCAAGCGGTGCGTGCTCCCGGGAGGAGCCGCACCCGAAGTTGGTGCCCCCCACCACGACGTCGCCCTCCCAGGCCCCCTTCGCAAACTCGTCTCGCGTCCCCTCGAACGCGTGCTTCGCGAGCTCCGCCGGGTCGTAGATCGTGAGGAACCTCCCCGGTATGATCGCGTCCGTATCGATATCGTCGCCGAACTTCCAGACTCGCATGGTTCACACCTCCCTCGGGTCGGTGATCTCGCCGTAGAGGGCGCTTGCCGCTGCCGTCGCCGGCGAGGCGAGGTAGACCCGGGCCTGGGTGCTCCCCTGCCTCCCCCGGAAGTTCCGGTTCGAGGTCGAGAGCGAGACCTCGCCGGGGGCGAGGAGCCCGAACGCCCCGCCCATGCACGGGCCGCAACACGGCGCCTCCACAAGGGCTCCGGCCTCGACGAACCGCTCGATGAGCCCGGCCCGGAGGGCCTTGAGGTACTCCGTCCGCGAGGCCGGGATGACGATCACCCTTACACCGGAGGCGAAGCGGTCAGCGCTCCCCATCACCTCGGCCGCCTCGAAAAGGTCCTCGTAGCGCCCGTTCGTGCAGGAACCGATAAAGACCTGGTCGACCTTCGTCCCGGCGACCTTCGTGACGTCCACGACGTTGTCGACGTTGTGGGGGACGGCGACCTGAGGTGCGAGGTCGGTGACGTCGTAGTGCCGGCGGTCCCGGTAGGCTGCGTCCGGATCGCCCGCAAGGTCGAAGGGCTCGATCGCGCGGCGGGCGGCGACGTAGTCCCAGGTGGCCGCGTCGGGCCGGACGATCCCGGCCTTCGCTCCCATCTCGATCACCATGTTCGCGCAGGTCATCCGGCCGGCCATGTTCATCTTCTCCATCGTCCGGCCGGCGAACTCGAGCGCCATGTAAGTCGCGCCGTCGGCGCCGATATCCCCGGCAAGCGAGAGGATCAGGTCCTTCGGACCGACCCTCCGGCCGAACGTCCCATTCACCTCGATGAGAATGCTCTCCGGCACCCGGAAGTAGAGCGCCCCGAACTTCAGGACGAACCCCATATCGGTCGAGCCGATCCCGGTCGCAAACGCGCCCGCCGCACCGTAGGTGCAGGTATGCGAGTCGGTCCCGACGATGATCTCGCCCGGCGCCGCCCGCCCCTTCTCCATGACAACCTGGTGGCAGACGCCCTCGAGGAGGTCGTAGTTGTGGATTTCCTGCTCCTCTGCGAACTGCCGCATGAAGACGTGGTTCTCGGCAGCCGGTATCGAGTCGGCAGGCACCTGGTGGTCGAAGAGCATAATAATCCGTTCCGGATCGAATACGTGCTCTCCACCCATCTCACCAAAGACCCGAACCGCAAGCGGGCCGGTGATGTCGTGGATCATCGCCGCATCCACCGGCGCCATCACCACGTCGCCCGCGCGGACAGTGCTGCCGCACTTCATCGAGAAGATCTTCTCTGCGATCGTCGCCGCCATAAATTATCGTGTACCCTGTATGCGTTTCGGACGTATCTAGTTTGGCAGGAACCACCCCGGCCGGGTGGGGAATCGGAGCATTCTCCGCCGGTTTTCCGGGGCAGTACCCTTATGTGACTCCATGCGAATTCTATACGGAGATGCGATGACCGACGGACCGACCCCGGCAATGCGACAGTATTACTCAGTGAAGGCCCGGTACCCCGACGCCGTCCTCTTCTTCCGGATGGGGGACTTTTACGAGACGTTCGGGGAGGACGCCGGCGTGGTAGCCCGGGAACTCGATATCACCCTGACAGCCCGGGGCAAGGATAAGAACGGCGACCGTATGCCGCTTGCAGGGGTCCCCCACCACGCTGCCGACGGCTACATCGCCCGCCTGGTGGGCAAGGGCTACAAGGTGGTGATCTGCGACCAGGTGGAGGACCCAAAGACTGCAAAAGGCGTGGTGAAACGGGAGGTCACGAGGGTGATCACCCCCGGGACGCTCATCGATTCATCGATGCTCGGCTCCGCGGGGGCCCATTACCTGATGGCAGTCGCCCCCGACCGGAAAGAGATCTTCGGTCTCGCGTTCCTGGATGTCTCCACCGGCGAGTTCTTCGTCTCTTCCGGGAGCGCCGAGCGTGACTACGCTGATATCGTCTCGGAGACGGCCAGGTACCGCCCGTCCGAAGCAATCGTCCCGGAGAGCCTGGCGAACGCGCTCCCCGGCCGGCTTGAGGGGCTCGGGGTGACGGTGAGCCGTTACCGCGACGACGCCTTTGACTTCGACACGGCGTACGAGCGCCTCTGCGAGCAGTTCGGGACGGCGACGCTCGACGGTTACGGGTGTGCCGGGATGACGGGAGCGGTCGCCGCGGCCGGAGCGGCGCTGCGCTACGCCCAGGAGACCCAGCACTCATCCCTCTCCCACATCACGGGGCTTTCGACCCGGATCCCGTCGGGGAACATGGTGCTCGACGCGATCACATTGAGAAACCTCGAGATCACGACGGGCATCCAGGGCGTTGGCGACGGGAACACGCTTCTTGCCGCGCTCGACGTCACGGCGACATCGATGGGGAGCCGGACGATGCGCTCGTTCCTGATCAGCCCGTTGATCGAGAAGGAGGCGATCGAGGGGAGGCTTGATGCGGTGGAATGGCTCGTTGATCACGCGCTCGACCGGCAGACACTTCGCGCAACCCTCGGCGCCTTCGCCGACATCGAGCGGATCGCAGGAAGGATCGCCTACGGGAATGCCGGCCCACGGGACCTTGCGACACTCCAGGAGTCCCTCGAAGCGATCCCGGATGTAAAGGCGCTTTTTTCCGGCGAAGTGCCGGAGCTCGTCCATGAGGCCCTCGACGCGATGAGCGACCATGCCTCCGTCAGGGAACTCGTCGGACGGGCGATCGTGGACGAGCCCCCGGCGCGCGCGGTGGCCGGCGGGATGATCAGGGAAGGGTTCAACGGGAAACTCGACGAACTACGGCACCTTGCGACGTCCGGGAAGGACTGGATCGTGGAGTTCCAGCAGCAGGAGCGGGAGAGGACCGGTATCAAGTCGCTCAAGGTCGGCTACAACCGGGTCTTCGGCTACTACATCGAGGTGACGAGACCGAACCTGCACCTGGTTCCGCCGGAGTACGAGCGCCGGCAGACGACCGCGAACGGCGAGCGCTACACGATACCCGACCTCAAGGAGAAGGAGGCGATGATCGCGACCGCGGAAGAACGGCTCGGCGCGCTCGAAGCGGAGATCTACGCCGAACTCATCCGGACGCTCGCGGCGGACGTCCCCGGTCTCCAGGCGACCGCACGGGCGGTGGGGCTGCTCGACGTGTATGCGGCCCTCGCCGAGGTCGCGGCCCGCTACAGTTACTCCCGCCCGGTGATCGAGGAGAGCGGCCGGACCATCATCAGGGACGGGCGCCACCCGGTGGTTGAGCGGCACCTCCCGGTGCCGTTTGTCCCCAACGACACCGACCTTGATTCCGCCGGCGACCAGATCACGATCATCACCGGGGCGAACATGGCAGGGAAGTCAACCTACATGCGGGCGGTGGCGCTCTGCTGCATCATGGCCCAGATGGGGAGTTTCGTCCCGGCCCGTCACGCGACGGTGGGGGTCGTCGACCGGGTCTTCACCCGGGTGGGGGCGTTCGACGACCTTGCCTCGGGACAGTCGACGTTCATGGTGGAGATGCTGGAACTTGCAAACATCTTAAACAACGCGACGCCGCAGAGCCTCGTGATCCTCGACGAGATCGGCCGGGGGACGAGCACGCTCGACGGGTGCGCGATCGCCCGGGCGGTGGTGGAGTTCCTGCATGGGAAAGCAGTTTCCGGGCCCCGGACTCTCTTTGCGACTCATTTCCACGATCTGATCGACCTCGAGGGGTCGCTCAAACGGGTGAAGAACTTCCACTTCGCCGTGAAGGATACGGGAGAGGACGTCGTTTTCCTCCGGAAGATCATCCCCGGCGCGACCGACAAGAGTTACGGCGTCCACGTGGCGCACCTTGCCGGCATCCCGAAGAAGGTGACCGACCGGGCGATGACGCTCTTGAAGGAGGCATCGGTGCGGGAGAACTCCGGCGGGCCACGGGCCCCCCGCTACACCCAGATGCTCCTCGTCGATCCCGGCGAGGGAATCATGGAGGAGAACCCGGCGGTCAGGGAACTTGCGGCCTTGAACCCCGACGAGATGACGCCGATCGAGGCATTGAACACCCTGTGCCGGTTGAAGCGGCTTGCAAACGGGGAGGATGGAGGACGATGACGAAGATAGAGGTCCTCGACCCCGATACGGTGAATCAGATCGCCGCCGGCGAGGTCGTGGAACGACCCGCGTCGGTGGCAAAGGAACTCCTCGAGAACGCGATCGATGCGGGCGCAACAAGCATCCTCATCGACGTTGCCTCGGACATGGCCGGGGTCACGAAGATCCGGGTGACCGACAACGGCGAGGGCATGACGCCGGAGGAGGCGGTCCTTGCGTTTCATCCCCACGCGACGAGCAAGATCCGGGATATCGCCGACCTCTCCGCCATCCACACCCTGGGGTTCCGGGGGGAGGCGCTTGCAAGCATCGCCGCCGTCGCGGAGGTGACCCTGGTCACCCGTCCCCGGGGGGGCGCGGCACTCGCCGGGACACGGATCGTCGTCAGGGGCGGCGAGGTCGTGGAGAAGAGTGAGGTGGGTGCGCCGGAAGGGACGACGGTCGCCGTGGAACGCCTCTTCTACAACACCCCCGCCCGCCGGAAGTTCCTCAAAAGCAGGAACACCGAGCTCGCCCACATCTACACCGTTGTGGAGAACCTGGCCCTCGCGCACGGCGAGGTCGCCTTCCGGGTGGTGCATAACGGGAAGGAACGGATGGCGACCCAGCGGTCGGGAGGAGTTCTGAACGCTGTCGCGGGCCTCTACGGTGCGGATCTTGCCCGGGCCCTCGTCCCGGTCGAGGGGAAGCTCCCCTTCCTCGCTATCCGCGGCTACATCTCCCGCCCGTCGGAGAGCAGGGGGAACCCCTCGCAAGTCGTTATCAGCATCAACGGCAGGAGCATCACCTCCCGGCAGATCGCCGCCGCCGTCCGGGAGGGCTACGGCACCCTCCTCCCAAAGGACCGCTACCCGGTGACGTTCATTGACCTCTCGATCGACACCGGCCTCGTGGACGTCAATGTCCACCCGGCGAAACGGGAGGTCCGCCTCTCCCGGGAGCGGGAGATCCTCGCGGCGATTGCGGCCGCGGTAGGAGAGGCGCTCGCCGGGCACGATCTCGTCCGCGAGGCGGCGGCCGAGCCGGTACAGCAGCAGATTCTCCCGCCTGGACCGGCACCGGCAGTCGGCGAGACCGCATCGTCCTACACGGCGGGGCACCGGGAACTCACCCTCTCCGATAGGCAGCTCCGTCGGACGGAGGGCGAGGGTGCGGAGAACCTCCTCCCGGCCATGGAGCCGGTCGGGCAGGTGGCGGCGACTTACATCGTGGCGGAAGGGACCGACGGCACCCTCTACCTCGTCGACCAGCACGCGGCCCACGAGCGCATTCTCTACGACCAGGTCACGGAGCTGCGCGATGCCGGAGCCGGGTCGCAGGAACTGATCGTGCCCGTCGTTCTCTCGCTCCCCCCGAAAGAGTCTGCCGCACTCCGGGACGCAACGGGGCTCCTTGCCGGCGAAGGGTTCGTGGTGGAGGAGTTCGGCCGGGACACCTTCGCCGTCCGGGCGGTGCCTGCCGCCCTCGGCGCAGTCGAAGACCCCGAGGGCGTCAGGGAGACGATCGCCGAGATCCTGAACGGCGAGTCGCGCACCGCTCCGGGCCGGCGTGAGGCGGTCACCTGTATCGTCGCCTGCAGGGGCGCGGTGAAGGCCGGCGCCCTCCTCACGCACGACCAGCAGAAGCGCCTCCTCGCGCAGCTCGCCCGGACGAAGACTCCCTGGACCTGCCCGCATGGGAGGCCGACGGTGGTGGCGTTCGATAAGAGGAAACTCGACGGTATCTTCCGGCGAACGTAAATGGGGCCCGGGCGGAACTGGCACGAATACCACCTAAAACCCAACGTTTTTGCGATTTACCAGAAATTTCGGACCCTAACAGCAAAATATCGTATCACAATGGATTTATTCTCTGGAGATCAGAATGGCTGCATGTCACAGTGGGAACAGACCCGCTGCGGACGAAAGGATTGAACCACGTGACGTTACTCCAGCAGATTCGTCTCTGGATGAGGACCAGGAGCGAAGGAAAGCAGTATCACGACTGTGAGAACGACTCAGTTATCGAACCCTACTTCGATATCTCTCCCGAAGCGACCCTCTCGCCGGCTCTCAATGAGATCTCGGCGGAGGAGATCGAGTGACGGAGAACCTCCAATAAAACATCCTACCGAACACATCACCTCTAACCCAGAATAACCACACCACCCATTTTTATCTCTGCGGGATCGAAGGGGCAGAGCAGGAAGAGCCCCTGCATAAGGGGGATAGTTCACTGCACGGAAAAGACCGTGTGCATGACCGAGTTGATCCGGTCTTCCCTGATGACGTAGCGACCGACGATGTGTACCGGTCTTCCCTGACGATGGGGACGGAGAAGACCGGTTCGTATGCCGCAACGTCGTCAAGGGAGATCTTCTCTGTCGAGACCCACTCCGCCCCGACGCCGGCACGGAAATCCTTCGTACAGGGGGGTTGACGTAAGTGCCGTTTGCCGGGACGGGTCCCGGAGCAGGGGTCGGGACGAACGTGGATTCGGCCGGGGCGAGGTCGAACCCGGGCAAACATATCCTGAGGTTGTCCCAAAAGGATCTATGAACCACCGGTATACCCAGATTGAAACACTTGTATCTACGGGATCTGCCATCTGAACCGGATCTTGGGCTAGAAGGGTGAAATGGCTTTCCATAGGGAGTCGCACCTTCGCACCTGCGGTGCTCAAACTCCTGTCCTGCGGACAGTCGTTCCTGCCGGAACGTCGTTCTTTGGTGCTTCTGCTCCGGACGTCCCGTCCATCGCATATCGCCACGCGGGGAGATCCTGCCGTCCCGGGCAGGAGCTTGAGAAACTCGAAGCGTTTCGAGTGAGGGTCCGGGGAGGTGCGACCGGAGGGAGCTTGAGCACTGTCAGGCGCGAAGGGGTGTCCCCCTCCCGGCAAAGGTGTTTTGGGACAAACTCCCTCTCCGTCACGTCGCGTTGACGACCGTGATCCTTCCCTCGACCGCCGGGGCTGCAGGCACGTTCACGCGCAGGTACTCGATGACGGGGTCGATGTCATAGACGCCCAGCGCGGCCACGTCCCCCCCTTCGAAGAGAGCGTAACCGTCCCCGCCGCCGGCGACAAACTCGCTCGTCACCACCCGGTAGGTGCGGCCGTCCCGGAGGGGCGCCACCGTGCCGCTGGAGGTCACGGAGACGTCCCTGACGCGGCTGCCGGGGTGGACGACGTGCGGCGTGCCGTCAGGGTCGTAGGTCGCGGTATACGGCGTCGCACCCGCGTCGATGGTGAAGGCAAGACCGCTCACCTGCAGGAACCCGCCAGAGGCGACCCCGCTCATCTCCTCCGAGAGGGCGGCGGCGGAGATCTCCAGTGCCTGCCGGATCTGCCCGCCGGTCAGGTTGACGGCGACAAGCCTGTTCTGGAAGGGGAGGATCGTCTCCACGTCATCGCGGGAGAGCGGACCGGCCGGGATGACGGTATCCCCACGGATGCCGCCGCCGTTCACGAGCGCGATATCCGCCCCGGGGAGCGCCGCCCGCCAGGCGTCGGCGACCAGGTTGCCCGCGGCCGCCTCGCCGCCCCGCACCGCGCTCCTCCGGAGGTCGAGCGGCGCTGCAAGCACCCCCGCGGTCCCGTTGACGGCCGCCCGGTGCTCCGGGAGGTAGGGGGCGAGGAGCGCATCCACCGCCGGGTCCGCGGGGACGGTCTCGTCGAGGAAGACCCATTCCCATGACGGGTCCGTGATCCCCGTCCCGGTGCAGGTGAACCGGAGCACCCCGACCCGCTCTCCCCGCATTCCGTCGCTGACGATGACGGTCTTCCAGCCGCCGGGGCCTTCGACCGTCTCGTTTGCGTAGATGTGGTCATGCCCGCCGACGATCAGGTCGATGCCCGCAACCGACCGGGCGACCTCGCGGTCGAGTTCCACCCCCGTGTGGGTGAGGGCGATCACGACCGCCGCTCCCTCTGCCCGGAGGTCCGCCGCCGTCCGTGCGGCAACCCCCGCAAGGTCGGGATCGACCCGGACCCCGTCGCCGGGCCGGGAGACCCGGGCGAGGTCGGGCGTCATCAGCCCGAAGACCCCCACCTTCACCCCGCCGGCATCTAGGATCGCCGAGGGCCGCACTGCCCTGCCCCCGGAGGGGATCAGGTTTGCGCAGACGATCGGGAACCCGGCATGATCGGTCGCGTTCCAGTAGGTGGGGGCGCCGTAATCGAACTCGTGATTGCCGGGGCAGGCGGCGTCGTAGCCGGCGAGGGTCATCGCCCGCAGTTCGGGCTCGCCCCCGAACGTGCTGTACATCGTCCCGGTGAGGTCGTCGCCTGCCGAGAGGAGGAGCGCATCGTCGGCGGCAGCCCCGAACGCCCTCGATATCGTGGCGATCCGGGCGATCCCACCGACCATGCACCCGGTCTCATTTTGGTACGGCTCCACCTGGCCGTGCAGGTCCGACGTGAAGATCACCACGAGGTCGGCTGACGGGTCCCCGTCGCCGGCCGGGAGGAGGAAGAAGAGCCATCCGGCAACGGCGACGGCAAGGAGGAGAACAAGCAGGTAACGGGGTTTCATCACCGGATGTTTCGCGCTTCTGAGAGTTATTGCCGTCGATCGGGAGCGACGGGCGGTTCGGGGACCCGGTCGGCGTCGCCGGGCTGCCGGATCGGGTGCGAGAGAAGTATCGGCCGTGAAGCGGTCAGGACGCCGTGGCGGGAGCACGGACGTAGGCGAGCAGGTCGTCGAGAGTATCCACGTACCCCACCCGGATACCGGTGTTCTCCTCTAGGTATTCTTTCGCGTCCACGACAACCGGGCGCTGTCGTGTTATCCTCAGCCCGCCGAGCGTTCGGGGTTCCTCCCGGCGGTCGACAACCTGGTCGTTCTCGCTTGAGAGGATCAGGAGGGCCTTTCCGCTCGCTGCAGCGGCCTCGGCCTTCTCGAGGATCCCGCCGACCGGACCGATCTTTCCGTCCTCATCGATGGTCCCCGTCACGGTCACGCTCTCGTTGAGCGAAAAACCCTCCAGGACCGAGAGGAGGAGTGCGGTCATCAGCGCTCCCGCGCTGGGGCCGTCAATCTCGGAGACATCTTCCGGGCCCTGGATGCTGAAGATGATGTCGCTCGCCGCAAGGTCTGCACGGGAGTGGTCGGCGGCGAGGGTGACCGCAAGGTTCGCGGCATCTTGAAAGACAATCCCCATCCGGGGCGTCGTCTGGACAAGCACCCTCCCTTTCCCGGGCACGACCTCGACCGAGACGTTCACCATCGCTCCCTCTTCAGTCACTTCCCTGAAGAGAAACAGGTTGCCCTGATCGACCTCGATCTTCTGGAGAATGACCGGCGCCTGCATCGAGGCCGTGCCGGTCCCGGTCGTCCTCTCTACGGGGAGAGGAGCCGCTGTTGCGGCAGGAGCGGCAGTCACCTCCCCGGATCCGGGGACAGCCGGAGAGCGGTCGTCGACCGGGCAGAGGACGACTGCAAGGAGGAAGACGTTCATGACGAGCGAGAGAACAAGCAGAACCGCGAATGTCTTCTCCCGTACCCACATACGCTGCCCGCATACTATTCGTCCGGATATATACCTTTCCGAGAGCGACGGACGGAACGTCCGGAGC
>NZ_DAXW01000016.1:177717-209822 GCF_002506585.1 Methanoculleus sp. UBA430 | reverse complement strand
TGGCGACGGACGGAACGTCCGGACGACAAGAGGCCATCAGGCTTTGAACCGCGAAGTTTGCGAAGGAAAATCGAGGGTTTGACCTCCTGAGGGTCGTCTCAAATATCCTAGCGAAGTACCGGGACCAGAGATTGCCTGCGGGGTTAATCAAAAAAAAGGTTGTCAAAGAATCTCTGGATCAATTCTCCCCACCGAGGTTCAACTTCTTCGTCTTCCAGACTCCCTGCTTGTAGAAGAAGAGATCACAGAGGAACACCACCACGGTGCCGCAGACCACTGCAAACCAGACGAACTGCAGCGGCAGGCCCATCGCCACAACCATCGCGGCAAGACCCACCTGCACGATCAGCTGCCCCGCGATCGCCGCATACATGCCGGGTCTCGTCATCCCCGCGCCGTTCATCGCAAATCCCATCGTCATCGCCATGGCTATCACGAAGTACGACATCGGGATCACCTGCATAAACAGGATGCCGTCTGCAAGCGTCTCGCCCGCCGCGCCGAAGAACGCCAGGAGATGCTTCGCGTACAGCAGGTAGATGATACCCACAAGCGCCATAAACGACGCATTCACGATCGTCGCAATCCTGACCGCTTTCTCCGCCCTCTCCACCTTTCCCGCTCCCAGGTTCTGCCCGACCATCACCGCGACGCCCGTGCAGAGCCCCATCACGAAGACGAGACCCAGCATATCCAGACGCTGGCAGATGCCGTATGCCGCCACCGCCGCCGTGCCGTACAGTGCCACGATCGCGGTCATCCCCAGGAACGCAAAACTCCGAACGCCGCTCTGTACCGCTGACGGTATCGTGACCTTCACGATATCTTTGACCAGTCGCGGTTCAAACGTCCATTTCTTCGGGAACCGGACCGGTCCGTTCTTTCTGGACGGCAGGAGGTACATCACCCCGATCAGGAGCAGCACGCCGGTCGTACGTGATGTCAGGGAAGCGTACGCAGATCCGGCTATGCCGAGTGCCGGGAAACCGCCAAGACCCGTGATCAGTGTCGGATTCATGACGATGTTCACAATGTTCACTGCGATCATCACGAACATCGGTGTCCTGGAATCCCCCGTACTCTGGAAGACCGTCGTCAGGATCATCAGCGTGACGAAGACGAACATTCCTATCAGCATCGGGGAGAGGAAGCGTGCTCCCTCCGCTGCAACCTCAGGATCCGCTCCAAGGAGCAGGAGAAGATCCTGAGACCAGAATAAGCCGATGACCGCAAGGATCGCCGAAAAGGCGAGTGCCAGGTAAAGCGAATGCGAAAGGATCACCTGGATACGCTCAAACCGCTCTGACCCGTATGCTCGCGACACAAATGCAGCCGTTGCCGTCACGATCCCGAAGATCACTGTCGTGAGCACCAGTATGATGGATATGCTCATCGCTCCGCCGGCAATCGAGACATCGCCGAGTTTGCCGATGAAATACATATCCACCACCTCCAGGATGCTTGCGAGGAGGTTACTGATGATGATCGGAAGAGCCACTACCAGAAGGCCTTTTCCGACCGGTCCCTCGGTGAGGAGATTGTTGGAATTGTTCATCGTCAAGTTCTCACTTATAATATGAAGTGAGAGATAATAAATATTGACCGACATTCTAAATGGTTTTAAATCAGTAAATCTAAAAACAAGGCTTTTCAGGTGCTTAATCGGGTTATCGGAAACACCCGGATGAGGGGAACGTTCAGTTGAGGACCTCCCGCTCGGCACCTCGCTGACATGCCGAAGAAGCCTTCCAGGGGTATACCGGGGCAGGTGCGGCCTCTGGTGGAGCCAGGGCAGTGTCCCGGAGCCTTATCACCACACCGGATGGGACCCCCTCCAACTCCCCGATCCGCCTCCGGCCGTGACCGGGGGTCAAATTACCGTCATCCCGTATCGCTGACCGCCTCGACCTCGAGGCGCACCATGGGGACACGGATGCGGCCGTCGGGCGAGGGGTGCCGCGCCACGTACCGGCTCGCCACCTCCGCGATGAACGCCGGCCGGGCCTCTTCGGGCAGCCGGTCGAGGTAGAGGTGCCAGGTGGTCCGGATCCATCCCATGAGCCCGTCCGGCAGATCGAATGTCATGTCCTTCCCGATCAGTTCGACCCGCACCGGCGTGAGCCCTGCCTCCTCAAGCCGCTTGCGCTCCTCCTCGGGGCCGTAGAAGGCGTACTGTGGAGCTGAACCACTGAAATACCTCCCCCACTGCTCCTCCGCGAGCATCTCGTCCGCGACCGCGAAGACCGGGGCGGCGTTCCCTCGCCCGCCCATCTGGAGGAGGACCCTTCCTCCCGGCCGGAGCGCCCGGACGATGCCCGCAAAGACCCTGCGGTGGTCGGAGACCCAGTGCAGGGCGGCGTTCGAGAAGACCAGATCAAACTCCCGATCAAACGGCAGGTCGAGCATATCACCCTCGGCGAACCGGAGGTTCGGATACCGCTCCGACGGGAGACGCTCCCGGGCGAAGGCGATCATCCCGGCAGAGAGGTCGAGGCCAAGCACCGAGCCCGAGGGGAGGCAGGCCGCAATCTCCGCCGTCACCTTTCCTTCGCCGCAGCCGAGGTCGAGCACCCGCTCGTCGCCGGATAGATCGAGCTTCCCGATCAGTTCATGCGCCCAGGCCTGCTGAGTAGAGGAGTGCTTGTGGTAATCTTCCGGATTCCACGCGTGTGCCATGATGTTCACCTCCGTGCTGTCTGCACGTTCTCCAGGTGAGAGGTATCGCCTCCACCCGTCATCATACCTTCTGCAACGGGCCGTCCCGGCAGATCCTACAGGCAATCACGCTCCGCCCCCTCACTTTTGAACCATCCAGGACCCAAAAAACCGATAACCGGCAAAATTCATCAGGATTCTCGCGCTTCGGCATGTATCGTACACAGGAACACTTCAATACGATTTTATCCTCCTATGTCGGAAGAAAAAAGTAATGAACCAGGTACCAGAGCGCCTCCTGCGCGTTTGCCTGCCCGCGTGCATCCTCGGCGTGGCGATCCTCCTCATCGCCGCTGCAGGCTGCACGAACGTCACCACCCCGACTGGTGGAGATTCCATCTCCGGGAGTGTGGCAGGGGATTACGCGGGAGGAACGATTTACATCGCGGCGATCGACGCCGCAGCATATTCGGCGTCGGAGATCAGGGTCATGGAGATAGGGGAGCATCCAGAACGCTCGCAGTACGTCAGCGGCTTTGCCGCGCTCGACGCGCCGGGGGAGTACGTCATCTCCGGGCTTCCTCCGGGCAACTACACCGTCTATGCCTGGGCGGATACGGATGATAACGGCCGGATAGATCACCTTGACTATCGCGACCCAACCGGGTGGTACTGCACGCCATCGCACCTTACCCCCGTCGGAGTCGCCGTTACGCCCGGGAATGCCGCGACCGGGGTTGATATAACTCTCGTCGCCCCGACGCCCTACCCCGACGATGATCGGGAGATTGCCGTCGGCAGCGGCGGCGGAAGGCTCACGGTCCAGAAGGGCTGTCACGTTCTCCAGGTATGGGGAACGCCGGAAGAGCGGGCGTATGCCTATGGCTACCTCTGCGGCCCGCAGATCCGGGACTGGATCGACTACGTCCTGATCGAGTCGTTCATGCAGTCGCCCGTCGAGTACGAAGACCTCTTCATCCCCTACATAGAGGAGCACATGGCACCGGCAAATCCGAAATATATGGCCGAGCTCGACGCCATGCTCGCCGGGATGAACGCAGGCGGCACGGACCTCTATATCCCGTCGCTCTCGCGGAACCTCACCCGCTACGACCTCCTTGCCGAGAATACCTACGATTTCATGCTTTACTACAAACTCTACGGCCTCAGGATGGGCGATCTCGGCATAAACCTCGCCACTACGGGTGACGCCGGCGTGTCGCCGCACCTCTGCACGAGCGCGATCGCCTGGGGCAACCTGACAGCAAACGAGGAACTTGCCGGCGGCGTGATCCACGGCAAGAACATGGACGGCGAGAACGACCTGCGGAAGGTCACGGTGAACAGCCTGCTCGTCATCGCGACCGACCCGGGTCCGGGCGCGAAACGCACGGTCGGGATAGACTGGCCCGGGTTCATCGGGACGTTCAACGGCATGAACGAGGACGGCCTGGTGCTCGTCCCCCACTCGTCGCCGTCGATCCCGGACTGGAACGCGACCGACCTCGTGCCCACCAACTTCCTCTTCATGGATGCGCTCAGGAGCGAGAGCGACGTTGCCGGGGCGTGGGCCTACTGGGAGAAGGCGAACGGGACCAGGACCGGTGGGAACAACGCAGGGGTATCGGCACCCTACGGGAACGGGACGGGAAGCATCCCGGCGGCCTTCGAGACGGACTCCTACGGCGGCGCGGTGCGAGGGCCGGGCGTCGTCGAGCCGGACGACTGCCTCTTGATCGCGAACAACTTCTACCTCTACCGGGGCGTCTATCCCTCCGCCGTCGAGCGGGTGGACGGCTACCACGCCGAGGTCAGGCCCGAGGACTACCGCTACCGGAACCTGCTCGCCCTCCTCGACGGTTACCGGAAGGAGGAGAGAACCATCGGCACGCCCGAGATGATCGCGCTCATGCAGTCGGCGTCCGTCTCGGAGGAGTACCGGGGCACCACCGAGTACACCTTCATCGCGTACCCGGATGCCGGCGCGTTCGCCGTGGCAAAAGAGGATCTCGCGGCGGTGATATTGGATGCACCGTTCGCGGAGTTCGCGCGCTTTGAGTTTGAGGAGGTGTTCGAGAGGCCCTCGACGGTGTGAAGGGAGGACCCACTGCTCTTTTTACCGGGCATCAAGCCATCTGAGCCGGGTCGTCACTCACACAGAGTCATGAAAGAGAGAAGGGCGTTTTACAGACTTTGCGCGAGACCGCGATCTGCGAGCCTCACGCCCCAATCCGGCAGAGGTCCCGCATCGCCTGGAGGACGTAGAGGATCTCATTCTCGACCCGCTCCTCGTCGACTATGAACGAGACGAACCCCGCCCGGGCGAAGAGTCCACGGACTTCGTCAACTCCGGTCAGCGAGGAGACCAGGAGGAGGACCCTCCCGAAGGGCGAGAGCACTCGCCCGACATCCGCGACGAACCTCTCGATCGTCACCCTCCCCGTCGGCCCGCCGTCGAGGGCATACTCCAGCCAGTCGCTAATTCGCTCCTCGGGAGCCGTCGGAAGGTAGGGCGGGTTGAAGAGGATGAGGTCGAAGGGGCCGGAGAGGCCCGATAAGAGATCGGTCCGGATTGCCGCGACCCCGCGCGAGCGGGCGCACGCCACAGCGTGGGGGTTGATGTCGGTCGCGACGACCGCCGCCGCCCTGCCGAGAAGCCCGGCCGCGACGTAGCCGCTCCCGGTCCCGACTTCGAGCACCCGGTCGGTCTCGCAGACCTCCCGGAGCGCCGCCCGGAGGAGGAGAAATGAGTCCTCGGCCGGGGGGTAGACCTGGTCAGGGAGCATCCTCTAGCACCCGGCGAGCATGTTTGCGATCAGCGCGAACTCCTCAAGCGTCAGGTCTTCGGGCCGCCGCTGCAGGAGGTCGTCGGGCAGGTCCGCGATCGCTCGCTCGATCGCCTCGGGCGCGAACGTATCCTTGCCGCTCCGGAGCCCCTTCCGGACGGTCTTTCGCCGGTGGGAGAAGAGCACCCGGACGACATCGGCGTAACCCTTCCGGTCGGCGATGGGATACGGCGGCTCGTGGGGAGTGAGCCGGACCACCCAGGAGCGGACCCGGGGTCTCGGGCGGAAGGAGGAGGGCGAGAGTTCGAGCAGCGGCTTTACGGAAGCATAGGTCTGCACCATCACCGAGAGCCGGCCGACGTTCGGCGTCCCCGGCGGAGCGACCATCCGCTGGGCAAACTCCTTCTGATACATCAGGACCGCGACCTCAAACCCGATCGCGAGCAGCCGGAACGTGATCTTTGAAGAAACGGAGTAAGGGAGGTTTGCGACGACGATATCAAACGGCGGGATATCCACCTTCTTCGCGTCGCCAAGGACGATCTCAAGACGGCCTTCCTCGATCTCGTCGGCGAAGGCCAGCTCAAGTTCTTCTACAAGAGCCGGATCGATCTCTACCGCACTGACGTGTGCACCACGGTCAAGGAGGGCGCGGGTGAGGACCCCTTCACCGGGTCCTATCTCAAGCACCCTCCGACCGGAGACATCAACAAAGCCGGCAATCCTCTCGACGGCCCTTTTGTCGACGAGAAAATGCTGATCCCTCGGAGCGCTCATCTCGATGTGAAGATATGATACTTCTCGTCCGGGTCTTCGATCTCGCGCAGGATCCGGCTGACGATCATCCGATCCGGGTGCGGAAGCGACTTGATACGCGCGGAGATGTCGGCGAAGGTCTCGAACGGTTTCTTCTCCCGCTGCTCGATGATCTCCCACATAAGCTTCTTCCCGATGCCGGGGAGCAGGTGCAGCATGTGGAACTTCGGCGTGATGGAGATGGACTTATTGAAGAAGTCGACGAACCGAGATTCGTTCTCGCGGACGATCTGCTCGATCACGAACGGCAGTTCCAGTTTCGCGGTCGCCGTCAGGTCCGTGTAGTTCAGCCGCCGCTTGACGCGCTCGATCTTGTCCCGCTCCGCATCACCGATGTAGACGCGGTCATAGACCTGAATATCCGCACCCGCCTTCGGAACGAGCTCGAGCAGCTTGAACTGGTCCATGCCGACGGCAAGGACAACCGGTTCGCGCTTGTAGACAGGACGCTGGTCGCTCGAATACCCCATAGGAAGGATATCGATGACTACAGCGTTCTCTTCTTTCCTTTCGGTCTTCATTGACGCCACTCCAGCGGTTCAGAAGTGAGTCATTACCAGATCGAGGATCTCGTCCAGTTCATCCGCCGTGAGGTTGAACCGTTCCTTTGCGTAGATTGCGCGGAGTTCGTCCCGGGTTCGCGGCATCAGGTTCGCGATGCGGTAGGCAATATCGTCCTTCATCTTCTCGAGCTTCATGAGCTCGTCGACGAGGTCGCGGGCCTTCTCGGCCGGTGTTTTGAAAAGATGATTGGCATGCTCGATGCTCTTCCGAAGTTCGTAGGACATCTCTTCTCCGGACTCGAGCCGGGCTGCCTCCACAGAGAGGAGGGTATCACGCAGTTCGGGAAGCAGCATCCGCTCTTCGCTCACGATTCGTTTTACCTTCATGCCAATCACCACTGTTGAGGTTTATACTTTCTGCGCTTTTAGATGTTGCGGTCTCGCAATCACCTGTTTTATCGTATCTCCATCCCTGACCTCGAGCACCCATGCGCGTCCGCGCTGTCCGATGACCGTGCCGGTCTTCCCGTGGAATCTCCGGTGGGGCATGCCCTTCTGGACACTCGGTTCGACCACAACATGCACCCGCTGCCCGATCTCGAAGTTCTGAATCACCGAGGTGACCGGGGGGATACCGCGCTTTCTGAGGTCTTTCTTGAACTTATACCGCGTCTTCTTGCGTGGTCCATTGTGATGTGCCATTGCTTACTCACCATACTCATTCGCTGTTTTGACCAGCACCACATCGAGGCTGACAACACTTGCGGTGTGCCCCAGGATCTGGGCAAGGCTGGGCTGGGTTCTGCCGCCGTCCCCCGATATCAGTTCTTTGATGTAGAGGCCCGCTTCACCGACGACTTCGACCCAGTACCCGTCGTCTTGCCTGCCCGTACATCCGATATCGAGGACCTGCCGTTCCCGAACTAAATCTGCCCGTCGGTGTGACACCCGTGTAGGGGTGCGCTGCCGTATCGTTACACCTTTTAACTGATCGAGAGCCGCCCTGAACTCATCTGACGCTACAGGGCCATCGATCTCGACCAGGATCCTGTATTTTTTATGCGCCTTGTCGGACTTAAGGCTTTGCACCATCTTCCGATCAGCCCATCCGGTCAGGTGGACCGCCACTCTGCCGTCGGCGCTCCGGTTGATCTCCTCTTGGAGCGCCGCAAGATCCACCGACCGCTTCTTCGGGGCCTCAACCTCCATCACGAAGGGGCGGCCCGATCCGAGCATCCGGGCGTCGATATCTTCCCGGCCGGCACCGTGCAGGACGGCGTTCTCGGCGTCGAAGGCCTCGATCACCGGCCGGCCGATCAGCTCTTCAACCGAGTCCGCGTACTGCTTGCCGGTGAAGTTGCATTTCTCGCACCCGGCCCCCCGGCAGGCCCGGCAGTCCCAGTGGGTCTGCGGGATCCCCCGCTCGTACTTCAGGTAGCGGCCGGTGAAGTAGACCGGGTTGACCTGCACCTCGACGGTCTCTTCCGCAAGGTCCAGGATCACGACGATGTCGGGACGTTTGAGGTCGGCCGTCTTGCCCGTCAGCGCCGAGACGGCTTTGCCCACCTCGCGGTTCATCTCGGCCTTCAGCGGCTCGGGATCGCGGAGGCCGAGGTCGCTCCAGACCATCTCCTCGCTCTCGGCCACAAGCGGTGGCACCCTCGTCCCGACGAGGAACGTCGCGAACTCTAGATCCTGCACCGCTTCCACGACCTTTGCCGCCCATGCATCGACATGGTAGAACTCGCCGCCGCAGATCCAGCAGGACCTGTGATCAGGTTCCCGGTGGGGCTCGTTGATCGCAAGTTCGCGTGTGATCCGCAGCGCCCGACCGCGTTCTTCATTCGTCAGCGAAAACGACCGCTTACCGAAGAACCGCCCGAGACAGTGATCGCAGGTCTCGCCATACTCAAGAATTGCTTCTACCGCTTCAATGATATCCATCCGGATTCCCTCCGGTCCATCTCGTTTAAGAGGACGGTGATAGTATGATCGGCGTGCAGCGACCGCGGTCCTACCGAGTAGCGCGGATACCCCTCGACCAGGGCCTCCTCCTCCGGCGTGAAGTTGTGGTGGTCGGAGAGGAGATAGTTCTCCGGGAGCGCCGGGGCCGTCCGGATATCCTCTCCCGCCTCATCGAGGACCGCAAACGGGATCTCGGCAAGGAGCCGGGAGAGCCCGCCGCGGCGGATGTAAACCCCGGGTGTCGACTCCCGGAACTCGTCCCCGCAGGGGATCGAGAGCGCCTTCTTGATCAGTGCGGCGCTGCTCCGCTCGTCCGGCGAGAGGTAACGGACCTCGCCGCCGCGGAAGAGAATGGTCTTCTCGGGCCCGGGCTCCCCGCAGAGGATGAGGTAGCACTCGACGTCGCGCCGGAGATCGTGGGAGAGAAAGAACGAGGAGTTGACAGAGCGGCAGAGGACGTCCATCCTCCCGCCGCTGCCCGGTAGATCGTTGAGGCTGAATGCGCCGCTCGTTGCGGCGAGGTGGCCAACGACGGCAAACCGCTTCATCTACTGGGTCCTGCCGAACTTCTTCATCATGCGCTGCATGTTGAACTTGCCGCCGCCCATGCCGCGCATACCCTTCAAGGCGCGCTGCATGATCTTGTAGTACTTGATGAGGTCACGGACGTCGTCGAGCGTCACCCCGGCGCCGCGGGCGATCCGCTGGACCCGGGAGCTCCCGATCATCGAGGGGTCGTCAAGCTCCGAAGGCGTCATCGAGTCCATGATCACCTTGTAGCGCTGCATCTTGGTGCTGGTGATGTCGTAAGCGTCGTCCGGTATCTGCATCCCGCCCAGGGGGAGCATGCTCATGATCTGCTTCAGGGGCCCCATCTTATTCAGGGCCTCAAGCTGCTTGTACATGTCCCGGAGCGTGAACTTCCCCTTGAGCATGGCGTTGACGTCGATATCCTCGGCCGAGACCGCCTCCTCCGCCCGCTCGACGAGGGCTTTTAAGTCCCCCATACCGAGCAGCCGGGAGATGAACCCGTCCGGGTCGAACCGTTCGAGATCCTCGATCGTCTCGCCGCTCCCGATGAAGACGATCCCGCTCTGGGTCTCCGAGACCGCCGAGAGCGCGCCGCCGCCCCGTGCGGTGCCGTCCATCTTCGTCACGAGGACGCCGTCGATCCCGATCGCCGCATGGAACCGGCGCGCCTGCTCGCTTGCCTGCTGGCCGAGCGCCGCGTCGATGACGAGCCACCGGTGGTCGGCGTGCGAGATCTCGTTGATGTTGACGATCTCCTCGATCAGGTTCTCCTCAAGGGCGTGCCTTCCTTGAGTGTCGATGATGATGACCTCGTAGTGCTTGCGGAACTTCGGGAGGCCCTCGCGGACGATCTTGAGGGCGTCCTTCTCGTTCGGATCTCCATAACAGGGGACGCTGATCCGGTCGCAGAGCGTCTTCAACTGCTCGTAGGCGCCCGGCCGGAAGGTATCGGCGCAGATCACGCCGACCCGCAGGCCTTTGCGCTGGAAGTAGCGGGCGAGCTTCGCGGTCGTCGTGGTCTTGCCGCTCCCCTGCAGCCCCGCCATCAGGATCGTCTGGGGGCCGAGCGCCACTTCGCCCGGTTTCCCCATTAGCCGGACGAGTTCCTGGTAGACGATCCGGAGGACGTGCTCGCGGACGCCCATCCCTTTCGGGGGTTCCTCCTCGAGGGCACGCTGCTTGATCGCCTGCGAGAGCTGCATCACGAGCTTGACGTTGACGTCGGCCTGGAGGAGTGCCCGCTGGAGGTCACGGACCAGTTCGTCGACGGCGGCCCGGTCGATCACCGTCTTGCCGGCGAGTTTCTTGACCGCGTCTTTTAACGACGTGCCGAGGTTATCGAGCATCAGGCCTCATCCCCCAGGAGTTCGTCGACTATGACGCGGGGCGAGAACGGCATGATGTCGTCGTAGCCCTGGCCGGTCCCGAGGAAGAGGATCGGTTTTCCGACGGTGTGCGCAACCGATATGGCCGCACCCCCCTTCGGATCCATGTCCGCCTTCGTCAGGACGACCGCATCGGTGCCGACCGCCTTGTTGAACTCGTCGGCCCGGATGACCGCGTCGTTCCCTGCAACCGCCTCGTCGACGTAGACGACGAGGTCGGGCTTCATGACCCGCCGTATCTTCTCGAGCTGGTTCATGAGGTTCGCCCGGTTGTGGAACCGGCCGGCCGTATCGGCGAGGACGACATCGATATCGTGCGCCTTTGCGTACTGGACAGCGTCGAAGAGGACCGCCGAAGGATCTGCGCCCGCCTGGTGCTGGATCGTCTTGATCCCGAGACGGTCGGCATGAGTCCTTATCTGCTCGATCGCCCCCGCACGGAAGGTGTCTCCTGCGCCGATCACGACCGTAAAGCCGTTTTTCTGGAGGTAATGGCCGACCTTCGCGACCGTCGTCGTCTTCCCGGTCCCGTTCACGCCGGTGAAGAGGATCTTCACGGGCCGCTCATGCTCCCGGATGTAGCGCGAGAGGTCGAGGCCCTCGCCGAGCACCCCGCAGAGCGCAGAGCGCAGGGTGGAGGTGACCAGGTCATCGACCGAGGAGCCGATCTTCCGGTGCTGGCCCACGAGGTCGCTCCTCATACGGGCGATGATCTCGTCCGTGACCGGGAGCGCGACGTCGTTCTCGAGCAGGACCATCTCAAGTTCGAAGAGTGGCTCCTCGACATCCTTCTCCTGGAGAAGGACCTCCCGCTCCCGGACAAGGACCTTTAACCTGTTGAAAAACGTAGGTTTCTCCCGCTCCTCCGGGGTTGCTTCCTCGGAGACCGGGGGTTCGTACGGGACAGGGGGGGAGGGCTCGGAGACGGGCTCTGCAGCCAGAACGTCCTCAAATTCTTCAGCAACCGGCGTCCCTGGTTCGGTTCCGGCAGCCTCCTCGATATTCGAGGTGAATTTGGTCCTGATATTCTGAAGTTTTTTCTTTAAGGAATCAAACATTATCAACTTCCGCCCTGGCCTGCCTGCGCCTGCCGGGTCCCCCGGTAGGCCGCCTCGAGGCGCCGGGAGATCTCCGTTGCCTGCCCCTGCAACTGCTCGACCGAACCTGCGACTTTCTTCCCCAGCGCCTCAAGTTCAGTCATCCGATCCTCGAGATACTCCACCGCATCCGCAGTGGCCCGCTCGACAGAGACATCGGCCCCAATGTTCACCAGGACGTGCCCGGCATCGAGCACCTTCACCCGGAGAAGCGCCCCGCCTCCGACAGGGAGAAGAACAATACCGTCCTTGCTCTCCGGGATAGCCCGGAGGGTCTCGGTGGCGGCGGCAGCCTCAAGGCGCTGCTGCTCGATCATCCCGAGTTGTTGCGTCAGGATCTCTATCTGCTGCCCGTACTCGTTTAAGTACATCTGGAGGGTCTGTATCTCCCGAGGATCTGCCTGGTCCACGTCATTCACCAGCTACTACGTTAACCGACTCGATGGTGATATAACTTCTCTTCAGGCGGTGTTTGCTCCCGATATCAGTGAGAATCCTTTCTTTAGCCTGATTCTCGTTCGGGGCCCCGATGACCTTTCGGTACGGTTTCCACTCGTTGTTGATCTTACACGCACCCACAACTTCAAACGTCTGGTTCTCCATAACTCACTCCAAAAATCCAAAGACTTCTTCAATTCGTCCCAGTTCAAACCCGCTCGTAGCGGAACCCGCGATGTACCCCTTGCTGTTGGCAAGGAGCCCGGTGCCCACGAGGCCGCTCCCCATGTTGACCGAACCGAGGCCGATAGGAAGGTCGACGACCCGTTCAAGGGCGGCAATCTCCGTATCATTGGCTCTCGGGTGGACGAGGAGACCCTTGTTCGTCGCATACCCGGCCATGCCGACGGTTTTGATGCCTCCAAGCGAGAGCCGGACTATCGGCACAGAGAGGAACGACCCGATCTCTTCGGCGACATCGATCTCCATATCGGGATGGACGGCGGCAACATAGTCGTTGGCGAGAATCACGTTGCCCGCCGCGTTCATAGACCCTCCAAGCAGGAATACCTCACGGTACTCCTCGAGGGCCGCCACTTCCTCAGCGGTGGCAAGATCACTGACGACCAGGCCCTGGCTGTTTCCCGCAACGAGCGAGCCGATGATGTTGCTTCCCTGGATGAGGGTGTTCACGATCTCGACCTCGAGTTCTCGTTCGAGGGCCTCGGTGAACTCCCGGGGAGCCCCGGGGTACACAACCGCTATGTCTTCAAAGACGCGGGTGTAGATACCGATGTTCGGATCGCCGGTTAGATCGATCGTCCCTGTCATTTCACTCCTCGGCGAGCTCGGCCTGGACCTGCCCGTCCTCGAACTTCATCGCACGGACGCGAATCTTTCTCGGGGGCTTAGAACTGCCGTTCTCCCAGACCTTCTCGTTGATGCTCTTATCCAGCTTGACATCCTCGCTCTTCATGTGTCGTTCGAGGAACGCCCGGATATCCTTGACAGCGGTGTTGCCCCTCTTCCACCGGGGCGCGCGCTTCACATCGCGGAGCGGGATGATATAGATATGTTCTTTCAATGCCTCTGCCATAACCTTACACCTTCAGGGAACTCCGTCTCCAGTTGCGCCGCTTCGGATGCGACGCAACTGCACGGTTGGTCCTGATCATCACCCATGCCGGCACGCGGCGGTTCTGCTCGCATGCCTTTGCCAGCCGGATCTTCCGGCCTTTCATCAACTTGCTCATAACTCTCACTCTCGCATACTTCAGGTCTCCCTCTTGCCGACCACCAGCGACTGCAGGTGGCCGGAGGGGAAGAACAACGCCGGATCGATACCACGGGCGCGAACCGCGCAACGGAGCTCCTCTTCGTAGTCACCGTTCCCGATGCTTCCGGTCTCCCCGTATCGTACCACGAGCAGTCTTCCTGCGAGGCGTTCGACCTCGGGTTTTCCGTAGCCAAGGAGCGGCCGAACGTAGGAGCAGCCGGTGGTCATCTCCAGGTGCTGCACCTCGGACCGCTCGAGCCGGGGGACCCGGTCTTCCCGGCGGGTGCCGTCGGCGACCACCGAATACTCAGCGAGGAGGGTCTCGACCGCTCTCCGGTGAATCATCGTTATCGCATCGTTCGGGTAACCGCACGAGAGAAGCAGGTCGACAGCCTCCTCGAGGAGGTCTTGCCCGAGCACCCTTCTCTTGAAAGGGAGGGAGAGAGCGGCCGCTGCCGCCCGCACCGCGGGGACGTCACGGTCGGGATCGAATACACAGGTATTCAGTTCCACGCCGTAGTCGCGCGCAAGCATGAGCGCCGCGAGCGCGCTGTCTTTTCCTCCCGAGAAGAGCACACCTGCTTTCATTACTTCCGCGTGATCCTGAACTCTTTCTTAGATGGGGTCAACTGGGCAAGCAGGCCTTTTAACTGATCGTCAGTGATCCGTTGCCGGACTCTGCCGCTCTGGGCCAGCATCACCAGTTGCTGCTCGACCGCTTTTGCAAACTCCGGCCGGGTCAACTTGATGGTATTCAGCCTCTCCCTCGCTTCAGGTTCAAGGATCTCCATGAGTGCGACACGGATCTGTGAGTCGAGCTGCCGCTGGCGTTCCGCCTCGTCTTCCATCGTCTGCTGATCCATCGCCTGCCGTTGCATCTGCTGCATCTTCCGGCGGCGGAGTTCCGCGAGTTCGTCATCTACCATCAGTCATACCTCCGGGGATCAGTACTTCGCAAGGCCCGGCGAACCCTCGACAACCTGGGCCTTCAGACCGTTTGCGGCGTTGTCGAGGAACGATCTGCCTGCTGCGGTGACTGTACGTCCTGCACTCCCGTGGGAGACGAATCCGGCCGCTTCAAGCTGCTGAAGAATCTTTCTGATGACCGAACCGCTTCCCCGCCGGAACTGCGATGGGGCCGGGCCCCGGTTACGCTTGCCGCCGTAGATCGAGCGCATTCTCTGGGTCCCAACCGGCCCGTCGGTGTAGACACGCCGGAAAACCGACGCCGTACGCACATACCACCAGTCTTCGTTCTCGGGAGGCATCTCTTTGTGTACCCCCGTCTTCGCAAAAGCGGCCCAATCGGGGGGCTGAATCTGCGGGTTTTTCTTGAGTTCTTCTGCCACCTGCCGGATGAAGATATCGGCAGGGATGTCGTATACAGTCGTCATAGATGAACCTCACTATCGCTAACAGTCTTTACATATTCGTCCGGGGATGTTTTATATATTTCGAGAATCCCGTCCGGTGGAGCGACTCCGCCGCTCCGCGAGAACGAGTGTCCGCCCCCGGACTTCGAGGAGAACCGCACCGGCCGATGCTGCTATCTCCTCAGGATCGACTTCGGTGTTCCGGAGCCACCTGACCTTGACAGTCTTGCGATCTTTTAACTGGCGCCGGATCTCGTCGATCATGACATTCGTAATACCACGCTTTCCCACCCATATGGTGGGCTTGAGATCCTGAAACGATTCTCTGCTCATACTTGAGGCCTCCCGACCGGATACCGTGATCGGTGTCCGCAGGTAAGGCAGGTGACGATCACGCGGCCCCGGTGGATCCTGACCCGGGCGTTCGATCCCGGGACCAGGTAGGCACTGCACCGACGGCAGAACCGGCGTTTCAGCGGCCGTTCTATCCGCACCCGGTGGCGCATCCCGATCTTTCGGGCCAGTTCCACGCACCGGTTGCTCCAGGCGGGGTTTTCCGGGTAGAACTCTGCAGCCCGCGTAAAGAGGATAGCGATCCTCTCGCGGGCAAGTCTTCGGGAGCCGGATTTTCGTGTAACATCTGCCATGGTGCGATCCGTTCTATCGAGTGGTGGCTTTTGAGGTTGGAGGCGCGAGGATATATAAGGGTTTGATGCCCGGATTCAGCGGACCCACACCCGCCGACCAGCAACCTCCAGGCGATCCTCACAGAAGAGTTTCACGGCGAGCGGGAGGGCTTTGTGCTCCTCGACGAGGATCCGGTCGGCGAGCGCAGATTCATCGTCGTCCGGGAGGACCGGGACGCACCGCTGGATGACGATGGGGCCGGTGTCGGTCCCCTCGTCGACGAGGTGGACGGTGCAGCCCGCGACCTTCACCCCGTACTCGATCGCCTGCCGCTGCGCATGCAGCCCGGCAAACGCCGGGAGCAGGGCCGGATGGATGTTCATCATCCGGCCCGAGAACGCGTGGACAATTCCGCTCCCGAGGATCCGCATGTAGCCGGCGAGGACAAAGAGGTCCGCGCGGCAGCCCCGCATCGCAGCAAGGAGTGCCTCCTCGTAGGCGGCCTTCGACGGGAAGCGCGCATACTCGACGATTACCGCCGGGATACCGGCGGCTTTCGCCCGCTCGATCGCGTGAGATCCGGGGTTGTCGGTGATGAGGCCGACGCAGACCGCCGGGATCTCCCCGGCCGCGATGGCGTCGATGACTGCCTGAAAATTCGACCCCCTGCCGGAGGCGAGCACTGCAATCCGTTTTTTGTGAACAGGTCTTTCTGGATCCATACGTCTCAAACTCCCCGGCTCTTACCTTGCTTCCGCCGGCGTGATGATCATCTTTACTTTGACAATTCTTCGACCCCGCATCTGCATCACCACCAGCGTGATGTTGCTCTCCTCGATCTTGACCACCTCACCGCGGCGTGGAATATGTCCCAACCGGTCGATAACAAGACCGCCGATGCTCTCGTACGAATCCATCACCGGGAGGTTGAGATCCAGGTCCTCGTTGAGGTGTTCCACCCACGCCCGCGCGTCGACCACGTAGACGCCTTCTTCGATCCGCTGCACCTCAGGCTCCTCCTCGTCGAACTCGTCCATGATCTCACCGACCAGTTCTTCGAGCATATCCTCGACCGTGACGATCCCGGCAAACGACCCGTACTCATCGAGGACGACCGCCATGTGCTGCTTCTTTACCTGAAGTTCCTTTAAAAGCTCGTCGATCTTCTTGCTCTCGGGGACAAAGTAAGGTTCGTACATCAGATCCCTGATCGTCGCGCTCGTCTGCTGGCGGAAGACCGCCGCAAAGAGATCCTTGATGTTCAGGAGCCCGATGACGTTGTCGATTCGCTCATGGTAGACCGGAATCCGGGAAAAACCCGTCTCGTTGAAGACGGAGAGGGCGTTCTCGAGCGAACTCGTATCCTCGATCATAACGACGTCGACACGCGGCGTCATCACCTCGCGAACCGTCGTATCGCCGAAGCGCAGCACGGAGTAGAGCATATCCCGCTCCTCCTCCTCGATCGTCCCCTCCTCCTCACCGACGTCGATCCACTCCTTGATCTCCTCTTCGGTGACGACCGGCTCGGCCACGCCGGGCCTGAAGGCAAACTGCTGCTTGATCCGATCCGAGACCCAGAGCACCGGGTAGAGCACCGTCGAGAGGTAGAGGATGGGCCGGGCGACACGGAGGGCGAGGTCCTCGGTGTGCCGGGATGCGTACATCTTCGGCCCGATCTCGCCGAACATCAGGATCAGGAGCACCGTGACGCCGAACGCCATGACAATACCGGCGTTGCCGTATGTGCCGATGGCGATCGCAGTCGCGAGCACCGCTACGGCGACGTTCGCAACGGTATTCCCGATCAGGGTGGTGAGCTCTATCCTATCGGTCGACCGCTTCAGCGCATCGAGCGCTTTCGCTCCCTTCCGACCCTGGTTTAAGAGTGCGTGTACTTTTGCCCGGGTTATCGATATAAGGGCGACTTCCGAACTGGAGAAGAAGCCCGAGAGAAACAGACTGATGAAAAGTAGTATGATCTCTATAGTTGCAAGGTCTACGATTGCCATTTACTCCACGCCGCATCCAGCGGCAGCATCTGATATCCGGTTATGTTTCGGATACATCAATTATAATGCGGGCAGAAGTTATAAACCCAGCGCTTCAGGAAAATATCCCTTGTAATGCCTCCGATTCCTGCATCAAGAGCACGACCTTCTCTTCGGACGAGAGAGTCCCCGGGAAGACCATGTCTTCGAGTTCCAGGGTGAGGTATCCGCCGTAGCCCCGGTCGGCAAGTTCCGTAAGCACGCGCAACGCTCCCGGATCGTCGTGGACGGGGTGGTGGGGCCGCCCGTTCTCGCCGAGTGCACTGACATGGACGTTCACCATCCGCTCCATACAGAGGTCGATAAATCGGTCCACCTCGCGAGAGGACGTCATCATGGCGTGTCCCATATCGAGCGTGAACCAGAGCCAGGGTTCCCGTTCGAGCACCTCGGCCATATCCTCCGGCGTATAGAGCATAGCGTTGACCCGGGGCTCCAGGTTCTCGATCGCGACCTTCACCTGCGTCTCCCCTGCGACCTCACGGAGCTGGGCGATGTAGTCGTCGAACCGCCGGTAGTCGTAGGCGCTCGGGTGCCGTTTCGCCGTCCGCCGGCCGGGATGGACGGTGACCACGGCGGCGCCCATCCGGTCCGCCATCCGGACGGCCTCGAGGGTGTACTCGACCGATATCTCGGCTACCCTCGGATTGATAGAGCAGGGGTTCAGGTCCAGCGTCGGGGCGTGGACGGTGATCGGCGAGAGACCCGGGTGATCGGCGATGCACCCTACGAGTTCGTCTTCCGGGCGATCACGAAGCCAGAAGTGCGGCGTCTCGACCCAGAACTCGAGACTGTCGAGCCCGGACTCGGCGATGTAGTCAAAGATGTAGCCGCACGGGTACTCGTGGAAGAACATTGTCGAGACGGCGAAACGACCCATAACACTAGTTGATATAAACCATCGGCCTAATAGATTTTGATGATGTTGAGCGGTCCTTCCACAAGTCCGGATCGATTCGGCACCCTGATCCTCGGGGTCTCGGAGGTCTCGAGGCTCATCTGCGACCTCCTCGACGACACCCACCTGCACCAGATCTGGGTGCGGGGGGAGGTGACCAACTACAAGAACCATGCCTCCGGCCACCGCTACTTCTCGCTCTCGGAACGGAGCGGGAGGAACACTGCGGTGATCAACTGCGTCATGTGGCGCACCTCCGCATCCGGGCTCCGCTTTACGCCGAGAGACGGCATGGACGTCCTCGCCTGGGGGTCCGTGGAGGTCTACGAGCCTCACGGCAGGTACCAGTTGATCGTCCGGGAGATGCTCCCGGCGGGCGCGGGTGAGCGCCACCTCATGGTCGAGCGCTGGAAGCAGGAACTCGACGCCGAGGGACTCTTTGCTCCCGAACGGAAACGGCCCCTGCCCGCCTTCCCGCACCGGATCGGCGTGGTCACCTCCCCGACCGGCGCGGCATTGAAGGATATCCTCTCGGTCATATCCCGCCGGTATCCGACCGAGGTGATCCTCTCCCCGACGACCGTCCAGGGCGAAGGGGCGCACACCGAGATCGCGGAAGCGATCCGTCGGGTCGACGGACTCGTGGACGTGATCATCGTCGGGCGTGGGGGAGGGAGTTTCGAGGACCTCTTCCCTTTCAACCACCCGGACGTTGTGCGGGCCGTTGCCGGATGTGCGACGCCGGTGATCAGCGCCGTCGGGCACGAGGTGGATACCGCCCTCTGCGACTTCGCCGCGGACCTCCGGACCCCGACGCCGTCGGCAGCGGCGGAACGGGCTGTGCCCGAACGCCGCGAGGTGCTCCGGGAACTCTGCGGGTATGAGGAGAGGATGGGAGCGCTCCTCCTCCATCACCTCTGCGCCGCACGAAGCGAGGTCGAAGACCTGCGGGAGCGCATGCACCCCCGGCGGCTCGTCCGCCGGCTCCATGAGCGGATGCAGCACCTCGCCGATCACGAGGAACTGCTCCGCCGGGCGGCTCTCGCCCGGGTACAGCGGGAACGGTTCGCACTTGCCGAGGCCCGTGCGGACCTGGTGGGGAGAAACCCGCTTGCCGTCCTGGACCGGGGCTACTGCATCGTCGAGTCGGAGGGGAAGATCGCAAGGAGTGCCGGAGACCTCGGACCGGGCGACCATGTGGTGCTGAGGATGAAGGACGGGCGGTGCCGGGCCGTCGTGGAGGAGATAACGTATGACAGAGACCTTTGAAGAGATGCTTGAGGAACTCCGAAAGATTGTCCGAAGACTGGAAGACGGCGATACGAACCTGGAGGAGAGCATCGCCATCTACGAGCGGGGCGCGCTCCTGGTGAAGCAGTGCGAAGACCTCCTCGGCGCGGCCGAGATGAAACTCACGGAGCTCGGCCGCGACCGCTGAACCTGTAGAACCCCGGCGGGACGCTTATCTCGAACCGCGCACCTTTTCCGGGCTCGCCGGTCTCGCGTATGGAGAGGTCCGTGATTGCCAGAATCTCCCGGGCGAGGAAGAGCCCGAACCCGGTCTGCCGCCCCAAACCACGCTTGAATATCCTCTCTTTTTCAGCGTGAGGGATACCGATACCATCGTCTTCGTAGGTGATGCTGATCCCCCGGTCAGACTCCTCCGAGAAGATGTGTATCCGGGTAACGTCCTTACCGTGCCGGAGCGAGTTATCGATGAGGTTTGCAAAGACCCGGATGATGAGGGGATCGGCATACACGTCGAGATCGCCGGTCTGCATCTCGACGGCAACCTCGTCCATATCGAGCCCCGTCATCGCCTCACGGGCGATCCGCGATACGTTCTGCCAGATGGGAGCGGCCGCACCGATATCCCGGTAGTCCCGGGTGAAAGCCATGTAGCGCTGGATACCCTGGATGGCCTCCTCCTCTTTCCGGTAATACCCCTGCAGTTCCGGGTCGTCCGTCAGCTCACGGGAGAGGCCGAGGTACCCCGAGATCACGTTGAGCAGGTTCAAGATGTCGTGGCGGGTCACGTCCGAGAGCAGGTTAAGTTTCTTGTTCGCGAGGAGGAGCGCCTCGCTCGCCATCCGCGCATCGGTGATGTCCCGCCCTACCGACTGATACTCGACGATGGAGCCCTCTTCATCGAAGAACGCCGTATCAGTCCACTGCTGCCACCGGACCCTGCCGTCCGGCATGACCACCCGATGCTCGACCGTGGTGGCGGGGTGATCGGGGGTGAGGGACGCATGGGTCTGCCGGATTCTGGCCTGGTCTTCGGCCGGGACGGTGGGGGCATACCGCCGCCCGAGCAGGTTCCCACACGGGATGCCGATGAAGCGGCAGTAGGCGTCGTTCGCGAAGGTGATGATACCGTCGGGGAGCCAGCGGTAGATCAGCTCGGTCTGGCTCTCCACGACCGCCCGGTACTCCTCCTCGCTCCTCCGGAGAGCCTGCTCAGCTCTCCGGCGGTCCGAGATGTCCCTGAGATAGATGGAGACACCCTCGCAGGTGGGGATGGCGCGCACCTCAAAGGTGTGCTCCATCCCACGGAGAGGGAGCCGGTATTCGCTCACGCCGGCCCTGCCGGCCTCCATGACCTCCCCGAGGAACCCGGTAACATCCTCGGTCCGGAGTTCCGGGAAGAGATCGTAGATGCTCTTTCCGATGACCTCCTCCGCGGGGCGGCCCGAGAGGAGAGACGCCGCCCGGTTCCATGAGACAACCCGGGCGTCGTGGTCCAGGGCGAGGAAGGCATCGCTGATGTTTTCGGTCAGCTCACGGTAGCGCTCTTCGCTCTCCCGGAGGGCCTCTTCAACCCTCTTCCTCCCGGATGTAGTGACGACCCAGAGGAACTCGGCCGCCACGGCACCAGGGTCGCGCACGGCCGAAGCCGCCACGGCAGCGGGGAAGGTGCTGCCGTCGGATCTAGCAAACAGCAACTCCTGCACCGGGAGCTCTTCGCCCCGCGTGAGCGCTTCAACCACCGACCGGAAGACCGGGATACAGCCGGGGTGGAGATACGCCTGCAGGCGTCCCCCCTGCAGGCGATCAGGAGTAAGGCCGAAGAGAGCGGCCGCCGCCCGGTTTGCCTCCAGAATGATGCCTTCTGACCCGGTGCAGAGGCACCCGACCGGGAGGTGGAGGAAGCGGTCCCGGTATCGTCGACACCCGGCATCGATGCTCCGGATGCCGGCGATCAGTGCATCGACAAGATCGTTGATCTCGGCAAGGTCCGACTTCTGCAGAAGCAGGTCTCCCGCAGGAGCCGGCCCTACACCCGCCTGAAGAGAACGGAGGCGGCGATCGAGATCCTCCAGGAGTTCGAGGAGGTCTTCGAGCGCCGGGGCGAACGGTTGCATGTCTCAACCATTCCCCCGCCCCGTGAACGCATAAACCTATCCCAACCCGGGGTACATACGCGAAGCGGCAAAGGTGGGGAAGTGATTGTCGCGAACTTCGCGAAGGGCGACAGGGGAAGCGTCGGCCCTGCGGGAGCGACGGCTGCCCGGTCAGAATCGACAAAAAGCCCGGGAGAAGCCGGCCGCGATTTGAATCCTCAAAATTCGAGATGATGTCAAACAATCCGCATTGCATCATGATAGACGAGAAAACGTGGGTGGTAATAACCATCTTTGCCGCAGAACTCGTTACGATCCGCGAACTCCTGCCTCGCACCTGACGGGGCTCAAACTCCGCTCACAGGAGCGTCGTCAATCGCCACCTGACGGGGCTCAAACTCCGCTCACAGGAGCGTCGTTCTCTAAGACCTCCGCCTCGAGCTCGACCACCAGCTCCTCGCCCCGCCGGAGCGCCTCGATGAACTCACGGGGGAGGGTGGCCGCGACGCGATCGGAGCGAATGCCCACGGTCCGGTCCGAGACGAAGTCGCTCCGGCGCCAGACGAGGTCTGCGGGATGGTCCAGGGTCAACGCCGCGCTCCCTCGCGATCGGACCTCAACGGTCTCGCCGCCGGCCATGAGACGGGTCGTGAGCACCGCCCGGTCGTCGCGGAGCAGCGCTTTCAGACCCGGATCGAGGTCGGCGGCACCCTTGTCGGCAGCGACACCGATGATGCAGTCGCCGGTCGCGGTCAGCGTCTCGTCTTTTGTCACTTCAAACGTCGTCGGGTGGGCCCCCCGGACCAGTGGGTGCCCCCGTGCCCGCACGATATCCCTCGCCTTCATGCTTAATTAGGAGAGGGCTTCTATTGCTAATGAATGATTAGTATCGTCTGCCCCGTCTGTAAAGAGGAGCGTGAACACCAGGTTCTCCGGGAAGCCGTCGAACTGGTGGTGCAGTGCAGTGAGTGCGGCCAGGTCCACCGGATTCCAAAGCCCCCCGAACCCCGTGTCCTCACCATCAGGGCGATCGTGAGCCTTGAGACGGAGTCACAGGTCTGCAGCGTGGAGATGCTTGCAAACGAGGTCGTGAGCCTCGGGGACCATATCGCCGCGGAGTGCGGAGACGAGGTCTTCGGGGTCGAGGTCACCGGCATCGAGGCCGGTGCGAAGAGAGTCCGCCGGGCGGCGGCCGAGGAGGTGACGACCCTCTGGACCCGGGGGATCGAGCAGGTCGTGGTGAGGGCATCAATCCATACCGGGCGCACGACCCTCCCGCTCTACCAGACCGCAGAGGGAGAAGAGGAGTTCGTCGTCGGGGAGCCCTACACCTTCGGCGGGCGGCGGATCAGAATATCGCACATCAAACTCCGCGACGGTCCGGTCCTCAGGAAAGAAGGCTGGAAGACGGTAGCCCGCAGGATTAAGCGGATCTACGGTTACCTCGAGGGACGCTACCAGGGGCGGTGACCGCCCGGCAGGAGTGGCCGCGAACGGGATCGCATCCGGTGTCCGGCGATATGCCTCGTGAAGGGCCGGGCCGGGTCCGGCCCCTTGCCAGGAGAGGGAGTCAGGGCAGGTGCCGCCGGATCGCGGCCTCGAGGTCTTCACGGTGGACGAGCCCCTCCATCCGCTCCCTGACCTCGCCATCCTCGATCACGAGGGTTGTAGGGGTCACCCGGAGGTTGTACTCCTTGATGTACCGGGGGTTCTTCACGGCATCGATCTCCTCGATCTCGATCCCGAGAGCGTTCTTCGTCTCGTGAAGGATCGGGGTCTGCTCCTCGCACCCCATACACCCTTCCTGGTAGAAGGTTATCACGTTCACCGCCATATATGGCAGAAAGTGGGGAGACTATAAAAAATAGTGGGTGGGGTCACCCGGTTATACCATTGAGCGTGATCTCGGCGCTGCCGTAGCGGCACGTGACGAGCAGCGAGTCGTCTGTCTTGCCGGCGACTTCCCAGAAACGAAGTGTTGGGGTCGCATTGGTCTCATTGCCGACGGGGATACCATCCGTTATCATGAATTCACGCAGGAAGAGATCCCCCACTCCCATCTCCGTAACGTTGAGGTCGATCTCGTCTGCCTCCTCCTTGCTCAAATTGATGTCGAGGTCTTCCGACCCGTAAGCGAAACGGATGGCCTTCGTCTCGCCGACCTGCATCCCGACGAGTCCTGCGGCGATGGTGTTGGTCTCAAACCCCAGCAGGCCGAAGCCTACGGTCCCATTGGTCTCGGGGTACAGGATAGGAACAGGGGCGACATTCTCACCCGGGACCTGTCCGCCGACGAGCATCTCCAGGCTGGGGGTCAGGAAGACCAGGTTCCCCTTCTGGTATTCGCTTTCGAGGAGAGCCTGGTCGGTCGTGACGAGAGGGCGCCCGTCCCCGTCACGGATGGTGTAGCCGACCCGTGCCACATCCCCTGCCTGAGCCTTCTGGCTGCTCCCGAAGATCGGGGCGAGGTAGGAACCCACCATTGCCACCGCAACCAGCAGGGCGACCCCCACATAGGCCCATTTCATCCAGGGCTTGGTCTCGTCCTTTGAGTTCTTCTGCTGTGTCTTTTTCATCACGGTATAATCGACTTTTGTTGAAATAAAATGGTATTGTTCTGTACGGGATGAATTGCCCCATGAGATTTATTTAAATAAATAAACCACTACCTTTAGGTTAGCCAGGGAGGCCAGGTCGCCCGGGCAATCTCAGGAAAAGGAGCGATTACAATGGCAAGAATCGAACGTGGACCGTATCGCACGATATGGCAGGACTTTGATGACCTTATGGCCGAGATGGAAAGCAGGTTCCAATCCATGCTCGGGGGGATCGGCGCGCGGGGAGAAGAGGTCAGGGGCCGGATCGTCCCGGTAGTCCGTGATCTCCGCGTAGATGTCCGGGACCACGAGGACGAGGTGATCGTTGTTGCCGATCTCCCCGGCGTCGAGAAGGAGAACGTCGCCGTCCGGCTCATCGACCCTCAGCACCTGGAGATCGTAAGCATGCGGACGGATGAGACGGAGGAAGATACCCGGGACTTCTTCATGCGGGAGCGTGTCTACGGGCAGATGAGCCGGACGGTACTGCTTCCCGCCGAGGTGACCCAGGAGAACTCAGTTGCCTCGTTCAAGAACGGCGTTCTCGAGGTCCGGTTGAAGAAAGCGCCGACCGAGACCGGGACCGCAATTCCCATCGAATAACCTTTTTTCCATTCTACCGAACAATTCATCACGAGCCAGCGTGACACTATCATGATGGATAGAAAAAAGGTCAAGGACTATATGACCTACGATGTCGTCACCGTCAACGCCCAGGGAACGGTCCGGGACGTCATTGAAACCATAAAGCGGACGCACCACGACGGGTTTCCGGTTGTGGAGGACTCAAAAGAGGTGGTAGGCTACATCTCGGCACGGGACCTCCTCTTTGCCCATCCCGCGACGCCCGTCGAGCAGGTGATGTCCCGCCACCTCATCGTCGCCGACCCGGATATGAGCGTGAACGATGCAGCCCGCGTCATCTTTCGTTCCGGTATCCAGAAACTGCCGGTCGTCAACGATAAGAACGAACTCATCGGGATCATGTCGAACGCCGACGTCATCCGGTCCCAGATCGAACACGTCTCGCCGGATAAGGTCTTCAAGTTCATCGAGACCCTGAAGAAACTCTACGGGGTGGAACCGACGCTGAGGCGGGGCTCGGTCCCGATCAACGAACTCCTCCCCACCCAGTCCAAGATCTACGAGGACGAACTGGAGGGGAGGATGTACGAGATCAAGAAAGGGCTCGCCGAACCCCTGATCGTGGTGCGCCGGCCGGGCCGCTGGATCCTGGTCGACGGCCACCACCGGGCGATCGCGGCAAAACGGCTCGGAATCACGAATCTCGACGCCTATATCATCGAGGTCAGGGAGAACATCGAGCTCGGGATGGAGCGGACTGCAAAGACCCTGAACCTCAATACGCTCGACGACATCAAGGTGCTCGATTACGCCCGCCACCCCCTCGTCGCGCTGACGCACCGGCTTGTCAGGCACGGGTGAATAACCCTTTTTCCCGCCGGGAGCAGTCCCGGGTCTCTGGGTCCCGACCGCCTCCGGGTGCTTCAGGAGGAGCTTCGCCGATGACGAAGGCCCCGGTTGCCACCCGGATAGAAGATGTTGGGGTGCCGGCGTCCCACTCGCCGAAAAAAGATGCCCGGACTCTACGACCCCTCGGTTCTCGTGTCGTAACTCTCGTTTAGAACATGCTCCTTCACGACCGTCCCCTCCGGGATGATCACCTCCGGCCAGAGCCGGGTCCCGGAGTGGACGACCACGTTGCCTTTCAGCACCGCGTGCGGCCCGATGACCGTGTCGTGCTCGACGTTGCACCCCCTGCCGATGAACGTGTCGTTGTCGATGATGCTCCCGCTGACGGTGCTCTCGTTCCCGACCACGACCCGGTTGTAGATGGACGACGAGAAGATCTTCGCGCCGCTCTTGATGATGCACCCCTCCCCGATGCTCGTATACGGCCCGATGACGACATTCTCCTCGATGATCGTCCCGGCCCCGATCGAGACCGGCCCGATCACGCGGGAGTTCGCCGCGACTGAGACGCAGCTTCCTATCTGCGCCGGGCCGAGGATCCGGGCGCCCTTAATGTAGAGGTCGCCGGAGATGTTGGTGAACCCGATATCCTGCAGTTTCCACCGCTCCGCCTCACGGAGCGACCGGGGGCTCCCCACATCGGACCAGTTGCCCCGGGCAAGCCAGGCCTTCAGGGGGTAGCCCTTCTCCATCAGCTCGGGGAAGAGGTTGCGGGCGAAGTCGAACTTCTCGCCGGAGGGAATGTGGTCAAAGATCTCCGGGTCGCAGACGTACATACCGGTGCTCGCGAGGTTCGAGAAGATCTCGCCGGGGCTCGGCTTCTCCTTGAACCTCTTGATCTGGTAGTTCGCGTCGATCTCGGCGATCCCGTACTCGGTGGGGTCGTCGATGCTGATGAGGCCGATCGTCGTGATCGAGTCGTTTGCGAGATGCTCGCGGTAGAACTCGAGCAGGTTCAGCCCCACGACGTGGTCGCCCCCGACGACCAGGAACGGTTGCTCTTCGAGATATTTCTGGGCGTTCTTGACGCTCCCCGCCGTCCCGAGTTTCGTCTTCTCGTGGACGTAGGTGACGTTGACCCCGAAGAGCGACCCGTCGCCGAGGGCTGCCTCGATGGCTTCGCTCATGTAGCCGAGTGTGATGACCACATCGTTGAACCCGAGGTTCGCGAGGTGTGAGACCAGGTGCTGGATCGAGGGTTTGTTGACGATCGGAATACAGGGCTTCGGACGCCCGAACGTAAGGGGGCGGAGCCGTGTGCCCTCCCCTCCGCACATTATGCACACCTTCATGACACTTCGTTGTCTGCGTATTGATTTAACCCTTGGGGATGGACTGTGTAGCCTCCCGTTCGCGAACCTTTATTCCCTGTTGGACCGAGAGTCTACAGAGACGATGAAGGCGTTTGAATGTACCCTCTGCGGAAAATGCTGCATGCACGCGGGCGGAGAACTCATCGAGATCGAGAAGAGGCTCACCAGCCGGGACTTCCTCTGCCGGCAGAAGATCGTCGGCGGCAACTTCCGTGCCCGGGTCGAGGATCGGTTCCTCGACGCGTTCAAGGATACCGCCGAGAGCAGCAGACACCCGTCCTGGTGCCCGTTCCTCCGGGGCCTCCCGGAGGAGGAGGGAAAGTATGTCTGCACCGTCCACGGCAGCCGCCCCCTGATCTGCCGGTCATACACCTGCTGTGCCATGCGGATCTTTGCCGGCGACGGACGGGAGGCCGGGAAGGTGAAGGGGAGAAGGAGCCTCGTCACCGAGGATGCCATCCTCCGCCGCTGCTGGGAGGAATCGGTCGCACCGCTTGCAACAGACGACGATATCGCCTGGGGGGCCGAGGTCGCCGGAATCCTCGGCCGTGCAGGTTACCGGGTCGAGACCTATGAGTGAGACCCGGCGCCTTCAAGTCGTCCGGGGCCGGGTGGAATGCACAACGGGCGAGGCTGTCCCCATCGACCGGTGCGGATTCTGTGTCCACTCCGCCCGTGTCGTGGTCAAAGGAAAGGAGGTACCGTCACCGGCACGGGCCTACTGCAGCAGGTGCCGGGACGCGGAACGAGTCGATATGGGAACGGTCGAGGCGGTCGTCTGCGACGACCTGTCCGGCGAAGGGTTCCGGAGCATTACGAACGTTATCAGTTAGCCGATCACTTCCGCCAGAACTCCCAGGGATGCTTTGTCTGGAACGGGACACCCCTCGCCTCCTTGCTCCAGTCGGTCTCTATCGTATGGTGGACCAGCCGGACCTCGTTCCGGAGTTCGGTAAGGATCTCTTTGACGTCCTCGAGCTCCTTGAGGAGCCGGTTCAACTCTTCAAACGAGCGCTGCTGCCGTGTCGTCACCGCCCCGCCGTCCTGCCGGCAGGCAAGGCCGGCCTCGATCAGTTCGAGGATCGCCTCGTTCCGGTCGAACGCCTGATCCCTGGCAAATTGATCGATCTGCTCCATCAAGGAGGGATCGAGCGCAAACGAACATCTCATCACCATAGATCAACCACTTCCCGTGATAATGTATCCGTCTTAGCAGATTATAGTCTCTGCCGCTCCGCCGGTCGTTCATCCCATCCGGCATCGGCATGCTCTTTCCAGGCAGTGTGCGGCATTCGCTCCTCTCATGCAACCGCACCCAATCAGGCAAAAAAGAAGTAACCCGGGTTCTCCGCGGAGAACTGCCCGGGATCAACTGATATTATCCATGTTGTATCCTTTCTGAGCGAGCAGGTTTTTCACCCGTTCGCGATGGTTGCCCTGCAGCTCGATCGAGGAGTCTTTGACCGTGCCGCCACAGGCGAGCTTCGCTTTCAGGAACTTGGAGAGGTCTTCGAGGTCGATATCGTAGGGGTCGAGACCTTCGATGACCGTTACTTCTTTCCCATACCGGCGCTTGTTGATCTTTACGCTGATTCTCTGCTGTTCCTTCGCGACTTCTTCACAGATACACAGTTCCTTTGGCAGTCCGCAGGTCGGACATATCCCACCGTTCATTGCATGTACCTTTCAGCTCTCGTTATATATTAGTTGGCATGTCATGCGTCAATCAGGCAGACGTCGCACCCGAGAGAGAGTACCTGGTCCGGCCGGCTCCGATGACGGTAGACGGTGATGCCTTTGCAGCCGAGGTCCCGGGCGAGGGAGAAGACCCGGGCGATCTCGTCGATGGTCGCTGCCTCCGGGAGGTTCACGGTCTTTGAGACCGCGTTGTCCGTGTGCTTCTGGAACGCCGCCTGCATCCGGACATGGCACTCCGGTGCGATCTCGACGGCGGTCTTGAACAGGTTCCGGGTATGCTCATCGAGGGAAAGGCCAACGACTGTCCCGTACCGGCGGACGTGCGCCGCGACGTCCCTCCCGCCGGCGGTCTCGGGGAGGAACTCCCGGACGAGGTCACTCACGATATCGACCTGCTGCCCGTCAATCGTCCGGCTGTATGCAAGCGAGAAGACGGGCTCGATGCCGCTCGTCGTCCCGGCGATGAGGTGGAGCGAACCCGTGGGGGCGATGGTGGTGACGGTGGCGTTCCGCATATCCCCGGTATAGACCGACCCCTCGATCGCCGGGAACGATCCCAACTCCTCGCCCAGTTCCTCCGACCGGCCCCGGGCCGCGTCCGCGATCCCCGCCATCAGGCTTTCGGCGAACCGGAGCGCCTCATCCGACTCGTACGGTATCCCGAGACGTATGAGCGCCTCGGTAAATCCCATGACGCCAAGGCCGATCTTGCGGGTGGCGAGGGTCCGCTCCCGGATTTCGGGGAGGGGAAAGCGGTTCACATCGACGACCGCATCGAGGAACTCGATGCCGGACCGGACGGTGGCCGCGAGCAGATCTTCGTCGAGGTCGTCCTTTCTCACGCACCGGGCGAGGTTGACGCTGCCGAGGTTGCAGCTCTCGTAGGGGTAGAGCGGCTGCTCGCCGCAGGGGTTGGTCGCCACGATGGGGCCGAGGTGGGGGGTGGTGCTCCGCCGGTTGATCTCGTCGAGGAAGAGCACTCCGGGTTCGCCGGAGGCATGGGCGGAGGCGGCGATGAGGTGCCAGAGCGACGCGGGGTCGATGCTCCTCCATACGCTGCCGTCGCGGGGGTTCGTGAGGTTGTACGCCTTCCCCGCCGCGAGGCACCGGAGAAACCGGTCGTCGACCCCGACCGAGACGTTGAAGTTCGAAAGTCCTCCCGCCTGCTTGCAGTTCACGAACTCCTCGATGTCGGGGTGGGAGGCCGCGAGCACGGCCATGTTTGCCCCCCGCCGCCGCCCGCCCTGCCGGACCGCCGCCGTCGCGGCGTCGTAGACCCGGATGAACGAGACCGGCCCGGTCGCTGCCCCCGGTGTCCCGTTGACGGCGTCTCCTCGCGGCCGGAGAAGGGAGAACGAGAACCCGGTCCCTCCCCCGGACCGGTGGATGAGCGCCATATGGCCAAGGGTCCGAAAGATCCCCTCGAGGGTATCCTCCACGGGGAGAACGAAGCAGGCAGAGAGCTGCCCGCCCGCGGTGCCGGCATTCATCAGGGTCGGGGAGTTCGGGAGGAAGAGAAGGTCTGATAAGAGCGAGAAGAATTCGCGGGACTTTTCAGGCCCCCCCACGGCGCCGGCGACCCGGGTGAAGAGGCCGTCCGGCGTCTCGCCGGGGAGGAGGTAGCGGCGCTCGAGGAGGCGGCGGCCTTGCGGGGAGAGGTCCATACTGCAGTCATGAACCCCCGCCCTTAATAATCCGTCGAGCCCAACGCTCCTGTCGGTAATGTCTCTTATCGTCCTCGGAACTGCATCCCATGTCGGGAAGAGCATGACGGTCGCGGCGCTCTGCCGTGCGCTCTACCGGCGCGGAATCCCGGTTGCGCCGTTCAAATCCCAGAACATGAGCCTCAACTCCTACGTCACCGCCGACGGGAGCGAGATCGGGATCGCCCAGGCGGTCCAGGCCTTCGCCGCGGGAGTCGAACCCTCGGCCGATATGAACCCGATCCTCTTGAAGCCGAAGGGGGACCAGACCTCGCAGGTGGTGCTGCTCGGCAGGCCATATAAGGATGTGCAGATCCGGGACTACTACGCGGAGACCGATACGCTTCTTGCCGAGGCCGTCTCGGCGTTCGAGCGGCTGCGGAGCCGTTACGGCCATATCGTGGTCGAAGGGGCCGGGGGAGCGGCGGAGGTGAACCTCTACGACCGCGACATCGCCAATATCAGGCTCGCCCGCCACCTCCGCCTTCCCATCGTCCTGGTCGCCGATATCGAACGGGGCGGGGTCTTTGCCCAGGTCTACGGGACGCTCGCCCTCCTCCCGGAGGATATCCGGCCGCTCGTCGCCGGGGTCATCGTCAACAAGTTCCGGGGGGATACCGGGCTCTTTGCATCGGGCGTCGAGAAACTCGAGGAACTCACGGGGGTCCCGGTGCTCGGCGTGGTCCCTTACGCGGAGATCCCGCTGCCGAGCGAGGACTCGCTCTCGATCGCCGATAAAGGGCGGCGGACGGCTGCTCGGCCGGTCAGGATCGCCGTCGTCCGCCTCCCCCGGCTATCGAACTTCACCGACTTCGAGCTCCTCGAACGCTGCGCCTCGGTCGACTACGTCCTGCCGGGGCGAACGCTCGCCGGCTACGACTGCATCATCCTCCCCGGAACAAAGAACACCATCGAGGACCTCGATACGCTGCAGCGGGCAGGGACGGGGGAGGAACTCCGCCTCGCCCGCGAGCGGGGCGTCCCGGTCATCGGGATCTGCGGCGGCTACCAGATGCTCGGCCGCACGATCGTCGACTCCGGCGTCGAGTCGGGAACACCCGGCGAATACCCGGGGTTCGGGCTTCTTGACGTCGTCACGGCCTTTGCCGGCTACCGTAAGACGACGGTCCAGGTCCGGCGCCGGGCGACCGGCCCGGGCCCCATCCTCTCTGCGATGGGAGAGGTGGAGGGTTACGAGATCCACATGGGCGAGACGGAGCGGGGAGAACTGCCGGCAGCGTTCTCCGGCGACGGGGCCGCGACCCCCGACGGCCTGGTCTTCGGGACCTACATGCACGGCCTCTTTCAGAACCCTCCGGCAGCAAACGCCCTCCTCGCCTACCTCTCTGAGCGGCGGGGGCTGCCGTTTGAGCCGGTCGCGGATGCCAGCGGGGGCACCCTCGGCGCCGCGGACGCGTATGACGCACTTGCCCGGCACTTCGAGGAGCACGTGGATATGGATGCGATCGTGGCGTGGTTCGTGGATGCGACTGTCCGAAGGACAGGAGCAGGAGAAGACCGAAGGTCTTCGGGTTGCGACGGTTCGTGAGTACGG
>NZ_DAXW01000016.1:0-177509 GCF_002506585.1 Methanoculleus sp. UBA430 | reverse complement strand
TCGTGAGTACGGGGGACTGGAGAGTGCGATTACTGGGGCGCCGGGAGTTCAAGCACCCCCGGGCGGGATCCGAAGAGAGCCGGCAGGCTTCAGCATATCGAGGACAGAAAATAAGGGTCTTTAGAGCAGACCGATCTTTGCTTTGATCTGCTGGATATCCTGTTCCATTGCAGATAATTTCTGATCGAGGTGGGAACGCAGATCGGTACGTAGGTCGTGGATCTCGCTTGTGATCGATGTCTCCATCCGGTCCATCTTCTGAAGTATCTGATCATTCTTCTCAAGCAGACTATCCTGCTTTCTATCGATGCTGATAATTGCAGGAATACCTTTGGAGAGCTGCTCGATCTGGATTACATGCATATAGTCAGCTACCGAGACGACATACCCCTCATATGATTCAAACGCAACATCGGAGACAACTGCATCCGGCAGGCACTCCTCCCGGATTATGGAACTGAGTGCATCCACCTGCCCGGGCTCGCCTTCATATTGCACCACCACCTGATCGGCGCCGTTCTGAATCCGATTTCTTACGTTGAACTTCTGGAATCCCAGTTCAAGGGATCTCTGGAGCAGGAACACCCGGTAGCCCACGTTATAAACGCGTTTACCGGTGATGACTCCCTGCATCTTCATGGCTGAATATCGTTTCTGAGAGATAAAATAGTCTCTGAAGTGATGCGATCAATTGCAATTCCATCTCTCCATCGCAGTCGGAGGCCTTATCCGGTTCACGTGCAGTTTTCCCGTAATCCGCCGCCCGCATCTGATGGTACTCATCCTGATCTGCTGGTGGCGATGATAAACGACCATTGAGCGGTTCGGGATGGGAATACATTGAGCACAAAACAGCGGTCAGGGATAAATAGATGCAAAAAGGGGGATTCCAGCCAGAACCTCGACAAAAAGGGAAGATAGGCATATCTATGGACGTAACGGGACTGACACCGCTACCATCAACCGGAGCCATACAGATATGGATGACCGGCCCGATTGATAGAAGATGAACGAAAGGGAACTATATCCGACGGACGCAACGACGCTCGATTACATCAACGTAACCGTCGTCGATTATGACTCTCTCTGGCCGGAACTCTTCCACACAGAAGCTCGCCGGATAGAGGATATCCTGAAAGACAATAGGGTGGAGATATTTCACATCGGCAGCACTTCGGTCCCCGGGCTCAAAGCAAAACCGATCATCGATATCATGCCGGTCGTACTTGATATCGAGCAAGTTGATGGGTGTTTGGGGCAGTTTGAGGCTATCGGCTATGAAGCGATGGGTGAACTCGGGATACCCGGACGGAGATACTTCCGCAAAGGCGGGCACAACCGCACCCACCAGATACATGCCTTCCAGTACGACAACGTCTATGCTATCACAAGGCATCTGGCGTTTCGGGACTACCTGAGGTCCCATCCCGATGTCGGTGCCGCGTATGCCGCTCTCAAGTCGGAGCTCGCCATGCGGTATCCGAACAATATAGGGCGATACTGCGACGATAAAGATAGTTTTGTAAAACGTGTGGAACGCGATGCGTTGCAATGGTACTGGAAACGATACGATGCGATCGGCCGGTGGTAGGCTCCTTAACCGGACGCCCGATATCGCTTCGGACCACGCAGGCCTGAACTCCCACAATTCCCGGCTGATAATGACGGGTGTCGCCAAACACCGGCCACCCGGCCATCATAAAAAAAGAAACACCATTCCGACCTTTAGATAAAGAACCGGAACGCAACCCAGGCGATCAGCACCATGACGGCGGAATATTTCAACCCCGCGAGCACCCGGCCTTCCCCCATGACACCCGCTGCAAGCCCCGAGAAGAATCCCTGGATCAGCCCGGAGTGGCAGAAGATCCGGTTATAGAGGAAGAGGTCAACGGTGCCTATGAACGCCTGGCTCGAACCGGACACCGCGACCGCCTCGCCCGCCTCCGCCATGGTGGTGAGGAAGGTGCTCGAGAGCACCCCTATGACGAAGAGGAAGACGAAGAACGACATCACAACGATGATCATATAGATCATCATACCGGTCTGCCGCTCCGACTTCAGGTTGAAAAACTCGTAAGCGTCGTGGGCCGCCGCCCGCAACACCTCGCTCACGTCCCCGCCCGCAGAACTCGCGTGGGCGATCAGGTCGACGCTCCGCTCGGCAAGCGGGGTGTTCACGGTCTTCCCGAACCGGCGGATGGCTTCCACAAACGGGACGCCCCAGGAGATCTCAGTATCGAGCTTGCGGATGTGCGGTGTAAGCGCCCCGTACTCGCCCTCCGAGACGATATGGACGGCGTGCGGAAGCGTCATGCCTGAGTCGTTCATCCCGGCCACGTCCCGGAAGAAGTTCGGGAGGGACGCCTCGATGCTCGATACCCGCAGCGACTCCTTGAGGTCGAAGATCGCGAGCGGCACGATGGCGATGAGGAGCGAGAAGACAATGACGTCGTCGACCATCGTCGTCATGAAGAGGACGCCGACACCGTAGGAGAGTATCAGGCTCACGGACCCTCCGATGAGGAGGAGGAGTGCCACCGGGATGGAGATGAAGAGAACAGTAGCAGGCTCCTCTATCATCACCCGGAGCGGGTGCTTGAGGAACCGGTAAAACCCTTCCTGGTACTTCCGCCGGTTCTCAATCTTCCCGAAGATCTCCTGTTCCCGCTCCTCGTACGGATCGGGCTCCTGGGCGCCCTCAACCGGACCACGGTTCGGGAGCCGATTCAGAAAGTCGTCAACGATCTCTTTGAATCCCACGATCACACCTCCGGCGTCATGGAACTGATCAGGATGACGAACATCATGCTCCCGAACGGCACGATCAGGTAGATGATGATGTAGAGGAAGAACGGATTCGAGTCGCCGGAGATGAGCGTCATGATCGACTGCAGGATGATCAAAAAGAGCATGCCCGCAACCATCGCCGTGACATAAGACTCCGCGATCAGGCCGAGCGTCTCAAGGAATGTCTTCTGCTGCTGGTTATTCTCGAGCGTATACTGGTGAGCCTTGGAGCGGAAATACTCCGTAAGGTTGCTCCCGCTCGAGATACTCGCAACAGCCCCCTGCAGGAACTCCCGCATCCGCTCGCTCGGCGTCGCCTGTGAGACAGTCCGCAGGGCATCAAGGAGGTCTTTGCCGAAGAAGTCGGTCTCCCGGGAGACATAACGCGCCTCGACGGCGCTCTCACCGTAGATCTTGCTCTGACCGAGCAGCCGGAAGACCTCGTCGGGGGTGATCCCCGCCGAGGACATGGCGGTGACGTAGTTGACGGCGTACGGGAGGGTGGTTTCGATATTTCGGCGACGCTCCCCGGCTCGTATGCCGGGATAGAGGAGGTAGATCAGGTAGGCTATCCCCCCGAAGATCAGGAGGGAGAGGACCGTGATAACGACGGTGCCGATCAGGAGCTTGTAGTCGTTTAACGCGTAAAAGACCTCCGGGACCGCTCCCTTGTAGGTGATCATCTCGGGGACCCGCAAGAGATAGGTCAGGAGCCCGATGAGGACCGCAGCGACCAGCCCCACGACGATCGAGGAGACGTACGCGGTCGCAAGGTAGGCCTCAAACGGCGTATTCATCCGGGCTCCCACAAGATCGTTCCTGAGTTTAATGAAGTCCGCCCGTTTCCCCTTCAAGTCATGGCCGATCAGGTTGAAGCAGAACCGCTCGTAACCGTTCATGCCAGGCCACCGTCCTCTCCGTAGAGGTCGGAACGCACGCGCTCGATGACTGTCTCGGGGTCGCGGAAGTAGGAGACCAGGATCTTGCTCACGTCACGGAAGTATCGGATCTTCTTGATGCGCATCCATTCGAGCACCTCCTGCCGCCGTTTCAGTTCTTCCTGCATCCGCTCCTCGCTCCATCCACGGTCCTCCATGATCTGCTCGAGGATGTAGGATTTGCCGGAGTAGCGGATCTCGTCGGTTGCCGGGTGCCACCGGAAGACCTCGTTCGTGATCAGCTCGTTCGTCCGGGGGTCGATATCCAGGATCTCGATGAGTTGCTTGTTCCGCCGGATCCGTTGCCCGCCCACCCGGGCCTGGACCTGAATCGACATCAGGGAGAGCGCCGAGAGCATGTTCCGAGGCACGTCTATCGGCGGGTTCTCCAGGCGGTGGACGGCGCTCGCCACCGAGTCGGCGTGCATCGTCGCGTAAGTGACGTGCCCGGTGCTCATCGCCTGGAAGAGGGTCAGGGCCTCGCGGCCACGGACCTCGCCGACCAGGATGTACTCCGGGCGCTGCCGGAGAGCGGCACGCAGGAGTTCGTACATATCGATCTCGCCCCGCCCGTCCTGCGAGAACGAGTCCCGGGTGATGCTTGGGATCCAGTTCGGGTGAGGGAGCTTTAACTCGCGGGTATCCTCGAGGGTGACGATCTTCGCGAGCGGCGGGATGAAGAGCGATATGGCGTTCAAGGTCGTCGTCTTCCCCGACGCCGTCCCGCCGGCAAAGATGCAGGACTTGGCGTTCTCGACCGCGAGCCAGATGAAGGCGATCCCGAGCGGCGAGAAGGTGTGCCACTCGATCAGGTCTGTGGGGGTGATGGGCTCTTCCCGGAACTTCCGGATCGTGAACGTCGAACCGTGAGCGGTCACCTCCGCCCCGAGCGTCATCTGGATACGCGACCCGTCGCTCATCGTGGCGTCCAGCATCGGTTCGGCGATAGAGATGTATTTCCCGGCCCGCTGCGCGAGTTTCGTGACAAACGAGTCAAGATCTGCAGCATCCCGATAGACGAGACTCGTCTTCATCGACTCATACGTCGTGTGATAGACGAAGATCGGGCTGTTCACGCCGTCGCAGGAGATATCCTCGATGTACTTGTCGTGCATCACCGGGTCGATCAGGCCGTCGCCGAGGAACTCCTTCTCCACGTGGTACAGAATCTTCTCCCGCCCGGGCGGCGTGAGGTGGATCCCATAATCGGCGATGATGGTGTTTGCCGAGTCCCGGAGCGCCTTCCTCGCTGCCTCACGGGTGAGGTCGCGGGTGGTGATGTCGAGCGTCTCAAAGAGGCGCTCCTTGATCTCCCCGAAGAGTTCCTGTTCTCCAGGCGTGAGCACGGGCTCGAGGACATGATAGGTATACTCGTGCGTCGTGCCGTCATAGGTCACCCGGACGTAAGCATACGGCTCGTTCACCGGGTAGAGCTCGATCTCCTCCAGCCCCGGCGACGGGCGCATGGAGAGATCGACAAGCGGCCCATGGAACGTGGAGTTGTACTCCTCGATCGCTTCCCCGGCCCCAGGGAACTGGAACTTCTTGAGGAACCCGAACCGGGGCTGCACGCCCTCTTCAGCCGGGATCGCTACCTGCGCCGCGGCTGCGACGAATGCAGGGGATGAGACAGTCCTGGCAAAGAGGTCGTCGAACTCCGATACAACCCGGGCATTGTCGACAAAGTCGAAATGGTGGTCGTCACGGTTGATATTCAGTTCCTCGACCGCGAATGTCGCACTCTTCGGGAGGATCAGGTCCGCCAGGTTCCCGAGGTCATCGACCGAGACCACGCCGGCGTTCAGGTCTTCATCAGGCCCGGGCTCATCGACGTCGAGCGTGTCAGCCTCCCGCCACCCCTTCATCCGGCTGAGGATACCGGAGGAGTCATTCTGCCGGGGCAGAATGGCCGGCATCTCCGGTCCTGCCTCGATACCCTCCGCCGCCGGCAGGGGGGGCGCTCCCCCGGCATCCGCCTCTACCCTGCGCCGTTCGATCCGGTTGAGGAGGGCCCTGACCGGATCCCCGCCGCCGGCTGCGTGCCGGTCTTCGGTACTCCCGGATCCCGTCACCGCGTCGATGAGCGAACGGATGCCCGCCCTCTTCGGCGCCGGCCCTGAGGTAGGCTCGGATTGCTCTTCGTCTCCGCCGGAACCGGAAGGATCGGTGTCCTGAGCCGCCTCTTCCCGGGTCTCCCCCTCGTCGGGGTGGGACAGCGGAGCGGTTTCATCAGACCCGTTCGTGGGATCTCCATTGCCGGCCTCCGGCCTCCCGGGTAGTGTGAAAAGGTTTCTGACCGCTGCTATCAATTCACGTTCTTCATCCTCATGTGCTCTCATCCTCTGTGCCCCCAATATCAACGCACGTTTCTACCTGAGGATCATGGAATTCGATGATACGCCGCGTCCGCTCTCCGATTCTATCCGAGACCACGCACATATAGCGCCCATTCAGTAGCCGGAAGCAGACCCTTCCACCGGAATCCGTCACATCACTTGTGATGACCAGTTTTCCTTTCCGGATCGAGACGTGGGCTCCGGCGAGGGGTGCCCGGCTGTCGCGCACGGTCAGGCAGAGCACCCCTACCCGCTGCCGGGTAGGCGTGCCGATGGTCGGGATGTCAAGGCGGCCGTTCTTCCTCAGGTGGCTCTTCTCGAAGACCCGGCACCGTGATACCAGCGCGTCGACGATCTGCGGCGCCACCAGATGGAGTTCGAACTCCTCCCCCCCGGTAAGGCGCAGGACCGCCGCGTCGCCAAAGAGTGTTCCCTTCTCATCGACAAATATGGCGCCGTCCGGTTCGCCCCCGAGGAGAACCAGGAAAGACGTATGCGTCTTCGCTTTGAAGACCCCGATACCGGTCGGAGGATGAACGGCGTTGTGGTGTAACAACTCGTCAAGAGTAAAACGCCCCTCATACGTCGACTGTAGGAGGATCTCGTCCAAAAGGTCGTTTATGTCCATGCACATCTTCAGGTATGGTATTATTATGCAGGAAAGGGGATTTTTACCCCCTGCCACAGTATACCTCATCACTATACTATTATTAATACCTTATGGTAGCCCGATCTCCATTCGAGTAAATGTTTGATTGAAAGTGTCGCATCCGGGAACCTGAAAGAGCCCATTTGCTGGCATAAATCTCACGAAATCAAGGGGTTTCAGGAAAAGCACCGATCGCAGAAAGAGCTAACCCAGGGACGCCCAAACCCAGGATAACATCATAGAAGACCCTGTCCGGCGAATGCGCGCCGAAACGGAAGCGATTCTGGATAAAAAAAGATCGCCAGAAATAAGAGATGAAAGGTGGATAGAGTACTGGCCCATGATTCTTCCGCCCGTGGTAGTTGTCCCGCTCATGGTTGCAGCGGCTGCGATAGGGGTCACGCTCATCTACGCGTCGATCCTGGATGCAAGAGAGCGGCGGGTGCCCCACAGGACCTGGCGTCCTGCACTCGCGATCGCGATTCCGGCCGCCGTCTGGGTATATGGACTGACCCTCCTCGCAGACTGGCGAACGGCAGCGGGGTACCTTCTTCTGGTCGCGGTCTTCTGCGGATTTTTCTACATCTTCCAGGCCGCAAACCTCTTTGGAGGAGCAGATGCGTACGCTCTCATCATCATCACCGCCTGCCTCCCGTTCTTCCCGATCGAACCTTACTTCGGTGCCTCGCCCCTCGGATTCTTCCCGTTTACGGTGCTGACGAACGCCGTGCTCATCAACATCGCGGCACCGGTTGCAATACTCGCAAAGAACCTGATCGAGGGCAACCGGGCCCCGCCATCCTGCCTCTTCACCGGCTTTCCCGTCGACGGAAAGTCGATCCAGAATGAATTCGGTTTTGTCATGGAGGATATCGAGGAAGAGGACGGCAAGCTGGTCAGGCGGTTCGTCGGGTTTACCGAGTCGCTTAAGCGCATCGTACGGGGGGAGCGGCGACTATACACGAAAGATCTCAGGCTGCACCCCGAAGATTACCAGGAGGAACTTGCCCTCTACCGGAAGGCCGGCAGGGTCTGGATATCTTACGGTATTCCATTCATCATACCAATTACGGCGGGATTCCTGGCTGCATTACTCGTAGGAGATATCCTCTTTGTTATTATGAAGACTCTAGCAGGAATGTGAACCAATATGAAGATACAATTTAAAGACGGACTGGTTCCTGTCATTGTGCAGGAGAAGCGAACTTGTGAGGTCCTGATGCTTGCCTACGCAAACACCGAAGCACTGGAACTCACCCGGACCACCGGATACGCGCATTACTACAGCAGAAGCAGGCAGAAACTCTGGAAGAAAGGAGAAGAAAGCGGGCACTTTCAGCGGGTCTGCCGGGTGCTCGTCGACTGCGATGCGGATGCGGTCCTCTATGAAGTAGAACAGACCGGAGCTGCCTGCCATACCGGCCATGCCTCATGTTTCTACCGAACGATCGAAGGGGAAGAGATCGCCGGAATCGTCTTTGATCCGGAGAAGGTATACGCTAATAAGGGTGAATGACCTCATTACTATGGTGATTTTTTATGAAAATTGTACCCGATACCAGCGTCGTGATAGACGGGCGCATAACATCGATGATAAAAACAGGAGAATATAAGGGCGCAACAATAATCATACCGGAAGCCGTCGTCGCCGAACTGGAGGCCCAGGCAAATCAGGGAAGGGAGATAGGGTTTTCCGGTCTGACCGAACTCCAGGAGCTCTTTCGGATGTCGGAGGATACTATCATAGAACTCCAGTTCTCCGGAGAGCGTCCGAGCCTTGACCAGGTAAAACTCTCGAGCGGCGGCGAGATCGACGCCCTGATCAGGAACGTCGCCCTCCTCCATGACGCCCGGTTCATCACGAGCGACCTTGTGCAGGCAGAGGTGGCAAAGGCAAAGGGACTTGACGTCACCTACTTACGACCGCAGATCGGGGACTTCTCGCCGCTCTCGATCGACCAGTACTTCGATGAGGAGACGATCGCGATCACCCTCAAAGAGCGGGCCCCGCCGGTGGCAAAGATTGGAAAACTCGGGGATACCCGCCTGGTCACCCTCCGGGATGCGCCGATGAACGAGTACGAGCTCCGGTCCATGGCCCAGGAACTCCTCGAGCGGGCAAAACGTGATCCGGACGGCTTTATCGAGCTCGAGAAGCGGGGGATCACGGTCGTCCAGATCGGGTCGCTCCGGATATCGATCGCCCGGCGACCGTTCTCGGACGGCATGGAGATCACGGCAGTACGACCACTCGTAGACCTCTCGCTCGACGATTACGACATGGCGCCGGAGATCAAGAAGCGGATCCTCGGGAACCGTCGTGGGGTCCTGATAGCAGGACCCCCGGGAGCGGGGAAGACCACGCTCGCCCAGAGCCTTGCGACATTCCTTGCCGACCACGACTTCATCGTCAAGACAATGGAGGCACCGCGGGACCTGCAGGTACCCGACCACATCACCCAGTACACGGCCCTCGACGGCAGCATGGCAAACACTGCCGAAGCCCTCCTGCTCGTCCGGCCCGACTACGTCGTCTTCGATGAGATCCGGAAGAACGAGGACTTCGGCATTTACGCCGATATGCGCCTTGCAGGGATGGGCATGGTCGGGGTGGTGCATGCCATGGAGGTGCATGACTGCCTCCAGCGGTTCTGCGACCGCGTTGGCTACAGCGTCCTGCCCCAGATCATCAATACCATCATCTATGTCGCCGAGGGCGCGATCACGAAGATTTACGACCTTGAACTGACGGTCAAGACCCCGGAGGGGATGCCCGGGGATACCCACATCCGCCCGGTGATCGTCGTCTACGAACACTCACGCCGGGAGCCCGAGATCGAGATCTTCCGCTACGAGGGAGAGACCCTGGTGATGCCGGTCAGCAAAAAAGACGTTGAGGCGCCCCCAACCGTTACGGAGGCCCCGCCCACCGCCGCAACGGCAGCAAAGCCCGAAGAGAACGTCTCCTGGAAGGTTGCCGAGAAGGAAGTTCAGCGCGAGATCGGGCGGTATACGACAGGACCGGTCGAGGTCCGGATCATCAGCGACAACAAAGCCGTCGTCTACATCGAGGACAAGGATGTCCCGGCAGCGATCGGAAAAGGCGGAAAGAACGTCTCTGCAATCGTGAGCAAACTTGGTATCGGTATCGACATCAGGCCGAGGAGCGAGCTTGAGGTGCAGAAGCCCGTCGAGGAGGAGATGCAACTTGCCGGCGGCATCAAGATCCGCCTCGATCGAAAGCAACTGACGATCGTCTCTCTTGAGAACAAGGGGAAGATCGTCGATGTCTTCGCCGGGAAAGAATATCTCTTCACGGCTACGGTGAACGAGGAGGGCGATATCCTCCTCGCCAAGAACAGCACGATCGCCCAGGAGATGATCAAGCGCTACAATGAGGGCGAGACGATCCGGCTGCGGCCGGTGTGAGGCGAACTGGAAGATGATTGAACCAAGATCAGGAGGCGTAGAGTGAGCGGACTGGACATGCGGAGTAACGAACGGGAATGGAGCGCCCGGTGGGAGCACGCGTTCGAGGCCGATCCGGCTGAGAAGGAGAAGTATTACCTGACCGTGGCATTCCCCTACCCAAGCGGGGCGATGCACGTCGGGCACGGGCGGACCTATATTGTCCCGGACGTCATCGCCCGGTACCAGCGGATGAAGGGGAGACAGGTCCTCTTCCCGATGGCATTCCATGTCACCGGCACCCCGGTCATCGGGATCTCAAAGAGGATCGCAAACGGTGATGCGAAGACGATCGGGCTCTACCGCGACCTCTACCGGGTGTCGCAGGACATCCTGGACCGATTCATCAACCCGATGGAGATCGTCCGCTACTTCTCGGAGGAGTACCAGCGGGTGATGCAGAAGTGCGGGCTCTCGATTGACTGGCGGCGGCGGTTCATCACCGTCGATCCCCAGTACAGCAAGTTCATCGAATGGCAATACGCGCACCTGCACGAGGAGGAGCACGTCGTCAAGGGTGCCCACCCGGTCAAGTACTGCCCCCAGTGCGAGAACCCGGTCGGCGACCACGACCTGCTCGAGGGCGAGAAGGCCGAGATCATCAGGTTCACCCTGGTCGTCTTTTCCTGGGGCGATGCCCGGGTCCCGTGCGCGACTCTCCGGCCCGAGACGGTCTACGGCGTGACGAACCTCTGGGTGAACCCGGACGTCACCTACGTGCGGACGATGGTAGACGGCGAGGAGTGGATCCTGAGCAGGGAGGCGGCAGGGAAACTCGCCCTGCAGGACCACGAGGTTCTGGTGACCGAGGAGATCCCGGGGACCGCGTTCATCGACCAGATGGTCTCGCACCCCCTCTCCGGCGAGGTCCCGGTCCTGCCGGCAACGTTCGTCGACCCCGACATGGGGACCGGCATCGTCATGAGCGTCCCCGCTCACGCACCCTTCGACTACATTGCGCTCCGCGACCTGCAGCAGCAGGGGAAGTACACGGCCATTCGGCCGGTCCCGCTCATCTCCGTCGATGGCTACGGCGAGATCCCGGCGAAGGACGCGGTCGAGCGGGCAGGCATCCGCGACCAGAACGACCCCGGGATGGAGGCGCTCACCCAGGAGATCTACAGCGCCGAGTTCTCCCGCGGGAAGGTCTTTGAGAAGTACGGCGGCAAACCGGTGCGAGAGGCCCGGGACGATGTAGCGGCGCTGATGATGGAGCGCTACGGCTCCATCCCGATGTACGAGTTCGACAACCGCCAGGTGATCTGCCGGTGCGGCGGCAGGGTCTATGTGAAGATCCTCCACGACCAGTGGTTCCTGGAGTACAGCGACCCGTGCTGGAAGGAGCAGGTGAAGACCCAGCTCGAGCAGATGGCGCTCGTCCCGCCCGAGGTGCGAACCGAGTTCGACCGGACGGTCGACTGGCTGAAGGACTGGGCCTGCACCCGGCGGGTGGGGCTCGGCACGAAACTCCCCTGGGACCCGACCTGGATCATCGAGCCGCTCTCGGACTCGACAGTCTACATGGCCTACTACACGATCGCCCACCACTTAAAAGCCATCCCGCCGGAGAACCTGACCCCGGAGGTCTTCGAGTACATCTTCAAGGGCGAGGGGAACCCCGAGACCGTTGACCGGGAGACTCTCGACCGCCTCAGGAGCGAGTTCCTCTACTGGTACCCCTACGACTACCGGTTCTCGGCTAAGGACCTCATCTCAAACCACCTCACGTTCCAGCTCTTCCACCACCGGGCCGTCTTCCCGGCGGAACTGCAGCCGAGGGGCATGGTGGTCTTCGGGATGGGCCTCTTGAACGGGGCGAAGATGTCTTCGAGCAAAGGAAACGTCTTCCTGCTCGAGGACGCCGTGGAGGAGTTCGGTGCCGATACCGTCAGGATGTTCCTTGTCGGGAGCGCGGAACCCTGGCAGGATTTTGACTGGCGAAACGAACTCGTCTCGTCGACAAGAAAGCAGATCGAGCGGTTCTGGAACACGGTCGATGAAGCTAGAGGGGTCCAAGACGCCTCCGATATCGATGCCTGGCTCGCGAGCAGGCTTCAGCGCCGCATCGAGAGCACGACCACTGCACTCGACTCGTTCCAGACCCGGCAGGCACTGCAGGAAGCGTTCTTCGGCGTGGAGGCCGACCTGAAGTGGTACCGTCGCCGCCTTCCCGAGGGCGCAACCGGCGGGGCCGTGATGCAGGATCTCTGCCGCACATGGGTGCGGCTGCTCGCCCCCATCATCCCCTTCACCTGCGAGTCGCTCTGGAGCGATATCGGCGGGGAAGGCATGGTCTCCTTTGCCCCCTGGCCGGAGGTGGACGAGTGCCGGGTCAATCCGGAGATCGAACTTGCCGAGGAACTCCTCGCACGGACGGTCGAAGATATCGAGTCGATCGTGAAACTCATCCCGATGGAGCCCGCGTCCATCAGCCTCTTCGTCGCCCCCGCCTGGAAACACGAGGCCTTCCGGATCATCGCGGCCTCGGCCGACAAGACGAGGGTGATGCGCGAGATCATGCAGAACGATGGAATGCGCAAGCGCGGCCGCGAGGCGACGGATGCGGCGAAGCAGATCACGAAGCTCGTCCTGAAACTCCCGCCCGAACTCGTGAAGCAGTTCGCGGCCTCCAGCCTCGACGAACAGGCAGTCCTCGAGGGCGCTCGCTCGTTCCTGGAGCATGAGTTCGGCGTGCCGGTGACGGTCCAGAACGCCGAAGCGAGCACGCACCCGAAGGCGTCGGGGGCCCTGCCCTTCAAGCCGGCGATTGTGATAGAATAGTACCCTCTTTTTTCTTCAGAGACGCCTGCCGGCCTTCGATTCACTTTCGCCCTGCAGGGATCAAGTAAATCCACCTGCCCGGAGACCGTGAATACGCCAGTGTGCGTCTCCGGCGGACTGTCCGCAGGGATGCAGAGAGGCAGAGTGTGGAGAGATGATCGAGTCAAGGTGCGGGATACTCTGCGGGAAGTGCGGATACCGGGCAAAGGCGGGCTGCAAGGGATGTAAAGCGATCGACAAGCCGTTCTGGGGTGAGAGTTGCCCCCTGAAAGTCTGCTGCGAGGCGAAGGGGATCGAGAACTGCGGCAGGTGTGATGTGTTTCCCTGCGAACAGCTGGTAGCGTTCGCGTTCGACGCGAACCAGGGCGACGGCGGGAGAAGGATCGAACAGTGCAGAACCTGGTGCAGGGAGGCGAGGTGAGTCCGTATGGCGTCGACGCCGGAGTTCGTGGAGTTCGTGGCCGAACAGCTCGGCGATGCCGGGGTCATCACCTACAGGAAGATGTTCGGGGAATACGGGGTTTACTGCAATGGGAAGTTCTTCGCCTGTGTCTGCAACAACCAGTTCTTTGTCAAGATCACGGAGGCCGGGAAGGAGTTCATGCCGGACGGCGAGACCGCACCCCCATACGAAGGTGCCAGACCGTACTTCCTGATCGACGAGCTGGACGACCGTGAGTTCTTGAAGGAACTGGTGCAGAGAACCTGTGCCGCACTCCCGGCACGAAAACCCGGAAAGAAGATGGACAGGTGAGAAGTAACACAACAACAGGTTGTAGAGCCCGCAAAAAAAGAAGTCATACCGGGCCGAAGAGAAGGAACCGGCTATTCCTTTCCTTTCAGGGCCTGCTGCGCCTTCTTCGCCCGCTCTTTTGCCGTATACCCGGTCACCTGCTGGAGGTAGTTCCGGAACCGGCGGTTGGTGTCGATGATCGTCTCATCATCGGCATCTTTGTTTGCCTCGGTATCAACGATCAGGGTCTTTCCCCCTGCACCGGACCAGACTTCAAGACGACGAAGCGCTCCGTAAGTGACTGTGTAGTGGCCGTCACCCGATGCCGCGGGTTCGGTCCCGAACTGGTCGCGAAGACCCTGAATCATGGATTCCGCAAGAGATTTCGTGTATCCGCGCTTGATCTGGTATTCCTGCATAATATTTTTAAGGGACAGCCAACTATGTTAAACTAATCCGAGGTTGAGTGGTTGGTTCCATGGATGATATAAAGGTCATATCCAGAGCGCTTGCCGGCGCCGAAAAAACGGTGTTGATCGGGTTCCCCGGCAGCGGACTCGTCGGGAGTATTGCCTTGCAGTACCTCGTTGAACAGATGGACTTCGAGCAGATCGGGACAATCACCAGCAAATACTTTCCGCCGGTCGCTCTCATGACAAAGGGCGTGATCAACGCGCCCGTACGCCTCTACGAGAAGGATAACCTCGCCGCGGTCATCTCCGACGTCCCCATCCACCCGATGATCTGCTACGAGGTGGCGAACGGCATCATGGACTGGCTCACCCGGTTTGATATCAAGGAGATCACCACGATTGCGGGGATCATCACGAACGAGCCGGAGAAGAGGGTCTTTGGAGTCGCTACCACTCGTGAGATCTTGCAGCGTCTTGAAGAAGAGACGATCATCCTCCCGATGGGGAGCCTCTCCGGCATCGCGGCAAGCATCCTCACGGAGTGCAAGACACGAGGCATACCGGGGCTCGGGCTTCTCGGGGAGACAGTGAACACCCCCGATCCACGGTCTTCCGCGGCCACGATCGAGGTCTTAAACAAGATCTACAACATCAGCCTGGACATCAACCCACTACTCGAACAGGCGGTGGAGATCGAGGCGGCCATGGCCCAGATCTCCGAGCAGGTGCAGAAGACCGAGGCCACCCCGAGAAGAGAGCAGTTGCCGATGTACGGGTGATTGGCCATGAAGCACACAGCATTAACAGGAATATCGCCGGCAGTCATTGCTGAACTCAAGAGCGGCAAGGCCCGCACTCTCGAGTTGAGCAGCGCCCACAACATCATCTCGCTGACCGAGACCGCCCCGGGGGAGTGCATCTTCATGACGTCGGTCAACGAGGAAGACCTCTCGCCCGGAGATGCGGGGATTATGGTAGACCTCCTCGTCCTCAACATCAGCATGAAACGGATCGAGTTCGTCAACCCGTTCTTCTTCGAGGAGCGGGAGCGGATGTCGGCCCGGATCAAGGTCCAGTTCCGGGGAACGACCATCGCCCGCGACGTGGAAGGGCGGAAGTGGGGAGATCCAACCAAGGTCGAGATCATCAGGTCGGCGTGTTACCGGGCCGGCTGATACACCTTTCTTTTTCGGTGCGACGGGCCGAAGAGCCGGAGCTCGAGCACCGCAAGGTGTGCACACAGCCGGCCCCTCAAAGAGTTAATATCCCCGGACCGCCAAAATGTATGGGAACCAGGAGGGTCTGTGGCTTAGCCAGGACATAGCGCCGGGCTTCTAACCCGGACGTCGGGGGTTCGAATCCCCCCAGGCCCGTCGGATTTGTGAGTTGTTCGCCGTAAGAGAAATACAGGCATCCGGTCCATGGAATACTCCTCGCTGCACGCGATAGAACCTGCCCAGTCAATGCAAAGATTCCTGCTAACGCACCCCCCGGCCGGAACCACGAAGTTGATGACGGCAGACGGCCAACGACATCCCATGCAGCACGAAACGGTCAGGCTGACCGGCAAAGACGCCGACGGGTACGTCATCCCCCCTCGGCCCGGTAAACCTCGTGGCGGTGGTGACCGATGCAGGGATGGTCGGTTGCGGCGCGTTCGACGTCGATGCGCTTGAGAAGTTCGGATACCCCGCAGCCCGTGTCAAACCCGCAGGAAGCGCATCCTCGATCGAGACCATCGAGGACCTCCTCCGCGGCGAGATCAAGGGGGCGAACCGGTATGCATGCGAGCGCGGGGTCGCCGTCGGCATGACCGGGAGAGAGGCGCTCGACCGCCTCTAGGACATCCGGACTAATTCCATTGATTTTTCTAAAACACGCCCCTGCTATCTCCTCGCCCTCCCCCACAGCACCCACAGTTTCAAATATAAGATGGTGCCCAATGGCTGCTCGTGAAACGGGGCCCCATCTCCACCGGAACGGCGACGGTCTGTGCCATCATCATAGCCACAGTGATGATGACCGTCGTCGCCGGAGTTCTCCTCCTGTCCGGCGAGACAGCAAGGATCACGGTCCCCGGGGTCTCTCCCGCCTCCCCGGTGGAGGCCGTCGCCAGCCATGCCGGGACGCCGGTGATACGGATAACAGGGAGCACGATCAACTTCACGGAGTGCCGGGTCTACCTCACCGACCCCGACGGAGTTCTCCATAACGTGGAGACCGCGATACTCGGGAACGCAACCCTCGCTGACGGAAGGGCTGCATACATCTTTTGTCTCCTTACAGACGACCCGGCCGCATCCGGCTACTGGATCACCGATGAGCCCAATATAGTCTTTTCAGCCGCCTACCATCCCGGCGTCCGGCCGTTCTCGCCCGACGGCGAGTGGCGGGTCGTCGTCTACGACCGGCGCTCGATGAAAAACAGGATCGACCGGGTCGTCCCGATCAACGGACCTTCGTCCCCGGACTGACCGGCCGGAGGGGGACCAGGAGGGAGGCCTCGTCCCCGGCGGCGAGGATCATCCCCCGGCTCTCGACCCCGAAGATCTTTGCCGGCGCGAGATTTGCGATCAGCGCCACGTCTTTGCCCACCAGCTCCTCCGGCTTGTAGAACTGGGCGATACCGCTGACGACCTGCCGCTTCTCGCCGCCGAGGTCGACGATGAGTTTGTAGAGCTTCTTCGAGCCCTTGATCGGCTCGGCCGAGATCACCGTCGCCGTCCGGATATCGAGGTTGCCGAACTCCTCGATGGAGACGGTGGGCATCTTCGGTTCGGCGGCCGCATTTGCCTTCTCGACCCGCAGGTTGAGGGTCGCATCAAGGTCGGCGATCTGCTCCTTCTCGATCTTCGTAAAGAGGGTGGAGGGCTTTTCGAGTGGACGGGCGCCGAGCGGCGCCGTGGCCTCCGCGATGGGGTGGGCCGCGAGATCGTCGTCGTAGCCGAGCATCGTCCAGGCCCGCTGCATCGCATCGGGCATCAGGGGCTCGAAGACGAGAGCGAGCGCTTTCACAATCTGGAGGCAGTCGGCGATCACCTGCTCCGCCGCGGCCGGGTCCTCCTTGATCAGCTTCCAGGGGGCGTTGTTCTGGATGTAGACGTTCCCGAACGACGCAAGCGCCATCATCGCATCGACGGCGTTCTTGAAGTCATAGTCCCGCATCAGGGCGTCGATGACGGAGAGCGACCGCTCGATCTCCTCGACGACCGCCGGCCGGGGCGCGAGGTCGGGAACACCCGAGAACTCCTTCTCGGCGAAGTACATCGTCCGGTAGATGAAGTTCCCGAGCGTCCCGACGATCTCGTTGTTCACCCGCTCGGCGTAGACCTTCCAGGAGAAGTCGAGTTCCTTCGTATGGTTCGTGTAGGAGAGGAGGTAGTAGCGGAGGTAGTCCGCCGGGAGGCCCTTATCCAGGTAGTCGTCGTTCGTCCAGACGACATAGCCGCGGGACTTTGAGAACTTCCTCCCCTCGATCGTGACCATCCCGCTCGCGACCACCGCGTGCGGGAGGCCGTATCCCGCCCCCTTGAGGAGTGCCGGCCAGAAGATGCAGTGGTGGTAGATGATGTCCCCGCCGATGAAGTGCGTGACACGAGTCTCGTCGCCGCACCAGTAGTCCTTCCAGTCGGCGCCCGCCGCTTCTGCCCACTCCTTCGTGAACGATATGTAACCGATAGGCGCGTCGACCCAGACGTAAACAACCAGGTCATCGCTTCCGGGGAACTTCACGCCCCAGTCGAGCGTCCGGGTGATGCACCAGTCGTGCAGGAGCTCCTTCACCCACCCAAGGGCGTAATTCCGGGCGGTGGACGTGCCCCGGAGGTCCGGGAGGTACTCGAGGAGGAAGTCGCGGAAGGCCGAGAGCTTGAAGAAGTAGTGCTCCTGCTCCCGGTACTCCGCCTTCCCGCCGCAGACCTTGCAGACCGCATCCTTGATCTCGCCGGGCTCCAGGTGCTGCCCGCACCCCTGGTCGCACTCGTCGCCCCGGGCGACCGCTCCGCAGTGGGGACAGATCCCCTCCACATAGCGGTCGGGGAGGAACCGCTCGCACTGCGGGCAGTAACTCTGGCTGATGGTCTTAGCGTAGACGTAGCCATTCTCGATGAGCCGCTCGACGATCGATTGAGTGGTCTCGTGGTTCATGGCATCGTCCGTCATCCCGAACCGGTCGAAGACGACATCCATCCGCCGGAACGTCTCGTAGAAGTGCTCGTGATAGCGCTCCGAGAGGGCGCGTGGGGTCGAGCCCTCCTGCTCGGCGCTGATCACGATCGGCGTTCCGTGGTTGTCGGAACCGCAGACAAAGACAACTTCCTCCCCGGACCGGCGCATATACCGCACATAAAAGTCCGCCGGCACGTAGGTCCTCAGATGCCCGATATGGCAGGGACCGTTCGTGTACGGGAGCCCACACGTTACCAGCAACGGCTTACCACTCATCCTTATCTACTCTGGTCACGATGCTAATAAAGATACCAGCGTATGGCACGACTGATTTCAATACCGGTTCGGTCCTTCGGCTCTGAAGTCGGGACGCCCACGATTCAGGAGATCGCGGAGTGGCTGAAAGGGAAGCGGGGGGAGGAAGCGGACCTCACCACCTACCGGCTCGAGCAGTCGCTCGCGACGCAGGAAGGCGTGGCAGTGCCGGCCACCGGAGGTCTCTTCTACGGCGAGCGGTGGCGGGGAGCCTTCCTCGGTATGGAGGACGGGATGCTCGTCAACGAGCCGGGGATCGACCCGTCTGCCGTGGCCGCAGATGCACGCTCCGTCCGGGCAAGGCGCAAAGATGTCTGGTTCTCCCTCCCGGCTCCCCACATGCTCGGATTTCGGGACGGCTACATAGAAGACGAGGAGGAGTTCTCCGAGACGATCGCGACCGCGTATGCCCGGCTCGCACGGGAGATGCGCGATCTCGGTGTGAAGGGGCACGTTCTGGTCGCGGATCGGGCAGACCCGATCGAACTCGAGGTACTTGCCGGCCGGAAGGTTCTCTTCTTCCCCCGGAGCCCGGGAGAGTTCGATCTGGAACTGCTGCTCGAGTACCAGGGCGACCTCATCCTCCCGGCAGAGGACCTCTCCCGGGCAGAGGACCTGATGGAGCGGTTCCGGGTCAGGAGACTCATCCTGCTCGACCCGAAGAAGGAAGACCTTGCGGTCGCCGCCGCGTTCGCCGACCCGGATATGCTCGTTGTCGGCGGCTACTGCGAGGACGGCTGCACGGAGTACTGGAAGAGCCTCGTCGACCGGGCGTTCATCCCTCGATAGACTCCGCTGTCTCTGCGAGGCTGCGGTAATGCCGGTTCCGCTTGACAAGCCAGAAGAGGAGGCGATCAAAGAAACTGAATTGAAACGTGCCCCCGGCCGCGTGGGGGTGGCCGCCGCCGGAGAACTCCCGGGCGATGAGGTGGCTGACCGGGGGGACGGAGCGGATCGAGAACCGGCCGTTTGCGGAGACGACCACCTCGATATCGGTTTTGAGTTCGTCGCGGATGGCGTGGGCGGTCTCGCTCGGGTAGCCATAGAGGGGGGCGAAGGCTGTCCGGTACCGGCCGTTCTCGATGATAGTGGTGTGCCGGAGGCTCTTTTTAATGTCGCGCTCCATCTCGCGGACGATCCGTTCGTACTCGCTCTCGATCTTCGGATCAAGGATCGTGCCCCCGACGAGGTTGTCCCGGACGTACTCCCGGAAGCCCTTCTGCATCACCACCTGACCGAGGACCTTCGACCGGGGATCCTGGTGTTTCCAGAGGTCGTAGTCGCAGACGACCCGCGCGATCTCCTCCGCCACCGGATCGCCTGCGGCAAGGTCGCGTGCGACGATCCCGGTCGCGCAGGTGCCGACATCGACATGGAGAAAGTTCGTCTTCTTCTCGACGGCACGGATCTCCTCATCCTTCCAGCGGTGGTGGTCCCGCCACTCGATCCGCCACCCGTTCGACCGCGCTTTGGCGAGCCGCTGCTCCACGCCCTGCTGGTAGCCGATATCCGATATGCTGAGGAGGTCGCCCCGTCCGGGCGAGCCGGCCACGGCGTCGAGGAGTGAGAGGAACCTGCCGACCGGAGACCAGACGGTGAAGACCTCTCCGTACTTCCTCCGGTGAATGGCGTCGCTCCCGACGGCGTCGAGGTCGTTGTGGGTGAGATGCACGACGGTCACCGTCCGCCCGGAGAGTGCCTGCATAAGATTTGCGCCCCGGGCATCCGGCTTTTTATCGCTCCGGTCCATTGTTCATATATCGGTGTACGACGTGATAAACAGGCGGTCTTGAGCCCCGTGCCGTCCCGCCGCCCGGCGCAGGGGAGGTGGCGCATCCAGAGGCACAGGATTTATTAGGGACAACTTACAACACTGTAAGGCAGGAGCCCCTGTAGCTCAGACTGGGAGAGCGCCAGACTGAAGATCTGGTTGTCCCCGGTTCAAATCCGGGCGGGGGCATCCCAGGCAACTTTCCTGATATCTTCCTTTACATAACGCCGATCGCCGCCACGGATCTGTCGTCGCGGCCTTTGATATCTGCAAATACCCTATCTGCCATAACGACAGAGAGGATCCGATGCGGGTTAAATTCTGTGGAACGACCAGTCTTTTGGATATGCAGTCCGCAATCGATGCAGGCTGCGATGCTGTGGGTTTCATCATGGGCGTGACGCATCAAAGCAGCGATTTCGTAACTCCGGCAGAAGCCGCGAAGATGGTACGCCATCTCCCGCCGTTCATCGAACCGGTCGCAGTCACCCACCTGCAGGAGACAGAAGACCTCATCGAGCTGGTGAACAGTTCGCACTGCACGACATTGCAGATCCAGAATATCGTCGAACCATCCGAGATCGACGTCATCCGCGATGCTCTCCCGTACCTAAAGATCGTGAAAGCCGTTCACGTGATGGACGAGTCGGCTATCGAGATGGGAAAACGCTATGAGCCCTATGCCGATGCGCTCCTCCTCGACACCAGGACCAGAGAAAAACTCGGGGGAACGGGGATCCCTCACGACTGGAATATCAGCGCGGCAATCGTCGCAAACTCGGCAATTCCCGTCATACTTGCAGGAGGGCTTACGCCGGAGAATGTCGCAGAGGCGATACGGAAAGTCCGTCCATATGGAGTCGATGTGCATACGGGCGTCAGGAAAGACGGGATCCGCAACCCCGAAAGAACCCTGGCTTTTGCCCGCGAGGCAAGAAACGCTCTCTTGGAATGTTGAGCGCCCGCATCGCCGCTACCGGGCAGCACCAGAAGGCAAAGTCTTTATGCAGCCGTCAGGTAGGAATGCAGATGAAGATTGCATCAGACAGAATCGGGCACGCTGGAACTTATTCTCCCAACTTTTATCAGAACTCATATCAGAAACTTCTCTTCCGAACATAGTCAGAATACCCGGGAGACCGTACCATGCACGCAACGACACCTTCGACCCAATCCGCTCCGGACCTTTCCCTCGACGAACTCGAGGACGGCCTGCTCCTGCTTGATTCCGAGAGAAGGGTCGTGCGAGTCAACCGGGCCTTTCGTCGCCTCCTGTCGCTGCCGGACGGCCGGGACCTCTCCGGGGCGAACGGGATGGCGCTCGTGCGCACCCACATCATACCGCTCATCGCTGACGCGGAAGCAGCAGGGCGGCTGCTCGCGGCGCTCCGGGCAGGGACAGTGCTCTCCAGACTGGAATTCCGGATCGCTCCCGACCGCTGGGTGGCGTGCTCGATCCGGGTCCAGGACGATGGCACGATGCTCCTTCTCGTCAGCGATATCACCGCGAGGAAGGAGAGCGAGGAGAAGTACCGGCAGATCGCGCAGGAGCACAGCCGCTACCGGGACCTCTTCGACCTCGCTCCCGACGGCTACTTCGTCTGCGACCCGCGAGGCGCGATCCTCGACGTGAACCGGGCAGGAGCCCTCCTCCTCGGCAGCGAGAGGGAGAACCTGATCGGGACATCCAGCCTGGCCTGCATCATCCCGGAGTGCAGGGAGACGTTCCGGGACCTCCTCACGCGCCTCAAGAGCGGTCCTTTCGAGCCCCTGCGAGGGATCGAGGTATGGGTGCAGCCCGCGGCCGGGGAGCCCATCCCCGTCTCCCTCTCGGTCACGGCCGTCCGTGACGACCGGGGGAGCCTTGCGGAGGTCCGGTGGCTCGCACGGGACATCACCCGGAGGAAGCGGGTGGATGCAGAGCGGGAGTGGCTGCTCGCCGAGAACCAATCGCTCGCCGTCGATCTCGCCGAAGAGCGCGACCTCCTCCGAACGGTCATGGAGTACACCGACGTCCACCTTGCCTACCTTGACGCGGAGTTCCGGTTCGTCCGGGTGAACACGGCCTACGCGGAGGGGTCCGGATACACGGAAGAGGACCTCCTCGGGAAACGGCACTTCGACCTCTTCCCGAACCCGGAGAACCAGGCGATCTTCGAGCGGGTGCGGGATACCGGAGAGGCGTTCAGGGTATTTGCAAAACCGTTCACCTACGAGACGCAGCCCGAACGCGGGAAGACCTATTGGGACTGGAGCCTCGTGCCGGTGAAGGATGCGGAGGGAAGCGTTCTGGGGCTGGTCTTCTCGCTCGCCGACGTCACGGAGCGGATGCGGGCCGAGGAGGAGGTCCGTATCCGGAATAGGAGGCTTGCCGTCCTGAACGCAGTCATCACGGCGTCGGCGTCCTCGTTCACCCTGGGCGAACTGCTCGACAACGCACTTGATGCGGTCCTTGATAATCTTGGTTTCGATATCGGTATGATCTACATGCTGGAGGGAAAAGAAAGGATCCAGGCGGTCCTCCGGTGCCATCGAAAGGTCTCCGAGTTCGCCCTGATGCAGAACCGGACACTCAACGCCCGCCAATGGCCCTACAACCGGGTCTTCGTCGCCGGCCAGCCATGGTTCGTCGAGGGGACGGAAAGTGCCGGCAGCCGGGAGCGGGACGTGCTCGCGGACTTCGAGGTCGCCTCCCTCGCCTGCATCCCGCTCGTTGCCGAGTCCTCCGTCGTCGGGGCGCTCATGCTCGGGAGCACCACCGGTCCGGAGATCCCGACCGCGACTCGCCAGATCCTCGTGGCGGTCGGCAGGGAGGTCGGGGCCGGGGCCCTGCGGGGGATACTCTATCAGAGGCTCGAGGCAGCGAACCGGGAGGCGAACCTCTACCTGGACATCCTCACCCACGACATCCGGAATGTCGACAACGTCGCGAACATCTACGCCGACCTGCTCATGGATATGCTCGGCGGGGAGGAGCGAAGATACCTGCAGAAACTCCGTGCCGGCATCAAGAAGAGCATGGAGATCACCGCCAACGTCGGGACCATCCGGAAGATCCGCGAAAGCCGGGTCAGGCTTATCCCGGTCGACCTTGATGAGGTGGTCCGGGCGGAGATCACCCATTACCCGGACACCCGCATCACCTACGAGGGGACGAACGTGACGGTCCTCGCCGACGACCTCCTGCCCGAGGTCTTCACGAATCTTATCGGAAACGCCGCGAAGCACGGCGGGCCGAACGTCGAGGTTGCCGTAACCGTCGAGGATGCCGACGAGGAAGGGATGGTCCAGGTCACCGTCGCCGATACCGGCCCTGGTGTCCCCGACAACGCAAAGGAGAGGATCTTTACCCGGTTCGAGCAGAGAAAGGCCGGCGCGAGCGGACATGGCCTCGGCCTCTCGATCTGCCGGATGCTGCTCAACCGTTACGGCGGCAGAATCCGGGTCGAGGACCGCGTGACTGGCCGGTCGGATGAGGGCGCGGCGTTCCGGTTCACGCTCAGAAAATCTGAGGGCGACGAACCCCGGGAGCACGCCGCGTCCGGGCACACCCCCCGGCAACCCTGATCCCGTGCGAAGATGCAAGAGGGTCAGGTGGTTCTTGTGCAAAGGCTGCGAGAGTTTAACTCGTGACCAGCCGCAGGGCCCTGTCCGTCGTAAAAAAAGGAGTACTTACCGGGCCGGCACCGCTGCCATCCCCTTCTCGACCCGGCGGGCCATCTCCTGCTTGACCCTCCGGATATTCTCCGCCTGGTCGCGCTCTACAAGGCTCGGGCCGGCTTTCCCGACGACTTCCTCGCTCGGAACACCCTTTGCGTTCATGACGCGCTGGTAGCCGAAACTTGCCCAGTTGTCCGGGAGGTCGCGCATCCGCATGAACTCCATGTTGTTCGGCGCAAGGTCGAGCTGGTTGTCGATGACGCTGTTGACGTAGTCCTTGTTCTGCTCGAAGACAACCAGGGGCCCGATGACGTCGGCCTTCACGAGATCCCGGATATCCCGCCCTTCGTACTGCTTCATGAGCCGTGCACACTCGTTGAAGTGCGTGATCTCCATCTTCATGAAATTCTCCCAGATCCCCCTGATCCTCGGATCGCTCTCTTGCTGTACAAAGGAGTAGTAGAGATAGGCCTCGTTGAGTTCCATCATCGCCATCTTCTCAAGCATCGTCTCGTTCGGGTCGCCGAGCAGCCCATACTGGGTCACGTGCTGCTCCTCGATCTCCGCGATCTCCGCATACAGCTGCCGTGCAATCTCGTCGGGGTACATGAACCCGTGCGCCCGGTAGTAAAGCATCGTCTGCTGCTCCCCCGCGGTGATCGTGATGTAGTTCATCTTCGTCTTGATATCGGCCGTATCCTTGTCGTAGTGTTTGCGCATCGAGTCAAAGGGGTGGCGGTGCTCGATGCTCGTCGGCCGGCCCGGCTTGACCTCGGTCTTGCCCTGGACGATCGCCTCCGGGTCGCCGCCCTCGATGTAGTCGTAGAGGCAGCTGTAGCGGTAGAGGTGGTCGAAGTCCTCGAGCAGGGCAAAGTCAAGCGTCTGCTTCACGTAGGGGTCCGGCTCGTTCTGCGCCAGGTTCGCGGTGAGGTCGACCGCCACCTGCTCGTAACCGAGGGTGGTCTCGATGATCGACTGGTCCGCCGGATTGAGCCAGTTGATTGTCTCTTGCTGCTGGGAGTCGATCCGCCGCATCAGGGCCATCGACTTCTTCACCTCGGGATCGGGGTGCATCCGCTCGATCGCGTGCGACATCAGGACAGCGTTGTTCTCGATACCGTTCATGAGGATGATCCGGGTCCGGGTGTAGGCGTCGACCGTCTTCTTGTCATACGGGGCCTTGATCATGTCCTTCCAGTTCATGGGCTGCTCCTCGATCGGCATGCCTTCCATATCAAAGGGTTTAAACTGAGTCATTCCTTTCTCCTCCACAATCCTCGCCGGTTCGTCGGCACTGGAATCTCCGCCGGTACGGCGGTGCAGGTGATTGAGTTACCCCGTCGTCCCGCACCCCGGAACTCCGGGGGTCTCCCACCATACCGGTCACATCATAAAAACCTGACGCCCGGGAAGAGGGGAGCGCAAGAAACACCTTCTTCCGACAACCCGACAGCACCGGCAGGACAAACCGACCAGGGGTGCGCCCGTCTCCAGGATACGAAACGTTAAGTATATTGGTTCAAGAGGGGACGCCGGATGGCCGGTTGCCATCCGGTGGCTACCAGACTGCAGGAGGAGAGAAGCATTGACAGGAAGTGAAGACGAGCGTTTCGGCACCGGGCGGCGGGGGATCGATGAGACGGCGGAGAATCGGGAAGGCAGGGGCGGGAGGACCGCCCAGGACAGCGGAAGCCGCGACTCCCTCAGTTTCTCCACGGACTTCCGGGTCGATATCCTCGACCACGACGATGAGGTGATCGTTGTTGCGGAACTGCCCGGCGCGGAGGAGGACGCGATCAGGATCAACCTGCTCAACCCGCAGACCCTGCGGGTAACGGCGAGGCGTGCCGGACCGGTCGAAGAGGGGCGAGGCTACTCCATCCACGAGCGCGGGAACGGCATCCTGAGCCGGTTGATACGCCTGCCGGCGAGCGTAACGGGTGAGGGAGCCGGGACCCGGTTAAAGAACGGCGTCCTCGAGGTGCGCCTGAAGAAGATGAGGACCGGCTCCGGACCCGGGGGAAAGGAGATCCCCATCCGGTGACCTTGACGCGGGCAGCGAAGGAGCGAATCGTTACCGCGCGGGGCACGTGGACATCCGGGTCGTCACCACCTGCGGGTGGTAGCAGATGACGCTGTCCCGGGCGGTAATCCTCCCGTTGACCATCTGGTCGACGACGGCAAGGTGGTCCTGGACGCCCCGGGGAAGGAGGTAATACTCCCGCACGAACTCCCTCCCTCGCGCTCCCATCTCCTCGGCCAACTCCGGGTTCCGGAGGAGGTGGAGGACACGGTCGGCGGTCTCCTGGACCGTCGAGACCAGGTAGCCGTTCCAGCCATCGCGAATCTGGAGCGGTATGCCGCCGACGTTCCCGCCGATGACGGGCTTCCCCTTCCAGAGCCCTTCGGTCACTGTCAGTCCGAACCCCTCCTTTATGGACTTCTGGACGATCACGTCCGACGCCCGCTGGATCGCGTTGATCTCGCGGTGGCTGTCCGGCGGGAGGTCGAGGATATGGATGTCGGGATCGTCCTCGGCCGTCTCGCGGACCTCGCGCAGGACGAGGTAGCACTCCGGGTCGTCGCACGCCCGCCCGCCGACGAGGACGAGCTGGCAGGGGGTCTTCTGACGTACCCGCCGAAATGACTGGATGACACCGACCGGGTCCTTGAAGACGTCGTATCGAGAGACCTGAGTGACGATCGGCTTTGCCGGGTCGATACCGTACTTCTCAAGGGTGGCGTCGATCTCGGCCCGGGGAAGGTCACGATTCTTCTCGGATAAGGGATCGATGAACGGCGGGATGATGAAACTCGGCACATTCCAGAGAGGAAGATACTGGAAACTTGAAAATATGCTTGCGTGGTACTTCTCGACCAGCCGCCGCATGATGTTGCCGATGCTTCCCACAGTCGAGGTGGGCACCGTCTCCAGCTGGACGTGGCACCGCCAGAGCAGCCTCTTCTGCTCGCGCTCCCTCGCCGTCAGGAACTCGACGAGACCGAGGGGCTGGGGGTCGTGAACGGTCACAACATCGGAGTCGTCCTCGATCAGCCCTTCGTTCTGCCGCTGGGCCTCCCAGTAGGTCTCGACCATCGAGGGTGAAAACCCGTCCCGGCCCTGGAGGAAGTTGTGAAGCGTCTTCGTGACATCGAAGAACGCCGGTTCGGCCTCCATGACACTCCAGGTTGCCTCAAGGCCGAGCGCGTTGAGGAAAGGAACGTACGAGATCAGGATCTCCGCGACGCCACCTCCCTGGCGGGTCGAGTTGATCTCCTGCAGCCTGACGCCTGAAAGGCGATCGGCAAGAACATCGATTGCCGAAAAACGTTCTTCACCCACGATCCGTCGGTATTCCTTGAGGGAGGGACAGCCGGGAAGATCCGTAACGATCATGAGAGCAACACTATCCGGCACTACACTTCCGGCAAAAGAAATGCCTTTCGGTAGGGGCATGCAGACCCCGGAAGGGGGCCGGAAAGGAAGGTGTGAACGTAGAAGAGGTTATCCGCTTCGGATCTGTGGGGTGTAGTGAGTGTCGTCATCCGTGTGAGAAGAGGCATCATGGGGAACAGCCTTCTCCAGTGCCGCCTTCAGCTCGGCGAGCGAGATAGGTTTCTCCAGGACGCCGACGATATCATCCGCATATCGCGAATACTCCTCGGGCCAGACGTGTTTTGCGGTAAAGAGCAGGACCGGGATATCTTTGAGTTCGTCGTTCCGCTTCAACTCCTCCAGGAACTGCCATCCGTCAATGGGAGACATCATCACGTCGAGGATGATGAGCGCAGGTTTCTCTTTCTTGAGCATCCGCAGGGCGTCCCACCCGTTGTGGACCAGAAGAGGTTCGCGGTTGATCTTCCTGAGCAGCAGTTCCATTACTTCCAGCGTCGGCAGGTCATCGTCGACGACCATAATCTTCGTTCCCAAATTCAGGCCTCCTTTGGCAATCTGATCGTGAAAGTGCTCCCCTCGCCCACCGCACTCGTCACCGTTATCTCTCCTCCATGCAACTGGATATATTTCTTCGCAATCGAGAGCCTCAGGCCGATCCGACCGCCGTCACGGTTCGGTTTTTCAGGGTCCCTGATATAAAACTGCCCAAAGATCGCGTCGATAATATCCTTAGGGATACCGATGCCATTATCGCATACCATAATATAATGGTTTTCATTTGATTCGGCATAGCGGATCCATACTTCCTTTGGCAGTTGATTATATTTAACCGCATTTGATACCAGGCTCTCCACCGCAAGATAGAGCCGATCGGGATCTCCCCAGATCCGGGTAGTTTCCGGAATTTCGTTGTGGATCCCGGCATCCCGGTCATACCCGCCATCAGAGATGACAGAGCTGATGAGCTGGCGGAGGGATACGTCCTGAATGGTGAGTTCGACATGGTCCATCGTCAGCAGGCTCAACTCGACCATCCTCTCCACCACCGCCTGTTCCTGCCTCGCGCACGCAAGGCAGGTAGTAAGGAACTTCTCCGTCTCCCCCGTGAGACCATAACGCCCGGGATTCTCGACGAGCATCGCCAGGTAACCGACGAGCGGCTGCAGGGGCGTGCGCAGTTCATGGGAGAGCGTAGTGACGAGCCCCTCCCACTGGTCGATCTCGCATATCATCTGCCTGCAGGCGATCCTCTGCCGCCGTACCTCGGTGGTATCGCGCGCCGACCCTACGATGCCGACGAGGGAGCCGTCCACCCCGGCATACGGGGCAAGTGTGATGGAGAAGGTGTGCCGGGCACCTGCTATCGTGAGGTCAAGATCGTAACGGGCGTTCTTCTGCTCACGGATCACCTTGTGAACCCATTCCATATGCCGCGCGGCCAGGTCAACGGGCAGGAGTGCATCCATTCCCCGCCCGATGAGGTCATCGGAAATTATTCCGTACTCGTGGGCGCGCAACCAGGAGAAGTGCAGGATGCGGCCCGTAGCATCCTGCACGAAAAAGAGGTCGTTTGACTGCTGGATGAGTTCTTTCAGGCGCCCGTTCGACCGGATGAGGCTGTTATGCTTGTTCTGGAGGCTGCCGATATCCACAACCGTACACTCGAAGAGGTTCTCCGGGACCAGAGCCCGGCAGGAGAGGAGGACCACGCGGGCATCGCCGTTCTGCGCACGAAAGATCATCTCTGCGTTCCCGATGTACCCTTCCCGTTTCATCTCCTCGATAAACCGGGCCTTGCCGCTCTCATCCGCCCAGAATTTCTCCGCCGGGAGGCCGACGAGATCCTGCGGGGCGTAACCGAGGATATCGGCGCACCGTTCGCTGACACAGAGCAGTCGGAGGGTTTGCGGGTCGCACAGAAACTTCGCATCGCGGGTATCTCCGAGGATCTGCCTGCACCGGGAGGCGGTCAGGCGGGAGCTCCGCACGAAGAGTGTCGTGGCCGCGAAGACCCAGAAGAAGATCACCATGTGCAACCCGGTCATCACAAGGTCTATGGTAACCCCAAGGACTGATAGGTACACCTGGATAAGCACGAATCCGGCAACCAGGGTTCCGGTCACCCAGATCCCTTTTTCCGGGAACCAGAGAGCAACAAGGAGTATGGAGATACAGTAGATCAGGGGATAGATGAGGAAAGCGTTGTAATCCGGTGCAACAGCCGTCAGCATAAACGATATCGCCGAGAATGACACCACCACGATCATTCTGACAATATCCGTCCCGGTAAACAGGTCTTTTTGAAAACGGCTCAATGGGTACCAATTCCAGGACATACTGAATACGGAGAATATCCAGGAGAATGTATATATGTCATTCGAAATATCCCAATAATGAATACAATTTTTCCAGAAAAGAAGGATTGTTCTTTGGTTTTATGGGGATAGGTGCCGAACATTTCCCCGGTTCCCGAAGAGGAGGAGTGCAGGCGCCATGGCCTCACATACAGTCCGGGAGGAGAGCATATATGAGGGTCGTCGTGTAACCCTAGAATATGCGCCCGTTTGTCTTCGTCAACGTCGCCATGAGCGCCGACGGGAAGATCTCAACACGAGAGCGGCGGCAGGTGAGGATCTCCGGAGTTGAAGATTTCTCACGGGTCGACCGGATCAAGGCAGAGAGCGATGCCATTATGGTCGGCATCGGCACCGTGCTCGCCGATAATCCCTCACTCACCGTCAAGTCCCCGGACCTCCGTGCAGAGCGGAGAGCGGCCGGGAACGACGAGCATCCCATCCGGGTCGTGGTGGATAGTTCCGGAGAGATCCCCCTCACTGCAGACATCCTTCACAAAGGGACCGGAAACCGTATTGTCGCCGTCTCAGCGAGGGCACCCCGCGAAAAGGTGGAAGCCCTCCGGGAACGCGCCGCCGTCGTCATCGCCGGCGACGAGACCGTCGATCTTGTGGCCCTTCTCGAGGAACTCCACCGGCAGGGTGTCCGGCGTCTGATGGTCGAGGGAGGCGGGACCCTGATCTGGGCGCTCTTTGAGCGAGGGCTCGTCGACGAACTCCAGACGTTCGTCGGCAACATCGTCATCGGCGGGAAGGACGCCCCCACGCCGGCGGACGGCACCGGGTTTCTCCGGGAGGCGGATTTTACACGGTTACGCATCATCGAGGCCGTTCAGATCGACGACGGCCTGCTCATACGGTGGAATGTGGAGGGGCGATGAGGAAAACGAGGGGATTGCCCGGATGGTCGTGTTGCAGTCCGGCCACGTAAAAAAGGAGATCGTGAAGGGTTATGGAACCTCTACAATCTCGTCTATAACTGTGTAGGTGCCTCCTGTGATGAGAGAAACAGTTATCGCGACGCGGTTATCCCCTTTTGCATTGTGAATAATAAGTTCTTTGTTGGGAGTCGGCTCCATCGCCTCGGTGATGACCTCCCCGTTCGACTTGGTCACGTGTATGTCAATGGATTTTACGTAGTCCCACCCTTTGCCGCCGATGAACTTGATATAGAGATCGTTCGTAACCCTTGAGGGGAAGCCACCCGTAAGCTCGAACTCAACCTCTTTTCCCGGAGGCACCGTCTGTGTCGGGCCGGGCGTCAGCGAGCCCGAGGTCGTGGGCGCAGGTGTTGCCGTGACCGTCGGGGTCTGGGTCGTAGACGGCCCGGCGGGTTCGCCGGAGCCAGTGCATCCGGCGCAGAGTGAAACTGCGAGCAGAAGCACAATCAGAGCAGATAGCAACCTGAAGTTCATAATCCATTCATGGATATCAAGGTATTTCACCTTTTCGTCATCTTCATGGTACATCCGGGATACGCTGGTATCAAATACCCGGGGTTGCTGCCGGGTAGCCCGTCTGCAGGGACTTCCCCGGGCTCTTCTTGTTGCTGCTCTGGTCCGGGGGCGGTCCCTGCCGATCAGGGTTGGATGGGAGGTCGTGAGAAATATTTATATGCATAGGAAGGAAACTTCTATCCACAAAATAGAGGGCAAGCGATGAACCTACGAAGACCGAACGCTAACGAAGCGACAGGAACGACCAACCGTTCCCGTGATGTCGCGCCCATGTCAGGCATCTGCACCCGGTGTGTAGACGGGTGCAAGGGGGCCTGCGAGATCTGGCTCTCCTCCTTCCGTGGCAGAGAGGTCCTCTACCCGGGGCCGTTCGGTGAGATCACCGCCGGTGCGGACAAGAACTACCCGGTCGACTACTCGCACCTGAACATCCAGGGCTACGCGAGGGGCGCAAAGGGGATGCCGGAAGGTGTCGAGGCCAACCCCGACACCGCTCTGTTCTCGGCCGTCGATACCACGACCGAGTACGGATGGAAGAACAAGGTCCCGATGCGGGTCCCCATCTTCACCGGAGCGCTCGGTTCGACCGAGATTGCCCGTGAGAACTGGGAGCACTTCGCCATCGGGGCTGCTATTGCAGGCATCACGCTCGTCTGCGGGGAGAACGTCTGCGGGGTCGACCCCGGACTGGTCCTCGACCACAACGGCAAGGTCAGCAAGTCGCCCGAGATGGACCGCCGGATCGAGACCTACCGGAACTTCAAGGACCGGTACGGCGAACTCCTGGTGCAGCTGAATGTGGAGGACACGCGGCTTGGAACCGCGGAGTATGTCTCCGCAAAGCACAACCTCGAGACGATCGAGTTGAAATGGGGGCAGGGTGCAAAGTGCATCGGCGGCGAGATCAAGGTCGGCAGCATCGAGCGGGCGAACCAGCTCAACGATCGCGGCTACATCGTCCACCCGAACCCCCGGGCCGCCGAGGTCCAGGCATCCTTCAAGGACGGCGCGTTGAAGGAGTTCGAGCGGCACTCCCGCCTCGGTTTCGTCAGCCGGGAAGGGTTCCTCGAGGAAGTCGACCGGCTCCACGACATCGGATTCAAGCGCATCACCCTCAAGACCGGCGCCTACTCGGCCGTCGAACTCGCGATGGCGCTCCGTTACGGAGCCGAGGCGAAGATCGACCTCCTCACCATCGACGGCGCACCCGGCGGCACGGGGATGAGCCCCTGGCCGATGATGAACGAGTGGGGCATCCCGACCTTCTACATCGAGTCCCTCGCCTACCAGTTCGCCGAGCGGCTGAAGGCACGGGGCATCCGCGTCCCGGACCTCGCCATCGCCGGAGGGTTTGCCGACGAGGCCAACGTCTTCAAAGGGCTCGCTATGGGCAGCCCTTACGTCAGGGCGGTCTGCATGGGCCGTGCCCTCATGATCCCCGGCATGGTCGGAAAGAACATCGAGAAGTGGCTTGCAGCCGGCGAACTCCCGAAGACCGTCTCGAAGTACGGCCGCACCAGAGAAGAGATCTTCGTCTGCTACGAGCAGCTCAAGGAGAGATATCCCGGTCGTATCGATGAGATCCCGCTCGGAGCAGTCGGAATCTACACCTACGCCCAGAAGTTCAGGACCGGGCTCCAGCAGATCATGGCCGGGACCCGGAACTTCAGCCTCAAGACGGTCGCCCGGAACGACCTGATGGCGCTGACCGAAGAGGCAGAGGCGATCTCCGGCATCCCGTACGTCATGCGGGCCTACCGCGACGCTGCCGAGTCGATCCTCGACTCCTGAACGCGAAAAGAATGTGGGTGGGGAGGAGCCTGCCCCACCACCTCTCACAGCCGCACGTGATGAGACCCGTGGAGCAGGCCGCAGGGCGGGAAAAATCCGGAATCTCTCATTTTATTTTTTATCCATCATTCGCGATAATATTTAATGCGAAGACTGCCATCAAGTGTGCCTGATACATCATGCATACGGATACCAGTCCGACCCTCCTCATCACCGGGGGGGCAGGATTCATCGGGTCGCATCTCGCTACGGAACTGCTGCAGCATGGCTATCACGTCCGCATCCTCGATAACCTGTCACCACAGGTCCATGGTCCGGAACGGCACCGGCCCGGCCATCTCGACCGGCGTGCGGAGGTCTTTGTAGGTGATATCCGGGACCCGCACAGCGTCCAGGAAACTCTCGATGGCGTCGATGCCGTCATCCACCTCGCAGCAGTCGTCGGGGAGCGGCCGAGCATGTACCGGATCGAGAAGTATATGAGCGTCAACACCACCGGGACCGCCGTCCTCCTTGAGGCCCTGCTGGACCACCCGATCGAGCGGCTCGTCGTCGCCTCAAGCTCCGCCGTCTACGGCGAAGGCTTATACTGCTCGTACAACGGCACCACCTACCCGAAGATCCGGCGCTCCCTCCACCAGGCGGTACGGGGTGACTGGGAGCCCCGGAGCCCCGACGGGGAGGTGATCTACCCCCTCCCGACACCCGAGACGAAGGAGGTTTCGCCGCTCTCGGTCTATGCCATCTCCAAGTACGACCAGGAGGAGATGTGCAGGATGATCGGGGAGGCATACGGCATCCCGACGACGATCCTCCGGCTCTTCAATGTCTACGGCCCGCACCAGAGGTATGCCAACCCATACTCCGGCATGCTGACCGAGTACGCGTCTCGCCTGCTCCAGGACCTCCCGGTGCGCCTCTTCGAGGACGGCTACCAGCAGCGCGACTTCGTGAGTGTCTACGACGTGGCGCGCGCTTTCCGCCTGGCCCTGGAGTCGCCCGGTGCTGCCGGGGGAACGTTCAACATCGGGAGCGGCCGCCCCTACACGTTCCGGACCGCCGCCACCCTCCTTGCGACGATAACCCGGCGGCAGCACCTTGCGCCCGAGGTAACGGAGACCGGCCGCGTTGGCGATATCCGCCACTGCATCGCGGATATCAGTCGCGCCTGGGAAGTCCTCGGCTATACCCCACAGGTCCCGCTCGAGGCAGGACTGCTCGAACTCGCCGCCTGGGTCGAGACGGAGATCGCACGGCGGCAGCCGGTCGCTTCGCCCATCAACGTCCCGGCATCGTCACGTCTCCGTGTCTGAAGGGCGTCGGGGCCCAACCTTTATTTTCCCCGCCGGACGTACCATCCTTAAACGTATGCCTCTCAATCTCCGGTCCTGGGAAGTGCGGCTCGGGATAATCCTGGTGGCCTCATCGGTGGCCATCTACACCGTCAAGTATCTCATTCTCGGCGATCCGGAGAATACCTACAACTATATCTTCAACGCGCTCGGCTTTCTGCCGATCAACGTCCTCCTGGTAACCCTCATCTTAAACCAGCTTCTGAGCATCCGGGCGAAGCGCGAGAGGCTTGAGAAACTGAATATGGTCATCGGCACCTTCTTCTCGGAGGCCGGCACCTGGCTGCTCACCTTCATATCGGACCGCGACCCGGACCTGCCCCGGCTCCGGCAGGAACTCGTCGTGACGGAGGCCTGGACGCCGGAGAAGTTCTCCGCGGTGCAGGACAGTCTCCGGGGCCACTGCTGCACCGTCGCTCCCGATACCGCAGACCTCGAGGAGCTCTGCCGGTACCTCAAAGGGCGGCGGGACTTCCTCCTGCGGCTGCTCGAGAACCCCGTCCTCATGGAGCACGAATCGTTCACCAACCTCCTTAGAGCGGTCTTCCACCTGACCGAGGAACTCGAACGCCGGGGAGATTTTGCCGGGCTCCCGGAGAGCGATCTACGGCACCTTGCCAGGGACGTCGAACGGGTATACGGCCTGCTCATCAGGGAGTGGCTCGCCTACATGGAGTATCTCCAGAAGAACTACCCCTACCTCTTCTCGCTCGAGATGCGGAGCAATCCCTTCGACGAGACAGCGTCGCCGATTGTCCACTAAGCGTGCCGGAGGACGTCAGAGGGTTTGCGGCGGCCGTTGACTCCCCCCACCGCTCTTCCCGGTAACACAACCTATATACCGGCAGGCGGGCAACGGCACGCCTGATGACCATGGGCGAATACTCCGTGCTGATCGGCGGGAAGGCCGGCGAGGGTATCAATACGGCAGGCCTCTCGATTGCCGCCCTCTTCTCCCGCCTCGGCTACCGCACCTACATGTACTTCGATTATCCTTCCCTTATCCGGGGCGGGCACAACTTCGCGATCATCCGGGCCGCGGGCAGATCGATAGGGGCGCACCGCACCCCGGTCGACGTCCTCCTCGCCTTCGACCAGAACAGCATCGATAACCACCGGCAGAGGATCCACGATGGGACGACCGTCATTTACGACGCCTCCCAGGTCACGAGGGGCGACGGTTACGGCCTCCCGCTCGATGCGATCCTCAAGGAGGAGAAGGCGCCCCCGATCACCGGGAACTCCGCGATGCTCGGGGCGCTTGCGCGGGTCGCGGGGATCGGCCGGGAGGTTCTCGAGGACGTTCTCCGCGAGAGCGTCCCCGCAAAGCACCTGGATGCCAACCTCCGGGTCGCCGGACGGGGCTACGACGCCGTGGATCATGTCTTCTCCGTCGAGCCGCTCGGCGCTCCGGCACTCCCGGTCCTGACGGGGAACGAGGTCACCGGGCTCGGGCTCGTTCACGGCGGGCTTGAGTCCTACGTCGCCTACCCGATGACCCCGACCTCGAACATCCTTCACTACCTCGCCAACCATGCAGAAGACCTCTCGATCAAGGTCCTCCACCCCGAAAACGAGATCAGCGTCATCATGATGGCCCTCGGCCTCGCCTATGCCGGCGAGAAGGCCGCGGTCGGGACCTCGGGCGGCGGGTTTTGCCTGATGACAGAAGGCCTCTCCCTTGCCGGGATGGCGGAACTCCCGGTGACGATCGTGATGGGGCAGCGTCCGGGGCCGAGCACCGGCCTCCCCACCTACACCTCCCAGACCGAACTCCACTTCGTCCTGAACGCAGGGCAGGGGGAGTTCCCCCGGCTTGTCGTCGCACCCGGCGATCTCGACGAGACGTATGCCTGGTCGGCGACGGCGCTGATGCTCTCATGGAAGTACCAGGTCCCCTCGATCATCCTGACCGACAAGACCCTCGCGGAAGGGGCCTACTCCTTCGATATCAACGCCGTCACCCCGCACCCGGACCGGGAGCCCGTGCTCTGGGAGGGCGAGGGCGAGTACCGGCGGTATGCCCGGACCGAAGACGGGGTATCGCCGCTTGCCTTCCCCGGCCGGGAAGGCGCCGTCGTCAAGGTGAACAGTTACGCCCACGACGAGGCCGGGTTCACTACGGAGGAGGTCGAGGAAACCATACGGCTGCGCGAGAAGATGCTTGCGAAGGGCGAGAGCCTGAGCCGGGAACTTACCGCCTACCCGACCGTGAGAACCTACGGTGAACGGAACGCCGGGAAGACGATCGTCTGCTGGGGCTCGGAGAAGTGGGCCTGCATCGAGGCTGCCGCGAAGTTTGGGGCACGGGTCGTCCAGCCTCTCGTGCTTGCGCCGTTCCCCGTCCGTGCCTTCAAGGAGGCGATGATCGGCGCCGGGAGGGTCGCCTGCGTCGAGAACAACGCCACGGGACAGCTTGCCCGCCTCCTCCGGCAGCACGGATTCGACCCGGGACGATCGGTCCTGAAGTACGACGGGCGGCCGTTCGCGGTCGATGAACTGAAAGCCCGCCTTGCGGAGGTCTTCGCATGACCCCGACCAGCCCCCCCGGCCGGCCGGCCGGCAGCCTCATCAGCCCGGCACAGAACACCTGGTGCCCCGGCTGCGGCAACTTCTCGATCCAGCATATGATGAAGTCGGCGATCGCGGAGCTCTCGGCTGAGGAGGGGATACCACTCGATAACTTCGTCATCCTCGGCGGGATCGGGTGCCACGGGAAACTAGCCGATTACCTGAACGTCAACAGTTTCTACGGCATCCACGGCCGTTCGGTCCCGGCGGCGACGGGAGTACGCATGGGAAACCCGGATCTGCGGGTCATCTGCCACGTCGGGGACGGGGACATCTACGCCGAGGGCCTCGATCACCTCATCTTCGCGGCAAAACGGAACAGCGACATCACCGTCATCGTCCACGACAACCGGGTCTACGGACTGACGACGGGGCAGTACACACCGACGTCCCCTACCGGATTTAAAGGCCGCTCCACTCCCGGCGGGATCACCGAGCACCCGATCAACCCGCTCGAGGTGATGCTCGCTTCCGGGGCCACACATATCGCCCGGGGCTACACGAAGAAGGTCCGGCACTTAAAAGACCTCTTCAAGGAGGCGATCATGCACCGGGGGTTCTCGTTCGTCGACGTCCTCCAGATCTGCGCGACTTACTTCAACCTGACCGACTACTACAACGCTCACGCCTACGAGCTCGCGGAGGGCGACGTCGAGACGGGCAGGTTCGAGAGCGCTTTAGGAAAGATCAGGGAGTGGGACTACGACCGGGATGCGCCGACCGCGCTCGGGACGTTCTACTCGGTCAAGAGGCCCATCTACGAAGAGCATTTCCAGGCGCTCACCGCCGGGAGGCCCGACCGGAGAGCGCTCGTCCGGAAAATCCTCGAGGAGCGGCGGTGAAGTCCCGGCCGCGATCTTCATTACCCGCCCGGATCACTGGCCCCCGGGGGACGGGCGGCCCTGCCCGGACCACCAGGAGGCGAGATGAGACGATTGGAAGGAAAGAACGTCCTCGTTACCGGCGGCTCGACCGGCATCGGCCGGGCGACGGCGATCAGGTTCGCGGAAGCAGGCGCAAACGTCGCCATCAACTACATGCAAGCGAGACGGAAGCAGAGATCACGCTTGAGGAGGCCCGGGATGCCTGCAGCCTCATCCGCGAGAAGGGCTGTCGGGAGATGCTGGTCCAGGGGGACGTCGCCAGCGAAGAAGACGTCAAACGCATCTTCGCCGAGGTCCTCACGGCGTGGGGGAGGCTTGATATCCTGGTCAACAACGCAGGCATCCAGACTGCAAGCCCGACTCACGAGATGACTGCGGATGCTTACGACCGGGTCCTCGCGGTGAACCTCCGGGGTGCGTTCTTCTGCGCCCGGGAAGCGGTTCGGCACTTCCTCGACCGTGGTGGCGGGGGCGTAATCCTCAACAACACCTCCGTTCACGAAGCCGTTCCGAAACCGCTCTATGCCACTTACGCCGCGAGCAAGGCAGGGCTCGGGGCTCTCGGGAGGACACTTGCACTCGAGTACTCCAGTGAGGGCATCCGGGTCAACGCGGTCGCGCCCGGCGCGATCGCCACCCCGATCAACCGGGAGTGAGCGGAGGACCCGGAAAAGAAGACGGAAGTGGAGGGACATATTCCGATGGGCCGCGCAGGGGAGCCAGAAGAGATCGCAGCGGTCTTTGCCTTTCTCGTGTCCGAAGAGGCCGCCTATAACGGCGGGCTCACCCTCTATCCCGACTTCAGAACACCCTGGTCGTCAGGGAGCTGAGGCACCGGAGAAACCTTCCGGGGAACCCTGCCGGCGAATACCCCCGATCCCTTCGGGGCCATGACCGACGGGACCACGGGGAGGTTCTCGATTTAATCAAACACATTAATATAATTCTATTTTTATACAATAAGTCCAGAAAACTGATGCCCGCGCGAGGTCCCCCACGGATATTCCGGCACCCTGCCGACGGGCAATCTCTCGGGGTGAACGGTTCGTGAGCATCAGAAAGAGAGGCCCGGATAAAGCATGGTCTTTGAGGCAAAAGAGAGCCTGACGGAAGAAGAGGTCCGTCACGGCTTAAAACTCGTCATACGGGACGGCCTTGCCACTCAGGCGATGGTGACGCTGACCGGCGGCATCTTCCTGGTAGCGTTCGCCCTCCAACTCGGGGCATCGAACACCGTCATCGGCCTGCTCGCCGCCATCCCGCCGCTCGCAGAACTCCTGCAGATGCCCGCCATCTACATCGTCGAGCGGGTGCGCAGGAGAAGGCTGGTGGTCGTCGCGGCATCGCTCGCCGCCCGCCTCTGCTGGATACTCATAATCCTGATACCGTTCTTCCTCTCGCCGGAGCAGGGCATATTCGTGCTCATCCTCTCAATAGCTCTCTACGCATCCTTCTCGGCGGTCTCCCACTGCGGCTGGAACTCCTGGATGCGGGACCTCATACCGCAGGACCGGCTCGGAGCCTTCTTCTCCCACCGGCTGACCCTTTCGACAGCGGTTGCGCTCGTCGTCAGCCTCGTCGCAGGTTTCTTCATCGACTCGTGGGAGGCAATCTTCCCGGACCTTGCACCCTACGGCTACTCTATCCTCTTCCTCCTCGGGCTCATCGCCGGTCTCGCCGGGATCGTGATCCTCATCCGCACGCCCGAGCCCCGGATGGTCGTCGAAGGTGGGGAGGACGGCCTCTTCGCCGCCATCAGGAAGCCTTTTGCGGACCTCAACTTCAGGAACCTGGTCATCTTCCTCGGCTCGTGGAACTTCGCCGTCAACCTCGCGTCGCCGTTCTTTACGGTCTACATGTTGCAGAGGATCGGTCTTGATATCTCGCTCGTTGTCGCTCTCAGCGTCCTCAGCCAGGTCATGAACATCGTCTTCTACCGGTCGTGGGGCCAGGTCTCCGACCGGTTCTCCAACAAGTCGGTTCTCGCCGTGAGCGGTCCGCTCTTCATGCTCGCGATCTTCGCCTGGATGTTCGTCACGCTCCCGGATATCTACGTCCTGACCTACCCGCTTCTCATCCTCATCCACATCCTGATGGGGATCTCACTTGCGGGAGTCTCGCTCGCCTCGGGAAACATCGGCCTGAAGCTGGCCCCACAAGGTCAGGCGACCAGTTACCTTGCGGCGAGCACCTTTGCAAACTCGGTCGCCGCCGGCGTCGCGCCGATCCTCGGCGGCCTCTTCGTGGACTTCTTTGCCGAGCGGGAACTCATCTGGACCCTCGTCTGGAAAGACCCGGTACGGGAGCTCGTCTTCGTCACCCTCGACCTGCAACAATGGGAGTTCTTCTTCCTCTTCGCCTTCATCCTCGGGCTCTACTCCCTCCACCGCCTCGCGGCGGTACAGGAGGAGGGGGAGGCAAAGGAGCAGGAGGTCGTCGACGAACTCATCTCAGGAGTCCGACGTGATATGCGAAACTTCTCCCCCGCGGGAGGTCTCCGGGAGATGGTGAAGTTCCCCTTCTCGTCCGTCAGGGAACGCCGGGAGAAGCGCCGCCAGGAACCACCGGAAGAAGCGATTGGGGAGGAGGATGCTCCGACAGCTTCATCTCCCCGGCACCCATAGCCCCGCCCCGGTGAAGAAGAGCATGCCAGAAGGTGCTACGTCCAGGACTACCGGCCCGGGAAGCATCAGGTCGTCCGGGTCGGCAACGGGGACCGGCGGGCAGCCCTTGAGATCGCGGCCGTCAACCAGACGCCCGCGGGCGGCGCCCCGGCCACCGTCACCATCGGGGCGTTCGATGACGGCGGGGTCCGCGAGATCCTCATGCTTCCGGAGGAGGCGACACCGCTCTGCCCCATGCCGGGGGGAAGGTCGGCCCCGGATGGTGGCTGAAGGCGCGGATGGCTGATACAGAGGTGGTGACATGCCCTCACGCGAAGTGCGAGCCGCAAAGCCACGAAGGGGAGTTACACCATTCATCCGCCGGATTTCGCGTTCTTCGTACCTGACGGTGCTCAAACTTCCGTTCATAGAACCATCGCACCCTTCGGCCAGTCGTTCCCTTCGCCCTCGTCACCGTCGGCTCCCCGGCCGCACGCTCTCCGCCGGTTGACCGCTACCGTAAGGACCGGGTCCACTGCAACGGCTGGTAACTTCCCTGCCGGTGCAGATGCTCACCCCATATCAGGCCGGCCCTCCCAGAAGAGATTGCTGCAGATGGAGGAGAGAGTCGGAGCCGGGAGAGACCGGCTCGTCCATCCCGGGACCGACGTGCGGCGCGCAAATCGGGGGGTGACGATGGTCCCGGCCGTCTCCGTCATTGCGATCCTGCTTGCCTTCGCCGGCTGGACGTGGAGCACGGTTATCTCCGCGTTCATCCCTCTCGCGGTGCGCTTTCTCCCCCCGGGAAGGTGGCGCGCGGCACGATGGATGGCTGCTGCTGGCTGATGCAGTGGATCGCGCCGAACCCCTCGACCATCGCCGTGCAGTCGATCCCGATGACCTCCCGGTCCGGGAAGAACCCCTGGATCCTTGCTACGGCGACCTCGTCGTTCGGGTGCCCGAAGACCGGCACCAGCACGACGGTGTTTCCGATGTAGAAGTTCGCGTAACTCGCCGGCAGCCGCTCTTCGCCGCCGACTCTGCCCGGCATCGGGAGTGGGACGACCGTCAGGAGGTTGCCGTCCTGATCGGTCGACGATTGGAGGATCGCGAGGTTCTCCTGCAGGACGGCATAGTTCTCGTCGTCCTCGTTCTCCTCGACGGCGCAGAGGACGGTTCTCTCGTCCACGAACCGGGCGATGTCGTCGATATGGCCGTCGGTATCGTCGCCGGCGATACCCTGTTTGAGCCATATGACGTGACTGGCGCCGAGGTAAGCCTCCAGGTACGCCTCCATATCCCCCCGGGAGAGGCGAGGGTTCCGGTTCGGGTTTAAGAGGCAGGCCTCCGTCGTGATCACCGTCCCGCACCCGTTCACCTCGATCGAACCGCCCTCCAGAACAATCCCGGGAGTGAAGAGGGGGAGGTCCATCTCGCGGTTCATCACAAGCGGGACCCCGGTATCCCCCATAAGTTCCGGGTACTTCTCCCCCCAGGCGTTGAACGTCCAGTCCACCATCGCGAGGCTCCCCGCCTCGGGGTTGATCACGAACGTCGGCCCGTAGTCCCGGAACCAGACGTCGGCGTAGTCGGCGGAGTGAAACCTGATGCCCTCTGGATTGACACCAACCTCCTCCAGCATCGCCTCGATCCGGATGCGCATCGCCTCGCTCGTGACAAGCAGGTTGACAGTCTCGGACCCCCGGAGGGCCGCGAGGATCTCGACGTAGGCAAGCTCCACCGCGGCAAGGTCGGGGAACGTCTCCCGATCATGAGGCCAGGAGAGCCAGACGGCATCGTGCGACGCCCACTCCGCCGGCATGCGGTAGCCGAGCGCCTGCGGGGTTCTACCCGGCGGAAACCTCCGGGTGAGCACCTTGTAGGTCTCAGGCCGCCGGTTCCGGAAGAAGCCCCAGCCTTCCCGGACAGCCTCGTTTTTCGCGAGGTCGACCTCGACGACGAGCACCTCTTCGTCGGTCTCGCTCGCCCGGGCGAGGACGTTCCCGAAAGCGTCGGCGACGAACGAGCTCCCGAAGAACCGGATATCCCCCTCGGTGCCGACCCGGTTGACGGCGGCGACGTGGACGCTGTTTGCGATCGCATGGCCCCGCTGCACCGTCTCCCACGCCTCGCGCCAGTCTCCCTCCGGCGGCTCCTCCCCGGCAATCCGGCCGATGGCGGTCGGGTAGAAGATGATATCAGCGCCCTGCAGGGCGACCGCCCTCGCGGCCTCCGGGAACCACTGGTCGTAACAGATGAGTACGGCTATCCGGCCGTACCGGGTATCGTAGACCCGGTAGCGGTCCCCCTGCCGGAAGTAGGTCTTCTCGTAGAAGAGCGGGTCGTAGGGGATATGCACCTTCCGGTACGGGGGGAGCAGTCGCCCGTCGGCATCGATCACTACTGCCGCGTTGAAGTACTCCCCCGATTCGGTCCGTTCGTAGAGCGGCACGACGATCACCACGCCGTGCTCCCGGGCAAGCGCCGCGAACGCTTCGGTCGAGGGACCCGGTATGGTCTCGGCGTAGACAGAGGCGTCCGTAGCCTCATACTGCGGGAAGTAGGGGAGCCGGTAGAGTTCCTGCAGGCAGAGGATCCGCACACCCTTCGCGATTGCTGCTCTTGCCATTGCAAGGGTGTGGACCAGGTTGCGGTCGGGGTCATTGCCCGCCGCCGTCTGGATGAGGCCAATCGTTTGCGTGCTCATCGTATCATCTCTCCATACCGGTAGGGCACTCAGGCGCCATATAACAACCGTCGACCATAGCGTTATCCGGTATCGCGCTGGAATGTTATGGAAGCAATGGAGTTCGCAACAACCCTCCTCATCGCCGTCGGACTCGCGATGGATGCATTTGCCGTCTCGATCAGTGGAGGGGCCGCGATGCAAGAAGACCGGGGGCGGTGGGCCCTCATCATCGGGGCGCTCTTCGGCGGGTTCCAGGCAGGGATGCCGGTGCTCGGGTGGCTCGGCGGGGTGAGCGTCACCTCGTTCGTCGGGACCTGGGCACCCTGGATCGCCTTTCTGCTGCTTACCCTGATCGGCGGGAAGATGCTCGTCGAGGCAGTCCGGGGAGACGACGAGAACGTCCGGTTCGGCGCCGGGAGCATGACCACGCTCCTCCTTCTCGCCGTTGCGACAAGCATCGACGCCCTCGCTGTCGGCGTCACGTTTGCCGTCCTGGATATGCCGATCCTCTGGCCCGCAGTCACGATCGGCGCCGTAACCTTCATCCTCTCCGCCGCCGGCGTGCTGATAGGAAGTTCGCTCGACCGGGTCTTCGGGAGGAAGGTCGAGGTCCTCGGCGGGGTGATCCTGATCGGCATCGGTCTCCGGATCCTGCTCGACCACCTCTTCTTCTGATCTTCACGCGGTCTCGTCCAGGATCCGCCGCATATCGAGGACAAGGTCTTTGCTCTCGGAGTCGAGCGCGACGAGCCGGAGGTCCTCCGCCGACCGAACGCCGATGCCGAGCTCCGCTGCCCGGGCTATCGGATCCATCGCAAAGATCCTGCCCTGCATCACCTCGAGTGTTGAGCCGTAACGCCGGAGGAGAGCGATCCCCGCGGCGTCGAGGGCGATCCGGTCGGTGCTCGCGAGGATGACGTTCGGCGCGACGAGGCCGCCCCGCTCGGGGCCCCCGGTCGAGAACCCTTCCGTTGCGTCCATGATAGCGACGTCGCAGGGAAAGGACCGGTTGATCTCGGCGATCATCCTGCGCTGGTGCGGCGACGAATGCAGTTCCGCCATGTAGTTGTAGCCGCTCCCAGGAGCCCTCTTCGCCACGGCCCCGACGGGATTCTTCAGGGAGAGGGAGACGTGCCCGCCGAACCGGTGGGTCTTTAAGCAGCAGGTCTGGACCACTACATCGGCCTCCCGGAAGAGCCGGGCGATCAGGAACCCCCGCTCCCAGTGGAGACCGTCCGGTGGGACCGCCTCCCACCCCTCCGGCGGGAGACCGTCGAGCGCCACCACTTCTGCGCCCGTCCGGGCCGCGACGTCGACGGCGCCCCGGTTCTTCAGCACCGCGCGGGTCTCCCCCATCCCGCTCCGCTCCCCGAGCCGTACCGTCCCGGCACCGGCAGCGCGAACCTGCCCGAGGACCGCCTCCAGCATATCGGGGTGAGTCGTCGCAGGGAACGGATCGTCGCTGTTGAAATTCGCCTTGACCGCGACGGTCTTCCCATCGAGGGGAAGAGGGCCGATCTCGTGCCAGAGCGCTTCAATAGCGCGGTAACGATCCGATGCATCGATGATGTAAACTTCAGATGCTGCTGGCGATGCCATGCAAGCAGAATGCCCGCCAACCTATAAAAATATACGTCATCCTGCCTGTCGGAGGCCTTATTCCGGATAACAAGGTTGATTCAAGGGCATTACGGGTTCGCATGAAGGGCTGGTCGGCCGGGCGTGCGACGAAGACGGCATCCTGACCGCAAGAAGCCGCCGGGCTCCCCAAACAGCCTCCAGACATCGACGCAAGCGTGTTCCGCGGTCCCGGGAACCTGAACCTCAACCACCCGGGGCTCCGCAGATCCGATCACCGCATTCGACACGTATAAGAGCACACCGAGCGCAATACGTAGTAAAACCTCAGAGCACTCGTAGAGACCGCGCATCCTCGCGTGGAACGCTTTCAGCAGACACGCGGCCCCGCCATGTGTCTCTTGAAGAGTAAAAGGTATGAGGCCAGTATAACCATGACTTCCAGAATGCATACCCCCCACACCACCTGTCCCAGCTGCCACGAAGAGGTCTTCCTGGACGAACTCGTGGGCGGGCGCTGCCCCCTCTGCGGGTACTCCCTCGACGAAGACGACGGAACCTGCAGCGAGTATGAGGAGACCCTCGAGCGCTCCGATCTTGGGTGGATGATCTTTCAATTCTATGTCTTTAAACGGTTCTGCAACGAGGGAGCAAGCCCGCTCCAGGTCATGCAGATCCTCTCCCGGTATGAGGAGCTCACCCAGTGCAATCCCGCTGATGCGGAGAAGATGCAGTTTTCTCTGGAAGTTCCGATGAGCCGCTGGGAGCGACTGCTCCCGAAACGGTGCGCAAAGTGCGGTAGAATATTCCTCTCGGGAGGAAAAGTGATGATGTCGGGAGACCTTTTGTCCCCCGAACACAAAAGAACGTATACCTGCCCGTCGTGCTGATCAGTAGGTCCGGGCAACCAGGGTGGACGTGCCGTTCCCGCCGCAGGCGATGCACGGACCGTCCGAGACGGAGATCAGGTCCGACCGGATCTCGGACCCGAGGATGCTCGCATCCACCGCCGCCTCTATCTTTTCTGCGCACTCCTGCGAGCCGCACCAGTGGACGACGGCAACCCCGGTCTTCACCGCTCCGGCGGCCTCTTCGAGTGTCCCGGCCATGGCGATCCGGTCGGCCATCGCCTGCCGCGCCGCCTGCGAGAGTTCCTCCCCGAACTGGGCAAGGACGGAGGAGACGCCTTCAACAACGCCACGCCGGTCGAGCGTGGTCTTCCGACCGCTCCGCGTGACGGCGACGACCGTGTTCGCGTCGATATCACGCGGCCCGATCTCGATTCGGAGCGGCACGCCGCGCATCTCCCAGTGGTAGTACTTCGCGCCCGGGCGCATATCCCGGTCGTCCAGCTTCACGACGAACCCGGCGTTCCGGAGTTCCTCCTCAAGCGCCGCGGCCGCAGAGAGCACCTCGTCGCGCCGTTTTCCGACGATGATCGGGACGATGACGGCCTCGATCGGCGCCACCTCCGGCGGCAGCACAAGCCCCTTATCGTCGCCGTGAACGCTGATGACAGCCGCGATCGACCGCTCGGAGATCCCGTAGCAGGTCTGGTAGGCATGCTGCCGCTCCCCGTTCGCGTCCTCGTAGGTGATATCGTAGGTGCGAGAGAAGTGGTCGCCGAGCATATGCGCCGTCCCTATCTGGAGCGTCTTCCCATCGGGCATGATGGTGTCGACCGCGATGGTGTAGTCGGCGCCCGGGAACTTGTCCCAATCCGGGCGGCGGGAGACGATCACCGGCACCCGGAGGCGGTCGTAGAACTCCTTGTAGAGGCCGAGCGCGACCTCGACCTGCGCCGCCGCCTCCTCCCACGTCGCGTGCACGGTATGCGCCTCCTTAAATGACGTGATCTCCCGGAGGCGGATGAGCGGGCGGGTGTGTTTCGTCTCGTAGCGGAAGGTATTGACGATCTGGTAGAGTTTTAAGGGCAGGTCCGTGTGGGACCGGATCCAGAGGGAGTACATCGGGTAGATGGCGGTCTCGCTCGTGGGCCGGAGAGCAAGCGGCACGTCGAGTTCGCTCGTGCCGCCGTGGGTGACCCAGTAGACCTCGTCCTCGAAGCCCTTGATGTGCTCGGCCTCCTTCATGAACTCGGTCTTGGGGATCAGGAGAGGGAACATCGTCTCGGCATGGTCGCGGTCCATCAGGTCCCGGAGTATCCCGTATGTACGTTTCCGGATGCCGAACCCGTGGGGGTACCAGACATACAGCCCCTTGACCGGGTAGCGGACGTCCATGATCTCGGCTCGCCAGAGAACTTCGTTGTACCACTGGGAAAAATCACTTTTCCGGGGAAGTGCCCCTGTATCTTCTTCCATCCGTCTCGTACCTCAAAAAATTATGATCTGCCGCTCTTTTAAGCTATCATACTTAGGACTGCCGGCGTAATAAATGCCTCTACGAGCGCGGCAACCGCGAGGAGCGGGACGACGACCCGGAGAAAGAGGCGGGCGAGAGGCACTGCCAGGGTGGCGGCATCGCCGCGTCCGTGCCACTCGGCAATGAGGCCCTGCCCGAGAAGGAGCCCGAGACCTCCTGCGATGAGGAAGGCGGGGATCTCGAAGATACCGTGCGGCACGAGCGCCGCCGCGATAAAGAGCAGACCCTGCTGCTGTCGCATGAGTTCCGTCACCGCACCGATCAGGAGCCCGTTGACCGAGAGGATCAGCATCGTGACCACACCGAGCGACGCTCCCCCGAGAAAGAGGAGGAGGCAGGCGGCCAGGTTGTTTAAGAACAGTTTTCCTGCAAGGACTGCCGGGGAGTCGGAGAGGATCTGGCTCACGATCCGGTCGCTGAAGAGGGCCAGGACCTCCGCGCCGATGCCCGGGTCGCGGGTCACGGCAACGACGCCGATGCCGACCGAGACGGCAAAGAAAAGAGCCGCAAGGCCCGTGGTCCGGGCAACCGGGAGATCAGACATAGAGCACCATCCGCACCAGATCCCGTATCCCCGGCGCCATGCCGACGACGATCATGGCAAGGAGGATGAGGTGCCAGAGTTCAGGGTTTCCCTCCCGCCGGTACATCTCGAGGACATATATGGCGGGGACGAGCACCGCGATCTTGAGGAGGAACATAGAGAACGCGGTGCCGGTCAACTCGATCAGGCTCGAACCCACAACGTGCTGCTCCACGTAGTGGACGGGGTGGATATCGATGCCGTAACTCGTCGCGCTCGCATCGAGCATGTGCCCGAAGATGAGAAGCTTATAAAGGATATTCGAGGCGTAATCCCACTTCAGCACGTACACAAGGAACGCCCAGAAGGCAAGCGACGACACGAGTGCGAGGGCAAGGATGGTAACAAGCACATCGAGCGCGATCGTCGTCTCGGCAAGGCCGAACCAGACGAGCGCCGCCCCGGCGAGAAGGCAGGCGACGATGCCCGCCCCCCCGTAGACCCGGCTGTAGCGGGAGACCAGCCCGGCGTTCTCCGCAAGTTTCCCGGCAAAGAGGGCGACCGCCGCAACCGCAAAGATCGTAAAGAAGATCAGGGGCGTGATCAAGAGGAACCGCAGATCCGAAGTGATCATCCCGGTATCCTCGACGACACGGAGGAGCCCGCCGAGGACGACGAAGGGCAGGGTGGCAAGCACGAGTTCATCGTCGACGGCAATCCTGTACCGCCGGAGCCCCCGGTAGAGAAGGTAGACCGCTACGATGAGGATCAGGGCGTAGGTCAGCGTATCGACGAGCGTATATGCCTGCCCGTAACGAATGGGATCTATGTAATATTTGTAGAGGAACTCCCTAATCATTACTGATCTAAATGAGCGCAGACGGCATAAACCTACTCAGAACCAAGGTCTTCGACAAGTCCAAATGGATGCAGCTCCCTCGTGACGTCGTCATCGGCCACGATGTTCTCGAGCAGATCCCGGCTGTCTGTGAAGACCTCGCTCTGGGCGAGTCTGTGCTCATCATCTCAGGAGGCCGGACACGGGATGTTGCCGGGAAGAGGGTCGAGGCGCTTCTCTCCGGATCCTACGACGTTGCGACGTTCGCTGCTGCCGGCGACCCCCTCGGGACGATCAAGAAGGCCGAGGCGGCGGCGGCAGAGGCAGGGTTCGTCATCGGCGTCGGAGGGGGGCGGGTCATCGACACGGCGAAGATCGCTGCTTATAATACCGACCGCCACTTCATCAGCGTCCCCACCGCCGCATCGCACGACGGTATCGCATCGTCGCGGGCGTCGGTCCCGACCGCCGACGGGAACGTATCGCTTGCCGCCGAGCCGCCGCTCGCCGTCGTCGCCGATACCGCCATCATCGCCTCGGCGCCCCACCGGCTGCTCGCATCCGGGTGTGCGGATATCATAGCGAACCACACCGCAATCCTCGACTGGGAACTCTCCCACCGCCTCAGGGGAGAGCCGATCTCGGAGTACGCCCTGACGCTCTCCCGGATGACCGCCGAGATCCTCTTTCGGAACGCAGATCTCATCAAACCACATTCTGAGGAGAGCGCCTGGATCGTGACGAAAGCCCTGGTCTCCTCGGGGGTCGCGATGAGCATCGCGGGGTCGTCCCGTCCGGCGAGCGGCGGCGAGCACAAGTTCTCCCACGCCCTGGACCGGTTTGCGCCGAACAAGGGCCTCCACGGGGAGAAGTGCGGGATCGGGACAATCATCACGATGTACCTCCACGGCGGCGACTGGAAGGCGATCCGTGACTCGTTACGAAAGATCGGCGCACCGACCACCCCAGCAGAGATCGGGGTCGATGACGAGACGGCCGTAGAGGCGCTCCTCGCCGCCCGGACAATCCGGCCGGAGCGGTTCACGATACTGGATATGGGACTGACGCCGGAGTCGGCACGGAGCCTCGTGAAGATGCTCTACCGGGAGTGAGAAGAAATGGCAAGTGAGAAGACAAAAGTGACGCTGATCGGGGCGATGCTCGCGAGAGTTGGACTTGAGTTTGTTTACGAAGGCAGCACGTGCACCGAATGCGAGGGGTGCAAGGTGCAGAAAGTCTGTCATAACCTGCAGTCCGGGAAGAAGTATCGGATCGTCGGGATCCGCTCGAACACACGGCACGACTGCCCGGTCCACCACGAGGCAGCGGTCGCGGTCGACGTCGTGGAGGCCCCCGTCGTCGCGCTTATCGGTGCCGATATGGCGATTGTGAACTCAAAGGTCAGTTACGAGTTCTCCTGCCCGAGGACGGGTTGCCGGAGTTACCGGCTCTGTCGCCCCGACGGCATCATCGAGGGGGAGAAGTACGTCGTCAGGGAGGTCCTCGGCAACGCTCCCGACGTCTGCGAACGGGGCCGGCCCCTGAAACTGGTGGAACTGAGGCCGGCCTGAGGCTGCTGCAGCGAACGGTCGTTCGTTGAAGGCGGAGCCATTTTTTGTGGTGCGGGAGGCGAACCGCCGGTCATCCCACGGATCCAGTGGCCTCCGCCGTTCGGGCGCTCACGCTAATCCTCTTCGCGTTCTTCGCGAAGAACGACTTCCCCGAGGTGCGACGGACAGGGGGCGTGTATGAGACAGTTGTAACCCGGAACGCTACGGCCGGCTCGCGAGAGAGAGCCGCCGGGCAAGGGCCAGGAGTTCCTCCCGGTCCTGGAGCACCGCGAGCCACAAGGCCGGGATCGCCTCATACCCGAAACGCGCCCCGGCGAGGCCGCCGACGATCGCGCCGACGGTATCGGCGTCGCCCCCGAGGTTGACTGCCGCGATCACTGCGTCACGGAAAGATGAGGCCTCCATGAAGACCCGAACCGCGCAGTGGGTGCAGAGGACGGCATCGAGCGAGGGCTCTGGCGGGTATGCCCGGTAATCTTCGAGCATTCCACGGAGTTCCGGATCCGGGCAGGCGGCGAGGGCCTGCCCGAAGGCCGCATCCACCTCTTCCCCGCGGCAGATCCCGCTGACCATCCGGTTGACGAACGCCGAGGCCTCACCGGCGACAGGGTCAAAGTGGGTGACCAGTGACGCGGCAAGACTCACCTCCCGCACCTCGCGGGGGGGGTAAAAAATGCCGACCGGGACCCCGCGCATCACGCTCCCGTTGCTCCTGCTCCGACCTAACGCCCTGTGCGCCATCCTCGCGGCAACCGAAGATGCAAGGCCGTTCCCGATCAGGTCGAGGACGGCCCGTGACGTCGGCCCGAAAAACTTCGGATTGGCGCGATACACCAGAACCAGGCGCCGGGCGAAGTCCTCAGGGTCGAAACTCCCGCACCGGAGAAGGGTCTCTGCAAGAGCTGCCGCCTGCAGGGTATCGTCGGTGTACTGGCCGGGGAGGGTGTTGTGAATTCCGCCCCCTTGCATCTCCGTTACGACGATCGGACCCGGCGGAAGGCCTTCCAGGGGCGCGCCCAGAGCATCCCCAATTGCAAGCCCAACGAACGCCCCGACCGCCCGCATCTCATTCATATAAAAACATCACCAACAAATTATATTTACCAGCGCACAGTAGTATTCTTCGAGGCAAGGTGATATTGTGCAAAAAGAAGAGCTGCTCCACTTACACATGCTGTTAGTCCACATTAAGAAGTATTATGAAAGCACGACCGACGAAGACATCGCGACCGACCGATACAACGCTCTCCACATCTCACCCGTCCATATCCATAAGAACAAGGTAACGCATAAAAAAGCTATCCTTACTCTGGGCGACGAGATCGTCCACCACATCAGGGATCATCACAACCCCTACATCGAATATCACGCCGATTTTCAGTCCGAACGGATTGCAACCGAACACTAAACGATGAACGATACCGATTCGCTCCGGGAGATCATCTCCCGCATCCTTTCTTTTGGCGAGGACGCCGATATTCAGAAGATTAAACTTGAGATCTGCCGGGAGTACGGCGTCAGTATGCCCAAAAACTCCGCTGTTCTCGCCGCAGCTACCCCGGAGGAGCATGAGCGGCTCCGGCCGCTTCTCCTGGTCAAACCCACCCGGACACTCTCCGGGGTGGCGCCCGTCGCGGTGATGACCTCGCCCCACCCCTGCCCCCACGGGAAGTGCCTCCCCTGCCCCGGCGGGCCGGAGCACCCCTTCAAATCCCCCCAGAGTTACACGGGAGAGGAGCCCGCGGCGCTCAGGGCACGAGAGCACGCATTCGATCCCTACGAGCAGGTACAGGCCCGCCTCGGGCAGTTCGAGGCGCTCGGGCACCACGTCGACAAGGCCGAGCTGATCGTCATGGGCGGGACGATGACCGCCCGCCCGGTCGAGTACCAGGAGTGGTTCGTCGCGGCCGCCGTGCAGGCGATGAACGACTACCCGCGGGTGGGCCTTCCGCAGGAGAATCCCGATCTCGATACGATCTTTGCCGCAAACGAGGCATCGAGGGTCAGGTGCGTCGCCACCACCTTCGAGACGAGGCCCGACTGGTGCCGGGAGGACCACATCAACCGGATGCTCGCGATGGGGGTGACGAAGGTCGAGCTCGGCATCCAGCACGTCGACGACCGGATCCTCGACTACAACCGGCGGGGCCACACGGTTGCGGACTCGGTCGCGGCAAACTGCCTCCTGCGCGACGCCGGGCTGAAGGTGGGGTTCCACGTGATGCCGAACCTTCCCGGTGCGAGCATGGCGGACGACCGGCGGATGTTTGAGGAACTCTTCGGCGACCCGCGGTTTCGGCCGGATTTCCTGAAGATCTACCCCACCCTGGTGACACCGGCCTCAGAGATCGAGAGCCTCTGGGAGCGGGGGGAGTACCTACCCTACACCGAGGAAGAACTGATCGACCTCGTTGCCTACGCGAAATCGCTCATCCCGGAGTACGTCCGCCTTCAGCGGATCCAGCGGGACATCCCGGCAAAGTTGATCGTCGCGGGCTCCCGGCACAGCAACTTCCGGCAGCTTGCAGAGGCGCGGCTCCATGAGCAGGGACTCCGCTGCCGGTGCATCCGGTGCCGCGAGGTGGGGAGGACGGTTGCCCCGGAGGCGGCGGCGGTCTCGACCCTGGCCTACCGGGCCTGCGGCGGAGAGGAGCGGTTTATCCAGGCGGGCACCGGCGACGCCCTCGTCGGGTTCGCCCGTCTCCGGTTCCCGCACCGGCCCTTCCGCGACGAACTCACGAGCGCCGCGCTCCTGCGCGAGCTCCACGTCTACGGGAGCGTGGTCCCCCTCAGCACGCAGGCAGGCACCGACGAGTGGCAGCACCGCAGTTTCGGCGCAAGGCTCCTTTCCGCCGCCGAGGAGGAGGCCCGTGATCATGGTTACCGGCGGCTCGCGGTGATGAGCGGTGTCGGGGTGCGGCCCTACTACAGGAAACAGGGATATGAACAAGTGGGCCCATACATGATCAAGACGTTCCCATGAGGCCCGCGACGCTCGAGTTTGTGAAACAGAGGTTTGCCGAGTATTACCAGAGGCAGCACCTCACCGTTCCGTCCTCTCTTGAGCAGCGCGAATGGGGGTTCGTCTTCTTTGACGCCGCGGCCGAGGTCCGGATGCGGCGGCACATGGCTTTTGTGGACCGCGAGGAACTTGCCGCCTACGTCAAGAATCTGGTTCCCGCCCACGTCTACTACTCGACGGCCTACTACCAGACGCCTTCGGCGCCGACGATGAACGATAAGCACTGGGCCGGTGCCGACCTGATCTTCGACCTCGACGCCGACCAGATCGTCCGCGGCCCTTACGCGATGATGCTTGCGCGGGTCAAGGAAGAGACCGGAAAACTGATCGAGATGCTGACCGACGAGCTCGGCTTTGCGCGGAACCATATCCGGGTCGCCTTCTCCGGGGGACGCGGCTACCACGTCCACGTCACCGATATCGCTGTGCGGGGATGGGGGAGCCCGGAGCGGCGCGAGGTCGTCGACTACGTCTGCGGCATCGGGCTTGACCCGGCCGTGATGCTTACTCCGGGGGGCGCCCCGACCGGATGGCGGCGACGCTACATCGATGCCCTCCAATCTCACCTGCTCTGGCTCCGGGACCTCAATCCTGCCGAGACAGCGGCCTATCTTACGAGGCTTGAAGGCATCAGCAAGCGGACGGCCGCGGAGTTCCCCGCAGATCTCGACGCCATTCTCGTGAAGGACCCCGGCGACCTCCTGCAGAACCGGGTTGTCCGGGCGATCGCGGCCGCGCCCGACTTCGAGAACCGGGTCCGTGACGCCGGAGCACGTGCGGACGAGCCGGTCACGACCGATATCAAGCGGCTGATCCGGACGCCGGGGTCGCTGCACGGCGGCAGCGGAATGCGGGTCGTGCCACTCGATATCCGGGATCTTGAGGGATTCGACCCGCTCGTGGACGCGGTAGCCTTCGGCGACCGTGAGGTGCGGGTGGAAATGAAGGCAAACTTTACCACATCCCTGCTCGGGAACACCTACACGCTCAAAACCGGGTCCGCAAACGTCCCCGAGGCGCTCGCAGTCTTCCTCTGCTGCCGGAACATGGCAGAGATCAGCGGGGGTGCATGAGAGTATGGCCGCGAACCTCCTGGAGAAACTGCGGCAGATGCTGCTTGACATGCAGCACTCGGGACGGCTTTCAGACATCGAGCCCGGCCTCTACGAGGATGCCCGGGCATACGTCGAGAAACTCAAGGCGGACTATTACGGCCTGAAAAACCCCCTGGAGAGTCGGGCAGGAAGTCTGATCATCGAGGAGATAGGGAGCGTCACCGAGACCGTACAGGAGATCTTCTCGATCCGGACCCGGCAGATCCTCGGTCTCGCGTTCCAGCAGATGGAGGGGCAGTACTTCGATAAGGAAGAGGCCAGGAAGATGCTCCCGGCAGAACGAGAGATGTACGGGAGGATCATCGACGCCATCGAGGGGTGCCGGGAGACGCTCGTCCATGGGGGGGAGTATACCTTCAGCAGTGGCGGTGCGGCTGCCGCCCTCCGGGACAATGATGAGGTCGACGACGAAGCCCCGGAAGCCTCCGGATCGGAGAGACCGGGAGCCCCTGCCTCCCGTCCCATCCAGTCTCCCTACGCCCTCGTGCATATTCGCTCGGATATGGAGTCGTTCATGGGGGTGGACGGCAGGACGTACGTGTTGAAGCAGGGGGATATCGTCACCCTGCCGGAAAACAATGCGGATGTGCTCTGCGAGCACGACATAGCCTTAAATATTAGGCTTAACAAGTAATATAGGTACTCGAATCAATTGAATAGAGGTTACTATCATGAAAATGCCGTCCAAATTCAAGACGTACTGTCCGTTTTGCAGGAACCACCAGGTTCATGAAGTCGTGAAGGTGAAGAAAGGCAAGGTACGCCACTTCAACTGGATCGACCGCCAGAAGGGGCGCAGAAGCACCGTGGGCAACATGGGCAAGTACAGCAAAGTGCCCGGCGGCGACAAGCCGACGAAGAAGATCAACGTCAGGTACCGGTGTACGGTCTGTGGAAAGGCGCACCTCCGGCCGGGATTCCGGATCGGTAAATTTGAACTTACGGAGTGAGGTTATTATGGTCCGGCTGAACAGAGAGAACAGGAGCACATTCCTCCGGGTAAAGTGCCCTGACTGTGAGAACGAACAGATAGTCTTTGAGAGAGCGAGTACCGTTGTGGAGTGCAGTGTCTGCGGGCGTATCCTTGCAGAGCCCCACGGTGGAAAAGCTGATATCAAGGCTGAAATATTGGCAGTACTTGAGTGAGTAAGTCCATGCACGAGAGAGAGTGGCCCGAAGAAGGAGAACTCGTCGTCTGCACGGTCGCCGACGTCAAAGACTTCGCGGCGTTCGTTACCCTGGATGAGTACGACGGGCGAAGAGGGCTCATACCCATATCCGAGATAGCGCGGGGCTGGATTAAGCACATCCGGGACTACGTACGAGAAGGACAGAAGGTCGTCTGTAAAGTCCTGAATGTGGACCCTGACCGCGGCCACATTGATCTCTCGTTAAAAGACGTAAATGAGCACCAGCGACGCGAGAAAATCCACGAGTGGAAGAGCGAGCAGAAGGCCGCGAAATGGGTCGGGTTTGTCTCCGAGGCAACAGGAGCGGACCGGGCGATCATCGAAGAGGCCATATACCGCGAATACGGCCTGTTGTACCCGGCCTTCGAAGATATTGTCATCACCAACGGCGAGGCGGCCGAGCGGCTGAAACTCGACGAGCCGGTCAAAAAGTCGCTCATCTCCACAGCACACGAGAACGTGAAGGTCTCCAGGGTGACCATCACGGGGCACCTCATCCTGACGTCGGCCCGGCCCGACGGTGTCAACGTGATCCGCCGGGCGCTCCGGAGCGCTCAGCCGAAGGTTGACGACGTGGAGATCGACCTGATCTACGTCGGGGCTCCGAAATACCGGATAAAAGTGACCGCACCCGATTATAAGGAAGCAGAGAAGGCAATCGAGAAGGCGGCAAGTGCCGCCGTCGGTGTGGTTGAGCGGGCGGGCGGTTCCGGTAAGTTCATCCGGAAGCAGAAAGCCGGATAAGACGGTATGAGTAACCGCATTCGCCGCTGTCCGGACGATCGGAGATACACGCTCTCTCTGGTCTGTCCGGTCTGCGGCCGGTCGTGTCGGCCGGCTCACCCGGCCCGTTTTTCCCCACAGGACAGGTACGGCAACTACAGGAGGGCAGTACGCAGATGGAACACGTCAGAGTGAGTTTTTCAAGAGACGATAATATCGATGCCCCGATCCTGATCGAGGGCCTGCCCGGGATCGGGCATGTCGGGAAACTTGTCGCCGACCACCTGATCCATGAACTCCAGGGCGAGAAGATCGGAGAGATCTCCTCGCTCCACTTTCCTCCACAGGTGATCGTCGACGAACAGGGTGTCACCCATCTGGTCAACAACGAGCTCTATCGCAGCGAGAAGGACGGGAGGACGGTCCTCTTTCTCGTAGGCGACTTCCAGAGCAACTCGGCCGAAGGCCACTACATCCTGGCCGAGCGGTACCTTGATATCGCCGAAGACCTCGGCGTCCGGCGAATTTATGCGCTCGGGGGATACGGCGTCGGCCACCTGGTCGAGAGCCCGAGAGTGCTCTGTGCCGTCAACATGGAACATCTCCGGCCTGAGGTGGAGGCGGCCGGCGGGTCGTTTGAGAACGCCGGAGGCGGCGGGATGATCGTGGGGGCGTCGGGGCTCCTGCTCGGCCTCGGTGAGGCCCGGGGTATCGAGGGGGTCTGCCTGATGGGCGAGACGAGCGGCTACATCGTCGACCCGAAGAGCGCCGACAGTCTTCTTGCCGTCCTCTCCCGCCTGATGGGAATCGAGGTCGACCATACCTCCCTGCAGCAGCGTGCCGCGGATATGGAGCAGATGATAGCGAATATCCAGGAAGCCGAGGAAGCCCGGGGCCGGGAAGAACTCAGTTATATCGGCTAAAAAACACCATTTTTGGTCCCGGAGCAGCACCGCCGTTTATGCCGGAGGACCGCTGCCCCGTTGCACCTCTGCAACAACCCTCACCGGATCGGTGCGATCGTGGCAGGAAAACCTGTTCGTCCTCTATCGTGCCCCACAGGCCAACCATGGATTGCCGATACGAACTCTTAAGGCCCGCGGAGGACGACAGATCTGCAATATGGTCACCCTCTACCTCGCCAGCTGGGAGAGCCGTTTCTGGGCCTGGCTCATCGACATCATCCTGATCGGGCTGCCCCTCTGGGCAATCTCCGACCGGCTGCCGCCCGCCTGGCGGTTCACGATCGATCCCGGCCTCATCTCCATAAGCCTCTCCTCCATCATCCTCTTTCTCTACTGGACGTTGCTCGAAGGCTACCGGGGCCAGTCCATCGGCAAGATGGCGCTGAAGATCAGGGCCACCGGCCGCGCAGGGGAGGATATTGGTTTTGGTGCCGCGGCGGTCGAGAGCTTCGGGAAGGCGTTCCTCCTCGTCCCCGACTGCCTGATCGGGTGGCTCGCGATGTCGGGCTCAAAACAGAGGCTCTTTAACCGGATCTCGGGCACCGTCGTGATAGAGACCCGTGAAGCGGAAGAGCCGGAGGGCGTCACCTACGTGAAAAGCGACGGATGAGAGTCAATCCCTGACCACCGGGAACCCGGCAGCCTTCCAGGCGCTCATGCCGCCTTTGACCTCGTGAACGTTGTGGAACCCGGCCTCCTCCATCAACTCGCGGACACCGGCGCTCCGTCCGCCCCGCTGGCAACAGAGAAGGTATGTTCCGTCCGGGTCGAGGCTTTCAAGGTGCTCGGAGAATTGGGCCGAGTTGATGTTGATTGCGCCCGGGATGTGCCCGCCGGCATACTCCTCCGGTCTCCTGACATCGATGATGGCAAATGTTGGATCCTGCTTCATCTCTTCGATCAGGGCGGACGCTTCGGCCGGAGGTAGGGTCCGGTTGATCCGGTCTTCCGAAGCGGGGCCGCCACCAACGCATCCGCCGATCAACACAGCTACAATAGTGCTTCCGGCCATGAACAAAGACGTAAGCGGAGAACGGGGATTGGTCATGCATCCATGTCGCGGCCACAAGTGTAAATAGATTTTGGTTCGCCGGATTGCCGGTATATCCGGTTTCCGATCACCGGCGCAGGGCCCGGAGACCTAGGCGGTACCGTCAAGTGACGCACCATTCACGGCCATGATCGTGAGGAAGGTCTCCACCGTGTCCAGGGCAACAATCTCCCCGTCGTCCACCACCGCAACCCGGTTGCAGATCGCCGCCGCTTCCTCCAGGTCGCGAGTCGTAAAGACGATCGTCACCCTCTTCTCCCGGTTCAGCCGCCGGAGCACTCCCCAGATCTCCAGGCGACCGGGCTCGTCCAGCCCCTCCGTCGGCCCGGCGAGAAAAAGGACGCGTGGGTGTGCAAGATACGCCCGGGCGATCTCAAGGCGCTGCACCATGGCCGGGGTATAGGTCTCAACCGCGGCGGCAGCGCTCCCGGAGAGCCCGAAGAGGTCTATGACCTCGGAGAGCCTCCGGTCCCGGGCCCGCTCACCCAGCCCGTGCAGCCGTGCGTGAAAGTCCAGGTTCTCCCTGCCGGTCAGCGCAGGATCGAGCACCGGGTTCCGGAGGACGATGCCCATGCTCCGCCGCACGTCCCCGAGGTTCCCCAGGATTGCAAGGGGCGAGCGTTCGGCGAATTCGGAGATAGGGTAGAGGATCGTCATGAGTATCGCGATCAGGGTTCGCTGGCCCTGGCTGCACGTGCAGAGGAGACCCAGAATCTCTCCGCTCTTCACGTTGAACGGGATCGGGCCCCGTGCCTGAAGCCGTTCCAGGTGCCGGATAAGATCCTCAACGGTAAAGGCAGCCATGCCCCTCCGCACAGATGCGGCCAGCCGGATAGAACGGAATCGCCTTCAATTAGCCATCGCCCCGACACATGCACCCACTATTCTCATACGATCTCTCACCTGCGGGATGCTCCCAAGAGATCCGATAACGGGTCTCCGTTACGAAATTCGAGGACGGAGATGTTGTATAGTCATTATTTTTTACGGCCACTATATATGAATATCTATATGTAAATGAAGATGAAATACGCCATTTAAGGTTTCTATATTCTATAAAATGCCATTTTCACGGTAAGAGCGCCGAAATGCGCCTGTACTTAAAATTTCCAGCCGGGTTCGGAAAAACGGATTGGCGTCGTTATCCAGTCGCATACGCCCGGTCGAAACCCTGAGGAGGGCTGATCCACAGAACGGCCCCGGGTCTCGAGTCTCAAGGTCGTGCTGATCAACCTATATCTGGCATGGACCCGTCCGGTATATCCGGCCTATGGAGATCGAGTTGTCCACGATCGCGATTCTACCGGTTCTTTTCAGTCCGGAGCAGATCCTCGTCGCCTTAGCCGTCCTCATACCGACCCTGGTCATATTCAACTTGCTCCTCATAACCGAGGGCATCTTCGAATCGATCGGCCTCCGGTTCTACCAGGCGGTGCTCGCGACAGCAGGCGCGCTTCTCGGCAGCCTGATCGACATACCGCTCGTTCCTGTGGGAGAAGCAGTCATCGCGGTCAATCTCGGCGGTGCCGTAATTCCGCTCTTCGTGACCGTCGGGATGGTCGGACGGGGGCGGGTATCCCGCATAAAGGCCCTCATCGCCGTCGCCGCCGTATCGCTCGTCGCCTACGTCTTCGCGACGCCGGTCCCCGGCCTCGGGATCACGATACCGTTTTACGTGGCGCCCCTCACAGGCGCCGCCGCGGGGCTTCTCCTCGCTCGCGGCTGCCGTGCCGCCCCCGGACTCGCCTATGCGGGCGGGACCATGGGTACCCTGATCGGCGCCGACATCCTCAACCTCGCGAATCCGGAAGTGCTCGCGGCGCTTGCGGGGGACGGTGCGACGGTCCTCTCCATAGGAGGAGCAGGGATTTTCGACGGCATCTTCGTCACCGGCGTCCTCGCGGTCCTGCTCGCGATGTATGCAGGAAGAGGCCTGCGGGAGAAGAGAGGGGTTTGCCTGGAGGAGAAAGAGTGATGGGGGCGCTGTTTACTTGAACTGTCTCAACCACAACTCCGCGCAGGCTATCCGCCAGAACTCGGTTGAGTACGCGCTCTTCCCGTCGAGGAACGCCCGGTAGTTCCGGAGCACCCGCTCTGCATCCCAGTAGGGCCGCCGGGTGAACTCCGGCGAGGAGAAGAGAGCGAGGATCTCGGGCGCGAGTTCATCCTTCATCCAGGCCTCCTCGGGGGTGACGAACCCCATCTTGTCCATCCTGCACCTGATGGTGTCCGGGACCAGCCCCCTGATCGCCCGCCGGAGGACATACTTCGTGACGCCGCCGCGGACTTTCTGGTCGAGCGGGAGGGAGGCGAGGTACTCCACCAGCCGGTAGTCGAGGAACGGGACCCGTGCCTCGATCGAGAAGGCCATCGAGTTCCGGTCCTCCCAGTGCAGCAGAAGAGGGAGATTCGAGGTCGTGACCTCCCGCGCGAGCACCTCATCGAGCGACCCTGCGTACCGGAGGACCTCCGGTACCTGGCCCCGGAGAAGCCCTCGCCGCTCCGACCGGACGAGAGACTGACGGAACGCCCACGCGAAGAACGATCCGTGGTGCCTCGTGCTCCCGAGAGCCTCCCGGAGGGCCGTGAGGGCGTGCCCCTGCCGGAGGAGTCCACGGATATACGGCATCTGGTAGGCGATATACCCCCCAAACTGCTCGTCGGCCCCCTGCCCGTCGAGGACCACCTTCACCTCGCCTCCTGCAAGCCGCATCACGCAGTACTGTGCGTAGATCGAGAGCGACGCAAACGGTTCGTCCTGCATATAGAGCAGCCGCCCGATATCCTCCCAGAGCCCCTCCGTGTCGGGAGTGGTCCGGCGGCTTGCGACCTCCGTCGCCGCAACCACCGTATCGATATGTCTGCTCTCGTCGAACCTTTCATCCTCAAAACAGACCGAGAACGTCTTCTGTCGTTCACCGACGCTCTGCGGAGCCTCCCCCCGGAGAAGAACGTTGATGAGCGCGGTGACCGTCGAGGAGTCGATGCCGCCAGAGAGGCAGGTCCCGACCGGAACGTCGCTCCTGAGCCTGAGCCGGATCGCGTCGGTCAGGAGGTCCCTGACCCTCCGGGCGGCGACCTCGTCGTCGTCAGTCCCTCGCGGGGCGCCGTTCATCACGACGTCCCAGTAGCGTTGCGGCTCCCCGACACCCTCCCCGGAGACGACGACCAGGTGGGCCGGCGAGAGCTGGAAGATACCGTCGTACATCGTCTCGGCGGTATGATCCGCGACCCCCCAGGCAAGAAACGTCGAGAGCATCCGGTCGTTCGGCCGCCTGCCGACCTCCGGGTGCGCCCGGAGCGCCTTGATCTCCGACGCAAAGAGGAACGAGTCGCCGGCCATGGCGTAATAGAACGGTTTTATTCCCAGGCGGTCCCGGGCGCAGAAGAGTTCGCGGCGCCGCCCGTCCCAGAGGGCGAACGCCCACATCCCATTGAACCGGGCGAGGCAGTCCCTCCCCCACTCCTCGTAGGCGTGCAGGATCACCTCCGTATCGGTTGCAGAGGCGAAGCGATGGCCGGCGGCAGAGAGTTTCTCCCGGAGTTCGCGGTAGTTATAGATCTCGCCGTTGAAGACGACCTGAAGCGACCCGTCCTCGTTTCCCATCGGCTGCCGACCCTCGTCGGAGAGGTCGATGATCGCCAGGCGGCGGTGAGCGAGGCCGACCGGCCCGGAGAAATACCTCCCCTCGCCATCGGGCCCGCGATGACCGAGTCGCTCCGCCATGACCCCGACGAGGGACGCATCCGCCAGATCTTCGTTCAGGACAAACTGCCCGGCAATACCGCACATGCTCCGGATACCTGGGGTCGGTCACTCGTCGGAACAGGTCTTGTTGAGGCCCGTCCCGTTGATGTCGCAGGAGGGGCAGGGACCGGACCCGTTCACCACCCGGTAGGCGTCCGCGAGGACCGCAGAGTTCGCGAGCATCCCCGCGATCAGGATCACCTCCAGGATCTCGGCCCGGGTTGCGCCCTTCGCCATCGCCGACTGCATGTGGTACTCGACGCAGTGGCTGCACTTGAGCGCGGCGCCCACCGCGAGGCTGATCAGCTCGATCACCTTCGGCTCGAGCCGGGTGGTCTCGGTAACGGCACCCTTGTAGAGCAGGTGCGAAATGAGGATCTCGGGCCGCTCCGACATCCGCTCAAATATCAGGGGGACCCTCCCGTACTCGGCCTCGATCTCCCGGAGGAGTTCCCCTGCTATGGCATCCGATCCCCGTTCGGCAACCCTCGCAAGTATCTTCTCAAAGTCCATCGCTACACCAATATCCTGGTTTCCGAGAAAGGTTTAATCCGGATCAATATGTAATTGCGCATCCGTGACGGCGTAACATCGGCAATATCGCCGATGGTGACCCCATCGGCAATCTCAAGCGACCGGACCGCCGGGGCGTATGAATCATACGGAAGTTTCAGCCGCAGGCCCTCCATCTGGGCGGTCACCGGCGTCGGGTGCGTCAACATGCTGATCTCATGGATCCGCTCCTCGAGGATCGCCATCAGGCGGGGCGGGAAGACGGAGAGGGGATCCTTTGCGAGGACGTCCCGCCGGGCATCCAGGGTGCGGGAGACCTCGTCCACCAATTCATCGAGTTTCGCGAGCTCTTCGGGACGCTTGAACCGGTGCATGATCCTGCCGATCCCCCCGACGTAGCCCTCGACGGGCGGGTCGACGATCGCGACAAGCGTCTCGCGGTCCGGGGCCCCGGTCACCACGATCGGGACGTGGATCCCCCGCCTGAGCACCGGGAACTTCTGCCGGATACACTCCTCGAAGTTGCCGAGCGCATAGACGGCGAGATCATGCTCGTTAATGACATCCCGTTCCTCGTCGTTGAGATTTGCTATCCGCTTCCCAAATCCCCGCGCAAGCCCGACCATGTTTGTCTTCGCGCCGGCCCGCCGGAGGTACTCGGCGATGTCGCAGGCGGTATGCGGGAGGTGATGGATCTCCAGACTCGGGCTGACCACGGCGATCTCGGTCCCGACGAGGGGTGCTTCGGTCACTTCGCCGGCGAGCGGTTTTGCAATCTCTCGAATCAGGTCGATATCGTCTCTCGGCACGAACGACTGGAGCACGACGTCCTGGGCCATGATGTGTTTCTGCACGATGTAGCCCCCGAGGTCGTCGATCAGGTCCACGATCTCGTCGTGCCGGTAGACGCCTCCCTTATAGGTCACCGGCACCAGCGTCGTCACAGCGTCACCCCCATCTTTGCAAAGATCGGTGCGACCATCGTCTCCACGATGTCGCCTTCCAGGGTATCCTCACTCGCCACATAGTAAAACTTCTCGTCCTTGATGTACTGGCGGCGGACCTTGAACCCCTCGGGAGCGATGTACTGCAGGGCGTAGATGATGTCCTTATGGAGCGTCTCGCTTGGGTCTGCCACCACCATCTGCTCAAGGTCCTCTTCCCCGGCCAACCCCGCCGGGAGGACGACGGTGAACCGGTCGGGCTGGTCGACGTTCTCCTTGCCGTATCGGGCCCAGAGTTTCTGGAGCAGCGGCGCAAGGTAGGCCTCGTCGCCGATATCGAGGACAATCTCCTTCTCACCGGGGTTGATGTTCGCGAAGTCGGTAACCCGGATGGCCCGGGGCATATGCCGGAGCATTCCAGCGGCGATGAAGATCGGCGCCTTCGGGTCGACGTAGATGTGCAGCCGGTCGACCACCTTGATCAGGTCGAGATCCTGGAGGACGTCGCCCGCTATCCGTTCGTAGGCCTCTCTCCCGGTTGCATCGGGAGACTCGACGACGAAGTAGTTCAGCGGCGGCATCTACTTCTCCTGGACGAACCCGGACGCGAGCAGGGCAGACCCGACCGCGCCGATGTACTGCGAGTAGGGCGGGACGACGATCTCGGTCTGCAGGAGCTGGCCCATCGCGTAGACCAGCCCCTCGATCAGCGAGGTGCCGCCGACCATGATCACCGGCTCCTTGATGTCAACCTCCTGCAACTGCTGTTCAAAGACCTGTTCGGCGACGCTGTGACAGGCCGCGGCCGCCACATCCTCAGGCGAGGACCCGGCCGCGAGCGCGTTCACCAGGCTCTGCGTCCCGAAGACAATACAGTAACTGTTCATCGGGACGTTTTTGCCCATGCCCTTCATGGCGAGGGGCCCGAGCTCGGTGATATCGATCCCGAGACGCTTCGCGGTCATCTCCAGGAACCGGCCGCTCGCACCGGCGCAGATCCCGCCCATCGTGAATGTTCCCGGGATACCGTCGATCACGCTGATCGCCTTGTTGTCCATACCGCCGATATCGATGACGGTCGAGGCTCCCCGCTGGTGGCCGGCAAGGTAGACGGCGCCCTTCGAGTTCACCGTCAACTCCTCCTGGATCAGGTCTGCTCCGAAGTGTTTCCCGATCAGGAACCGCCCGTAGCCAGTGGTCCCAATTGCCTGGATATTCTCACGGGCAAGGCCCGCCATCTCCAGGGCCTGGGCAACGGCACCCTCCGCGCTCTTGATCACCTCGGTCGTCGGGAGCCAGCCGGTTCCGACGATCTTGTTCTCCTTCATCACGACCGCCTTCGTGGTGCTCGACCCCGAGTCGACGCCCATCGTGATCCCGGTCTGCTCCTCGCGGGCAAGGAGCGCTCTCCGCCGGGCGATAGTGGTCAGGGCCTCCATCCTCGTGAGAAGAGTTCCGGAGGTCGTCCGCTCGGTGAAGGAGTAACTTACCACCGGCAGCTTCGAGTTTTCGGGGATATATCGCCTGAGTTCGTTCCTGACAATCGCCGCCTCGGCGCACCGGAAGCAGGTGCCGATGAAGACCCCGTCCGCCTCCACCTTCCCTTCCACCAGGGCCATGCCCCGGGCGATCATCAGTTTTAAGTCGGCGCTTCTGACATCCAGCCCGAACGCCTTGACCGCTCGCTCGACGTCGGCGAGCGCGATATCGGGGAAGAACATCTCCGCGCCCACCGACTCGGCGGCGTCATAGATCTCTTTCTGGACGCCGCTGTATTCGGCGCCGCAGGTGAGCTGGGCGATCCGTACTTTCCGGTTCACGCTTCACCCTCCTCCGGGAGACTTGTGAGGAACTTCCTGACGGCGGCGACGAACAGTATGCCCTCCTCCTCGTTCGTGGGGTACTTCAGTTCCAGGATCGGCATGCCCTTCTGGCGCAGGGAGAAGAGGATCAACTCGTCGGTGCGGGCGCATCCCATGCACCCGAACGCAAGGTCGGCGTCGGTGACGATGATCGCGGCCTCGGCCTCCTCGATGAGAGGGCCGTAAATCGCCATCCTGCCCCGGACGCCGGACGGCACTTCGACGGCCGCATACTTCAGGCCGCGCTTGGGCTCTTCGGGCGTGATCTGCAGGGGCGGGGAGTCGACCCCGGCGGTCTGTATCCGCTCCCGGATACCAAGGGCTGCACCGAGCGGTTTATGGCCGAACCGAGCCACCAGGTCGGAGAGGATGAGGCTCGTTGCAGGGTAGATAAACACCTTTGCCATGTTATTGCTCCTCTGTCTCTATCAGTTCTTGTAATCGCTTGATATCCAGCAGGGGTCTCTTCTCGCGCAGCACTTCCGCTTCCGGCACTTCCGCATCCTCTCCCCGGCGATCGAGTTCTTCGAGGCCGCGGGTGATGTAGCGGAGGATGCGGAACTCACGCTCGTGGCCGAGGTAGCCCGGCCGTGCCCCGCCGAGGTTCGCCCGACACCGCCGCGGGTCACCGGGCGGGAACCCGCGGTCCTTGACGAAGATGTGGGTGGGGTCGAAGGAACGAATCTCGTCGATGAGGCGGTCGACCGCCTCAGGAACGCCGGTCAGCTGCAGCCCGAAGCATGTCTCCTTGATCAGGACGCCCTCGGACGCCTCGTATGCCCTGAGCGCGAGCTCGCCGGGGGTCATGGACGGGGACTCGATGAAGACGTATTTCGTTATCGTGCCCACGTATTTCGGGATGTACTCGGCCATCACTTCACCTCTCTCACGTATACCGTCGCCCCTTCGCGCATCCCGGCGAGGTTCCCCGCATCAAGCACGTTCCCGATGACGTTCGTGCCCGTGAGCGGTTCAGATGTCGGCCCGAACTCGGCGTTCGGTGTCGTGCGAACGCCGACCATGCCGGCACCCCGCCGGGAATCGTTCGTCATCGCAAGGGTGAACGCCGGTACCTCGCCTGTCGGGGTGTTCTCCGGGATGATCCCGACACCCTTCCCGATCTTGGGCTTGAAGAGGAAGACGTCCTCGAACGTGAATACGAGCGGCATCTTCCCGACGGCATGATGTTTAAGCCCGGTCACCTCACGGAAGATCGTGACCGACCGGGGAGCAGCCGCTTCGTCGAGCGTGATGCTGATGACGTGAGCGGAGGGTTCCGTCGTGACCTTGACCGCTCCGGCGGCCAGGACCTCGAGCGTCGTTGCCGGGGTCTGGCCGACCACGACGCGGTCACCTTCAGCCGCATCGGCGGTGAGCGTGATACCGCGCCGGGCAGCGACCGCTTCGGCCTCTCCAAGGTCGAGACCGACCAGATCAAACCGTTCCGGTTCGGCCCGGATGGCGAGGAGGTCGCCCTCGCCGGCAAACCGGACGAGTTCAAGCCCGTGGCGGACCCGGCCGACGACGGTATGCACCGGGCTTGCCGATACGCCCTGCGTGTAGATGTAGACGGCGCCCGATGATTTCCCGGCGGTCCGGACCGTGATGGTCCCCTCGAGCCGCGGGCCGGGAAGGTCTGCCGGAACCTTCGTCGGGACCAGGTGCGTATCGGCGATGTAGGTGCTGCTCGAACGGTCCACCGGGAATCTGCCGTTCTGCACGGCGAGGAGAAAATGCTCGACGCTGCGGGCGGTCCGGATATCAATCCCTTCTCCTCTGAAACCCTCCACATCCGCCTCCACGTAGGAGATGACCTGCATCCCGTCTTCGAGCGGGAACCCCGCATCGCGGGTGATAACGGCATGCGACCGGTCGGCACGCCTGAATATCCGCTCGACTTCGACGATCCGGTCGCCCTCGACGATCCGGTCAAGCAGTCCCCGGCCGGTGACGACCCTGCCGATGACGCCGCCTCCCGCCGGAGCTCCGTAGTCGGCGGTATGCCGCATACGCGCGAAGATCAGGTAGGACCGGGACGGTTCGTAGCCGCCGCACCCGAGGATGACGTCGCCTCGCTCGTACCGGCCTGGCTCCCGTGCCGGCCTGATATCGGATTTAAACGGCCCGAAGGCAGCGGCGTGGCGGTCCTGCCAGTGCAGGCGGAGGTGCTCGGAGAGGCCCGGCCGGAAGAGCCGGGAGACCATCGCCGGCTCCGCTATCTCGGCGACCGAATCACCGGCCGAGGTGACGAACCTGACCTCCTGCGACTCCGCCGCGTCCTCTTCGATTGCCGGGCGGATGACGGCGACGCTGCACCGCCCGGCCCGCCCGGGGAGGAGATCCCCGAGTCGGGCGCCTGCCGGGACTTCTACACGTTCTCCGTCCAGGTGGATCTCCATCCTTCACACCTCAGGGGGCGCCTGCCCCCATCACGCGTCGTTCGTCCTCGGTGAGGTGAGCAAGCACCTCCTCCGTCGGACCCATCTTGATGATCTTGCCACCCCGCATGAGGGCGACCCGGTCGCAGACATCGCGCACGAACTCCATGTCGTGTGAGACCACGATGAACGTTTCGTCCATCTCCTCACGCGAGTGGAGGATCGAGTGCTTCACATCGATCTTCGTGATGGGATCCATCGTGCCGGTCGGCTCGTCGAGGACGACAATAAGGGGCTCGCGGATGAGAACCTGGGCAAGCGCCACCCGATGCTTCTCGCCCTCGGAGAGCTGACTTGGGTAGCGGTCCAGGATCTCCCGGCTCTTCTCGGGGGTAAACCCGGCCATCCCGAGGGTGATGATCGCCTTCCTCATCGCAAGTTCTTTGGGGAACTCGAGGCCGATGGCGTCGGTGAGGTTGTCGAGCACCGTCCTGTGCGGGTAGAGGTCGTACTCCTGGTGGAGAAGGCCGATGTAGCCTTTCGCCCGTCCGCGGTGCTCAATGCCGGGTTTCGTCATATCGATCCAGTCGTCCCCGATCCGGATGTTCATCTCGCCGCTGGTGGGCTCGAGGATCCCGGATATAATCCTTGAAAGGGTCGTCTTACCCGCACCGCTCTTGCCGATGATCCCAAATATCTCCTGTTCGGCGACTTCGAAGGAGACGCCGTTGACCGCCCGGACCATGCCCCGGTCAACCGAGAGGTAACGCTTGATCACGTCCCGGGCGACCAGGATCTTCTCGCCGACCTCCGCAGTCTCGTGCTGCTCGGTGTCGCTGTAGTCCTCCATGAACCGGTGAATGACCTCCTCCGGGGCCCCGATCTCCTTGATCTCCCCGTCCTCAAGGAGGATTGCCCGGTCCACGACGTCCTTGATGACGTTTGAGAAATGCGACGTGATTACCATTGCCATGTCGTTTTTCTCAGCACTCTCGATGAGCATCCGGTGAACGAGCGTGGCGGTCTCCGGATCGAGCGTCCCGGTCGGTTCGTCCGCAAAGAGCATGAACGGGTTCTTGGCGAGCTGCCGGGCGAGCACCACCCGCTGCTTCTCGCCGCCGGAGAGGTCGCGGGCGATGTGCATCATCCGGTGGGAGAGCCTGACCTGGTCGATGAGGTCGGCGGCCCTGCTGACCGCCTTCTCCGCCGGATAGCCGATGTCGTCGAGCGCCCGCAGGATGTTCTCGATCACCCGGTCGTCGCCGTAGAGGGCGAACGTCCGCTGGAACATGATAGCGGTCCTTCGCATGATCCGTCGTTTTATCGCCGCGCTCTCATCCGCCCAGAAATCGACGTCCATGGCTTTGAGTTCGCCGCCACAGACGGGGCACGGCTTCCCTCCCTCGCTCGGGACGCCGACATAATCGCACGCACCACAGGCGACGATATGATAGATGATCGATCCCTGTGTCGGGGGCTGGTCCACGCCCCGCATAAGGTGCATAAGAACGGTCTTGCCGGCCCCGCTTCTCCCGATTATGCCGACTGTCTCTCCCTCCGCTACCTCAAAATGTATATCTTTGAGTACAACAGTCCCGTTGAACTCCATGCAGAGGTTCTTTACCGTAATGAGTGGGGTCATCTCGAGTTCCTCGTTAATCTAATCTTCTCGTGGTATCATATTAGGGTTTATATTGTTGCACTTTTCCCGCTCTCCGTGGTTTCCACGAGAAGTTCCGCCACGATACCGGGCACCTCGCTGACGTTGCGGATCACCCGGTCTGCGGTGGTATAGAGTATATCCGGTTTGTGATCGGACTGCTGTTCGGTCAGCAGTGCAAGGTCCGCCTTCCGGAAGGCATGGAGATCGTTGATGGCATCGCCAACCATAACAACCTTGTTGTACTGCTCTTTGAGGTCTTCCACGATCCGGGCCTTCATCGAGGGGGTCGCGACGCCGTAGACCCGTTCTCTGGGGATGCCGAGGTAGTCCCCCATCCGTTCGAGTTTCGTCACGCGGTCCCCGGATGCTATGTATGCGGGGACGCCCATACGGTGCAGTTCGCTGATGGCCTCTCTCGCACCGCTAAAAGGTCTCCCGCCGGTGGTCACGGTGAACTCGATGCAGGAGAGGTCCATGTTCAGGATGACGCCGCTGTTCATGGTGACGATCGACTCTCTCTTGCAGCAACTCCAGACCTTTCGAATGCAGGCCTGCAGGTCGCCGATGCGGGCACGCCTGTCGGTATAAAGGATATCTGCAACCTCCTCGGCGGGGATGACCCGCCGCGAGCAGGCCACCCCGAACCCGACCGACCGTTCGAGGAAGAACTCCGAGAGGAGCCGGTCCTCCGGCGCCTCCATGACATCCCGGGAGTGGAGGTGGAGGACGACGAGCACCCTCGCCTCAACCCCAAAGGTGATGGTCGTGGTCTCGACCTCAGTCAACATCTCATCGTGGAGGAGATCCCGCGCCACGCGGTAGGTCCGGAGAAGTGTGCCTGCACTATCGAAAACAACGGCAACCGACATGTGTTCTCACGTCAATAAATCTATGTAGTCTCTGGTCGTCTCTTCAATGAAGACCTATGGTACTGAGTAAGACGGCAGCAAGCATAAAGAATATGGAGATCCGGGGCGCCGGCAGGATCGCCCGGGCGGCGGTAGAATCACTGGCCGATTATGCCCGGAATCTTGACGTATCCGACCCAGAGACCTTCAAGCAGGAGATGCAGAGAGCGGCCGATATCCTCACAGCGACTCGCCCTACTGCCGTCTCGCTCCCGAACGCGGTGCGCTCCGTGATGCGGGCTCTCGATTCGTTCGAGTCCGTGGAGGCCGGACGGGACGCGGTTCTTGCGCGAGCAGCGGAGTTCGTCGACCACTCGGAGCACGCCATCGAGCGGATAGCGGAGATTGGGGCACGCCACATCTCCGACGGCGACGTCCTTATGACCCACTGCAACTCCGAGGCGGCGCTTTCGTGCATCCTCGAGGCCCACCGGCAGGGCAAGGAGATCGAGGTCTACGCGACGGAGGTCCGGCCCCGGGGCCAGGGTCTCATCACCATCAGGACCTTAAACGATGCCGGGATCCGCACAAACTATATTGTCGACTCGGCGGTCCGCTACTTCATCAATGACGTCGACCTGGTCGTCGTCGGTGCCGACGCGATCGCGGTGAACGGCGCGGTGGTGAACAAGATCGGGACCGCCCAGATTGCGCACGCAGCACACGAGGCGCGGACGAACGTCATCGTGGCGGCGGAGACCTACAAGTTTGCGCCAAGGACGATCCTCGGCGAACTGATCGAGATCGAGGAGCGGGACCCCTATGAAGTGCTCCCCCGTGAAGAAGTGGAGAGACTTCCGTTCGTCCGGGTCAGGAACCCGGCCTTCGACGTGACGCCCGCGGAGTATGTCGACCTGATCGTCACCGAGCAGGGGGCGATCCCGCCGGGGCTCGCGTTCACGGTGATACGGGATTACCTGGGGTGGAAGATCGAGGAGCTGCGGTGAGGTGGGGATCATAGAACCAATTTTTCAGTAACACTGAACGTCACGAGATATATTATTCCACAAAACAATATGATAAAATTGGTATGAAAGTCAATTGCCTCATAGAGAAAGACGAGGATGGTTACTACTATGCCTCGATTCCCTCGCTTCCGGGGTGTTTTACACAGGCAAGGACTTATGAAGAATTAATAAGACGACTTGACGAGGCAATTTCGTTATTCCTTGAAGTCAATGAATCACCCGAACCGGATGAACTGCGAGAGTTTGTGGGGGTTCAGAGAGTTGAAATTAAGTCCTGTCAAGGCTGAAATAGTCATAATATTAAAATATTAACGTACTCCGGCTCTATTGACCTCTCAACGACGCCCCTCTCCTGCTCAACCCGGCCCTCGTGGTCGGGAGAATCCATTTGGTCCTGCTATCGAGAGGTAAGGCACCGGTTTTCTCCAGAACCCAGGCACAGAATGACCTCAACGGGCGCCTGCAACCGCCGCCACACATCCCCAAACCCTGCCACCTGCGCCCTCACCGGGATCACCCCGGTGCCCGGAGAAAATCCCCCACAGCCTGAAGACACGCCTATCCCCGCTCACGGCCCGGGCGGTCAACGTACCTTCTCGACCGTTGCATCAACGACGATCCGCCCACTCGTCCCGGCGGGGACAGTCTCCCTCACTTCTGTCCGGTAGGTCTCCTGCGCCATCCCGTGGAAGAGGCCGCACCCGGCCGTCAGCGTGAGGGAGACCGTCAGTTCTCCGGGTGGGCCGATGCCCTCGTCAACGAAGATGACCGTTACATACCGGTCATCCGCGCTCCTCTCGACGACCGGCGAGAGGTGTTCCACCGGGGAGCGTTTCGTCCCTTCTATAGTCTCCTCGTCACGCGTGAAGCGGGCCTGGATATCGGTCAGGGTGTTGTTCCGGTTCTGGAACGCAAGCATATTCCCGTCCCGTGTCCCGACGATCGTCGTCGTCCAGCCGTCGAACGTCCGGCCTTCAAGTCTGGATGCCGGGATGATCACCTCCCCGTCCTGCACGGGGAGGGGAACGAGGATCGTCGTCACAAGCCCCTCGGTTCGCCCTTCAAGGCCGTCTACCGTGACTTCGTAGCCGACAAGGCCAGGACGGTGTTCGTACCACCCGGCCCAGACGTTCAGGCCGAGAAAGATCAGGCCGCAGAGGATCACCCCGATGACGACCGAGGCCGCGAGCCGCTGAACCGCCGTCCCCCTCCGGAGCGCAATGATTCCCAGGGCCACAGCGGCGATGACGCCGCCAGCAAGCACGGCGTCGGCGATGAGGGGAAGCGAGCTCATGCGGAGGACCCAGTAGATCAGGTAGGCAACGAAGAGGACGACGGCGATGAGCAAGGTCAGGGTGCGGGAATTTTGTTTCATGTGAGGCCTCCTTATGTCCCGGGGGGAGCCTCGGGAATATACGACGGATACGTCTCGTAGACGGAGTAGACCATGCAGGAGTCGTTGATCTTCACCACAATCATCGAAGAGGTCTCACGGTCGTCAGGGTCCGGGTCCAGGGGACGGAAGACGAGCTGGGTGTAGTTTGTGTCCCTCTCGGGATAGGAACCTTTTGAGAACGTGATCGTATCGATGCTCTTGTTGTCCAGTAGTTCGACGACCTCCGGATCGTGAAGCGCCACGGTCAATGCGTCGAGAGACGTGATCTCTGCCGGGCATATGCCTGCAGCCCCTGCTGCTGCGGGCTCATTCTGCGTTGGAAGGAGATAGCCAGCCCCGATTCCAGCGATGAATGCCAGGATTATGAGGGCGGCGGTCAACGGGTTTATGCCAGCCATGATGTTACCTGCTGCTCATTTGATTACTGCTCGTATGGGAGCCAACCCTCTGGAGAAACCAAAGGAGGCATCACCGAGAGCTTTTCTGAGATTATATGATCCGTTTTCACCCGGACGATCTCCTACCGGAAGACGAGATCTCCTCGCGACGAAGTGCTCTCTCCGCCTTTATTGCACGCGGTCTCCCAGTGGTACGCACCGGGACCCTCAGGCATGAAGTCCACCGAAAGCGTTCCCTTCCAGTTGTCGTTGAGGAGCAGGGTGTCGTCTATGGTCCACGCATCTACCGTGCCATCCGGTCCTTCCAGTCGGAACTCGGCCGTACCTCCGATTGCACTGTTGGTGTCGACGTATTCGCACTCCACGATGAACCGGTAAACCAATCCCGGCGTATGGTTCTCGACGAACCATGACCCCGCGTCTGCCGTACAGTCGACACCTCCGCCCTCGTCGATGACGAGGGAACCGCCGTCGACGGGTATGACGCGCGTCAGGTTCCCGTCGACGGACACGATGGGGGTCAAGCCCACATCTACGGGAGTGACGCGTGTCAGGTTTCCGTCGACAGGCATAACATGGGGCAGATCATTCTCTGCGCCGACCGGCACCGCCGCCATGCAGACCAGGAGCAGGCCGATGACGGCAACAGCGCACGTTCTGAAGATTTTGTTCCGTTTCATGATGGTTTCACCTAATTCTATTCACGCTCCTCCCGGAGGCCGCGGAACTGCAATGGCTATCCCCGATCGCAGCCAACAGCACCATTGCCCTCCGGGCACGCGGTGGGAGCCGGGACACGACGCCGATCGAGGTCCCCGGCCCCTGCGGGATACCACACGTGGTATCACCGATGGAGACGTCGACGTTCTCTCATATACCTTTTCTGTGACGATCAGCTACACATCCGGGCATTCGAAGGCTCCGGATCGGAAGAAAAGGGGGGCCTGCCGGCAGCGGAGCCCGGTGCTCCGGTCTCTCCCCCCGGATGCCGGCTACAGGCGGATTGCGCGCATTCAGGATTGGATCGCTCCCGACCGTCACCGGATATCCATCCGCATGAACGTAACATACGCGGCAGAGAAGAATACGCACGGCAGAGCAATGAGTGCAACAACATTTGCCCAGATCCTGCCGAGAATTTCATCCAGGCCGGGTTGTGTCTCCGGAGGACCTTCAACGAAGGAGTATGGGTTGTTGTCCATTGTCACGGCAATCTTCGGATCGGTGACAGCAAGTGCAGTTTTTTGGTAATTGACGTTCGGAGAGAGCAAATTGATCAGAGATGATGCGGCAGCCCGTCCCTCCCAGTAAGACTGCATTTCTCGCTCATACTGCTCAAATTCACTGGGATCGACGCTTTTAGAGATGTAAAGGGAGCCTTGGGCATCGACAGGAGAAGCGGGGAGCGGTCCGGCAATCATCTCGGCGGCCGTCCAGCCTAAGATTGGTACGGCCGATGAGAGGAGCAGAAAGATCGCGAGAGTGGATATAAGGGCCGTTCCGCTGTCCGGCGCGACGGTGGACATCATGAGAGCAAGCGAGAAGTAGGTCAGGACGAACATCGTGGATATACCGGTGAACATCAGGATCGCACAGAATTCGTCGACGGTTGGTACGATACCCATAACAAGGAGAATGGCGACCGATACCGCTATCGTCGCACCGAGGGCGATCGCCAGTACCAGGGCGCTGGCGATTGCTTTTCCGTTCACAATCTCGTCCCTGAACACCGGGTGGGAAAGGAGGGTTTTGAGCGATCGTGTCTCTTTTTCTTTTGAGATGAGGTCAAATCCCATTGCGATGCCGAGGAATACCCCAAACATCACAAAGTAGTCGGTCATTTTTGTAAAAATTATCAGGGGCGAGGGTTTTTCGGGCATATATCCCGGCATCTGGGTATCGGAAGAGACGGACTGCATCCGCTGTGCGTACGATGCAAGCATATTGTTGTACTGGTCTGCCCCATCGTGTACGCCGATCGCAGATATGATCAGAAACAATGCAAATATGGTGAGGAAGCGTCAGTTGGTCAACTGGTCGACAAACTCTTTCTGCAGCACGACGAACAAGCCTGAAGTCACGGAAAGCCACCCCCGGCAGCGAGCGACGGGAGCGTAACGGTCCTGCACCGCCGCGTGCTGAAGGTCTGCATCGGCATCGCTGCACCGTCACCCGGGCATCTCAACCCCGGCAACCGAAACCAGTTCGTCTGAATAAACCGGCCCTCCATCGGAGAATGCTTGATATTTACCATTTTTTCACTCGGAATCCGATTGTCATCGCAGATCGATCCGCATGAACCGCACATAGGCTACGGCAAGGAAGATCGCCGGGAACACAACGAGGGCAACGATGTTCTGCCAGAGCCGGTCCAGCAGTTCCCCGGGGGCGTGAGTCACCGCGTCCTCGCCGTGATAGTCAACCAGAACCTCCGCCACTGTATCACACATCGTCTCGTAGTTGCTGTTTGGGCTGAGCGCCAGGAATGCGTCTCTGACGCCGTTGTACGTCCCGTAGTACCTGCTCTGCTCCTCCTCCAGGTAGCTCTGCATCTCCTCCGGCAGGACATCCTCCGGGAGCGGTTCGGGGAGGGGGCCGGCGGCCAGACCGGCGGCATACCCGGCCGCGGCGGGAACGACCGTCGAGAAGAGGATGAAGACCGCCATCGCCCAGGCAAGCGCCCGGCCGCCGTCTTCGGTAAACCCGGAGAACACGACGGCGACGGCAAAATACGCCAGCAGGTAGAGGACCGTGGCTCCCCAGAAGAGCGCTACCATCACCGCCGCGTAAGGCGTGACGGTGAACCCGGCGGCGAGCATCGCGCCCAGCGCCAGGATGAACGGCACGGCGGATGCGAGCGCCAGCACGGCGGCGCCGCCCATGGCCTTGCCGGTGATGACCTCGTCCCGGAAGACCGGTCGGACGAGGAGCATCCGGAGCGATCGGGTCGTCCGCTCCCCGGAGATGAGGTCGAACCCCACGGCGATCGCGAGAACCGGGCCGAAGAGGAGAAAATTCTCCCCGGGGGCCAGGAGGATGTACATGGCCGACGGGATAAAAGGGGAGGAGTAATTTGCCGGTATAGGCGGGAGGGCGATCTTCATCTGCTCCAGTTGAAGTTCATACCACTGCAATGAACTCGCGTAACTGTCAAATCCGTTATGCAGGGCAAGAACGGTCAGGATCCCGAAGAGCGCAAGCACCAGGAGGAATGTCCGGTCGGTGAGGTGGTCGGCAAACTCCTTTCGCGCGATGATCGCGACACGGGAAAGATCGATTCTCATCGGGGCATCACCGGACATCCATCCTCTGGAACGCTATATAGGCGAGCACAAAGAGCGCGAGCGGCGCCAGAAAGAGCACCAGCGCGTTCTGCCAGAACCGCGCGAGGGCGTCCATCGGGTGGGCGCTCCCGTCGTCGGGGAGAAACACCCAGGAACCCCCGAGAAATGAATAGGCGGTGAGCCGCGGTTCAAGGGCGCTTGCTGCAACCAGTTTGTAGTTTCTCTGCGGAGAAAAGACCGTCACGACACTCTCGACCAGATCGAGCCGGGCCTGATACTCCTCTCGTTCGGCGGGGCTTGCTCCCGGGAGAGGATGAGCCCCGGCAAAGGTGTCCTTCGCAACCTCTCCCGCCGCCGGAATTACGGCTGAAAAGACGAAGAACGCAATCAGCGCATACAAAAAGGCTTTCCCCGTCCGCGGAACCACCGTCGAGATTGCCAGGGCAAGGCCGAAGTAGAACGCCAGAAACGCAACCGTTGCGAGCGAAAAAAGCAGGATCGAGACCAGATCGTCCGGGCCGGGCACGATCCCTTCAAGGAAGAGGACCGCCATCGAGACGGCAAGCCCGGCGGCGACGACCATCGTCAGGGCAAGGAGGCCTCCGAGCGCCTTGCCGGTGATGACCTCGTCCCGGAAGATCGGCCGGACGAGGAGCATCTTCAGCGAGCCGGTCTGCCGCTCCCGCGAGACGAGGTCGAACCCCATGGCGATCGCCAGGATCGCCCCGGCGGTCGATATGGCCTCCGGGAGGGGGAAGTAGACGTCGGCGGCGTTCGGCAAGCCAAGCATAGGCTCGTGAAAACCCCATTCGTCGATGACGGGATCGGCGTACGCCTCCTGGGCGTATCGATATCCGGCAAGGCCCTGCTGGAACGGGAGGATGCAGACCACGAGGAGCAGGACGGCGAGGACGAGGAACGTCCGGTTCGTCAGGTGGTCGGCAAACTCCTTGCGTACCACAGTCATCAGGCCGCCTCCGGTCGGTCGGGTGCTCGCCGTTACTTGCATGGGTTGTCACCGCTCATATGCTCACGCCCAATGGGATGCCAAAGGGACCGCAGTTTACGGGAAACAACGGCCCCACGGCAAAATTCATGAGAACAGGCTGTCACACCTGGGTCCAGCCGCTCTGGTCAAACCAGCTCTTCGATACGACACCGTTCTCGACCAGCGCACGGTAACCATGGGCCTGGTAATTGCCCGGCGCGGGATTGGAATACGATCCAGATGCCGTGGCATGACGCTCGTTGTAGTAGGGCTGTATTTGAGTAATGGCGACCTCCGTGAGTGGCGAAGAACCATCAGTATACCGGAGGCTTGCCTGGATGTAGATCTCATCCATAGGCTCCGTCACGTGAGTCTCAGCGGAATACTGAACTCGGGTTGGTGACGTCTCTTTATACGACGTCGCGGAGTCTGTCGCCTGATACGCACTCACCGCAGGCACGGCAACCATGGCCACAAGAAGCAGGGCCATGAGTACAGGCCTGATATAAGGACCTTTTTTCTGTGTCATTTTCGTTCCTCCTTTATGCATACCCGGAAGGCCACGGAACCGTAACGGCTATCCCTGATCGCAGCCAACAGCACCATTGCCCTCCGGGCACACTGTGGGGGCCGGGACACGACGCCAATCGAGTTCCCCGGCCCCCGCGGGATACCGCAGGGGGTATCGCCAGTCGAGACGTCGTTGTCCTTCTTTATACCTTTTCTGTGACAATCATCGACTCGAACAGGCATTCGAGGGCTCCGGACCGGGAATACAATCCGTCCTGCATCTGCAGGAGCCCGATACTCCGGCACTATCCCCGAATATCAGCTGCAGGCCGATGGCGCACGTCCGCGCGCCGGTAGCAGCGTCCGGGCATTCCGGCAATCGGGGGTAAAAGATCCATTGCGACGAGGACACACCGCTCGTACTCTTCAGGTGGAAAGAGCAGTCATCCCCGCGAGACTGACTCACACAGCATGTTCCGCCGGAATCCCTGCGGATCCGGAACTGCGGTTATGCGCATACTCCGTCAGTATTCGAGAGTAGTCGTCGGTGAGAGTATACCGCACATACCGCCCCTCCCTCTCGGATGTTACGATACCCAGGTGTTCCAGATATTTTACGTGCGTATAGACTGTGGCTCTGGACAGACCGGACTCTTCGGCGAGTTCTTCGGTGCATGCACCCTGATTCAGGAGGATCCGTGTTATAATTCCTCGCAGAGTGTCATTACCCATGGCAATGATAAAAGCCTCTTTTTCAGCAGAGTACGGCGAACCTGTGGCGAAATAATGGCATCTCCCCCTGCTCTTGATCGCCTTCAACAGGCCTGCGGACTCCAGTCTTTCCACATGGTAACCAAGTGTCCCTCTCGTCAGCGACATCTCCCTCAGCAATTCCCTGAAGTGCAACCCCGGGTTTGCCTTGATGAAGCGTAGAATCTCAAGCCTCCGCGGACTGTCCAGAACATTCTTTCTGCAGATTCGTTTGTACCCGAGGTAGCCGACGGCCTTCAGGGGGAGAAGGGTCTCGATCGGGGCCGCCGTCAACTGGGGAAACACGCACAGTAGCAGGACGAGCCAGAGCGGGATCGGGTCGAGCTCCTGAACCGTCTCGCCGGATACGGACATGCCGGGTTCTTGCCCGACGTTTCTCGATGGCCGGACCGTGTATTCGGCGGCATCGGCAACCGCTACCAGCAGCACCAGAACGAGGATCGAGAGGGTGAACAGCCGGAAAAGTCTGCCCGGTCCAGCGCAGGTAAATGTTGAGGGTGTATGGTCTCTGGAACGGCACCCGCTCGCCGTATACATCGAATGTCCGGGCTCCTGGTTCCACATAATTGCTATCTGGGTCAATGTCGATATCAATCCTGTTATTTGTCTTCCCGTTGCTATCGTCCGGAACGTGCCGAGCCTACTCCCCGGAAGGGCGTATGTCAACATCCGGGTTGAGGCTCAGCCCTCCGGGTACACCCAGGATGTGCGACACCGCTTCCGAGATAGAACCGGTGCCTGTTAGTCTCCCCCTGACCGATGCTGTCGCACAGCCGCAGGATCGTTACCGGATCGTCCGACGCCGGAGGGCGAGCCGGGTGCCCGCCTTCAGTTGGCGACACCGGGGGCACGGGCAAAGGAGGTAATGGCCGACAGCAGGGCAAGGGCCATACATTTTCTCTTTTCTGATACCTCAATGTCGTATTCCAGATTTTATGAATTTTATAGCACAAACACCAATTCTATTCTCGTCTCTGCCCCCATCTATTCCCGGAGACGAACTTGCCTGAAGATTATCGAGCACCTCAAAGCCGGCCTGAACAGGCAGGAGCCCGTCACCATCACGCTCGGAGGGCTTCCGTCCTCGAAGGGCGGCAAAGGCGTACCGCTTTCAAGTTTCACTGCCGCCACAAAGAGTCTGATACGGGAACGCTACCTCTACCCCAACGGGTCTCTCATCGGTTTCGGCCACGATCTTGACGGGTATCTCCGGGTGAGAGCATCTGGAACAGCCCGCCCCCGCCGGAGAACGTCTCCTCGATAGAAGCGGTGTATGCGATGCTTGATACGCGGGCAAGGGAGATGGGGATCGAGGATATCCCAGTGAAGTTCACGGTATTCACCTCTCCGCCGGAGCTGGTCCTTGGCCCTCAAATGGATATCACATGGTGGATGCGTCTATGCGGTGCAACGTGAGGAAGCCATAATCCCCGGCGCCGCATCCCCCCACGAACCCCCACGGTTTATCACCCGCCGCTCCCAATACCTACGATAGAGAGGCTACACTATGGAGATGGAGCTCGGGTTTACCAAACTGCAGGGAAACGGCAACGACTTTATTCTGATCGACGAATTCGAACAGGAAGCCATCCCCGAGGATATGAAGGGAGGGTTCGCGGCACTCTACTGCGACCGCAGGTTCGGCATCGGTGCCGACGGTATCCTCTTCCTTCAGGCGTCCGATAAAGCCGATGCCCGGATGAGGCTCTTCCAGCCCGACGAGAGCGAGGCCGCGATGTGCGGAAACGGCATCCGGTGCCTCGCGAAGTACGCCTATGACGCCGGCTACGTGAAAGAGTCCTGCTCGATCGAGACCGGGGCCGGGGTCGTCCCGGTGACGATGGGCTACGCGGACGACGAGTTCACCGCGACGATCACCATGCCGACGCCCGCGTTCGAGCGGAGCGCCATCCCCGCTGCCGGAAACGGCGAATATAAAGAGGAGATCCGCAACTTCACCGTCTACGCCGCGAATACCGGCGTTCCTCACGCCGTTGTCTTCGTCAATGAGATCGGCGCCGTCGACATCGCCACCGCCGGCCCGGCGATCCGGAACCACCCCACCTTCCTTGAGGGCGCGAACGTCAACTTCGTCGAGGTTGCCGGCGACGGCACGCTCCGGATCCGGACGTTCGAGCGCGGCGTCGAGGACGAGACCGAGAGCTGCGGCACCGGCGCCACCGCGTCCGCCGCGGTCGCCCGTCATCTCGGCAAAGCCGGGAATGCGGTGAGGGTCGAGACAAAAGGCGGCCCGCTCGTCATCCGCTTCGGGGAGGCCGTCACCATGGAAGGCCCCGCCGAGATGGTTTTTGAAGGTTTTATACCGTTCTGATACCGTCTTCGATGATCACAAAATCGAACGAGAGCCCTTCCGGCCGGGACCGGTGCTTCCGGAGCATCGCCCGCCGGACACTATCCTTCTTTTCGAGCCTGATAATGGCCTTCGAGATATGTTCAAGCGCCGTCCCCCCAAGACCCGCGACCCGGTCCCGTTCCACGTCCATATAGATCTGGTTGGTGATCAGGACCGGGATGTCGTACTTCTTCGCAAGCCCGAGGAGTTTGATCATATGGTGCGAGAGTTTCCGCACCGCCTCCCGCCCGAGGTCGAGTTCGGTTCGGTAGAGGGCGGTCGCTGAGTCCATCACCAGGAGATCGACGGGGGCGCCGTCCCTCTTCCGGAGCAGTCCTTCCGCATCGGCTATCATCGCCCCCTGCTGGGCGAAATCGATCGGCTCGAAGAGGTAGAGTCGGTCGGCGAACGCCCCGGCGTTCTCCCCGGCGATCTGGGTGAACCGCTCCACCGAGAACCCTTCGGTATCGATGTAGACGACCGAGTTTCCGGACCTGAGAGAGGCCACCACCGCCATCAGGCAGAACGTGCTCTTGCCGCTCGCGGGCTCGCCGTAGATCTGGGTGATCGTCCGCCGCTCAAGCCCGCCGCCCAGCAGGTCGTCGAGGGCCTGGCTCCCCGTGCTGACCCGTTCCGGCTTCATGGCACAAGCACACCCCGCTCGATGAAGCGTGCTCGTGCAGCCGCTTCGACCGTCCCGGCAACCTCCCGGAGCGGGATCCCGAGATCCCGGGCACAGGCCGCCGCCTGCTCGTACTCCGCCTTGAACGAGGTGATCTTCCCTCCCGACCAGCCGCACTTGACGTCGATTGTGTACTCCCGGCCGCGGATCGTCACCGTCACCGGTTCAATCGTCCGTTCGGCGACCGCCCGGTGGACCATCGGCAGGCACCGTATCCCGAGCGTCCCGAGTTCGGCGGCCATCACGCCCACGAGGCGGTCGGTTGCGTCGGGCGGCGAGATCACCCGGACGAGATGGCCGCTCCGCCCCTTCTTCATCACGACGGGAGTAGCACTTACGTCCCGTGCCCCCTCCTCCATCAGGCGGCCGATCGTGTAGGCGAGGGCCTCCCCGGTGACGTCGTCGACGTTCGTCTCCAGGATGTCGACCCGGTCGCCGGCTACGCGGTCTTCTGTCGCAAGGAGTATCGAGCGGAGGACGTTCGGTTTTCCCGGCGGGTCCCTGCTCCCCGCTCCGTAGCCGACCGCCCGAATCCCCGTCGGGCCAAGATCCTCCGACCGGATCGTTGCGAACTCGGCGAGGAGAGCGGCGCCCGTCGGAGTGCAGAGCTCCCGCTCCTCGTTCCCGGGGACGGTCTTAAGATCCGACCCGGCGAGGATCGCCACGGTCGCCGGGGCCGGGATCGGGAAGGTGCCGTGTGCCCCGACCGCAAACCCTCTCCCGAGGGCGACCGGGAGGACGGCGACCCCGTCGGGGGAAAGGGAGTACAGGGCAGTGCAGGCCCCCACCACGTCGGCGACGGCGTCGTCCGCACCCACCTCGTGGAAATGCGCTCCGGGCCCGTGGATACTCTCCTCGGCCCGGTGTATCCGGAGAAATACTCTCCGGGCCATCTCCCGTGCAGGGGCAGGAGCGTCGCTCTCGGCCACCCGGTCGAGCACCTCGTCGAGGGTGCGATGAACGACCGGGGCATGCGCTCTCACCCGGACGGCCCGGATGCCGGAGCGGTCTACCCGTTCTATTGTCGGTTCCCCGACGACGGAACGCATTGCCGCCCGGACAAGCCCTTCATCGGCCCCCAGATCGAGCAGAGAGCCGATGATCATGTCGCCCGCGGCCCCGTTGAACGGGTCGAAGAGAAGTGTGTTCATGCGCCTCCAGTACTTATAAATCCCCGAAATATAAGAACTAGAGGTAATGCCCGAGATATACTTGAAGGTGGATAGCGCTTATCCGGAGGATCAGGGGGCGGGCAAGGCACGGCTTGACCCCGACACCATGCTGCAGCTCCGGCTCAGCCCCGGAGACCTTGTTGCTATCGAAGGAAAGCGTCGCACCGTGGCCAAGGTCTGGCGTGCCATGGTGAACGACTGGCACCAGGGGAAGGTCCGGATCGATAATTTTACCCGGCTCAACACCGGCGCCAGCATCGGGGACCGGGTGAAGATAAAGACGCTGGACGAGGAGGTCGAGGCGAAACGGGTGGTGCTCGCACCTCCAGAGGACCTCCCCAAGCAGCTCCCCATCAACTACGGCAGCGTCGTCAACAAACTGATCGACTTTCCGATCGTCAAGAACGATTCCGTGCCGATCCAGGCGGGGCTCCCGTTCATGCAGCCCCAGCTCGTCGCGTTCAAGGCCGTGGTGGTCGAGCCGGAGAACGCCGTCATCATCACCAAGAACACGAAGATCGAGTTCTCCGAGAAGCCGGCGGCCGGGTTTGAGGGCGTCAAAAGGATCAGCTACGAGGACATCGGCGGCCTGAAGGGCGAACTGCAGCGTGTCCGCGAGACGATCGAGCTCCCCATGCGCCATCCGGAGATCTTCCGGAAGCTCGGGATCGAGCCCCCGAAGGGCGTCCTCCTCTACGGCCCGCCGGGAACCGGGAAGACCCTGATCGCGAAGGCGGTCGCAAGCGAGAGCGGGGCACACTTCATCTCGATCGCGGGGCCGGAAGTGATCTCGAAGTACTACGGTGAATCCGAGCAGCGGCTCCGTGAGGTCTTTGAAGACGCCCGGCAGCATGCGCCGGCCATCATCTTCATCGACGAGCTCGACTCGATCGCTCCCCGGCGTGAAGAGGTGACCGGGGAGGTCGAGCGGCGCGTGGTGGCCCAGCTCCTGACGATGATGGACGGACTGGAGGAACGGGGGCAGGTCGTGGTGATCGGGGCCACGAACCGGCTCGACGCCATCGACCCCGCCCTCCGCCGGCCCGGCCGGTTCGACCGGGAGATCGAGATAGGAGTCCCCTCAGAGGACGACCGGACCCAGGTACTCCACATCCACACCCGCGGTATGCCGCTTGCGGACGACGTGGCGATCTCCTCCATCGCCCAGCAGACCCACGGATTTGTCGGGGCGGACCTTGCCGCCCTCGCCCGAGAGGCGGCAATCAAGGCGTTGCGGCGCTACCTCCCGGAGATCGACCTGGAGGCCGAGGAGATCCCGCCGGAGATCCTCGAGAAGATGGAGGTGCAGGGCAGGGACTTCCGCGACGCCCTCCGTGACGTGGGCCCGAGCGCCATGCGGGAGGTCCTCCTCGAAGTGCCGCACACCGTCTGGGAAGATGTGGGAGGGCTTGAAGAGGCAAAGCAGGATGTCCGCGAGGCGGTGGAGTACCCGCTCACCGAGCGCGAGCGGTTCGAGAATCTCGGTATCGAGCCCCCGAAGGGTGTCCTCCTCTACGGCCCCCCGGGGACCGGAAAGACCCTGATTGCAAAAGCGGTCGCGAGCGAGAGCGGGGCGAACTTCGTGCCCGTGAAGGGTCCCCAACTCCTCTCGAAGTGGGTGGGCGAGAGCGAGCGGGCGGTCCGCGAGATCTTCAAAAAGGCCCGGCAGGTGGCACCGTCCATCATCTTCTTCGACGAACTCGACGCCCTCGCCCCTGCCCGGGGCGGTGGGACCGAGTCGCACGTCATCGAGAGTGTCTTGAACCAGATCCTGACCGAGATCGACGGCCTTGAGGAACTCAGGGGCGTCGTCGTGATGGGAGCGACCAACCGTCCCGACATGGTCGACCCGGCGCTGCTCCGGCCCGGACGGTTCGACCGGCTCGTCTACATCGGCGAGCCCGGACGAGAAGACCGGGAGAAGATCCTCGCCATTCACACCCGGTACATGCCGATCGAGGGCTCCACCGTCGAAGACCTCGTGGCGATGACGGAGGGACTCGCCGAGAACGGGATCGAGGACCTGATCCTCGCCGTCGGGGCCAACCGCCGGGTGAACGTCGAAGATTTGAGGCAGCATCGCGCTGCGATTCAGGCAAACGAAGATGAAGGGCTCCGGAGCCATCTCCGGAGGAAGAAGCTCGTCGACCTCCTCGCCCAGCAGAGCGTGACCCTCGACGATCCCGCACGAGCCCGGCTCCTCAAGAAGGTATCGACCGATACCGAGGGGTTCGTCGGCTCGGACCTCGAGGCGCTCGGCCGGGAGGCGGCCATGCTCGCGATGCGCGAAGGCGTCGCGGTCGTGAACCAGACGCACTTTGACCGGGCACGGGAGAAGGTGCACGCGACGATGAACGAGCGGCTCCGGCAGTATTACGGGAAGGTGCAGCAGCACTTCAAGGGCGGGCTCCCGAAGGAGATCCAGCCGCCGGAATACCAGTGAGCGGATCTTCGGGGGGAGACCCCCGGAGAACTCTTTTTTGTACGGGCTGAACGGTCTCCGTTACGCATCATGGGGATGGGGTAATCCCCGCCCTCACCGCCGGCCGCACCAGACCGCGACGCCCATAAGCGCCGCAAGCACGGCAGCCCACCCGGCCGCAGCCTGTGTCGGCACCGCCAAAGGCTCCGCGGTCGTGCTCTCCGCCTGCGTCCAGATCCACTCGACCGCATACGAGAGCTGGACATCCTCCCCGGCCATCGCCCGTGCCAGGGTCTCCTCGTTCATCGGCATCCGGGCCGTCGGGGCGACCCCGCCGGCCAGCGACGCGTTGCTGTCGACCTGTATCCGGCCGTGCTCATCGAGCGACGCACCCGCCGGGAAGGCGGTCATGACCCCGAGAGGGAGCACCGGGCCGAGGGACTCCATCCCGAACGCCCCGTTCGTCCCATACCACGAGATGATCGCGCCCGTCCCGGATTCCGCAAAGACCTTCGGGAGGCCCTCGCCCGAGCTGATGGTGTAAGGGCTGACGAGGAGGGCAACCGGGCCCGCGTAGCGGTCGGGCCGGGGCTTGCTCCAGGACTCCCAGAGAACCGCCTGCTCCCCGGTCCCGGGGTCGTAGGTGGTGCCGTACTCGTAGAAGACCGGCCGGTCCACGAACCAGCCGGCGTAGGCGGCGGCCAGGTTGTCGTCCCCGCCCCGGTTGAACCGGAGGTCGACGACGATGCCGGGCGCACCGTCGGCGATGGCACCCTCCACCGCCGCCCTGAAGGGCTGGTAGACGTTATAGGACTCTTCGTAGACAGCGATGTAAGCGATGCCTCCGGGGAGGGTCCGGGCGGTCACGCTCTCGTTCGTGATCATCGCCTTGAGCTCCGCCGACGATCCGGCCGCTCCGTCGTTCACCTCGCGGCCGAGGAAAATGCTCGTCCGGGCGAGGGTCTCGTAGCCGTCGTCCGTCGCCGTCAGGTTGATTGTGCGGGGGACGGAATCCTCCGGGCCGGCGATGCCGACGGTTGCCGGGGTCCCGACCGGCGCCCGGGTCAGGAACCGCAGTTTGTGGAGGAGGATGCCCTCGGCGGTCGAGGGCTTGACCGGGGTCCAGATGATCGAGGTCGCGTTGATCGCCTCCCCGACCGGCCGGCCGTTCCAGGAGACCACCTCGTCGCCGAACCGGATCCCTGCCCGCTCGGCCTCGCTCCCGTCCGCGACGCACATCGCGATCACCTTTCCGGAATCGAGCCGTGCGACGGCGAGCCCGTAACCCCCGCCGATATCGGCATGCTTCGTCCCGAAGTCGTCGGGAGAAAGGACCAGGACGTGCCCGTCGGGGATGGCATACACGAACTCGCGGAGCGTCCGGTAGTAGGCGGCGTTATCCCGGGTCTTCTCGGCGTCCGCGATCTCCGGCGCGTAGGCCGCATACAGGGCGTCCCAGTCGACGCCGCGCCACTCCGTGAAGGCGTAGCGCTCTTCCATATAGGCGCACGCCTCGCGGAAGGCGTCGCTCCAGGACCTGCTGCTGAGATCGGGAGCCTCCGTCAGGTTCGCCATGATGGGCGCGTACGACGCCGTCAATTCCTCGTTGTAGGCCGTCTCGTTGTTCCGCTCAAACGGGATGGAGGCGTCCATCCATACCGTCCCGCAGGAGTCGGTGTAGAGGCCGGCGAATGCCGGCAACGTTATGGAGAAGAGAAGCAGAACCAGCAGGGCCAGTCCTGCCCTCATACCGCGTAAGTTTCTTGCATGCACGATCTTCTACCTTAGATATCAATTTTGTGCAGCGTGATTTGGGTTTTGCGGTTTTTGCGGCAGTTTTTGGCCGGCGTCCGGAAAGATTGCCGGGACAGGGAGCCCGGGGTCACCAGCCGCCCGGCGGCGGATACGCGATCAGCCCTTCCTTGACGCCCCGGACGAACCCGGCCTTCTCGTAGAGCCGGAAGACGTTTTGCTCCCTCCGGCCGGTCAGAAGCATCACCTTGTAGCAGTTCTTCCCCCACGCACGGTCCAGGGCATGGGCGAGGAGGGCCGTCCCGAATCCCCGGTTCCGGAACTCACGGTGCGTCACGACGTTCTCAATGAGGCCGTAGGGACGTGCGCCCCGCGTAAGGTTCTGGAGGATGTGGAGGACGCACGAGGAGACCGGCACGCCCCCGTGCTCGAGGATGAAGAGACAGGTCCGGGGGTCGGCGAGGATAGCCTCCCATGCCGCCTGGAGCGTATGAACATCAGCGCTCTCATCGGCGTCGTGCATATGGGTGTAGAGGGAGAGGACCGGGTTCAGGTCTTCGGAGACGGCCTCGCGGACGAGTGGCGTGTCGCTCTGCATATACCCCGGTTCTCCCTCTCCGGTAATCTCCTTTTGGTTTTACCCGCCGGGGTCCCGACCGCTCCCATATCCCCGGGGGCAACCTATTTACAGCACTATGCGCAAGCATATACATTAAAGCGCAACCCTGTAACACGGAGCCCCTCCATGCCGAACTGCACCACGTTTCTCGACGCCAACGCCTGTAACCCCACAAAAACCGCTCTCGTCGTCCCCTCCCGGGGGGAGTCCTATACCCGCGCCGACCTCCTCGACCTGGTCGCCCGGGCCGCAGGCGGCCTCCTCGCCCTCGGGATCGGGCGCGGGGAGCGGGTCTGCATCTATCTCGACAGTTCGCCGGAGTACCTCATCACCTACTTTGCCCTCTGGCGGATCGGCGCCGTCGCGGTCCCGACGAACCGGGTCTACCGGGAGAACGAGGTCCTCTACGCCGTCCGCGACGCAGGAGCCGCCGCCGTCATCACCGACGTCGAGGGTGCCGCCCTCGTCGGCCGCATCCGCGACCGGGCCCCAACACTCCGGCACGTCGTCGCCGTCGGCGGGGATGCCGCGGGCGCAATCCCCTGGGTTGACCTCCTCCGTGCCGAACCGTGCCGCCGTGCCGCCCACTGCCGGTTCGACGACCTCTGCCAGATCCAGTACACCTCCGGGACCACCGGAAAGCCGAAAGGCGCCATGCTCACCCACGGAAACTGGATCGCGGCAATGGACGCCGAACGGGACGTCCTCCGGATCACCCCCGACGACATCTACCTCGGCATCTACCCGATGGGGCACGTCGGCATCAGCTGGGGCGTCGCCACCCTCCGGGCCGGCGGGACCTACGTCGTCATGGAGCGGTTCGACCTTGACCGCTACCTCGACCTCGCCCATGAGCACCGGGCGACGATCGTCGCCGGGATGCCGCCGGTGATCCACTCACTCCTCCAGACCCCGCCGGGGACCGAAGCGGCGCTCGCCACCGCACGGGCGATGATCAGCGGCGGCGGCCCCCTGACGCCCGGCGTCTGGAAACCCTTCCACGAGCGGTTCAAGATCCCGGTCGTCAACGCCTACGGCCTCTCCGAGACGGTCGTCGTCGGGACCGGGACCGCCATCCGCCCGGAGCACTACGCGACCGCCGACGAATTCCGGAGTGTCGGCACCCCGGTCGGCTTTTCGGAGGTGAAGATCGTGGACGCGAACGACCCCGATCGGGAGCTCGAGGCCGGTGAGGACGGGGAGATCGCTCTCCGGGGACCCGGGGTGGCGCTCGGCTACTGGCAGATGCCGGAAGAGACCGCCGCCACCTTCCTCCCTGAGGGCTGGTTCCTGACCGGCGATGTCGGCCACCTGGATGCGGACGGGATGCTCTACATCACCGACCGCAAAAAGGACATGATCGTCATGTCGGGCTGGAAGGTCTACCCGACCGAGGTCGAGGACGTCCTGGTCCAGCACCCGGCCGTCCGCGACGCGGCGGTCTTCGGGTGCACCGACGAGCACCGGGGGGAGGTCCCGGTGGCGGTGGTGGTCCCCGCCGGAGAGGGCGTCGCCGCCGAAGATATCCTCGCCTTCGCCCGCGAACACCTCGCGGGCTACAAGGTCCCCCGCCGGATCATCTTCACCGCCGAGATCCCCCGGGTGAACGGGTGGAAACTCCTCAGGAAGCGCCTGCGGGAAGAATACTGCACCGCCAGCGGTGCGTGAAGCCGTACCCGACGGGTAGTATTAAGAAACGGGCCGTGAATAGATAGTCCCGAGAGATAGCCGAGGTACAGACGTGGCAAACACCACCAGACGTTCGACGGGGATTGCGGGCCTTGACCTTGCGCTCGACGGGGGGTTCCCGCCGGGCACTCGCATCATCATCTCCGGATCTCCTTTAAGCGGCCTTGAACTCCTGGCGCAGCAGTTCTGGCAGGCCGGAGAGAAAACAGGCACCTACCTGATGCTTGATGCCGTGCCGACCGAGGAGATGACCGACGCACGGGGGATGGACGCCGTAACGCTCGCCGGAGCCATGCAGGGAGAGCGGATCGTCGTGGACTCACTCTCCACGCTGATCGCCGACCGGGGGATCAATGCAGCCACCCGGTTTGTCCTCGAGGATACCCGGGGGATCGTTGATTCCGGGGCAACCATCGTCTACCTCCTCTACACCGGTCTCCACAGCCCCCTCGAGGAGGCGCGGATGATGCGTGCCGCCGACATCTTCATCACCCTCAGACACCAGGTCCACGGCAACGAGTTCGAGCGGACGCTCGCCATCGAGAAACTCAAGGGTGCGGACGTGCCGCAACGGGTGATCCCCTACCACATCATCGCCAGGGGCCTCGAACTCTCGACGACCTCGCGGGTGGTCTAGGCCGGGACCCGCCTTCGCGCCACACAAAGACCTTCGGTCTTCTCAAACTCGCTTACGCTCGCACTTCGCGTGAGACGGTGGAAGGCTCAGTCCGGATACCCGGCCCGGACCTCGCCTGCCGCAGCGACCATATTCTTCAGTTTTCCAGACGCGGCTTCGCGTGACTGCATCCGGAGGCCGCAGTCAGGGTCAAGGAGCATGGCTTTCGCCGAAAAGACGTCGACTCCGGCCTCGATCCGTTTGCGAATAACCTCGACGCTCTCGATCGCGGGGCTCGCCGAGTCCACGCAGCCGTAGCCGACCATCCGGCCACGGAGATCCTTTGCCGAGAGCACCTCGATGTTATGAGGATTATTCGCAAACTCAAAATCGAAGATGGCGACATTCGTCTTCAAGACATCGTCGATGACCGCCTCCAGATTTCCGCAGACGTGGAGGCAGACGGGCACCCGGAGCCGGGCGGCGATCGCGTTGACCGCCTCGCGGCCGACGGCGAGGTTTGCCGCCCCCGTCGAGAAGATCGGCTCGTCGATCTGGAGGAGCGCGACCCCGGCGTCCTGGAGGTAGCCCGCCTCGACCGCGAGCGCCTGGGCGAGGTCCTGGACCAGTTCGTCTTTGTTCCGGTAGAACGGCGTCTCGATCGAGAGCCCGTGCGCAAGCGTGCTCGGCCCGGTGAGGATCCCCTTCACCTTCGGGTGCCGGGAGAGGGCGTACTTCGTGTCTGCGAGGGTGATCGCCTGCCGGGCGGGCTCGACCTTCCCGACGACCGACGACCCCCGGATGCCGGGGAGGTGGGAGGTGAAGGCCCGGATCATGTCGCTCCGGACCTGGCCGTCCGAGATGATATCGATCCCGGCGCTGATCTGGTCGGCGACCGCTGTCTCCACCGCGTGCTTCAGCGGGTCCATGCGGGCGAGAAGCCCGGAGCCTTTCACCACCGGGTAACTCCCGACAACGGTGGTCGGGAGACACGTGCTTATCAGGGTCATGGGGTCACGGCCTGTGCCGGTCAGACGGCTGGCAGATAACTGCTACGTCGCCGGTGTAATTAAACTCATGGGGTCAGTCTGTGCCGGTCGCGGGGGAAGAGCACCGCCTCGCGGATGTTAGGGAGGTCGAGCATCGTCATCACCAGGCGCTCGATGCCGAGCCCCCACCCGGCGTGCGGGGGCATGCCGTAGCGGAACGTCTTTAAGTAGAACTCGAAACTCTCCGGGGAGAGGCCTTTTGCGCGGATCCGCTCCACGAGGAGGTCGTAGTCGTGGATACGCTGGGCACCGGAGGAGAGCTCCATCCGGGGATGCATCATGTCGAAGGCCTTGCAGAACTCCGGCCTCTCCGGGTAGGGCATCGCGTAGTAGGGCCGGATATCGGTCGGCCAGTCGACAATGAAGTAGTGCTGTCCGACCGTATCGCCGATCGCCCGCTCGGCAGCCGGGGAGAGGTCGTCGCCGAAGGTGAGTTTCTCCTCGATCGTTCTGTTCGCGATCTCGATGGCTTCCGTATAGGGGATCCGGGGGAACGGCTTTGCCGGGGTCTTGAGGTCGACACCGAGTTCTGCGAGCTGTTCGGCGCAGTTCTCCCGGACATACTCGTAGACGTGGACGATCAGGTCCTCAAGGAGCACCATGACGTCGTTGTGGTCGGCAAACGAGACCTCGAGATCGAGGCTCGTCGCCTCGTTGAGGTGCCGGACGGTGTTGTGCTCCTCGGCGCGGAAGATGGGGCCGAGCTCGAAGACCGCCTCGAACCCGGCAGCCATCATCATCTGCTTATAGAGCTGCGGGCTCTGATTCAGGAACGCCTCCTTCTCGAAGTAGGCGATCGGGAAGAGTTCCGTGCCGCCCTCGGTCGCCGCCGCGACGACTTTGGGGGTGGTGATGTTGATGCAGCCTCTTGAGGCGAGGAACGCGGTCGCGGACGAGGTCACCGCCGAGCGGATGAAGAAGATAGCGCGGACACGCGGTTTCCTCGCATCCAGGAACCGGGAGTCGAGCCGGGTATCCATCTCAGCGGGCACCTTCTCGGCGACGTCGAGGGGGAGCGGGCTCCCTGCGAGGCTAACGATCTCGAGTTCGTCCGGGACTATCTCGCGCCCGCCGGGAGCCTTCTCGATCGCCTTCACCCTGCCCTGGACCCTGACCACAGACTCTTTTGAGACGTTCCTGGCGACATCGAGGATCTCTGCCGTGACCTTCTTCTTGGGGATGGTCACCTGGATGATACCGGTCCGGTCACGGATCAGGAAGAATGCGAGTCCTCCGAGATCGCGGACCTCATGCACCCAGCCGATGACCTCGGCAGATTCGGTTGTCGGGGTTACGGCCCGTATTGGTAGACGCATATGAAAAACCTGGATACAATGTGGGTCCCGGGAGGTATTTTGTCTTGCGCTCCAGCCCGGGAGAGCGCTTCGGTGGATGGCCGGAAGTGGCCGGCCCCGGCAGCGGGCGGGAAAAAGACGACTGCCGGAGAGGGTGCAGCGTTACAGGAAGACTGCTGCGGCGATGACCGTCGTCCAGCGGCCGTCCATAACCCCTTCAGCCGCCTGGCAGGTGTGAGTCGTGTTGATGATCCGGCCGCTTGCTTTGTAGATCTGCTCCCGTTCCTGCCACGCCTGGTCGGGATCGAACTCGATGCCGAGCGTTGTCGCAAGCATGGTTGCCGCAAGGTCTTCGGCATATTCGCCCGAGACTTCCGCTGTCTCGCCGAAGGCGTGGTGCTCGGAGAGGTAGCCGTAGGCGTTGCTCTCCTTGGGCATCGCGTGGCCGATGGCGGCTGAGGCGAGCCTGCTCGGCTCGTTGGTCTCGTTCCGGGCCATGACGACGTAGACGATGCTGCCCGGCGAGAGGTCCTTTAGACCCTCCTCTGGCGAGATCAACTGGCAGTTCGGAGGAAAGATACTCGAGACGTAGACCAGATTGTACTTCTCGATGCCCGCCTGCCGGAGGGCCAGCTCAAATGACGCCAGTTTGTCTTTGTGGATACCCACACCCTTCGTAAAGAAACACTTGGTCGGAACGAACATTAAGGATCTTCTTATCGTTTGAGTTTTTTAAAATTTTCGGTAATAACAAGCACAATTTGAGAACGGAGCAAAATTTTCACCCAATATGCCATTAGAGATAAAATGTGCAGGCAAATGGCAAAATAACCGAAAAAATAAGGGTTTCCCCGGTGCTCCAGGACGACCGCAACGACGATCGAGGTCGCCGGTCTTCTCCTGCAAAAGAGCCTGAACAGAAATCGGCGATAGAACCGTCCAGATAGGAAACTCTTGCGGATCTGCAGGGAGAGCGACGGTGCGCGCCCACAGAGCCCGACCGCCGCACCGGGGAGATCGGTCTTCTCCGGCTGATACATGACGGCAGAACACGGAGTCGGACTCCCGGAGCCTCCGGGGCCGGCCGACCCCATCCCCTCCTGTCGACGCCCCTCCGGATGCTGTGTTGCATAATCCCTATGATGCTTGTCCTCCTGCCAGAGCCAGCATTCTATTATAGCAGTTCACCTTCATCCGGATTTCACGAAACATGCCCTCCTGCGATGTCGCCTGTACTCCTTCCCCGAAGATCCGTTTGAAGCCGGAGAAGAACCCTTCGACCTTCCACCGCATACCATACGTGACTACCCGCGACCACCTCGGATATCCGCCCCATCGGTTTCGGTCTCGAACACATTCAGCCCGATAGGGCGACCCGGTCGAATGCGTCGCGGCATCAACCCGAGTCTTGATGCCGGAGGCGATCCTCCGCTGTTCGAGGGTGTTGAAGAGTTCGTTCCGGTCGTAGGCGCCATCGGCGAGCACCCGGTACACCGGATGTTCCTCGCTCCCGTGCTGCTGGGTTTGGTCGAGGAGCGGGATGAACATCTGGTCATCCTGTACGGATTCATCGGTGATCTCCAGTCCGAGAGCCTGGTTGGTCTCGACGTCGATCATGGCGTGCAGTTTGATCCAACCGCGGCTGACCCGCCACTTCTCGCGCATCCACTCCCCCCGGTTCGTGACCTTGATCCCGGTGCTATCCGCGGCGACGATGATATCCTCACCGAGGAGCTCGGGAACAACCGGTAACGAGAGATCGAGACGCTGGATCCGGCGGAAGAGCGTGGTATAATCGGCTGCTTTGAGGCCGGGAATGAATGCTGCGAGTCTCCGGACAAATCCTTCCATCTGGCGGTAGGGCATCTGCAGGAAGGTGTGAATCCCGACCATCCACGCAATGAATGACTCAGGATACTGAAACGGCCGACCACGCTTGCCGGCGTTCATCTGGGAGAGATGCTCATCCCACCGATCAATGAAGTCCAAAGAAAGGTAAAACTCGCCGCGCTTGACCAGGAGTGTATTATATATACTCCAGTCGCGATTGTCAGGGTACGGGCGTCCCCAACGTTCGGTTCTTGGCATGAAGGGGCGGAAGGGACGTCCGGCACCTTTTCTGTTTGGGTCGAAGAAGCAGAGTTATGCAACACTGCACCTCCGGAGGAACGCTTATAAGGGAGGGTGCATGATCCGGTGCAACCGGGAGTGTACCGTTGACACGTCACGGCACCCGGGTTCCCACGCGCCCCACAACGGATGGTAACGGACATGGATCTGAAAGATAAACCCATGGCGGTCGTGGACTGTATCGGGTTCTACTGCCCCATGCCGATCACGATGACAAAAGAGGCAATCGAGAAGCTCGACATCGGAGAGGTGCTCATGGTCGAGGCAGACGATCCTGCCGCGGAGGAGGATATCCGGCGCTGGGCAGACCGGGTGGGTCATGAGATCGTGAAGTTCGAGAAGGATGACGGGGTCATGAGGTTCTGCATCCGGAAGATGAAGTAGGTGATACGAATGATGTATGCGGATAAGACCGTGAGCTGCGTGGGCATCTGCCAGTCGCCCATGCTCTCGATCGAGACCGGGATGGACGTGCTCAACGCAGGCCAGATCCTGCAGGTGACAACCGACAAACCGGACCTTGTCGAGACGGTCAGGTCCTGGGCCGGTGAGAAAGGACATACGATCGAGGAGGAGCACGTCGCCTCGGGCGTGACCACACTCATCCTGCGCAAGGGAGCGGCGGCCACGACAGAGGCACGGTGAGCGGATGGACGCCGACGGCTACGTGGACGCGAGAGGAGCCTACTGCCAGGCGCCGATCACCCTGCTCAAGGAGGGGATGGACGGGCTCGTCAGCGGTGGCATCCTGAAGGTCGAGATGGACAACGCGCCCACAGAGGAGGATGTCAGGGTCTGGGCACGGAGGATGGGCCACGAAATCCTGGGCGAGGAGAGGGAGGGGGAGAAGACCACCTTCTCCATCCAAAAACGGGGCTGAGATGTATGGCACGGATACTGTATATCCAGACGAGCGGCGCCGACACCCCGGAGAGGTTGTATGCGCCGTTCGTTCTCGCAATGACGGCACGTTCGATGGACATGGACGCCGACATCTACTTCATGATCAAGGGGGTGACGGTCGTCAAGAGAGGCGCAGCAGAGCAGATCCAGGCCGGAAACTTCCCGAAACTCTCGGAGATGCGGGACCAGGCGATCGCCGCGGGGGCAAAGATCTACATCTGCGAGCAGAGCACCCAGCTCCTCGGGCTTGAGCGGGGGGACTTCATCGAGGAAGGGAAGGTCGTCGGCGCCCTGACGTTGAACGATCTTGCGGTCGATGCTGACGCGGTCATCACGTTCTGAGAGGCTGGAGAAGATGGAGGAACGGATCTACCTCGACCACGCAGCGGCGATGCCGGTCCACCCGGGGGTCGCCCGGTTCTGCAGGCAGTTTCCGGACGGCTTTGCCGGCAACCCCTCCACGATCTACCGGGAGGGGCTCCAGGCACAGGAGGCCGTCGCCACGGCGCGGGAGAGGGTGGCAGCGCTCGTCGGCACGAGCGCCCCGGACTCGATCATCTTCACGAGCGGAGCCACCGAATCGAACAACATCGCTATCCGGGGAGCGGCGCTCCGGAACCGGAAATTCGGGAAGAGAGTCGTTGCAAGCGCCACCGAGCACATATCGGTCCTGAATCCGGCAAAAGACATCCAGAAGGGCGGGTTTGCCCTCACGCTGGCTCCGGTCGACCGCTTCGGCACGATCGACCTCGATGCCCTCGCAGCGGCGGTCACACCGGGGACCGTCATCACATCGATCCACCACGCAAACAATGAGATAGGGACAATTCAGCCGATCCGGGAGGTGTCGGCGATCGTCCACGAACAGGGCGGGCTCCTCCACGTAGACGCCACCGATGCCGCGGGGAGGATACCGATCGACGTGGAGCGTGACGGCATCGACCTTCTCACCCTCTCCGGAAACCAGCTCGGCGGACCGGACGGGGTCGGGGCGCTCTACATCCGCCCCGGTGTCCGGGTCCAGCCGGTCCTCGTCGGGGGCGGGCAGGAGCGCGGCCTCCGGCCCGGGACCGAGAACGTCTTTGCGATCGCCTGTATGGGGGAGGCGGCCCGGCTTGCAGGGGAGGAGATGGCCGGGGAGAGCAAGCGCCTTGCCGCGATCCGGGACCGGCTGATTGCCGGGATCACGGGTATCGAGGAGGCTTACCTGACCGGCCACCCGGAAGAGCGCCTCCCGCACCACGCGAGTTTCCGCTTCTCCCGGATCGAGGGCGAGAGCATCCAGCTCGCCATGGACATGCTCGGGATCGCGGTCGCCACCGGGTCGGCGTGCACTTCCAGGACACTCGAAGCCTCCCATGTCCTCCTCGCCATCGGGCTCGCCCACGCCGAGGCGCATGGGTCGATGGTCGCGACGCTCGGGCGCAGAAACAGCATGGACGAGGTGCCACGAATCGTCGGGGCAGTCGGAGAAACAGTTAAACGCCTCCGGGCTATTACACCGTTATAGAGAGGTAAGAGGTATGGCAGACCAGATCGGCTACAGCCAGAAAGTGATGGAGCACTTCATGAACCCGCACAACGTCGGGGTGATCGAGAACCCGGACGGCTACGGCAAGGTCGGCAACCCCGTCTGCGGGGACATCATGGAGATCTTCATCAAGGTCAAGGACGACGTCATCGAGGACATCCGGTTCAGGACGTTCGGGTGCGGATCGGCAATAGCCACGAGTAGCATGGTGACCGACATGGCCAGGGGAAAGACGCTTGAGGAGGCGCTGAAGATCACCCGCGACGATGTGGCGACCGAACTCGAGGGGTTGCCGCCAAAGAAGATGCACTGCTCGAACCTCGCGGCGGATGCCCTCCACGCGGCGATCGAGGATTACCGGGAGAAACAGAAGAAAGAGTGATCGGGTCAGCACCCGTAGATCAAGGTCAGGATGGTCTTTGCGAGGTCGAGACTCTTGCCCCGGTTGACCATGAGGGTATCCAGGCGGAGAGCCCCTTGAAGCCCGACCGGGTCCCGGATATCCTGGATGAAGAGATCCGCAAAGTCCTCGTAGAGGCTGCAGGTTCCGGCGGATGAGGCCTCTTTTCCGAAGGCCCGCATCAGGGCCGCCGCCGGGCCGCTGACCGGCGCGTCGCCGATGAAGGGGCTGACGGCGATGACGCGCTTGTTGCGGAGCGCCTCCCGCACCCCGGCGCACTCGAGGATCGGCGATATGCTCGTGACCGGGTTGCTCGGTCCGACCACCACGGCATCGCTCGCCTCGATCGCCCGGATAACCTCGGCGGTCGCGACGGGCGGCTCCCGGAACCGCCGAAAGACACCCTCGATCGCCACGTCTCCCCGGTGCTTCACCCAGTACTCCTGGAAGTGCATCTCTCCGCGGTGGGTGCGAACGTAGGTCGTCACGACAGAGTCGGTCATCGGGAGGATGGTAGCCTTGACCCCCAACCTCCTGCAGAGCGTCGTGGTCGCCTCGGTGAGCCGCACGCCGCTCCGGAGCATCTCCCCGCGCGCAACGTGGACCGCCCGGTCCTGGTCCCCGACGGCGATGAACTCCTCGATGCCGAGTCTCGCGAGGAGGTCGTGAGTGATGTAGGAATCGTCACGGATCCCCCACCACCGGCCGGTATCGAGGATGCCCGCGAAGAGGTACATGACCGTATCGATATCGGGTGAGAGGTGGTTGCCGGAGAGCCACGTGTCCTCGGCTGTGTTGACGACGACGGCGATCTCCCGCTCGTCCAGCAACTCCTGCATGCCGCGGAGGAGCTTCGGGGTCCCGGTTCCGCCCGAGAGGAAGGTTATCATTTGATAATTAGCGTATCTGGTACAACCGTATATGTAATTTACCAATTATGCCGGGAAGTACACCGCACCCGGTTTACGAAACCGTCTGCCGGATGACCGCCATGATGTCCCAGGCGAGCGACTCGGCCTGCCGCTCGTGGAGGAGGCGGGTCTCGAGGCGGAGCGAGCCCGCGACCTGGTCCGGGTCGTGGAGGCTCTGGACGAAGACGTCGACGAAGTCCCCATAGAGCCGGAAGACCCCCGGCGATGTCGGTTTCTCGCCGGCGGCGTACATCAGGGCGGCGTCCTTTTGGTCAGCCGCGACGTCGCCCCGGAACGGCGAGACCGCGACGACGAAGGCATCGCAAAGGAGAGAGCGCATCCCCTCGCAGTCGAGGATGGGGAGGACGCTTGCTGCCGGGTTCGCCGGGCCGATGACCACGGCGTCGCTTTCCTCGATCGCCGCCCGCACCTCGTCCGTGACCGGAGGGCGAGCGGGTCCGGTGCGGATGAGTTCCCGCACCTCGGTATCGCTGCCGGCGGCCGTCCGGTAGGTGAAGAGCGGGAGGCGCTCGGTCCCGGTATCGACCAGGACGGAGGCCTCCGCGTCGGTCGCCGGGAGGACGGTCGCCCCGATGTTGAGCGCCCGGCACTGGACCCCGACCGCCTCCGTGAGGCTCATCCCCTGCGAGAGAAGTCCCGCCCGGGCGATCTGGACGGCCCGGGCCCGGTCGCCGACCGGGAAGGGCTCGCCGCCCCCGACCTTCGGGAGGTAGTTGTGGGTGGCGTAGGTGTCCCCCTTGATCCCCCACCACCGGCCGGTATCGAGGATGCCGGCAAAGAGGTAGACGGCCGTATCAGTTTCGGGAGCGACGTGGCTCCCCGAGACCGTGCAGTTCCCGGCGGTGGAGGCGACCACGGCGATCTCGGAATCGTAGAGGATCTGCCGGGCGCCCCGGATGAGAGGGAGCGCCCCGGGCCCGGCCGAGAGGAAGGTGATCATGGCTGAATGCCTTTTATGTGGGGCGTCCGGGGGGTTAACAGTTTCATCCTACGCGGCGTGGGGGATGTGAGACCGGGGCGGACGGGGGTTGTTGATGCTTGCGACTTAGGGGTCCCAATTATCTACGGGAATCCGTCTCTTCGTCGCTGTCCCGGCACTCAGCCTCCCGATGACCGCAAAAGCCGTCGGGCAGTGCTGCCTCCCCGACCCGACATGGTTCCCGGCGGTCCGCGTCGCAGTGCCGGCCGCGGGGGCGCCCATCTACGGGGTCCGGGTGCACCGGGAGCCGGAATAAATGAGCGATTAAAAATCTGATAAGAGATATAAGGCGAAAATGAGAAAGGAAGAATATCATGTATCCATTTACAGACCGGTTCATGTCTAACGCTGAAAATGTCGAGTTCCTGAAAGCCACGATGATGGGGCCGAACGCCATGCGGGTGTCAGAGGAACTGTCGTCGCACCTGAAGATCGATGAGAATATGCGAGTCCTCGACCTCGGCTGCGGGCAGGGTCTATCCACGCTGTTTCTGGTGAAAAAATACGGCGCGTCCGTCTTCGCCGCCGACCTCTGGATTTCGCCGACTGAAAACTACGAGCGTTTCCGATCTCTCGGGATTGACGATAAGGCCGTTCCGATCTCCGTAGACGCGACTAAGGGGCTGCCTTTCGCAGACAGATACTTTGATCTGCTGTTCAGCGTGGACGCTTACCATCATTTCGGCGATACGGAGGAGATGCTTCCGTCGCTCATTCCTTTCGTGAAGAAAGGCGGCTATATTGCCGTGGCGATTCCCGGCATAAAGTATGAGTTCGGGGAGAATGTCCCTGACGAGATGAAGCCGTTCTGGAACGATGAGGTGGCAAGGACCATACACTCCCTTGACTGGTGGAAGGAGCTATGGAGCAGGGAAAAGGGCATTGAGATACTTGACATCCGCGAGATGCTCTGCTGTAACCAGGCGTGGGATGAATGGCATACCGCGTACTGGGAGGGGATCGAGGAAGACATAAAGATGAGGAAGGCTGAAAACGGAAACTACTATAATCTCATTCAAATGATTGCCAGAGTGATCTAACCTGTTTGCTGTACGAGAGAGAACCCTGTCGGCGTATTGGCAGGTGACGGATCAGCGCCGTAGAGCCTGAGGACCTGCCTCAATAGAGGGAGGGTGAAACAGGAAGCCCCGCCCTGAAGGGCGGGGTAGTTCACTTCCGCTGCTTGAGCCACTCGTCGTATTGCTGCAGATGCTCCATCATGGTGCAGGCGAGTGCCCTGAATGCCTCGGGCGACAACCGTGCATCAAGTATCACCCTCTTTTGAATTTTATCCGTGTAAATATCCCCGTTCGGACTGATTTTGAATTCAGGCTGATCGTAGGTCAGTGCCAGCTGGCCGAAGTTCGGGTTTAGCGTTACGATAGCGCCGTCGATGTGAACCGTCCTGAACTCAGGGTCCATCACGATCTCAAGTTTCAACGCTTGCTCCGGGTCTTCTGCAGCCATGTTGAACTCACACCCTGGTCTCTGCCTGCTTTGCGCCGGTGAGTGTCGGTTTCGTATTGAAGGCGTCCCTTCCGGCAGGTGTCCGGTCGAATCGCCAGTTCTCGGGATTGGTCTCACCGCTTCCTTTTACCGCTCCCGTATGCAGGGTGCAGGACTTTCCGCTATCGCTCGAAGTGGGCTTATACTGCCCGACCAGGCTCTCGGGAGGAAGCACCACGCCGCACAGGGCGTTTAGCATCCTTTTTCCATAGTCTGTCGATGTGTAATACACCTTCCTCCGATCGCCGACGTCCTCCAGCCTCCTCACCTTCTTCGCGATGAGGCCCCCGTCAACCAGAGACTTCAGGATACGGTCCATCTCGCTAGGATTCGCCCCGAAGGTATCCTTGAGTTCGTTGAAGTACATCTCCTCCCCGAGTGCAAGCGCTATGTATACAGCCCATCTGGCATCCGACGAGAGTTCCATCACGGACTCACGAACCTCAACGGGCACCCGGTTTAAGTGAGCCTCTACAACTGTCCGGTCCATGCCGACACCTCCATAGTGAATAGTTCTATTATTGTAACTTATATCAATCTTTCCCGGATCATCAGTTGCACTTCTGCAACTTCAATCGTTATGTATCCCACAGACGAAAACCTGTCAAATGAGCCATAGAGACCCGATACCCAGCGAAATTGCAGGCCGGGTTCAACTATACAGGTATTTCAAGGAAAATACCAATATCGCAATATATGGCTCATTCCAGCAGTCACGGAAGAGGGACCTTCTTGCACTGAGAGATTACCTGCGGGCATACGGCTACCTGAACGCCAGGATCTCTGAAGATTACTATGGCAGACTGGATCCCGGGACCGAAGACGGACCTATAAAGGATACTAGGATGAGCATTACCTGATCCAGTCGGTCTCGATGGAGTTCCAGCGTCTAAGCACGTTAATGCAACACGGCATAAAGGAAGATCAGCCCGCTGCCGTTTATATTGAAGAGGGATTGGAAGAAATCGCAGGAGGCGTCTTCAAGGGGCGGATTGCACAAAACGAGCATGGGTGGGACATAGATTTCTTCAAAAGTATCGAGCAGATATACAAACCGGCAAGGCGCTTCTGCGAGCGCAGCCTCGCTGAGATCTATGGATTCTGATATATACCCGGCATCGTCAGCGAACTCACAGGCGTTTTTGATCATTTCCCGAGCTGTCCGCGTAGATTCACCCAAAAATCGATATGCCCGGCCCTTCGCTGCCGGAACGTCCCAGCCCGCCGCACGAGGACCACAGACCCCATAGAAGAACCGGGAACCCGCACGAACGCCACAATTTCCCACCCCGCGCGCTCTCAAATACCTTTATCACTTCTCTCCGAAGATTCTTAATTGAACGGATGAAGATCATCAAGGATCCGGTGCACGGCTACGTCGAGGCTGATGCGACGGCGCTCCGGCTGCTGGACTCGGAGGAACTGCAGCGGCTCCGCCACGTCTCCCAGCTCGGCTTCGCGAACCTCGTCTACCCCGGCGCAAACCATACCCGGTTCGAGCACTCGCTCGGGACGATGCACCTCGCGGGCCTGATGTGCCGGGAGCTCGGCCTTGACGACGGGGAGACGAAACTCGTCACCACCGCCGCCCTCCTCCACGACATCGGCCACGGCCCCTTCTCCCACGTCACCGAGCCGGTGATGGAGGAGTTCACCGGGCGGAGCCACCACCAGATCGACTGCCTCGTCGGGGAAGGAACGATCGCCGCCGTCCTCGAGGATGAGGGGATCAGCCCCGCCGAGGTCTGCGCCGTCGTCTCCGGAGAACACCGGCTCGCGAGCATCATCCACGGGAGCCTCGACGTCGACCGGATGGACTACCTGATGCGGGACGCCCACTACACCGGCGTGCCCTACGGGACGGTCGACGCCCACCGGCTGATCCGGTCGACGATCCTGACCGCATCCGGTGTCGCGCTGTACGAGGGCGGGATCAACGCCGCCGAGTCGCTCCTCATCGCCCGGACCCTGATGCGCCCGGCGGTCTACTTCCATCACGTGAGCCGGATCGCGACGAGCATGTTCGTCCACGCCCTCCGCGAGGAGGTCCTGAACGTCCCCGGCGCCGATGCGGAGGCGTTCGCCCGGATGGACGACGCTGCCTGCATGGAGCGGCTGAAGCACTCCCCGCACCCCATCACCCGCGACCTTGCCCGCCGGGTCTACGCCAGGGACCTCTACAAACGGGCGCTCTACGTCGGCGAAGACCGGGTGAACGCCGCCGCCCTCCAGCAGGACCCCGGCCCCGCACGGGAGCGGGAGATCGCCCGGGCCATCGCCGAGACCGCGGGAATCGCGGAAGATGAAGTCCTCGTCGACATCCCCCCGCTCCCGCGGGCGCTCTCGATGGAGGTCCGGGTCCGGCACAGCCACACGATGCTGGACCTCGAGGAGGTCTCGCCCCTCATCAACACCATGAACGACACCCGGCGGCAGCAGTGGCGGCTCGGCGTCTACACGACACAGGAGCACCGCAACACCGTGGAGCAGGCGGCGATGGAGGTCCTCCGGGTGAAGCGACCGACAAAGCAGGATAAACTCGTAGTTGCATAACAGTTGAGGAGCACATGACAAAGGAGTTCGTCGTCGGGGTCACCGGGGCAAGCGGGGTCATCTACGCCCGCCGCCTGCTCGAGGTGCTCTGTGAAGAGGCAACGGTGCATATCGTCATCTCCGACACCGCCCGGCAGATCGCCGGGATCGAGGATGTAAACCTCGGAGGATTCGACGCCATATACGCCGAGAACAGCAACCTCGCTGCCGACATCGCGAGCGGCTCGTTCCGTTACGACGGGATGGCGATCGTCCCCTGCAGCATGAAGACGCTTGCCGCCGTCAGTAACGGCCTCGCCGACAACCTGATCGGCCGGGCGGCGGACGTCTGCCTCAAGGAGCGGCGGCCCCTCCTCCTCCTCCTCAGAGAGATGCCGCTCTCCCGGATCCACTTAAAGAATATGCTTGCTGCCGACGAGGCCGGCGCGACCGTGATGGTCGCAAGCCCCCCCTTCTACCAGCACCCGAAGACCATCGACGACCTGGTCGATATGGTAGTGGCCCGCGTGCTCGACCACATGAAGGTGGAGCACAGCCTCGGCACCCGATGGAGCGGATGAGAATTGCGCGAATTCATTAAACTGATGCGAAACCAGGGCAGGGTCGAAGAGATCGAGACCCCCTGCTCGACCGTGTATGAGGCTCCCCGCATGGCGAGCCGGACCGATAAGATCCTCTTCTTCCACGACCTCGACGGGCACCGGGCGGTGATGAACCTCCTCGGCGACCGGAGATCGCTTGCAGCGGCGCTCGGCGTCGGCGAGCGGGAGCTGGTGCCACATCTGGCCGCCATGACCTACAACGGCCGCGTCACGGACGCGGGGCGACTGGAGGGCGGCGTTGCCGCCGACCTCTCCCGCCTCCCGATCCTGAAGCACTTCCCGGAGGACGCCGGCCGCTACCTCACGGCCGGGATCGTCTTCTCCCGCTACGGCGGCGTCGAGAACGCTTCCATCCACCGGATGATGGTCCTCGACGACCGGCGAGTCGTCGCCCGCCTGGTGGAGGGGAGGCACACCCATACGCTGCTGAAAGCAGCCCTGGCCCGGGGCGAGAAGCTCCCCGTCGCGGTCACGATCGGAACCCATCCCCTCGTGACGTTCGCGGCCTGCACCCGCGTCCCGGAGGGGAAGGAGCTCGCCTACGCAGCGGAGCTGATGGGCGGGGAGCTCGCCGTCCGCGAATGCGAGAACGGCGTCAGGGTCCCCGACGCCGAGATCGTGCTCGAAGGCTACATCACCGCGGAGAAAGCGGCCGAAGGCCCGTTCGTCGACATAACGGGGACCTACGATCCCATCCGGCAGCAGCACGTCATCGAGTTCACGAAGATGTACTGCAAGGAGGACCCGATCTACCACGGCATCCTCCCCGCCGGCGACGAGCACAAACTCCTGATGGGCGCCCCCTACGAGCCGAAGATCTACCGGGCCGTCGGCGAGGTGACGACGGTGAGAGACGTCCTCCTCACGAAGGGCGGCGCGGGCTACCTCCACGCGGTCGTCCAGGTCCGGAAGAACACCCAGGGCGACGCGAAGAACGCCATCATGGCGGCGTTCGCCGCCCACACATCCTTAAAGCATATCGTGGTGGTCGATGAGGACATCGATATCCGCGACCCCCACGACGTCGAGTACGCGATCGCGACCCGGGTCCGGGGCGATACCGACATCATGGTCATCACCGGTGTCCGGGGCTCGTCGCTCGACCCGACCCGCCTCGGGGACGGGACGAACGTCAAGGTCGGGGTCGACGCCACGATGGTTATGGGGAAAGAGGACGAATTCAGGAGAGCGGAGTGGCCGTAGACCATGTATCTCGATAACGATGATGAAAAGGTGCTCGCCGGCGAGTTCGGCGAGACACGCCAGAAGATGATGGAGATCCTGGTCGCGCTCGGAAATGTCTACGGGGCCGAGAAACTCGTCCCGATCGCGAGCGCCCAGGTGAGCGGTGCGTCCTACAAGACCATCGGCAGATGGGGACTATCCTGGCTCCGGAGCCTCGATGCCCGTGTGGCGGTCCCGACGGTCTTGAACCCCATCGGCATGCCGCGGGAGGGGTGGCAGGAGTTCGGGATCGCCGAGGAATTCGCCGGTCATCAGACGGAGGTCATCGAGGCCTACCGGCGGCTCGGGATCAAACTCGAGTGCACCTGCACCCCCTACTACCTCAGGATCACGGAGTACGGGGAGCACCTGGCCTGGTCGGAGTCCTCGGCAGTCGCCTACGCAAACTCGGTCCTCGGCGCCCGGACGAACCGGGAAGGCGGGCCGAGTGCGCTCGCAGCGGCGATCATCGGAAAGACACCCTATTACGGCCTCCATATCGTCGAGAACCGGCAGCCCCAGGTCGTCGTCGAGGTCGAGGGCGGGGAGGGCCTTCACGCCGATCACTGGGGCGCGATCGGGTATGTCGCGGGCAAAAAGGTGGGGAACCGGATCCCGATCTTTGAGGGTATCCGGCCCGGCCGCGACAGCCTGAAAGCGCTCGGCGCCGCAATGGCGGCGACGGGGGCGGTCGCGCTCTTCCACGTCGAGAAGATCACCCCCGAAGCGCGGGTGTTCTCGTTCCCGACCGATGGCCTCGACCGGGTGACGGTGAGCGGGGACGAGGTCGAGGTCCTCTTTGCGGTGAAAGAGGTCGAGGCGGTCGCAGTCGGCTGCCCGCACTGCTCGGCGGACGAACTCCGGGAGCTCGCGGAACTCCTCAAAGGAAAGACGACGACCAGACCCTTCTACATCTTCGTGGCCCGCGGGGTTGCGACGACAAACCCCGACCTCGTCGCCGCGATCGAGAGGAGCGGCGCCCGGGTCATCCCGGACACCTGCATGGTCGTCTCGCCCCGGATGGACGAGTTCAGTTCGATTATGGTCGACTCCGGCAAGGCCCTCGCCTACGTTCCGGGGATGTGCGGCGCGCTCGCCCAGATCGGGACGAGGAGAGAGTGCGTCGACGTCGCGACGTCGTGAGAGGGGGCGGCTTTACGCCCCCACTGTTTTGACGTCGAGGACCTGCAGCAGGCCCTCGTCGAGCATGTAGCCCCTGAGCCGGTCGCGGTTGCCCCGCATGCTCTCGATGCTGTTGATCCCGGCCGCACCCAGCAGTTCGGAGAGTTCGAGCGTCCAGGCGTGGATCAGGTTCGCGACGTGCCCCGAGGCCTCGTCGGGATTCAGACGCGCGACGAGGTCCGGGCGCTGGGTGGCGATCCCCCAGGGGCAGAGGCCCCGGTAGCAGTTCCCGCAGACCCGGCAGCCCATCGCGACGAGCGCCGCGGTGCCGATGTAGACCGCGTCCGCGCCGAGGGCGATCGCCTTCGCAACATCGGCGCTCCCCCGTATCCCGCCGCTCGCGATGACCGAGATGTCGTTCCGGATCCCCTGGTCGCGGAGCTTCTGGTCCACGCTCGCGACCGCCGCCTCGACCGGGATCCCCACGTGGTCGCGGAAGACCTTCGGCGCCGCGCCCGTCCCGCCCCGGAACCCGTCGATGACGACCGCATCCGCAGGAGACCGCGCAATCCCGGCGGCGATCGCGGCCGCGTTGTGGACGGCGGCGATCTTCACGAAGACCGGTTTCTTCCACTCCGTCGCCTCCTTGAGGCCCCGGACGAGCTGGGCGAGATCCTCAATGCTGTAGATGTCGTGGTGCGGCGCGGGGCTGATCGCATCGCTCCCCTCCGGGATCATCCTCGTCCGGGAGATCCCCTCGCAGACCTTCTCGCCGGGGAGGTGCCCGCCGATGCCGGGCTTTGCGCCCTGGCCGATCTTGATCTCGATCGCGGCCCCGCGCTCCAGGTAATCGATGTTCACGCCGAACCGCCCGGAAGCAACCTGGACGATCATCCGGTCCTGGTAGGGGTAGATCGCCGAATGCAGGCCGCCTTCCCCGGTCCCCATGAACGTCCCTGCCTCTTTTGCCGCCCGGGCCATGGCCACCTGGGCGTTGAGGCTGATCGCCCCGTAACTCATGTGCCCGATCATGATCGGGGTCTCGAGGCGAAGGTTCGGGGTGAGCCGGGTCCGGAGTTCGACGTCGCCGTTCTCCCGCCGCCGGAGGTCGAGCCTCGCCGGCTTCTTGCCGAGATGGGTCACCAGTTCTATCGGCTCGCGGAGCGGGTCGAGGCTGGGGTTCGTGACCTGGCAGGCGTCCAGGACCAGGCGGTCGAAGATGACCGGGTAGTCGAGCGCGTTGCCCATCCCGGCGAGGACGATCTTTCCGCTCCGGGCCTGGTTGTAGATCATCTCCCGGGTGTCGCGGGTCCAGAGTGGGTGGCTCCGGTAGTCGCAGGGCTGCTCCTCGAGCAGGATCGCGTCGCGGGGGCAGCAGGCGATGCAGCGGTGGCAGGCGGTGCAGTTCCGGGAGTTGACCAGGATCCGGTCGCCGTCCCGCCGGTAGACGCCGTAGGAGCAGTTCTCGATGCACCGCCCGCACTCCATGCACCGGACGGGGTCGATGCTGATCCGGTAGCGGGGAGGGAGACTTCCGATCATCATGCGACAACCCTCCCGATCACCGGCTCGCCAGCGGCCGGCATCGTGATCGACTCGACACAGGGTTCCATCGCCCGGATTGCCGCCTCCTCGCTTGAGATGTAGAGCCGGTCCCCGCACTCGCCGACGACCATCGGCCGGAGTTTGGTCCGGTCGGTGAACCCGACCATCATCTCGTGGTTTGCAGCCACGATGGCGAACGGACCGTTCATCATCGCCGGCGCGTAGGCGAGCCGCAGAGCGGAGTTCCACTCCCGCTCCGCCCCGCTCATCCGGTCGATCTCCGCCCAGAAGGGAGGGGCGAGCGCCCGGACGGCGAGGTCGACGTCAAGTTCGTGCCGCCGCACCAGGAGGTCGATCAGGTAGGCAACGACCTCCGTGTCGGTATACATCGTGCAGGTGTAGCCGAAGCTCTCGATGTAGCGCCGGTTGGTCCCGTAGGACGTGATCTCGCCGTTGTGGACGACGCTCCAGTCGAGAAGGTTGAACGGATGCGCCCCGCCCCACCAGCCGGGAGTGTTCGTCGGGTAGCGGTTGTGCGCGAGCCAGAGGTAGCCCTCGTAGTCCTCTATCCGGTAGAAGTCCGCCACGTCCTCCGGCCAGCCCCCTGCCTTGAAGACGCCGACGTTCTTGCCGGAGGAGAAGATAAGGGCGCCCTGGCGGGCGGCGTTGACCCGCATCACGAGAGCGCTGACGATCTCGTCCTCCGGCGTCGCGCTACCGGGGACCGCGAGGGAGGGGTCCGGCCTGAAGAAGTAGCGCCAGGGGGTGTGGACCGCCCGGAGATGCGGCTGGTCGCGGGTGGGGATCGCCTCGTCGTGCTCGACCGTCCCCCACTGTGCAAGCGCCGCGTCGAGGACCGGCTTACTCTCGCGGGGGTTGTCGAAGAAGACATGGAGGGCATAGCAGTCGCTGTAGTCGGGGTAGATGCCGTAGGCGGCATACCCCGCCCCCTCGCCGCTGCCGCGCTCGTTCATCATGGTGAGGGCCTCTCGGACCCCGGAACCGTCCATCGTCCGGCGCGTTCTATCCATTACGCCAATTATGCCGCACATTTCCATCACGCTCGACCCGCCCCCCTCCCGTACCCTCGATGGTCCGGGGTGGTAGGGGAACGCTCTGATCACTATGGATCCGCCAACTATAAATACCATTGGAAGGAAACTTCCTTCCAAATGACACCAGACAACATCTCGGCGATGCTCGAGCGGATCGAACAGGACAACGTCCGATTCCTTCGGCTGCAGTTCACCGACCTCCTCGGCATGCCGAAGAACGTCGCTATCCCGGCCAAGCAGGTCGGGAAAGCACTCACTGATGGCATCGGGTTTGATGGATCGTCGATCGAGGGGTTTGTCCGGATCGAGGAGTCCGACATGATCCTCAAACCCGACCTCTCCACCTACACCCTCCTGCCCTGGAGGCCCCGGGAGAACAGGGTTGCCCGGTTCATCTGCGACGTCTGCAAACCGGACGGGAAGCCGTTCGAGGGCGACCCGCGCTACATCCTCCGGCGGGCAATGGAGGACGCCGCAAAGGACGGCTACGTCTTCAACACCGGGCCGGAACTGGAGTTCTTCCTCTTCCGGATGCTCGACGGCCGGCCGACGACGCAGTTCCAGGACGTCGGCGGCTACTTCGACCTCGCCCCCACCGACCTTGCCGAGGACGTCCGGCGCGAGATCATCCTCGGCCTCATCGATATGGGGTTCGAGATCGAGGCGTCCCACCACGAGGTCGCCGAGAGCCAGCACGAGATCGACTTCAAGTACAGCGACGCCCTCCACACCGCCGACAGCGTCATCACCTTCAAGTTCGCGGTCAAGACGATGGCGCTGATGCGCGGCCTGCACGCCTCGTTCATGGCAAAGCCGATCTACGGCATCAATGGGAGCGGGATGCACATCAACTGCTCGCTCGGAAAAGACGGGCAAAATGCGTTCTTTGACCCGGACGCACCCCTCCAGCTCTCGGAGACCTGCATGCACTTCATCGGCGGGCTGCTCCGCCACGCAAAGGCCATCACCCGGGTCGCAAACCCGACGATCAACTCCTACAAGCGGCTCGTCCCCGGTTACGAGGCCCCCTGCTACATCAGCTGGAGCGCGAGCAACCGGTCGGCCCTCGTCCGGGTCCCGGCGCCCCGCGGCAACAGCACCCGCGTCGAGTTCCGCAGCCCCGACCCGACCTGCAACCCCTACCTCGCCTTCACCGCGATGCTCGCCGCCGGGATGGAAGGCGTCCGGGAGAAGATCGAGCCTCCGGCAGGTGCCAACGGCAACATCTACCACATGACGGCCGCCGAACGTGACCACGACGGGATCGCGACCCTGCCCGCCGACCTTGCCGAGGCCCACCGGGCCCTGCTCGCCGACGACCTCATCTGCCGGGCGCTCGGTTCCCACGTCGTCGAGGCGCTCACGAGCGTCGCACAGGCCGAGTGGGACGCCTACCGGACGGCGGTCCACCCCTGGGAGATTGAGCGGTACCTCGCGACATACTGACCTCACACTTTTTCGGGAACTGCCGGCACCCCCCGCAACCTTCTTAACAGAGCAGCCCATAGATGCGCCCTACAAGCCAGCAGGGGAAGGTCATGATGCAGAGGAAGGATATCGACATCATGCGGCGAAAGCGCGACATCGACGGGCTGGTAGGCGCACTCTCCGACCCGGACACGATCGTGCGGCTGACGGCGGCCGAAGCCCTCGGCACCGTCGGCGACGAGCGGGCGCTCGGACCGCTGGAGCAGCTGAAGTTCTCGGACCCGGATACGGGCGTCCGGCGGGCCGCATCGGTCGCCCACGCCCAGGTGGTGGGGAGGATCGCGGCCAGGAAGGCGGCGGAGGGGGAGGCCGGCAGGGCATAGGCGGGCAGAGTCGCGAACGTCGTCTCCACGAGAGAGCCCTTCGACAGGAAACCCGCAGTGGGATGGCACCTGTGACTGGTCGGAAAAGGCATATATATCGCCGCGACATCAACGCGAACAGCGATCAGGAGACTGGTATGACGACACAGGATGATATCGCTACGATGCGGGATGCCCGGGACATTGACGGGCTGATAGAGGCCCTCCAGGACCCCGACGAGCTTGTCCGGGTCGAGGCGGCCCTCTCTCTCGGGACGACCGCCGACCCGAAAGCAAAGGAGCCGCTTCAACGGATGCGGGAAGAGGACCCGAGCCCCTCGGCCCGGGAGGCCGCCGCGACCGCGTATAAATGGGTCGTCGGCCGGATCCAGGAGATCGAGGCGGCCCGCGGGAGCCTGGAGTCCAAGCTCCCGAAGACCTGGTGAGACCGGCTCACAGGACGACGAAGTTGAACCAGAGGAATGCGGTGCCGATCGCGACCGTGACGAAGAGCACGAGCATCCCGACCTTCAGGAACTCCACGAACGATATGGTGAAGCCGTTCCGTGCGGCGATCCCGAGGACGACGACGTTTGCCGACGCCCCGATGACCGTGCCGTTCCCGCCGAGGCATGCACCGAGCGAGAGCGCCCACCAGAGCGGGTAGACATCCATCGACCCGCTCATGTCCTGGATCAGGGGGATCAGGGTGGCGGTGAGGGGGATGTTGTCGACGATCGCGGAGGCGATCGCCGAGAACCAGGCGATGATCAGGATGGCCTCCCCCTCCGAGTGGACGTTCTCGACGACGAACTGGGCGACGCTCGCGATGACCCCGGTCTGGACGAGGGCGCCGACGACGACGAAGAGCCCGCCGAAGAAGAAGAGGGCGGGCCACTCGATCTTCTCAAAGATCTCCTCCGGAGACTGCCGGCTCCAGAAGAGGAGAATGGACGCGCCGATCAGGGCGACGAGGGCGGGTTCCAGGCCGAGCTGGTCGTGGATGAAGAACATCCCGATGACGAGGGCAATGACGATGACCGACTTCTTGAAGAGCGGCCAGTCCCGGATCGCCTCCCGGTCCTTCAACTCCGCAAACGTCCTCTCGATGCTCTCCCGCTCGTCGGGCGAGACATGGAGCTCCTTTCTGTAGATGAGGGCGAGCATCCCAAGGACGACGACCATGTTGACGGCCATCATCGGCGCCATGTTGATGATGAACTCGTTGAACGTCAGGCCGGCGGCCGAGCCAATCATGATGTTCGGCGGGTCACCGATGAGCGTCGCCGCACCGCCGATGTTCGAGGCGAAGATCTCCGCAATCAGGAAAGGCATGGGGCTGGTCTTCATGACGCTTGCGACGTAGAGGAGCATCGGGGTGATGAGGAGGACCGTCGTGACGTTGTCGAGGAACGCGCTCGTGAGGCCGGTCACGATCGAGAAGAGGAGCAGCACCCGCATCGGGCTCCCTTTTGCAAGCTTCGCCGTCTTGATGGCGATATACTCGAAGAGGCCGCTGCCGCGGGCGGTATTGACGATGATCATCATCCCGATCAGGAGGAAGATGGTCCCGAGATCGATGTACTCCGGGATCATATCCCAGGGGACGATGTGGAGGAGGACGACGACCGAGGCGCCGAGCATCGCCACCACCGCACGGTGGATCCGCTCGTCGATGATGAGCGCATACGTCAGGAGGAAGACCGCGACGGCGATCAGTTCCGGGCCGATGGTCAGTCCCGGACCGACGATCATGCTTCACCATCCCCGTGATGGTTGAGGCCCGATACGGCAGAGCGCGTCACAAAAGGTTGAGATATCGACATAGAACTCCCCGAAGAGGTTGAATCGTAGAACTCAGGTATGCATGGCCCCCGGATAATCATACCGATTTATGCCGCCGGGAGGACGAAACCCGGCACCTCCGGTGTTCGAGGGGCAGGGACGGCCCCCCGGCTCAGCCCGTCGTCGAAGGCTTCCCGATCCGCAGCCTGAGGATCTTATAGGCCTCCCCGACGAGGAGCACCGGGAGGCCGAGCAGGGCAAGCAGCCCCCAGTCGGCGAGCGTCAGCGGGGCCGTCCCGAGGAAGGTGTTGAAGACCGGGACGTAGACCACCACCGCCTGGAGGGCGAGGCTCCCGAGGATCGCAAGGATCAGCGTGGGGTTTGAGAAGAACCCGATCCGGTAGAGAGGGAACCGGAACGACCGGAAGTTCAGGACGTTGAAGAGCTCGAATATGATGAGCCCGGTGAACGCCATCGTCCGTGCCCGGTCGATATCGACCTCATAATACCCGGAAAACGCATAGATCGTCAGGAGGCCGAGCCAGACGCCGAGGATGAGGATGACGAGGTAGGCGTTCCGGGTGAGGATGGACTCCGCCGGGTCACGCGGCCGCCGCTGCATGACGTCCCGCTCGGCGGGTTCGAGGCCGAGGGCGAGGGCGGTGAGGCCGTCGGTGACCAGGTTGATCCAGAGGATCTGGACGGGGATGAGGACGAGCGGCAGGCCGAGGAGGAGCCCCCCGACGATCGCGACGAGTTCCCCGACGTTCGAGGAGAGGAGGTAGCGGGTGAACCGGGCGATGTTATCGTACTCCCGCCGCCCCTCCTCGACGCCGGCGACGATGCTCGCAAAGTTATCGTCGACGAGCACCATATCGCTCGACTCTTTGGCAGCGTCCGTCCCCTTGATCCCCATGGCGATCCCGATGCTCGCCTTCCTTAACGCCGGAGCGTCGTTGACGCCGTCGCCGGTCATGGCGATGACCGCCCGCTCGCGGGAGAGGAGGTCGATCACCCGGAGTTTGTGCTCCGCCGTGACCCGGGAGAGCACCTTCGTCGTCCGGAGACGGGCTTCGAGTTCGTCGTCGGTCATCGCCTCAAGGTCGGCCCCGGTGAGCGCCCCCTCACTCGAGAGGCCGAGGTCGCGGGCGATGGTGTAGGCGGTCAGCGGGTTGTCCCCGGTGATCATGATGACGTCGATCCCGGCGCTCCGGCAGAGCCGGATCGCCTCCGCCGCCTCGGGCCGCGGGGGGTCGACGATCCCGGCAAAGCCGAGGAAGGTCAGGTCCTCCTCTACGGCATCGGCAGTCCACTCGATCCCGGCGGGAAGCGTGCGGCAGGCTGCGCCGAGCACCCGGAGCCCCTGCGACGCGTATCCCTCGAGCTCACCGAGGAGCGCGTCGCGGCGGTCCTGCGTGAGCGGCACGGCCGAACCCCCGACCATTAGCCGGGACGAGCGGGCGAGGAGGACCTCCGGGGCCCCCTTCACGTAGGCGACGTGCCCCCCCTCTCCGGGGTAGACGATCGTCATCCGCTTCCGGGTGGAGTTGAACGAGAACTCCGTTGCCGCCTCCGGAACGCCCTCGCGGGAGAGGCCGGCTTTCGCCGCCGCGACGACGAGCGCCCCCTCGGTCGGCGTGCCGAAGATCCGCCATCCCCCTTCCTCAAGAGCGAAGGAGGCATGGTTGCAGAGGAGGACGGTGCGCAGGAAGAGACGGAGCCCCCGGTCCGCGAGGGGGTCGACGGGTTTTTCTTCAACAAGGAACTCCCCCTCCGGGGCATACCCGGCTCCGGTGACCTCGAACTCCGCGTCCGGTGTCCTCACCCGGACGACCGTCATCTCGTTCCGGGTGAGGGTCCCGGTCTTGTCGGTGCAGATCACCGAGACCGCGCCGAGGGTCTCTGAGGCCGGGAGGTGGCGGATCAGGCAGTTCCGCCGCATCATGTTCTTGATGCCGATCGCAAGCGTCAGCGTCACGACCGCCGGGAGGCCTTCCGGAATGACCGCCACCGCGAGCGAGACGCCGACGAGGAACATCTCAAGAAGCCCCCGCTGCTGAAGGAGGCCGACCGCGACCGCGAGCACGGCGATCCCGACGGCAATCAGGCCGAGGTCGCGGCCGAGGCGGTCCATCTGCCGGGCGAGAGGCGTCGCCTCGTCCCCGACCCGCTGGGAGAGGCCGGCGATCTGTCCGAACTCCGTCTGCATCCCGGTGGCGACGACGATACCCCGCCCGTGCCCGTTGACCACGGTCGTCCCGGCAAAGGTCATGTTGCTCCGCTCGGCAAGGCAGGTCTCCGCCGGAAGCCGGCCCGGCGCCTTGTCGACAGGCGAGGACTCGCCGGTCAGCGGCGCCTCGTCGACCTCAAGCGACGTCCCCTCGACAATAACGAGGTCGGCGGGCACCCGTTCTCCCATCTCGAGCAGGACGAGGTCCCCCGGCACGACTCCCGCCGCATCGATCTCCTGGCGCTCCCCGTCGCGGACAACCACGGCGTGCTGGACGAGCAGTTTCTTCAGGGCCTCGATGGCCTCTCCGGCCTGCCATTCCTGGGAGAAGCCGAGGAGGGCGTTTAAGACGACGATGGTGAGAATGGCCGCGGCGTCCAGAGCCTCACCAACGAGGAACGAGATCGCGGCGGCGACGATCAGGATGATGATGAGGACGCTCTTGAACTGGCGGAGAAATACCTGGAGACGGGTCTCTCTCGCCTCCTCCCGGAGGACGTTTGCCCCGTAGCGCTGCAGTCGCGCCTCCGCCTCCTGTGCGGTGAGACCGGTCGGACCGGCATCGAGCTCCCGCCGAACCTCGTCGGGAGCGAGGCTGCACCAGTCAGGCAGAGGCTCCCCTCCCGGCAATGCGTCCCGGCAGTGCAGGAGGCGACACGTGCATATCCCCGGTTCTGACGCAGTAATATATAAACATAGAGAGATCGCCCGGAAGCCGGCGGGAACGGAGCGCGAAGCACTCGAGGCCGGCCGCCCCCCGACCCGGTAACATTATATTCCCGACCATCCTGGGGGAAGCCGGGCCGGTCACCCGGCCCGGGAGAGGAATGGCAATGAGCAGAATAGCAGTCCTGATCACGGATATGTTTGAGGATGTCGAGTATACGCGGCCCGCGGAGGCGTTCCGGGGTGCCGGCCACGACCTCGTCCACGTCGGCCTCTCCGCGGGAGAGACGGTGCACGGGAAGGCGGACCGGACGCCTGTTGCGATCGACCGGGCCGCCTCCGACGTCTCGGTCGACGACTTCGACGCGCTCTTCATACCGGGCGGCTACTCGCCCGACAAGCTCCGGGCCCACGATGCGCCCGTGGAGTTCGTGCGTGCCTTCGTCGAGAGCGGCAAACCCGTCCTCGCCATCTGCCACGCGCCCCAGCTCCTGATCAACGCGCAGGTGCTCCGGGGCCGCAAGATCACCGGCTGGAAGTCCGTCGCCCAGGATATCAGGAATGCCGGTGCGGAGTATATCGACCGGGAGGTGGTGGTCGACGGCAACCTGGTCTCGAGCAGGAAGCCAGACGACATCCCCGCGTTCATCGAGGCGTCGCTTGCAAAACTCGAGGAGAGCAGCGGCGGGAAAGCGATGAGGGCGGCCGCAGAGCAGCGGTGAGGGGAGAGGCCCCGCCGCATAAACTCTTTATGGGTGCGGGCCGCACCCAATCTCTGGGATGAGAGGTCTGTCGGAAGACGCACGGGCATGGAGCAGGCCCGCAGTTATCGGCCTCGCCACGGCGCTCATTCTTCTCCTCGACCTCGTTTTCGGTGCCGGCGCCGTCTACCCGCACCTGTTCTACCCGGTCATAGTCATTTCCGCGTTCTGGTATGGACGCCAAGCGATCGTCTTCGGATTTCTCCTCGCGGCGGTCCATATCGTCGTCGAGACACTTCTCCATGGGTCTCCGGACGCGGTAGTCCTCGTCCGTGCAGCAACCTTCATCGCCGCCGCATACCTGCTCGGCTACCTCTTCGAGCTCGCCGCCAGGGGGCGCGACCGCCTGCACTTCCGTACCGGGGAGCCCGGTCGCGGTGCGCCCGCGTGCGATCGGAACATACGACGGCTCATCTCCCGGCTTTCGAGCCGGGACCCGGAGACCCGCTACCAGGCGGCCGGATGCCTGGGCGACGCCGGCGATCCTGCAGCCGTCGGGCCGCTCGCCGCCCTCCTCTCCGATCCGGAGAGCGGCGTCCGCTGGAAGGCGACGGAGGCGCTCGGCAAACTGGGATCTCCTGCCGTCGGGCCGCTTATTGAGAGTCTCGAGAGCGAGAACGTCGACGTCCGGTGGATGGCTGCGGTCGCTCTCGGCGATATCGCCGACCCGGAGGCTATCCCGGCGCTGATGGCAGCGCTCGACGATGAGGATACCTACATCCGGAGCAGGGCGGCCCTCGCGCTCGGGGCCATCGGTGAGCCGGCGCGAGAGGGGCTCATCGCCGGTCTCCGCGACGGGAACGAGCGCCTCCGCTGGGGTGCGGCCCTCGCCCTCGGCAGCATCGGGGGAGAAAGCACGGTTACGGCTCTCGTCGGCGCCCTCCTCGACCCTGATGAGAGGGTGCGACAGCGGGCCGCGAGGGCGCTCGGAGACATCGGCGAACCTGCCGTCCCCTCCCTTCTTGCGGCGCTCCGCACGGGCGACGAGGAATTCCGGCCGGAAGTGATCGCCGCCCTCGACCGGATCGGACGACCTGCCGTCGACCCACTCGTTGCGGCGCTCGGTGACGCCGACTGGCGTGTTCGTGCAGGAGCGGTAGCAGCCCTTGGGGAGATCAACGATCCCCATTCGGTCGATGCCCTGATCGCGGCGCTTGACGATGGGCAGGAAGAGGTGCGCGAGGCTGCCCGGGCGGCGCTCGGCAGCATCAGGAAGGCATAACATCAGCGAAGGTTAACCTGAAGTCCATGACTGACGAGACCCGGATCGATGACCTGATCGCCGACCTCCGGCGGGGCCCTCTCGAAGTGCGCCGCGCGGCAGCCGCCGAACTTGGGACGCAAGGGGAGGCAGCGATCGAGCCGTTGATCGCCGCAATGCTCACCGGCGACAACGACCTCCGGTGGTATGCCGCTCGCGCGCTGGTGCAGATCGGCGAAGGAACAGTCGGTCCCCTCCTCGCAGCGATGCGTACCGAAGAGGACCGGGACTTCCGGCGATACGCCGCGGCAGCCCTGACCGGGATCGGGGATGCAGCTGTTGAACCCCTCATCGGTGTCATCGAGAGCGCCGACCCGGACATCCAGCCGTTCGCCGCAATGGCTCTCTGTGGGATCGGGGAGGCGGCGGTCGGACCGCTCCTCCGCCTGATGAAGAGCCCGGACCCAAAGACGCAGGAACGTGCGGCGCTCCTCCTCTGGAAGATGGGGGAGGTGGGTGCCGGGCCGCTCACCGAGGCGCTTGAGACCGGCAAGCGCGCCGAACGATCCACGAACAATAAATGATCCCGCAGCCATCTGATCACTAAGGTCGGATGGCACACTACATGGCAAAGACCCTCGCCCGGCTCCTGCGGGAAGGGGGTTTCGGGGAACCCGGGGCGGCTCTGATCGCCGGAACCTCGCTTACTGCGGTCCTTGCCGCCCTCCTCGTGGAGTCTCCCGGCACCAATCTCATCCTCTGGTCCCTCGTCTTCATCTCCGCCGGATTTGCCGGCTACCACTACCGCGAAAGGGGGATCACCGCCGCCACCGTGCTTGGGCTTGCCACACTCGGCATTGCGTCACTCCGCGCATACCCCGGCCCGGCCGAGCCCCTCCTTGCGGCGCTCCCTCCCTTCGTTGCCATGATCGCTCTCGCGGCGCTCGCCTCAACGATCAGTTATTCGACCCGGGAACGGGCCCACCGCCTGGAGAGCATGGAAGGGACACCCGGCGGCGCGTTTCTCCTCAGGCGCGAGGACGGGGCGGTGACGGACGCAAACCGGGCCTTCGCCGAGATCCTGGGCTACGCGAAGGAAGATCTGCAAGGCCTGCCGGTATCAGAGATCTGGCCTTACGCCAACGACCGCGAAGAGTTCTTTGCGGCGGCAATACAGGGAGGACGGGCTTTTGTCGTCGAGACGCGTTTCGTCGGCCGGGACGGCGCCGCCCGCTGGTTCACCCTCTCGGGGCTCTGCCTCGACGGCGGCACCATATCCTGCCGGGTCTCGGAGGTCACCCGCTACAAAGAGGCGGCAGAGACCCTGAGCGCCGAACGCCGCCGCCTCTTCTCGGTCCTGGACACCCTCCCCGCCTACGTCACCCTGCAGGAAGAGGACCACACCTTCCGGTTCGCCAACAGGGCCTTCCGCGAGACCTTCGGCAACCCGGAGGGCCGGACCTGCTACGAGGTCCAGCGCGGCTCACGGAGACCCTGCAACCCCTGCCGGGGGACGCGGGTCTTCACCCTCAAGAGCCCCGAGCGGTGGGAGTGGGACCACACGAACGGCGAGACCTACGAGGTCCACGCCTATCCGTTCACCGATACGGACGGGTCGTGCCTGATGCTGCAGCTCGGGTTTGCGATCACCCAGCGGGTGCAGGCGGAGGAGGCGCTCAAGGGGTTCGCCGGAAACCTCCAGGCGAAGAACCGGGAACTGGAGGTGCTCCGGAGCCAGCTCTATGTCGTCAACAAGGATCTCGATGCGATGGTCAGGGAGCGGACCGCCGACGTGGAGAAACTCCTCGCCCAGAAGGACGAGTTCATATCGCAGCTCGGGCACGACCTCAAGACCCCCTTAACCCCACTGGTCGCGCTCATGCCCCGGATCCTGCAACGGGAGCAGGATCCGGGTCTCCGGCGCCTCCTCGAGATCACCGCCCACAACATCACCTACATGAAGGATCTGGTCGATAAGACCCTGAAACTGGCTCGTATGAACTCCCTGTATATCGAACTCGACCTCGAGCCGCTGAACCTGCGCACCGAGTTGAAGAACGTCCTGAGGAACTACGAGATCCCGTTCAGGGCGAGAGCCATAATCCTCGAGAATAACGTCCCGGCGGAGATCGTCGTCAGGGCTGACAGGGTTCTCCTTGGCGAGATCTTCGACAACCTGATCGCCAACGCCGTCAAATACATGCAGAACGGGACCGGGACCATCAGCATCGGCGCCGCACGAACGGAGGGGGTCGTGATCGTCGCGGTCAGGGATACCGGGATCGGCATGACCCGCGAGCAGATCGAGCGCGCGTTTGTCGAGTTCTACAAGGCTGATCCCTCTCGACACGATCTCGAATCCCCGGGCCTGGGCCTTGCCATCTGCAGGCGGATTATCGAGCGGCATAAAGGCCGCATATGGGCCGAGAGTGCCGGAGAAGGGATGGGGTCGACCATCCTATTCACCCTCGACGCAGTTGACGTCCCTCGAGCATGATCGATAAAGGTATATACTGGTTCAGGTGAGAAAGAACTACCAGAGGCCCGTATGTGCCAGCAGGTGTCGGAAGTGTCGTGCCGGCAGGTTATGGTCGTCGATGACGATCGATTCATCCTCGAGGTGATGGAGGAGCTCTTCAGACCGGAGGGGATCGACGTCGTCACCGCGGAGAGCGGGGACGCATGCATCGCAGAGCTGGAGAAGGGGTTCCGGGGCGTCGTCCTGATGGACGTCATGATGCCCGGAAAGGACGGATGGGAGACGATCGAGGAGATGATCGCCCGGGACCTGATCGCCGGGAACGTCGTCGCGATGCTCACTGCAAAGGATATCCCCGACGGGGAACTGGAGCCGCTCACGGAGCACATCATCGACTACATCACAAAACCCTTCGAAGCGGACGAGATCGTGGCCATTGTGAAAGGGTACCTCGACTACCTCGCTTGATAGGTGGGGAGCGCATGGAGAATCCCGAACCTGACGGCCCGGACAGGCGGACGATCGTGGTCATAGGCTCGTCGACCGGGGGTCCGCGAACGCTGGAAGCGGTCTTCTCACGGTTTCCACTCGTCAATGTCGCCATCATCGTCGTCCAGCATATGCCGCAGCACATTAACAGCGCGCTCTGCAGGCATATCGAAGAGATCTCCCGAATGAACGTCAAAGTCGGCGAGGACGGCGAGACGGTGGAGCACGGCACGATCTACGTGGCCCCAAGCGAGATCCACCTGGAACTCCTGGAGAACCGGACCATTCACCTCTTCGATGACGAGAAGGTCCGCTTCGCCAGGCCCTCGATTGACGTCGCCATGCGATCGCTTGAGCGGAACGGCGACGACCGGATCGTCGGGGTGATCCTCTCGGGGATGGGGAGCGACGGTGCCGAGGGGATCCGCCACATCAAGGCTATCGGAGGTATCACCCTCGCGCAGACCCTCCGGACCTGCGCCATCCACGCCATGCCCCGCGCCGCATTCGAGACCGGGAAGGTGGACCTGATGCTCCCGCCGGAAGGGATCCGGGAGCAGATTATCAGGATCGCAAGAATTCTCTGACGATTTGGCCTTTAAAGGATCCGCCGGGATGGGGGCTTCCCACCCGGGAGCGAGCCCTCTAAATGCGTGAAAGGTCCATACATCATACATGGAGGTCTCACCTGCTACCGCCGGGTACTTCGACGAACTGATAGCCGGGCTTGAGTCCGCGATGCGGATTGCCGTCGCCGCACGGACCCGCGGACTCGATCCGAGGACGGAGACGGAGATCCCGATAGCAAGCGACCTCGCCGACCGGGTGGAAGCACTTCTCGGCTACAAAGGGATAGCGGCCCGGATCCGGGAACTCGAGCAGGAGATGTCCCGAGAAGAGGCGGCGCTTCGCATCGGCGACGATTTTGTGGCCCGGAAGTTCGGGGAGACGACGCCGGAGGAGATCCTCGACCACGCCATCCGGGGAGCGATGGCGCTCCTGACCGAAGGAGTGGTGGCCGCCCCGACGGAGGGGATTGGCAAGGTCAGCCTCGGCAAGAACGACGACGGGACCGAGTACTTAAAGATCTACTACGCGGGCCCCATCCGGAGCGCCGGCGGGACGGCACAGGCGCTCTCGGTGCTGGTGGGCGACTACGTCCGGCAGGCGCTCGGGATCAACCGCTACATCCCCCGCCCCGAGGAAGTGGAGCGCTACATCGAGGAGATCCGGCAGTACAACAACATCATGAGCCTGCAGTACCTGCCAAGCGAGAAGGAACTCCGGATGATCATCGAGAACTGCCCGGTCTGCATCGACGGCGAGCCGACGGAGCAGCAGGAGGTGAGTGGCTACCGGAACCTGGAGCGGGTGGAGACGAACACCGTCCGAGGCGGTATGGCGCTCGTCGTCGCCGAAGGACTGGCACTGAAAGCCCCGAAGGTCCTCAAAAACGTTCGCAAGATGAAGATGCAGGGCTGGGACTGGCTCGAGGTGATGATCGGCGGCGGCCCGAAGAGCGACGACGATGCGGGCGCCGCGATCAAGCCCAAAGACAAGTACATCCGCGACCTGATCGGCGGGCGACCGGTCTTTTCATACCCGATGCGGAAGGGCGGGTTCCGGCTGCGCCTCGGCCGGGCGCGGAACACCGGGTTCGCGGCCGCGGGCTTGAATCCCGCGACGATGCACATCCTCGGGGACTTTCTCGCGGTCGGGACCCAGATGAAGGTCGAACGTCCGGGGAAGGCGGCGGGGATCGTGCCGGTGGACTCGATCCAGGGGCCGACGGTCAAACTCCGGAGCGGGGAGGTGCTGAGGGTCGACGACGCGGCGGAGGCCCGGCGGATCGCCGGCCAGGTCGATGAGATCCTGGACGTCGGCGAGATCCTGATCAGTTTCGGGGAGTTCATGGAGAACAACCACCCGCTGATGCCGCCGAGTTACTGCGAGGAGTGGTGGCGGCTCGAGGGCGGCCCGCGCCACCCGGAGAACGAACTCGAGGCGATCGAGTTCGCCCTCGACGGAGCGCCCCTCCATCCCGATTACACCTACATGTGGGACGACATCGCCCCGGCCGAGATCGCCCTCCTCGCGGACCGCGTCAGCGCCGGGGGCAGGGTCGAGGCCGGGGTGCTGACGCTGCCAAACACCCCGGAGACAAAGGCGATTCTCGAGGAACTCCTGGTGCCCCACCGTCTTGCCGGCGAGCGGATCGCGATCCCCGAACATCTGGTCTTCCTTGCCTGCCTCGGCCTGACGCTGCACCTGGAGAAGCGGCCGGCGTGGCAGGATGCCCCGATGGAGAACTCGCTCGACCTCGTGATGCACCTCTCGGGTTTTCGGGTCCAATCACGGGCGGGCACCCGGGTCGGCGGGCGGATGGGTCGGCCGGGGAAGTCCAAGCCGCGGGAGATGAAGCCGCCGCCCCACTCGCTCTTTCCCATCGGGGACGACGGAGGTTCGCGCCGGTCGTTCCAGGCGGCCTGCTCCTCGAAGCCCCGGTCCAACACGGACGGCGGTGTGGTCGAGGTGGAGGTCGGCGAGCGACGCTGTCCCGCCTGCGGCACCTTCACCTACAAGAACCTCTGCGAGTGCGGTGCCCATACGGTCCCGGTCCTCCGGTGCCCCAAGTGCGGCAAGGACGTCGCGCAGGACCTCTGCCCCCGGTGCAACGTGCCGACGGTCTGCCTCCAGAAGGTCTCGATCAATCTCAAGACCGAGTATGCGGCGGCTCTCGAGCACCTCGGGGTCCGGGACTCGGCGATCCCGCTCTTGAAGGGCGTGAAAGGGCTGATATCCCGGGAACGGCCGGTGGAACCGATCGAGAAGGGAATCCTCCGGGCGCTGCAGAACCTTTATGTCTTCAAGGACGGGACTGTCCGCTACGATATGATCGACCTTCCCCTGACCCATTTCCGGCCGGACGAAGTCGGCGTCCCCATCGAGCGGCTCCGGGAACTCGGCTACGCCCACGACACCTACGGTCAAGAACTCGTCAGCGCCGACCAGGTGGTGGAGCTCCGCCACCAGGACATTCTGGTCTCAGAGGACTGCGGCGAGTGGCTGGTCCGGGTGGCGAAGTTCGTCGACGACCTCCTGGTGCGGTTCTACGGGCTCGAACCCTTCTACAGGGCAGAAAAGCCCCTCGACCTGGTGGGCCAACTCCTGATGGGGCTTGCGCCGCACACCAGCGCCGGGGTCCTCGTTCGGCTGATCGGGTTCTCGAAGGCCCCGGTCGGCTACGGCCACCCGTTCTTCCACGCGGCAAAACGGCGGAACTGTTTTGCGGGCGAGACTGAGATCTCCGTCTTTGACGGCCGGCAGTGGGCGACGATCTCGATCCGGCAGTTTGTGGTGGAGAGTTTCGATCTCTCGAAACCAGGGTTAGACCACGTGGGGACGTTCTACTCCGACCCCCGGCAGCCGTATTTCGTTAAAAGCATCGACCCGCGGGGGTTGGTCAGCATCAAAAAGGTCACCTCCGTCTCGGTCCACCGGGCCCCGGCGCACCTGATCCGGTTTATAACGCAGCGGGGGAAGGTTCTTACGGTCACCCCCGACCACGCGATGCTGGTCTGGGACACCGATTACCTGCGCAAACTCCGGGCGCTCGAAGTGAAGATCGGTGATAAGGTCCCGACGGAGGAAGGGGGGCTCGTCGTGGCGGACGAGGTCGTGACTCGCGAGACCGTCCAGGCGCTCGACGACCGGGTCTACTGCCTGACGGTTGCGGAGAACCACACCCTCGTCGCAAACGGCATCTTCTGCGGCCAGTGTGACGGCGACGAGGACTGCGTGATGCTCCTCCTCGACGGGCTGATCAACTTCTCCCGCTCCTACCTGCCGGAGACCCGGGGCGGGACGATGGACGCGCCGCTCGTCCTGACGACGCGGATCGACCCTGCGGAGGTCGACAAGGAGAGCCTGAACGTCGATGTCTGCGACCACTACCCGTTAGAAGTCTACAACGGCTGCCTCACCTACACCCACCCCAAAGATCTCGACAAGTTCGTCGACCGGGTGGAGCGGCGGCTCGGCACCCCGGCCCAGGTCGAGGGGTTCCTCTACACCCACCCGACCTCGAACATCTCGGCGGGGCCGCTCGAGTCCACCTACACGAAGCTCGGGTCGATGCTCGACAAACTCGAGGCGGAGCTCGACCTCGCGGAGAGGATACGAGCGGTGGATGCCGACGACGTCGCGGAACGGGTCTTAAACACCCACTTCATCCGGGACCTCCAGGGCAACCTGAACGCCTTCTCGAAGCAGAAGGTGCGGTGCATGAAATGCAACGCAAAATACCGGCGGATGCCTCTCGCCGGGAAATGCACCCGCTGTGGGGGGAACGTCATCCCGACGGTCCACGAGGGGTCGGTGAAGAAGTATCTGGAGATGTCGCGCAACATCTGCGCGACCTACGCGGTCTCTGAGTACACGAAGCAACGGGTGGAGGTGCTCTTCATGCAGATCGAGTCGACCTTCGGCCAGCCCCCGGAGAAGCAACTGGGGCTCGCAGACTTCATGTGAGCCACGATGAAGGCCACGGAGGTTCTTGCCGCCCTGAAAGCGGGGAGATCCGTCGCGGGTGACTGCCGGCGGCCTGACGTCGAACCGCTGCCCGGAATCCCGGCGTACCGGGTGACGACGGCTGCGTCGCAGACCGACCGGACCGTCCTCTTCTTCCACGGCGGGGGGTTCACCTCAGGTTCGACGGCCGACTCCCTCGACCTCTGCGCCCGGATTGCGGATGCTGCTTCTGCGGAGGTCGTCTCGGTCGACTACCGGCTCGCCCCGGAGCACCCCTTCCCGGCGGCGGTGGAGGACTGCGTCGCCGCCTACCGGCACCTGCTCCGCGAGGGGTATCCACCGGAGCGGGTGGTGCCGGCCGGGATATCGGCCGGGGGGACGCTCGTCCTCTCGGCGCTCCTTGCGGGAGAGAGCCTCGGCCTCCCGGTGCCGGCGGCGGCAATCTGCCTCTCCCCGGTCGTCGAGATGCTCTTCCTCGGCGACTCGATCGCCCTGAACCGGCGGACGGACTGGCTGGCGCCGGACGACCTCGCGGAGATGCGGGAGGACTACCTTCCCGGCGGTGATCCGGCGGACCCGCTGGCCTCGCCGCTCTACGCGGACCTCGGCGGGCTGCCGTCGCTCATGGTCCAGGCCGGGACGGGAGAGGTGCTGATCGACGGGATCTGTGCGTTCGTCAGCACCGCCCGGCTCCAGGGGGTGCCGGTCGCCTTCGACTGCGTGGAGGGGATGTTCCACTGCTGGCAGGCGTTCGCCGCGGTCCTGCCCGAGGGTGCGGCGGCGATCGAGCGGGTCGGGGCGTTCGTCCGGCGGCACGTGCCGGACGAGGGGTGAGGGGGCTGCCCGGGCATCAAGCTCATTAGGCCGGAGGTTCTATAAGTACAGGCGCGAGTGTTACCGAGCGGCCAAAGGTGATCGACTCAAGATCGATTCTCGAAGGAGTTCGCAGGTTCGAATCCTGCCACTCGCATTCAGGTGTGTCAAAACCTCTCGCAGGGCCGGGTTTTGTCGCCACATAGCCCATCTCACTCCGTTTCGTACCCATTCGTTTTGCAGCGTCACCATCACCTCATCCAGGTTGCCCGCCTGTCGGGGAGAGAGTATTGCGCTGAACATCCGGAGGACTGCCGCAATTGGGAACTACCCGTCCTCGGTCTGCAGGGCAGGGCAGAAGTTGCAGATCGAGAACGGGACCTCCTTTTCGCGGTCGCGGATGAGACAATAGAATGACCCGTTGCGCTCTTCGACCCGGAATCCTCCCGGGAACGGCGTCCCCACCGGGTGGCCCGGGCGGTCGAGGACGAAGATCGTGAAGGCCGATATAAGGTAGTAAAAGACCCGATGTCGGGGTGTATAACGAAACGGAATCCGTTCTGTGGATTCACCCCACCGGAAGCATCCATCGGGGATCATATTGCAGAACTCAACGAACGTTGCACGATCGGTGATCGGTTCGGTCATGGATAGGAACTGGTTCGACCGGTGCATGGCGAGAAGCTGATGGTGGGCGCCGAATAACTGCTCGGTGATGTAGGGGTGGACCTGTTTCCGGTAGGGATCGGGCAGCCGGATCATCTCCGCGTGCAGCCGTCCTCCGAGGATCTGGAGATCCCTGAGCGAGTAACAACCGACTTCTTCAGCGAGGAGCAATCCGAGATCCCCTTTTGTCACTGAGGCCGCCATTCGTCGGGCCACATGATGGATTGCATCTGCCTCTTCCTCTGCCGTGATTGGATCGAACTCCTTCCAGTATGGATATACCGATGATCTTCCATTAATCTGGCGGGGGTTGACCTTCCACCTGCAATCACCGGGGCCTTTGAGGTCACCTCGACGATGTACGAAGACGCATCCCGGATCTTCACCTCGCCGGCGAATCTCGGCGATGAAGTCTTCCCGCTCCGGATCAACCTCAAGCCCATCAGGGTCTTCGAGCCCCCGGTGGCGTTCAAACCGCTTATCCCGGAGTTGAAGTTCATCACGAACAAGAAGATGTAGTCTAGGCATATCAGGGGACAGGCGATGCGGGAGATCCCGGAGGAAGACTACCTGTTGATCATGAACCAGGGGGATTGAAGCGTTGCATGACCGGGGGCCGCCGGGAGGACTATGCAATCGCCGGGGTTGACCATGCGTGGAGAATGACAGCAGCACGGAAAACACAGGCACCCCGGCCGTCACCGGCATGCCCATCGCCCATGCTCTCCGTACTCTCATTCTGCTGTACATATATGTACCTGTACAGGTACATCCTGAGTTCCCGAGCGTTAGGCGCATATCTATCTAAAACGCGGCTAAATTCCAATATTATCGGATATTTGACGATATATGAGTTGGTTGATGTGCTTAATAATTAAGCGAATCGGCCCCCTGTTTAGATTGTTAGAATATGGCCATTTTGTTGATATTTTGGATAAATTTGACCAAATTGGAGGGTAGTGCTCAGGGTAAAATAGCGCATGTGCTTAACTCACCGGGAACTCAGGGTACATACCTCATATAGAGCAGCACTTTCAGAACCCTCACCGCTCCTGGCACCGTCTCATTGACAGCAGTTGCTGTCATTCTGCTGAAAACTGCTGTCATTGCTGTCATCGTTGGGATTGATATCCGGCCAGATGGCGGCATCACTGTTCCAGACCCGATAGATCTATCATAGTATCTATCAATTTGATACATTCTGATAGATACTGTAAACGAGGTCGTCACATCTCCTTACTATTGGGCGACCGATGGCAGCAGTGCTGCAATCTGCTGCCACTGCTGCCAACGTCAGGATCGCCAGCCGGCCGGGCCCGTGACCTCACATCCGCCGACCCCATCCGCAGTGGTCTCGTAGAGGCCGACCGCGAGGCATTCTCCTCGCGTCCAGGGCCTGCCTTCCCGGAGTCTGCCCAGGGACCAGATCCCTCAACTACTCATTTAGTAGATATTAGTAGTTCATTAGTAGTTCACGGCAACGATGCCCGGGAACGACACAGCGGGGTTCCCGGCCACCTGGCATACCGGGGAAATGGACTCCCAATTGTCTCCGGTTATCTTGTTCTATTCGACCAGACCCGATTTTTAGCAAGACCTGAAAATACAGAACCCCGCAAAAAAGGATTTCACTCCGCCCCGGGCCTCACGTCAACGGCAACCTCCGGCGGGGCAAACTGCCTTTTCACCATCGCAAGAGCATACGGCAGGGCAAGCGCAAACGCCGCACACCCGAACGCCAGGAAGAGGTTGCCGTAGGTCGCGACAACGGCGATGACCGGCACGATGGCAAGCGTGGAGACGAACAGGCCGAGGTTCATGGCCACCGAGAATCCGCCGCTTGCCCTGCCGAGGAACTGTTTCGGCGTGATCGCGGCGATCCAGCTCAGGATTGTCGGCATCAGGATGCCCTGGGCCAGACCGACGAGGACCACCGAGACCCCGACGGTGAGAAGCGACGTGGCAAACCCAAGGCCGCACAGACCGGTCCCGAAGAAGACAAATGTAAGGGTGAGCAGGGTATACCGGTGGAGCCTCCAGGCGACTCTCCCGTAAACGAGTCCCACAAGCGAAGAGGCGCAACCCATGGCTCCCAGGAATATCCCGGCGGTAAGCGCGAAGTTTTCGCCCAGGATCCGTGCTGCATCCAGATTCGCAATCAGGTAAGGGAACTTCGTGGGCACCAGGAAGAACAGCATGTTCCCGAGGAACACGGTTGCATATCCCGGGAGGAGGAGGGAGGCCGGGAAGGTCTCTTCGGGTGCTCCCGACGTCTTCTCGACGTTCACGCGAGCGGGTTCCCTCATCGTCAGGAGAACACCCGCGAGAATGACGACGCCGATCAGGTAGATAAGGAACGCCGCACGCCAGGAGACCCCTCCGAGATACCCGCCGCTGGTCTCGAGGACCAGTACTCCCATGCCCATTGCGGCCGCCTGGTACCCGAGCACCCTGACGCGGGAAATTCCATCGTAATAGCAGACGATCAGGGCGGACGTCGTGCAGATGATCCCGGCAATGCCGATCCCGAGAATGAATCTCCCGACCAGTATTGCGGATAAGGAGGTGAGGAAATATCCGGAACACCCCGCGATGGAGAAGATAGCAACGGAGACGGCAAGTACCGGTATTTTGCCAATCCTGTCCGAGAGTTCTCCGACGAAAAAGCCGGTGAGGGCTATCGCAAGCGCGGGAAGCGTAATGATCAGGGAGATCGTGGCTTCTGATGCATCGGGAAATGCTTCGCTGATGAGTGGGAGAGCCGGCGCGACTGCAGCTCCTCCCATGAGAACCATCATGGCCGCAAGCAGGAGGAAAAGTAGCGTTCATCTCGTTGGTTTGAACGGTGTAACCATGCCTTATTCTGTTGCCCGTAATGCGACATGAAGCAAGTGCTCCTGAATACAGTAGCAGATTGTTGTGATCGATGATTCGTCGTTGTTACACTCGAAGACGGGTGAGCAAGTATGCGAACTGATCGTCTGTGGCGGCTGCGACAGGATCGTGACCCTTCGAGACGCCGACGGATCGGTTGAAGGCCGCTTAAATGAGTTCAGGGCGGCGGTCGAAAAAGAAAATGAAAACAGCCGGAGGTCTCGGGCGGCTCACTTGATCTTCTTCTCGAGTTTCTTGAGTTTCTTCTTGGCGGCCTCGCTGCCCGCAGCCGCCTGTTGCGCAAGTTCTTCTGCCTTGGCCTTCTTTGCCCTGTTCAGTTTTTCCATTTGTTTCTTGCTTGTTGGCATACAGATACCCTGCTACGTCTTTGAATGGTTCTATTCATCGTTTTCCCACATATAAATATCCCTGAACGGGCTGCATTTCGAAAATACCCTGACGCCTTCTCACCGGCAGCAACCGCTGCCATGCTGCTGTCAACACGCTCCCGCTGCTGCCGGCGCCGGGGCTGGATCCGGGACATCCCCCCTCTCCGGGGAGCAACCGCCACCTGCGTTGAGGGCCGTGCCCCCCTTGCGGGCTATCACGGCCCCCTGCGCCATGGCCGGAACCCGCCGGCCTGCCGGCGCCCGGGCGGCTCCGGCAGGTATTATACCCTTGCAGTGAAGACTACCGGATGATGAGCACACCAGTGTGCCGACCGCCCGGCGCTCGAGGAGGCAGGCACCATCGCCGGTAAGTGCTGCCAGTGCGGCAGGTGCTGCACCCACATGCGGGACGTCCACAGGGTTATCGAAGAGCGCGGCGACTACATGTTTGTCGTGCACAACCACTATACCGGGGATGCGGAGGAGGTGCGGGTCGATCCGGACAAGATAGCCCTCTTCGAGGACAGGAGCAGCAGCGAGGAACTGCCGAACGCATGCCCCTTCCTGAGATTTGATGGGGAGACGGGAAAGGCGTGGTGCACGGTCCACCTGACACGCCCCGGCCTCTGCCGCGAGTACTGCTGCCGCCTGCTTGTCCTTGATGCGCAGGGGAAGCTGGCGGGACGGGTGACGTATCAGACAGCGCTCATCCCGGAGACCGACGAACTCGGCCGGCTCTGGGAGCGGGTGCAACCGGCGCTGGATAGGCTCCGCGGCCCGGAATGGGACGACGCCTTCACCCATACGCTCACGGTAGCCGGATACCATGTTCGCCGGTAGTTGCCTGGAGAATCCGAAAAAGAGGGACGATAGCCCCATTCTTCCCCGGAACGGGAGCCCGTTATCCGCTCATTCCCATCTTATCGTCGAGCCAGTCGAACTTGGCGGCAAACGACTGCGCGAACGCCCCGAACTGGCAGTGCGACCCGGCACCGTAATCGTCGGAGAATACCAGAAGTTCCCGCTCGCAGGTGAGGTGATCGTAGAGCGCCTTCGCCTGCGCCCCGTCCGGGTCGAGGTGATCGGTCGCGCCGGCACAGACCAGCGTGGGGCACCGTATCTCTTCGGCAATGCCGACGAGTGAAAACTCCATCCATTTCGCCCAGAACTGTGCCGGCGAGCCGGCATCGAAGACAAACATCCCGTTCTCGTTCAGCCAGCGGATGCCGGTATCGTGTGCCATGGCGGTGCGCATGGCAGAGTTGAACTCAACCGGATCCACCTGCAGCCACTCCTGCAGTTCAACTTCTGTCAGGTTCGCTTCCCCGCTGTTCTGCAGGTTCGCGAGGAGAGTCTGTCCGACATCGTAGGTACCTCCGTCCGCGACCAGCGCCGCGATCCGGGGCTCGAATGCGGCACCGCGGGGAGCGAGGTAGCCTCCGAGCGAGACCCCCCAGAGAGCAATCCGGTCTTCATCGACGTCGGGCCGGCTTACCGCATAGTCCACGACAGGCCTGATCACGTTCTCCCAATCGTGACGGAACGGGATGTGCTGGACCCGTATCACCTCGCCCTGGCCCGGCCCCTCGAATGTCAGGACGTTGTATCCGCGTCTGACCCCCTCCTTCGCATAGGGATGGAGCTCCTCCTGGCAGCCGTCAAAACCGGTCTGGACGATAAGCAGCGGCCGGGGACTGCCGGAACTGTCGACCTTGTAGAAGTAGCCCGGCAGCGTGGTGTTCTCATACGGGATGGCGACGATCTCGTAAGGAACGATATCGAGCGCAAGTGCATCGCGAAACGTTTCCCGGCTCTTTTCCCAGGTCTCCACGATCCGGGGATCGGCGGGATTGCCATGCAGGAAGAACTCGGCCGTGCGGTAATACGTTGCGGCCCGGTAGTAGGCTTCCATTGCGGTGACCCGGTGCCCCGCTGCGAGACTCTCGTTCCCCGCTCTCCTGAAGGTCTCCGCGGTCCTGTTCCATTCGCTGTACCAGCTCTCAAAGTCTCTTTCTGTAATCCTGGACGCAGTGGCCAGGCACTCGCCGATATCGGCCTCCCCCGCATACGAGGCCCCAAGCGTCCGCTGGAGTTCGAACGCAAATTCAGGGTCCGTAAACACGAACGTTGGGCAGTCGGAGGCAGGCGCGGCAACTGCCGCGGCGGAAGACGATGCTGACGGTTGCTGACCGATCGCAGTGCATCCTGCAGAAACGACAAGAATTGCGAGAGAAAGAGTAATCATGATCAGTAAGGCTCTGCCGGGTTTCACGGTGGATCGTAGGAAGATCACATAACCGGAGGGATAATAGTTACGAAACATCCATGGCCTTAAAAAAGGAAGCAGGAGATAACGATTATCTGTGGGTTCATGGATACGCGGACGGTGGCGCTGACTCGCGATAGTATCCAGGAGAGGGAGGCACTACTGGAGCGAGCAGGACAGGAATGGGCTGATATGTTCCATTCGCACAGCGGAGCCCGGTACGCGTGGGACGGCATCGCAGATTTCGATGAAGACCTGCTGGTTCTCGAATCCCCGGACGGGAAGTTGCTCGGAGCCCTCTCGTTCTGCACGAGGAATGGGGATGAAAAGAATATCTACGTCTCCCGCATAGGGGTGATCCTGAAGAGACGCGGGTATGGAAAACGGTTGATGCAGGAGGTCTCGAGAATCGCTGCCGCCGGGAGCCAGGGGATCGTTGCACTCCCGACAGACGAGGGACGCCTCCTCTTCCGGGGAATCGGGATGCGCACCCGCCCGGGAGGGGACCCGCACCAGCTCGATTACACGTTCACCCCGGACGAGGCAAAGGCGTTTGCGGAACGCCCACTGGAGATCCCGGCTCCCGGAGGCCGGGCGTCCTGACAGGCACTCGCCGGCTGCCTGCTCCGGCGGTCCGGGGATTACGCCGCCGCCTCGCCGGAACGGGCCCTTCCGCGGCCGCCGTCCACCGCCTCGGCAACACGCATTATGGCACCGACATCCGGCGTCACCATACAGACAGGGAAATAGCCGAACAGCGACGCGTAGTCGATCTTGAGCGCCCGGTACCGGGCCAGGTCGAGGGTTATCCTCTCGAGATCCTCTGCCATCCGGGGGGTCACCCCGTCGCGGAGCGATGCCGGGGCGAGGTCTGCGACGGCCAAAAGCACCTCCTCGCGGATCGTCTCGATCCTGGACGATAAGAGGGAGTGGACGAGTGTGCGGCTGTAACCTCCCTGGAAGTGCCGCACGACGATCATCTGCGTCAGAAAGATGAGGGCAAACATGCCGGCCCCGAGTTCGATATCGGCCTCAGCGGAGATGAAACTGTTGTACGTCACCCCGGGGAGGACGATCGCCGCGATGGAGATGACGCCGGCAACGGTTGTCACGACGGCAGCGGTGAGCGCATACTTCAGCCCCTGGGTCCAGGCCTCGTTATACCGTTCTTTGAGCCGGGACTGCATGCCGAGGATCCCCGCAAAGAAGCCACGTGAATACGGCTGCACATACACGATCGCAGCATAAAAGACGATGATTGCGGCGGACTGGATGACGACGATCACGGCGGAGTACGACGCGAATTCACCGTTCACGATCCAGCCCGCAAGTGCAAACACCGAGGAGAGAGCGAAAAGCACGAGAAAACCCGGGGCGAGCGGCTGGCAGTTGATGAAGAACAGGTTCCAGCCGAGTTCGTAGAGAGAGTTCCTCTGCTGCGTGAGCCGTTTGAGTGCCTCAATCGCATCGGCAGGGACGGCGGCGCTCTTCTCGAGGCTCTCCCACGATATGATCTCCTCGAGGCTCATTCTCTCGCGATTCCTGAGATCGTTGAAATACCTGACGTAGGACTTCAGATCGCCTGCATCGGTCGGGAGCAGGAGGAGGAAGGGGTTGATCATCAGGAATATGAAGGACGCCATGATCCAGTAGAGATAGTACTCCCCGGTGCATGCGAGTAAAAGCCCCAGGTTGATCAGCATCGCCGCTCCAAGGATGGGTGACGTATACGCAAGGGTCCACTTCATCCCGGTAAGGGTCGCGAGGTCGCTCTCTGCCGCATTGAGGATCTTCTCCGCCTCGGCCCGGGAGTATGCAACCTTCTGCGAGAACTCGTCCGGCGAGATCATCGGATTCTCTGCCACACTATTCCTCCCGAACAGGTCCCCGTACGGCAGTTTCATTGATCATCATTTCTCCGGGATTATCTATAAAAAGAGGGTTTCTTCACCAGATGCTCGGTCTCTCCCCGGCGGCCCTGTAGAGGGCATCACCGGACCCGATCTCCGGGAACGCCTCGTAGAACTCCGGGATGTTGAAGAGGACACCGTTCACCCGGAACTTCTCCGGGGAATGGGGATCGGTCAGGACCAGGTTCCGGAGCGAGTCCTCGCGGTCGTTCGCCCTCCAGAGGGTCGCGGCCCCGATGAAGAACCGCCGATCCGCATCGGGGTCATCCGACGGGTTCTCCGTCTTCTTCCAGGCATGGTAGGCAAGCGTCAGGCCCCCGAGATCGGCGATGTTCTCCCCAAGGGTGAGGTTCCCGTTGACGTAGAGGCCGGGGAGGGCCTCGAACGCGTTGTACTCCGCCACGAGCAGGGCCGTCCGGTTGTTGAAGTTTGCTGCATCCTCCTCTGTCCACCAGTCCTTCAGGTTCCCGTCCCTGTCATACTGCCTTCCCTGGTCGTCGAAGCCGTGCGTCATCTCGTGCCCGATCACCCAGCCGAGAGTGGCGTAGTTGAGAGCGGGGTCTCTATCGGGGTCGAAGATCGGCGGCTGGAGGATGCCCGCCGGGAAGACCATCTCATTCCGGGTCGGGTCGTAGAAGGCGTTCACCATCTGCGGGGGAATAAACCAGACGCTCCGGTCGACCGGTCCGCCGATCTGTTCAAGCCCCTCCGGCCCGTGGATGAGGGAGTGGGCTTTCGCGGCGCGGACGTTCCCCACGTACGAATCGGAGAGGTTCAGCCCGGAGTAGTCCGTCCACCGGTCGGGATACGCGATCTTCTCCCCCATGGCGGCGAGCTTCTCGTGGGCCGCGGCTTTCGTCGGTTCGCTCATCCAGGCGAGGCCTGTTATCCGCTCATCGAAGGTCTCGCGGATGGCAAGGAAGATCCCCGATACCATCTCGCGGGTCCGGGGGTCCACGTATTCGGCGACGTATTCTCTGCCCACAAGGTCCCCCAGGAGTTCGCTCTCCGTGTTGACGACACGCTGCCACCGGGATTTCATCTCGGGGACGCCGTAGAGCGTCGTCTCGTAGAAGGCGAAGTGCTCCTCCTCGAAGGATGCGTTGAGGTATGGGGATGCCTGGTCGATGAGCCGGTAGCGCAGGTAGATCTTCCAGTCTTCGAGCGGGGCCGTCTCGAGCAGGCCGTTGAGTCCCTCGACGTAGCCCGGCTGGTAGATGTGCATCCGGCTCACCGGCCCGGAGCCGGAGATCGTGGCAAGGGTCCCCCACCCGATCGCAGGGAACTCCTCCTCGAGTTCGGCCAGGGTGTAGATGTTCGTGGTCTTCTGTGGGTCGCGGTTCTCCTCCGCACTGAGGTGAGCCGCGGCAAGGGCCCTTTCCATGGCATAGACGGTCGAGGTGTCGGCCGCAGCCTCTTCGACAGGCTCTCCAGCGAGCACCAGCACCCGGGCTATGTGCTCCCGGTAGGCCTCCTGGACCTCAAGGCTCTCCGTGTCGTTCCGGAAGTAATAGTCCCGGTCGGGCAACCCGAGCCCGCCCTGGTAGAGAGCCGGAACCATCTCGCTGCTGTTCTCGGGGTTGACCTCCGCCCAGTAGTGGTACACCGGGCCGAACCCCTCTTCCAGGAGAACGATCGTGGCGTTAGCAAGGCCAACACGGGAATCGATGGCATCGATCGCCGAAAGAAGGTCCGAGAGGCCGCCGAGCCCTTCCTGATCGATTGTGCCGGCATCCATCCCGGACCGGTAGAACTGCCCGATGAGGGTAGTGTTCCTGTCCCCATCCTGCGTCGGGGCTGCCGAAGCGTTCAGGAGGAGAGCATGGAGGTCGTCATCCACTCCATCGCGCATCCCGGTGAATACCGCGTAATACTGCTTATCGGGCGGGATGGGATGCTCTGCAATCCATGCGTCGTTGACGTAGGCATAGAAGTCGTCGCCCGAATGGATGGACTCGTTGAGGATGAATTCGCTCTCAGGCGCCTGCGATACGGCACCGGGAACCGCCGTCCCGGCGGGGGCGGAGCACCCGGCCGCTACGAGAGAGGCGATCAGGAGAAGGGTCACGAAAAGATGTTTCACAGAGAGCGTGCCGCATTTGTGAAAATAAGGGTTGTGATATCGCCGCGGCTATAGAGCGAGGGGAAAACCCTCACTCTCCACCCGATCCCGATCGGGGAGGCGTCGCTTGGGAGGATCGACCAGAAGTCCGCCGGGGTGTTCTCCATGATGACATCCATCCCGCCGTCCCGATAGGGATCACGCGGGAAGACCCGGACGGTGTGGCCTCGTGGCGGCTTCGAAGACCCCGGTGCCGGGGACGTATCGGGAAAAAAGGGGATATTAGACGGTATTGTCCCGGTGCAGGGTCAGGGCCCCGGCCATCGTTGCCGTATCATCGCCCGGGTTCGTCCAGGCGATGAAGAGGGTGTCCTGATCGGCCAGGGATCCCGTCGCCCATCCTCCCGGCCGGTCGATGAACGATATGGTCTCTCTGTCCGGGTTGAATATGCCTACAAACGTCTGGTTCTCCACCGTTCCGTCCGGCAGGGAGAACGTCTTGAACCCGCTGATGACCCGGTCGTCCTGCGCAGTGACCACCCACGTGTTTTCGCCGGCGGACATCTTCTCGATTGTATCGTTCAGGAAGTACACGGCTCCGCTGTCCGCTCTCCAGATCCCGATCATCTCCGGATAATCGGCGAGGGCCGCCGCAGGCAGGTCGAGGGGTCCCGTGTATATTCCGGAGCCAAGCCACCAGTCATCGTCAACCTGCACCCCATACGCCAGTTTCGACTCAAGCATCCGGTCACGCGTGGGGTTGATGTAGGCAATCCGGCCGAAACCGTCCCCGTTCCTGACCGCATCGTTCATCTGCCGGAGGAAGATCCCCACGCCCCCCTCGGTCTCGTTCAGGCGGTTGACGCCGACCTTCTCCGGGTTGACCGGGTGGGCGAGGGTAGTGCCGTTGAAGTCATACGCGTAGATGTAGAGTTCCCCCCGGACAAACGATCCGTTCGGGTCGTTAAACTCGGCAAGGGCAGCTTCCTTGCCGTTCTCTTTCACATAGGCAATCGCGCTCTCGACAAAAGCGACGAGTGTCTCGTTCGAGGTGTACTGCGCCTGTGATACGGTGGTAGTCTCCGGTGTCAAGACAGTCACACCGGACCCGCTCTGCATGCAACCGGCCGAGATCAACGACAGGCCGAGAAGAAGCATGATTGTGAATGAAATCGCGAGAGATCTCATTCTTCCAGGTTGGTTTCGCCTACATATAGGATTTGCCGGCAGGTCGGGTCCGGATAGCCGCAAGGGCCGCGTTCCGCCCGCCCGCCCCTCCGGGAGCGCCGGGGACGTGCCCCCGGATCTACCTTCCTCCCGCCCCGCTCGCCGCCCGCTCCGTCAGCCAGGAATAGAACTTCCGGTGCCAGAACGGCACGTCGACCGGCCGGGAGAGCGACTGCCAGGCCGCCCAGACCAACCGATCAGACATGCTCTGCCACTCGCCCACCCGCCGGGCCATGTCGTCTGCCGGCTGCCCGACCGCGTGCAGGATCTCGTGCCAGATGCGGAGGATGATCGCCTCGTCATCCTTGTCCTCGCGCGTGACCCGGACACTCGCCCGATTTTGCATCCCGCCCCCGAGCGCCCGGGCGGGGATTGCGTCATCAAAGACGTAGACGGTTCCGTCAGGGACCGGAAAGGGGAAGCCCTTCCACATCGGGTCCTTCTGGTCGAAGTAACGCACTTCCGGCGTCCCGGTCCGGACGGTGAACCGAAAGTACGGCGGGATGAGCCGGAGGTGTGGCTCAAGCCTCCGCCGCAACTCCTCGGTCTTGAAGAAAAGGTCGAAGTGAGGCATCGGAGCCGCATGGGTACAGGTGGTAATAAATGCTAAGGTCACCCGGGAACCCGGGCCGACCCTCCTCCCAACCCCGGGGTATCGTCCACCTTCCGGGTATGGCCCGCCCCGGGTGCGACGCCGGGAATGCCGCTCGGCCAGGCAGGGAGCGCCTACCCCCGGCCCCCTACGGTGGAGAACCCTCTGCGAGTGCCCCCTGCCGCTCGTCGATCCAGGCCCGGGTCCATGCCCGGAGATCGTTGATGCCGGCAGACCCCTGCCTGTCACGCATCGTCCGCAGGTGGTCCTCGAGTTCGTCGGCCAGTTCAAAGATCAGGGCTTCGGAGGCTTCTTGCGATAACGTCCCTTCCACCCGCAGGCGGGCAGCGCCCAGATCAAGGAAGCGCTGCAACTCGCCGGTTGCCTCGAGAATCGTGGTGAGATTCAGTCTGATGGTAGGCCCCATGAAGAGGGGGTTGACGCACGGAATACATAACCTCATCCATTTGTTCCTGGGCCCATACACAGACTCATTTCAATAAAGCGGTAAAGTGATGGTATAAATTGGCGAAATCACCATTCTTTTTCACCGTCATGCCCGGCAGGAGGGCCAGACCGGTTCGGCTGATCCTGTGCCTGCAGGCGTAATCATTTTATGGAGGCCCGGCACTCAGTGCACGCCCCACTTCAGGGGGTGTGCCTCCCTGATATGGGAGCGATGGAGATGAAGAAGATGCAGGAGCGATCGGAAGTTATCCTGGAACGCAGGACACGAGCGGCCGGCGAGGAATGGTTCATGTCGGCCGACGACATCCTTGATAAGAACGTGATCAATCAGCAAGGAGACGATCTTGGCGAGATCTCGGATATGCGGGTCTCCTTCCCCGACGGCAAGGTGCAATACCTGGTACTCAGGTACGGCGGCGTGCTTGGCATGGCGGCAAAGCGGTTTGCCATCCCGCCCGAGGCCGTAATCTACCGGCCGGGGGACGACAACTTTGTCGTGAACATCGACAAGCAGCGGCTGGACGACGAGCGTGGCTTCGACGAGGACAACTGGCCGCGGGAGGCGGACTACGGCCTGATCCAGTCGGCAGGGACCACGACGCCCCCGACGCGGGAGGAGGCGGAGGCCATGAGGAGGGAGGCGCCCCCGCCAACGGAAGTTGTGAGGACCGAGACGGTCGAGACGCGGCCCCGGCGCAGGTAATCCGGAACCAGAACTCTTTTTTTGGCTGCACGGCCCACCTCCCCGGTGTCAGGAGGCCGACCGCAAGGAAGATTACCGGGGAGAATGAATCGGCCGTGTCGTGTCTTCCATGCCAGCATCCGCTGAAGGTCCGGCGCCGCCGGGAGCACCGGGCGGTGACGGTGTTCTGCGAGTATGGCAGGTTGTCTTCATCGCGGTCATCGCCATCACGTTCACGGTCGCCTACCTGAGCCTGTACGGACTGCTCAACAGGGCCATCTGGGGTGAGAACGACTTCGTGGCGGCCAACCCCTGGGTGGTCCCGGCCGGGGTGCTCCTCTTTTCGCTGCTTGTCGGCCTCTCCCGCAGGTACCTCCGCGCCCCGACCGTGATCCACGGGGGGTTCACGGATTCGCTCAAAGGCGGGGAGACAGAGCCCGATTACCGGACATTCCCCGGTGCCCTCCTCTCATCGCTCTTCTCGCTCCTCTCCGGGGCAAGCATCGGCCCGGAAGGAACCATCACCGTCCTCATTGCATACGTATCCTCCTTCGTCGGGGAGAGACTCAGGATCAACGCTCCCATGGCCGCTCTCGGGTTCGACGTCGCCGCCCTCGCCTCGGCGTTCAACGGCATCGTCGGGAGCGTCCTCTTCACCGGAGTCTTCGCAACCGAGTTCCAGGTCGGCGGGAGCAGGAACGCCTTCCGGCTCCTCACCTGGAACCTGCTCGCCGGCACCATCGGGTTTCTCTTCTACCTGCTCCTCGGCCTCCCGTCCTTCGCCCGCAGCATCCCGTTTGAGCCGATAGGCGAGATCCTGCCCATCTACATCCTCTACGCGGTTCTTCTCGGGATCGCAGGGTCGCTGCTCGCGGTCTTTGCGGGGGTCTCCATGCAGGCAGCCGAGACAATCATGGACCGAATCTTTAAGGACGCGATCCTCGCCCGCATCCTCGCCGCGGGGGCGGCGATCGCGGTCGTCGGTTACTTCGTCCCTGAACTGCTCTTCTCCGGCGAAGCCCAGATCCACGCCATCATCGCCGACCCTGCCCGGTTCGGGGCCGGGATGCTTCTTTTGATGGCGGTCGTAAAACTCCTCCTGCTTGCCCTCTCGTTCAAGAGCGGGTATATCGGCGGCCCGCTCTTCCCCATCATCTTCTCGTCGACGCTCGTCGGGCTCGCGCTGGGTCTCGTCTTTCCGGGTGCTCCGGTCGGGATCTTCGTCCTCTGCGTCGAGGTCGCGGCCCTCACCTTTGCCCTGGGTGCGCCCCTGACCGCCATCCTCCTGGTCGCGGTCGTGGGGACCGCCGACCAGTATACGGTCGTACTCCTCGCACTCTCGGCGGTCACCGCGATGCTGATTGCCACCCGGGTGAAGGAGAGGGTGGGAGGGCAGCGGTAATGCGCCATGCTTTTATACTCCTGGACCCATGACGCCGACTGTCCATCCCGGCGTGCCGGGATGCGGCAACGAGGGGGGAAGAGCATGCAATTCATAAACATACTCACCTGGGAGCCCGGGAAGACGGCCGAGATCATGGAAGCGCGGGCCAGGGAGGAGACACCGGAAGGTGTGACCGTGATCAACGAGTGGGTCGACCTTGTGGGGAACACGGTCTTCCGGCTGATTGAGACGGACGATCCCGTCGCCCTCATGAAACTCAGTTTTCCGTGGAGCGACCTCGGCTACAAAGAGATGCATCTGGTCATGGAATCAAAAGAAGCGCTGGCTATTCTCAGGAAATGAGGCGGGGAGAGGGCGGGCTTACGCCCCTCCCTCCAGGCTTCCCGGCCGGACCGGGACCACGTAAGGTGCCGCGAGATCCCGTTTGACGACCGCGTCGATGCCGTAGACGTCTTTGAGCATCTCTTCGTTGAGCACCTCTTCCGGCACCCCGTGGCTGTAGACCGACCCGCCCGAGAGAACGAGCAGGCGGTGGCAGTAGGTCGCGGCGAGATTCAGATCGTGGAGCGCGAGCACGACGGCAATCCCCCTCTCTTCGGCAAGACCGTGGAGGACTTCCATGACCCCCATCTGGTGGCAGACGTCCAGATTGCTTGTCGGTTCGTCGAGGAGGATCACCCCCGTCTCCTGCACGAGCGCCCGGGCGATCATCACCCGCTGGCGCTCCCCGCCGGAGAGTTCGCCGACCTTCCGGAGCGCAAGCCCGCCGAGGTCCAGAAGGTCGAGCGCGGCAACCACCTTCTCTTCGTCAGCCAGGCTCACCGTCCAGTTCAGGTAGGGCCGCCTTCCCATCAGGACCGTCTCAAAGACCGTCGAGGCGGTCTGGTTCCCGGCCGACTGCGGCACATAGGCCATCGCCCGGGCGACCTCGCGGCGGTGCATCGTGCGGAGTTCCTGCCCCTCAAGCCGCACCCTGCCGCTGTGCGGGGTGAGCATGCCGTCGACGCACCGGATCAGCGTCGTCTTCCCACACCCGTTCGGCCCGACGAGGCCGAGGACTTCGCCGGCGGCGACCGGGAACGTGATCCCCCTGAGCACCTCCCGGTCCCGGTAGGCGAACGAGAGGTCTTCGATCGAGAGCCGGGCCATCAGGCATTCCTCCGGTGCAGGAAGAGGTAGATGAAGAACGGCACCCCGAGGAACGCGGTCACGATCCCGACGGGAAGGACCTGCGGTGCAAGGACGCTTCGCGCGATGCTGTCGGCAGACAAAAGGAGGAGAGCGCCCACGAGGCCGGAGGCGGGGAGGAGTGTCCGAAAATCTCCGCCGACGACCATCCGGGTGATGTGCGGGGCGACGAGCCCGATAAACCCGATCGTCCCGGTGAAGCAGATGATCACCGCGGTGAGCAGGGAGGCGATCATCATGAAGAGAATCATCGAGCGTTCCACGGGCACCCCGAGACTGGCCGCCACCTCGTCGCCTTCGGCGAGGGCGTTGAGGTCCCAGGCGCGGTAGATGAGGTAGGGGATGGTGCAGGCGAGGACGAGGGCGACGATCCCGAGTTTCGGCCAGGTGGACTTGTCGACCGAGCCGAACGTCCAGAAGACCACCGCCTGGAGCTGTTCGGCGCTGCCGACGTACTGGAGGAGCGACGTCACCGCCGAGAAGAGGTACATGACGGCGATACCGGCAAGGACCATCGTTTCGCTCCCGATCCCCCGGTAGCGGGCCATCCCGTAGATGGCAAGTGCGGCAAGCAGGGCGAAGAGGAAGGCGTTGCCGATGACAAGATATTCTCCGCCCGCGACCCCGGCACCGAGGACGATCGCGATCGAGGCTCCGGTGGTGGCGGCCGAGGCGATCCCGAGGGTGAACGGGCTCGCGAGCGGGTTTCTGAGGATCCCCTGCATGACGGAACCCGCCACCGCGAGCCCGAACCCGGCACAGACCGCAAAGAGCACCCGGTGGAGCCGGAAGTCCCAGACAATGGTCGTGGCGAGGTCGGGGGCGCTGAAGGTCCCGGGGAAGAGGCCGGCGAGGATCGCGAGGTAGGACTCGCCCACCGTGAAGTCGGCGGACCCGAGCGTGACCGCGACGCCGATGAGGACGGCGAGGGCCGAAAGGAGGCCGCCGACGAAGAGGGCCCGGGTCTTCTTCAGCCGGGTATACCCCTCCTGGATGATGACGCTCTGTTCCATGGCTGCACCGGTCACGGGTAGACGAACGTTCCCTCGGACGCGAGGTCGAAGTCGATCCCCTGGAACTCGTTGAGGTAACGCTGGTGAACGGCGTGCGGATCGAGGTCGGCGAACCGGTCGGGGTAGAACCACTTCGCGAGGTAGGCCGTCCCGATAAAGTGCTGGGCGCCGCCGAGGATGTCGGAGTGGATGACATAGACCCGGCCGTCCTCTACCGCGGAGACCCTCGACCACCCGGGCCGCTCGGTCAGCGCCGACCGGATCGCCTCGAGCGCCGCGATGTCGTGACCTGAATAGCCGCCGACGGCCAGACCCTGCCCGGCCAGTTTGACAACGATCTCCGGGTCGGTGACGATGATCGCCTCGGGGTCGACGACGGGGTACTCCCCGGTCCCGGTGGCGAAGGGGTTCATTCCCCCGGCGAGCTCGGTCTTCTCGTTGTATCCCGCTTTTGCCGAGACGGTCGTGTAGTCAAACCAGTACTCGAAGTAGACCCGGACCTTCTCACTGTCCGGGATGCCGGCCGTGCCGTCCCGGATCCGGCCCATCGTCGACTCGTAGAAGGAAGCAAACTCTTCGCCGCGCCCGCTCTCGTTGATCATCGAGGCGATCGTGCGGATCTCCCCGGGATACGTGGCGGGCTTGAAGCAGTCAAACCGGAAGACCCGGATACCCGGGGAACTCGCCTCCAATTTCCGCTGGATATCGTCGCAGGCCGCGATGCTGATCGTCGCGTAGAGGAAGACCGCGTCCGGCCGAACAGAGAGGACCTGCTCCATATCGGGTGACCAGATCGACCCGACGTTTGCCTTATCTCGGCACTCCGGGAAGAAGGTGCTCTTCTCGTGGCTGTACTTGTCGACGGCGACGACGTTCTCCATATCGAACCCGAGCGACCGCAACGTCTCCAGGGACTCGCCGCTGAAGGTCACCACCCGGCGCAGGGGGCGATAGAGCGTCACCGTCTGCCCGGACGAGTCGGTGACTTCGAGGGGTTTCCCGTCCCAGTGCGTATAGACCCAGGCAGCATCCCGGATATCGGTCCGGGTGAGGCCGCCGGAGCCGCCCATGTAAGCCGAATCAAGGTAGGTGAGGGCCGCCGATGCGTACTCGGCGCCGGTGAGGACCTTGTCGCCGTCGGCGTCGCCGGGGATGCCGTCACCCGACGAGGCCGAGACCGTCCCGACAACGAAGAGGAGGAGCAGAAGGGCGAGGAGGTGCCGCCGGTTCATCGTCGACCACCCCACCGCCCGGCGAGGATAAGGCCGGCAACCGCCGCAAGGACCGCACATGGCGAAGCGGCCTGCTGTGCGGCAGAAGCAATCGGCTCTGCCCCGGCGCTCGCCGCGATCGTCTCGATGCCGTCCACCGCGACGTGCGATGCGGCAATCCGGCCCTCTGATCCGGCGAGGTAGTCTTCCCACGTGCCGGTGATATCCCCGCTTCCGGAGGCGGGGGCCCGGGCAGAGTAGGTTACCGCGGTATCGTTCATCACCGCAAACGCGACCTGCTGCCCCCGGACGAGGAACCGGTCGGCGGGGTGCCCGGTCCCTGCAAAGGCGTAGCCGCCCGGCAGCGTCTCGACCACCCCGCCGAGGGCCATATCCTCGATCGAGAGCGAGACGGTGAACACCTCGCCAGCCCCGGGCTCCGCGGTCGAGAGCGTCCGGGTCACCGGGGCCCCGGACACGGCGACCGGGACGACCATGAGCAGGAAGGCGATGCAGAAGAGACGGTTTGCCGGGGAACCAATCATGGGTTTTCCTTTGTCAATTAGGTAATATGAATGTTTCTTATTGTGCTAACAAGTCTGAAGATCGGGGGATCTGGAGTATATCAGGATGGTCCCCCGGTGGAGAGATTCATCGCGGGACGCACCGGTGAAAGGCGGGAGGGTGCCGGAGTCCTCGCAGTCGTTATGACGAGTACGTCCTATTATTTATTGCGTGGATATACGTCGACGAATCCGGTGATCTTGGATTTGGACAGAAGACGTCCCGATATTTTGTTTTTGCAGCCCTTATAGTCCGGGATGAACAGACGATTCGGCGCTGCTTTAAAAAGATCCGACAGAGAAAACTCAAGAAATCACTCAGGAATGTGCCTGAGTTTAAGTATAACAACACAAAAGGGTTGGTGAACTACCCCCACCTTGCGCAGGGGGTCTTCCCGCTCCGTCCTTTCAACCCCGCAGAGATAAATCGATGTACAACCTTCAGCGAGACCATTTTGATGGTTGTTGCCGCCGAACCCGGCCGCCTGCAAGACTCCCGCTTACAGCATCCCCTGCTGCCCCATCGCGACGAGCAGCATCGCCGACGCCGCCGAGAGCAGAAAGATCGTCACCGCCCAGACGACCAGGAACGCGACGACCATGAGCGGGCTCGTCTCCCGGTAGGGGAGGAGGCCCTCGTTCATTCCTTTCGCCGTCCGGTAGGCATCGTAGCCGCCCCAGAGCCAGACCGCCACACCCGGAACGATCAGGAGGAAGAGGCCGAGGAGGCTCCCGAGCAGCACCGCGACGCCCCGCACGAACTGCCCGTTGTAAGCCTGCCCGAGGCCGTTAAAGAGGAGCGAGAGTCCTGCGGCCACCGCCGGGTACTTCTTCCGCTCCCGGCGAGAGACCTCTGCGGCCGCGAGAGCTTCCCGGATCGAGACCGGTTCCGCCGTTTCACCACGCATGATTCCCGGTACGTCGGATAAGGCCATCAGCCTATCCCGACTTTGGGCAGGATTCTGCGCACAACCGGAGAGCGGCGCACCTGCTATATACGCAGAAGAACTGTATACCCACAGGGTCCCGGAATCGCTGGGCCGGCCGGGGGTGATGGTATGGATACGGCGGCAGAAAGGGCCGGAGAGGGGCGAAAAGCGAAAGTGCGCGACGTCGTCTACCTCCTCCTCCCGGACGGCCTGATGATCTTCCTCGGTCTGCTGATGGCCCCGATCGTCATCATACCCCTCCTGACCCAATCGCTGCCGCAGCCGGTCGCGGGGTTCTTCAATATGGCCGACACCACGATCATCGCGATCTTCGTCCTTGAATACGTCCTCAAACTGGTCCTCGCGGAGGACCCGGCGAGCCATTTTCTGGACCGCTGGCACCTCCTCGACCTCGCCATCATCACGCTCCCGTTTCTCGAGGCGGTGCCGGTTGCAGGATGGACCATCGCCCGGTCGTCCCCCACGCTCCGGCTTCTGCGGGTGGTGCGGGTGGCGGCGGCCGGCGGGAGGTCCGTGGAGCGGCGGATCGAGCCGGAAGGAACCATCCCGGGGCCTGCAACGCCGGCGGTCTCGACGATGCGGGTCCGGGGATGGGTGGAGGAGGACGGAGCCGGCGGGAGGGAGTTCTCCCCTGCTGAATTGAAGGAATTTCTCGCAGATCCCGCGACCGAGGCCTGGTTTGATATCTCCGGCGCTTCAAGGCCGGACTTCCCGGTGCTTGCCGATATCCTCGGTCTCCCCGTCGCCTACTTCGAGAGCCGGCTGATGAAGGCCTCGCATCCGGGGGTAACGGTCACCGGCACGACCCGGCTCATCTTCGTGCAGGAGCCGGAGCAGACGCTCCGGATCAGAAAAGGGGTCCGGGTCCCGGTCGTGACAACCACCGGGCTCGTCATCGTGAGCCGGGAGAAGACGATCGTCACGGTCTCGAAGGCTGAAGACCGGATCTTTGAGCCGATCCTGGCGGGTCTCGCCGGGAGCGTTACTGCCGGAGAACCCCTGGCCGCCAGGGTGCTCTACGGGCTTCTCGACCGGATCAACGAGGCTTACGCCCGGATCCTCTCGGAGATGGAGACCGGGATGATGCACCTTGAAGGCACGCCCAACAACGAGATGCCGGAGAACTTCCTCGACTCCGTCTTCCAGCTCAAGCGGGTGAGCAGCGTCCTCGTAACGAGCCTCTTTCACCAGAAGACGGTGACGGCGATCGTTGCACGGAGCATCCCCGCGACGGGTCCGTGGGCGGGGCAGAAGAGCATCTTCGATGCGCTTGCCGACGAGACGATCTACCTGCACGAGACCGCCGGGAACATCCGTGAAGGTCTCCTCTCCCTGATCGACGTCCACATCAACACCGTCTCCTACGAGATGAACCGGGCGATGCGGGTGATCGCCGTCCTCTCGGCCCTCGTGCTGATCCCGACCCTGATCGGGCAGGTGCTGGGGATGAACATTCTTGAGACCCCGTTTGAACTCTATCTCTGGGAGGTGACTGCCTGGACCGTCATCTCGATGCTTGTGGTCGGGTGGGTCTTCTACAGGCTGGGATGGCTGCGGTGAGCATCGGAATATCCGCCGGCGGAGCCGGGTTGCTCGGTCCGGGGCGACCGCAACAGAGAGTTCAGGAAGACTAACGGACCCGCGGCGAAAGACCGATGCCTGCAAGCCCAAACGTCGAGAACCGTTACCGGTCAAACACCTTCTTGATCCGGACGCGCCGCCCAAGCACCGTCTCGTACCACTCCTGCTGCTTTAAGGCCTGTTTTATGCTCCGGATCCGGTGCCGGACCCGGGTCCCGGTCTCCATGTCGATCAGTACCAGCCTCGGCACCTCAACCATCCCCGTCGATAGATGGAGTTTGGCCCCGGGGGTTAGGAAGGTTTGGTTTTGTGCCGGTGATGATGGCTCCGCCGGGGATCTGCCGGACCCGACTGTTGTAGTTCAGCCAGCCCTCACGACGCCGCCTCCGGGTTCATCAAGAGAAACCCCGAGACCGGATCCATGGAAGCGGTCTTCAGAGACCTCTAGAAAAGTTTAACGTTAGGCATACCCTCTCTATCTTGAGGTGAGTTCATATGCCGGAATCTGTGTATTGCGGGCACTGCGGGCGAGCATTCCTGGCGGAAGAGCGAAACACGCGTGAAGGCGTGCCTTTTTGCAGCGCGGAGTGTCGGATGGCGGCAGAGAAGGAGGACGCCGGCCAACAAGAGCGCCAGCTGGAGAGGCTCCTGGTCTCGGGTCGGTCCCCCTGGGCCAGATAACCCTGCCGGACGAAAAAAGCCTCTCGATGAGGGTGTGCGTGACGGTGCAGAGATTCACCGTCGAGGAGTAAAGACTCCGGTACGCCTCCCGGCCACGCTGGCGTATAACCCATACTGCTCCTGCAGGGGGATCATGGGGCCGCAACTTTATCAGGATTCTGAATCGTCCGGACCCCGGTGCTGATCCCTATTCCGGTCAGGCAGACGCCGGGAGATTCCGGAGCGGGCGGAAGAACGCCCGGATCTCCCGGGCCATCAAGTCCGGGACTTCCATCGGCGCGAAGTGGCCGCCACGCTCGAGCACCGTCCACCGCCGGATATCCTTCAGGTTGCGCTCCGCGTACTCCCGGGGCGGAAGGGGGTCGATATCCTTCGGGGGGAGCGCAAGCCCTACCGGGACATCGACCCGTTGATCCGGCGCAAGCGAGGGGAAGACCCACTCCTCGCGGTAGCTGAGTGCCCTGGCCGAAGGGCCGCCCGTCCAGTAGAGCATGACGTTCGTCAGCAGTTCGTCTTTCGAGTAGACCGTCTCCAGGTCTCCGTCGCAGTCGCTCCAGGTGCGGAACTTCTCGATGATCCAGGCGGCGTAGCCGGCAGGAGCGTCGTTCAACCCATAGGCAAGCGTCTGCGGTTTTGTACCCTGGAGCACCGCATACGCTCCCTCTTCAAAACCCCGCGTCTGCGACGCTGCAAGATACTCCCGCTCCGCATCGGAGAGGTCCGGGAAGTTCGCCATCAGTATGGGAAAGCCGATGTCGGTGAGGTGGAGGCCGATGATCGAGTCCGGGTGGCGCACGCCGAGGATCTGCGAGATCGGGCTCCCGCCGTCCCCGCCGCCGGCACCGTACCGGCGGTAGCCGAGTTCTTCGGTCATCAACCGATGCGCCAGCTCCGCTATCTTTGCGAGCGGCCGTTCCGTATCCGATCCCGACATGCCGGGATCGCCGATCAGCGAGGGCACGACGACGTCGAACGAGTCGGCCGGATCGCCGCCGAACCGGGCGGGATCGGTGAGCATCGGGATCAGTTTGAGGTAACGGCAGATCGAGTCCGGCCAGCCGTGGAAGAGGATGAGGGGCATCGGGTCAGGGCCTCTCCCCCGCTCGTGGATGAACCGGATCTCCATCCCGTTGATATCGGCGGTATAGTGGGCGAACCGGTTCAACTCCGCTTCACGGGCGCGCCAGTCGAACCGGTTCAGCCAGTAATCGACGAGTTCCTCCATATAGCCCAGGTCCGTGCCGTAGTCCCAGCCCGCACCCTCGACCGCGTCCGGGAAGCGGGTGCGGGCAAGGCGGGAGCGGAGGTCGTCGAGGACCGGTTCAGGGATATCGATGCGAAACGAGTCGACCGCCATGCGGGGAGTGCTGGAGGGAGGGGTGATAACTCTTGTGCCCATCAACCGGTCCATGACCCGTCGTTATATACACGGCGGCCCACTTCACCTCGTCCACGGCTCCCACGACGCCCGGTCCGTGGCAGATCACTGATATCGAACGGATCGTACACGGGAGATCCGGCCTTCTGGGGGGAAGAAGATACCGTCGCCAGGGTGGCTCTGGTTCAGAGACACTTGTATATCAGAACGGCGACGTCATTTACGTCGTCTGTCACGCCTTGCAGGTCATTCATCGGCGCGAGGCCGGCGATGTTGTCGACGTAGATCACAAACGTGACTGGCGTTCCCTTCGCCGTCGTCATGTAACCGAGCAGGCCGAGGGCGTAGAGGAAGAACCCCCTGCTGGGCGCCGGCCGCCGAGGTTCCGGTCCTGGCACGGATCACACTGTAGCCCGGATCTTCCGGCCCGGTACACCGGGCGTCCTGAACCGGTAATCCGGGCCGAGAAGATCGAGAGCGGCCGAGACGGTGAAGACCTCCGTCGTCGAACCCGACGTGAAGAGACGGTCGCCGTTCATCGAGAGCAGCACCTCGCCGGTGGAGGTGTCCCGCGCCATCATGCCCCACGTGGCGTAATCATACCGCTCCCTGGAGATTCATTCCGCTCTGAGTGCCTCGATGGGATTGAGGTTCGATGCCCTCCATGCCGGGTAGACCCCCGACATAATGCAAACCGCGACACCGATGAGCATGGCCTCCGGGACATGGATCAGGCTCCCATAGGTGAAAAAATAGTCCGACGTGCCGACCATCCCCACGACGACGGCATAGCCGACGATCAGACTCAGCACCGCGCCGATGGCGGCCCCGACGATCCCGATAATGACCGCCTCGTAGATGAACATTCTCAGGACCTCGCTCCTCTGCGTCCCGATGCTCCGGAGGATGCCGATCTCACGAACGCGCTCGGTCACCGACATCATCATCACATTGAAGATCGAGACTGCCGCGACGAGGAGTGATATTCCCGCAATTGCCGTCACGAACGTCGTCATCGAGGAGACCGTCGACGTGATGCTCTCCACCATCCTGCTGCTATCCTGGACCGTAACCTCATCTTTCTTCTTGTTCAACGCCCCTTCAATCTTTGATTTAACAGTAGCGACATCGTCGACGTTGTTCACGGCAATGTTGACCTGCCCATACTCGCCTTCACCGCCGAAGAGGTCGACAAAAAGGTTCTCGCTCCCGACGATCGCAACGTCCGTGTTGATGTCCATCGACAATCCCCGTTCCTCAAGGATTCCGGTAACGCGGACCGTCGTCGTCGGCCCTTCGGTGGGATCGCCAATGTCTATCCGGCTCCCGATCCTGAGACCCATCCGCTCGGCGAGGAGCGGTCCGACCAGAACGGAGCTCGGGCTCTCCGGGTACTCTCCCTCTTTAACAGTGAGTATCTGCCGGATTACTTCGAGATCGAGGCCATATATCGTTGCTCTCCCCGTATCGGACCCGACCTCGATCTGATCGGAGTCCCGGTAGACAAAATACACGACCCCATATTTCCCAGCGATCCGTTTGATATCTTTGAACTGGTTCTCCGTCACCAGCACCTCATCGGTGGAGGAACCACCGGCGCCAGGAGGGGGAGGGCCCGGCCCCCCTCCCACCGGTCCTTCCATGCTGTCTCCCTCGCCCGCATATCCGGTGACAGTGAGTTTGTTCGCCATATCGGTGAGTTGTTCCGTGACCGAGAGGGTCATGTTCGCCCCCATCATCCCGATCGATGCGATGGCTATGACACCGATAACGATGCCCAATGCAGCGAGGAGAGACCGGAGGAGATTTAGCCTGACGTTCCGGACAGATAGTTGAAAGATGATATCCCTGACGATCATACGGCATCCACGTCCCTGATCACGGTATCCGCCTATCCGGGCGGGCGTTTGCGGATCTTCGCGAAATACCCCTTCCGCCATGCGATGGCGACGGCAATGCCCCCGACGATCACGAGGGCGATCTCAAGGATCGGAAACCGCGCAGACCCCCCATCAAAGGGTCCGGAGACTCCCTCTCCACCGGGGCCATTTCGTGATGAGGTCGAGCCTGACTGAATGCCGGTGTTCCCCTGCGACGGCAATTGCGTCTCGGTCAGAGAGACGGTCACGGTCTCCTCATAAGTTTTGCCGGTAGCGTCCTTGTACTGGACGAGCAGCGGCACCGAGGATGCCCCCTCGGCTCTGCATGTAATCTCGAAACTCGAAAAGTCGTCGGGTTCGAGCCTGCCGACAACATACACCGGATAGGGAGCGATTGCCTGCGCCGGGCTGCCGACGGTGACCTGAACGGAGTATGCATCCTTAAGACCTGCGTTGGTCACGTCTCCTGTCAGATTGACTGAAGGGCCGTTCCGGGCTATCTCGATGTTGTTGATCACCATCTCCGGTTCCACCGTCCTCCGGCCGATCACAACCGGGAGGGTCAGGGTCTCATTGTGCTGATTGATCCCGTTCCGGTAGGAGATGACGAATGTGAGATCGGTCGCCTGCGATGCGGTGATATTGAAGGATGCGCTCCTCACCATATCGGCCGGGAGATTACCAAGGAAAACAGCTTTCGGAATGGATGTAAACCCGCTCCCCGTCGGGGTGATCGTCACGCCGTTCACCGTATTGTCCCGGGGATTACCGATGGAAAGCACAACAGTATCTGCGCTCTCGGCCGGGAACGTCTCCGGTGCATCCAGGATGGAAACCCAGATCTGCGAGTCTGAAACCCTCACCGGAACGTAGTAACGGAAACTTCCGCCGTCGCGCATATCCAGGTAAAACTCCTGGTAATAAATACCGTCGGCGACATTTGCCTTCATGGTGAAGGTGAACTGCATGGTGCTTCCAGGAGCGATGGTGCCGACCGCATCGTAGGTCTTGTCGTTGAGCACGGCTACTCCACCCGAAAACAGCCTTGCACCACCGATGGCAACCCCGGTGGATCCCGTGTTCTTGATCTCTACCCGGATCGTACCGGTATCCCCGTACATGAATACTTCCGGACTAACAATAACCCCCGTGACAGCGATCTGTGATTCTGGTGTTGCGGGCGATACCGTTGCAGTGTCCGTTGCCCGTGGTCCAAGAGGAGTTGGTGTTGCCGGGGACGTAATAACGGTATCTGTGGTCCACTGCTCGGAAGGAACCGGTATTGCCGGGGACGTAACGGCCCCTGCTGTGACACTTATGACGACGGCAAACAGGACAACCAGAACGTACATTATCTGCCCCATATCATCTCACCCGTGATCGCGAAGCAGGCCGGTTATCGTTCGGGGAAATATTCCCCCGGTTCGCCGCTCTGATGCTCTTCTACATGAGGGTTCTATATGCCATCGGCACCTCTCCCGCAGCCTATCGTATCGTAGAAGCCTGCGCCGTTATTTTTATTGGAACCCCCGGAACGATGAGATAAGTCTATCAAGGGCTGGAGAATGATTCCATTGAAGACCCGTTCACTCTTTGTGGAACTCTCAATTTAACGAACATTTCTTCTCCACGCATCAGGGGGATCCGGTGTAAAGGGTTTAATTATATTATAAATAATTTACTGGCCTCTGCAGGCGCACGGAGAATACATGGCATATGAAGAACAAGCCGATACGACCGACATCTAGTTTCAAATGGCCGGGATTAGCCCTGCCTTGATCCTGATGGAGAAGTCAATCGTATATACTTACCTAAATCCTTATTTTCCCAAAAAGATTTCCTCCGATTCCAAGCATGGCAACGGCAAATAGGGTAATTACTGCAACACTCAATGAAATGGGAATTGTGGAGTACCCCAGTAGACACCAGCGAAGCGCTTCGACGCAATAGGTGAGGGGATTGAGATATACAAGACCCCCCAGCCAGATGGGCAGGTCTGAGATCGGGAAGAACGCTCCGCTCAGAAGAACAAGAGGCATCGTCAGGAAACTCATAATCATCTGAAACCCTTCGGGACTCTCGATCCTGGACGCAAGTGCAACACCCAGCCCGATGAACCCAATACCCGAGAGACCCATGATGATAAGGCCTGCCAGCACGCCGATGCCCGAGATGTACCGCACGCCGATCAGCCCGGCAATAATCAGCAACATGATGCCCTGGATCAGGGCAATGGTGACGCCGCCGGCAGCCTTTCCAAGCGCTATGAAGAAACGACTGATGGGGGCGATGAGGACCTCTTTTAAGATGCCGGACTCCCTCTCCCATACGACGGACCCACCGCCAAACAGGGACGCAAAGAGGACGGACATCCCTATGAAACCCGGCGCGAAGAAACTGAGATCCACGGTGCCTCCGCCTTGAAACTGAAAACCGGAACTGAGACCGGGGCCGAGGAAGATCATGAACGTCAGGGGCGTTGAAAGAGCACCAATGATACGCGATTTCGAGCGCCAGAATCGCAGCATCTCACCAAGCCACATGGCGTAGATCACATTCATTGCTCTTTTGATCATCGTCACCTCCTCATCGGACGGGTCCGGGACCTCCCGTACTCTTCTGCATCCCCGGTCTCTCTATCCCTCAGCGCCCGGCCGGTGTGATGGAGGAAGACATCGTCCAGCGCAGGCTTATGCAGGCTGACGGAGAGGACCAGGATACCCGCACGGGAGGCCAGATTCAGGACGTGCGGGATGTTGCGTTCACCGTCCCTGACAGCCATCGAGACCCCGGTGCTTCCCCGGGTCACCACCCGTGCAAACCCGTTGCTCTCGTACAGGGCGCGCAGCCGGGCAATGTCGGCAGCGCCCTCCACCTCAAGCGTGATCACGTCCCCCCCGAGCTGGCTCTTCAGGGCCTCAGGGGTATCGATGACGACGATCTTGCCACGATCGATGATGGCAACCCTGTTGCAGAGGTGGTCCGCCTCTTCCAGATAGTGCGTGGTGAGCACGATCGTCACACCCTCCTCTTCCGTCAGGGTCTTGATATACTCCCAGATGTGGATCCGCGTCTGCGGATCGAGACCGAGCGTGGGCTCGTCCAGGAACAGGATATGGGGTTTGTGTACAAACCCGCGTGCAATCTGAAGACGTCTCAGCATACCGCCGGAGTAGGTCTTGACCAGGGTATCCGCCCGATCGGTGAGATCGACGAGGGCAAGGACCTCCTCGACCCTCTCCCTCCGCACCCTGCCCTCAAGACCGTACAGCCTGCCGTGAATATCCAGATTCTCCCGCCCGGTGAGACGCTCGTCGAGGGTGATGTCCTGGAAGACCACCCCGATGCTCTGCCGTACACGATGAGCGTCCGCGACCACGTCAAACCCCCATACCCTGGCACTCCCGCCCGAGGGCTCGGTCATGGTCGAGAGCATGTTAATGAGCGTGGTTTTCCCTGCCCCGTTCGGGCCAAGAAGCCCGAGCAGTTCGCCTTGCTCGATCGAGATGCTGACATCGCTCACGGCGGCAACCCCGCCGAACCGTTTCGTGATCCCCTCCGTCTCTATGGCATAGAACATGCAAACCCGCCCCGTCAGTCCTGCTGGAAGACCAGCACATACCGCTGGGGAACGAACTGTCTGGAATCCACCAGCCGAAACCCGTAGTACTTCAACTGGGAGATGACGAGTTCTTTGGCGATGGCGGAGCCAAAGTACGCCACGATGGAAGGAGGCGTTATCGCGTTATCCACGACCACAAGTCGCCCGCCTTTCCGTAAAGCCCTCTTTAAACTGAGAATGAATTCGTCTTTTACGAACTCAAGAGACGCGATATAGACAGCGTGGTACATCGAGCACATGAAGATGGTATCGACGCTGTCAGGCGGCAGGCCGGCGTCATTCAGGCGCGCCTGAATGGCCTCTATATTCAGCCCGAATTTGTCGCGAGCCGTCTCCACGTAGGCAAGCGCGTTTCTGTTGATCTCGGTCGAGTAAACCCTGCCGGTCTTGCCCACCATCCGGGCGAATTTGAATGAAAAAAATCCGAACCCACAGCCGATATCGGCAACCGATTCGCCCTCACGGATGTTCAGATAATCGAGCATCTTGCCGGTCTTCTCCCACGAGTCCCGGTTAGGGTTGTTAAAAGAGATAAACTCGTTCCACTCGTTGAGCTGGTCGAAACTCACTTCATTCCCTGAATACTCGTAGATGACATCGTGGATCTGTCGGCGTGCAAATGTGTCGTCCATTCCCGGCATCTCTGGATCTGGTTGCGCCAGATCGTACTTTATCCGGAGATATTTCTTCAACAGCGCAAAGTCGTCGTCCGCCAGGGTGTGGAAATACTCGGCGTCAAGCGAATCGGCAAGCATCTCTGCCTGCTTCTCTTCCGGCGCCAGGAGATACCTGCAAAACCACTCAAAAACAGTATACTCGTCGCCGATCCGCTCCTGCGGGATCAACTCCCTGTATGCAGTAAGTGCAGCGGCGAGACCGGTCTCATCCCTGCTTTCAAGCGCCCCAAAAAAGAGCCTGGCGGCTTTCTTGCCCAGAACGGTATACCCTTGCGACGCGGTGCCGATCATGCGGTAGCGGATGAGGGAGAGCGGCGAGGTGATCTTAATGGTCTGCACGGATGCCTCATCGGCAAACACCGCCGGGACTGCAGGCGGTGGATCCGCAGGAGCCCGGGGTTTGCTGGCCTGTTTAAACTCAAGGATGTAGCGCTGGGCGGTGAACTGGTACTGCAGCAGGAGCTCAAAGCCGTAGTGCCACAGTTGGCTGATGATCATATCACGGGAGATGTACGGCCCGTGGTATGGCAGGTCCGTGCCTTCGACGAGATCGTTGTCCACGATGATGAGACGCCCGTCTTCTTTCAGGTAACGCTTGATATGCTCGATAAAGAGGTCCCGTTCCCTGTCCGTGAAGGCCGCATAGAGGATGTGGTATAGCGAACAGAGAAAGATCACTTCGGCTTTGACGGGTTTATCGAGGCCCCACCCGTCCGCCCGATATTGATACACGCCCACGTTGCCGATCTGATATTGTCGTATGTAGTCATTAGCGAAGTTAATATGCTGCTCGTTCGTCTCAATCCCATAGACATGTCCCGTTCTGCCGACGATATTGGCAAACTTGAATGTGAAATACCCCGGACCGCATCCAAAATCTATAACGCTGTCACCTTCCTTGATGCCGAGTTGATAGATGTTCTCACCGATCTTATCCCAGCGCTCGCGATCGGGATTGTTGAAGAGGATGAAGTCTTCAAGAAAACGGAGTTTCTCTTTGGCTTCATGGCCTGCGCTCTCGTCGTCGACGAAGTGATATTTCAGTTTAAGATAATCCCGTAAATTCGCGTAGTCGTCACGTACCAGGAGATCGACCCAGCTAGCGACGAGCGGATACGAGAGAAAGTTCGTTTTCTGGGTCTCCGGGGCGAGAAACAGCCTGGAGATCCACTGCAGTGCCGTGTACTCGCCCCCAAAATTCTCGTTAGGAATAATATCGTCGTAGATGTCAATAGCCCGCCTGAGCGACTCCTCGCGACCTGTGTCCAGGTAGTCGAGGATCTCCCGTGCTGCAGCCTTCCCCCCCTCGGTGATATCGAAGGAGTCAAGGCTCCCGATGTGGATAACCGAGGCTTTCGACCGGACATTCAGCGTAGCAGCAGAATCCAGGTCTGCGTCCCCCGATACCGGGGAGGTTTCCGGATGGCTCTCGACCATACTGCTCCTCTCCTCACGAATCGCCCTTCGACGATGCGGAGTTCGACGCAGCAATCCTGAGCTGAATCCCGAGATCCACGTCTAATCCGGCTGATTTAGCCGTCTCGATAGCGTGGTTGAGCGTTACGATGAAGCGGTCTTGAGCGTAGATCCTGTAGTTCTCCCGATAGGAATGCGGGGTGAAGTTGATGGTCATGACGTTCGCTCCTGCATTCAACCCCATGAGCTGACCCCCGGGTCGGACGTACTCCAGGGCGCTGACCGATGGGATCAACGCATCCTTCAGTCCGATGCGCAGAATGGCCATCGTGTTGAGCGTGAGGTTGAGATCGCCGAGAGCCCGGTCCTGGAGCGGCGTTCCCGGGTTGGGTATGAAGGGGGCCGCGCTGACGAAATCCGGCCTGAATTCAAAGGCCAGGCGGATATCTGAAAGCAGACTTTCGATCGACTGCTGCGGCAGCCCGACGATATTACCCGTCCCGATCTTCATGCCCACATCCCGTATCCACTTCATGCACTGGAGCCTCCGGTCGAGCGGTCCATGCGTGATCGCATGGTACAGGCCGGCGTCGGAGGTCTCGTACTTCATGATGAACGAGCGGGCTCCCAGTTGTGCAAACCGTTCGTAGGTCTCGCTGCTGCGCTCACCGACATTTAAGAGAACTTCTGCCCCCAGATCGTGTGCGATTGCAGGGATGACCTCGTTCAGGATTGCGTCGCAGTGCCGGTCCTGCCCTGCCTGGAGAAAGATCGTCGTGATGCCGACATCCCGGATCTCCCCGGCAACGGCCAAGATCGTCTCCGCATCGAGCCTGAACCGGTCCAGAGACCTGTTGCTTCGGCGCATTGCACAGTAGTCGCAGTCCTTCTGACAGATGTTGGAGATTTCGATGACGCCGCGGAGTTTCACCTCATCGCCCGAATAACGGTGCCGCACTGACCTTGCCTGCCGGAACAGCTCCTGCTGCAGGTCCCCCGTTGAGGTCAATAAGCGTAAGAGTTGTCGGTCGCCCATCGAGAGGATGGACGAGCCCGGCAACTGCTGATCGTTCATGGACGACCGCACCTCCGGGGGTCGTCCGCAACGTCGTCTGCCGGGATGGCGCCGGACGTTGCAGGAGGGCCGGTGCTTCCCAGGGCATCCCGGGGAGTGTTGTCGGCGTAAGGGTGCAACGGTCCGGGCGCATATGCATCGCTTGAGAACGGCATGAACTCATTCGCGTTGAACTGCTCGACCACTTCATCGGCAACAAACGCGCCTAACTCCGTGAGGCGGACGATGTTCTGATTCTCCACGATCAACCCAAATTCCTTCAGTCGGGCGACCTTGGCTCTGAAGACGGTATCGAAGGGGATCCCCGTCACTTCCTCAAAGCGGGCTTTCCTGAGCTCGCTGTTCTTGAGCGGCAGAACCGTTGCCCACCGCACCTGAGCCTCCCTGTCGCGGACAATGCCGCGGTTCAGCGGGAGACTTCCTTTCTCGATCCAGGCGTAATACTCGTCGAAATGCTGCGTATTCAGTCCGAATCTATCCCTGAGACTGCTGAACGCTGTAATCCCGAATCCAACCTGGTCGTAGAGCATGCAGCACTGGTTATAGGCATAGTGCGAGTAGTGCTCCTTCTTTTTCGAGTAAACACGACGGAGATTCTCCTGGAAGCCATGCCTCCTGAGGATCTCGATGGCAACCTGCTTCATCATCATGGTGTCCTCAAACGGCGGGATGCTGAGCGGATCCTTTCTCCGGAGTCTGACGACGCTACCGTGGCGGTCCCCATATGGAAGAACTTTCAGGCGGTAAAGCTGTATCTCGTCTACCGGCAACGTGACGGCCTTCTCCATGACGGCAATCCAGTTTTCCAGGGTTTCTCCAGTATGACCGAAGATAAACTCTATGTTGAGTTGATAGCCGAACCGGCGGCTGTTCTCGATTGCCTCGATTGCGGTCCGGGCATCGTGGGGCCGGTTCATGGCCTTCAGCACACTGTCGTCGAGCGACTGCACGCCGATAGTCAGGCGATTCGCACCGTACTCCATCATGATGCGTAAACGCTCAAGGCCGACGCTTCCGACAAGCGTGCCGGGGTCGACGTCGTAGTTAAACTGGCTGCACTGCCTCAGATCGACCCGTTCGCAGAAGAACCGGAGAAACCGTTCCAGCTGTTCCGGGGCAAGGGAGGTGGGCGTACCACCACCGATCAGGATTGATCTGGCCTTGATACGCCCGATGCCCAACCGGGCCATGTAAGTGTCCATCTCCCGTTCCAGGGCAGTCAGGTAACGGTCCTTCTCCTCTGTCTGCTCTCCCAGTTTGACCGGATAATGGCAGAAAGTGCAGTGCTGCTTGCAGAACGGGAAATGCACATAGATGTCGAGGAGTTCGTCCTCAGGCAGGGTATAGCCGGCAAAGAGCTCATCTTCGGTGATGGGAGCATACTGTGTGATGGGCGGGTAATGGACCGAGGGGACGAAATCCCCGTCATGGCATATGAGGCCTGCAGCCTGCAGTTTCTTGATCTCGTGCAGACGTTGCATGGCTCCGGCCAGGATCTCCCGGCAGTCTCCTGAACAGTTCTCTTTCAATTGCATCACTTTCCTTCTGATAACGTATCGGGGCGGGTCCTGCTGCCGCTAAGAGATCCCCGGTGCCGGCAGCAGGCGGGTGCCATCTGGGTTCATCAAACAGGCGGCCCCACAGGTTGTGCCGGAGTGGCGCCTCCGTACCGGGGTTGCGCCGGGAACTGGGACTGTGTCGGGGTGACGCCTCCGGGCGGGGTCACGTTCCCCGTCGGACCTCCGGACAACTCCAATTTATAGACATTCCACCCGGTTTCGTTTTCAGCGCTCCAGACAACGGTATTCCCGAAGATCGAGGGGTGTCTCTCGACGGCCGCATCGTTGGTCAGCAATACCTGCGCACCGGTCGTGAAGTCATAGAGGTTGAGATCCCACTGGTCGTTGAAATTCTGGCTCCAGATAAGCCGCTTGCCATCGGTGAACGGATCCATCTTCTCCAATGGATCGTCCGAGATCTGCTGGACCTCGCCGTTGGTGAGGTTATACAGGAAGAGATCAGTCTGCCCGCTGACATTGTCCACCCAGACGACGATGTCGCCGCCGATAGTTGCCTGTGCCGGGCCTATGGTCGACGCTATGACCTGAACACTGAGGTTCTCAAACCCCGGCGGGGGGAGACTCCCGGTCCCGTTCATTCCGCCAGGGACAGTCACGTTACCGGTTATGTTCGATCCGCCAATATCGGCGGCGGACGCGACTGCAAGAAGAGCAATAATAAGAAAAACAACTAGAGTTACATGTCCTGCGCTTATATATTTCATGTCGGTTCACCTTCGAGTTTTTCCTTCTGGACCAGAGGATACATCCGCATGAGGGAAGGCAAAACAGATCTACGCATATCCACGAAGAGACTCGTCAGAGAAGGGATTGTGTGATCGAGAAGCAGAATATTGGTCCGTTTCGGGTTTTACATGAGCAACAGGTGGGGATATACCCCCGGGGGTTGTGCAGATCACCCTCATACATCCAGAGAATACACATGAGTGTATATATATATTTCTGACAAAATAATATATAACGCATATATCATGAATGGCAGGGAAGCGAAGGTGCCAGGAACGTCCGGGATCGCTTCCGAATAGAACGCCTGTTATTCGGATGAGCCGGTGCCGGCAGCAGGCGTCGGGCCGTCCGTATGTACGCAAGGCCCCTACAGGATGGCTGGATAATCGGATCTGTAAGGGCGTATCAGGGACCCATCGTTGCAACCTTATAGGGAGGTTGTCCCAAAAGGATCTGTGAACCACCGGTATACCCTGGTTGAAACATTTATATCTTCGGGATCTGCCATCTAAACCGTATTCGGGACTAGAAGGGTGAAACGGCTTTCCATAGGGTATCGCCACGCGGGGAAGGGTCCGGGAGGAGGACACCCCCTCCCGGCAAAGGTGTTTTGGGACAAACTCAAGGAGAAAACAGGGATTAAGCCCGTTACCGTTATTATGACAGTAACAGGAAAAAGAATGACGCCGCCAACAGGACTCGAACCTGTGACATGCTGGTTAACAGCCAGCCACTCTACCAACTGAGTTATGGCGGCACTGGAACAAGTGCTCTATAATGTCTTGTCTGAACCGTATTAAACATTACGGGAGTTCTCCTGCTTGATGCTGACGAGGAGATCGATCAGTCCGTCGACCTCGCCCTCGAGACCCGAAAGAAGGTCCGCCGCGAGCGGCGTCGCCACCGCGCCCGCCGGCGAAGCCCGGATGTAGCCTTCCTGCTCAAGAATCCGCAGCGAATAGCGGACCCGGTGATAGGGGAGGTCCAAGACCTCGGAGAGCTTCATGATGCCGATGGGCTGGTGCTCCACGACCGCCCGGATCACCTCAAGGTGCCTTGAGAGGAGTTCGATCTCGGATCTGAGTTTAGCCAGCATACCTATCAAATACTCTTTGCGCGTTACGGTTGTTCGTGCAGCCAGACCTTTGCCTGGGTGTACCGCTTCCGGAACGATACGGCAAAGACCGCCCCGACAGCAAGGAGAAGAATGCCGATAGCAAGGCCGATGGTTCCCTCGGGCGCGAACCGGAGGAGGACAAAGACACCCATGGCGAAGCAGAGGACGATGACGTTTAACATGATCGTCAGCATGGCAAACTTAGCCTTGAAGACCTGTTTGGTTGCCTCATCCATTATTCATACTTCAACGTGGTGGTAAAAGTACTTGTGGTTTCAACAGAAGAGCTGGTAGAATGAACGGACTGGATTCTGCTATCCGGGATGCCGGGGCAGCAGCATACGCAGCCTACGGATCGTCTGCAGATGCCAACGTGCGCTACCTCACCCGGTTCCGCACCACCGACCCCGTGGTCTACGTGGCAAAGCCCGGCGAGCGCGGGATGATCGTCGTCCCGCAGATGGAGCACGAGCGGGCGGTCCGGGAATCGATTGCAGCGGTCGTCACCCGCGCTGACGCCGGCTACCTCGAGCACGTCAAAGCCGGGGAGACGCGCTGGCGGGCGACCGCCCACATGATTGCAGACCTCGCCGCCGGTCCCGTCCTCGTCCCCGCGACCTTCCCGCTCGCCCTCGCCCGCGAGCTCGAGTCGTTTCACCCGGTTCTCCTCGACGAGAAGGGAGCAGTCGAGGGAATCCGGGCGGTCAAGACCCCCGACGAAATCGACCGCATCCGCTCGGTCCAGCGGGTCACCGAGGCGGCACTGGAACGGGGAATCGCCCTCATCCGCGCCTCCGTCCCGAAGGGAGGCATCCTGTACCGCAACGGTGAGCCCCTCACCTCTGAGGCCGTCCGTGCCACGATGCACGCCCTCCTTCTCGCCCACGGCTGCCGGGGAGTCGACACCATCGTCTCCTGCGGCCCCGACACTGCCCTGCCGCACAACGAAGGGTTCGGGCCGCTCCAGGAGGACGAGCCGATCGTCATCGACATCTACCCCCAGGACGAGCGGAGCGGCTACCATGCCGACATGACCCGGACGGTCGTGAAGGGCGAGCCGTCACCGGAGATCCGCGAGATATACGAGGCGGTCCGGGACGCAAAAGCTCTCGCGGCTTCAATGGTCAGGGCCGGGGCCGTCGGCACCGACCTCTACCGTGCTACGGTCGAGTTCTTCCGCGACCGCGGCTACGAGAGTGACATGCGCGGGTTCACCCACAGCCTCGGCCATGGGGTCGGGCTCGAGGTGCACGAGGACCCGTCGCTCGGACCTCAGGGCGGAGCGCTCGTCGCCGGGAACGTCATCACCATCGAGCCGGGGCTCTACTACCCCGGCATCGGCGGCGTCCGCCTGGAGGACATGGGTGCCGTGACCCCGGACGGCTTTGACCGGTTCACCCAATACCCGGAAGAGCTCACGCTATGATCATGGATGATGTTGTCTACGACGCCTACCGCGAAGCAGGAGCGCTGGCACAGAAAATACTCCACCGGGGCGCGGGGCTCGTGAAGGAGGGGGCAGGCCTCCTTGAGATGGTCGAAGCGACGGAAACGATGGTGACGGAGGAGGGAGCGTTCCTCGCCTTCCCCTTGAACGTCTCCTTCAATGAGGCAGCGGCCCACGACACCGCCATGCCCGGCGACGAGCGGGTGTTTGCCCGCGGAGACCTGGTCAAGGTCGACCTCGGCGTGCATATCGACGGCTACATCGCCGACACCGCCATGACCGTCGACCTCGGCGACCACGGTCCGCTCGTCGAGGCATCACGCTCAGCGCTCGAGGCGGCGATCGCCCTCGTCCGCCCGGGGGTCGCCACCGGGGAGCTCGGGGCGGCCGTCCAGGCAACGATCGAGGAGCACGGCTACAAGCCGGTCGCAAACCTCACCGGGCACGGCCTCGACTGCTACAACCTCCACACGAGGCCCACCATCCCGAACGTCGCGATGAGCGGCGGGGCTGTTCTTGAGGAGGGGATGGTCTTTGCCATCGAGCCCTTCGCAACGACGGGGTCGGGCAGGGTCGGCGAGGCGACGCGCGTGGAGATCTACCAGCAGATCGCAGCCCGTCCCGCCCGCCTGCCGTCGGCAAAGCGGATCCTCGAGACGGCGCGGCCCCGGCGCGGCCTACCGTTCTCCCGCCGCTGGATCCCCGGCGACAAGGTCGAGATCGGCCTATCCACCCTCGTGCGGGCCGGAATCCTCCACCCCTTCCCGATGCTGCACGACGTGCCGGGATCGTTCGTCTCTCAGGCGGAGCACACCCTGATCGTCACGGAAGAGGGATGCGAGGTCACCACCCGTTGAGCTACGCTTATTGATATCGCGCGCCAATATGTCTGTTCATAGATATGACCAGCGAAACGGGTACGCGTGACGTCCTCGGCATCATGGAACTCCTGCTCACCGCGGAGATATTCAACCGAAACGAGGACCTCGGCATCAACGACCTTCACCCGCGCTGTCGGGAGTTCTTCGGCGCAGGAAGCGGCGGGAGCACCGAGGTGAAGCGCCCCCTGATCGTGAGCGAGGGGGCGCTCAAGAAGGTCTTCGGCACCCCGGATGCCGTCTGCCAGAGTGTCCGCAAAAACCCGTTCGTCGGTTACGACGACTTCGGGCAGCGCCTGAGCCTGCCCTCGCTCGACGCGGCGGCGGGATGGTTCCTCAAGAAGGGCGGGGAGGAGAGGATCGGTGAGAACCCGGTCCTCGCATACTTCTTCGAGGGGAAGGACGGGACTGCCGTTAGGTACCAGGATGTCCGGACAAAGAACCCCCGGTTCGAGGACACGAAGGAGTACATGGAGGCAAAGGTCTCCCGACTCATCGCCGGGAGCGAGGAGATGCGGGAGGCCCGCGACCTGATCATCATCAGCGCGCCGGACGAGGTCGAGTTCTCGCTCGCGAAACTGGTCTGCACACCGCGGCAGGAGGAGATCGTCAGAAAGATCGGCGTCGCACTCGAACACCGGGATTTCTTAAAGGAGCACGGCATCTACGAGTTCGGCCGGCTCCTCTTCGTCGGCCCGCCCGGGACCGGGAAGACGTCGCTCGCGCTCGCGATGTCCCGTGCGCTCCACATGCCGGTGCTCGAGGTCCGTCTTGCGATGGTTACCTCGCAGTACCTGGGCGAGACCTCCAAGAACATCGACAGGATCTTCGACCTCGCGAAGAAGCTCGCCCCCTGCATCCTCTTCATCGATGAGTTCGACTTCGTCGCGAAGACCCGGGTCAGCGACGACCACGGCGCGATGAAGCGTGCCGTGAATATGCTCTTAAAGAACATCGACCAGATCAGTTTCGTCAAGAACGGCGTCCTCCTCATCGGGGCGACGAACCATCCCCGCATTCTCGACGAGGCGGCCTGGCGGCGGTTCGACGAGGTCGTCGAGTTCCCGCTCCCGGACAGGGAGATGCGGCAGGCGATCCTCGCAAAGGTCGCCGCTACAATCGAGTGCGACTGCGACTTCTCGGACCTCGCCGCCCGGACGGAGGGGTTCTCAGGCTCCGACCTCCGCATGATGATGAAGGAGGCAGTGATGTCGGCGCTGATGGAGGACCGGCGCCGCGTCGACCCGGCGGACATCGAGCAGGGTCTCCTCAGGGTCGAAGAGCGCAACATCATCCGCGGCATCGGTTACTGATATGCAGATCACATTACTTGGGACCGGCGACGCCATCGGGACGCCGAAGGTGGGGTGCAACTGCGAGAACTGTCGGGGGATAACGGCGGCAGGAAGATCAAGGCTCCGGACGTCCCTCCTCATCGAGATTGAGGGAAAGCACATTCTTATAGAATCCTCGCCGGACCTCCGGCAGCAACTCCTCCGGGCCTGCTCGCCCCACATCGACGCGGTCCTCTGGTCCCACGGCCACTACGACCACTTCATCGGCTTTGGTGAATTCTATCGGGTGCAGAAGGTGCCGCCGGCCTACGCACCGCCCCCGGTGATGGACTACTGCTCCGGCTACCTCCACTTCCTCTCGTTCGAGAAGCACCCGGTCCCGGTCTACGAGCCCTTCGACCTCTTCGGGATCACCTTCACGTTCTTTCCGGTGAACCACCCCCCGGTCTACACCTGCGGTCTCCTCTTAGAGCACGACGGTGTCACGGTCGCCTATACCGCCGACACGCGGGAGGATATCCCGAGGGCGAGCCGGGACCTCCTCTGCGGCGCCGATATCGACCTCCTCTTCGTGGACGCCATCGCTCCCGAGAGCTACAATATCACCAAGCATATGAACTACGCCGAGGCGGTCAGGTTCGCCAGCGACGTCGGGGCGCGGGACTACCGATGCGTCCACATGAGCCACATGGTCCCTCCGGACATGCCGCACGCGGGATACGATATGGAGACGTTCTGCTGGTGATGGAGCCGACGTCCCCGACCACACCCATACTTATAATCCCTTCCGGGCCCAACCATAAAGTGCGTATGGCCATGAAACTCAAACTTCTGGAGTTGACTGACGACAAGGCCCGGATCCTCTTTGAAGGCGAGGCCAACACCTACATCGACGCGCTCGCCGCCGAACTCATCCACGACCCCAAGGTGGATGTGGCACAGCGCAGGCAGGCGTTCCGGTTCACCGACCCCGAACTCTTCGTCACCACGACCGGCGGCCGGTCACCTCTTCTTGCAATCACGGACGCGGCAAAGCGGCTCTCCGGCTACGCCGGCGAACTCCTCGGACAGATGAAAGCCCTCGATACCGCATAACCCCGATGAAGAAGAGCGCCGAAGGCTTCGCCCGGATCGCCCGGGAAGTCTTTGCCCCTATCTACCCCGTCATCGCGGAGCAGGTGCTCGCGTGGTCGGGAACACGGGATGGGATCGCCCTTGATATCGGGAGCGGCCCCGGCCTCCTCTCCGTCGCGCTGGCGGAGAAGAGCAATCTCTCTATGATCGCTCTCGATACCGACCCGGCGATGGCCCGGATCGCGCAGGAGACCGCAGCCGGTTGCCCGGATCGAGTAACCCCGATCATCGGCGACGTCCACTGCATGTCAATTCGCGACAACGCCGTCGTGCTCATCGTCAGCCGCGGCTCGATCTACTTCTGGCACGACCGGCCGCAGGCGTTCCGCGAGATCGAGCGGGTCCTCCGCCCCGGCGGCGTCGCGTTCGTCGGCGGCAGCTTCGGGACCCCCGCGCTCCGCGAGACTGTCTTTACCGAGATGCGGCGGCGGAACCCCGAATGGGACCGGGATATCGCCCGAAGAAGCGGGGGGGCGACCCCGGGGACGCTTCAGCGGGAACTAGCAGAGAGCGGTGTCGCCCACGCCCGTATCAGGGAAGAAGAAGAGGGGTTGTGGGTGGAGATCCGGAAGGACCCGACCTCCTCTATTCGGCACGCTCGGTAAAGATGATCGTCCCGGCGATCCGGGTGATCTTGATCTTCACCGTCTGACCCGGTTTTGCGTTCGCGACGTACATTGTGTAGCGGTCGATCTTCACGACGCCGTCGCCGCGCTTCGAGAGGAACTGCGGGGTGACGTCCATGATGGCGCCCTCGGTAGGTTTCGCCGCTGCGTTCGGGTCGAACGTCGACTTCCGCTTCCGGACAGGCCGGTGACCGCCGCAGGCGTCGCACCGCAGCGTCAGGACCCGCTCGGTCTTGACGAGGCGGGTATCGGGCTTTCCGCACTCGGAGCAGATGACGTAATCCTCGACGTAGCCCCTGATGATCGTGTTAATCTGCTCCTGCTCGAACTTCCCGGAGAAGACGGCCCGCGTCCCCTCAACCTTGCCGGCAGTACCGAGCTCGCCGAGGAGGTGCTTCATCAGGTGGTCCGGGTCGCGCCGGAGGGTGTCTGCGATCTCGGCGAAGTTCTCAAGGACCGTCGTCTTCCCCTCGATGAAGACGCGGGCGACAGGGACGGTGAACCGATCTTCAAACTCCGTCGGCTCCGTGATATTGGTATAGGCCTCCTTCAGAAGGTCTTCATATGACGGGGTCATACCCCAGTATTGGTCGCGTCACGTCAAAAAGTGAGTACCTCATTCTCTGGGCCTGCACCACGTTTATGTAGATGGGTCACTCATCAGGTTCACCGTATGGTATCGGTTCAGGACCTCGCATTGCTGCATAGAACCCTCGACCGCGACGTAACCGACGTCGAGGCCGCCTGTTTCGAGAACCTCTGGAGCGAACACTGCAGTTACCGGTCCACGAAACACCTCCTTAAGACGCTGCCGACAGAGGGAAGCGAGGTGCTGCTCGGGCCGGGGGACGATGCCGCCATCGTCCGGTTCAGCGAGACCTGTGCCCTTGCCGTCGGGATGGAGAGCCACAACCATCCCAGTTACGTGGACCCCTACGACGGCAGCGCCACCGGCGTCGGCGGGATCGTCCGCGACGTCCTCTCGATGGGCGCCCGCCCCATCGCCCTGATGGACCCGCTCTACTTCGGCCCCCTGGAGAGCGAGAAGAACCGCTACCTCATGGAGCAGATCGTCGCCGGGATCGGGGGTTACGGCAACTGCATCGGGGTGCCGGTCGTCCGGGGCGAGCTCACCTTCGACCCCTCCTACTCGGGAAACCCGCTCGTGAACGTCGTCTGCGTGGGCGTCGTGCATCCCGACAGTTACATCACCGCCCGGGCCAAAAGGCCGGGGAGTCGGCTGGTCCTTGTCGGCTCTTCGACCGGGCGAGACGGGCTTGGGGGGGCATCGTTCGCCTCGCGGGATCTCGCGGAGGATGCGGAGGCCGCCGACCGGCCGAGCGTCCAGGTCGGCGACCCCTATACGGAGAAACTCCTCATCGAGGCGATCCTCGCGATGGCAGGGACCGGCAAGGTCCTCTCCTGCCGCGACCTCGGGGCGGCGGGGCTTGCCGGGGCCTCAAGCGAGATGGCGAGTACGTTCGGCGCCGTCATCCACGCCGACCGGGTCCACCTCCGCGAACCCGGGATGGTGCCGCGGGAGATCATGCTCGCCGAGTCGCAGGAGCGGATGCTCATCGAGGTCGCGCCCGAGGACGTCGGCCTGATGGGGGCGATCGCGGAGAAGTACGACCTCGTCTGGAGCGATATCGGCGAGGTGATCCATGAACCCCGCTACACCGTGCGGTTCCGCGGTGAGACCGTGGCCGATCTCCCGATCGCTCTGCTCGTCGGCGGAGCGCCGCTTTGCGCCCTGGAGATGAGGCCCTATTCGGCGGAGACACCGTTCTCCCGCCCGGCGGCGCCGGTAAAGGACCTCGCCCTCGCGGTCCTCGCCCACCCCGACGTGGCCCGCAAGGACTGGGTCTACGAGCAGTATGACAAAGAGGTCCAGCTCCGGACGGTCTCGTTTCAGCACGACGCCGCGGTCCTCCGCCTGGAGGGCAAAGCCCTCGTCCTCTCCTGTGGGTGCAACCCCCGGCACATATACCTCAGGCCCCGCGAAGGGACGGCGAACGCCGTCGTCGAGAACGCGAGCAACCTCGCCTGCCTCGGCGCCGAGCCGCTCTGCATCCTCGACTGCCTCAACTTCGCGAGCCCCGAACACCCGGAGGTCGCCTGGCAGCTTGAAGAGGCCGTCCTCGGCCTTGGGGATGCGGCGCGGAGGATGGGAATCCCGGTCGTCGGCGGCAACGTCTCGCTCTACAACGAGAGCGACGAGTTCGGGACGGCGATCAAGCCCACGCCCTCGCTGGGGATGATCGGGCGCGGGGAGGTCAGGGAGTGGACGGCGCCCGCCGAAGGCGACCTCCTCGCCCTGATCGGGCGGACTTCGCCCGACTTCGGGGGGTCGGTCCTCGACGCCGTGACGGGATGCGGCGGTCCGGCGCCCGGGGCGGCAGATCCGGCCGCGGTCGGTCTCGTCCGGGAGCTGGTTCGGGATGGCCGGGTCACGGCCGCGACCGATCTCTCGCGCGGCGGCCTCCTTGCGGCGCTCGCGAAGTTCGCACCCCGGGGGGACGTTTCGCTCGCCGGCGACCCCGTCGAGGCGCTCTTCGCCGAGACCTGCGGCCGGTTCCTGGTCGCGGCGAGAGACGAGGCCGTTCTCGCCGGCGTGGAGCACCGGACCATCGGCACGGCCGGCGGCGATGCACTCATTCTCCGGTTGAGGGATGGGACCGTCAGTATCGCGCCGGCAGAAATGGAGACGGCGCTCTCTGCAACGACCCGGCTGATGCGTTACTGAACGATCGCCCTTTTTTCAGACCCCCGGACGAGATCGGCCAGGGCGTCCACCGCCGCCCCCTGCCGCACGTCCCGCACCGTGAACGCGACCGCGCCCCGGACATCGGCCCCCCGGCCGGCAAGCATCTCTGAGATCCTCTCCAGCGTCTTCCCCGGCATCCCGCCCGACGTGCAGAAGACGACCGCGGCCTTCCCCTCGATGCCCACAAGGGCGCTGATCGCCGCATTCACCGCAGGCGTCGGGCTCCTCGCCCAGACAGGGGTCCCGACGACGACGGTATCGTAGCCGGAGACGTCGATCGTGGCGGGCTCGATAACGGCGCGCTCCTCCCGCATCGCACGGGGAGCGCCTCTGAGATACATCCCCACCTTCGAGTAGCTCGCAAGATCCCGTACCGCGACGAGATTCCCGCCGACCACCGCGGCAAGCCGTTCGGCGACGGCCCGGGTGTTGCCGGTCTCCGAATGATAGATGATGCAGACAGCCATACCGGAGGGTACGGCAGATTGATATAAACGGGTGTCGGCCGGAAAAAAAGGGTGTTACTTCTTGAACTGCGGCATGAACGAGCGGAGTTCCTTCCCGACCTCTTCGATCAGGTGCTCCTCGTCCGCTCTCGTCAGCGCGTTGAAGACCGGGCGGTTCACCATGTTCTCAAGCATCCACTCCCGCGCAAACCTGCCGTCCTGGATCTCCTCGAGGATCTCCTGCATCGCAACGTAGGTCTCCGGGCCGATGACGCGCGGTCCCCGCGTCAGGTCGCCGTACTGGGCAGTGTTGCTGATCGAGTCGCGCATCTTCGTGAACCCACCCTCGTAGATCAGGTCGACGATGAGTTTCGTCTCGTGCAGGACCTCGAGGTAGGCCATCTCGGGCGCATACCCCGCATCCACCAGGGTCTCGAACCCGGCCTTGATGAGGGAGGTGATCCCGCCGCAGAGGACCGCCTGTTCGCCGAAAAGGTCGGTCTCGGTCTCCTCGGCAAACGTCGTCTCGAGCACCACCGCGCGGGTCGCACCGATCCCCCGGGCGTAGGCGAGCGCGATGGCGTGCGCCTTCCCCGTGGCGTCCTGGTGGATGGCGATGAGGGCCGGAACGCCTTTCCCCTCCTCGTAGGTCCGCCGGACCATGTGGCCGGGGCCCTTGGGGGCGACCATGACCACGTCGACGGTGGGTGGGGGGACGATCTGGCCGTAGTGGATGTTGAACCCGTGCGAGAACATCAGGCAGGTGTTCTCTCTGAGGTTGGGACTGATCTCGGTGCGATAGATCGCAGCCTGGTTCTCATCGGGGAGGAGGATCTGGACGATTTCGGCACGCTTGACCGCGTCTGCCACGGGGTAGACGTCGAAGCCGTCTTCTGATGCTCTCTGCCAGCTGTTGCCGGGCCGCAGGCCGATGACGACCCGGCAGCCGGAATCACGCAGGTTCATTGCCTGGCCGCGACCCTGGGAGCCATAGCCGATGACGGCGATGGTCTTGCTCTCCAAGGCGCGGGGGTTCACGTCGGACTCGTAATATTTCTGCACCATAGGTTCTCACTTCCGATAGGGCAGCAGACCTGATAAATATACTATAAAAGTGATCCGGTTGTTGGGAGGGTCATTTTAAGGTTGATGAAGAGAAACTCTGATCACCATAGATTATTGAGGATTTGTGATGGAACTGCCAGATGTCCAGTCCAGCCTGCCGGAGGTCCGTATCAATCTGACCAGGGTGGGTGTAAAAAACGTTCAAAAACTTGTTGAAGTCGCCCGACCTGGCAAACGGCCGGTCATCTTCATCTCCATGTTCGACGTCTTCGTCGACCTGCCGGGAAGCCTCAAAGGTGCGAACCTCTCCCGGAATTTCGAGGTGATCGATGACGTGCTGCAACAGGCCATCGATGGGAACGTAACGGAGATTGAAGAACTCTGCAGCGCCGTGGCGCGCAAACTCCTGGACCGGCACGAATACGCCGAGCGGACCGAGGTCAGGATGCGGAGCAAATTCATGGTCCGGCGGGAGACCCCGGTCAGCGAGACGAGCTGCCATGAGGTCGTGAATGTCCACGCGAGAGCCGTAGCCCAGAGAAACGACGGAAACCCGATCATCCGAAAGAGCATCGGTGCCGAAGTGACCGGGATGACCGCCTGCCCCTGTGCCCAGAACATCATGAAGGACCATGCCCTGCATGTCCTCGAGAACCTCGGCGTGGCGGACGACAAGATCGACACGTTCTTCAAAGAGGTGCCGATGGCCACGCATAACCAGCGCGGGCGGGGGTTCCTCTGCATCGAGATCGACGACGACCAGCACATCAGCCTCGAGAAGATCATCAAGATCCTGAAAGATTCCATGAGTGCGCGCATTTACGAACTTCTCAAGCGGGGCGACGAGAGTTATGTGGTGATGGAAGCCCACAAGAACCCACGGTTCGTCGAGGACTGTGTCCGCGAAATGGCCCGCAAAGTGATCGCGCAGTTCCGGGATCTCCCCGGAGACTCAGTAATTACTATAAAGCAGACGAATGAAGAGAGCATCCACCAGCACAATGCCTATGCGGAGCGAAAGGCGACGATAGCGGAGCTCGTCGCGGAGATGGACGAAGGCGCGCTGTAGGTCAGAAATTATAGCACTTTTTTTATATAAAGTTAATATATTTTGATATTCCGTGTTACTATATATAGATAACATAATATTCTGGGATTCGCCCAAGCGAAAGGTATAAACTCTGTTTTCTTCATAGTTCCTCTTGACGTACTCACGTACGTTTCCAGTACAAAATTGTGTGGTAACACCGGTATAGTGTTCAGAACATCATAATATCGGAATGAGGCGATATAGTTGTCGAAAGTTGTAGAAATTTCCCCAACAACGAGACATGAAGGCCACTCAAAGCTCGTTCTGAAGGTCAACGATGAAGGCATCGTCGAGCGTGGAGACTGGCTCAGTATCACCCCGGTCAGGGGTGTCGAGAAGCTCGCCATCGGCAAGACGATGGAGCAGGTTCCGAAGATCGCATCTCGCGTCTGCGGTATCTGTCCGATTGCGCATACCCTGGCGGGTATCGAAGCGATGGAGGCTTCCATCGGGTGCGAGATTCCCGAGGATGCAAAACTCCTGCGTTACATCCTGCAGTGTGCCAACAGGATGCACAGCCACGCCATCCACAACATCCTCTCCCTCCCGGACATGTACATCCCCGGGACCGACGTGAAGATCAATCCGTTCACCAAGGAAGAACCGGTCAGGAGCGTCGCTCTTCGGATCCAGCGGCTCCGTGAGATCGGGCAGACCATCGGTGAGATCGTCGGCGGGGAGGCAATCCACCCGAGCAACCCCCGCGTCGGCGGCATGTACAAGAACATCAGCCCGCGTGCGAAAGCAAAGATCTACGATCTCGCGAAGGAATCCAGGGTGCTTGCTCAGGAACAGATGGAGTTCATGATCGCGGTCTTCCGGAACTACCAGAAGCGCGACTGGGCTGAGGTCGGCGGCGTTGAGGTCCCGATCCCGAAGGAACTCGGCTACCACAACCAGGGCTACATGGCCACCGCGCCGGTCTACGGCAGCTCGAGCCTCGACGAGACCCCGATGTGGTTCCCCGAGCGGTTCACCGAAGTCCGCCCCTGGGATTGGTACATGGGCGAAGTCGAGATCGACGAAGCCGACCCGAACTACCCGATCGGCGGCACCTCCCCCGTAGGCACCAAAGCCTGGCCCCAGATGGAGGCCTGCACCGGCGTCCCGCTCTACGACGGCCAGCCCGTCGAGGTCGGACCGCGTGCACGTCAGGCCATCTTCAAGAACTACGACGAGAAGGGCACCATCGGCCTGCAAGTTGCACGCCAGATGGAGTTCCCCGAGACCGCCTACGGCATCATCGATGCGCTCGACGCGCTCGACACTTCCGGATCGGTGCTCGCCGACGAGATCCCGCAGGGCGACGGATCCCTGGGATGGGCCGCGAACGAAGCGCCCCGTGGAACCGACGTCCACCTGGCCAAGGTCAAAGACGGTCGGGTGCAGTACTTCGGGATGCTCGTCCCGACCACCTGGAACTTCCCCACCTGCAGCCGTGCACTGACCGGTGCACCCTGGCGGCTCGCGGAAGTTGTCATGCGTGGATACGACCCCTGCGTCTCCTGTGCGACGCACATGCTGGTGATCGACGAAGACAAGAGATTAGTGGCCCAGAAACTCATTCAGTGAGCGTACACGCATGCTATTCCGTGAGATCGTGATCGCAGGATGCGGCAACCCCCTCTTTGGGGACGACGGGTTCGGCCCTGCAGTCGTCGAAGAACTCCAGAAGTTGCAACTGCCCGACAACGTCAAGGTGATCGATGCCGGCCTTGGCGCCCCTCACTTCCTCTTTACGTTGATGGAAGATGCAGAGGTGCCGGTGAAGAAGTTGATCATCATCGATATCGCCGATTTCGGCGCAAACCCCGGTGATGTGACGAAACTCCGGCCCGAAGACCTGCCCCCGGGCTCTTACCGGGATGCCCATTCGTGGGACCTTTCCGAACCACTGCAGCGATTAAAGGACGTCATCGATATCACGATCGTCGGGTGCCAGCCAAAACGTGTCGCGAGCCATGAGTTTGAACTGGGGCTCACTGAGGAGGTTGAGGAGGCCATTCCCAAAACAGTGCGTATCGTACTGGAGGAAATTGGGGTAGAATATGGGGCTGCTATCAACCATCAAGGAACGCATCTTTGGGCGCCGCCCGGAGAAACCACCGGAGAGTCCGGAGGCAAAACCGGAGAGCAAACCTGAGGTGAAACCAGCGGCGAGCGAGCCGCAGACGAAGCCAGAGGTGAAGCCCGAGGCAAAGCCTGCTGCAAGCCAGCCGCCGACGAAGCCTGAGGCAAAGCCCGAGGTAAAGACTGCGAGAAGTAAACCGCACAGAAAACCTGAGGGAAAGCCGGAGGTGAAACCGGAGGCAAAGCCTGCTGCAACAGAGCCGCAGAAGAAGCCCGCGGTGAAGCCCTCTGATGTCATTGTAGATGAAAAGGTGGAAGTTGTAAAGGAGGAAAAGCCTGTGGCAGATAAGATTACGATAGGTGAATTACACCTGAGCGGATGTACGGGATGCCTCGTGACGCTTGCGGACAACTACGAGGGTCTCTTCAAGCTGCTCGATGATTACGCCGACCTGGTCTATGCACTGACCCTGGTCGATGTACGCCACGTCCCCGAGATGGACGTGTGCCTGGTCGAGGGTTCCTGCTGTCTCAACGACGAACTCTCGGTAGAGGAACTGAAAGAGGCAAGGGCCAAGTCGAAGGTGCTCGTCGCCTACGGCGCCTGCGCGGCCTACGGCAACATCACCCGGTTCTGCCGGGGCGGCCAGTGGAACCAGCCCGGCCACGAAGCGTTCGTGCCGATCAGCGAGGTCGTCGATGTTGACCTCTACATCCCGTCCTGTCCCCCGTGCCCCCAGGAAGTCAGAAACGTCGCCGTCATGGCCTACCTGCTTCTTCGGGGCAACGACGAGCAGAAGCAGCTCGCGACCGCCTACCTGACCCCGCTGATGCAGCTCGCACAGCGCGGCAACGAGGCTTGCGGCTGCGACCTGATGTACGATGTCATCAACCAGGGGCTCTGCATGGGATGCGGAACCTGCGCCGGCACCTGCCCGGTCCGTGCCATCACCATGGAGTACGGCAAGCCGAACGTGAACCGCGACCAGTGCATCAAGTGCGGCGCCTGCTACTCGCAGTGCCCGCGGAGTTGGTTCAACTTCGACGTCATGAACAACTACGAGGCCATCATGGGCGCCATCAAGGGAGCCATGCAGTGAGGTGAGAAGAATGGACGTACTCGGTAACTACAAGTCCGCGATCTCGGCACGCTCGACCGACAAGGACATCCTGAAGAAGTCCCAGGACGGCGGTATCATCACGACGCTCTTCGCGTACGCGCTTGAAGAGGGCATTATCGACGGTGCCATCGTCGCAGGGCCGAGCGATGAGCCCTGGAGACCCGAGCCCATGGTTGCGACCTCGAAGGCAGAGCTCCTGGCCGCTGCCGGAACGCGCTACACCATCAGCCCGAACCTCTACCTGATCAAGGAAGCGACCCGCAGCTACGGTCTTGACCGCGTCGGTATCGTCGGTGTGCCCTGCCAGATCCAGGCTGTCCGGAAGGCTCAGCTCTACCCGATCGGCATGCGCGACGTCGACGACAAGATTGCCCTCGCGCTCGGTATCTACTGCATGGAGAACCTCTCCTACCAGGCGCTCGAGGCAATCGTCGAGGACCACTGCAACCAGAAGATGGAGTCCGTCAAGAAGATGGACATCGGCAAGGGCAAGTTCACGGTCTACACCGAGCGCGGTGCAGTCAGCCAGATGCCCTTAAAGCTGATTCACAAGTACGTGCAGCCCGGCTGCAACGTCTGCCTGGACTACGTCGGGAACCTCGCCGACATCTCCAGCGGGTCCGTGGGCAGCCCCGACGGCTGGAGCACAGTCTTTGTGCGGAGCATGAAGGGTAACGCAGTCTGGGACGGCGCCATCGCGGCCGGCTGCTTCGAGACGAAGCCGATGGACCAGGTCAAGCCCGGCCTCGACCTCGTCAAGAAGCTCGCGACCGAGAAGATCACGAAGAACCAGAAGAACGTGGATGCACGCAAGACAGTCGGCCTCAAGGCGGACGGAACCCCCAAGGGTCTCCGGAACCCCTACGAGTCCCCCTGAACACTTTTTTTATTCGGCATCGGTACAGTCGGTTCCGGCGAACATCCTCTCTGTACTTCCGCCCTCGTTCACGTTTCACAGCCCTCCGGCCGCCCGTCCCCCCCGGTGCTGGGAGAGGTCGTGACACGGCGAGCGTCTCCGATCGATCGAGAGGGCATGGATCCCCGGGGGTCACGGGCAAAAACTTCAGAAAACCGGAAAAACATAAAATCGAGGGTGGGGGCCGCCTCCCTTCGCAGGCCCGGATTAAGCGGATGGGAGATGGCAGCGGCTCTCTGCCGTCATAGATTATCGTTAAAGCGTTCGCCGGGTGCCGTGTTCGTATTCAGTCCCTGAACAGTACCTGGTAGGTTGCTGATTCTGCCCCAAAAAAGTTCCTGCAAAACTCTGCTGCCTTCGAAGGTTCGTATTCTTTGCAGCTGAAGATGTCGAGGTAGGCCGCATTGGTCTCGTTCGCGAAGTGACCGGAGACCAGCGACGTCTCGATGAGCTGGGTCATGGAGAATCCGGCGACTCTCTCACACGGGCCGAAGTGAATGATCTGCGGTTCGCCGAACCTGTGCATGTCGATGAGGTCGCAGAGTTCAAGGATGAACTGGTGAATCTTCTCCGCGTCCCTGATCGCCGCCGGGTCGCATCCCTTCAAATCCACGCTGGTGTACAATCCCCAACACCCGCGTTCTTTGAACTGCGTAACGATCTCGGCGTCGCTCGCTGTCTGTACCATAACGTTGTTTGCTGCAACGTTGTTTGTCATTACTTTACTAGCCATGATCTCACCTTCGAGAGGATCTCTGATCGATTGATCACTGTAATTTTTGATAGTTCAGATTTTAAACTTATCCATTGGACTAATGAGAAATAACCGTTATTTCCCGGTTAGGCCGGAGCAATCTTGAGGTATCTGAAATTCTGTGACGTATTTTTGACAGATTTTGAAATTGGTGACTTTACAGGGTTTGCTTGGCCGGGGTTATGCGAAATACCAAACAAAAATTATACTTGGTATGAAGTTTTTGAGACATCCCCTCTTTCCAGCAGCTCTCGCTCCGGGGGTCCGGGGGCAATCAGGGCCAGAGAAAATAGTTCTTTTTCCGGTACTATTTTCTGGTTTCACTTCAGAGATGAAAAACCCTTAAGTTGGGATTTGAAAACTTCCACTCCCGCACCAGCCAGAACCCCGACCGAAAGGCAACCGGGCGGTGACTACGGGGCTAACTCCCGGCAACTTCAAAGGCCGGCACCTCCACCATCTCCCGCGCACACCGGTCCTCCGTCCCACCCCCCGGAAGGGGCTTTGGGCCGGGACCCGCCGCAGGCCGGTGCCCTCACCGGATCTCCGGAGGGTGCCGGTGAGCGCGCTGAACGTGGGCGTGGAGATCTTCGAGCGTGGGGTACTGTCTGCCGCAGATCGGGCAGGTGAACTCACCCATCTCCACAGGGATATCGGGAACCCTTCCCCTTGGCAGGGGCTCGCCCGTCATCCACTCTCCTCTGCGGCTATCTCCTCGAGCGTCCGCCCGGAGACGACCGACCGGGGCTCCGTTCTGACCGGGTCCCGGCCGGGGTCTGCCTCCGCATCGTCCTTCTTCACGAGGAGCCAGGCCTCGCCCTTTCCGGTCCGGAAGCGGGTGAGGACATACCCGCCCCGGACCTTCTCTCCCTCGATCCAGACGGAGATGTGGCCCCGCCGGAGGCCCTCGACGACCCCGACCTCCTGCCCGTCCTTCTGCGTGAGGTTCCGGTAGATCCCCCGGTCCCAGACGAGGACCGTCCCCGCCCCGTAACTCCCCTCCGGGATGACGCCCTCAAAGTCGGCGTAGCCGAGGGGGTGGTCTTCCGTGGGGACGGCAAGGCGCTTCTCCTTCGGGTCGAGAGACGGCCCTTTCGGAACTGCCCAGGACTTCAGGACGCCGTCTGCCTCCAGGCGGAAGTCGTAGTGGAGCGAAGTCGCGGCGTGTTTCTGGATGACAAAGATGGGAAAGCCGCGAGCCGCGCCGGGCTCTCCCGGCGGCTCAGGCGTCCGGGCAAAGTCCCGCTTCTCCCGGTAGTCGTCAAGCGTATCCGGTCCTTCCATAGAGAGATACTCCGGCAGGATCCCGGATAAGGGTTCGCCCTTACAGATCCGGGGTTCAAGCTGAGCAAGCAAGCCCCCGGCTTGAGCCGTGGGGATGAATTGCCCCCCTTGGTCCGTCCACTTTTACCCCG
>NZ_DAXW01000008.1:44760-45380 GCF_002506585.1 Methanoculleus sp. UBA430 | reverse complement strand
ACGTTCCCGGTCGGGGTCGGCGTGACATTCCCGGTCGGCGTCGGGGTCGGGATCATGGAATCCGGTGGGATCAGGACGCCGTCGATCACGTAGACGACAATGTTGTTCGTGATCTCGATCTGGGTTATGACGATGAAGTTGTTGATGGTCAGCTGGCCGTTGACAAACGAGACGTTGACATCCGATCCCTCAACTGTCGGCAGAGAGATCTGGCCGTCAGTCGAATTCTGACACAGCATCACGAGTTCTTCAATCGTGTAGTCTCCCGGGATGACATGATACCCGATGATGGTGTTAAGGAGCGTCGTGTCGCTCAGGATAACCGAGAGCGTCTGGTTGTCGATACCGGCAAATGCGTCATTGGTCGGAGCACATATGACGTAACTCCCGTTCTCTTCGAGGCTCTCGCCGATAGTCGAGTTGTTTACGGCCGCGACGAACGTCGTCAGGTTCTCCTCCCCCGAGAGCCCTTCAACGATCTCACGGGTGATGTCCCCGCCAGGTGGTGTCACCGTCGGCGTCGGCGTCACGTTCCCGGTCGGCGTCGGCGTCACGTTCCCGGTCGGCGTCGGGGTCACATTCCCGGTTGGGGTCGGCGTCACATTCCCGGTTGGGGTCGG
>NZ_DAXW01000008.1:0-44479 GCF_002506585.1 Methanoculleus sp. UBA430 | reverse complement strand
GTGACATTCCCGGTTGGGGTCGGGGTCACGTTCTCATCGGCGGTGACGTTCACCGTCATGAACGTGAGCGGGATGAGCGGCGTGTGGTCGTTGTTGACCAGCTGGACCGAGAGGTTGTGCTCGCCCGGCGTCACGTTCTCCCATGTGTGGGTGAGGTTCGTGGAGATGACGTAGCCGCCGACTTCAGGCACGGCTGGTTCGCTCTCATTCGTCGGCACCACGGCATCCAGGTAGTAGTGCAGGTGGCCCTCGCCCGGCGCGTTCGGCTGCCCGGTCGGCTCCACCAGCGTGAAGTTCGTGACGTTCACGCTTACCGTGACGTTTCCGGCAGCGACGCTGGCGCCCTCCATGGGTTCGACGATGGTGACGTTCGCTTCAGTGGGCGGCGTCACGTTGCCCGTCGGGGTCGGCGTCACGTTCCCCGTCGGGATCGGGGTGACATTCCCGGTCGGGGTCGGCGTCACGTTCCCGGTCGGGGTCGGAGTGACGTTCCCGGTGACGGTCACGTTCACTGTAAGCGTATACAGGGCGTCCTCCAGGGTGTGATCCGGAGGCCCATAGGAGAAGGTTAGATTGTCCCCGTCGGTCACGTTCGTCACCGCGGGTCCTGTCGTGCCCGCCTCATCGTTCATCCAGAACGTCCAGTTGTTCGGAGTCCCATTCACGATCTCGTTCTCAATCCCTGCAATCGATAGAATGCTGAGATTCCCCTCTTCCGGAGGCAGGTCTTCGGCAACCTGGTACTCAAACGCTCCAAGAATCGAGGCCTCATCAAGTGCTCCAAGCACGGTCGTTTGTGGTACCTCATACGATTCGGTACTGTTCACAGGCGTAATGTTCACAGACTCATCAGGGCTCAGTTCGACAGGCCCTCCTCCAATCAGGACTGCCGTAGTTGCGGCAGTGAGTGACAGGAGAAGAACGAGGCAGAAACCGAGCAGTAAATGTTGTTTCATACATATCCCCCCTTGCGGGCAAGAGAATATTCAACGTTATATAAAAATATTGTGATAATAATCCGGGGATCTCAAACAGGGCGAATAACGACCAGATCTCTCCACATCCATCATAGTGCGAGTAGATCCTCCTCAAGGGAAAGACCAGACCGGTCCCCCTCTCCGGCGGAAGAAACCGGTAAAACGCCCATGGCCCCCTCTCCAGGAAAAGACGAAAAGAGTGTTACGGTCCGGATCAGGCCCGATAGCCGTCCGGACGGTTCCGAGGGGCCGGTATCGGTGCTCACCGCCTCCGCCCCGGTTACATCACCTCACTGCACGCTGCCTATCAGCATGGTCTGGTTCGCCACGGCCTCTGTCCCGGCCGGTGTCGTGGTGGCCACCGTCTCGGTCGGCGTCGTAGCCTGCATCCCGGTCTGGTTCTCCGTCGTCAGGTTCACGCTTGCAGGCACCAGCACCTGGTCGATGACGTGGATTACACCGTTCGTCGTGTTGATGTCCGCCATGGTGACGGTCGCGTTCCCGACCATGACCTCACCGTCGACGACGGTGACGTTCAGGTCCTCGCCGGCGAGCGTCGTGAGCGTCGTCGCGTTCTCAGTCTCGTTCCCCATACCAAGAAGACCGCTGAAGATATCGAGGATGCCGCCCTCAGACTCGTTTCCGGCCTGATCCCCGGTCTGGTTCCCGGTCTGGTTCCCTGCCATACTCATCAGGTCCGCCGAGGTGTACTCCCCTTCGACGACATGGTACTGGAGAACCGTGGTCAGGTTGTCGGTCTCGTTGAAGAGTTGCCCCACGGTTTCGTTGCCGAGCGCGTTGAACGCATCATTGCTCGGAGCAAAGAGCGTGTAGGGTCCTCCGGAGTTGAGGGTGTCGAAGAGCTCGGCCGCACTGACCGCTTCAGCCAGTCTTGTCAGGTTCTGGTCCTGGCCGATGTAGGCGGCGATCGTCATATCCGCTGTCTGATTACCCATCTGCCCGGTATCACTCCCGGTTGTCGGCGTTGCATTCTCGTCTCCCACCACCGCCGCCGTCACAGCAAACGGCATCGTCAGAAGAACGAGGATGCATGCGCATAGAACTGTCCATTGTCTCATACTACCATTCCCCCCTGGGGAGAGGGGGGAGATACCCCACAGATTATAAAAGTTTTGTTATAGTTATCGAGTTGGGGTTTTTGGGCCTACAGCCGTACGAGGACCGCCTGCTCCTCCATGTACTCCTCCAGCGCCCGGCTGCCGTTCTCCCTGCCGAAACCGCTCTCCTTCGTCCCCCCAAACGGCACCTCCGGGGGGATCTTCAGGTGCTGGTTGACCCAGACGATCCCCGCCTCGAGTTCCTCCGTCGCCCGGGCGATCACATCCGCACTCCGGGTCCATACCGACGCCCCGAGGCCGTAACGACTGTTGTTTGCGAGATCGAGCGCCTCATCGATGCCCGAGACGGTCGCGACCGGCAGCACCGGGCCGAAGACCTCCTCTGCAAAGAGCGGGGAGTCGTGCGGCACACCGGCGACGAGCGTCGGCAGGAAGAAGAGGCCGCGGTCGTACTGCTCCCCAAAAGGAGCCCGCCCGCCCGCGACGATCTCTCCCTCGGCCCGTTCCCGGACGGCATCCACCAGGCCGACGACCCGGTCAAACCCCGCCCGGTTGTTCAGCGGCCCCATCCCGACGCCGCGGTCCATGCCGTTCCCGACCACGATCGCCTCGACCCGTGCCGTCAGGCGCCGGACGAACTCGTCCGCGATCGACTCGTCGACGTAAAGCCTTTTCACCGCCGTGCAGACCTGTCCGCAGTTGTAGAACCGTCCGCGGACGGCCCCCTCGACCGCCTTCCCGATATCGGCGTCGCCCGCGACGATCATGGGGTCGCTCCCCCCGAGTTCCAGCGTAAGCCGCTTTAAGGCCGGGGCAGCATCCAGGGCGACCTGCTTCCCGGTCTCGACCTCCCCGGTGAACGAGACCTTCCGGATGGACGGGTTCCTCGCGATCTCCCGGCCGACCGTCTCCCCCGGTCCGGTGACGACGTTTAAGACGCCGGGCGGAAGTCCTGCGCCCCCGAGGATCTCCGCGAGTTTCGTGCAGGTCAGCGGGGCGGTCCGGGCGGGCTTCAAGACCACCGTGTTCCCCGCCACGAGGGCCGGGCCGATCTTCCAGCCCATGATGATCGCCGGCATGTTCCAGGGGATGATCGCGCCGCAGATCCCGAGCGGGCGCCGCCGGACGATCATCCGCCCGTAGCCCTTAAGGTTCTGGAACTCTCCCCGCTCCCCCGCCGAGAGGGCATGGTAGTACTCGAGGATGTTGGCAAACCCGTTGATCTCGTCGACCGCTTCACGGATGGGCTTCCCCTGCTCGGTGGTCAGGAGCGCCGCGAGATCGGTGTTCCTGCGGCGCACCTCAACTGCCGCGAAGAAGAGAACTTTCGCCCGGTCCCTCTGGCTCTTCGCGGACCAGTCCGCAAACGCCTCCCCGGCGGCCTCTACAGCCAATCGAACGTCCTCTTCGCCGCCAAGCGGCGCCTCCTCGATCACTTCTCCCGTGGCGGGGTTCTCCACGGCAAAGACCTTCCCGGCGACCGAGTCGCGCCACTCGCCGTTGATCAGCATCTTCATGGATGATCCTATGGGCGAAGGTGGTAATATGCGCTCGGTCACCCGGTGTGCTCGCACCGGCACCTACCGATAGGAATGGCCACCGCCGCCGCCATCCCGGCAAGCAGGAGAAACGCGGCCAGGAATCCGAACATCCCGGCGGCAAACCCCGCAAGGGCGGAGAGGAACGTGAACCCGGCGTAGGATGCGGTGTTGAAGAGCCCGGTCATCACGCCCTGCTGGACCCTCGTCTCCGCTAGGAACGCAAGAATCGCGACGATGATCACCCCGGAAAGAGCCCCGATGGCGGGAAAGGCATAGGGGGTAAAATAGCCCGCCACGACCGCTCCCGCCATCAGGATCGAGGAGACCCGGATGGTCGGGACGGGACGGAAGTTGATCCGGGGGGCGACGAGCACGGCGACGACGCTCGCGATGTTGATCGTCGCGAGCTGCAGGGCGAGCACCGACGGGTCGTTCCCGGTGTACTCCGGGTAGACGGCCGCCACCGCTCCGGTCATCCCCACCAGGACGACTGCTGCGACAAAGAGCCAGAAGTAGTTCCGGACGATCCCGGGGAGGTTCGCTCTCGCAAAACCCACGCGCTCGCTCTCCCGGACTGTGAACCCCATCCCGACCACGGGGACGGCAAGCACCGTAAAGAGGGCGATCCCGGCAAGATGACTGTCGAGGGCGGCATCGAGCCAGCCCGTCGCGAGGAGCCCCACGACCAGACCGAGATTCAGGGACGCCATCACGTACCCGCTGAGCTGCCCGGCCGACGGTTGGGAGTTCGCCCACGCAAGCGCCGCCGAGAGGAAGAGCCCGGCACCGAGCCCTTCGGCCACCCGGAAGACGAGGAGCGGCAGGCCTGAAGGGAAGAGCAGGATGAGGACACCGCTCGCGAGAGTCAGGAGAAGCCCGGCACGGATGAGCGGCACGCTGCCTATCCGGTCGCTTGCCATCCCTGCCGGCAGCACCGCAACAAACGCGCCCAAAAAGTATGCGGCGTAGACCGTGCCCTGCATTGCCGTCCCTTCGGCAAAATCGGGAAGCACCGGGACGACAGCGTTTGATAACGCCATCACCACGAATATCCCGAGAAGGATGGGGAAGTTCCGCACCATTCTAGAGCATGCGATAGGTCTCGAGGTTCATGGGAGAATGCGTCTCGATGCGGTGCCGCTTGTAGATGGAACTTGCAAGGTCGAGGGTCTTGTTCTCGTCGCCGTGGATGGTGAAGATCTTCTCCGGGCGCGGCTGGAGGTGGGCGACGTAGTTCATCAGCTGCTTCCGGTCCGAATGACCGGAGAACCCATCGCTCGTCGCGATCTCGAGGTTGATCACGATCGTCTCGCGCCACCCGAGCGGGATCTCGCGCCACCCTTTCTGGATACGCCGCCCAAGCGTCCCCTCCGCCTGGTAGCCGACGAAGACGAGCGCGTTGCGTTCGTCGGGGCCGAGGGCCTTGAGATACTCCATCACCGGCCCGCCGTTCAACATACCGCTCGTGGTGATGATGACGCAGGGATCGCCCGTTATCACCTTCTCGCGGATGGCCGGCGAGTCCACCTGAACGAAGGCCTCGGAGAGGAAGGGGTTCAACCCCTCGCGGAAGATCTGGTTCCTGAGATCGCTGTTGAGATACTCCGGGTAGGTCGTGTGGATCGCCGTCGCTTCCTTGATCATGCCGTCGAGGTAGATCTTCACCGGCGGTATCTTCTGCTTCCGGATACCCTCCTCGAGGGCGAGCATGACCTCCTGCGACCGTCCTACGGCGAACGCGGGGATGATCACCTTGCCGCCGCGCTTGATCGTCGCCGAGACCGTCTCGTAGAGTTTATCCTCGGCGTCTTTCCGCTGGGGCTGGATATCGTTCGCCCCGCCGTAGGTGCTCTCCATAAAGAGCGCCTCAAGACGGGGGAAGGACGAGACCGCAGGGGAGAAGAGCCTCGTCTTCTGGTAGTTGAAGTCCCCGGTGAACGCAATGTTGTAGAGCCCCTCGCCGATATGGAAGTGCGCGATAGCCGACCCGAGAATATGCCCCGCGTTATGGAAGGTGAGTTTGACGTCGGGAGCGATATCGGTCACGCTGCCGTAGTTGAGGGTGATGGAGTGCTTCATGTAGGTCCGCACTTCGTTTGAGGTGTATGGGATCTTGTCCGTCTCCTTCCGGACGACGTCCAGGTAATCGAGCTGGAGCATCGTCGAGAGGTCCCTCGTCGGCGGAGTCGAGTAGACCGGCCCCTGGTAACCGTACTTGAAGAGGAGGGGGACGAGAGCGCAGTGGTCGAGGTGCGCGTGGGTGAGGACCACCGCGTCGAGCGAGTCGAGCGGATAGATCTCGGGGACGTAGAGGTAGGGCGTCCCGTTCGCAGTGCTGCCCGGCTTTTCCCCGCAATCCACCAGGATCTTGCTCTCCGGTGTCGAGACGAGGAACGCAGCACGACCGACCTCCCGGCAGCAGCCGAGCGTTGTAACCCGCAGCCACTGATCTTTGCTCGTGACCTCCCGGTGGATACGGCGACCGATCGTCCGCAGGAACGCCTTCCGTTCGTCCTTCACCGACCGGAGGTACGTGCGGATCTGCTTGACCGTCGTGCTCTCGATGGGCGGTGTCCGGACTACTTTCGGCGTCCAGCCGATCTGTTTGGTGATCTCCCGCAGCGTTATGCCGTTCTTCCCGATGACCACGCCGGGCTTCTCAGCCTCGATCAGGACCTCGCCCGTCTCCGGGTCGAAGAAGAACTCGGATATCCCCGCGCTCTCAGACACAACGGCCCGGATCTCCTGGGCCGCCCGTTCCGGGTCCTCAAGGATGTTCGGGCGCACGACGATGCGCTTACGCAGGTCACGCGCCAGTACTCGTATCAGGTCCGCCTGGTCGGCGAACTGCTTCGGATCGTCGGTATAGATGACAAGTTCGGGTCCTTCGAACTCGACATTTGAGATCGTAATTCCGCTGGGAACGATCTTCTCGATCTGCTCCTTAAACTCCCGCAGTTTCTCTTCAATAACCATTAAAATCGTCCTAAAAAATGTCAGGGTGTCGGTCGGGCCACAGATGGCCTCTGCAGCCCGCTCGCTATCTGTTCTTCGTATTTGTCCTTCGTTATTACGACCACCATGATATCCTCCCCGGATGCCGAGTCACGACGCATCGCCGACCGGACTGCACGGATGGCGAGATCTTTTGCCTCGTCCTCCTTCAGGTCCGGGCGGTACTGGTCTTCGAGCACACCGTAGGCGAAGGGAGACCCCGAGCCGGTGGCGACGATATCCTCCTCCTTGGTCGCCCCGCCCATGGCGTCGACGGAGTATACGCTCGGCCCCTCGTCGTCGAACCCGCCCATCAGGAGCTGGACGTAGTACGGATAGTAGCGGTTCTGGTTCAGGTAATTCGAGAGCAGGGTCGACGCGGCGCCCACAGACATCGTCTTGCCGCGGCGCATCTCAAAGAGGTTGCACTCGACCTGCAGGATCCGGACCAGCTGCTGCGCGTCACCAACGCCGCCGGCGGTGGTGAGACCGATCCTCGGCGTGATCTGGTAGATCTTCTTGGCACGCTTGCTCGCGATCATGTTCCCCATCGTCGCCCGCATCTCCGTCGCAAGAACCACGCCGCCGTCGAAGACCAGCCCTACCGTGGTTGTACCTGTCATAATCTGTTGGGAAATATCAACCATTGAAGCACCCCTAAAATCTCTAAAACGCTTTACCTCTCTCAAAAGCGGTTAAGCGTATAGTGATACTCTAAAACATAAATTTATCGTCGTACCGGATTCTGGTACGACATGATAGGCATCCATATATTTTGTGGATAGAGAACCTTAATTCTTTCGCAAGCCCTGCTGGTCGGGCAGCAGGACTTTGATCAGTTCCCGGTCAAAGAGCATGGCGACGAGTCGCTTGTTCCCGTTGACCACCGGGAGCTGGTCGACCCGGGCTCGCCGCATCTTCAAGGCGCACTCGCCGACCTCCGCGTTCAAGGGAACGGCGAGAACGTTCTTGACCATCGCGTTCTTTACGGGGATCGGAAGGAGCTGGATCCTGGAGATGCCGTAGCTGATGGTGTGCATGTCCCGAATGCTCTCCCAGGTCCACTCGTCGTCGTCGGTACCGTTCGAGAAGTCGCTGACCTCGACGCCGTCCTCGATGCGGGAATGCCTGATGAGGTCCCGCTCCGATATGATGCCGGTCAGCGTCCCGTCCTCCATCAGGATGGGGATGGCGTCATAGCCCGATATCTCGAGGACCCTCCCCACAAGTGAAAGGGGTGTGTCCTCCCAGAGGGCATAGGTCTTGCTGACGTAGGTATCCTTGATCGGCAGGGTGAGGCGCATCTGTGCGATGGCCCCGATGAGGTCGGCCACGCTGATGAGCCCGATCATCGACCCGCCCTCTACGACCGGGAGCCTCCTGATGTTATGCCGCACCATCAGCTGGGCCGCCTCCGCAATGGGAGCGTCCGGCCTGATGACGACCGGGTCCGGCGTCATCAGGAGCCCGAGCTGGGTCTCGTCCGCTTTCCGGAGGAGGTCCTTACGGGTGATGATGCCGACGAGCTCGCCGTCTTTGAGGACCGGGACGCCGCTGATACCCGTGCGCTTCAGGATCCGCAGGACGTCATCCCGGTTTCCGGGAATCTCGACGCAGACGACGTCGGTCACCATGAAGTCCCGGACGAGCATCCGCCCTGAAGAGGTTATGATCTCACCACCGTGGTCGTGATGGGGCTGTTTTGCACCACGTAGTCGGTCACGCTGCCGAGCAGGAGGCGGTCGACACCGCTCTTTCCGTAGGACCCGAGGACGATGAGATCAACTCCCAGTTCTTTGGCGAGGGCGACGATCTGGGATCCCGCGTGCCCCTGCCGGAGATGCGTCGTGATCGGGACGCCCGCCGCATCTGCTTTCTTACGAGCCCCTTCCAGAATTTCCTCGCCTTCCTTCTGCAAAACACTATATATTATTTCGAGTGTGTTGTCCATAGGAAGGGATGAAAAGAGCCCGGATTCAACGACATAAACGACATGAACTTTGGCCTTCCAGACGCTGGCCTCACCGATAGCCTCTTCCAAAGCCCGGTTGGCAGGTTCGGAGCCATCTATAGCAACAAGTATCGTACGGAACATACACACCACGCAGAACAGATACTTCTTATCTGGTATCTATTGCAGGGTTAAAACTGTTTGGCAGATAGATGAAGAATCCAGCCGTTTTACAATGGTTGCCCGGACATCTTTGCTGAAGGTGAGGTTGGATTTTGCAGGATTTATGACAAGAAAATGCGCTTCCTGCCCCTCCTCAAGGTATCCTGACCTCCCGGCGAGCCGGGCCCCGGCGATCGCGGCACGCAGGACCTCGTCGTGGGGCGCGCGGTAGATCGTTGCAGTAAATGCCATCTCCCGGGCAAGGTCGGGCTGAACGAACATCACGTTGTCCGTCCCGAGGAGGAACCGGCCGCCGAGTTCGAGGATCCGCGCTATCGGCGGATGGGCCGCCGAGGCCGCAACCCCGAGCAGCCAGTTCGACCTCGGGCAGACGACGATGGGAATTCCCCTATCGACGATCCGCCTGAGGTGTGCATCGGTCGCGTGGGTGCAGTGGACGAGCAGGTCGGGCTCGAACGCGAGCGCCTCGTCGATATCGTCAGGGTTCTTCTCCCCGGCGTGGAAGGCGACGAGCCTCCCCGCGGCTCGCGCCTCCCTGACGATCTCTTCGGCGTTCGCGACGTCGTGGACGCTGCTGATGCCCGCCCCGTCGCTGACCTTCTCGCCGCCTTCGCGGCCGAGGATGACGGGCCGGCAGCCGAGACCGGCCGCCGCCTCGCGAAGCGCCGCAACACCGTCGGCCCCCCCTTCCCGGAAGTCGGCAAACCCGGTCGTCCCGGTCGCGATCATCGCCATGATGCTCGACCGCATCCCCCGGACGAGGTCGGCCCGCGGGGTTGCCGCGAGGATCCGGTGCTTCAACCCGTTCGGCGGTTTGACGAGTTCGGCGAGGCTGCCCCGGGCGGGGAGGTCCATCGCGACTGTGTCGCCGAGATGGGTATGGGCGTTGAAGAAGGCGGGCACGATCCACCGGTCCGGCGTCCCAAAAGAGGGCTCTATCGCGGTGATGATACCCCCGGAGACCGTGATGGTGACGTCTTCTTCCCGGAGGTCTTCGCCGAGGAGTGTGCGGCCGGTGACGACGTATGATCTCTCCTGCATCCTGTGACCTTTGTTTTATATATTGCAAGGGAGAATATTTGAGTATGGCGAAAAAATCTGGCGGAAGACTGGTATCCTCTGCCGGCCTGGTCAACTACTACGACAGCGAAGATCACCGGGCCATCCACATCGACCCGAAGATCGTGATCGTTGTAACCATCGTGACCGGAGGGGCAGTCTTTATCCTCAACGCTCTCTTCTAATCCTTTTTGTCCCGCTTCAGGGCCACGAGACCAGCCCTGATGACGTCCTGCTCCGGCGTAAAGTAGACCTGGTCGTGCCCGTTCCAGGTCCGGCAGTTCCGGAAGACCACGGCGGGGACACCCTGGTGGCTCTCGCCCATGACGAAGTTGGCGAAGGCTGCGATCTCGTCGACCGCCGCTTCTTCGGTGATCGCGAGGACATGGCCGAAGAGATCGGTGTCGCCCCGGTAGTCGTCAATCGCCGTCATCCCCGCCCACCCGATGGCGGTGCCGGTCTGGCCGCGCCGAAACGACCTGCCGCAGGTATCGGTGATGAGCACCCGGACGTCCTTTCCGGTGATGCGGCAGATCGCGCTCCGGACCTCGGCGGCGGCCTCCATGGGGTCGGGCGGGAGAATGATGATCCGGCCGTCTTCGATATTGCTGTGGTCGACGCCGGCCCGCACGCCGATGTGGCCGGAAGGCAGTTCCGAGAGGATGAACGGGTATTCGAGCAGAATATCGGTGGACGAGTCCAGGACCGCCTGCACGAAGCGGGGATCTTCCTTTGTCTTTGCCGCGATCCGCACGGCGTCCGCGCCGGGGGTGATGGCAGCGAGATCAAGGGTGAAGCCCTTTGCCTTCGAGTAGACGGACGAGGCGACGGCGAGGATATCCCCGTCTTCGAACGCGACCCGATCGCAGATCAGGGCGGGCAGGTCGTCACCGTTCTGGATCAGGGGGAGGCCCTGAACACCGATTACCTGGATAGCCATGGAACTCACGGATCAGTGGTCGTCTCCGCATGCAGAAAAATGCTCGGATTTTCACGCAGAGGGCTCCGACGGATTGTGGGGATTACTCGTGATTTCGGGCGCGACGGACGGGGAGGCACGGGCATGAGCACCAAAGGTGGGATCTCCCCACGCAGTGGACCGTGCCCCCCTCCCCTGTCTCCTCACACCAGATGGCTCGCCTCAAAAGTCCCCCACCGCCCACCGCTCACCCGCACCACAACCCCACACCTTCCCTCAACCGGAACTCCGGCTCGAACGAGGCGATCAGGTCGAGGTACTGCTCGACGGTGCGGGTGAAGAGGAAGCACTCCCGCACCCGCTCGCGCGCCGCGCGCCCGAGCCGTTCTGCGAGGTCGGGGTCGCGGAGCAGCCGGACGATCCTCTCCGCCGCCTCGTCGACGGAGGAGACCAGGAACCCGTTCACCCCGTCCTGGATCTGGTAGCGGATCCCGCCGACGTCTCCGCCGATCACCACCGCACCCTTCCACATCGCCTCCGAGACCGTCAGTCCGAACCCTTCCCGGAGGGACTTCTGCATGACGACCGCCGCCCGCCGCTGGAGCGCGTTCACCAGCGCCCCGTCCTGGACGCTCAGCACGATGACCCGCTCGTTTCTGTGGGCGAGGAGCGACCGGTAGACCTCGGCGCCTTCGGGGTCGTCGGTCGCCACGTTCCCGACGAGGACCAGGGTGCACTCTTCCTTCCTCCTTGCCTTCTCGAATGCCCGGATGACCCCCACGGGGTCCTTCCAGTGGTCGAACCGGGAGACCTGCACCACCAGGGGGAGGTCGGTCGGGATGCCGTAGTGCGCGAGACGTTCGTCGACGGCGCTCTCGGGGAGGTCCCGGTTCACGATCGAGAAGGGGTCGATGCCGGGCGTGAAGAAGACCTGCGGTCTCGTGAGGTCCTGCCGGTACTCTCCGCAGGAGAGGACGACGGCGTCGTACCTCTCGATGAACGGGAGGAGGTAGTTCCAGACCTCCCGGTTCGGCGTGGTGAGGTCGAGGTGGCAGCGCCATACCCAGGGACATTTCTTCCGGTAATGGGTGATCAGCGGGAGCGGTTGCGGGTCGTGGACGAAGACCATGTCGTGGTCGATGTGGTTCCTCACGGCGTTCTCGTGGATGACGTTCTCGTAGATCTCCTTCTTCCGGTCGGTCAGGTTGATCTCGCCTCCCTGGAGGGCGTTATGAAACTTCTTCGTCACGCTGAAGTAGTCCGGCGGGCCGTGGACGACGCGCCACCCGGTCTCTATGCCGAGGCTGTTTGTCAGGAGGGTCAGGGATGACAGGATCTGGGATACCCCGCCGCCGTAGTAGGTGGAGTTCATGTGCAGGACGTGCATGTCGTGGAGCGGCCGTGCCTTCGCCTCGATGCGGCGTACAACCTCTTTTCCGACATACCGTTCGTAGTCCCCGATTGTGTGAATCACGCTCATCCCGATCGCTCCTGCATCGAAGCGTTTGCTCTTATGCATACCGGTGGGTCCCGGCAGATGACGGTCCCCCTGCCGATCCTGCATAACCGATATATAGGTGCCGCGGCACCCACCAGCGAAGAGAGGAAGAAGCATGGAAGAGGCACCGGAACGGGATGGTACTCTGCCGGGAAAGGCGGAGTCGTACTGGATGGCCACCTCGCCGGAGACGGGGTTTCCGCCGCTCGACGGGGACGGGCGCGTGGACGTCACGGTGATCGGGGGCGGGATCGCAGGCATCACCACGGCCTTCCTCCTGAAGAAGGCGGGGCTGACGGTCGCCCTCATCGACGCCTACCGGATCGCCACGGGCGCCACCGGCAATACGACGGCGAAGATCACGGCGCTCCACCGGCTCGTCTACGCCGACCTGATCGACCGGTTCGGGAGCGTGAAGGCCCGGCAGTATGCCGCTGCGAACCAGGCGGCGATCGAGACGATCGCGGCCCTCGTCCGGGAGTACAACATCCCGTGCAGTTTCGAGCGGAAACCCGCCTATACCTACGCGGAGTCGGCGGATTCCCGCGAACTCGTTATCGCCGAGGCGGATGCGGCAAAGAGCCTCGGTCTTTCGGCGGTCTTCACGGAGGAGGTCCCGCTCCCGGGCAGGATGCACGGGGCGGTGGTCCTCGAGGACCAGGCGCAGTTCCACCCGCGTAACTACCTCCTGCTCCTCGCCGGGCACCTCCCGGGGGAGGGAAGTTACGTCTTTGAGATGACGAGAGCCCTCGATATCGAGGAGCGGGAGAGCGGTGTTGCGGTGAAGACCGACCGGGGCTCGCTCTCCTCCGACCACGCGGTTCTCGCCACGCAGTACCCGATCTATGACCGGCCCGGCGCATATTTCGCCCGGATGCATCCGTCGAGGTCGTATGCGCTCGGGATCCGGATCGATGAGCCGTTCCCGAACGGGATCTTCATCAACGCCGCGGGACCCGTCCACTCCTGGCGGTCGCAGCCCGCCGGCGACGGCGACCTCGTCATCGTCACCGGGGCGGCGCACGACACCGGGGCGGTGACCGATACCCGGGCGCATTACCGCGCCCTCGAGGCCTACGCCCGGTCGGTCTACCCGGTCAGGGCCGTCGACTACCACTGGTCGGCACAGGACTACATCACCCTCGACCGTGTGCCCTATATCGGCCCGCTTGCCGAAGGCCACGACCGCATCTATGTCGCGACGGGATTCGGGAAGTGGGGGATGGCCACCGGCACCGCGGCAGCGATGATCCTCACCGATATGATCCAGGGCCGCACGAACCCCTGGACGGAGGTCTTCGACCCCTCCCGGTTCCGGGAGCAGCCGGAGTTTCCCGACCGGGTCCGGAAGAGACTCGCGGCCGCCGGGGAGACGATCGAGGTCGATGCCGCCCGGTTTGACCGGGAGGTCGCGGCGATACCACCCGGCGAGGGGAAGGTCGTCGAGGCGGGCGGGCAGAAGGTCGCGGTCGTCCGGGACGGGGGCGGCGGGATCCGCACGCTGGACCCGACCTGCATGCATATGGGCTGCACCGTCGCCTGGAACAACGCAGAGGAGACCTGGGACTGCCCCTGCCACGGTTCGCGTTACGCTGCCGGCGGGAGGGTGATCGGGAGCCCGACGGTGAGAGACCTGAAAGGGAAGAAGGTCGTGCGGAAGTGAGATCGGGAGCAGGCGTGGCACACCTATATATGTCCCCGGCATAATGGTGACCGCCCGCCGCCCCTTCCCGGCACCCGCCGGGAGGGAGGGAGGGCAGGCGGGCAAGCGGAGGCGTAACCTATGGAGCATGGACCGGGTCCGGTGTATGGCCTGCCGGGCAGACACGAGTCGTACTGGATGGAGACCACCCCCGAGACGTCGTATCCCCCCCTGCCAGGGAACCTGGAGACCGACGTGGCGGTCGTGGGCGGCGGTATCACCGGGATCACCACCGCCGTCCTGCTCAAGCAGGCAGGCTACACGGTCGCCGTGATCGAGGGGGGGAGGGTCTACCGGGGGGTGACCGGCCACACGACGGCGAAGGTGACGTCGCTCCACCGGCTCATATACCACAAGTTGATCTCCCGGTTCGGAGGCGGGCAGGCGAAGCAGTATGCCGACGCGAACCAGGCGGCGATCGAGACGATCGCATCGTTCGTCCGGGAGTACGACATCCCCTGCAATTTTGTCAGGAGACCGGCCTACACCTACGCGGAGTCGGAGGACTCCCGCGACCTCGTTATGGCCGAGGCGGACGCGGCACGGAGTCTCGGGATCCCGGCGACGTTTGTGGAGGAGATCGGGCTCCCCGGGCGGACCTACGGAGCGGTCCGGTTCGTCGACCAGGCGCAGTTCCACCCGCTGAAATACCTCCAGCGCCTCGCCTCCTTCATACCGGGCGACGGGAGTTACATCTTCGAGAAGACCCGGGCGCTTGAGGTGCAGGACGGCGGAGGCAGGTGCGCTGTCCGGACGGAGCACGGGGTCGTCACGTCCCGGGCGGCGGTCCTTGCAACCCACTACCCCTTCTACGACGGCCCCGGGTTCTACTACGCAAGGATGGAGCCCTCGCGCTCTTACGTCCTCGGCATCCGGACCGGCGAGCCGTTCCCGGACGGCATCTTCATCAACGCCGAAGGCCCCGCCCACTCCTGGCGTTCACAGCCCGCCGAAGGGGGCGAACTGGTGCTCGTCGGCGGCATGGAGCACCGGACCGGCGAGAACGTGGACACCAGGGAGCACTACCGGGCCCTCGAGGCCTACGCCCGGTCGGTCTACCCGGCCATCTCCGTCGACTACCGCTGGTCGGCGCAGGACTACATCACCATCGACGGCGTCCCCTACATCGGCCCGCTCGCCGCCGGCCACGAGAACGTCTACATCGCGACGGGTTTCCGGAAGTGGGGGATGACCAACGGCACCGCGGCCGCGATGATCCTCACCGAGATGATCCAGGATCGCACGAGCCCCTGGGCAGAGGTCTACGCCCCTGATCGGTTCAAGCCCGCGGCATCTGTCCGGCGATTCCTCGTCCACAACATCGGGGTGGCCGAGAAGTACATCGGCGGGGCGATATCCCGGCCGGCCGGGGACCTCCGGGACGTCCGGCCCGGGGAAGGGAAGATCCTGATGATCGAGGGGGAAAAAGCCGGGGTCTTCCGGGACCGGGAGGAGCGGGTCCACGCGGTCAACCCCACCTGCACGCACCTGGGATGCGTCGTCGCATGGAACAGCGCCGAAGAGACCTGGGACTGCCCCTGCCACGGCTCCCGCTACGACGCAGACGGGAGGGTGATCCACGGGCCGGCGGTGAAAGACCTCGCACCGCGGGGGGCTCAAGAGAGGTGAGGGAGATGGAGAGAATGGGGGCACGCCCCTCCCACCGCCCCACCCCGAATCATAAAAGGAGACCGGATGGATAACTATAAATCCACCCGCCGGCACATTCCCTTTAAGAATGTACCTCGTCATCCGCTGTCCGGGCTGCAAGACCTTCACCTACGTGGACCGCTACCAGCGCTGGAGGCTCTGTCCGATGTGCGGCGAAGCGATCAACGTCGGACGTGCGCCGGTCTACCTGGATGTCGATGATTTTCTGGACGCAGAACGGGTGGTCGAGCAGCTGGAGTCGTACCTGGACCGGACCCGGAAAAAAGACCTGACGGAGCAGGACCTCCAGCGGCTGCGGGCCCGGTACACCGAGTGGGTGAAGGACCGGGTCTGATCACCAGAGGCGCCCGCAGCCGGGACAGAGCATGCTCACTCTCCTTCCGCAGTGCGGGCAGAACAGGCCCGTACGCTCTTTGCTGGATAGCGGTCTCCCGCACCTCTTACAATGAATCGGGGCCTCGAACCCGCACTCGTGTCTGACCATCAATCCAGATATACGTAGTCTCTCACAAAAAGATTTCCTTTTCCGCGGTTCGCAACATCCCCGACAAACCGGATTAGCGTGCGCCCCTCGTGCTGGACCGTTCCGATCTTCCGAAACGTGGGAAGCATCCCCTGCGCGGTGCCGAAGACGTAACAGGAGCCCCCTTTCATGTTCGCTGCCGGGCGGCTGCAGTCCCCGTGCACCGTGAGCGTTCCCCCGTGCATCTCCGCCCCGGGCATATCCCCGGCACTGCCGTGGATGATCACCGTGCCGCCGGCGATGTGTTCCGCCACGAAATCCCCGGCGCGGCCGAAGACCTCCACGGTGCCGCCGGTCATCCCCTTCCTGCCGCCCCGGTATCCCGACGCGCAGTAGTCTGCGGCATCGCCCCGGCAGATGATGGTTCCGCCCCCCATCTCCCTCCCGAGCCAGCCGTCGGCGTTGCCGCGGACCTCGATCTCCCCGCCGGTCATGAAGTTGCCGCAGTGCATCCCGATATTGCCGAGGACCGTGATCTTCCCGGCCTCCATGTACTCCCCGACCCGTTTTAAGCGGAACGTGTCATCGCCCGAGAGGACGACCTCGACGTTTTCTGAGCGATCGGCATGGCCCTCCACGGTGACCGTGAAGACCTCGTCGAGCCTGAGTTCCCGGTTCCCCCGCCAGACGACGAGATCGGTGCCGGCAAGGAAATTCTTCGGGACGATCGACTCCGCCTCGATCGGGATGAACGACCTCGCGGTAGGTTTCATCGCAAGCGTGACCTTCATATCTCCGCCTCCGTCTCGATGCACCGGTTCCGGTTCAGGTACTCCTCCTGCACCGGGTAATTTCTCATCCTGACCGTGTAATAGCGGTCGAACTTCTCGATGAAGTCCGGGTCTTTGCCCATATCGTAAGCCTCGGAGACCTTCGGCTTGACCCAGAACGTGGCGTTGCTCCCATCGATCAGGCACTCGCCCCTCCGGGCGACGACCCTGCCCCGCTTGATCGTGTACTCGGTCTGACCGAACGCCTCGATCACCTTCTGATGATCCACCGACGGGTCGACCTCGTCAATCCGGATCGGGTAGACGGCAACATCCGCATACGCGCCCGGCCCGAGATGGCCTTTCCCGATCTCCTGGATCCCGAGCGCCTTCGCCTGGCCGGCCCGGGTCATCACCGCGATCTCGTACCAGTCCAGTTCCCGCTCGATCGCCGGGAGGGGCACCCTTGCCGCGGTATCCGGGTGGACCGTCGCGAACTCGGCGTCGCGGTATTTCTTGCTCATCAGGAGGGCGATGATCTCGGGGTAGCGGACGAACGGCGCACCGTTCGGGTTATCCGTCGTGAGCAGGCACTGCCAGGGGCTCTCCGTGAGGAGGGCGAGTTCGAGCCCGATCGCCCACATGATCGAGTTGACCAGGTTCTTGCGCCGGTAGATGACCGGGATGATCCCGGAACCGGTCTCGAGCTCCACGTCGTGGTTGCTCCACTTCTCGTGGTGGAGGCGGTAGAGGTTGAACTCCATCGGCCCGTCGGCGGTCATCGTCGTCGTCCGGCCGAACATCACCTGCCCCATGTCCATGACGATCTGCGGGCGCATGTTGACGAAATTTGCTATCGGCTCGCTCTTCGAGCAGAAATCCGGCCACCCGGACCCGCCGTAGGCGTGGAACTGGACGTGGGTGGCATAGAGCGTCTGCCTCTTTTTGTTCAGGTCCGGGACGAGGCCCATCGACCCAAGCGTGCAGGTGTAGTTCCCCGGCGTGCCCAGGTTGTTCGCGTGGAGGTGGACGGAGTGCGGGAGATGGAGGAGCTCGTTCGCCTCGATCACCTTCCGGATGATCTCCGCGGGCGTCACCTCGAAGTAGGGCACCGGGTCCCTGATGCAGGAGACGTTCTTGCCCCACTGCCAGGCCTCGGTGCCGCCTGGGTTCGTGAGTTTGACGCCGAACCCCTTCACCGCCCGGAGCGTCCAGGCGATGATGGCTGCAACCCTCTTCGTGTCGCCGTCGCGGATCGCCTCCATGATTCCCCAGTTCCCGTCGAAGAGGGTGTTTGCCATCGTATCCTGGAGCGGCGTGTAGATGAACTCCTCGTGGGTGTGGCGTGCCTCGAGCGGTGCCATCGCGCCCTCGAGCAGGGTGGTGTAGCCCATCACGCTGTAACGGTAACTGTTGCCGTAGGTGGTCGGGACGCTGTAGCCGGACGTGGCGTGCAGCGGCCCCCGCCGGGGCGTCCTCCCCGCCCGCATATCCTCGGGGCTCATGTACCGCCCGAAGTTCACCTTCGTCCCGCAGATATGGGTGTGCGAGTCGACCCCGCCCGGCATCGTGAGCATGCCGTGGACGTCGATCACCTCCGCCGCACCGCTCACCTCCTCAACGATCCTGCCGTCACGGATGGCGATGTCCATCGTCTCGGCGTTGATGGACCGGAGGGGGTCGATGACGCAGGCGTTCTTCACCAGGAGTTCGGTCATTGCCCTTTTCCCTCCTGCATCAGCGTATACATCTTCAAAAGGACCTCCCGGTCGGACGGATAACCGGAAGAGAGGACCTGCCTTGTCCGGATGGGCACCCCGTCCATCCGGTAGGCCGTCCCCACGGCGTCGATGCCGGTCACCGCCACCGGGATCTGGACGTTGCAGAACGCGGTCGTGGCGTTCGGGTAGGGGTCGAGCTGGACCACCGGGATCTCCGCGAGGTGCTCCAGGCACTTTCGCGGGAAGTGGGCGGCCGGGTCGCTCCCGACGATCAGCGCCGCGTCGCACTCTTTCCGGGCCAAGATATCCACGGCCGTCGTCTCACCCGGGTTGTAGAAGGCGATCCCCCGGGAGAAGTCGATCCCGAAGGGGTAGCCGGTCATCCAAGTGTTCACTTCGTTGGACCCGTAGACGTTGTAGTGGCCCCGCATCGCCGAGATGGTGAACTTCGTGTGCCGGCTCAGTTCCGAGACGAGTTCGATGGCGTTCCTGATGTTCTTGTACTTTCCGCGGGTCATCGTGAGCCCGAGCCCGAAGTAGACCGCCCCGAACTTCGCTCCTTTACAGAGGTTCGCCACCCGGACAAGCTGCTCGCGGGTGACGCCCGCGACCGTCCGGGGGATCGTCTCCGTCTTGCCCCGGACGATCGCCCGGAGCGCCGAGAGGACCGCATAGTCCCCGCCGGGCTTGATCTGCACGAACTCGTCAGCGATGTTCGCCGTCTCGGTCTTCCTGACGTCGACGACGATCACCTTCCGGTCGCGGAAGGCGTTGTCGAGGAAGAACCCTTCCGCGTAGCGGGTGTAGCGGGAGAGGTGACGGGGGTGGGCGTCGATCGGGTTCGATCCCCAGTAGATGACAAGGTCCGCCCGGTTCTTCACCACCCCGAGGGTGCAGCCCGGGTGCCCGACCTCCTGGATGGCCAGGATCGACGGTCCGTGGCAGACCGAGGAGGTGTTGTCGATGACGCCCCGGACGAGTTCGGCCATATGCACCCCCACACACTGGGCCTCCCCGTGGGTCCCGCTCCACCCATACAGGAGCGGGCGCTCGGCAGAGAGGAGCATACCGGCGGCGTAGCGGGCCGCCTCATCGTAGGTGATATCCTTCCATGCGTCTCCATCGCGCAGGATCGGGTTCTTCAGCCTCTTCTCGCCCATGAACTTCTTCGTGCCGAGTTCGCAGGCGTTCGTCACAGCGACCACCCGGTCCCCGTCCACCTCCACCTCGATATCGTCGCAGAGGCATCCGCAGAACGGGCAGACCGCGTCCTTAACGATCATAGGCAAGCCCTCCCAGGTCTTCCATCAGTCCGTGAACGGTCTTCGGCTCTTCATCCGTCGGTTCGATCTCCACCTCGTGCGACTTGAAGTCAGGCATCCCGGTGGAGTGGGTGCCGGCAGCGACGATGTGGTTTGCGTAGGGCCCGTAGGGGACAAAGACGGTGCCCGTCTCCACCTCCTCGGATGCGGAGACCCGCATGACGACCTCGCCGCAGGGCCCGGTCACCCGGATACACTCGCCGTCGTCAAGCCCAAGTTCCATCATATCGAACTCGTGCATGAAGCAGGTGGAGGTCTCGGCCGCGTATTCGGCGGAGGTCTTGTTCTCGACCGTCACCCCCTGGTTCACCGTCCGGCCCGTGATCATGAGATACGTCATGCCTCCGCCTCCTCGCCCTGCACCCCTTCCACCATCCGGGCGACCCGGATGGCCCGGTTCGGGCAGTTGATCTCGCAGGTCTTGCACCCCGTGCACTTCTCCTCGTGGAGTATCGTCACCCGGCCGCCCTCGATCCGCATGATCACCTCGTCGCTTGAGGAGGTTCCCGTCGCCCCGAGTTGCGGGTCGATCTCCCGGTTGACCGGGCAGGAGACGCAGCAGTTTCCGCAGCGCATGCAGAGGCTGTCGTCGACCTGGAGGTGGTACCACGACCAGAACGCCGTCCCGTCGCGCCGGGTGACGTCGAGGATCCGCCCGCTCGACAGAACGCCTTCGGGGCATGCCTCGACGCAGAGGCCGCACCGGATGCAGTGGCCGGGGTAGATCTCCGGCCCCCATTGGTCCTTCTTGCGGAGAACCGCGATGGCGCCGGGCGCGGGGCAGATCATCATGCAGGAAAGGCACCGCGTGCACTCCTTCTCCGTCCGGGCCGGGTAGCCCTTGAAGTACGAGGGGGTCTCAAGCGGTGCGGTCCTGGCGAAGAAGAATGTTTTCAGCCATTCCGGCCGGAGAAACTCACGCACGTAGTAGATGATCGATCGCATATCCTACCTCTCGTTGCACGCGACGCAGGGGTCGCTGCTGATGAACGTCGCCGTCACGTCCGCGATCGACGTGGCGTCGGGGATCATCGCGTGGACGCAGGCCTCGATGTTCATGATCGAGGGCGTCCTGATGGCGATATCGACCACCCTGCCGTAGTCGTCGGTCTTGATCGAGTAGGTCAGTTCCCCGCGGGGAGCCTCGCCGGCATACGAGGTCTCGCCCGCTTTGCAGAAGCCGCCGCCCCGGACGGGGCCGTCGGGGAGGGTTTCTATGCATTTCCGGATCAGGTCGATGCTCTGGAAGACCTCCTGGAACCTGACCATCACGCGGGCGAAGTTGTCGCCCTCGGTCCGGGTGACCTGGGTAAACCCGAGCTCCCGGTAGGTCGGGTGGCGAAGGCGCAGGTCGCAGACGACACCGCTCGCCCGGGCCGTTGGGCCGACGGTATGGGACCGGATCGCCTCCTCATGGTTCATGACCCCGATCCCCTTGCTCCGGAGCGCAATCAGGGGGCCGGTCTCGAAGATCCTGGTATGCCGCTGCATCTCCTCCTCCACCTTTGAGAGATCCGCAAGCATCGCCGCGGCGTCCTCGGGAAGGAGGTCGAACCGGACCCCGCCGGGGATCATGTAGGCGGTGTTGATCCTCGAGCCCGTGAGCCGTTCCAGGTTATCGAGGACGGTCTCCCGGGTGTTTAAGAGGTACATCGCGAGCGTCTCGTGCTCGATCGTGTAGCAGTAGGAGAAGTTCGCGAGGATGTGGCTTGCAATCCGGTCGAGTTCGTTTGCGACGACCCGGAGGTACGCCGCCCGCGGCGGCACGGCGATATCGCTGATCTCTTCCATCGCCTCGATGAAGACCATGTTGTGGATGACCGAGCAGATGCCGCAGACGCGTTCCGCAAGGAACATCACCTCCTGCCAGGGCCGGCCCCGCATGATCCGCTCGATCCCTTTCTTCATGTACCCGAGCTCGACCTCGGTCCTGAGCACCCGCTCGCCCGCCGTCTCGCACTTGAGGCGGACAGGCTCCTTCCAGCAGGGGTGCACAGGGCCGAGGGGGATGGATACGTCGACGGTCTTCTTCATTTCTGATTCTCCTCGTAGTCTTTGAATATCAGCGGCGCGACCGAGAGGATCGCAGAGAGGATCTCGGTCGGGCGGGGCGGGCAGCCCGGGACGCTTGCCGCGATGGGGATGTAGTTCTCGACGGGCGGCGTGGTCAGGGTGCCCCTCCTGTTATAGACGCACCCCGATATCGGGCAGTTCCCGATCGCGACGGCCACCTTCGGCTCCGGGATCTTCTCCCAGATATCGCGGAGTTTGTCCACCCACTGCGGGGTGACGGAGCCGATGACCAGGAGGACGTCGGCTTCCCGGGGATTGTTGTGGACGTAGATGCCGTACTGCTCGATGTCGTAGCGCGGCGCAAGGCAGGCGAGCACCTCGATGTCGCAGCCGTTGCACGACCCGACGTCGACGTAACTGACGTGGATCGACCGTGACCGGACGGCGTTCTTGATCTTCTGGAGGATATTCCTCACGAGAGGACCGCCTCCCGGACCCGTTCTTTTCCTCGTTCGAGCGCCTCGCCGGTGGCTGAACCTTCCTGTATCATTGCTTTTGTCTCGTTGTATATGGTCTGCATCACTTCCGTATCCACGAGCGGCACGAACCGGGTGAAGAGTTCGTAGCCGAGTTCTTCCGCGACCGGGTCGCCGTTATCGGCGTGCTCCTGCCCCATCTCCCACCGGGACTCGAGGTTCTCAAGCAGGGACATGTCGAACCGCCGGAGCATCGTCCGCCGGAGTTTCGCCTCGGTTATACCGAGGTGCCGGGCAATCGCCCGGACGGTCTCGTCGTGTCGTGTGCTCGCGAGAATGGTGTACTTCATCTGCCGGAGGTCTTTTTCGTAGAGGTAGCCGGTCATAGGTATCCTCCGGCCTTTGCGAGGGCATAACCGACGAAGAGCAAGATCACGAGCCAGACCACGGTCATCTCCATCTTCTTGAGCCGCTCCTCGTTTTCGGCGTAGTGGACGAGCGAGAGGGCGACAAGGATCCCGGAGAAGATCACTGCCTCGTAAAAGACCGTCCGGTTCGCCACCCACTGCACGGCCGCGATGACGATGTAGATGACCGCCCCTAAGAGCACCATCCTGCGGATCATGGCATCACCCACCAGAGAACCCCGGCATAGCCGACCATCAGCAGGGTGACGATCCCCTGGACGGTGACGCTGTCGAACGGCGAGAGCATGGGGGTCACCGCACAGACGAACGAGAGTGATACGAGGACGACCGTCATGATGACGAGGGCCAGAGAGAACGGCACGGCCCCGATGAAGATCGCGACGAAGGCGAAGAGGAGGACGAACGTCTTAAGCCCGTCGATGACGGAGATCCCGGCCCGCCAGACACCGAAGTGCTCGGTCTTGTAGCCGCTCACGAGTTCTTTGGACTCGACGATCGAGAAGGGGCCGTAGGGCAGTTTCGAGAGGATGACGATGTACATGGCTATCGCGGCGGGCGGTGCGATCAGGAGGAGCGGCCCGTGGATCGCCTGGTAGGCGATGATGTCACGGAGGAGGAGCGAGTCCGTGAAGAAGTAGATCGCCGCAATCGTGACGAAGAGCGGGATCTCGGAGGCCGCGGATATGACCGACCGGACGCCGCCGAACTTCCCGTAGGGCGACCCCGACGAGAGCCCGAACCCGTGCTCGACGATCTTGTGCAGCATGTAGATCGCAAAGAGGATCAGGATGCTCTCGCCCGCAAGGACGACGAAGAGCGCGGCGCTCCATATGCCGATGCCGATGAGCACGACCCCGACGTAGAGCAGGCTGCTCGCCGTCTTCGGGACCCAGGTGCTCTTGAACGAGAACTTCAGGGCGTGGAGGATCTCCTGCCAGACCGGGGGGCCCGGTCGCATCTGTACCCGTGCGATGACTTTCCGGTGGAGCCCCAGCAGGAGGAGGCCGAATGCTGCTGCAAATACCAGGTACTCGATCATATCAGTATCCTATGAAGGGGATGTCCTCTTCTCCGCCCGGCGCCCGCCACCAGAGCGCGAGGAAGAGCACCAGTACGGGAAAGGCGATCACGATGGCCGTCTCGGCCGCCCAGAGCGGTATGAGGGATGCCGCGAGCAGCCCCCATGCGACGACGATGACAAGGGCCGATGCCGCGAGTCCGTAGGTAATTGTCGTTTTCTTCATGGCAATCAGATGGTTATGACAATCTCCACGACGCGGAGGAAGATCAACAGCGACGAGAGGGAGCACATGATGACGTAGGGGGCGCCGGGCGCCCGGAACATCTCGGCCTTCGCCGCGTAGAACGGCGCCATCCCCTCTCCGATGACGCCGAGGGCGAGGAAGGCTTTCGCCACCAGCGGGACCGCAAAGCCGCCGCCCGCAAGGACCGATATCGCGAGCGTGCCGGTGGTCGCAGCGACCAGGGCCGCGCCCCCGAAGAGCGGCAGGGTGGCGACCATGGCGACGATGCCGTACTCGTATGCTGCGTTGAGGACGTGGCGGCTTTTGACCGCCGCGACGATGCCGATGTTTGCTATCCCGACGAGGGAGACGAAGAGCGTGAAGTTGAAGATGTCCCCGCTCCCCATCGCCCCCATCGTTGCAAGGCCGCAGGCGATCGCCATGAACCGCCGGAACCGCATCTCGGAGATAGTCGTCTCCTTCGCGTAGTAGGCGTCGCCCCCGAACGCTATGTCGATCTGCCGTTCAGGCCTGCTTGCGATGGCGAGGCCCGTAAAGATCAGCGCGAGCAGGAAGAGCGTGATCGTGTAGGGGGTGTAGTAATGGAGGATATCCCCGAACTCCAGCACAAAGAGAGGGTCACCGCCGATATCAGGCATTCGGACCACCCCGCATGGTGCCGATGAGCGACATCTTGGCCATGACCTTGACGAGGATCGCGGAGCCCGAGAGCATGACCGCGAAGAACCAGTACTGCGGGAGGATCATGAAGATGAAGAACGCGATGATCCAGAGCGCCCACGAGTAGCCGCTCGCCGTCTCGATCAGCTCGAACCGCTCGTTATGGCCGCGGCAGAGGAAGTAGAAGAGCACGCCGAGGCCGGCGACGACCCCGCCGGAGAACCCGGAGAGGACGATGCCGTAGACGACGAGGAGCGCGGCAAGGATGCCGGGCGCGCTCTCCATCACCTCGATCTGCAGGCCGGCGTCGGGCGGCCGCGTGTAGCCTTCCTTGATCCGGTAGATCTCCGAGAGCGCGATCAACTCGGACGTGCCGACGACAAGGCCCGGGAGGATGAGGGCCTCCGCGAGGTCGGTGCCGATCAGCGCGATGAACGCGAGGCTGACGACCTCGATGAGGTCCGTGAGGAGGAGGCGGTGGAGGCCGTCGGTCTCCCGCATCATGGCGAAGAACGCGACTCCCATCGCTGCGAACGCCACGAGGAGGCCGAGCGAGTAGTCCTGGATCATTCTTCCTCCCTCCGGTAGAGGTACGACGCGATCGCAAACGCGGTAAAGAGGATGCTCGTCTCGACGACGGTGTCGGCCCCCCGGGTGTTGTAGAGGATCTCGTCGATGATCCCGCCCGGGTGGGCGACGATCGTCGTGCCGATGTAGAGCGTGTTCTCCGCGAGGTAGAGCGAGAGCGGCGTTAAGTAGGTGGTGACGTAGCCCGCGTAGGGCGAGTTCTCCGGGTACTGGCAGATGACCTCCGTGGTGCCGAACGGCACGCCTCCCCGGTCGTAGGGGTAGAGCGCGCTTGAGGGGTCGAGCTGCGTCTTCGGGTAGAGCTGGTTCTCTTCAAATGCGAGCGGCAGGGAGAGGATGCCCACGAGGGAGACGATGATGCACGCGCCGGCGAAGAGCGCGGCGAGGTTCTTGAAGTTGGAGAGGACCCGTGAGATCCGCGTGATGATCAGCACGATGCATCCCTCCACTCCATCAGGCGGACGATGACGAACGTGCTGATCGCGGTGACGGCAACGAACGTCATGAGCGCCAGGGCTTCATCGTAGGCGAGCATGATGAGCAGGAGGCCCCACGCCGGTATCTCGAGGTTGATCAGCCGGGCGACGTAGGTCTTCGGTCGCACGAAGGCGACCGAGAGGACGCCGAGGGCGAGGATGACGAAACCGAGGATGAACGCGGTATTCACGTCTCGGCCCTCCGGACAGCCATCAGAACAAATATCGTCGATATCGGGGCGATGAGGGAGGCCACGATCGCGACGTCCAGGTAGCCGCGGTCCACGATGAACGGCAGGGCGCCGGAGACCAGGATCCCGAGCGCGATCAGCTTCGCGTAGGGGTCCTTGAGGAGCGCGGCGGAAAGAGCGCCCGCGAGCGCGATGAGCCCGAAGACGACCTGCAACTCGAAAATCACCGCTTCATTCCCCCGGCGTAGGTGCTTGCGATGGCGTTTGCCTCCAGCGTCGAGCCGACGAAGTAGGCTGCCGCCGCAATGAGGGTGATCGGGTGATCGAGCAGCAGGACGAGGCTGCCTGCGACGGCGAAGTTCAGGACGTTCGCGTACGGGAACCTTCGGCCGGTGTTCCGCTCGAGGATGGCTCGTGCGGCGGCAAAGACCGCGATCGCGGCGACGACGTAGAGCGCGATCACTCCCGGATCCTCCAGAGCCGTCCAAGGAGCCGACTCGCGTGGGTATGGGAGAGCCCCTGGATGGTGAGGATGGCAATCACCATCCCCGCGATGAAGTCCGAGGCGGCAAACCCGACCTGGGTGAAGCCGTAGACGACGAACGTGGCGAGGACCGCGCCGGTGGTCCCGGCGTAACCGGGGTCGTGGCAGATGCGGTTGCCGATGTAGACCATCAGGGCCGCCGCGAGCCCGCCGGGGATGCCGGCGACGTAGACGCCGCAGGCGGCAAGGAGCGTCCCGGCCGAGGCGTCGGGGGAGCAGACGATGTTCCCCATCATGGTGCCGCCGGAGAGATCGCCGCCGCCGGCCTCGATGTCCTGCGCGATGGCCGTGGCTCCGCTGACGCCCCCCGCCTCCGGCAATCCGAAGAAGATGTCGACGGTTACGAAGAGTATCCAGCTGATAATGGCCGCTGCCAGGATATGGAGGATCTCGCCCAGCATTTCAGTTCAACTACAGGAAAATACGGTTGATCAATTCAATAAAGGTTTTGTTGTTACCATTCAGGGCACGATTTTGCCCAAATACACCGGAGGCGCATCTCCGGTATGATGGCCCCGGGGTTACTATTGTATGCAATGTAATGGGCCATTATATACAATATATCTTTCCGGGGATCCTTTCGGGGCTGGATCCGGCCGCCACTGTCGTATTCAAGGTCCGGGGCAGAGTTTTCCAGAGCGGACACGGGGTGGATGATGCCGCGAGGGGCTGCCGGGAACTTCCTCACCGGTCGCGGTACGCACCGGGGAACAAGTATAATGCTCACGGCGCCGACATATATGGCACGCGGGGGTTGCCGAGCCAGGTCAAAGGCGCTGGATTTAGGGTCTTATACTAAAAAAGGTTCCTATATCTGACTTACATTCCACCCACGCGCGAGGGTTGCCGAGCCAGGTCAAAGGCGACGGATTTAGGGTCCGTTCTCGAAGGAGTTCAAGGGTTCGAATCCCTTCCCTCGCATCACCCTTTTAAGCAGACCTTTCGCAGGCAAGTTTTGTCCTAGCGATAGCCCATAGCCGGGGACCCTCTTGCCGACAGAGCTAGGCCGAGATCTATGAGACCTGTCCACAGCCGTGACCTAGCAGCAGGAGCGCGGAGTTATTCGCCCGGCCTGGACTTGGTAAAGAGGGCGATGAAGTATCTCACCCATATTGTGGATCTTTTTTAAGCGTCAACCGGAAGGCCGCCCCTTTCTCCGGCCGCCCTGCCACCCGGTCTTCGACCCAGACCCTGCCGCCGTAGCGCGTAACAAGCGTCCGGACGATGAAGAGGCCCAGCCCCTGGCCGCTCCCCCGGGCCATGCCCCGCTCGAACCGGGTGAAGAGTTTTCCTTTCACTGCATCCGGCACCCCGGGGCCGGTGTCCTCGACCGAGACAAGTACCTCACCGTCCCGCTCCTCGACCCGGACGGTGACTACGACTTCGGGACCGCCGTGTTTGACGGCGTTGCCGATAAGGTTCGCAAAGACGGTCGGCAGAAGGCCATCCGCCAGCACGCTGACCTCGGGGTCGACGTACCGGATGGCCGCGCCGGGGAAGGTCGCGATCTCTTCCCTGATGACCGCGTCGAGATCCACCGGCACGAGCCCCGTCTCCTCCTGAGCCCGCCGGAGAGTGGCGACATTCTGAAGGATCTCGCTGCTCCGGTGGATACTGGCGTGCAGTTTCTCCGTGTAATTCTTCAGATTGCCTTCCGCCATCTCGACCAGGAGGTCGGCGTACATGCTCGAGACATTGTTCGCGTTCCGGACATCATGGGTCATGATGTCGAGGTACATATTCGCCGTGTCGCGGGCCGCCTCCAATTCCTCGCTCTTCCGGATGAGATCGTCGGTGTGGCGTCGGAGAGCGTCCTCAACCCGTTTGCGGTCAATGAGATCCGCGGCCTGGCGCGCCAGCAGATCGACTGACCGCAGTTCGTTTGCTGTGGGGTCGTGCGGCTGGCACCAGTGCGTCGAGAGCATCCTGAGCAGGGTGCCGGAACGCGAGTAGAGCGGTGTGGTCTGCACGGCGCGGATGCCGGTTCGGAGGTACATCTCTCCATCGGCGCTGCCAGCCAGGAACTCGCAGTCCAGGACATCCGGGACGATCATGCGCTGCCCGGTGAAGAGGGCTTTACCGCAAGAACTCTCAGAGTCCGGGCGCACCCACTCCCAGAACTGTGCGGCCTCTTCGGTGAATCCACGGTGGCCGAGGAGCCGGAGTTCCCCCGCGGTTCCGCGTTCCGCGTACAGCATCTGGATGCTCGCGAAGTCGGCGTGCAAGATCGTCACCGCGGTATCGAGAATCTGTTCGTAAAGTGCCTCAACCCTGTCGGCCTGGATCAGTTGCGTGCTGACCTGCTGGAGGCGCCGGGCGGCGTCCAGCTCCGCCGCGAGAGATTGTTCGCTCTGCCGTAACGCTTCTTCCGCCCGCTTACGGTCGGTGATATCGAGGTTCACGCCGACCCAGCAGGTAGTGGCGCCCCCGGCATCGCGGACGGGCAGGCCTTTGGAGAGGATCGTATGGACCTTCCCGTAGCAGTCGATGATCCGGTGCTCGTGCTCCCAGGGGGTTCCGGTGGCGCAGCACCCCAGCCACCTGGCCATCATGGGCTCCACATCTTCGGGCACCAGACGCTTTGTCCAGCCGAATTGCTGCTGCTCCTCCTGGGTCATGTTCAGCAGATCGAGGAACGACTGGCTACAGTAGCGCACGCCGCCGTCGGGAGCGCAGAGCCAGACACCGTAGGGCACGGTCTCCCCCATGAGGCGGAACCGGCGCTCGCTCTCCCGGAGCGCCTCCTCTATTTGTTTCCGTTTGGTGATGTCACGTGCGTTCACCACATAACCCCGAACCGCCGGCTCGTTTAAGAGGTTGACGCCGGTCAGATCGAGATACAGCCAGTCTCCCGATCTATGACGAACCCGGACTTCAAGAGAGATCCGTTCTCCCGGCCTGGCGAGAGCATCGGAGAGGCTATCCAGCACCAACGTCAGATCATCGGGATGGACCAGTTCAGTGACCCTTCGTCCGATGAGTTCTTCGGGCGCATACCCTCCGATCAGTCTCACCGAGGGGCTTGCATACGAGATAAACCCCTCTGCGTCGAGAACAAGGACGATATCCGAGGCGTTCTCGGTGAGCAACCGGAACCGCTCCTCGCTCTCCTGGAGCGCCGCCTCCGCACGTTTGCGGTCGGTGATGTCCCTAGAGATGGAGAGGATAGCCGTTCTCCCCCGGTACGGGATGACCCGGGCCGAGGCCTCGATAGGAATGTGCCTCCCGTCGCGGGTCACGTGGGCGGTCTCGAAGACCATGTGGCCGATCTCCATGACCATCCCGATCCGGTCGGACACGAGAGCGGCAAACTCCGGCGGGACGATCTCCGTGAGATTCATGGCCAGCAGTTCTTCCCGCGAGTAGCCGAGGCGCTCGACTGTCGCCCGGTTCACGTCGAGGAGTCTCCCGTCGAGATCGTGAATGAGGAGAGCGTCGCCCGCGCTCTCAAAGAGAATGTGATATTTCTCCTCGCTCTCCCGGAGGGGTTCTTCTGCCTGCTTCCGCCCAGTAATGTCCTGGAACCGGACAACTCGCATGCCCCGGAACGGCTCTTCCTCTACGGCGGTGCCTGAAACAAGGAAACGGCGCTCCCGGCCGTCAGGCGGCAGGATCGTGCAGGCGAATTCGATACTGGTGTCCTGCGCCGAGAGTGACGCTGCTATGCGGTCCGTGCAGGCCTCGTCCATAATGCACGGCGCGAGGTGTTGGCGCACAAACCGACCCACATTGCTGCCGTGGATGGTATTCCGGTCGATGCCGAGAAGGCGCTCGAGCGAGCGGTTGATCCACGCCACCCGGCATTTCCGATCGACGAGGATCACTCCCTCGATGAGCGCATCGAGAATGACTGATGCTGAGAGTAGTCCTGACGAAGAGAAGTGGGGTGGATTCATTGCGTCGGTACTCCTGCAGATTCAAAATACATTTTTATTAAGAATAGCGCATAAAATTATTCGCTAGATGAAGAGATGAGGATAAGGGTCCGATCCGTCTGAAACCACCGTGGTTTGGTTCCGGGGTCCGGTTGGGCATTAAAGAGTCATTTGTTCATGGGAATAAAAGGGTTTGCTTTGTATCACCGTCACCGCCCGCGAGGGGATTGTTGGCCTGATCGAGCGGGTCAGGATTTTGCGTTCTCCTCTTTTCCTTCGTCGTCAGGAGTGTCCCACTCCCGGCCCCCCCCAAGGAGGGAACCAGTCCATGGCGATAGCCTGCAACCGGGGACCATTTTACCGATAGAGCCCGGTTTCGATCACAAGACCAACCAACAGCCGTCACGAAACGAGAACCCGCCAAGTGAGGGAGGGTGTCCAGGGGCACCAGACACCAAAAAGCAGGGCGATGGCCCGACACGAACGTCGCAAGCAAGAACCGGCTCCACCATTCCTCCAGCCCGTGACCCCTCGTTCATGACGGCTCGCGGGGACCCTCCACCGGCAGACCTCACTCCCTCCGGTCAGCGAGGGTCGCGCCTCCGGCGCTGCACTTCGTGCCCCCTCGCCGCCCTCCGCTCGTGGCGTCTGCCTAGTCTTCTCTTCCGGTATGGGACCTCTGACGACCATGACCGGCTCGGAACTCGCCGGTCATCGTCTGCTAGGAAGTGCTCGTCACGTCGTGCTGCGCACCACGCTCCTCGCACGGAGGGGTGGCGCAAGGCCATCCCTCAAACAGACCCCACCGCCCGGCGCTCCGCGCCTCCTCGCTCACACCTTCGGTGTTCATGCTCCGGCCCTATGGCCCGTCGCAATTCGCACCTGACGGTGCTCGAACTCCGTTCCTGATGGAACGTCGTTTCGCCCCCTCAGGGGCGGGCAGTGCAGGGCGATAGGCCGTGGATGGGGAGAACCAACTGACCGGACCGGATCGAACCATCTGAAAAACTCGTAATAGAGGGGGGGCCCCACAGGGCCACCGCCTCCCGCGCGGAGCACGGTGCGATAACACGGTGCGGAGCGCGCACCCTGCAGGCGGCGGCCGGCGAGTTCCGAGCCGGTCGCGGCCGTCAGAGTGCCCGGACAGGAAGAAGAGATCAGGCAGACGCCACGACCGCGAGGGAGTGTGGTCTGCCGGTCAAGGCCCCCACCGGCAGTCTCCATACCCCAAAAAAGTTGGATCTTTAGCATCGTGAACAGATGCTGCCCACTCACTCCTCAGCGATACCCCGCTTCCCGCAGATCTGCACCACCTTCTCCGGCTCATACCGCAGCGCAACCTCGCTCGTCCTCCCGCCGGCCTGCACCCGGATCAGATCGACCAATCGCAGCGAGTCAAGCTTTCGGAGTTGCCGGGAGAAGACCGTGTAGCCGACCTTCGGCGTCTCCTCTACCCGGCCGTAGATCGCGCCGGAGACCAGCGGGCCAGATTGTTCCTGCGACAACTCCGCGATCCTCTGGAGCAGCAGCCGCTCGTCCGTTGAGAGCGCCCGGATCGTGCAGGCGAGGTGGATGTGCTTCGCCTGCTCATAGGCCTTCGCGATATCCTCCTCGATGACCTCGGTGCGGGCGGCGCACTCTGCATTCAGCACCGCCCGCTTCACCAGGTCAAGCCCCACCCGGACATCGCCCGACTCCATCGTCTGCTCGACGATGCGGTCGAGCATCTGTACTGAGAACACGCCGGGGTAGAGCCCGATCCGGATCCGGTCCTGGAGGATGCCCCGGATCTCGTCGGCGTCGTAGGGCGGGAAGTAGATGTCGGAGGGGCGAAACGGCGAGAGGACCCACTTGCTCAGGTCGGCGGCAAGGTCGAGGTTCATGTCGCTCACCGTCGCAAAGACCGCCGCCCGGGCGCCCGGATAGTCCTGGTGCAGCCGGAGCAGGGAGTTGACGACATCCCCGAGCGTGTTGTTGTAGTGGAGCAGGTTCGCGTCGTCCAGGCAGACGATCAGGCTCTTCTCCTGCCGTTGCAGGGCGCCGCCGATCGCGTCCATCACCGACCTGATCGAGATCCCGGTCCGTGCCGGAGCGTGGCCGACGATCGCTGCGTAGACCCGGGAGAAGACCATGTACTTCGTCCGGTCGTTCTGGCAGTTCACGTAGACCGGCACGATCTTCTTCGTGGTCTGTTCGAGCTCGGTAAAGATCCGGAGCACGCTGGTCGTCTTCCCGGTCCCGGGCAGACCCCTGCAGATGGCGTTCAACGCCCGCCCGCCTTCGAGTGCGGGGCGGATCTGGTAGGCAAGGTCTTTGAGCTGGCTTTCGCGGTAGTTGAAGAACTCTGGAGCGTAGTCGATCTCGAAGACATCAATGCTCCGGAAGAGTGTCTGGTCAGACATGAGGAGTCGCGTTCGCATACAAGGATCGTCGGGAGGCGGTTATTTAAGCGGGAGCCGTGCGCATGGTGAAAGTGAAATTGGGGTTGTGCCGGGAGGACTTCTGCACCCATATCGCCGCTGCTGTGTCCGATAGAGGCACTGTGCGCGAGGATTCAGTGTGACCGATCACCCCGCCGGCCCGGCCACCGCACCTTCATGAGGAGGTCGAGGTCCGAATAGACCAAAAAATTATACCCTTCATCCACCCAGAGAGAAACTATGAAAGTGTCCTGCTGGTCCAACGGTACCCCGAACGGGCATACCGGCGCAGGGTACGGCATCCGGATCTCATACGATGATCGCGACCGCTACTTCCAGAGGAGCTGGGGCTCAGTGGAGGTCGTGCTCGATAATGGCGAGGTTGTCGACGTGTCACTGTCTGAAAAATTCTGGGCAACCTGTCCTGAACTCAAGAGTGCAGTGATTGGGAGATGGATGCTGGATCTGGGGGTCATCCCTTGGGCAAAGGGTAAGCCGCCGGAGTTTGACTTGGAACCCATCGGAGACCGGAGATTCCGGCTGGCCTGGGGTTGAAAGAGGATTTTCTGCCCCCTCACCCCCCACCGAGCACCTTCACCAGCACCGCCACCACCCCGCCGACGACCCCGCCGGCGCCGGCGCTCACCGTCGAGAGCCGCCGCTCCTCGCCCACTTTCTCGGCTCGCCAGCCCTCCAGCGCCCGGAACCGGGCCTCAAACGCCTCGTCCTGCGCCTCCATTTTCTGCAGCGCCCGGCAGATCCACTTTACATCCCGGTTCGTCTCGTAAACGAGCTCCCTGGTAGTCTTTTCCCCGGTCATCCTGGTAACCCTCCCGGAGGACTATGTGCCACCGGACCCCAAAAGATTGACCGTAAAGGATATAGGTAGGAGTCCGGGCCAAATTCACGGTCTAAGATAAAGTCAGGCTAATATTACTGGAAGGCATATCCTATGCTTGTCTGTCATATTCCCGGGAAGCCTGGCAGGCATGGAGAACCAACCATGGCAGACTTCGTGCAGAAGACCGTCAACAAGACGGCGGTCCGGGATCTCGCTGTCCCGATCGCCGATGTAACGTCGTTCGACAACCTCATCGAGACCGTCATCGATGACAATCCCTTCGGGTGCGTCGGGTATACCGGCTCCGACGGCCAGCCCGTCGCTGCGGTCGTCCGGAACCGCGAGCACTACACCGCGAAGGTGGACTTCATCGACGGCGAGGGGAAGAGGGTCGGGAACGTCTCCCTGCAGTCCCCCTCGATCACCGCCTTCAACGCGAACGCCGCGGAGGCTCTTGCGAACGCGACCCTCGCGGCCGCGATGGGCGGGGACGCCGAGCGCAACTTTGCCGGCGAGACCTACTACGCCCAGCTCAAGTGCCACGACCCGTCCGGTGACGACTACTACGTCACCTTCACCCGGAAGACCATCCGGATCTCGTCCTACCAGGACGACGCCATCCGGACTGCCGTCGAGACCTGGGCGGACGCCGTGCCCGCCCTGGCGTGAGAGGGGGAGAATCCCCCTTTCCTGCCAGAGAAAAGTTCATTTTGTCAAACTTACTTCCAACTCTATCACTGTTACTGGCCACAGGATTAACGCCTTATTTTCAGCCAAATTTTGGAAAATATTAGGTTTTATCCGAGATCTTGTGAACCTACGAGATGTCGAAACGCCGTGAGTCTACACTAAACGAGGGAGGGCGCCTTGAACCAAAAATCGGTCGTTAGTCTCCACCTTCATTTACGTTCAGACTTTTAATTATCGGGGAGAAGAACTCACGAAACATCTTAAGATTATTTTCTATCCACTCGAATTGTTCGTGCCATTCAGAAGTGTCTGCAGGATCCGTCATCGGTCGAACCAACCGGATGAGGTGATCAATCCGCTCTGGCCGATAGATCCACTCAATATGGGGATTCAGTTTCTCTGCCGCAACCTGCTCAAAGTTTTCCTTTATTTGCTGGAAATATTCATTTTTGTGCTGACCTCCAACCCAAATCTCGACATCAATCCATTTTTCACGCTGATGAATTTTTGCGGCCAGTGTAAAGCCGCTTTTTCCAATCCCATATGCTATCCAATTCTGCGGATACGGTTTCCGGGGTTTCAGCTTTGAGCAGACGCTTTCGAGATACTCGTTAAAGCCACTCCAATACTCTAACTGGATTCCTTGCGAATCCGTCAATTCCGAAGGTTGTCTTGATGCATGAATCGACTTCGTCCATTCATTGGGTTTGGATACGACATTGAATCGAGGTGCGGGTGAGGAATCTCCAATTCTCCATAATTCAACCTCAATGCCAAAAAAATTGAGCGACTCTTCTGAGATTTGATTGAGCCAATCGAGTGCAGCACGATGCTCATCGGTAAACCTTCTGGCGATCCAGACGATGGTCTTCGCCTCAAGTCCAGCACTATACGTAATTATCTGGCCAAGGTGCGAGTGATCTGTCTTCTCAAGCTGGTTTTCAATGAGCACGTATGTATTGGTGGCCGGATCTCTTGCAAGAATGTCAGCTTTGTAAGGACCCACCCCCTGCTCAGTACTGACGGGTTCCAGTTCCATCCCAAGAGCATCACCCAAGATCTCAAGGTTTTCAGTCTGGGCAAGCCAGGGCGTAAAATCCCGCGCCTCATCTAACCAACCAGCGCGGAGATCAACCTCTTCTAGTCTCCCAAAATGATTTCTAACCATTCATCTCGCTCCGTTTAGAAGGGGTATTTGAATTAACTCGGGAACAACAATAGTAAGTCTAAACCTTTCCTAAAATTTATAATTGCCCGCCTGTGCCTATTGCTCAATCACCGCTTCCAAATCCCCCATCAGTTCACTACACCTGATATAGAGGGAGTTGTAAGCCATCTACTTCCAGTTTATGTGGCGTCACCCTCAAGCAGACCGCTCACACAGGCAATGTACCTCCCGGCATCGGTGATGTGAACAGAAAAGCGCCTGCCGCTCCAGATGCGCGTGATGTAGCCTGCAGCCTCCAGTTTGTACAGGTATTTTCGGTTCGTCCTGTTGAGAAGTTCCCGGTTCTTCGAGCCCGAGCTGTATTCGCCAGACTTGTTTCTCTTTTCGGGCGGCAATTCGTCATATCCTTCAAATCCTTGCTTGTGGAAAAAGCCGAAGAGGTCCTCGCTGGTCATCCCCTCCCCCCGCCGGTAGAGCTCGCACAGCAGCAGCTGGCACTCGGCGTCCGGCATCATGATGGAGAAGTTATACAGCGGTTCGACCTGCCCGGTCTCCACGATACTCAGACCGTGGTCCGCCTCGAGTGCGGCATCGTCACCCGTTGCATAGCGGTCCGCATGCACATAGTACGCCCTAACCCCATGCACCATCGCCGCCATGGTGACGGCCACCGACGTCATCCTGCCGCAGGCCGACATGTTGATGAGGACATCGTTCCCCTGCCGCTTCTCTCTCACAATCAGGGAGGAGACGACCCGGAGCACATCAAGGATGTCAAACATATTGCAGTAGGCGACCTCAGGGCGGACACCTGCCGCCAGCAGCCCCTCACAGACCCTCTTCGTATAGTGGCGCTGCTTCTCCAGCATCTGCTCATCCAGGTCGGCGTTGTCCGGGACCACGATGACGTACGCACGCTCGGCCCGGTATGTATTAAACGGCTTTACGGCCCGGTCGATCTCGTGGCCGAGCGGGATCAGGTGAACCCGCTCGTTCAGGCCATCGGCCCTGGCAGGCCGGATCGGATCAGAAGTTTTCACAATATTCACAATAGTCACGTGAATTTTTTAATTGTTTCCCTGTGCGTATACAACAATGGGACAGGGCGACGGGGGAGCCCTGCTCACACGAGGAACCAGAAATGAACAACCAGAATCTCAAAACATCGGTAAAAGACTGTATCGACGACCTGATCGAGACCTGCGACTTCCCGGATCTCTACCGCACGTATGCGTGGAAGCGGGATCTCTGGCAGAACGGATTCCCTGACATCTGCCGGCTTGAGCGTGAGGTTGGCGACGCTGCAAGAGCCGGGACGCTCTCTGAGGAACACCTGAAAGCGATCGCGCGGTGGGGCGGGTTGCCGAACATCGAGCGGATCCGGGCGCCTGCTCCGATCCGGATCGCCCTCTTTGAGGATGGAAAGGTTGCCCGATGGGCGCGGGAGAGCCCGGAGAACGCTATCCGTGTACTTGGCGGCCAGATCCGGGGGTTTGGCCCCACTTATACCAGCAAGCTCCTGCGGTTCGCAGCGCCGGAACTTTTTGGAGCGATCGACACCCGGATTGTCCGGGTCTTCGGTGCGGGGGACACCGCCCACCTGCACCTCCTCGACCTGACCGCAACACCCGTCGATGGGCGCTGGGCGATCCTCTCCGGCCAACAGGGCTGGCCGGAAGAATACGGCACATGGACCGCCATCCTGACCTACGCAGCAGCAGAGCTCAATGCAGCAGGCCAACCATGCCCGCATCCGGAGGCGCTCACCAATGCGGGTCTTCGCGAGCGCGGGATCTGGCTGAACGCCGATGTGGAGATGGCATTCTTTAATTATGCCTCGGAGAAAATCCAGAACATAAGGAGGGATTGACATGGATACCCCTGAAGAACGCTCACAGGAAGCAAACAAACTGAGAAAGAACGGAAGGTACGAGGATGCCCTGGAGATCTATCGTGAACTCTGGGACAGCCAGCATCACAATGGATATACTGCTGCAGGCCTGCTGCACTGTCTCAGGAAACTGCGCCCCATCAGCGAGGCGATGACCTTCGCCGACGATATCGCCGCGCGTTACCCCGATCACAACTGGGTAAACCTGGAGGTCGCATGGACATATGTCGGCTATGTCGAAGAGATGGCAGATAACGGGGCATCTGTCCCGGTGCTCCACGCCTGCGGAGAGAAGGCCCTCTCCAGAAACCCACCCCCACAGGCGGTGAGCCATATCGCCTTCGCCATCATGAAACCGGCAAAGGGTTCCAAAGACTGGAATCTGCTGGCAACATGGACGTCCCGGGTCGATCCCTCGCTGCTCAGCCCGGCGGGGATGAAACTCCCCGATGGAAAAGAAGGTTGGAGTTACCTTGCCCGCTGGTATCACTACCGGAACTTGGGGCTCATTGGCACCGGGCGCGCGCAAGAAGCCCTTCCCCTCTGCCGTGAAGCGATCGAGAAGTTCCCCAACCAGTACAAATTCTTTGCATCCGACCTCGCCAAAGCGTATGCAGGCATCGGTGAATACGAAAAGGCGGCAGAAACGTTTGACGAGCTCTGCCGGAACGTCCGGCCGGACTACTACGACCTCTTTGAGTATGGAAAAGTTGTCCACCAGCTCGGCCGCCCGGAAGAGGCGCTGGCACTGATGGCCCGGGCCGCGAAGGCAGGGCAGCGCCCGGAGTTCATGGTCGGCTACTTCATGGAGATGGGTGACATCTTCAAGCAGGTCGGTCGCCTGGACGCGGCCCGGGACCACTATACGCTGGTCACAGCCCTGCGGATGCGGATGTCGTGGTCCATCCCTCCTGAATTGCAGCAGCGCCTCGATGAGAACGCCATCTCTTCAATCGAGGATTCTGTCGAGGAACTCACCTATCGGTGCAGCCGCCACTGGAGCAGCTGCGAAACCGAGCAGAGTCCCCTGACGGTGCAGCATGAGCGGGAAAAGCCGCTTGCAGAGGGGGTAGTTGGCAGGATCTTTCTCGGGCATCCGGAGCGCGAGTACTTCTTCATCAACCCGCCGGACGCTGACGGATACATCGGGTTCAAGAACGAGCTCACCTGGGCACCGGAGGACCTGAGCCAGGTTGTATTCGACGTTGTTCCATCGTTTAACCGGAAGAAGAATGAGTGGGCTGCAAAGGCGGTGAACGTCCGGCCGATGGACGATACTGCAGCGAGATAAGGCATAAGAGACAGGAGCGTGCCAGATGTGCAGATAACCATCATCGCCGGGTTCGAGGCGGGCGATATCGATACCTATGAGATCGCACCGGCGGTCCTCGAGATAGTGGTCGATCCGGAGAGAGGGCATGCCGTGAACGACCTCCTCCTTGACCACTTGATCAGGGGGAACTTCCGGTACACTGCAGAGCCGATACTCGACCGGTTCCGGATTGCAATCGGCCAGTATAGCGACCTTGACCGCATTGAGGAGGCGCTCGCGGAGATCGCAGCACTGGAATACGATGAGGCTTCATACAACGCCATCGATGTCTATGCCGTACGGGATCTTGTCAGGGAACTGCGGCAGCAGCGGGAGGAGACGATCGCGAGAAAGGAGACTGACACGATCGAGGATGAGATCGCGACAGGGGTCTACGGCGGCGAGTATTGAGATCCCTTCTTTTCAAAGTGAGCGATTGTTTGTAGGAGGGTCAGTGTTGGCACTCTTTTCGTAAACAGCCGCCACGAAGCGAGGCCTCGCTGAGCGAGTGAGGGCGTCTGCGGTTCCGTACACCGGGAAGAACTAGGGTGATGTTCCGAAGCGAGCACCGCGAGTGAGGAATCTCGCCCGATCGCACAGTTTGTGCATCCAAGAACCTAAGTATTCAAACTCAGTCAGTTTGGGAGCAAAAAGGGTATTTATGGCGGAAACTCGATTTATCACGCATGGCTCGCGAGATAAGCATAAGGGGGCGAGAGGTACTGGGGAAAAGCAGCAACGTAAACGAATCAGAAAACCGTTGCAAATTACCCTATCCGACGAAGCTCTCAGCATCCTGAAAAGTACGGGTTACCCAGCTTCCCGTGTAATTGAAAAACTCATCTTAAACACATATTCGGAAACGCATCCGATTTGCCTGCAATTAGGGATATCAAGATGTGCTTGCTGTAATGCAAACGGGAGAACCCCGCCGTGCGGAGGCAACTCATCCCCACAATTGAAAACAGATCGCAATCTCTCCGCAGTTTCACGGACCCAAACGAAGAAAGAACTCCTGCCGGAAGCGCCGCTCCCGCAAGAGACGCTCAACGCCGTATGGGAGCAGCACAAAGGCCCCTGGATGGCATGGCTGAATAACCGCGTAATGGGCAAGAAGTTGTCGGACAGGAGCGCCAAGGACTATTTCACAGGAGTACGGACGCTTTTCGAAACGAACCGTATCGGCAAACCCTCAGCGTGCGATGCGATCGCATTTGGGGACAAACAATCGAGAGGGCTGCGAAATTTCTTCAATTACCTGGAGGATGAGGAGATCACGTATCTTGCAGGCTACTCGTTAGAGAATTGGAGACGGAAAGTACGGATCACGGCATCGGGAAAGGATAGGGTATTCCCCGAGACCGAAGATATCATCGAGGCGTATATGCATCTTCCCGATGAGGTAGTCACCGAATTCAAGCTTCTGGTCTATACCGGGTGCCGGTTCTCCCACGGTTATGAGGTGCTGAAGAATATCCATCATCTGAAGATAGAGAGAGCCGGGAACATTGCATACATCAACACGGAGCCGCTAACGAAGCATACGAAGCAGACGTTCGCCATTTTTTTCCCTGCCAGTTTCATCGAAGAGTTACAGGACTTCAACCCGGATTCGATGCAGCATCCATCAACCATAGTGAGGAAGATCCAGCACGAGAAAGTGTCCGTCAAAACCATTCGGAAATGGCATTTCAACGTCTTGAGGAAGAAGGCCCGGATAGATTCTGCGATCGCGAACTTCATGCATGGCAGAGGGCAATCGAATGTCGGCGATGATGTCTACCTCGAACAGATTGGGTTTGCAATAGAAGAGTATCCGAAAGTATTGCCGTTCGTCCCAGATTTCAATTAGACGAGAAATAAATGAAGAGAATATTTGCGGCGGCTCGTAGGGTGTATAGTGGTTTAGGTTGAGCTCAATCACTGTGAGACTACACCTCGATAATCAATCCAGTATCTCATTCATTAATTTTTGTGTAATCTTTCCCTCAAGGATTTCCCGACGTTTCCTAAAAGAAAGAAATTCCTCCTCTTTATTGATGCAATCCGCTTCTCCTCCATCGGCACGCTCTTTTAAAAAACAGAGGTTTTCAACAGCATTTCTCAATTTTCGATTAATTAGTTGGGGAAATATCTCCTGCATGATATTGATATTGCCTAGACAAAGGTTTCCGAATTCTTGCATATCGATTTCTGCCTTAATTTTATTAATTATTTCATCAACTCTCTGCTCATCCTCAAAAAATGAATTATAGGCCTTAAACAACTTACTCCGCATCGGACTCCCCAATGCATATATTTCCAGTTCATCGATCTTACTATCAGAATTAGCATATGAAACCGGGAAATTTAAGACCATATTATTGCGTGAATCTCTTATCATACTCCGAAAACTTATTCTTCCATCTTTGTCCCCAGCCAGTAACTTGAGGGTTTCAACGAAATGCATTCTAGGGTCTACCTTTCGATCAATCCATCTCTTTACTTCATATCCATCATCTCTAGCACGAGTTGAATTGTTGTCGGGAAGGCTTGAATAGAACTTTTCAAAGCTCAACTCTTCATCCATCATCGCAGATATCCTTTTAGAAAAAAGGGCGATTTTGGTCGCAATCCTCTCATCATGTCTCTGGAGATAATACTGAAACACCCCTAGAAGAATTCCAAATGATGCAACAATTTCAAAGAAATAAGCACCAGGTGAGTAGTTCAACGATCCAGTAAGGTTTTCTATTAGATAATAAAGCCCGAATACTCCCAACCAGATCAAGAATACCGGAAATGTTTCATAGATCGTATTTATCACAAATTGTTTGAAAACAATTGGAATTGCCTTTAACGGGAAATCCGTCAGGAATTGATACAGCTTTTTAACTTTGGTGACAGCACCCCAATTCATAGGAGCACTGGATACTTCCTTCTCTCTATTCCTATCCACGACAAGGAATAACCACTGAATTTTCAAGACACATATTGAGACTCCTCCTGCAATTAAAAAGGGGATGATAGACGCGTTAAAGAGAAATTTCCAAAAGAATATTCCGACAAAAAGATTGGCGAGGCAGAAACTGATGCCTTCAAACCATCGTAATATTTTCAAAATAAAATTCATGTAACCAATCACTGGTGGGTTTAATATAGGCCTATAAAAACCCACCGTAACACATATCACAAGATATTACCGCTTATCCCAAATTTTGAGGAGACAGCAAGGACAAGACAAGCAAAAAATCCAGAATGATAAATTAAAGCATAAAGACAGCCACGAGCATGCCCGGCGCCAGCCGGTGATGCGAGTGGCGGGCAGAGAGCAGCCGTCACGCTGCGAGGCCGTGCCGAGCGAGGGAGGGCGCCCGCGGTCCAGTACACCGCAAAGCACCAGGGCGATGTTCTGCCGCGACCGCAGGGAGCAAAGAATCTCGCCCGGCCGCTCCCGCCCTCGAAAAAGAAGAGGCCTCCTCACCACACCCGGTGAGGAAGTCCGCCGCCCGCTGCGCATCCGCGGCCGCCCGGATTACGTCGGCCGCCGAACCATCGCGGATATGCCGGAGCCAGCCGGCGATGTAGGCCGCCTGATTCTCAGCCACCGGCACGTCGGTGCCGGTCATGGCGCAGAGGAATCGTGACCGTCCGCCAGGAGGGGCACGAGCCTCAACGCGGAGCGGTGGGGCTGGCGGCGCCCATCTCCGCCGTCAACTCCTCCCGGCTGTACCGCTCGCTCCCGAACCGGATCGGCTCCGTGATCCCCGGCCGATTCAGCCGGGAGGCGTGGCCGGTCCAGTGGGTCAACTCGTGGAAGAAGGCCGCGTAGTAGGCCTCCGGGGAGGCGAACCGGTCCGGTGCCGGCATGGCGATCCGGTCGCCGGCCGGGTAGTAGGCCGGCTCGCCCGGACCGACCCGAGGCCGGTTGCGGGCGATGAGGTCCTCGCAGGTGGCGACCGGCCGGACCTCGCCCGCCTGCTCGACCTCGATACCCTCGCACTGCGAGAGGTTGAAGACCTTGTAGTAGCGGACCAGCGGCCGGTCGCGCTGGAGCGCCACCGTCACCTGCTCGCCGTTCTCGTTGACGACCTTCTCCGTGTCGAAGCAGGACCAGAAGACCACCATCCCGCTCGCCTTCTCCCCGCGCCGGACGTGACCGCCCGCCCGCCGGATCTGGTTGTAGGTGCCCCACCAGGTGTGGCCGGAGAGGAGGAGGCGGTTGATCCCCCGGTAGGGTTTGCGGGTGGCGATGTTCATCGGGGAGAGGCTCTCCCAGGTCTGCCGCCAGGGGACGGTGCCGGCCTCGAGGGAGGAGAGGATCCGGTCCCGGACCACCTCATACACCGATACCATGCTTCAGGCCTCCCACTCGTAGCCGCACGCCGGACAGACGTAGGCAGCGATCACCGGGTAGGAGCAGGGCGCTCCCCAGAAGGTCTCCCGCTCCCGGTGCGTCCGGCAGTGCTCTTCCCCGACGACGGCGCCGCACCTGTCGCAGGTGGTCGTCATCATTCGTCTCCCCTCCGGCGGGGAACCAGCACGGCCCGCGGGCCGGTCTCGTAGGGCGACACGAGGGCGACGAGGTCCGGGGCGCCCTGCTCTTCCTGCTCATCGTCGCCGTGCCGAAAAACAGGGAGGGTAAAGGACGGCATCAGAAGAACCTCCCGTTGCCGTAGCGCTCGTCCTCCTCCGCGGCCTGCCGGACGCAGAACGCAAGGCCGTACTCCGCGACCTGGCTCCGGTAGTGCTCCCGGATCCGCTCGGCCTTCTGCCGGCACTCCTCGGCCGCCAGCCTTGCGAGCCGGTCCCGGAACCCGTCCAGTTCTGCAGCCTGCTCGTCGTACTCTGCCATCTTCAGCAGGGCGCGGTAGGGGATCGCGTCGGTAAAAGAGAGGGGGCGCCCGGAAGGGTTAAGGGGCTGCCCGCCGATCATGTCTGTGCAGGGGCTCGTGGTGGCGCTAGCGTCGGACCAGGACATTTACGCCACCTCGAACACTGCCGCTTTTCCGATACTCCCGTTGACGACCTGCAGGAGCTGTGACTTGATCACCGTGCAGAGCGCTCCCTCGGTCAGGTGCAGGTTTACCGCTTTTCCCGTCGCGCTCGGCATCGCGTAGCCGTGCTGCCGGCCGTCCTCGCCGACCAGGCAGTTGTTGTCGAAGTGGAACGCTCCGACCGTGTCGATCTCCACCCGGAGCCGGCCGTCGTAGAGGGCCAGCCTGCCGATTTTCTTGAATGTCATCTCTCGATTCCTCCAGTGAGCGTCTCTCGGCTCACTATTATAGTATAGGCGGGCTGAGTATTTAAATGTATGTGTAATACACATACATAACACATACAATAGAATTTATCCGTATGGGCATCGTATGTGATAGTAATGAGTAGCGAAGTTTTCGAGATCCGGATCAATGCCTATGGGATGGCTGACAAAAAGGTGACAAAGCACGGGAACAGCGCTCACGTCTACCTGCCGGCCGAATGGGTGGGGAAGAAGGTGAAGGTTCTTCTCCTTGAACCGGTCGAGGAAGAGTAAGGGGCGGCCGGGTCCCGCCGGACGGGCGAGCGCCCTCGCTTGGGTGCGCTTCAGAACATCGCCCGCTTATCTTTTGATGCCCGGCATCCAGGATGCCCTCGCCCCGCTCGGCGTGGCCTCGCGGTGCAACGGCTGCCCCCACGTTTGCTCCATAATGGAGGGGAACACAGATCCCCATGAACAGGCCGGAGGGATACTTGCCTATCCCTCCGGCCGGGCCCTATCGCCACGGACTGCCCGCCCCCCGAGGGGGTGTCAACGTCGGAATAAGACTCC
>NZ_DAXW01000011.1:453-70221 GCF_002506585.1 Methanoculleus sp. UBA430 | reverse complement strand
ACCGCGTTCAAGGACTACTACGCGGTAAACCTCGATCCTGCACGCCTCGTCATCCAGAAGAACGTCGACGCCCCGATGGACCCGCCACTGCCCGACGATGTTGTCTCCTACAGGGTTGTCCGGCAGTCCCCGGCGATCATCTCCGATACGGCAGACTACGATATCGAGATCTTCTGTACGTCTTTCACGATCAGCCTTGAGGCCATCGACTGATCCCACCTTTTTTGTTCGAGCTGCTCTTCCCCGCGGGCATCCCGGAGGCGAGTGGGGTTTGCCGGTGACCCCCTGGTGACGACCGGTTCACATCCAGCGTAGCGGGAGAATGCGTGAAATTCCCGTTACCATGTGGAAAAGAGCCCGAACAAAGAGAAAGGTTTTTCCTCGCTCCGTATGCACTCACAGGTATGACTCACCGAGCGATCACCGCTCTCCTGATGGCATCCGTCCTGCTCCTCATCGCTGCAGCAGGGTGCATCGCCACAACGGAAGAGAAGAACGAGCCTGTTGCACCGGCCGACGAGGCCTACGCCCGGGGGCTCGCCGAATACGAAGCCGGCAACTACCGGACAGCCGAAGAACGATTTACCGAAGCCTACGAACTCTACACCGGTGCCGGGGATGCTGATAAGGCGCTGACGGCGAGAAACGCCATCTTCCGGGCGAACCGGACGTACCTGGAGTATCTGTTCGACCGTAGCGCCGCAGAGGCGGCGTTGCGGGAGAGGGTCCCCGGGATCACCGATGCCGCGATAGCCGAATGGCTGGACACCCGTGCTCAGACGATCGTCTCGGAGAACGAGACGCTCTACTTCTACGATGTCGCCATGAATTACCTCTACGCGCACCCCGAGAAGATGCAGGAGCTGAAGGCGAGACCTCTCGACTTCGACTACGTCGGCCGGTATGCCTGGGCAGAAGATCGGCCCAATGGGACCGGACCGCACGTGAACCCGGTCTGCTACGCGGGGGTCGAGCGGCTCGAGATCGCGCACGAAGCGCTCCCGTCGGCGGGGATCCTGAAGATCTGGCTCCCGCTCCCGGTCGAGACGGACGCGCAGAGGAACGTCACCGTCACGAATCTCTCGTGCCCCGACTACATCGTCGCCGGCCCGTTCACCACGGGCGCCATCGGCTACGTCTACTATGAAGTCCCGGCCGGGGCGGTCAACGGCGACCTCGTCCTTACGGCGGATATCGCGTTCACCTCCTACGAGCAGATATTCGAGGATATCGACCCGGCGAAAGTAGGGGAGTACAACACGAGCGATCCTGAGTACCTGCTCTACACGAAGTCCGAGCGAAACATCGAGATCACGGACGCGATCCGCGAGAAGGCGCGCGAGATCGTCGGGAACGAGACGAACCCGCACCTCCAGGCGCAGATGATCTACTACCACATCATCGAGACCTACCCCTACAGCCGCGTCCCGCATGTCTCGCTCGACGCCCGTGAGCCGAAGGTCGCCGAGTCCACGCATATGTTCGAGACCGATCATGGCGACTGCGGCACCCAGAGCATGCTCTTTGCTGCATTCTGCCGGTCGCTCGGGATCCCCGCCCGGGCCATCGGGGGTTACCAGATGCTTCTTGCTGAGACGCCCAGCCCCCACTTCTGGGCGGAGTATTACCTGCCCGGCTACGGCTGGGTCCCCAACGACCTGACGGTTGCCGAGGCGGCAGACTGGGTCGCCATACCCGAGGAGAAGCGGACCGCGTTCAAGGACTACTACGCCGCGAACCTCGATCCCGCACGCCTCGTCATCCAGAAGAACGTCGACGCCCCGATGGACCCGCCACTGCCCGACGATACCATCACCATCAGGCTCGTCCGGCAGGTCCCGGCGGTCGTCTCGGATACGGCGGACTACGACATCGAACTCTTCTGCGCAGATCATTTCGGGATCAGCCTTGAGGCCGTCGACTGATCCCACCCTTTTTTCTGGCACGGGTCACTCTTCCCCCCTCTTTTCCCGGACCGAACCGTTGTGCCGGCGTACGGGAGATATCTATGCTAAAGAGAAGAGCGCATATCCCGATCAGGAATGGATACCGTCACCCGCGAGCCCGGCGGGGAGTGCGCGAGGAGCATCGGCACTCTCCGGGGGAACAAGACGTACCTGGAGGAGACTTATCACGTCGGGTCCATCGGCATCTTCGGTTCGTGCCGGCGTGGCGAGGAGCACGAGGAAAGCGACGCGGACATCCTGGTCGAGTTCTCCAGGGTGCCGGGGATCTTCGGGTTTCTCGAGGCTTCGAGCGGTACCTTTCCGAGCTTCTCGGCAGAAAAGTCGACCTGGTCGAAAAGGGCGCGTTCAAACCCCGCATCGGCCGCCGCATCCTGAATGAGGTTATCTACGTATGACGGCTCCGCGGGACACCCTCGATTATCTGGACGATATCCTTGACGCCGTCGAGAAGATCGAGATCTTCACCCGGGGTATGAGGAGTTCTACGGGGATGATAAGACCGTCTACGCGGTCACGCGAGCACTGGAAGTGATCGGCGGGCAACGTGTATTCCGCGAGAGATCAGGGAGAATTACCCCGGGTATCCCTGGACTGAGATGGCCGGTATGTGTGACAAACTGATCCACGCCTACTTCGGGATCAACAGGGCAATCATCTAAAGGACGAGCCGGGATGATATCCCTCCCCTCAGGTCAGCGATGACCTGGCCGCGGATGGGTCCGCAAACGGCAAGCGCCGGTAAGCACGGGTGGTGTCGAGAGGCTTTCGGTCCGCAAAACCGCCAACGTTGACTGGATAATCGATGATATTCGCTCAGAGCGTTTTTACACCATTATACGGCTCTGTTGAAACCCTATTCTAATCTTCACCCTTACCCTGATGAGGGCGGTGCCGGACTAGGCTTGTCCCTGGGACGACCTCTCTTCTCTCGGGCATGTCCTCATACAGTGGACCGTGATGGCTATCGCCATTGGGTGTGGGCAGTCATGGCGATATGCGATGGACAGAACGCCCGGAGCACAAGCACCGCAGGTGTGCAACCTGGTGAAAAGCCGTGCCCCTGAGTACCCCCTGATTGTGGTCATCCGGGACAAACAGGTGGGGTTTCAACAAAGCCCATTATACAGGACTTTTTAGGCCGGGGGTTAATCCCTCATGATCCAGGCAGCCACTTCCTTCTCGTGGTCGACATAGCACTCGCCGCTGACATCGATCACCACCCGGTCGATGGTCCCGCCCGTAAAGGCGAAGGGTGCGGTGTAGTCCGGCGATACCGGCGACCCGCTGTCCCGGGCGACGCAGAGCCCGTCGCCGGTGAGGGAGAAGGAGCCCGGCTGGGTCCTGATCCGCCCCTCGCCCACCTTCTCCATGTCTATGTAGAGTGCGAGGGTGCCAACGGCGCTCCTGGTATCAGGATCTACATCATCCCTTATGAACTCCGCGGTGAAGACGTGCCGGCCGGCGGGCACGGTGCTGCTCGATGAGATCTTCTGGATCGCATCCCCGAGCCAGTTATAGACATAGTGCAGCCGCCCGTCGGCGATGTAGAGGCTGTGACCGCCGCCGACGCCTCCGTGGGCGAAGAGCACCCCCTGCGCCTCCGGCCCGTCGATGACGGCGCCGGCCACGACGCCATACGATCGCCCCCGGATATTGGCCGCCACCGTCTCGGGAACCTCGGCAGCCCCCGGGTAGTAGATGTACCGGGTTCTCGGGCTCGCGGGCTGGGGACGCGGCGTAAGATAGATCTCCAGCGGGTTGCGGTCATCGAGGGGCATGCCCTGGTAAATGCCCGCATAGTAGAACCAGAGTCCCTTGAGGAGCTCAAGCACGTCGTTCTTTTCGTCTGCAAGGTTCCGCATCTGGGCCCGGTCCTCCTTCAGGTTGTAGAGCTCCCAGACATCGTGTGCGTAGTTGCCCCAGCCCGAGAGGGGCGGGTGGACCGTGTTTGCCAGCCAGCCCCGGTGATAGATCGCCCTCTGGCCGAGCATCGCGTAGAACTGCGTCTCCCGTCCCGGCGCACCGGGATCATCAAAGCTGGCCCTGAAACTCTCCCCCTCGATCGGGCTCTGGGTATAGCCCTTCAGCACCTTCGGCGGCTCGATCTCCAGCAGGTCGTAGAGCGTCGGGACAATATCCACGGCATGGACGTACTGGTGGCGTATCTCTCCGCGGGCGCTGATACCCAGGGGCCACGCAACCAGGCACATATCCGCAGTGCCCCCCTCGTATCCGGCAAACCGCTTCCAGTAGGGGAACGGGGTGTCGAACGCCCACGCCCAGCCGGTGCAGTAATGGTTGTACGCCCCGGGGCCGCCGAGCTCGTCGATGTGCGGCAGGTTCGCCTCGACCGTGTCGGGGATGTTGTTTAAGAACTTGTTCTCGTTGAAGGAACCGCTGGGGCCGCCCTCGGCGCTGGAGCCGTTATCGGATACCACGACGATGATGGTATTCTCAAGCTGCCCGGACTCCTCGAGATAGTCGAGGATCCGTCCGATCTGGGCATCGGTGTAGGTGACAAAGCCGGCGTAGACCTCGGCCATACGGGTGAAGAGCCGCTTTTCGTCCTCGGAGAGCGAGTCCCAGGGCGGTACGAAGTCCAGAGGCGGCCACGGCTGACCGTCCGGTCCGGTCGTTGCCGGCTCACCGTGAGGGTTGATGGACGATAACTCGGTATTCTCCGGCAGCAGTCCCATCTTCTTCTGGTTTAGAAGGATCTGCTCCCGTATCTTCTCGTAGCCCATGTCGAACCGGCCCCGGTACTTATCAGCCCACTCCTTGAAGACATGGTGCGGGGCATGGGCGCACCCGGGGCAGAAATACATGAACCAGGGCTTCTCCGGAGCGATCATCTTCGAGTCGCGGACGAACTCGATCGCCCGATCGGCGATATCCCTGGAGAAGTGGTAGCCCTCGTCCGGGCGGTAGGGCTGGTCTATCGGGTGGTTGTCGTAGATGATATCGGGGTACCACTGGTTGGTCTCCCCGCCCAGAAATCCGTAGTAGCGCTCGAATCCCCGCCCGATCGGCCAGCGTCCCTTCCACGAGGACATGTCGGTCTCTTCTCCCGGGGTCAGGTGCCACTTGCCGATGGCGTAGGTGTTGTAGCCCCGCTCGTTCAGCACCTCCGAGATAAACCCGTTCTCGAACGGGATGCGGGCGGAAATCCCCGGAAAGCCGGCGGATGCCTCGGTGATGCAGGCCATGTTGTTGCTGGTTGCGTTGCGCCCGGTGAGCAGGCTCGACCGGGTGGGCGAACAGAGCGCCGTGGTATGGAAGTTGCTGTAGCGTATGCCCATATCGGCGATACGCTGCATTGTGGGTGTCTCGATAGGGCCGCCGAATACGTCCATGGCCCCGTAGCCGACGTCGTCCCAGACGATCATCAGGATGTTGGGGGCATCCGCCGGTGCCTGCGGCTGCAGGTAGGGGTCCCAGTCAGGCACCGAATCCCGGATATCGAGATTGACCGTGCCCTTCCAACTCTTGGACATCTTGCACTCTCCATGCTGTGAGCGCCGTGTTAGGTGCCGTCACGGATTAATCTCTTTCGATCTCCGGGTCCCGCCGGGGGATCGCACCCGGGGGGCAGCGCTCCGGCGACCGGACGGTTCCTGCCCTTTTGGGCCCGCGGAGCCGCAGGCCTGCACTGCGTAGTAACCATAATGTGCGGGTAGTGTGATTGGCGACGGCAGCAAGTGTGTGATGACCATGATGCGAAGAAGAGCGGAAGGCGGCCTTCGCGGGCGCGAAGAGGCCGGCGGGGCGCACCGGTATAAGATGCGCGAGAGACTTGTCTCCATCGGGGACGACTACTGGATCGAGGATCATGCCGGAAACAAGGCGTTCAAGGTGGACGGGAAAGCGCTCCGCGTGCGGAACACGCTGGTGATCCAGAGCCAGGAGGGGCAGGACCTCTACAGGATCCAGGAGCGGATGCTCCGGATCAAGGATACGATGGAGATCGAGAAGGGCGACGGCGGGACGGCGGCGACGATCAAGAAGGCGCTGATCACGCCGCTCCGGGACCGGTGGACGGTCAGTATCCCCGGAGAGGGGGACTGGGAGGTCCAGGGGAACATCCTCGACCACGAGTACCATATCGAGGCCGGGCGGCGGGAGCGGGTTGCCGAGGTCTCGAAGAAGTGGTTCCGGGTCCGGGACATCTACGGCGTGGAGGTGGAGCCGGGTCACGACGACGCGCTCGTCCTTGCCGTGACGGCGGCGATCGACCAGATGGCGCACTGATCCGGGGCGGATCGAGGGTAAGGGCACTGAAGAGTGCTTATCTGCGGATCTGGAGATCTCAACTACTATTCACATAATATTATATTCTCTCACCCATCTAGTCCTGACCCGCCTCAGGTATGTACACTTCCAGAGAGACGAGATCTTCGCAGGCAGAGGTGCCTGCATTTGTATTCCGGCATGGCGACAATCACGGGTGCGGGCAGACGATCTATGTCATAGGAGGAATGGAAGAATGGCTGAAGTTATGTATGGGCCGATGCAGCTCCTGGTCATCGGGTTTGAGAACCCGGACTTCCACGGCCAGATCCGGCGGGCGCTCGACTCGGCGATGAAAGCGGGTGCCATGAGGCTGATCGACGTTCGGTTCGTCCGGAAGGATGCTAGCGGGAACGTCGAGGGCATGGAGGCAACGCAGCTCAGTGATGAGGAGCGGCAACGATTCGGCGCCGCGGTCGGGGCGCTCATCGGCCTTGGCGCCGGCGGCGAGGAGGGGGCACGGGGAGGTGCGGAGACCGGCGCCGTGGCGGCCGCCCGGCGGACCTTCGGTATGACCGAGGACGATGTCCGCTCAATTGCGGGCACTATCCCGAGCAACAGCGCCGCCGCGATCTTCCTCATCGAGCACCTCTGGGCAAAGGACCTCAAGCAGGCGCTCCGCGATGCCAACGGCTATCTCATCGCCCAGGGCCTGGTCACGCCGGAAGCCCTCGTGCTCGCCGGCGCGGCGCTTCGTGAAGCGGTCGAGGCCGCGGCACCGGAGGGGCAGAAGAGGCCGATGGCGGCACCGGCACAGTGAGGGGGGCCGGGACCGGTCCCACTCCTCTTTTTATACGATCACTCCCAGAGATTGTGGTATAGATATCTGCAGGCCCCGTTTCTCAGGAGACCGTTTTAGCCGGGTGCCGACGAATTCCGGGGCCGGATGAGGGGGAGAGAGTTTGAGCACGCTTGAGTCGTATCTCGATGCCCTGCACCAGGGGGTCTTTCAGGTCGTCGTCCCGAAGGCCGTCGTGACCGAGCCGCTCGAGCCGGGCTGGAAACGGTCCGCCATCAACGTGCCGAGCCCCGACACGATCGCGAGTTACCGGAAGGGCCAGTACCACGCCCACGAGACGGTATCGGAGTATCGTGTCCACATGGACCGGTACGACCCGGAGAAGAACCCCCTCATGCACCTGATCGACGACGCCCCTCTGGTCCTCATGATCCACGAGACGATGGAGACCATCTTCGTGACGGGCAGGGATGCGACGCGGAGAGATCCCCGGCAGCGCCTTGCCGATCAGAACATGAGCTGGAAACTCCGGATGGGCCTCGGTGCAATCCTGCTTGCGATCGGCGCCGTCCTCCTCCTCCTGGCGGTTGGTGAGACCGTGCTCTTCTTCACCGTGGTCCTGCCCTCCCTTGTGCTCATCCTCGGCCTCCTCACGATCGTCGAGGGCGTCCGGGGGAGGGACCGCAAAGAGCGTGCGGGCAGGGAGATCGCCCGGGGCGGTATGATGGCGAGTGCCGGTCTCGTTCTCTTCGTTCTCTGGGAGCTCTACCTCGTCCTCATCCTGCTGGTCCTCATGGTCTGGTTCTTCTCGAGCGCCGCCGTCACGCTGCTGCGGGTGGTCCGGGAGCGGCGCAGGCTGACGACGGGGTTCTGGTATACCCTCGGCCTGGGGGTGAGTTCGCTCGCGCTCGGGATCCTCGCAATCACCCTGCCCGCAGAACTGGTCGAGATCCTGCTCGCCCTGCTCGCCGGGCTCGTCCTCATGGCGGGGGCGTTCACGCTCCTCGACTCGTGGGGGTTACGGAATGCCGCCCGCCTGATGGCAGCGGGCGCGGTCTTCCGGTGACCGGCCAATCCCCCCGGATGTCCCGGGAGATCGAGACGCTCGTGGCCGTGCCGGCAGATGCAGGGAGCCCGGGTATTGCAGGACCCCCGTTCCGCTCCCGTAGTTGCTTGACGTTCAAACGCCGGCCCCGGGTTATGCTCCGTCTTCCCCCGATTGGATGACCGTGTCGAGATATGCCTTCATTGCGGCTGCTTTCGCCTGGTTTATGCAGTCGTTGATGTCTTTTGGCGCGACTGCCGCGCCTGCGATATAGATGCCGGGTGTCCGGGAGCCTGAAGGGTTCAGCGCAGGGTCGCCCGGACACAGGAAGCCTTCGTTCTCCGATACCTCGATGCCCATCATCTCTGCAAGCCTCTCCGCACCCGCCGAAGGTGAAAGGCCTGCCGCCAGCACGACCAGTTCGGGTTCGAGAACGACGATCGGCGTGTCGGGAAGATCCCTCTTAATCTTCTCCACGACAATCCTCATCCTGTTGCCTCTGCTGGATTCTATCGAACCGGGCATGCACCTCAACACCTGGATCTTGTGGGCCTGCTTTATTCTATGGTTATATTCCTGGTGGCCCTTTCCATAGGCACGGGTTTCGGATTTCAGTATGGTCACGTCGATGTTGTCGCCGTACTTCTCCTTGATCATATTCGCACACTTAATCGTGTACATGCAGCACACCGAAGAGCAAAAATTCCTGCCGATTGCAGGATTCCGGGAACCCACGCATTGCACGAGGACGATGGACCCTGGTATTTTACCATCCGAAAGCCTTCTGATCTCCCCCCCGGTCGGGCCATCGGGGGCGAGCATTCTCTCAAATTCGAGGCTTGTAATGACGTCGGGTATGGTGAGGTACCGGTATCTCGGTTCGTTCCGTGGATCGTACATGCTGTAGCCCGTTGAAACAATCACCGATGTAATACCTCGTATCTCAAACTCCTGCAAAAAATCTTCGGAATCCATTAATACCGCTTCTGTGGGGCAGACGTCGTAACATAACCCGCACCCGATGCAGTGTTCGGAGTCGCGGACAACAACATCCGGCACTGCCTCCCCGTATGACTTGTAAATTGCCTTTCTGACACCTAACCCGGCATCAAATTCACTGTACACTTCAACGGGGCAGATCTCGGTACACCTGCCGCAACCGTTGCACTTCTCCGCATCGACATATCGCGGGCTCTTTCTCAGCGTAAGGGTATAATTGCCCGGCTCTCCGGTGATGCCCGTAACTTCGGTCATCGTGTACAGCCCGACTTCCGGGGACCGGAGCACCTCGTGCATCTTTGATGAAATGACGCACATCGAACTGTCGTCGGTGGGAAATATCCTCCCCAGCTGTGCCACGTGGCCCCCGATAAACGGGCTCTTTTCTATCAGATCTACGTGTATGCCGTGTTGTACGAGATCGAGCGCTGCCTGGATACCGGTAATCCCCGCCCCAATCACTGCAACCTTCTTCATCGGCCCCTCTCAACACGAATGCAATTAATAGTTCAGGAAAATTAATTATAATCATTCGACCGGCCGATTATTAATGGCATGGTTTAGTTGACATGGAGTGAAATTGTTTGAAGAATCTCGCTTTTTACGATCAAATGGGCAGAAAGCCCACGACTTGAGTCGTGGGAGCAGTCACTGCATACTCATCCGGAAGGGGAAGCGGGGATCCTTGCCGGGATGGTAAGCCTCTGCGTCGAGGGAGTATCATCCGGAGGGGAGGAAGGTAACCTTTATACTCCATACCCCCCTATAGTTGGCTATGGTAACGACGATTCAACTTCAACCAGAGACCAAGGCTCGCCTGGATGATGTGAAGGTGCACCCGCGGGAGACCTACGACGAGACGCTGAACCGTCTCCTGGACATGGCGTATGATCCGGAACCGCTTTCCGAAGAGTCCATGAAGAAAATTGAAGAAGCCTTCGAAGACATACGAGCCGGCAGAGTTCGTCCCTTCGAGGAGTATGTTCAGGAACGGGGCCTATGATATGGCGACTGCTCATCACGGCGGGTGCCGAGCGGGACCTCAATAAAATCCCGGAACCTGATAGCAAACGAATTAAGGATGAACTCCGTGCTCTGGCAGATGAACCGCACCCCAAATCTTACGTTAAAAAGATGAAGGGGCACTCACGCAGTCCCCTGTACTCTTTTCGTGTTGGGCAGTATCGAGCGATCCTCACCATCGAGGGCAATACAATGATAATCACCCTGGTCGAGGTCGGAAACCGGAGTAACGTCTATCGAAACTATTGATGTATCTGGCACCTCGGCGCCGGTTCTCTCTTGCTTAAACGACATCGGGGTCCTCGGGCAGATGCGGCCGCTACGCATCCCGGGGCTCTGCACGGGGTGCGGCACCTGCATCCACTCCTGCCCCTATAGCCCCCTGAAGTCCCAGTACTTCGCTAATTTGCGATACCCCGACCGTGCCTCTCCACCCGAAAACCCGCACAAAAGCGAAAGATCTATATGGGTTGCAGGCATCCCCTCATGCCTTTCACCCAAGGGAAGAGGACAACCTGCAGTAAGAATAGCCACCTGAAACCGAAAGAATGTTGTGCTTGTGCGGTCGCAGCACTGGATCGGCACCTGACCATCCCGATCCGGGGTTCGCTCACCCAAACCGACCTGTTCCAGGCTCTGGTGGGGATGGCCGCAATGCACCAATCGGTGCACTCGCTCACTGGGTTTCTGGAGCAGGTACCCTGTGAGACATCGTTCCGGTACCACCTGAAGAAACTCTCGATGGACGATCTGGAGCAGAAGAGTACTGCTATCCTCACCCACTTCGTGCACCACGTCCTGAAACCCGGAAACGCGTATCAGTTCGCGATCGACTATACTCACGATCCGTACTACGGAACGACCTCCGGCGAGAATGAATCCTACATTGTGAGAAGCAAACGCAAGAAATCGACGAACGAGTTTTATTCCTACGTCACCCTGTACGTGACCACGAAAGACCGGCAGATGACGCTGGCTGTGTATCCGGTGCGTCGGGGCACCTCGAAGGTCGGGTACATCGCCCGGTGCCTCGACCGGATCGCCGAACTCGGCCTCACGGTTGAAGCACTCTGCCTTGACCGGGAGTTCTATACCCGGAAAGTCTTCGGGTTCCTGACCCGGATACGGGTGCCGTTCATCGTCCCGGTCAGGAAACACGGCAAACGGATGAAAGAACTCCTCAAGGGAACGCGATCCCGATATGCCGAGTACCGGATGAAAGCCAAACCCCCGCTGCTCCTGACGATCGCGATCGCGGTGACGTATGCACAAGGAAAACGGGGAAAGCACGGCGTCGAGAACCTGGGTTACGTTGTTGGCGGCCTTGCGTGGCATCCACGCCGGGTGCATCAGACCTACCGATCCCGGTTCGCGATCGAAGCGTCCTATCGGATGCGCAACCAGGTGAAACCGAGGACGAGCACGAAGAACCCGGTGATCCGGTATCTCTATGCAATTATCTCTTTCCTCCTGAAGAACGTCTGGATCGCTCTCCTGTGGAGGAACTTCTCGCCGGTGAAGCAGGGACCGAGAACCATCGAAATGCGCGCGTTCCGATTCGACTGCTTCATTGTCATAATCGGGGAAGCAATCCGGGCAGCGATGGGGATGGTGAAAGGAATTCCTGTCTTACGGCATTCGGTTTAGAGAACGGAGAGGAGAAAGACGTTGAATAAAAGAAAGGGGAGGAAGAAGTTAGCGAAGTACTGGCCCCGGTGTCGAAGTTCTGAGTACTAATCCTGATTAGTACTAATCACGATTAGGATCCCGTCGACCGCCAGACCGGGCATGCCCAACTCGAAACGGGGTGGCGCCTCGTGCAGAAAGCGGAGCACGTCCGGCACGATCCCTACCCCAACGAGCGCTTCTGCCTCATCGCGGGCGGCGTCGAGGGAAAGGACCGGCTCCGCGGGGAGGGGTTCCTCGCCTACGATCTCACTGACATCGAGGCGGCGTGCAGCGCCGGGTAGGCCGCGGAAGGGACAAACCAGCATATCCCGATGAAGAAGTTTGCCGAATACCCCGCTGGTGTGTACTTCCACCCAGCCCATCCCGGCAGCCCGCATGCCCTTCCCGATCCCACACCCCCGACCCCAACACATTTAACTACTCCCGGGCTCACCGGGGGCCGCAACCCCGGCTGCAGATGGGGTAGGAGAGCGGGTGCGGACACCCGCTCCGCGGACAGAGCACGTCCTCTCCTGTGCCGGCCGGAGAATGGCCGCTCCGGCCTGCACGCATCCTGGAGGACCGGGTGTCACAGGGTATCTGGCGAAGGCGCGTGGGGTTCCAGCCCCCCGAAGCCGCTCCCGATTCATTCATATCCCCGGAGGGCATATACTCCGGCGTGGTGGACAACCATGACGGATCGTTTTGTACAGCCGCTGCATCCGTGCCGATGGGCACACAGCGGAGAGGGTTTGTGAGCAGCCTGCTCACCTGAAGCGGACGCGCTCAAACGACTATTCTTTAACATTCCTGCCTCCCGGAGACGGACGTCTCCCGGCCGAGGTGGTCGCATGCTGAAGACCGGCGCAGGCATCCTGCTCGACGGACTTACCGAACAGGGGGTGACGACCATCTTCGGGTATCCCGGCGCCGCGGTCCTCTCGATCTACGACGAACTCTGCGACTCGGCCATCCGGCACGTCCTCGTCCGGCACGAGCAGGCGGCAGCGCACGCGGCCGACGGTTACGCACGGGCGAGCGGCAGGACCGGGGTCTGCCTCGCGACGTCCGGCCCCGGCGCCTGCAACCTCGTCACGGGGATCGCGACCGCTTACATGGACTCGGTGCCGATGGTCGCGCTGACCGGCCAGGTCCCGACGACGTCGCTGGGGCTCGACGCCTTCCAGGAGGCGGACATCACCGGGATCACCGCTCCGATCACCAGGCAGAACTACCTCGTCAAACGGACGGAGGATATCGCCGGGGTCGTCCGGGAAGCGTTTTCCGTCAGCCGGACGGGGAGGTGCGGGCCGATTCTCGTCGATCTTCCCCGCGACGTCCTCGCGAACCGGATCGAGCGCGACGGCCGGCACCCGGAACCGGTGGGAAACGCTCATGAGGCCGCGTTCGGCCACAGGCGCAACCGATGGAAATCCCGAAGGGTGACAACCGCAGGTATGTCGTGTTTGGGATCACGGCAATCTGAACTCCGTTTCCGATTCCGAGGGGATTTTCATGGGAAAAAAGTGCCGGATCACATCGCATTACGGCCCGGAGATCAAATTGACAACCCTTTTGTATGCACCCTCAAATGGTACTATTCGTAACTGCGGAGACTCGATGGCTATAACCGGCGCCGACCGGTGGGTAAAGTTTTCGGATTGCCCGGACATTCCGCACCAGGCTGTTGTATCGGTGCGGATATTGTCGTTCAGGGAGAGAATAAGCCGTTTGAGGAGACCTATGGGGAATATGCGCCACAAAAGAGATCCGTCCGGCAAAGGCGAGAGTACCAAATCCGGGCTTGAACCTGTTCCGGATGAACTGATCACCGACATCAGGCACCTCGTCACCGAAGCCCGATCCGCAGTTGCCGCCACCATCAATGCAGGGCTGACACTGCTATACTGGCGTGTCGGAAGACGGATCCGCGGGGAGGTGCTCGGTAACGAGAGGGCAGAATACGGCGAGAAGATTGTGCACGCACTGAGTGCACAATTGAAAAGTGAGTTCGGGGAGGGTTTCGGCAGACGCAACCTCTTTAATATGATTCGATTTGCCGAAGTGTTCCCCGATGAACAGATCGTGAGATCCTTCGCACCCTACCTGAGCTGGACGCACCTGCGGCAGATTATCTACATCGACGATCCCCTGAAACGTGATTTCTACGCGGAAATGTGCCGGGTCGAGCGATGGAGCACCCGGACTCTGCAGAAGAAGATCGACTCGATGCTCTTTGAGCGGACTGCCCTGTCCCGGAAGCCCGAGGTCCTTGCACAACAGGAACTCTCGGCTCTACGTGAGGAAGATCGGATGACACCGGATCTGGTCTTCCGCGACCCTTACATCCTCGATTTCCTGCAGCTTGAGGATACATACAGTGAGAACGATCTCGAAGCGGCCATTCTCCGGCAGATTGAGCAGTTCCTGCTCGAACTTGGCGCCGGATTTACCTTCGTTGCACGACAGAAACGTATGGTGATCGGAAATGAGGACTTCTATCTCGATCTGCTCTTCTTCCATCGGAAACTTCGCCGCCTCATCGCTATAGAACTCAAGATCGGGCATTTCAAGGCCGAGTATAAAGGGCAGATGGAGCTGTACCTGCGATGGCTTGAGAAATATGAGAGAGAAAAAGGAGAAGAACGACCGCTCGGGCTGATCCTCTGTGCGGGTGCGAATCAGGAGCAGGTGAGCCTCCTCGAACTCGATCGATCGGGCATCCACGTTGCCGAATATCTTACCGAGCTTCCGCCCCGCGAGCTGCTGGAGCAGAAATTGAAGGCTGCAGTGTATCTGTCACGGGAACAGTTTTCCGTGAGGGAGGATAAGAGATAGTCCCGAAGCGATCCCGATGTTTTGCTCGCTCAATCCGTATCTCCCTTCGGAGAGGCCTTTTTTGCCAAAGGGATTATATGTGACCACGCATATCATGCAGTACCCGGGATCTGTGACGACCATCTTCGGGTCATAACCGCCAACATACCGGGCGATGAACACTGGAGCGATACGCGGAACTTGGAGGAAGAAAAAGTGACTCCGGAAAGGTGCACGTTTTGTAAAGGAACACTGCACGAGGGAAAGACCGAATTCATCGCACAGGTCGGGGACGAGAACATTGTCATCAGGGATGTCCCGGCACTCATCTGCGACCGTTGCGACGAGGCGTATTACACCGTAGAGGTCTCCCGGAAGATCGATGCCGTGATGAGGGACGTCCACAGCGGCAGGCTCTGCTGCCGGCCCCTTGCGGCGGGCGAGGTTGAACTCACCGGGTGAGATGTCCGACTACTAACCCTGGACGCGAGCACAATCAGTCCCGGTCATCGGGTTGTGGGTGTCGGGGGCAGTTGACATGGATTCATATCCCCCGAGAGCAAATACTCCGGCGTGGTGGACAACCATGACGGATCGTTTTGTACAGCCGCTGTATTGCAGCGGAAAGAATTTGTGATCGGCCGGACCCTGTTCCGCTGAAACGTGAACGCTTTTACGACGATTTTACTGCACTCTGCACTGCCCCGCTTTTCTATCGCGGGGATCGCCCGATCCGGGACCCTTTCGCCGGCTCGCCCCGGGTGATCGCATGATCCGGTCCGGCGCGGGCATCCTGCTCGACGGACTTACCGAACAGGGGGTGACGACCATCTTCGGCTACCCCGGCGCCGCGGTCCTCTCGATCTACGACGAACTCTGCGACTCGGCCATCCGGCACGTCCTCGTCCGGCACGAGCAGGCCGCGGCGCACGCGGCCGACGGCTACGCCCGTGCGAGCGGGAAGACCGGGGTCTGCCTCGCGACGTCCGGCCCCGGCGCCTGCAACCTCGTCACGGGGATCGCGACCGCTTACATGGACTCGGTGCCGATGGTCGCGCTGACCGGGCAGGTCCCGACGACGTCGCTGGGGCTCGACGCCTTCCAGGAGGCGGACATCACCGGGATCACCGCTCCGATCACCAAGCAGAACTACCTCGTCAAACGGACGGAGGACCTTGCCGGTATCGTCCGCGAGGCCTTCTCGATCAGCCGGACGGGGAGATGCGGCCCGGTCCTCATCGACCTGCCGCGGGACGTTCTCGAAACCCGGATCGAGCATGACGGCGAAGACCGGGGAACGGTCACGAAGAGGGCCTGCCGCCCGGTCCTCCGGGGACACCGGGTCCAGATCGAGAAGGCCGTCGCGGCGCTCACAGCGGCCGAGCGGCCGGTTATCTACGCCGGGGGCGGGGTCGTGGCCTCGGGGGCCGCAGCGGAGGTCGTCGCGCTCGCGGAGACCCTGCTCATCCCGGTCACGACGACCATGATGGGGCTCGGGCTCATTCCCGGCGACCACCCGCTCAACCTCGGCATGCCCGGGATGCACGGGACGAGATACGCGAACACCGCGCTCACGGAGTGCGACCTCCTCTTCGCCGTCGGCGCACGGTTCGACGACCGGGTCACCGGGCGGATCGAGACCTTCGCGCCCGGTGCAACGGTCGTGCAGATCGACATCGACCCGGCCGAGATCGGGAAGAACAAGCCTGTCGATATCCCCATCGTCGGCGACGCGAAGGCCGTCCTCGCGGAGATTGTCGGGAGCCTGCGGAAACGCGGGGGACACGATGCCTGGCTTCGCCGGATTGCGGGGGAAAAGAGGGAACGCCCCCTCCGCTCTCCTGCCGGCGACGGCCTCCACCCGCAGCAGATCATCAGGGATCTCTGCTCGCTTCTTGCCGGCGCCGGGATCATCGCGACCGAGGTCGGCCAGAACCAGATGTGGACGGCGCAGCACTACTGTTTCCGGCGGCCCCGGTCGTGGATATCGTCGGGCGGCCTGGGGACGATGGGCTACGGCCTTCCCGCGGCGATGGGAGCGCACTTCGCCCGCCCGGACGAGACGGTCTGTCTTGTCGCCGGCGACGGCAGCCTCCAGATGAACATCCAGGAGCTCGGCACGATCGCCCAGTACGCCATCCCCCTCAAGATCCTGGTCCTGAACAACTGCTACCTCGGCATGGTCCGGCAGTGGCAGGAACTCTTCTACGACCGCCGATATGCCTGTACCGATCTTCCGCCGGTGGATTTCGCGAAGGTTGCCCGGGCCTACGGCATCGAGGGCGAGACCGTTCTGGCCGGTGAGGAGGTGAAGAGTGCGCTTTCACACGCACTCGAGCATGCCGGCCCCTACCTCGTCGATTTCAGGATCGAGCGGGAGGAGAACGTCTTTCCCATGGTTCCCCCGGGTGCCGCGATCAACGCCATGATCGATCCCGGTGCGGGGTGAACCGCCCGACCCCTCTACTTCTCCGGACGGCCCCGGGCAGCGATGCCGGGCCCGGGGGTCAGCCTCTCCGCCAGGGGGATACGGCGTTCCCGATGACGCAATCCGGGCCGGGGAGGGGATGCGGGTCCGTCCCGGCACCGGGATCGGACCTGCACCGCTGTGGGGCAGCCGGTGCTTATGATGTGCCCGTATCACCTGCCGTCAGCGGTCTTTACCGCGATAGCGTCAGGTTCGTCGGGATTCACGCAGGCTGTCAACCCGCGAGCGGGGTTCCCGGCTACCGTCCACCCCGGCAGCGACGGGTCTCCCTGCCACTGGAGGACGGCGGTCATGGTGGGAGCGTTGCCCGAACCCGGTGACGATGTCTGTATCGGACCGGGCTGTATCTGATCCGGCTGCGGTGGAGGAGTCTGTATCGGGGTGGGTTGTACGGGCGTGGTCTGTCCCGGAGCAGGCGGCGACCCCCCGGGCACCTCCCGGGTATAGATGTCCCACCACCCGGTGTTGTTGCCCATCCAGACGACCACGCCACCGGAGATCTCCGGGAGAGACTGGTAATACGGGTCCTGTGTGATCGGCGTCTCCATCCCGGTGCTGATATCGTAGAGGTAGATGTCAAGGTTTCCGTTCCGCCAGTCCGAGTAGACCACGTAGTTCCCGTCGACCGCGACCGCATCGGGGCTTGCGGATTCATCGGTCACCTGCGTGATGTTCTCCGTCGACAGGTCGTAGAGGTATACGGCCGTCTGGTTGCCGCGGGCGTTGATCCAGGCGATGCGGGTGCCGTCGCTCGACACATCAGGATAACTATCGTCACCGTCATCCCCCAGAAGTCTTATCATCGGCAGATCCGGGGACGCCACGGCGATGTCAAGGTCTCCTCCCTCGGTCTCATTATCCGCCCAGACCATCGTGTTCCCCCCGGCATCGGCCAGGAGTTGCTCATACGGATCGTCCGTCACCTGCGTGATGTTCCCGCTTGTAATCTCGTAGAGGTAGACATCGCCCAGTTCGTCTCCATCTATCCAGACAACGAACTCTTCCGAAACACCCGGGTATCCGGGCGCTCCTGAGCCGTCTGTCACCTGCTGCAGTCTGCCTGAGGCGATGTCATAGAGGAAGACGATATCTGATTCCGCCTGCGGGTCTACTCCTGTCCAGACGACGTTGTTCCCGGCGATGGCAAGTTCATACGACAGGCCGATAGGAGTCGACGTCGAACCGGACAGGGTTGAAGTGTTTCCCGATGGGATGTCGTAGAGTTGCACCGAGGCAGACCTGTCGTCGTACCAGACGATGCTGTTCCCGGATACCACCGGAAACAGCTTATCTCCGGGTCCGCTTGTAACCTGTATCTCGTCACCTGCCGGGGCGCTCTCCGGGGTCCGGGTGGGCTGCACCGCCGGCGGCCGGGGAGGCCCGGTCGTCGGCGATTGCGGAGGCCCGGTCGTCGGCGATTGCGTGGGCCCGGTCGTCGGGGCCGTTGGGGGAGCTGGGGGAGTTGGGGTAACCGTCGGTTCCATCGGCAGTTGCGTAGGTCCGACCGTTGGATCCGTCGGAAGTTGGGCTGGAGGCCGCTCCGTAATGCCGACTACCGGCAGTCGCGTCGGCGACGGTGTCGGCGTTGGTGGTTCCGGCGGTGCTACCAATGTCGGCTGATCGGGCTGCACGGGGGAGATGACCTGTGCCGACGCGAGTCCCGTCGCACAGATGACGGCGATGACGATGATAGCGACGGTCATCGCCCTGAAAACGATACTGCTCATACGTTTCACCTTCCTCAACTGTTGATCGGCTCTCCGTCTCTCTTCCGGGGGAGGGCCATGTGCATGGCGACCAAGGTCCCGCGCGTGACCGTTCAGCGACAGGTGAGTGGTGAACGTACTGTTCCCGAAGAAGTTCGCCGCGCCGCGTATACGCATCTTTCGTTGACCGTTCTCAAGAGAGACAATCTGCCTGCAGGTGGTGTAGGGTGAAGCATCCGCGGTATCGGTGATCCCATGCCGCGGCGTGATAGAAGGGAGAGTATATATACGTGACTCCCTCCGTCTCCGGGGGGGTACCCGGGCAGGAGAGAGCCCCTCGATGTCATGGCAATGACTGCGTCTGGTTATCCCTTTCTGATCGTTTAAGGAACTCCTGGATAGCGAGGACAGCGAAATGAAATATTTCTGATAAATTTTTCTGAATTGGGCGATGTCATTCACGGAAAAAAAAATGAAACACATATATTGTGATGTAACCTGTTATACATTACGAACACCATTGATCTCTCTGGGAGAGTACAGAGGACGAATACTGGTAATCCTTCTCCCGGCGGTACCCTGCATCTCGACAGAGAGGTTTCAGAGGGATGGTAATGTGATATCGGTCATCTACGTCGACGATGAACCCGATCTCCTTGAACTTGTCCGGCTCTTCCTGGAGCGATCGGGAGAGTTCCAGGTCGCGACCTCGGCATCGGCACGGGACGCTCTGGCCAACCCTGCACTCCGCTCCTACGACGTCATCATCTCCGATTACCAGATGCCGGGTATGGACGGGATCGCGTTTTTAAAGGCTGTCCGGGAGCAGTTCGGCGACCTTCCTTTCATCCTCTTCACCGGCCGGGGGCGCGAGGAGGTCGTGATCGAGGCCATCAACAACGGTGCCGACTTCTACGTGCAGAAAGGCGGGAACCCGGTGGCCCAGTTCGCCGAGCTCGCGCACAAGATCCGGCAGGCGGTGAGAAGGAAGCGGGCGGAGACGACCCTTGCAGAACGGGAGCAGCGCTACCATGACCTCCAGAACGCGAACGACCTTATCCAGAGCGTTGGACCGGACGGGCACTTCCTCTTCGTCAATACGCAATGGCTCGATACGCTCGGGTATACGGCAGAAGAACTCCCGGACCTTACGATATTCGATGTGATTCATGAGGAGAGCATCGACCACTGCATGGAGACGTTCCGGCGGGTGGTCTCCGGCGAGAACGTGGGGATCATCGATGCGGTCTTTACAACCCGCGACGGGAGGAAGATCTACGTCGAGGGTATGGCGGAGAGCAAGATCGTGGACGGAGAATGCCGGTACACCCGGGGGATCTTCAAAGACGTCACCAGCGAGCTCAAAGACGTCACCAGCGAGCGGCAGGTGGAGGCGGAACTTGCCGAAAACCGCGATTACCTTCACCAGATCTATGCGTCGGTCCAGAGCGGGATCGTCGTCATCGATGCGAAGACGCACGAGATCGTCGATCTCAACCCCGCCGCGGCAGAGATGATCGGGACAACCCGGGACCGGATCGTCAACAGGGTCTGCCACCGTTGCATCTGTCCGGCGGAAGAGGGAAAGTGCCCGATCACGGACCTGCACCGGGATGTCGGCAACGCCGAGTGCACGCTGCTGGCCGCAGACGGAGGCCTGGTGGATATCATAAAGTCTGTCGTTCCGGTCAGTTTCAATGGACGGGAATGTCTGCTGGAGACGTTTCTTGACAACACGGAGCGCAAAATTGCGGTCGACGAACTCCGTTCTGCCTACGCGAAGGTTACCGTTGCCGAAGAGGAACTCCGCGAGAGTTTCGATACGCTCAGCCAGAAGGAGCAGGCACTGCGCGAGAGCACCGAGATGTTCCGGGCGGTCGTGGAGCAGTCAAACGAGGGTATTGCCATCGTCGATTTCACCGGGAGGCTCCTGTATGCCAATCACAGGGCAGCCGGGATCGTCGAGAGCGCAGATGACCTGAAGCCGGAAGACGGGATCAACGTGCTCGATTTTGTCGCCCCGGAGTTTAGAGAGCGTGCAATCGTCAATTTTGGCAGGGTTGCGGATGGGGATGACCGATTCCTGGTGAACTGCAGGATCGTCACCTTGAGAGGCCGGGAGAAGTGGCTCGAATGCATCGGGAGAACGATCACCCTGAAGGGTTCGCCTGCCCTGCTCGTCTCGTTCAGGGATACTACCGAACGGATACAGGCGGAGAAAGAATTGCGCGACTCCGAATATAAATTCGCCACGGTTTTCAAGAGTAATCCGGTCCCGCTGACCCTGACGTCGGTATCCGGCGGTGTGTTTACCGATGTCAATGATGCGTTTTTACGCAGCACCGGGTATGACCGGACGGAAGTGATCGGGAAAACACCAGGGGGACTGGGGCTGTTTGCCGATGACGGCGAATTTGCCCGGTTTGTCTCGGCGCTCCGGGAGAAGCACTCAGTGCACGGCATAGAACTCCGGTGCCGGAGCAAGGCCGGGGAACTCCGGACCTGCCGGTTCTCTTCAAGCATCGTGCCGATCGACGGCGTACCTCACGCTCTCACGACGGTCGAGGATATAACGGAACAGAAACGGGCGCAAGAGGCGATACGGGAGAGCGGAGAGCGCTACCGCCTGATCCTGAAGAATGCGCACGACGGCATTCTGGTCAACGAACTCACGCCGCGGGGGCCGGGAAGATTCATCGATCTCAATGAATCGGCCTGCCGGATCCTCGGCATGACCCGCGAGGACCTCGAGGGCATAAGCCTCGTCGATCTCGATACTCCTGAGATGCAAGAACGGGCTCCTGGCATTGTCGAGGACCTTCTACGGGACAGGCACGCGACCTTCCAGATCCGCTACCGGATGGGAGACTATCAGGAGAAGATCCTCGAGATCAGCGTCAGCCTCTTCGATCTCAACGAAACGCCGACCATACTCTCGGTCATCCGCGACACCACGGAACTCAGGGCCGCAGAGTCGGCGCTCCGTGCACTGGTCTCCGGTATGGTGGGAACGACCGGCATGGAGTCTCTGGACCGGCTAACGGAGAGCCTCAGTGCCTGGCTTCGCGCCGACTGCGTCATGATCGGCGAGATCACGCCGGACCATGAACGCGTCCGGCTGCTCTCGATGTTCCTTGACGGTGAGAAGATCCTCGATCACTCGTATGTCCTGAAGGGCACGCCCTGCGAGGATACCGCGGAAGCCGGGTTCTGCGTCTACCCTGATGATGTCGCCCGGCTTTTCCCCGAAAGCCGGGACCTTCGGGAACTCAACATCCGCGGCTATGCCGGGACCGCGCTGCGGAATGCCGGCGGGCAGGTCATCGGGATCCTCTGTATCCTGAGCAGGGCCCCGCTCAACCTGCCGCCGTCCGCCCGGGAGATCCTGGAGATCGTTGCCGCAAAAGCGGCCGCCGAGATCGGGCGCATGAATGCTCTTGGGGCCCTCTCCGAGAGCGAGGAGAAGTTCCGGGCCCTTGTGGAACACTCCCTCGACGGCATTCTCATCCTTGATCCGGCGGGAACGATCCTCTTTGCGAACCCTGTTGCAAGCCGGTTTGTACATGCAGGTGATCCTGCCGGGTTAATCGGGAAGAGGAGCGTGATGGAGTTCGTCGCCCCCGCGTCGCAGGAGGATGCTATCAGGGATTTTGAGAATGTGACACGAGGGATGGACGGGTACGTCGCACGCTATCGGATCGCCACGGTGGACGGAGAAGAGCGGTGGGTCGAGAGTCTCGGGAAGGCCATCGTCTTTAACGGCGCTCCGTCGATCCTGATCTCGCTTCGGGACGTCACCGAGCGGCAGCGGGCGGAAGACGCGCTGCATCAGGCAAACAAGAAACTCAACCTCCTCTCGGGTATCACCCGGCACGACATCAACAACCAGCTCCAGATACTGAGCGGCTATGTTGCGCTCCTGTGCGAGAAGAATCCCGATCCCTCGTTGGCGGATCAGCTGTCCCGCATCGCCACGGCAAGCAGCCGGATCTCGTCCATGATACAGTTTACGAAGGAGTATGAGGAGGTCGGGATGAACCTTCCCGTCTGGCAGGACCTCCGGCCCCTCGTGAACGGTGCGGGCAGGAGCGCCAGCCTTGGCGGGGTCGTGCTGAAGAATGAGATCCCTGAAAAAACGGAGGTGTTTGCCGATCCGCTCATAACCAAGGTCTTCTTCAACCTGATCGACAACGCCCTGCGCCACGGAGGGAAGACCACGACGATCCGGTTTGCGTCCGAGATCCACAACGGGAACTGCATCGTCGTCTGCGAGGATGACGGCGACGGTGTTGCAGCCGATCTCAAGGAGAGGATCTTTCACCGGGGGTTTGGGAAGAACACCGGTTTCGGGCTCTCCCTCTCCCGGGAGGTCCTTGATATCACCGGGATCACGATCCGGGAGACCGGTGAAGCGGGCCGGGGTGCCCGGTTCGAGATCACGGTGCCGAAGGGGCAGTTCCGGGTCGGATCGGGGTAAGCTTCTGTTCTACCGGTTCCCGGCTCAGCCCCTGCCCGTCCCCCCCGGCAGACCGACTGGCCTGTCAACCGCCCTGCCGCGGGCTGTCCTCCTCAAAGCCGGCCTCGACATCTCAGACGTCGTCCAGACCCGGATCTACCTCACGGACCTCGCGGACTTTGAGACGGTCAACGCTGTCTATGCTGAGTACTTCGTCGAGCCCTACCCCGCACGGGCGAGGGTCGAGATCGAGATGGTCGCAAAGGCGCGGTAAGCCGGCCGGAGGCCACCGGGCTCCTATGTGACAGCATTGGCGCAGAGACAGCAGTAACTCTTCCGGATTGCAGGAGTGCCGCCTTCTTTCGGCCGCAGATCCCCGCTCTCCCGGGACCGGGATTCCCGGTGCAACACGGCGATGCCGTCGGTGATCGTCCCGGAACCGGGGCTTCATAAGCCATGCGAACCTGGAGATGCGGTCGGCTGGGTCGTGACGGTGCTTGCGCAGGGGTGGATCGCTTCCTGGATTTTGCCCTCTCATCGGGCCTGTATCGATGAAATATCTCGTAAAATGCCGTATAAACCTATATAGTGCTCGAATACGGCACTGTTAATTCGAAATGTATTTTATACATCCCACTCCTCCTCAATATAGGTACCATCATGCACGTCCAAGCCGCCCCTGATCGCATCCTCTATGTAGACGACGAGGAGGCACTGCTCGATCTCGGCCGTATGTTCCTTGAGCGGGAGGACGGCATCGCCGTCGATGTCACCGCAAGCCCACACGAGGCGCTTCGCATGATCCGGACCGGCCGCTACGACGCGGTCATCTCGGACTACCAGATGCCGGAGATGGATGGGATCGAGCTCTTAAAACAGGTCCGGGAAGCAGGATCCCGGGTACCTTTCATCATCTTCACCGGCCGGGGACGTGAGGAGGTCGCAATCGAGGCGCTGAACAACGGTGCCGACTTCTACCTCCAGAAGGGCGGGAACCCGAAGACACAGTTTGCCGAGCTTGCAAACGCGGTGCGACAGGTTGCCGGGAGGCGAAGAGCAGAGGTGGCGGTCCGCAGGGGTAAAGAGCTGTTGCATAATGCCGAAAGCATTGCTCACCTCGGCAGCTGGGAGTTCGACCACAGGACCGGGCGGCTGACCTGGTCGGACGAGACCTACCGCATCTCCGGCCTTGACCCCGCAGAACCTGCGCCGACCTATGAGGCGTTCCTCTCGATGGTCCACCCGGATGATCGAACCCGGGTCAATACCGCGTACTCCGCCTCGATCGCGGACGGGAGGGACGCATTCGAGGTCGAGCACCGTCTCCTTCGCGGCGATACCGGAGAGGTCCGGTACGTCGTCGAGCGGTGCGAGCACCAGCGGGACGAATCCGGCAGGGTCTTCCGCTCCATCGGGATGGTGCATGACATCACGGACCGCAAACTCACCGAACTCGAACTGCTCTCGCAGCACGAGGAACTGCAGGCGGCCTACGAGCAGCTGGCCGCCGTCGAGGAGGAGCTCCGGTCGAGTTTTGACGACCTTGCCGGGAGCCAGCACCGGCTTCTGGAGAGCAAGGAACACTACCGCCAGATCTCCGAGAGCATCTCCGACGTCGTCTACTCGTGTGCCCTCGAGCATTCGGGCGAGTACACCATCGACTGGATTGCCGGAGCAGTGCATGAGATCACCGGGTATACAAACGGCGAGATCCTCGCGATGCGGTGCTGGAAGGCTATCATCCTCCCGGACGACATGCCCGTCTTTGAGCGCGAGATCTTCTGGCTCTCCCCGGGGACATCGTCGTTCTTTGAGATCCGGATCGTCCGCCGGGATGGTCCGGTCCGGTGGCTCCGTGTCTCGGCCAACTGTACCGACACCACGAACGGCGAGATAAGGTTGTATGGCGGGTGGCAGGACATCACGGACCAGAAGGAGGCCGAAGAGGCGTTGCGGGAGAGCGAGCTGCATTTCCGCACCCTTGCAGACAGCGGCCAGGCCCTGATCTGGACGTCCGGGCTGGACGCAAAATGCGACTACTTCAACGAGCCGTGGCTTGCCTTCACCGGCCGGACGCTCGAGCAGGAGACCGGCGACGGCTGGGTCGAGGGGGTGCACCCGGACGATCTCACGCGATGCGTCGAGACCTACATGGGTGCCTTTGCCCGCCGCGAGCGGTTCAGCATGACCTACCGCCTGCGGCGACACGACGGTGAGTACCGCTGGATCCAGGACGACGGCTCCCCCCGGTATGACACCCACGGCAACTTCCTCGGCTATATCGGGCACTGCCTGGACGTTACCGAGCAGAGACGGGTGGAGGAGGCGCTGCGGGAGACTGCGGAGAAGATGGAGAGCATCTTCCGCGCCGCCCCCACCGGCATCGGGATGGTGGTTGACGGGCTCATTACGGAAGTCAACGGACGGCTCTGCGAGATCGTCGGCTACACCCGCGGCGAACTCATCGGCCAGCCCGTAGAATTGCTCTACCCGGATGAAGGGGAGTACGAGTCTGCCATGCAGGTGGTGTATGCAGAGATCACGAAGGCCGGGACGTGCACCCTTGAGACCCGGTCCCTCCGCAAGGACGGCGGGATCATCTATGTTCTGCTCTCCATAACACCACTCGATCCGGCGGACTTCTCCCGGGGCGTGACGTTCACCGCCCAGGATATCACCGTGCGTAGAGCAATGGAGCGGGAGATCGAGTATCATGCCGGGGAACTTGCCCGGCAGACGAACAGCCTCGCGGTCGCGAACAAAAAGCTCAACCTGATGAGCAGCATCACCCGGCATGATATCCTGAACCAGCTGACGATCCTCCTCGGGAATCTCTCGTTTGCAGAGGAGGCCGTCCAGGAGCCCGAGGTCTCGGAGTACCTTGCCCGGGTGCAGAGTGCCGCCGACCGGATACACCGCCAGATCGAGTTCACCCGGGACTACACGGATCTCGGCGTCAGATCGCCGGAGTGGCAGCGAATATCCGATGCAATCCAGACGGCGGCACTTCATGGGTTACCCATCGACGACGAAGCCGGGGATCTCGTGGTCTACACGGATCCAATGCTCTCTACGGTCTTTGCCAACCTGATGGACAACACGATCCGGCACGGGGAGTCGGCGACCCGGGTCCGCGTCCGGTATCGGCCGGAGGAGAACGGGGACCTCACCCTTGTCTGGGAGGATGACGGCACCGGGATTCCTGCTGAGGAGAAGGAGCGGATCTTTTACCGTGGGTTCGGGAAGAACACGGGGCTTGGACTCTTTTTGATCCGGGAGATCCTCGAGATCACCGGGATCGGCATCACCGAGACCGGAGAGTCCGGGAAGGGAGCGCGGTTTGAGATGCGCGTGCCCCGCGGGGGATACAGAATCCTGGAGTAAAGAGGTTGCGTCTCAGATCGTCCGCACCTCCCCGGAGCCGGGCCTTCTTCCCGGGTATCGCCTGCCGTACCGGGATTTAGCCTGGAGCGCCCCTCGCTTGCCGGCGTCGGCGGCAGGGACGGTTCGCTCACTCTACCCGTTCCAGGGCCAGAGCCCCCAGGTATGCCATGGTCTGGAGGATGTCCTTATTCTCCGGCGTAAGCACCTCCTCCGGGTCCCTGAACGCGAACGCCAGGACGCCGAACGTAACCCCGGATGCCTTCATCGGAACGTAGTGTCCTATGCCCATCGGGAGGGTATCGGTGCCTCTCCCCGCTGTCCGGCCGTTCTCGAAGGCCCACCGGGCAATCGTCCGCTCTTTTGGGGTGAGCGGATAACCGGGGTCCCCGACGTTCACGAAGAGCCCCCCCGTATCCGGCGTGAGAACGGCAAATGCTCCCTCGCCGAACTGCTTCATGTGTCGATAGAGCGTATCGAAGATCTCCTGGCGGTGTGCGACGTTCACCAGATCGCGGGAGAGGACGGTGACGGCCTCAACCGTTGCCTCGCTCCTCCGTATCTGCGGGAGCAGGTAGCGGAGCCTTGTTGCGAGACCGCTGATGATGAACGCAATGACCACGTATCCCACAAATGAGATGAAATACTCCCAGTCGGTGATTGTAAGCGTGTAGTAGGGAACCACAAAAACGAAGTCGAAGATCAGGATGCTTACGATAGCGGTGATGATCGCTGTGCCCCGGCGGAACAAGAGCGCTGCCGCCACCACCGGAATCAACTGGATGATGAGCATGTTTGACGAACTGATGACATTTCGCAGGAAGTAGTTCATAATCGTCACAAGCGCGATGAGTATTGCGCTGATGATGAGGTTTAAGTTCACAAACTGCGGCAGTTGCCTGTGGATTGGGATGCTTACCGCTGCTTTCGGTTCGTAGAGGAAGATATCGATCCCCTTTGACCGGACCATGATGCGGTATACGGGAGAGTAGAAGATGTCCAGTCCGCGGGGTTTACCGAGCATGATCATGGTGACGTTGTGCTGCCGGGCATACCGGATCAGCTCCCCCGGAACGTCCCCTCCGCGGTAACGGACGATCCGCCCCCCGAGGTTCCTTGCCGTCTCCATCGCGTCGTTGAGCCACCGCCGTTCCCGGTCCGTGAGGTTCTGCTCGCTCTCGGTCCCGATGGAGATCACGATCCAGTCCGCACGGAACCTGTCCGCAAGGCGGTATGCCGCACGAACCATCTGGTCCGCCGTCGGGCCGGGGCGTATCCCCACGAGAAGCCGTTCCCCGGCAGGCCACGGGCCCGGGATGGCCCTTGCCCGCATGCAGGTGAGCATCTGGCGGTCGGTGACCTGCGCCATAAACCGGAGAGCGATCTGCCGGAGCGCCAGGAGATTCTCGACGCTGAAGAATCGCCGGACGGCCTGTTCGGCCATATCCCGGACATAGACCTTCCCGGCGCGGAGGCGGATCCGGAGTTCCTCCGGCGGGATATCTATCAGGCGAATCTCGTCGGCATCGTAGAAGAACGTGTCCGGGACCGTCTCCGCGACACGGATGCCCGTGATCTGGGCGACGATGTCGTTCTGGCTCTCGATGTGCTGGATGTTGACGGTGGTATAGACCGATATCCCCGCGTGAAGGATCTCCTCGATGTCCTGGTAACGTTTTATGTGGCGGCTCCCCGGAGCATCGGTGTGCGCAAGCTCGTCGATGAGGACGATCTGCGGGCGCCGCCTGAGAATCGCGTCGATATCCGGCTCCCGCAGCGTGAGTCCCCGGTAATCGCTGCGAACCGGGGGGATTGCTTCGAGCCTTGCGGCGAGCGCGTTCGTCTCTGCCCTGCCGTGCGTCTCCACATACCCGATCACGACGTCGAGCCCGTCGCCCCGGTGGCTGAGTGCGTCCTCCAGCATCGCGTAGGTCTTCCCGACACCGGCGGCGTAACCCAGGTAGATCGTCAGCTGCCCCTTCCCGGCTCTCTGCTCCGCCCGCTCTGCAACGGCGAGCAGGTCCTCCGGCAGAGGGCGGCCTTCCTCAGCGATCCTTTCTGCCGTGTTCAGTCCCTCCCGTCCAGGCGGTCCAGCTCACGGTTGAGCGAGAGGACATTGATGCAGGGTTCTACGAACGGGGCCGGCAGGCTCTCTGCCCAGGCGAGAACGAGCGCGTGGACTTCGTTCTCCGGGAGACCGCGCGCCTCTGCGACGGCGGGGACCTGCACCAGCGCGGCATCCAGACTGATCGCGGGGTCAAGACCGCTCCCCGAAGCCATGACGAGATCGGACGGGATCGGGCCCTGCACGCCGGCGTTCCGGAGAGCCCTCACCCGGTCCGCGATATGTTCGAGGAGCAGGGGATTTCCGGGCGCAAGGTTCGACCCTCCGGAGGCGGAGGCGTTGTAAGCGGTGATCGGTGTCTCCGAGGGGCGGCCCTGGAAGTAGAACGGTGCGCTGAAGTTCTGGCCGATCAGGTCCGAGCCGATCACCCGGCCCTGGCCGTCGACGACCAGGCTCCCGTGGGCCTGGTACGGAAATGCCGCACCGGCGATGAGCGTCACTGCCAGGGGGTAGGCGAATCCCGTGATGGCGAAGAGGACGAGGAAGAGGAGCAGACCGCTTGTTACTGCCTGTCGTATCGCCGTCATGGGTATACTCTCTACAGAACTCCGGCGATCAGGAGGTCGAGCGCTTTGATGCCGATGAACGGGGCGGCGAGGCCCCCGATCCCGAAGATGATCAGGTTGTAGGCAAAGAGCCTCGATGCCGGCATCGGTTTGAACCGCACTCCGGCAAGCGCGACCGGTATCAGGAGCGGGATGACCAGGGCGTTGAAGATGACCGCGGAGAGGATGGCCGACTGCGGGGTGGCGAGGTCCATGATGTTCAGGACGGCGAGCTGCGGGTAGATCCCGACCAGTGCAGCCGGGATGATGGCGAAGTACTTGGCGATGTCGTTTGCTATGGAGAACGTGGTGAGGGCTCCGCGGGTCATCAGGATCTCTTTGCCAATCTCGACGATATCCAGCAGTTTGGTGGGATCGCTGTCCAGATCGATGATATTGGCCGCTTCCCGCGCCGGCTGGGTCCCGTTGTTCATGGCCACCGCCACATCGGCCTGGGCGAGGGCGGGCGCATCGTTGGTCCCGTCGCCGGTCATGGCGACCATGTAGCCCTCGTCCTGCGTCTCGCGGATCAGCCTCAACTTGTCGTCCGGCTTCGCCTCGGCAAGGTAGTCGTCCACACCCGCTTCCGCTGCGATTGCAGCCGCGGTGAGCGGGTTGTCGCCCGTGATCATGACCGTCCGTATCCCGATCCGGCGAAGGTCGGCAAACCGTTCCCGGATGCCGGTCTTTAAGATATCCTTGAGGAAGATCACGCCGAGGACCGTCTCGTTCTCGGCCACCACGAGCGGCGTGCCTCCTGCCGATGCAATCCCATTCACTTTCGTCGCCAGGTCCGGGGGCACCGTTCCTCCGCGTTCGGGGACGAGCCTCGTGATCGCGTCGGCGGCTCCCTTCAGGTACAACGTCTCGCCGCACTCGGCGCCGCTCACCCGGGTGGCGGCCGAGAACGGGATGAACCGTGCACCCGGGGGGCAGGCCGGTGCGGTGCCGGTCTTCTCCCGGACAAGGGCAAGGATGCTCCTCCCTTCCGGCGTCTCATCGGCGTACGAGGAGAGAAGGGAGGCCTGCATCAGTTCGTCCCGGGACTGCCCTTCCACCGGGACGAACTCCGTCGCCTGGCGGTTTCCAAGGGTGATCGTCCCGGTCTTGTCGAGGAGCAGGACGTTGACGTCGCCTGCCGCCTCGATCGCCCGGCCGGAGAGTGCGACGATGTTGCGCTGGAAGAGCCGGTCCATGCCGGCGATCCCGATCGCCGGGAGGAGTGCCGCGATGGTCGTCGGGGCCAGGCAGACGAAGAGTGCGACCAGCACCGTGAGGCTCGCAGGAGCGCCTGAACCGGTGAACGAGGCGCTGTAGGCGGATACCGGGTGAATGTTGCCGACGACTGCCAGGAAGACGGCGGTCAGCGCCAGGAGCAGGATCTCGAGCGCGACCTCGTTGGGCGTCTTGCGCCGTTCGGCCCCCTCGACCATGGCGATCATGCGGTCGAGGAAGGTCCGGCCGGGCTCCGTGGTTACCCGGACGATGATCTCGTTTGCAAGCACCGTTGTCCCCCCCGTCACCGCGCTGCGGTCCCCTCCCGCCTCGCGCACCACCGGCGCGGACTCTCCGGTGATGGCCGCTTCGTTGACGAGGGCGGCTCCCCTGACCACCTCCCCGTCGCCGGGGATAATCTCGCTTTCCCTCACCAGGACGAGGTCGCCCGGCCGGAGGTCGGAGGAGGCGACCTCGTTTGCCGGGGCATCGAACGTCTCTCTCTCGAGGCGGCGTGCGGGCACGCTGGTGCGGGACTGCCGGAGCGACGCCGCCCGCGCCTTTCCCCTCCCCTCGGAGAGGGATTCAGCGAAGTTAGAGAAGAGCACCGTCAGCCAGAGCCAGAGGGAGACGAGGCCGGTGAATAACGACTGTTCTCCGGTGGCGGCCGAGAGGCCGACGAAGAACCCTGCCGTCGTGACGATCCCCCCTACCTCCACCGCCAGCATCACGGGGTTCTCGATCTGCCTGCGCGGGTCCAGCTTGAGCACGCTCCCGACTAGTGCTTTGCGGATGAGACCCGGTTCGAAGGCCCCGAACCGGGGGTACCGCTTCCTGGCCATCGGGCTACCCGCCTCCGAAGAGCAGCAGGTGGTCGGCGATCGGCCCCATGGCGAAGAGAGGGAAGAACGTGAGCGCCCCGACGATCAGGATCACCAGGATCGTCCAGACGGTGAACGTTGCCGACGCGGTTGCCAGGGTCCCGGGTCCCGGTGGGACGGTCTTCTTCTGCGCTATCGACCCGGCGAGGGCGAGCATCGCGACCGCCGGGACAAACCGCCCGATGGCCATCGCCGCGGCGCCGGTGAGCGCATAAAAAATCCCTGAAGCGTCGAACCCGGCAAACGCGCTCCCGTTGTTGTTGGACATGGAGGCAAACGTGTAGACGAGTTCGGAGAGGCCGTGCGGACCCGGGTTGTGCATCGCTTCGGCCGTGCCGGGGAGGAGCAGCGCGATCCCCGTGAGGATGAGGACGAGGACGCCCGGCACCAGGACCGTGAGAACGGCCATGCGCATCTCCCGGACCTCGATCTTCTTTCCGAGATACTCGGGGGATCTCCCGATCATCAGCCCGGCGATGAAGACGGCGAGCACGATAAAACCGATAAAGGTATAGAACCCCGATCCCACTCCGCCGAAGACGACTTCGCCGAGCAGGATCAGGAGCATCGGTACCATGCCTGCAATCGGCATGAAGGAGTCGAACATGGCGTTGACCGCCCCGCAGGGCGTCGCGGTGGTGGAGGCGGCAAAGAGGGCGGTGCCGCCGAGCCCGAAACGGGCCTCTTTTCCCTCCATCGAGACCCCGGTCACGTCGAACTGCTCCATGAGCGGGTTGCCGCCCAGTTCCGCAACATAGAGCGTGCCGAGGGCGGGGAGGTAGATCGCGAGCATGACGATGTAGATGGCCCATCCCTGCCGCATCGACCCCGCCATCCGCCCGAAGGCAAAGGGCAGCGAGACCGGGATCAGGAGGATCAGGAAGATCTCTACGAGGTTGGCGAACGGTGTCGGGTTCTCGTAGGGGTGGGCGGAGTTGGCATTGAAGAACCCGCCCCCGTTCGTGCCGAACTCCTTGACGGCCTCCTGGGAGGCGACAGGCCCCATGGCGATCGTCTGCGGTCCGGCCGGGCCGTACCCCGCGGCATGCACGTAGGGGTCGACGTTCTGGATGACCCCCTGCGAGACGAGCAGGAGGGCGGCGGCGAATGCAACCGGGAGAAGGATGTAGAGGACGCACCGGGTCACGTCCACCCGGAAGTTGCCGATCCGGTCGGTCGACCGGCGGGTGACTCCCCGCATCACCGCGACGGCGATGCAGATCCCGGTGGCGGCCGAGAGGAAGTTCTGGACCGTGAAGCCGGCCATCTGGGTCAGGTAACTCGCGGAGACCTCCCCTGCGTAGATCTGGTAGTTGGTGTTGGTGACGAAGCTTGCCGCCGTATGGACTGCCGTGCCGGGGTCGAATGCACCGCAGCCTTCCGGGTTCAGCGGCAGGTAACCCTGCAGCAGGAGAAGCGCGAGGAGAGCGATAAACCCGATGCCGTTGAAGATGAGCATCTCCCGTGCGTATCCCTTCCAGTCATCCTCCTCGCCGGCGGACGTGCCGATGAAGCGAAAGAGCCGGGCCTCCAGCGCTCCGGGGATGCCGCGGGAGTAGTCCCCGGAGAACACGTGCGCCATATACCGGCCAAAGAGCACTCCCGTGATGGTGACTGCTGTGAAGAACGCGATGAAGAGTGACCCGTCGAGGAGCGGTGCAGGTTGTGCCATTGCGGACCGCCGATTTCTATCTGCTCGGAAGGATATTCCTATTACTATAAAAGTAACTCCTTCGCGCAACGGCATCCCCCGTGGCAGGATGTCTCGTCCTCTCCCTGCTCGACCATCGGGTCCCGACGGCGGCGGGATCGGTGAAGGGTTATGTTGCTTTCCTCAGCGTAAACCGGAACACCGCCGTATCTCTCCACCAGTCCGGACGGTGAAGCGGCCGAGACTTTCGCCCTGCACCGCTCGAACCGGTGGAAGATCCGGAACATAGCTCCCCTGTCGACGGCCTCTGCACCGCTCCGATTGCCGTTGCGGTTCTCCCTCCCGGCAATCCGATCCCTACATTCATTACCTGCCGGTTCGAGACTCTATCATGAGTCGTTCTCACATTCCACTCCCCGCCGTCCTCGTGGTCCTCGCCGCGGTCTTCGCCTGCGGCTGCACGAGCCAGGAGACCGTGCTCTCCGGCGAGGAGGCGGCAGAGGTGCTTGCCTACGCCGACCCGGTCGCCGATAACGTCATGCAGGGCTTCAACGAGGGCAACTACACGATGTATTCCCGCGACTTCGGCCCGGAGATGAAGCAGGCCCTGGACGAGGCCGCGTTTGAGCGGAACCGTGAGTCGGTCACGTCCCGGATCGGGCTCTATGAATCCCGAAGGGAGCCCGCCGTCACGGAGACCGGTGAGTTCATCGCCGTGACCTACAAGGCGGCATTCGAGCGGGAGGACGGGGTGGCTCTCCGGTTCGTCTTCAAGCAGGGCGATGAGTCGCACCAGCTCTACGGCCTCTGGTTCAACTCGCCGATGCTGCGCAGTTAAAGCGTTCCATCAGAAAAATGAACCTCCGGGGAGGTCCTGGGCTCTTCTTGCAACGGCCCGTATCAGGCCGGCACCTGCTCCTTCTTCTCCCGGTCCCAGTGGCGGTGCTGCGCAATGGCCGTCTTGAACTGGTCGGCAAACGAGGTCACGTTCCCCCGGCTCCCGCAGGTCACGACCCCCATCTCGGCGACGGCCTCTCCCCCGGAGCCGGCATCGACAAAGGCGACCCCCTTGATCCCCGACGCCTTCAGAAGGTCGATGCCTTCTCCTATCGCACCGATCGGCTTGCAGTGTTTGAAGGCCTCGTTGACGAAGTGGATAGCATAACCCTGGTTCTTCAGGGTCTCCACGTGCTTCCCGCCCGGGATGTAGACGGCGTCGTAGACGACGGAGGTGGTGGTGACGTAACTCTTGTCGACCTCCATCTCCCTGCCGTCGGCGGATTTGACCGTGCCGAGGAACTGCGAGATGATCTGCGGGTGAGCCCCACCTTCTTTCAGTGCCTGCTTGACCTGCATCACCTCGTCGTGGTTATACCCCTCCATGGCGAGGATCGCAACCTTCCTGCTCTTGACGGTGTCCTTGACGGTCCTCTCCTGGCTGAGGTTCGGGGATTTCTTCGTCCCGGAGGACGCGCCCTTCTCCGCGGGGGGCGGCACCCCGATCCCTTCGGCGATCCGTATCGCAAGGTCGCCGTCGACGTTGTTGATGAGGTCCACCACCCTTTTGCGGACCCCGAAGTCCGAGACCTTCCCGAGCTCGAAGTGGAAGGCCTTGACGATATGCTCCTTCTCCGGATCCGACATGCTGTTCCAGAAGAGTTTCGCCTGGCTGAAGAAGTCGTTGAACTTCTCGCTCCGGGCCCGGATCTTCTTTCCCTCGATCTTCTCCTGGTAGTGGGCAAAGCCCCCCTCCTTCACCGATGCCGGGCGGGGCTTGTTCTCGCCGAGCGCGTTCGGGAAGTAACTCGCCTCGCCCCTGTTGATCGTCATCCGGTGGTAGCCCTCGCGCTGGTTGTTCGCGACGGGCGCGAGCGGCCGGTTGATCGGGATCTCCTGGAAGTTCGGGCCCCCCAGGCGTATCAACTGGGTGTCGAGATAGGAGAAGAGCCGGCCCTGGAGGAGCGGGTCGTTGGAGAAGTCAATGCCCGGCACGATGTTCGCCGGGCAGAAGGCGACCTGCTCGGTCTCCGCGAAGAAGTTGTCCGGGTTTTTGTTCAGGGTCATCTTCCCGATCCACCGGATCGGCACCTCCTCCTCGGGCCAGAGTTTCGTCGCGTCCAGGATGTCGAAGTCGAAGTTCTGCTCGTCCGCCTCCTCGATCATCTGCACCCCGAACTCGAACTCCGGGTAGTCGCCCATCTCGATCGCCTCCCAGAGGTCGCGGCGGTTGAAGTCCGGGTCTTTGCCGGCGATCTTCTGCGTCTCGTCCCAGACGAGCGAGTGGACGCCGAGCAGCGGCCGCCAGTGGAACTTGACGAACCGTGCCTTCCCCCCGGCGTTGACGAACCGGAAGGTGTTGACTCCGAAGCCCTCCATCATCCGGTAACTCCGCGGGAGCGCACGGTCCGAGAGGACCCACATGATCATATGCGTGATCTCAGGGAGGTTCCCGACAAAGTCCCAGAAGGTGTCGTGTGCGGCGGAGGCCTGCGGCATCTGGTGGTGCTGCTCCGGCTTGATGGAGTGGACGAGGTCGGGGAACTTGATCGCGTCCACGATGAAGAAGACCGGCATGTTGTTGCCGACGATGTCGTAGTTCCCTTCTTCCGTGTAGAACTTCGTCGCGAACCCCCTGACATCCCTGACCGTATCGGCAGAGCCCCGAAAGCCGACGACGGTCGAGAACCGGACGAAGACCGGCGTCTTCTTCTCCGGGTCCTGCAGGAACGCCGCTCGCGTATACTCGGTCATCGGTTCGTAGACCTGGAAATACCCGTGAGCGCCCGATCCCCGGGCGTGGACGACCCGCTCGGGGATCCGCTCGTGGTCGAAGTGCGTCAGCTTCTCGCGGAAGTGAAAGTCCTCCAGAAGCGTCGGCCCCCGCTCCCCCGCCTTGAGCGAGTCGTCGGTATGGCTCACCCGCACCCCCTGGTTCGTCGTCAGGTACTCGCGCTCCGGGTCCTCGCGGACCTTATCGAGCTGCTCCTGTTTGCTCTTTTCATCCACCGTCCTTTTCTCATCCATACTCTCTCACCTGCAACCCTCGTGCCCCGGCCGATCGTACCGCTGATCCCCCGGCGTGCCCCCACATCCCGGTGGGTCATCATAAAAGTAACTGCACGCCGGAGGCAGGCGTGCAGAGCGGTTGCTTTACCCGAATTTCCCTGAAAAACCGGTTTCTCCGGTAAGACTGCCGTCTTCCCCGGGTATTCCCGACCACGGCCGGCCCGGACCCTCCTCCCGGCACGGCCGTGGTGGGCAGCGGGAGAGAGGTGTCTGCACGTCCAGCCGGGCGCTCTCCCCCGCTCGCTCACGGTATCGGTGCTCCTGGAGGAGACCTCTCTTGCGCGACAGAACGGTTAACGTATCGTACCTCCCTACATTGCGCCCTGGTGACAGTGGGACCCATGGATGTCTCGCGGGTATCAAGCAGTCGCCGATCCCCGTCTCTGTCGCGAGTGTGGAGAATAATATGGCAGAAATGGTGCCGCACGGCGGAATTCAGGCGAGCAGGCTCTCGCGAACGCTGAATACGGGAGATGCCATCTTCATCGGACTCGGCTCCATGATCGGGGCCGGGATCTTCACGGCTCTTGCACCGGCGGCGGCTGCAGCCGGGGCAGGGCTGGTTCTTGGCCTCGCGATTGCGGCCACTGTGGCGTACTTCAATGCCAGTTCTTCGGCACAGCTCGCCCGTCTGTATCCCGCTTCGGGTGGCACCTATGTGTATGCCGGAGAACGGTTGAACGAGTTCTGGGCCTGGGTCGCGGGCTGGGGTTTCGTCGTCGGCAAGTTCGCGAGCTGCTCTGCGGTCGCGCTCACCTTCGGCTACTACCTGATCCCGGAGTATGCGCGGTATCTTGCCGCAGGGGCGGTGATCGCATTCACGGTGCTGAATTTCTTCGGGATTCAAAAGACCGCCGGCGCCACGAAGATCATCGTCTCGGTAGTTCTGCTCTCCCTGGCCGTGATCGTTCTCCTCCTGCTTGTCGGCGAGCCGGCGCTCAGCAACCTGCGCCCGGTCCTGGGCCCGAACGGCGTATATGGGATCTTACAGTCTGCCGGAATCTGGTTCTTTGCGTTTGCCGGATACTCGAGAATCGCTACCCTGGGCGAAGAAGTCAAAGACCCGAAGACGTCTATCCCATGGGCAATCATACTGGGCCTGAGCGTCACCCTGGTCGTTTATGCCGCCGTCGCCATCTCGGCGTTGCTCCTTGTCGGGCCCGATCTGCTCTCCCGCTCCGATGCACCCCTGGTGACGGCGCTCGCCGGGGCAGGTTTTGGCCAGTGGCAGTGGATCGTCAGAATCGGTTCGACCTTTGCGACGCTCGGGGTGCTGCTCTCTCTGATGGCGGGCATCAGCCGGATGCTCTTTGCCATGGCGGCTGACCATGACATGCCTTCATACCTCGCCCGGGTTCACCCGATACACAGGGTTCCGCACCTCTCTGAAGCGACGGTCGGCGTAATCCTGGTTGTGGTGGTGATGCTCGTCGATCTCCGTGCGGCAGTTGGGTTCAGTTCCTTCACCGTGCTGCTGTACTATGCGGTCACGAACCTCTCTGCATACACCCTAACTGAGCAGGAGAGGTTGTATGGGCGATCCCTCGCGGTACCTGGCCTTCTGGGCTGTCTCGTGCTTGCGTTTACGCTGCCGGCAACAGCCGTCGGCATCGGGAGTGCCGTCATGCTGGCAGGCATACTGGTTTATCTCATCCGGAGGCGGCGCAGCCCGTGACAGAGACCCGACCGTCAATCCTGGTTCGGGTCGTACGTCGGGATGCCACCCTTTGATCCGGGTAGCGGACGCGAACCTCGTTGAGACCGGCCTGGTCCTGGATGCCGGGCAAGTTCTACCGCCTCCCTCACCCCCCCGGCAGTTATTGCGACGAAGATGCGTGTACGGCATCAGCAGGGTACGTATTGCGAAGTGCTCGGAGCGATCTCTTTTTGGTCGCAGAGATCCACTAAAAAACAAGTCTTATGGCAGATAGACCGACGATCATCTACTTAAACAACGCCGCCACAACCTGGCCGAAGCCCCCGGAGGTGCTGGAGGCCGTCAGGCAATCGCTTGTCCTCCCTGTTTTCGGGTCGGGAAGGACCACCGGCAGCCAGGGTGAGGACTACATCTCACTGGCACGGGAGGCGCTCTCAGGTCTCCTTGCCGCAGGTCCGCCGGAGCACGTAATCTTCACCCAGAACGCGACCGACTCCTTAAATGTCCTCATCCAGGGTTTTCTTGCCGCCAATGGGGATGGCTGCCATGTTATCACGACCGAACTCGACCACAACTCGGTTCTCCGGCCGCTTCACGAGCTCGAGCGGCAGGGCCGTATCCAGCTGACGGTCCTCCCCTTCGAGGACGGCGCCGTCCGCCCCGATACGGTTGAACCGGCCATCACGCCCGAGACCCGGCTCATGGTCACGGCCCACGGGAGCAACGTGCTCGGGTCGGTGCAGGACGTCTCCCGCATCGGCGAAGTCCTGTACGACCACGGCATCTTCTTCATCGTCGACGGGGCCCAGACTGCCGGCCACATCCCTATCAACCTCCGGGACCTCCCGGTCGATGCCTACGTCTTCACCGGCCATAAAGGCTTCTTCGGCATCCCCGGTACCGGCGGATTCTACCTGCGAGACCCGGACTCGATCGCCCCCGTCCGCTACGGGGGGACCGGGACGGACTCCTTCTTGCTCTACCAGCCCCACGAGATGCCGGAGCGGTTCGAGTCCGGGACCCACAACTACCCCGGCCTTGCGGCTCTCGCGGCCGGGGTGAACTATGTCGCGTCGGTAGGGGTGAACGCCATCGCAGAGAAGGCAGAGCGCCAGATGGCGTTTCTCGTCGGGGAGTTGAAGGAAGAACCAAACATCACGATCTACAACGAGTCCCCCCTCCTTCCAATCGTCTCGTTCAACATCCATGGGATGGAGAACGACGACGTGGGATTTATCCTGGCCCGGGCCTACGGGATCGTCGCCCGCACGAGGCTGCACTGTGCGCCCCTCGTTCATCGGGCGATTGACGGGGGGACTGGCTCTGTACGGCTCAGTCTCTCCTGGTTCACCACGGACGAAGAGTGCCGGATTGCCGCACGAGCAGTAAAGGAGATTGCACAACATGCGAATTCTTCGTTCGGTTCGCCATAAATCCTGTGCCGACGGCTCGTTCATGAAGGAGTTCCTCCTCAGTGACCCGGTCCCGGCGGGGTTCTTTGCCTACCTCGGGAACTTCGGGGAGGTTGAAGCGCTCCCCAACCTCGGCGAGGGCTTCTACAGGTTCGAGAAGCCCGATTGGTTCTCCATCAGGGGCCTTGCCGGGGATACTACCGTTGAGGTCAGGTTCAAAAAGGAGGTCATGCACCTGACGGTGGACTTCCTCCATCTCCTTTTCTCCTCCTACCGCGAGGAAGGAACGGATCTCCGGGTGCTGAGGCGGAGGGAGCAGGGGGTCGGGAAACGGGTGAAAGAACACCTGTATGGACATTAACGGGGGAAAAATGCCCGAAGACGTATTCGAACGATTCGCCGAAGAATACGATCGCTGGTTTGAGGAGCATCAGGCCGGGTACCGCGCGGAACTCGCCCGGATCCGGCGCCTCTTCCCTCGCCCGGACTCTCGTGCCCTCGAGGTGGGCGTCGGGTCCGGGCGGTTTGCCGCACCCCTCGGTGTCCCGCTCGGGCTTGAGCCCTCGCGAGCCCTCGGCCGGATGGCGCGGGGACGGGGGGTTGAGGTCATCCGCGGGCGGGCGGAATCGATCCCGCTCCGGGGCGGGTCATGCTCGTCAGTCTTGATGGTGACGGTTATCTGTTTCCTTGACGACCCGGTTCCGGCATTCCAGGAGATCCGCCGGATCCTCGTCCCGCAGGGGACCCTCGTGATCGGGTTTCTCGAGCGCGAGGGGGAGGTTGCACAAAAATACCTGCACGAGAAGGGAAAGCACCGGTTCCTCTCCCGCGCCCGGTTGTATTCGTCGGGTGAGGTTCAAGGGTTTCTCAGGCACACCGGACTTCGCGTCATAGCGATCGACTCGATGGCCGGGTTCTCCGTTATCGCTGCACGGAACGACCGGTAGGAGACTCGCCCCCCCCCGTTGCCGGCCTCACGGCTGTGGCGGCTGCGCTCCGCTCCGTGCTTCTCTCATGCCTTCTTCAGGGTAAACCGGAACGCTGCTCCTTCCCCGGGGGTGCCCGGCACCCGGTCGTCGGCCCAGACCCGTCCTCCGTAGCGCTCCACCAGGATCTGCACGAGGTAGAGTCCGAGCCCTTCCCCGACCCCGCGTTTTTGCTGTTCGTATCGGTGGAAGATTGCTTTTTTGTCCTCATCCGGCACGCCCCGACCGGTATCCTCCACCGAGATCCGGACTTCGTCGTCGCACTCTTCAACCCGGATCGCGATCCTGACATCAGGGCCGCCGTGCTTGATGGCATTGCCGATGAGGTTGTTGAAGACCTCGGGGAGCAGGTCGTCTGCCAGGACCTGATGACAGGCCCCGTTATGGTAGATGGCGCCGGTGGGGAACCCCTCGATCGCTCCCCGGATTGCCACGTCTAGATCGGTCTCTTTGAGATCCGGTGAAGCCTCATATATCCGGCGGATCGTGGAGACGGTGCCCAGGATCTCGATGCTTTTGCGGACGCTGCGCTGCAGTTTCTTAACGTATCCGGCTGCTTCTCCCTCCAGGGATTCGATCAAGAGGTCGGCATAGAGGTTCGAGACGTTCTCGGTGTTGCCGATATCATGCGTCAGGATGTCCAGGTAGAGGTTCGCCTCCCGATTCGCGGTCTCCAGTTCGCGGTGAAGCCGGGTGAGTTCTTCAGTATGATGTCTGAGCGCTTCCTGTACACGTTTGCGCTCAGTGACATCCGTGAGGATGGCAATGGCTCCGACGACGGCACCGGCGGCATCGCGGATAGGAGCTGCTGACGTGTCCACCCAGAGCGGTTCCCGGTTCAGGCGGGTAACCATCACCTCTTCTCCCTGCACGGTCTCGCCGTGCAACGCCCGGTAGTAGGGGGTCGCTTCGAGAGGAAGCGGCGTCCCATCCTCCCGCAGGACCCCAAAGACGGCCTGCCGCTCCTCGAAATGAACTGGATCCAGAGATACCGACGCTCTGTCGATCATCTTACGCACCGCTTCGTTCATCCGAACGATAGTCCCGGTGGTATTGTAGATGATGACGCCCGATGCGATCGATGCAAGCGTCGCATCCAGTTCGGTGGCTCTCAAATGCTCTCGTTCCATGACGGCACGGAGTTTCGCCTCGGCCTGCTTCTGCTCGGTGATGTCGGTGAAACTCTCGAGCGCATGCGTTACCCGGCCGGATGCATCTTTCACCGGCTGGGCCACAATGCCGAACCAGCGCCCACGGTGCGGGATATACTTCTCTATCCTCGTGACCTCGCCCGTCGCAAAGGCGGTCCGGGCTGCACAGACCTCGCACGGTTCGCTCATGCCCTCGAATAGACGGTAGCATTTCTGCCCGACGGGCTCATATTCAGGGAAAAATTCCCGGGTCTTCTGGTTGAGCCACACGATCGTCATGTCCGGTTCGACAAGGGACTGCCCCGTATCGAGCGCGGACAGGATGGCACCTACCTCTTCCTTCTCCCTGCGCAGCGCCTCCTCGCCTCTCCTGCGTTCGGTCTCGGCCAGCCTGAGCTCTGCATTCTCCCGTCGAAGAGCATCGATCTCTGCCTGGAGTTCGCTGATCCGCTCTTCGACGAGTCGTTCGGTCTTTGCAGGGCTGTCCTGTCGAACCTCATCCTGTCCGACGGGATCAGACCTTGTCCGTGAGGCTTCTGGGGGCGCTGGCATCTGACCCGGGGGCTCCTATATCGAGCACTAACAATGAGTTTTCCATAGGCAGTAATAACGGTAGCGCTCGGGAACTACGCAGGATCTTCTGGGGTATGGTGGAAAAACGCCTTTATACCAACACTGGGCCGGGGGTTATGAAGTATCGTTAACCGGGAACGTGTCACGCGAGATGATGGAGCAGACCGACGAATGACCGGCGGATTCTCTCGCTCCCGGTTGATTCGGGAGAGCCTCTCCCTCTACTGCCAAAACAGGTCCGCGATCAGATCGGCGGAGCCGGCGTCGACGCCGAGACTATGATGGATGCGCTCCCGGGAGGGTGCGGATGGAGCGGCTGGCCGAGGTGGTGATGCACGGGCGCATGGGCCCGTCGCTCATGGCGACGCATGTCTTTAAGGGCGTTGATAACCCGGAGGAGGCTCTTCTCCTGATGAAGGATAAGAGCCGGGGGACCTGATCAAATCGGTCGTCATCGTGAAGCAGTAGTTCTTCGAATCATCTCCCTTTTTGGACTCGCCGCCCGCGGCCGTCCCGGACGTGCCTACTGCTTCCCCGAGACTTTTGCGATCACGCCATCCAGGTGCTGCCGGTAGAGCGCCTGCGGGTCGAGTTCCGCGAGCCCTTCCGGTGTCCTGACGACCACCCTGCCGATGCCGGCATTCACCAGCATCTTCGAGCACATCAGGCAGGGCGGGTCGTACGAGGGCGCTCCCGTCAGGCGCTCGAACCCGGCCAGGTACATCGTACAGCCTGCCGCGGCCCGTCCCGCCTGCAGGAGCGCGTTCATCTCCGCGTGCACCGAGCGGCAGAACTCGTAGCGTTCGCCGGAGGGGATGTTGTACTGCCTGCGTATGCAGGTGTTCAGCTCATCGCAGTGCGCCTCCCCCCGCGGCGCACCGTTGTGCCCGGTAGAGACGATCTCTCCTGCGGAATTGACCACGACCGCCCCGTAGCACCGCCGGATGCAGGTCGACCGCCGGGCGGTCTCGATCGCGATGTTCATGTACCATTCGGTCCGTGAGGCGCGAGGCGGTACGGCCGGCGCACCGGAAGAGGCGGTATTCCGGTCCGTCATGGCCGCTTCTCCTCCGGGGGCAGGGGTCGGCCCACTCGGGTCTTCGCTCATGATAGATCTTCCACAGTATGGGATTAAAAAGAGGTGTTTTATGTCGAAGGGATGGTTGTTCGCTAAGGGTTTTCAACGCGGTTTGAAGGGGGCCAGGAGATCTCCTGCCATCAGTGTGGCGCCGTCCCCGCCGAACACGACCCCTCGGCGTTCCGACCCGCAAATTAATCACCCCCCGGTTCGACTCTGTATGATGAACCTCCCTCGGGTATCGTCGCTTGCCGTTCTGGTCATCCTTGTCGGGGTCTCTGCATGCGGCTGCATGAGCCAGGAGACCGTGGTATCCGATGAGGAGAAGGCGCGGGTGCTTGAATATGCGGACCCGATCGCCGACAACGTCCTTTTAGGCTTCGATGAAGGCAAGTATACGGTGTACCGCGAATTCGTCACATCCAGGTTAGGGTTCTATGTCTCCAGAGATAACCCCGTCGTTACGGAGAGGGGCGAGTATATCACCGTAACCTACAGGGCGAACTTCGAGCGGGAGGATGGGGTGAGTCTCCGGCTCGTCTTCCGGAAGGGCGACGAGTCGCACCAGCTCTCCGGGCTCTGGTTCTACTCCCCGATGCTGCGTAGTTGAGGCGCTTCACCGGCAGAACTGCGGATGATCGGGACCTACAAGGAGGGCGTTCCCGCCGTGCCCCGCTATCCGCCGGTGTCATCATCCTCAGGCTTCTTGAAGCAGAGGAAGCGGTGCCGGCATCGGACAAGGTCGCGGTCGGCCAGGAGCTGCATCAGCCCGGCCGTCAGGCTCTCGCCCGCGAGGCTCAGAGAAACGATCGAGGAAGCCAGGGACGAGAACGGGTCCGGCAGGCCCCGGCGTCTTGCGGCGTCGCGGACGGCGACGAACGGCCAGTAGAGGGGCGATGCGCTCGAGACCGCGCTCACCTTCATCGCCATGCCGCATCCCTCAAAGAGCGACCGGTACTGCTCCAGCCTCCGGTACACTGCCGCCCCGCTGAAATCGCCCTCGTGCTCCTTGAACTCCGGCTCATTCTTCGCGATCATCTCGATGAGCGTGACATACCCCCCCGGCCGGACAACACGGCAGATCTCCTCTACGGTGCGTGCGAGTTCGTCGTCGTCGACGATATACCGCAGGACCCAGACGGCATTGACGAGGTCGAACACGCCGTCCTCGAAGGCCAGCGGCATGCCGTCGAGGGCATGGTGCTCGGCGTTCTGGATGCCCGCCTCGTCCGCCGCCTGCCGTGCCGCTTCCACCATCTTCGGCGAGAGGTCCACCCCGACGACGCGGTGCACCTGCGGGGCGAACCAGAGCGTCCACCGGCCGACGCCGCACCCGTAGTCGAGCACGGAGTAGTGCGGCTCGAGCCTCACCGCCCTTGAGACGAGGCGCTTCTGGCTGCCGTCGATGTAGGCGTTGTTCAGGTCGTCGACGCTGATCACCGCCCTGAGCGGATGGCGGTGGTGCCGTGCATTCACCTCGTCCCAGGCGTCGCGTTGATAGTCCGAATCGTGCGTGAACTCACCCCGCTTGACTCACTCTTGAATCTCAGGCGAGTATTTAGTGTTTTCGTTATGGGGTGCGGCTCTGTGAGGGGGCTCAGTATACACCCTCGCCCGTCACGAGAACGCCCCTCACCGGGTAAGTGCCGTTGCACGGCCCCCTGAACTCGTGGGATATCCTCTCGAAATAGGTGTTATACTGCCAGCCGAGAACCCACCACTCGTTTCTCCCGTGAAACTCCGATGTGATGGTGAGAACATTCCCTTCGGCCGCATCGAACGAGAGGATTACCGGCACCTCGATGATATACCCGGACGCCCCGGGGCCCAGATAGTAATACTCGTCGTCGGACCTGCTGACGGTGCCGACGACCCGGTACGGCATAAAGAGGGGTTCGGCCCCTACCGGGGTTCTGGTCTCGATCTCGTGGCCGGGGTCGGTATCGAGCATGGAGAGTTCCATATCGACGAGCACCGGCGTCTCTGCCGAATACCTGTCGGAGTAGATATGGGTCGGCTCCGGGAGTTCGGACTCGTTCTGCCCCGGCATGATCGCTATCGGCTCGATGCGGTTTTTGTAGATGGGAGCGAGCCGGTCGGCCGAGATGTTCAGCATGGGAATCCCGTCGACATCCTCGATCCGTACCGAGATATCGCTCCTGTCGAAGTTGCGGAAATAGGCGCGAGAGAGGTTGACGGGAGTCACGTTTGTCCCGGAGTCCGGATCGTAGCGGGACGGGAGGGGGAGCAGGAGGACCGCATTCTCAATGGGGCCCGACGTGGAGATCTTCAGTTCATAACTGTAGGAGGACTGAAAACTCTCTTCCGCGGACCGGTCCAGAGACCCCATGACCAGCGCTATGAAGCCGAACAGGAGTGCGGCGAGGACGACTGCCACGACGAGCACCACCTTCAGCGCCTTTGATAGATTTACCATCGCCTATCAGGGTGTTAGGGAGTTGCTGGTATTATGCCCTTCGATTCTCTCCGGGCCCGTCTCCGCCCCACAACTATATATGCCATGGCCGGTGTCGGGAGCCCGCAGAAGAGGAGGTTTTCATGTCCTACATCACCGTTGGTAAGGAGAATTCGGGCACCATCGACCTCTACTACGAGGACCACGGCAGGGGCGAGCCGGTCGTCCTGGTTCACGGCTGGCCGCTCTCGAGCAAGTCCTGGGAGAAGCAGGTGCCGGTATTGCTTGATGCGGGCTACCGCGTCGTCGCCTACGACCGGAGGGGGTTTGGGAACTCAAGCCGGCCGGCCACCGGCTACGACTACGATACCCTGGCAGAAGACCTGCACAAGATCATGACGGAACTCGACCTCGCCGACGCCACGCTCGTCGGGTTCTCGATGGGCGGGGGCGAGGTCGCCCGTTATCTCGGCACCTACGGGAGCGATCGCGTGGAGCGGGCGGTCTTCATATCCGCGATCCCGCCGTTCCTCTTAAAGACGGCCGACAACCCCGAAGGCGTCGAGGGCAGCACCTTCGACGGGATCATGGAGAGCATCGCCGCCGACCGCCCGGCGTTCCTCTCCGGGTTCCTCTCGGACTTCTACAACGTCGACGTCTATGGGGGCGACCGGGTGAGCGACGAGGTTGTCCGCCTCAGCTGGAATGTAGCGGCCGCCGCCTCTCCTGTGGGCACACTCGACAGCGTCTCTGCGTGGCTGACCGACTTCCGGGGCGACCTTGCGAGCATCGACGTGCCGGTCCTCGTCATCCACGGCGATGCAGACCGGATCGTCCCCCTCGCCGCCTCGGGGAAGCGCACCCACGAACTGGTCAGGGGGAGCCGTCTCGTGGTGGTCGAGGGCGGGCCGCACGGGATCACCTGGACCCATGCCGACAGGGTCAACCGGGAGCTGCTGGACTTCCTCGGGGAGAAGGCCCAGCCGATGGAACCGGTTGCCGGGCTCTCCTGAACGGGCGGGAGGGGTTCCTCCCCCTCACCCAACCGGGACCAGCCCGGCGTTCTTGCCGGTGATGCACCGGCCCCCGCCGCGGGTGACCACGAAGGTGTTCTCGATCCCGACCATCCCGACGCCCCGGACCCCCTTCTTGGGCTCGAGGGCAAAGACCATCCCTTCTTCGAGCGGCTCATCGAACCCTCTCGCGATCGCAGGCGCCTCGTCCACGGCGAGGCCGATCCCGTGGCCCAGGAACTGCGCCCGCCGGCCTCCGTAGCCCATGAAGTTCTCGAGGAACGCGGGCTCCAGGCCGCCGAGTATCGTCTCGTAGATCTCGGAGGGCCGGAGTCCTGGCCGGAGCATCGCGGCCGTTCTATCCTGCACCTCCACGCACCGGTAATGGGCCTCTGCCGCCTCTTCGGGGACCGATCCCCAGAACATATACGTCACGGTCTTGTCGGTGTGGTAGCCCTGCACCCCACAGGCGCAGTCGACAAAGACCAGATCTCCGCTCTGAAGTTTCCGGTCGTGGCTGCCGAGGACCGGGGCGCCGGGGGCCGCTCCCCGGCACCCGCCCGGCCCGTCGAAACTGGTCGGGTAGAGGGAGTTCTCCCCGAAACCGAGCTGGCCGAGGATCATCTCCGTCCCGAACCTACCGAACCGGGCGATGCCATGATGCCCTTCCCGGACCATGCGGGCAAAGACCTCGCCGCCGAGCTCGGCCTCGCTCATCCCCTCGCGGAGCATTGCGGGGACGACGTCCTCGAGGACGTGCCGGTGGATCTTCCCCGCCCGCTCCATGAGAGAGAGTTCGTAAGCGCTCTTCTTCGCCCGGACCACCGTTGCCTGCGCATCGAGCGACCTCGTCTCGCGGAAGGGGAAGTACTTCCGGAACCGCTCGAGCAGCGCGAGGGGCACCGTCTCCGTCTCCACGTGGACCGTCGCCGGGCACGCCCCCATCCCGGCCGCGGCGTCGCGGAAACTCTTCATCGGCCGGATATCGGGGAAGAACGACTCGTCGAGCGCCCTCTCAAGGCTCCTGCGCACCCAGAGCACGGCCTCGCCGTTTTTGGGGACGAGGAGAACGCCGTCCTGCATCGTCCCGGTGAGGTAGAACTGGTTCACCCTGCCAAAGATAGCAGAAAACTCCCACGACGGGTCTTCCGTGTCCATGCGGAGCCGGAACCGCTCCATGCGGTCCCGGAGTTCGGAGGCAGGGGTCTTTCGCTCCATACCCATGATCTCTGCGGCGATGCTATTAACTATGACCGGACGGGCCCGGGCGGCTGGATGCCGCTCCGTGCGGGTTTATGCGATCGCACGGCGCACGCATACCTATCATGGATACTCCCTTTATCTTTACCATGCACGAGAACCTGCCCCGCCAGGGGCCGGGGAGCAATGCCTGTACACGGAAGGCCTTCTCGATGCTTACCGATCTTTCGGCCCAACCGGCGATCCTGGATATCGGGTGCGGGGCCGGGATGCAGACCGTCGAACTCGCCCGGATCTGTCCCGGCTGCCGCATCACCGCCACCGACGTCCACCAGCCCTACCTCGATCAACTTGCCGGGAGCGCGGCATCGGCGGGGGTGGGAGACCGGATCACCACGGTCCGCGCCTCGATGGACGACCTGCCGTTCTCCGACGGATCGTTTGACGTCCTCTGGGCGGAGGGCTCGATCTTCATCATGGGGTTCCGGGAAGGGCTCGTCTCGTGGAGGAGGCTCCTCCGGCCGGGCGGCTACCTCTGCCTCACCGAGGCCGCCTGGTTCGTTGAAGAACCCTCGCCGGAGGCGGCGGCGTTCTGGAACGAGTGCTACCCGGCGATAACAACGGTCCCGGCGAACCGCGCGATCGCCGAAGACGCCGGCTACGAGGTCGTCGCGACCTTCCCGCTCCCGGCATCAGCGTGGTGGGACGATTACTACACGCCGATGATCGAACGGCTCGCGGACCTGCGGTCGAAAGTCGCCGGCAACCCTGAAGCGGAAGGCCTCATCGCGTTCGAGGAGCGGGAGATCGCCCTCCACCGGGAACACGGCAGCGAGTACGGCTACGAGTTCTTCATTCTGCGGAAGAGAGCATAGGGAGGCCGTTACTCTCCCTTCATCTTCCCGATATCCCTCTGAATCTTGCCGATCGCCTTCCAGCGTTTCTTTTCAAGCCTTACAAGCCCTATCTCCGCTTTCGCCTGCTCGAACGCGAGTTCCTGCACGAGCCTCTGATAACTCTCCAGCCGTGCCGCGGGGAGGGTCCCGGCCGCGACGGCCGCCTGCACCGCACAGCCCGGCTCCCCCTCGTGCCGGCAGTCCGAGAACCTGCAGCCCTCTGCGACTTCGAGGATGTCGGGGAATGTGTCGGCGATGCCGGCAAAAGCCGTCCCGATCCCGACCTCCCGCAGGCCGGGGTTGTCGATCATGAGCGCCCCGCCGTCAAGGACGAAGAGCTGGCGGACGGTCGTGGTGTGCCGCCCTTTGCCGTCATAGTCCCGGGTATCCGAGGTCTCCTGCACCGGCCGGCCCATGAGCCGGTTGATCAGGGTGGACTTGCCGACGCCCGACGAGCCGATGAGGGCGACCGTTCTTCGCGGCGGGAGATACGGGTCGAGCCGGTCGACTCCCTCCCCGCTCACGGCGCTGATGGGAATGACCGGTATGCCGGGAGAGGCCGAAGCAATCTCGTCGGCGAGCGTTGTAGGGTCGTCTGCGAGATCGGACTTGTTAATGACGATGACCGGGAAGGCGCCTGACGCGTGGGCGATCGCGAGAAAGCGCTCGATCCGGCGGGGGTTGAGGTCACGGCCGGCGGCCGTGACGATGAAGACCGTATCGATATTCGCCGCGATGACCTGGTCGGTTCCCTCGCGCCCCGCGCTTCCCCGCGTAAACCGGGTCTTCTGCGAGAGGATATCGACGATCATCGAGGTGCCGGTCTCCGGCTGACGGAGCAGGACGACGAAGTCCCCCACCGCGGGGAACCGGCCAAGTCTCCGGAGTGCCCCGGAGATCCCGGCCGTGACCGATCCCCCGTCGACAAGCACGTCCCATACGGTCTTCTGCCGACAGGCCACGCGGCCGGCGAGATAGGGGCCGGCGTATTTCGAGAATGCCGCATCGTGTTCCTCAGTCCAGCCAAGTTCTTTCAGCGTATAGCGATGCTGTTGTCCGCATTGGGAAGTGGGTTGGCTCATAAATGACCGGGCCTCCGTGACAGGGGTGGCATCGGAGGCGTAAAGTGCTTTGCGGTCGCGATCCTTGACCGCAGGGTCTTCTCTGTGGCAGCCCCCATGCCTGCGTGCTTGCATCATCCATCCGTGCACGGACCGCCCTCTTTCCTCGCAACCGCCCGCCATGCCCGGGGAGGAACCAGAATCTCAAACCGGGCCCCCCGGCTCGCCGTCCCCGTCTCCCGGATCCCGATCTCGGTTACGGAAAGGATGTCCCGGGAAAAAGCCAGCCCGAAGCCGGTGTTCTTCCCGTAACCGTAGCGGAAGATCTGCTCTTTCTCGTCGTCCGGAACCCCGGGCCCATCGTCCTCGAACGTTATGGTGAGCGTCCCGTCGGCCTGCTCGCAGGCTGTTATCTCGATCCTGGTGAGTTCCCCCCCGTGCCGGAGCGCGTTCTCGAGCAGGTTGTATACGACTTTGGGCGAGAGCGGATCGGCATAAATCTCCACCGGGGCGGTCCGGACGGAGATCTCAATCCCGGGATGGTGAATGGCGCTGACGGCATGCTCGATCATCGTCTCAAGCGGCTGCCAGACCGGCTGGTACACGCCGATCATCTGGTATTCGCGGGAGAACTGGAGATGTTTCTTGATCCTCTCTGCGGCCTCGATGGATCGGGATAGATACACATCGCCGTCGTGATGCATCCGGTCCTCTGAGAGGAGGCTCAGGTACCAGGAAAGCCCGGTGACGTCGTTGCCGATGTCGTGGCAGGTCAGCTGGGATAAGAGTGACAGTTTCTGGTTGGCAGTCCGGAGGGCGGTTTCGGCTGCTCTCCGGCCGGTGATATCCCTGATTATCAGGACAACACCGGCAGGTTCTCCATCCGGGTCGCTGACAGGTGCCCCGGCGATGCTGAGAACGCGGTTCTTCTTGCCGTCGGTCACCACCTCCAGATCCGAAAACCTCCCCTGCTGCGTGACGGCGGTCCTGATCGCGGCGTACGCCGTATCGGGAATGAACCGCCCGACCGGCTGTTCGGAAAGATCCCCCTCGGCTACGCCGAAGACCTCCGCGGCCGCCGCATTCGTCGCGATGATCCTGCCGTCCATATCGGTAAGGACAAGGCCGTCGGGCATCGTCCTGAGGATCTCCGGGACCGCCGTCTGGGGACTCAGGGTGAACATCCCATATCTGTGGATGGCGTGGGCGATGAGCAGGGAGAAGACGACGATACCGATGAAGACGAGATTGACGGTGTAGATCCCGAAGGTCGGGAGGATCAGTCCAGAGAGAGCGCCGAAAACGACGACGGTTGCGGTGCCGATACCGACGAGCCGGTTCTGGCGCCGGATCCTCCCCGGACGCACTCTCCGCCAGGACGAAATACCGGCGTATACCGCCCAGACCATCACCAGTGAGACGTAGGCCTTCGCGGCCAGGGAGATAGGTCCTGCGGAGGACAGGTAGACATACCCCGTTCCCGGCTGGAGCGTCACCGTGTAGATCTGGTCGGTGAAGAGACCGAGCAGCGTAAAGAGCAGGGCGGGCAGGTACAGAGAAACGAGGAGAATACCACGTTTATTCTTCCGGGCGAGGGGGTGGTTGGTGAAGGTGAGTGTAAAGTGGGCGGTGAAGACGGCGACAAAGACCCAAAAGGAACTGGCCCTCAGCCAGAAGAGGCTGCCTTCGTAACCGGCCGAATGCCAGAAGAGGAACTCCCCGATGGCCCAGCAGGTTGCCGAGAGCGTTACTGCAAGGAAGAGGCGGTTGACGGCCGACGAGGGGTTTTGCGCAAAAGCATACATCCCGAGACCGTAGGTGGTGAATGCCGAGACAGCGCAGAACCCGACCAGGATCAGAAAGAAGATCGTGAAGATGTCAGACACGGCCGCTCACGTCCCTGCACCGCCCGGTCTTTCCCGGGCCATCCTGCTCCGGTCCAGATTAACATGGGGGATCATCGGGGGACTGCTGTGGGTATTATTACCCTGTTCCCGGGAAAACGCTTTGCTTTTTGATCGGTGCTAGAGATCTCAGGTGAATAAAAATGAGCCTGCCGGGGCACCGCAAACGCTCTTGTGGATCCGGTCCGTGCAGGCACGGTCTTCCCGCGCCGTGCGGCTTACCACAGACGCTTAATAGCGGGCTCACGTTATAACTCCTGCAGGGAAACGGTATGAACGGCAACTACGTCCACGGCTACACGGGGCGGGAAGCGGAACGGCTGCGCGACCAGGCGGAGACCCTGACCGGGCTCCTGCACGGCGACACCCGGTACCCGGCAGGCTCGAGGGTGCTCGAGGCCGGGTGCGGCACCGGCGCCCAGACGGTCATCCTGGCGAGAAACAGCCCGGAGGCCCGGATCACGTCGGTCGATATCTCCGAGGCATCGCTTGGCGAGGCAGAGAGGCGCGTTCTGGCGGAAGGCATCACGAACGTCACGTTCGAGGCCGGGGATATCTTCGCCCTCCCCTACGAACCGGGGAGTTTCGACCACATCTTCCTCTGCTTCGTCCTCGAACACCTGGCGGACCCCCGCCGTGCGCTCGAACGCCTCCGCCCGCTCCTCCGCGAAGGCGGCACGATCACGGCGATCGAGGGAGACCACGGCTCGGCATTCTTCCACCCGGACAGCGACTACGCCCGCCGGGCGATCGGGTGCCTCGTCGACCTCCAGCGGGAGATGGGCGGCAACGCCCTGATCGGGCGGGAACTCTATCCCCTTGTCACCGGCTCCGGCTACCGCGACGTTCGCGTCTCGCCGCGGATGGTCTACGTGGACGCTTCCCGGCCGGACCTCGCCCGCGGGTTCACGCGGCTGACCTTCACCGCCATGGTCGAGGGCGTCGGCGATGACGCGGTGGGCCGGGGGATGATGAGCCGGGAGGACTGGGAGCGGGGAGTAACCGACCTCTACCGGACCGCAGGATCGGACGGAGTCTTCTGCTACACGTTCTTCAAGGCGACGGGAAGGAGGTAGCCTCCCTCACCGCTTCCCCGTAACCGGTGCCATGAGGTATCCCCCGAACCCCGCAAGCCAGAAGAGCGCGGGGTAGACGATCATCCGCTCCGACCCGCCGTGACCGATGGGGCCGTAGAGGTTCATGATACCGAAATCGCTTGCCGCATGCGTCACCAGGAAGACGAGACCCAGGACGCCTGCGATGATCGCGATCGCTCTTATAGGTCCCCGGACCAGGGTGGCGCCGGCGATTGCCTGGATATTGAAGAAGATGAAGGCCATAAGCGCAAAGAGGCCGTGGATCCCGGGGATAGCCAGCGTAAAGACGGCGGCACCCAGTGCACCGATGCCCGCGAGGGCGAAAAGGGGAAAGATCCAGCCTCTGCCGTAGAAGCGGTAGAGGAGGTAGCCGCTGATGATGTTCAGGAGGCCTGCAAGGAAGAGGGAGCCGTTGAAAAGCCATGCCGTCGCGCCGATCACGCCGAGGTCGCTGATCGCGTTCGTGTTGATGCTGTACCCGGGTGCCATGGCCGCGCCGACCATGAGAGCCATCATAAACTGGACCGGGAGCAGAAAGAGCAGTACGCCTGCAATCGTCCGGCTGCTCTCCGTGAGATCGAACCTGCGCATGCTTAAGGAGGTGGAGCCTCTCCCATAATAATTCCTGCACTGGCCCGGACCGTGATGGGGGTTTGCAGAGCGGCCGGACTCGGGTGAACGGCCCTACTCCGGCAGAGGGCCGGTCAGGAGAAATGAGCAGCCACGGCGCTCATTTTGTCGCCATCGTCTGCAGGATTGCCATGATCCCCGGTTTCCCTTTCCTCCGGGACCGCGGGCCGAACCCGCCCATCCCCATATCGGCGGATCCGAACATCTCGCTGTTCAGCCGGTCGGTGATCTCGTCGAATATCCGCTTGTAGGCGGTGCAATGGGGATCCACTCCCCGGACCTCGCCGTTCGTGGGGGCTATCGCGTTGTAGGGGCACCCGCCCCGGCAGTACCTGATGTGGGCGCACCCGGCGCATTCGCGGTCGACGTAGTCCTTGAACGCGTGCATCAGTTTCCAGGCATCCGACCGGGCGAGGTCTTCCTGCGTGGGACGGTCGCGGACGTTCCCCATCACGTACTCAGGCATCCCGACGAAGCGGTAGCAGGGGTATATGCTCCCGTCCGGCCCGACGGCAAGGGTGGTTCCCATGCAGTCGACGAATGTGCAGACGGTCCCGTGCCGGGTGAAGATGCACTTGCAGAGGTCGTTGATGTTCATGATCTCGATCTTGCCGAGGTTCTCAAGGTATGTATCGAGGAGGTAAACCAGCAGTTTCCCGTACTCCTCCGGCTCGAGCGCCCACTCTTTTGGGTTCTCGCTCCGGAGCGACGGCAGCGCCGGGTGGAGTTTGAGGGGAAACCCGCTCTTGAGGAAGAAGTTGACGATCTCCTCCTTCTGCTCGACCGACTTGTTGGTGAACGTGCAGATGAACCGGACCTCAAGCCCGTTTGCCGTCGCGATCTCATACCCCCGCATGGTTTTTTGATAGTATCCCTTCCCTCTCTGTGCGTCGGTGATCGCCTCGGGGCCGTCGATGCTGGAACCGATGGGGATATGGTATTCTGCAAAGATCTTCGCCATCTCCGGGGTGAGCAGCCAGAGGTTGCTCTGCAGGGCGAACGTCGGTGCAAGACGGGCGAGGGCCCCGGAGAGGATGGGGAGCGCCTGCCGGTAGAACTCCGCGCCGGCGAGGAGCGGTTCCCCCCCGTGGAAGGTGATGGTGACCTGGTCGGACCGGTAGTCCTTGAGCCACGCCGCTATCTCCCGGACCGTCTCGATACTCATGATCGGAGACCCTTCATCAGAACTCCAGCAGTAGTGGCATCTGGACGGACAACCGAGCGTGGGGATGATCATGACGTGAAAGGGGCTCTTCATTGTACCGAGCTTCTCCTCAAAAGATGTTAAAACCTATTCATATGGGTGCTGACACCTGCAGCCGCGGCAGGCGTCTCGGTATGACGGGCCGTTGTGCACCGTGCTCGCCCGGGTGAGCAGATGCCTCCGGGGACTACAGCGAATGAGTGCAGCCCGGGCTGCACGATTCATCACAAACAGGATCGAACTCGTTCTCGGTCGCGGGGAAGATCGCGTGAGAGGGGCTCTCCCGATCCCCGCCGCGAGTTTGTTCGCTTGCTTCACCGATGATCGGGCGACGTCACCTCGTCCGCGATGGGGACGGCGACGCCGAGATATCGGCGCCCGTTACCCCCTCGATCGTGTACCGGTCCTACGCCTTCTTGGCGACCGAACTCCCCATATCGACGCCCACAATCCCGACGATGGCGCCGGTCGAGTCCTTCACGGGAGCATACCCGGAGATGATGGTGGCGGTCGTGTTGTCCCACTCTTCAGTGGAAAGTTCGCTCTCTGCAGAGGGGCCGGCAAACCCGGCGAGCAGCCTGGAGTCATCGTCCGTAGGCCGGTAGGTGCTGCCTATCGCGGGTGTGTCGCCGGGCCTGTAGTCCGCATCCACGACATACTCGATGGTATCATTGACGTTGCGCATCGTGTAGACGTAGAGGACCCCGGTATTTGCGTCCCGGAAGGCCGCGAGCCGGTCGCGGATGGCGGTGAACTCCGGTGTGGTCTCGTCGCCCGGCTTGAGCGCGGCGAGGGCGTCGCCGTCGATCATGCCCGCAGCCTCCACCGCAAGAGCCTTCAACTCGTCCTGCATGGTCTCTGCCGGGGCAGGACTCTCCCCTCCGGGGGAGAGTACCATCAAAAGCCCTGCAACAACGACGATCAGGGCAATGATACCGACCACTAACTTGGTCGGAATGTTTTGCTGCGTCAAAACACACAACTCCGATTCAGACTGGGTACGGTGCCCACTAAAAGGTTTCTAAACATCCGCTGCCTTCCCGGAGTTCGTTCTGGTATTTCGCCGTTAAACGTTGCATTTGATGCAAAAAACAGAATCTACTGCCACCGATTCGGCACTGCGCAACAGTTGCCGGGGTAACGACAGTCCCGGAACCATTTTCTGCTCCCCCTCCGTATGGATGTATGAGGAAGAAGAATGGACTTCTCTGACTGCGTGAAATTTGCAAACGCCAACCCCGTGACCTACATCGCGACAATGGACGGCGACCAGCCCCGGGTCCGGGCGTTTGCCATGTGGTTTGCCGATGAGACCGGGTTCTACTACCACACCGGGACGCCGAAGGCCGTCTGGCAGCAGCTCGTAAAGAACCCGAAGGTCGAGCTCTGTTTCTACGAGCCCGGCGACGCAGGGCAGATGATGCGGGTCGCGGGTGAGATCGAGGTTGTCGAGGATCCGGCCTTAAAAGAGCGGCTGGTTCGCGAGCGGCCTTGGCTCCTCCAGATCGGTCTCTCCGGCCCCGCCGACCCGAAACTTGCCGTCTTCCGCGTGGCACACGGCGAGGCTTACTTCTGGACGATGGAGTACAACATGCGGGAGGCCGAGGCACCCCGCGTCAGGTTCTGAGCCTCGCCATCCCCTCACCAATCCTTTTTCATCGCTTCCGCCTTCAACTCCTTCGGCATCAGTTCGATCGCGTACCGCAGAGCCGTCCGGGGCATGGCTCTCTTGTTCGCCATCACGTAGCGGAATACCTCGTCCGTGTGCTTCCTGCTCGCCTCCTTGAGGAGCCACCCGTAGCCTTTCTGCACCATGTCGTCCGTATCGGTGAGGAGGAGATCGGCGATCGCAATGGCCTCGTCGAGGAACTCCCCGTGCTTTGCCGGCACGATCAGCGAGACCGCCGCCGCCCGCCGCATCCAGCGGTTCTTTGACTGCGTCCAGCGCTTCAGCTCGTCGATCGCTTCCGGGTACCGGACGACATAGTCCCCGACGGCATGGTTGCAGAGGCCGTCGCAGGTGGCCCAGTTGGTGATATAGGTCTCAATCCAGTGGCGGAAGATGGTGATATCACCGGGTTCGTAACGGTCGGCGAGCTGCTGGGCCCACTGGGAGACGACGAACGCCTCCTCCATCATCCCCGACGAGTAGAGTTCCTCGCAGAGGGAGAAGATCTCCCGCTTCTCGCGGGCTTTGACCTCCTTCCAGTACTTCTTTGCGATCGCGATTCCGGTTGCCGTCTTCATCCCGTAGCACCGGACCTCCTCCTTGAAGAACCGCCGGCCTTTCTCCCGGATCTCTGGGTCCGCGTGCGCCGCGAACTCCTCCCGTATCGCTTCGACGACCGTGTCCATATGCAGGTGTACGGGGGGAAGGGGGATAAACAATACGGCACTCGTATCCCTCTGCCGCTCAATCCGTGCGCGGAGCATACTCGATGGCGACATGCAACCCTGGGTCGGACTCTGCTCCAGTGGCCCTGCGGGCGAATAAAAAAGCGGGGTTTATCGGAAGATCATGGCTGCCGGCCGGGAGATCCCGCGTCTCCGGCCGGTCGGGAGGGTGCACTCTCCCGAACCTGTTCGAGCACCGTTCGGCGGGGATAGAACCCGAACCTCCGGTAGAACGGGAAGGCCTCCTCGTTTCCGTCGGCGACCGCCACCCGGTTCTCGACCGAGCCGTTCTCGTCCAGCCACATAAGCGCCCGGCGGACGAGTGCCGTGCCGATACCCTGCGAGCGGTAGGTCTCGTCGACGTAGAGCGACTCGATCTCCCCGATGCGCTCTGCCGAGAGCGAGGTTACGCAGTAGGCGACGCACCGGTCCGCCGCCGGATCACAGGCCTGGTCGACCCGCAGGTCTCCGGTCTCTGCACACCGGACAAAGTGCGCCTTCCGCTCGTCGAAGGTCGTGTGCTCGAAGAAGGCCCGGAACGTCCGCGCACGGACGCGGTGGTGCTCGCAGATCCGGTTCCAGAGCGGGCGGATGACGTCGATGCCGGCGATGTCCGTGGTGCGGTACTCGATGGACGGCGCCGGTGCGGTCATACTCTCTCCGTCCCTGCTTTTGCCGGGCACCGGGCCGGTGCTGCATCGTCGGTGCCGAGATACTGCGTTCCCCAGGCGCAAAGCGCCTCCAGGATCGGGAGGAGGGTCCTGCCGAACTCGGTGACGGCGTACTCCACCCGGGGCGGCACCTCGGGGTAGACCGTCCGCTGCACGACTCCGTCCCCCTCCAGTTCCCGGAGCTGCCGGGTGAGCATCTTCGCGTTGACGCCGGGGAGTTCCCGCTGCAGTTCGGAGAAGCGTTTGACCCCGTCGCAGAGGTGCCAGAGGATGAGCGCTTTCCACTTGCCGCCGATGACGTCGAGAGCCGCTTCGACCGGGCAGTGGAAGGTCCTGCCGTTCTTTGTGTAGGCCATGGTTCCACCAATGAAAGTAAGTTACAGGAGTGCCTGTATTCCCTATATCTCCTCTTATGGAGTATTTATCCTGGTGGTCCGTAATGCCTGAGGCGAAAGGACTATCTCTGCTGACGCGCCCGGCATCCTGCCGGGAGTGAGGTGTAACGATGGAAAAGAGCGAGATTGGAAAGAACTTCTTCATCCCGATGCCGGTCGTGCTCGTCGGGACGCAGGTGAACGGAAGGGCGAACTTCATGGCCGTGGGCTGGTGCTCGCGGGCGAACGGCAACCCGCCGATGATCCTCTGCGGGATCGCGAACGCCCACCACACGCCCAGAGGCATCGCCGGGACGGAGACCTTCTCGGTGAACCTCCCCTCCTCGGCCCTGCTGGAGAAGACCGATTACTGTGGGCTGGTATCGGGGAAATCGGTCGACAAGTCGACCGTCTTTGACGTCTTCTACGGGACGCTCAAGACCGCACCGATGATCCGGGAGTGCCCGGTCAACCTCGAGTGCCGGCTCGTCGAGACGGTCCTGCTCCCGACCCACACGGTCTTCATCGGCGAGATCGTGGGGGCATATGCGGACGAAGGGGTGCTCCGGGACGGGAAGCCGGACTACGCGGCGATCGACCCGCTCCTCCTGACCATGCCCGACAACCGCTACCACCGGCTTGGGGAGCACGCCGGCGACGCCTGGAGTGCCGGGAAAAGCCTGATGCGGCAGGCTCCGGGGGCCTGAATGGAGACCACGCTTGTCGACGAGGCCCTCTGCACCCGCTGCGGGACCTGCTCGACCGTCTGCCCTTCGGCAATCGTCGGTGCCGCGGACGAAGACCCCCTCCCCGGGGTCCCGGAGGAGAAGGCCGGGATGTGCATCGCCTGCGGCCACTGCGAGGCCTTCTGCCCTACGCAGGCGCTTACCCTGAACGTCAGGCCGGAGGAGAAGGCGGACGTCCCGGCCGGTGCGGGGACGCTCTCGCCCGGCGACCTTGGCGTCTACCTCCAGAAGCGCCGGTCGGTGCGCCGCTACACGGACGAGCCCGTCCCCCGGGAGACGATCCTCGCGGTCCTCGACGTCGTCCGGTATGCGCCGTCGGGAGGGAACGGGCAGCCGGTGCAGTGGATCGTCGTCCACGACCCGGCGAAGGTCCGGAAGATTGCCGCCCTGACAGTCGACTGGATGAAGACCCTGGTCGAGAGCCGCCACCCGATGAGCGGCCACGTGCCGGGGCTCATCCGTGCGTGGGAGGTGGGCAACGACGTCATCTGCCGCGGCGCTCCGCACCTCCTCGTCGCCCATATCCCCGAAGGGAACCCGGTCGCGTCCGTGGACGCGATCATCGCGATGACGCACTTCGACGTCACTGCCCCGGCGTTCGGCATCGGCACCTGCTGGGCCGGGTTCGTCTCGATGGCCGCGGCATCCTACGGGCCGCTCCAGGAGGAACTCGGCATCCCCGCAGGGCGGTCCCTCTTCCGCTGCCCTCCGAGGTACCGCTCGATGTGCGTCTTCCTGATCCCCATCGCGAGCAGGCGCCGGGTGACCTCCTCCCGGCCATGGATGGAGATCTCTTTCTTTGTCCGCCGGAGTGCCTCGACCTCCTCGCGGTAGGGGAGCGTTCCCCGCCCCTCCGTCAGGTCCCGGAGGAGCGCCGGGTCGCATCCGGTCGCGGTGATCCCCTCCTCCGGGCGCATCTCAACCCGGCACGCCCCGGCAACATACTCGACCCGCCGCCACCCCTGCTCCCACTCGATCGCCGCATACGAGGACGGGGAGCAGTCGAGGGCGACATACACCTTCCCGGCGACGACGCCCGCCATCATCCCGTAGTGGCCGGTGACGATGCACGCCGCCGGGAGGTCAAAGAGCCAGACCCGGTTCGCGAGAGGGGCGTGGGCCACCACGATATCGACCGTCTCTTCGGCCTGGCCGGCCATCCTCTTCTCCTTCCCGGTGGGGACGCCGAGGAAGCGGATGCCCTGGACGGTCTCCGCCTTCCCCGAGATCTCGTGGATACGGGGGCTCTCCTCCGCCGCTTCCCGGACGCGGCCGTAGGTGCCCATCGTGTCGTCGTTGTTCCCCTCGACGATGACGCAGTGCCTCCCCACCGCTGCGATCTCCCACAGAAGGCCGAGGAAGAGTTCCGTCTCGTCGAGCCCCGACCGCGAGCACCGGTCGTAGGCACCGTCGCCGGCAAAGACGACGATTGCCGGGTCCGTCTCCCCGACACGGCGGAGGAACGAGGTGGCATCGACCTTTCGGCCGCCGGGCGCACCCCGCTCCCTCGTCCCCCAGGCGAGATCGCTGAACGCGAGGATCCTTGCCATGGGCCGGGGTTGAGTGCCCGGGGGTAATAGGTCTCGCGGTCGTCCAAAGATTGATGCCGACGGCGGCCAAGAAGGGGGCGCAATGCCGCGCACGACGAGCCCATCCCCGAACGCTACGGCGGGTCCCGCCCTGATCTCATGGAACATCACCCTCCGCTGCCCGCTGAAGTGCGCCCACTGCTACGCGGATGCAGGCGAAAGCGAAGCAGAAGGAGTCCTCTCGACAGAAGAGGCGTTCTCGGTCATCGACCAGATCGCCGCGGTCGGAAGGCCCGTCGTCGTCCTCTCCGGGGGAGAACCCCTCCTCAGGGAAGATATCTTCGAGATCGCCCGGTACGGGACCGAACGGGGACTCGTGATGGCGATGGGCACGAGCGGGTATCTCCTTGACGCTGAGACGGCGAGACGGCTCGCTGCGTCGGGCGTCCGGTCGGTGGCAATCAGCCTCGACTCGGCGGATCCGGATACCCACGACGCGTTCCGCGGGGTTCCCGGCGTCTGGGAGCGGGCGGTCGCGGCGATCGGGCACTGCCTTGAAGCGGGGCTCGCCGTCCGGATCAACATGACGGTCATGCGCCCCGTCCTCGCCGACGTGGAAGGGGTGCTCGCCCTGGGGGAATCCCTCGGCGTGCGCGACTACCAGATCTTCTTCCCCGTGGAGACCGGGAGGGGACGCGAACCCGGCCAGGGCGGTCCCCGCGAGTACGAGGACCTGATCCGGGACATCCTCCTCCGGTACCGGGAGAGCGATCTTCGAGTCCGGCCGACGTGCGCACCCCAGTTCCGCCGCATCGCAGAGGAGGCCGGGATCGAGGAACCATCAGGCTGGAGCCGGGGCTGCATGGCCGGCATCAGTTACTGCCGGATCTACGCGACCGGGGAGGTGACGCCCTGCCCCTACCTGCCGGTGAGCGCGGGCAACCTCCGCACCACGACGTTTGCCGGGATCTGGAACCATTCGGTACTCTTTGACGTCCTCCGTGACCCCCAACGGCTCACCGGGAAGTGCGGCCGGTGCGGCTACAGGGCAGTCTGCGGCGGGTGCCGGGCACGGGCCTACCGCGGGGCCGATGCCGTTCCTGCCCGGTGGTGTGACGGCCTCATGCGGCCCGACAACCCCTGCGGGGAGGTCTCGCGCGAGGACCCGTGGTGCCCCTACGAGCCCGGCGGCATCGACCGGACCGATCTCGCAATCCTCGATGCCCTCCAGGACGACCTACCCCTGGTGCCCCGGCCGTGGGCCGCTATCGCGGCGAGAGTCGGGATCGCGGAAGACGACCTCCTCGCGAGGATGCTGCGGCTTCAGGCCTCAGGCATCCTCCGCAACGTCTCGCCGGTCTTTGAGTCACGGAGGTTCGGGCTTGCCGCCGCGTCCCTGATCGCCCTCCGCGTCCCGGAGGACCGGGTGCGGGAGGTGGCGGAGATCGTCAGCGGCTACCCGGAGGTCTCGCACAACTTCCGGCGGGACCATCCCTACACCCTCTGGTTCACCCTTGCCGCCCCGACAGAGGAGCGGCTCAGCGAGGTGCTTGCGGAGATCCTCTGCCGGGCCGGCATCCCCGAAGAGGACGCGCTCGACCTGCCCACCGTCCGGGCATACAAGATCGATGTCCGCTTTCCCCTCTCCGGGGAGGAGGTGACCCGTGGACCCGATTGACGTCCGCCTTCTTGCAGAACTGGAGAAAGGAGTCCCGGCAGTCAGCGAACCGTTTGCCGGGATCGGAAGGCGGCTCGGCATACCTGAGGCAGAGGTGCTCCGCCGGGCGCAACGCCTCCGCGACGATGGGGTTATCCGGAAGATCCGGGCCCGGATCAACCAGCGGCTCGTCGGCATCACGGCAAACGCCCTCGTCGCATGGCGGCCGCCGGTGGAGTGGGACGAGGAGGCGCTCTCCCTCCTCGCCTCCTCGCCGGGGGTCTCCCACTGCTACCTGCGCCGGCCGGTGCCGGGGAGATGGGAGTATACCCTCTACACCGTCCACCACGGCAGGAGCCGGGAGGAGGTGCGCTCTGCGGTCGAGGAGATTGCGCGGACGGTCGGGTGCCGGGAGTATATCGTGCTCTTCAGCACCAAGGAGTACAAGAGGGTGCCGAACGTGCGTATCGGCGAGAATGGAGGAGATCTGCAATGAACAGGATTACACAATGCATGCACGGGCGGGGAACGGTCAGCAGCGTCGCCCGCCACCGGGATAGGCTGCTTACAGAAGTGCCGGGGAAGTACCTCGCGTTCGTGCGGGAATACCGGCCGGTCGTCTTCTGGAACCTCACCGACCGGTGCAACCTCGCCTGCGCCCACTGTTACGGCAGGTCCGGGCCGGACTCGGGGACGGAGGGCGAGCTCTCGACCGATGAGGCCCTCGCGCTCATCGATGACTTCGCCGCGATGGGCGTGCCGCTCATCCTTCTCTCCGGCGGCGAACCCCTCCTCCGCGAGGACCTGCCGGAACTCGCCCGTGCGGCGGGCGAGCGCGGGATCCGGACCGCGCTCAGCACGAACGGCACCCTGATCACCCCCGGCGCCGCCCGGATGATCCGGGACGCGGGGATCGGCTACGTCGGGATATCGCTCGACGGTGCGTCCCCGGAGACTCACGACGCGTTCCGGGGGACCGCGGGAGCGTTCGAACGGGCGATGGAGGGGTTTGCCCGGTGCCGGGAGGCTGGCATCCGGACCGGCCTCCGGGTCACCCTGACAGAGGAGAATTATCGAGAGCTCCCGGCCCTGATCGACCTCGCGACGGCCGAAGGCGCCTCCCGGTTCTGCCTCTACTGGCTTGTCCCGAGCGGGCGGGGGGGCGAGGTCTACGACCGGCTCCAGGTAGGCCCGGAGGAGGTAGACGGGGCGCTCACCCTCCTCTACCGGAGGGCCAGGGAGATCGATCCCGGGTCCATGGAGTTCCTGACCGTCGACGCCCCGCAGGACTGCGTCCACCTCCTCCGGGCCATGGAGCGGGACGGGTCTCCCGACGTCCGCGAGGCCGAGGCGCTCGTCCGGTCCCTGAACGGCGGGTGCAGCGCGGGTACGCGGGTGGCGAACGTCGACCCCCGGGGGAACGTCTATCCCTGCCAGTTCGCCCGGTCGCCGGAGTTCCGCGTCGGCAACGTCCGGGAACGGCCGTTCTCCCGGATCTGGCAGGACGCGGAGAACCCCGTCCTCTCCCGGTTCCGGGCGACACCGCGGGACCTCTCGGGGAAGTGCGGGCGGTGCGGCTACCGGGACCTCTGCGGCGGCGGCTGCCGGGTGCGGGCGTATGCCGCCGCCGGGGACCACGCCGCCCCCGACCCGTTCTGTTTCGTCGAGGAGTAAAAAAGAGGGGTGGCGGCTCCGCCGCTACTGCACTCCGTCGAGCGGGATGCCGAGCGCGTCCGCGACACCCTTCCCGTAGGCCGGGTCGGCCTTCAGACAGTTACCAATGTGCCGGACCTTGATGAAGTCGGGCGCATCCCCCATGGCGCGAGCGGTGTTCTCGAAGAGGACCTGCTGCTCGCCCGGGCTCATCAGGCGGAAGAGTTTGCCCGGCTGGGTGTAGTAGTCGTCGTCGTCCTCGCGGAAGTTCCAGGCACCCGCGGCGCCGGATATCTCGAGATACGGCTCCCGGTACTCGGGCTGCTCCTGCCACTCGCCGAAACTGTTCGGCTCGTAGCCGACGGCGGAGCCGGCGTTGCCGTCCACCCGCATCTGGCCGTCACGGTGAGAGGGGTTCGCGTAACATCTCGGCCGGTTGACCGGGATCTGGTGGTGGTTGACCCCCAGGCGGTAGCGCTGCGCGTCGCCGTAGGCAAAGAGGCGCCCCTGCAGCATCTTGTCCGGCGAGATCCCGATCCCCGGCACCACGGCGGCGGGGTTGAACGCGGCCTGCTCCACGTCCTGGAAGTAGTTCTCGGGGTTCCGGTTCAGTTCGAGCACGCCCACCTCGATCAGCGGGTACTCCCCGTGGTACCAGACCTTGGTGAGGTCGAAGGGGTTGTAGGGCATCTTCTTCGCCTGCTCCTCGGTCATCACCTGGATGTACATCGTCCAGCGGGGGAAGTCGCCCCGCTCGATGCTCTCGAAGAGGTCGCGCTGGTGGCTCTCGCGGTCTTTCGCGACGATCGCCTCGGCCTCCTCGTCGGTCAGGTTCTTGATGCCCTGCTGGGTCCGGAGGTGGAACTTGACCCAGACGCGCTCGTCTCCCGCGTTGATCATGCTGAACGTGTGGCTTCCAAAGCCGTGCATGTGGCGGTAGGAGAGGGGGATCCCGCGGTCGCTCATGGTGATGGTCACCTGGTGCAACGACTCGGGAAGGGAGGTCCAGAAGTCCCAGTTGTTCTTTGCCGACCGCATGTTCGTCTTCGGGTCGCGCTTGACGGCGCGGTTGAGGTCCGGGAACTTGTGGGGGTCGCGTATGAAGAAGACGGGCGTGTTGTTCCCGACCAGGTCCCAGTTCCCTTCCTCGGTGTAGAACTTGATGGCGAAGCCGCGGATGTCGCGCTCCGCGTCGGCCGCACCGCGTTCGCCGGCGACGGTCGAGAATCGCACGAAGACCTCGGTCTTCTTGCCCACTTCCGAGAAGATCTTCGCTTTCGTGAACCGGGTGATGTCGTGGGTGACGGTGAACGTTCCGAACGCCCCGGACCCCTTGGCGTGCATCCGCCGCTCCGGGATCACCTCCCGGTTGAAGTGGGCGAGTTTCTCCTGGTACCAGACGTCCTGCATCAGCATGGGGCCGCGTGGACCGGCGGTCATGGCGTTCTGGTTCTCCGGCACGGGTGCGCCGGCAGCGGTGGTCAGTTTCTTCCTATCATCCATACGTTATGCCTCGTTTCTCTGTGGTTTATGGGTAGAGCAGGGTTGGTGGTTTGCTGTAACCTTACTTCAGGCAGATTTAATTCTGTCGGGGCAGTCTGCAACCCGAGATCGGGAGGTCCGGGCCGTAAGACGCCCGGTGTCTCCGGATCTCCTCAGGAACCATCAGGCTGGTTCGTTTCACCTCTTTGCGGCAGAATGCCCCCTCCGCAAAGGCGGGGTAGTTGACTCTACCGCCAACGGCGTCACATTAATCTTCATCCTTGAAGAGATGGTATACTGAAAAACCCTCTCGTTTCCGCTGAACGATCGAGAAAGGGGCAGCTCCTGCCGACGCCGATCGCTCGACGGTCGTCCGCTACACCCATGAACGTCAACTGGCGAGCCATACCCCAGGCGAACAACACCCTCGCCGTCTTATCCGCGGCGTGCGAAGGCTCCGGGTACCACTTCGAGATAACCGATGCGCCGCAGCGCGACGTCACCGTCTACAGCCTGAACTCCATCAACGAACGCTTCTATCGTGACGAGATCGCAGGAGCCGACTGCATAACGATCGCGGGAGGTCCTCATCCCTCCGCCTGCTACCGGGAGGTGGCGGAGTACGCCGACTACGTCGTCGTCGGGGAGGGCGAGTACACCCTCCCGGCGCTTCTCTCTGCCATCGAAGAGGGGAGGGACCCGCCGCCCGGGGTCGCCACCGCCGCCGGCTACACGCCTGCCCGGCATACCGTCCTCCTCGACGGCTATCCGCCGTTCTCGGACCTCAAGGGGTTCGTCGAGATCACCCGGGGGTGCCCGTTCTCCTGCGGATACTGCCAGACCCCCCGCCTCTTCGGGCGGTGCATGCGCCACCGTTCCGTCGAGGAGATCGCTCGCTATGCGTCACGTCACCGGGATATCCGGTTCGTCACCCCGAACGCGTTCGCCTACGGGTCGGACGGCGTTCACCTCCGGCTCGATCGCGTGGAGCGGCTCCTCGAGAGCCTCGATGGGCGGATCTACTTCGGCACCTTCCCCGGCGAGGTGCGCCCGGAGTGCGTCTCGCGGCAGTCCGTCGAACTCATCCTCGACCACTGCGCCAACACCCGCCTGCACTTCGGGGCCCAGTCCGGGAGCGACCGGGTGCTCCGCCGCCTGCACCGGGGGCATACCGTGGAGGACGTCATCCGTGCCGTCGAGATCTGCCGGGAGCACGGGCTCGTCCCGGTCGTCGATTTCATCCTGGGGCTGCCGTTTGAGAGCGACGACGACCAGCGCGCGACGCTCGACCTCGTGCGCCAGGTCACCCGGGCGGGGACGGCACACATCCACTACTTCATGCCGCTGCCCGGGACCCCCCTCGGGAACAGCCGTCCTCGCCCGCTCCTTCCGGAAACCCAGAAAGTTCTTGGCAAACTGGCGCTCGGCGGCAGGATAACCGGCTCCTGGATGGATCAGGAGATAAGGTTTTTTAGACGCACTCCTCATCTATAGAGCATGACGGATGTGCTACTCTTAGCAGATCTGCACGGTAACTACGGAAAGCTTGACGCTTTTCTCAGCTACGACTACGATGCAGTCATCATTGCAGGCGACATCACCAACTTTGGTCCACTTGAGCCTGTAGATTCGGTACTCTCCAACTTCGAAGTACCGTGTTTTGCAATCCCCGGCAACTGTGACCCCCGTGAGATCGTCGACGTGCTCGAACGCTCAGATGCAGTCTGTCTGCACAACTCCTGGATAGCGCTCGGAAAGATAACGCTCGCAGGTCTTGGGGGTTCGAACCAGACGCCTTTCGGCACGCCGTTTGAACTTACCGAGAAAGAGATTGATGGTGAACTCACCCGGATCGTCAACCACATGGACAAGAACATCCACAACGTCCTGATCAGCCACGCCCCGCCCTACGGAGCCCTGGATTCCATCGGCGAGGAGCATGTCGGCTGCCAGAGCATCCGAAAGCACATGACCCGGTTCGACCTGGTCTGCTGTGCTCACATTCACGAAGCACGGGGGATCACCGAGGTCGACGGCGTCACTGTCGTCAACCCCGGGCCCGCATCAGAGGGCTACGGCGCTCTCATCCACTTTGGGACGGAGCCAAAAGATATCCATATCGACCTTATCGCTGTCTAGATAACAGCATCTCAAGATACGAGGTGTAGATCGGTGGACCGTCTACACCCAACCCTTTTGCAACCGCTCCTATCCGTTCGGCAGCGTCCTTTGTATCATCCTCGGTCAGGATCTCGATCTCGATGAACGTCCCGAGACCCTCGACGTCGTCGAGCGTCACTGTCACCTCCCCCATCTCGTAGAACTCCCGCGTCTTTGAGACCGTGGCGGCCCGCCGGAAACCGAGGCGGGAGAGGATCTCTTCAAGGGTTTCTCCCGAGGCCACCGCGAGGTTGAACTCCTCGCGGGCCTTTGCGCTCCCTACCCGGATCTTGGGGGCTTTGTAGGTCACGGTGACCCCGGTATCGTCGTACCTGACCCGTAACGCCTCATCGGTCTCTCCGAAATCGCGGTTGGGGGCGTTGTAGTAGACGTCGCGCTCCTGCTGCCTACTCGTCATCCGCACTCCCTGCCGGTTGAGCCGGGCCCTGATGCGGGAGACGTCAGGGACCGCAAACTTTGCTTCTACTTCGAGCATGACAATCGCGTCAGATCGTCTCTTTTGGAAGCGTGATAAACCCTCACTGCACGGGCCGGACCGGGCCGGCGGTCGCCTGCCGGACAAGGTCTCTCTGGTTCCGTGCGGCGGCAAGGAGAGCACCGTCCCCGAGATGCTCCGCAGAGACGATCGCCCGCTCTGTCATCACCAGAGCCGTGTCGTGATCCTCGCGGTGATGGAACCGGAGCCCCAGCTCCAGGTTCAGGTCCGCCGCCTTTCCGTACTCCCGCGCGTGGAAGTAGTGGCAGGCAAGCGAGAGGAGGACGTGCAGCCTGCCGGAGAGGCGGTGCATGGAACGCTCGAAGCAGTCTGCCGCACGGGCATTGAGCGCTACCCGTGCACCCGGGATGAGTTCGCGCCTGCAGTGCTCCTGGAGGAGGGGGTGCGCGAAGGCGTATTCGCCGCCGGGGAGCCTCCGGAATATGCTGCTCCCCTGCAGCCGGTCCGTCACACTCGTCCCCGGGATGTCGAGCATGCAGCCCATGACCGGCACCGGGAACGGGGGGTTTAAGACAGAGAGCCCCTCCGCCCATGCCCCCTCTGGCCCGGGGAGCGTGGCGAGGGCAAGCCCTGCCGGGTCTTCTGCCCCGGCAAGCACGTCTGCGATCGTTTCTTTAGAGGGTGTAATGCCGCGGTGGCGCAGGGCGTTGAAGCAGGCCATGAGGCTGAACGGGTCGCCCCCGGTCTCCTCGAGGAGGGCGGCTGCTGCTGCGTCATCGATGGAGAGGTCAAACCGCCTCTCCGCCAGTTCCCGGATCTCGTGGGGCTGCATCCCTGATAGCGGCACTTCGGGGATCTCAAGACCCTGGATCTCCTCCTTCCCCGGGCCGGCCGCATCCCCCGTCCGGCAGGTGAAGGCAAGGAGGATGCCGGGCGGAAGATCGCGGACGGTGTCCAGGAGGAGGCGCCGGTCGAGGCTCGAGGCGAGATGAACGTCGTCGAGCAGGACTGCCGCGGCCCGACCGGTCCCGGCCATCAGTCCCCCGAGTTCCCGGAGCAGCTCCTCGAACGCCTGGCGCACCCGGTCGTACCCGACCTCAGGCGACCGGGCGAAGATGCCGATAATCTCCTCGCCGGTCTTGGAGAGCAGGCCCACCGGCTCCACCGGGGCGGCATACTTCTCCAGCACGTCGTCGGCATACCGGACTGCCTCCTTCATCCCCTCGGTACCGAGGATCTCCCCGAATCTCGCGGAAGCGGCGTGCCCTCGCAGGTCTTTCAACAGGTCGCGGAAGACCGAGAAGATCATCCCCGGGAGGTCGAAGACCTCACCCCTGAGGACAGGCTCCTCGCCCCCGGCGGGGTTCTCCTGCACCTCGTATGCGAGCAGGTTCAGGAGCGAACTCTTCCCGATGCCGGGCGGGCCGGAGATCATCACCGCCTGCCCGTGCTCTGTTGCCCGCGAGAGGATGGCCGAGAGTCTCTCTCGCTCCTTCTCTCTGCCGCAGAACTCTCCAGGGGGAGAGGGGGCGTACGAGACACTCTCCGCCTGCTGCTCTCCCTCGTCTATGATCCTGTCCGGTCCCATTCCCCTTCCTCACCCCCGCAAGATAAATACCATTCCATCCAAATAAAGTGGGACAACGAGACGCAGGTATGCGGCGGGCCTGTACGCGTCCCGTATCGGCCCGATAACGCAGCTGCTATTCAAGGTGAATGGAATGGCACTTCAGGAAGGAGATTTTATCAGGCTCAGATACACCGGCCGCGCCGGTGAGAATATCTTCGATACCACGGATGAGGAGAACGCAAAGGAAGAGGGGATCTACAACCCGCGGGCGGAGTACGGTCCTGTCACCGTCCGCCTGGGGAGCCACCACGTCATCATCGGCCTTGAGGACGAGCTGATCGGGAAGGAAGTCGGCGCCGAGGGCCAGGTTGACATCCCGCCCGAGAAGGCGTTCGGGGAGCACGAGGAGGACGGCATGAAGTCCGTCCCGACCTCGCAGTTCCAGGAGAAGCCGAAGCGCGGGACGCGGATCGAGGTTGAGGGCCGCGAGGGCGTCGTCGTCGACGTCATCGGAAAGCGCGCGGTCGTCGACTTCAACCATCCGCTTGCTGGCCAGACCCTGACCTACTCCTACTCGATCCTGGAGAAGGTCGAGGACCCGATAGAGCAGATCAAGGGTCTCATCAAGCTCTTCTCGGGCCGAACCGACATCGGGATCAGCATCGCCGACGGCGTGGCCGAACTGACGCTTCCGCCCGCGATCACATATGACCGGCGCTGGATGGTCTGGCGGGGCAC
>NZ_DAXW01000011.1:0-352 GCF_002506585.1 Methanoculleus sp. UBA430 | reverse complement strand
CGCTGGATGGTCTGGCGGGGCACCCTCGTCCGCGAGATCTTCGAGAACTACCCCGACGTCAACGACGTCGTCATGAAGGAGACGATCTCGCGCCCGGCCACGCCGGAGGCGGCGCCCGAGATCGAAGAGACGGAAGAGTCTGAGGAGTAACCTCCTCCGCTCTGACTTTTTGCTTTTTTGAAGAGTAGTTTTACCCTAAGGTTTTTCCTCATCTGGACATTTGCTGTAACTGGTGGTGGGAAAGACGGGGATTTGAGCACCGTGAGTCTGCTTTACGGCGACGTAGTTGAAAGTGAGGACAAAGCCCCGTAAACTGGACCGTGGTGGATATCGCGTCTGGGGAGGGGTTTCA
>NZ_DAXW01000005.1:72636-72779 GCF_002506585.1 Methanoculleus sp. UBA430 | reverse complement strand
TTCCGATCTGTTAGATCTCAGAACGCTATCTGTTGCGTCTCTAATGCTACTGCCCTTCACGTTTCATCGCAGGGTTCCGGGAGCCTGACAAACTAGCCCCCCTCTCTCTCCACGGTGATGTCGTAGACCGCGTGCCACTTCCC
>NZ_DAXW01000005.1:15307-72512 GCF_002506585.1 Methanoculleus sp. UBA430 | reverse complement strand
ACCGCGTGCCACTTCCCCGGCGAGTAGGTCCGGACCTGCCGCTCGGTGACCTCGCCGTTCGTGGCCGCCCGGATCAGGGGGAGGTACTCGCTCTCCTGCTCCTCAAGCGCGTAGAGGTGAATCGTTCCGCCGTCCCGGCAGAGTCGGGCGGCCGCCGGGAGGAACACCGATGCGGCGAGCGGGAGGTTCATGACGATCCGGTCGAAGGGGGCAAACCCGAGCCCGGGGAGGTGGGCGGCGTCGGCGAGCACCGGGATGACGTTTCTTGCCCGGTTGAGCGCGATGTTGTGAATCAGGAGGTGGACGGCGGCGGGGTTGAGGTCCGCGGCAACGACGAGCCCGGCCCGGCGGGCAAGGGTGATCGCGAACGGTCCGACGCCGGCGAACATGTCGAGCACACGCTCCCCTTCTCCCACGAGATCAAGGACCCGCTGCCGCTCGGTCGAGAGCCGGGCGGAGAAGTAGGCGAGAGCGAGGTCGACGTCGAAGAAGAGGCCGTACTCCGTCACCCGGGTCCGGGTGGACGGGACCCCTGCAAGGACGGCGAACCGGCGGGTCCGGTACTCCCCCTCGACCGGGGTCTCCGGGAAGAGCACGGTCTCGAGGGAGGGGCGGGAGGCGAGGAGCCGCCGGGCGCCCTCCGGGTCGTTCTCCTGCATGATGGCGATCCCGCCCACGAGTTCGTGCCGGGGGAGAACGGCGCGTTCCGGCACGGCCTCGAACCTGCACCGGACGGCGCCCGGGACCTCCTCCGTCACCGGGAGGAGGACGGCATCCCCTTCGGAGTGCGGTCTGTAGCGCCGGTCGAGGAGTCCTTCCTCAAGCAGCCGGCGCCGTGTCTGCTCGGCCTCTCGCTTCGGCACCGCAAGGCACCATTGATCCTCTCGCACGTCGACCACCAGCCATCTTTAGGTATGCGATCTCATACTATTCATGGATGAGTACATCGAGAGGCTGAAAGACGGCTCCCTCAAACTCTATGCGCTTGAGAAGGAACTCCCGCCCGACGAAGCGGTCCGGGTGCGGCGGGCGTTCATCGAGGGCGAGACCGGCACCTCTCTCCCCGCAGTGGGGTCGTTCTCCATCGGGATCGACCGGGTGGTGAAGCGCAACATCGAGAACATGATCGGCACGGTGCAGGTGCCGCTCGGCGTCGCGGGGCCACTCCGGGTGAAGGGCGAGTATGCCGCCGGGTCGTACTATCTCCCCCTTGCGACGACCGAAGGGGCGCTCGTCGCCTCGGTGAACCGCGGGTGCTCCCTGATCAGCCGGGCGGGCGGTGCGGACGTGCGGATCATGCGGGACGGGATGACGCGGGCGCCGGTCTTTGCCGCCCGTGACGTCGTCCACGCCCGCGAAGTGGTCGCCTGGGTCGAGGAGCACGCCGCCGAGATCCGCGAGACCGCGCAGAGCACCACACGACATGGGGAGTTCCTTGAAGCCGTCACCTACGTTGCCGGGACAAACGTCTTCATCCGGATCGAGTTCGACACCAAGGACGCCATGGGCATGAACATGGTGACGATCGCAGGCCAGAAGGTAGGGGAGTTCATCGAGCGGGAGACCGGGGCCCGCCTCGTCGCCACCTCCGGGAACATGTGCACCGACAAGAAACCCGCGGCGATCAACCTGGTCCGGGGCCGGGGGAAGACCGTGGTCGCGGGCGTGCGGCTCACCGACGCGATGGTCGCCGACCTCTTGAAGACCAATGCGGAGACCCTCGCCGAGGTCAACTACAGGAAGAACCTGGTGGGCTCGGCGCGGGCGGCCTCGTTCGGGTTCAACGCCCAGGCGGCAAACGTCGTCGCCGCGACGTTCATCGCCTGCGGGCAGGACCCCGCCCACGTCGTCGAGGGGAGCACCGCGATCACCACCGTCGACCGGGTGGAAGGCGGGGTCTATGTCTCGGTCACCCTCCCCTCCCTCCCGGTGGGGACCGTCGGGGGCGGGACGGGGGTCGATACCCAGCACGAATGCCTCGCGATGCTCGGCGTCGCCGGGGGCGGCGACCCGCCGGGAGCCCACGCGAAGGCGTTCGCCGAGATCGTTGCCGCCGGGGTGCTTGCCGGGGAACTCTCCCTCCTCGGCGCCCTCGCGGCCCAGCACCTGGCCCGGGCTCACCAGGAGCACGGTCGGGGATAAGCGAATGCGGTTCCGGCTTCGCACCTCCGGTGCTCCCGCTCCGGTTCTCGAAACCCCACGGGTTTCCAGAACTCCGTTCCTCTGGAACGTCGTTCTACGAACCATCGCGAGTCGAAAACGCTCCACGTTTTCTCCCGCTCCTGCCGTTCCGGCAGTCGCGTCTTAGAACCGGAACCACTTCATCATAACCAGGGCATCCTCCTCGTTGGCGTAGTAGCCGGCGATCTGGAAGACCGCCTGGTAACCGAGGCGGCGGTAGAACTCCTGGGCGCCGGTGTTGGTGACACGGACCTCGAGCTGGACGCCGCTTGCACCGAGAACCGTATACTCCTGTTCCAGGCGGCGGATGAGGTGCTGCCCGATCCCCTGGCGCCGGTAATCCGGGGCGACCGCGAGGTTCATGATATGCCCGTATACCTCTTCTCCCGTGTCTTCAATGCCCCCTGCAACGAACCCGGCCAGGTCCCCGTTGTTTCTGGCCACAAAGAACGTCTCCGGGTAGTACGCGAGCGACTCCCGGAACGTTCTCTCGTCCCAGGGATCGACGAACGCTACCTTCTCGACGGCAACTACCTGCGGAATGTCTACGGGCTGCGCCCGGTGAATAGTAAGTTGAAGCGGCATCATAGTTACCGATCGCTCCCTCATGGAGTGCCTCATCTAATATAGTCTCAGAAGACAAAATAGTAGGCACATACGAGTGGCGGTAGTTATGGTTCAGATATATCGGTTTGCGGCAGTCCGTCCGGAGCGACGGTACGCCGAAGAGATTCCTTCCGTGCCCTACGATGTGGTGACGGCAGAGGAGGCCCGGGAGTGCATCGAGAAGAACCCTCTGAGTTTCCTGCGGGTCAGCCGGCCCGACGCCGAACTCCCCGACCTTCCCCCGCACGACGACCGGGTCTACCAACGGGCGCGGGAGGTCTTCCTCAGCATGCTTGAAGACGGCCTGATGGCACAGGACCCCCAGGCCGGGATGTACGTCTACCGGGCCGTCCAGGACGGCGAGGAGTTCGTCGGGCTGGTCTGCTGCGTGGGAACAGAGGACTACGAGAACCGCCGGATCCGGCGGCACGAACTCACCCGGTACGACAAGGAGGAGGACCGGACCCGGCACATCGACGTGGTCGGCGCCAACACCGGCCTCGTCTTCCTGCTCTACCGCGATCCCGGGGGGATCTTCCCCTACGTTCACTCCCTCATCGGCGAGGCGGAACCTGACGGAAGCACCACGACCGCATCGGGCGTGCTCCACCAGGTCTACCGGTTCACCGACGAGACGACCCTCTCCCGCCTCGAGGGCCTTTTTGCGAACGTTCCGGAGGTTTATATCGCAGACGGGCACCACCGGGCCAAGTCGGCGGTGAACGTTGCGGAACGGCGCCGGAGCGAGGGAAGGTTCACCGAGGAGGCCGGGAAGTTCATGGCGGTCCTCTTCGCCCACGACCGGGTCCGCATCCACGGCTACAGCCGGCTTGTTACGGACCTCGGCAACTACACCCTCCCCGGCCTCGTCGACGCGCTCTTCGCGGCGGGGTGGGAGATCCGCCCCTACAGGAATGTCGACTCCTCCGGCTACCAGATCACGCCGCTCGCGGCCGGAGACGTGCCGATGCATGTCATGCACTTCTACCTGCAGGGGACCTGGTACGAGGCCGCCCGGCCGGTTCGAGACCCCACCGACCTGATCGGGTCGCTTGACGTCTCGGTGCTGCAGAAGGATGTCCTCGAAGGGATGCTCGGCATCGCCGACCCCCGGGGCGACCCGAGGCTCCACTACATGGGCGGGGCGAAACCGCTCTCTGCCCTTGAGAAACTCGTGGACTCCGGGGAGTACGCCTTCGCCGTGGCCATGCAGCCGGTTCCGGTCGAGACGGTGCTCGCGATCGCCGATGCGAACGGCGTTATGCCCCCGAAGTCCACCTGGTTCGAGCCGAAACTCCTCTCGGGGCTCGTCATCCACACCATCGCCTGAAACCATATCACCACATTTAACCCTTTTTCCGCCCGATCATCTCTTCATGATAACGATTGCGCTCCCGAAGGGGAGCCTTGAGGCGCAGACGCTCCAGCTCTTCAAGGAGGCGGATCTCGAGGTCAGGCGAACCGACCGCGACTACAACCCCCGGATCAACGACCCCCGGATCGGGAAGGTAAAGATCCTCCGGCCGCAGGAGATCCCGCTCTACGTCCAGATGGGTTACTTCGACCTCGGGATATCGGGGCTCGACTGGGTGCAGGAGAGCGGCGCCGATGTCACAGAGGTCGCGAACCTCTCCTACAGCAAGACCGGGGACGGGAACGTGAAGATCGTGGTGGCGGTCCACCGCGACGAGCCTATCGACGAGGTCGCCGCCATCCGGCCGGAGAGCCGGGTGACGACCGAGTATCCCCGGCTCACGGAGCGGTTCTTTACAGACATCGGGGTCCCCGTCAGGCTCTTCCCCTCCTACGGCGCCTCGGAGGCGAAGGTCCCCGACCTGATGGACATCGTCGTCGACCTCACCGAGACCGGGAGCACGCTCAGGAAGAACGGGTTGAAGATCATCGGACAGATCATGGAGTCGCACACCGCGCTCCTTGCAAACCACGAGTCACTCCGGGATCCGGAGAAGCGTCGGGAGATCGAGGAGATCGCGACCCTCCTCCTCGGGGTGATCGAGGCCCGCCACCAGGTGCTCCTGACGATGAACGTGCCCTCGAGCGCGCTCGACCGCGTCATCGAGGTCCTCCCGGCCATGAAGAAGCCTACCGTCGGCAGGCTGCACGGCATCGACTACTTCAGCATCCAGACGGTGGTCCAGAAAGGGCTCGTCAACGGCCTCATACCGCCGCTCAAGGCCGCGGGCGCCGAGGACATCCTCGAGATCCCGATCGCAAAAATAGTGCGGTGAGGAGGAGATCCCTCACCCACGCCGGGAGTACTCCGTCGAGCAGGCGTAACAGACGAGTTCGCCGTCTTCGACCCGGACCCGGGACTCGGCGGTCATCTCGCCGCATTTTGCGCACGGCACCGACCGGAAGATCCGGGCCCGCTCCGGGATCTCGACGTCGACGTTTTGGATGGAGAAGAGCTCCTCTGCGGGCATATGAAGGAGAGCCTCAACGATGCGACCTGTCCGCTCATGGAACTCGGCGTGCTCCTTGTCGGAGGCCCGCCCCTGCATCACCCGCGCCCGGAGCGGCGCGAGGCCGGGGTCGAGTGAGTCGATGTTAAACGACGGGTTTGCCGCCACCCGAACCGCATCGCCGGTTCGGCGGTTGATGAACGTGAAGGCGTGCTTCCCGTAGTCCTTGAAGAAGAGGTTTCCTTTTCCAGCGGTGCATCCCGTCAGGACCTGGATGGCGTCGACGCCGCAGGCGTCGGTCTCGGCGATGGTGACGAGTTCCTCGTCCTCAGCCCGGCCGGAGCGGAGTCGCTCGAGGGCGGTCTCGGCCGCCCGGTATCCCAGCGCGAGGCCGGGGCAGACGTGACCATGGAAGGCGGCCGCTTCGGCGAACCGTCCGTGTCCTTCTCCCGGTGTGCCAGGGGATGTGATAGTACTCATTTGCTTACCCTGCACAGTCTGTTGTTACGAACTGGGGGATAAATCTTACGACACCGCGGCGGAGGCCGCAGACCGGCCCCTCCAGTATATATAGACCGGGGCGTTCCGGGCTGAAAAAGCGCACCTCCGGCGAAATGTTTTTGCCGCGGGATACCTGCACATTTCCCATATCCGGCCCGAACGGCAGAATGTTGACGGGGCATGTGAGATGGTTATATATACACCATCGCGTATAATGACTGCTCTACCTCAACAGCCGTCGGTCGAACCCGGCGGCTCGCGGCATGGAGGAGTCCTGGATGCCCCCACGATGGTCCGATGCAGTTCGAACGAAGGTCGACGATATCAGCCTTACCCGTACCGGTCGGGAGTCCCCGTGCTTTGAAAAGATACGAACCTCCGGGGGCGTTCTGGCACTTCTTGCCGCACTCTGCATCTTCTGTACCGTCTGCGGCTGCCTCGGTGCGTCCCCACCACCGCCGGGCGGCGGCATCACCCCCATCGATCTGCCGGAACCCTCGGAGGGCACGACCCTCACTGCGGCCCTTGCGGAACTCGACCTGCTCGGGGCTGAGGGCGGCCTCGACGTCACCGGCGCCAAGGTGCACCTGGTGCTCGGGACCGGCGCGGACCCGGACGGCCGGGCGACCTCCTGGGCGCTCGGCCTCCGGGACGGGGAGGAGGTCCGCTGGGTCACGTTCGGTATCGCGGGCTGGAAGGAGATCTCGCTCCCGGCCCCCCTGCCCGCGGAAGAGGTGAACCTCACCGCGGTTCTCCCCCCGGAGGAGCTTCTCGCGAATGAGACGCTCTCGGCCGCGATGACGGAACTCGGTGCCGACACGGTCGATATTGCGCTCGCCGAGGGGGTCTACACCGTCACCATCCGTTCGGACGCGGGGATGGAGACCCTCGTGTTCCGCTCGGACACCGGGGAGGTGGTCGTATAAGAACGGCGGACGACGGGGTGCTGTCGCTTGACTTCCTCGTGGGGTTCACGATCTTCATGCTCGCCCTGATCATGGTGGTGAGCATGGTGCCGGGGCTCCTTGCAGGCCTCGAGAGCAGCGGGATCGACTACGACGCAGTCGCCTACCGGACGGGGGTGATCCTCGTCGAGGACCCCGGCTGGCCGGTCTATCCCCCCTGGGAGATGAACGATCCGGATCATAAGGACGAGATTCAGCGGATGGGGCTTGCGGTCTCCAAGGAGACCCCGAACATCCTCCTCTCGGCGAAGGTGGAGAGGTTCTTTGAAGCGGGGTTCTTCGCCCCGGAGGACTACCGCAGCAAGGCGATCTTCGGCGACATTCCTTACTCCTACAATTTTTCGCTCAACATCTCAAACCCGGATGGGAGCTACGAGCTCAATCAGACCGGCGATCCCCTCCCCCCCGGCTACGGCTACATCCGCCGGGTGGTGAAGATCAAGGAGCCCGGGGTGGCGGAGATCGGTTATGACGACGACTACAATGATACCACACTTAACCCTTCGATCCCCCCGATGTTCACCGTCCGGCTCAACTTCAGCCAGCTGCTGAACCAGTCCGTCAGCGCCGCCTACCGGATCGATCCGAGGACCGATCCGGTGACGGTCAATATCAATATGACCGGGTATCTCATCGATTCCAACACGGGAGCGACGCTCCAGAACGTGACGTTCTGGAAGATGGACCCGACGAGGCCGAACCCGCGGTTCACCCGCATCCCGTTCTCGTACGACACGACGGACCCGGACCTCTACACCCTGCGCATCGACGGCACCCAGACCCCGCACTCGCTCAAACCGGACGTGCCGGTCAACTCCAATATCTCTCTGGTCCTGAACCCGGCGGCGACCTCGCTCTTCACCCTGGACCAGAACAGCATCCTGGATATCCGGTTCGTCTTCGATGACAGCCCTGATCAGCGGACCACGCTGAACGGCACCTACGACTATGATGACGATATCCTCCCCGTTCTCTCGACCGGGGTCCTGGAGGTGGCGATATGGTGAACGACGCGGGGCAGCTCTACACGATGGAGGGGATTGCGGCCGGGGTCATCATGCTCCTGACGGCGTATATCGTCGTCAGCACGACGAGCGTCTACACCGCGGGGGATACGCACATACCGGATATGCAGCTTGAGCAGCTCGGGAGCGACGTGCTGGCGATGATGGATACGCCGGATACCAACAGAGGTACGAGCGAGCTGGTCGGGTTTGTCAAGAACGGAACCAGAGTCATGATGGGAGGTAACACTCTCCGGGACAGGTTCCTCGCCGGCTGTAAGATGCGATCCGGAGACCCGGATGATAACCTCCGGGCCCAGGTCTACCTCTCCTACAGAACAACGGGCGGCAGCGTAAACACGACTCCGCTCTCCTCGCCGGACCCGGAGTTCACCGGGCGCGAGAACACGGTCCGGGTGACCCGGTGGGTGCAGTTGCCAACTGAGAAGCCCCCCGGCATACCTATTGATATGTCAAACACCCGCTCTAAAGCCGTCCTCGTGGAGGTGCTGTTATGGCGTGCATGAACGAAGACGGCCAGTGGATCGTCCTGATGGGCCTCCTCGTCGCGGTCGGGATGTTCTTCCTCGCGCTGATCATCAACCAGTCGGCGCTCGTCGGGCAGACGACCGCAGAGGGAGTGCTCGAGTTCTCGAAGAACGATATCCGGGACCTGCGGGAGGCGGTCTTCGACTACGTCAATGCCTCCACGACCCTGGCCCCCGGACAGTGTGCAGACATTCAGAAAGACATCGTCGCGATTTCCCTCGAGCGGAAGAACGCCGTGGTGAGTTTCTCGGCGGGCGACCCGCAGCACGTCTCCGGCCGCTGGCTCCACCCGGTCAAGATCCATTACAACAACGGGGTGACGGTATACAATGAGACCGTGTATTACTGAGCCGGCGAACGAGGATGGCGTCACCCGGCTTCTGGAGTATATCATCATCAGCGGCGTCTTGCTCGTGCTGATGATCGTGATGATGTTCACCGTCAACGCCGTCTTCATGGAGGGGCCGGCGGACAAGCTCCGCTACCACGCCTTCGTGGACATCGGGAACGGGGTCAGCACCCGGATCGTGGACCTCTACGTGATCGCGCCCGGCAACGGGACCATCGAGACGAAGTTCGACATCCCCGACAACGTCGCCGGGAAGGGTTACTTCGTGGACGTCGCGATGAACGGGACCAGCCAGGCGATCCAGGTCCAGGGCGGCAGCATCAGAAGCAAAGTCGCCATCGGCGGCATCGGGGCGACGAAGGGCGTCGTCGGCAACACCACCGGTGCAGGATGGAACGTGATTCAGTACGACTCAGGAGGGTTTCCCACATGACACTGAGAGTCTTAAGGAGGCGAATATCCGTGAAGATAAACGAGAAGGCGGTCTCCGAGGCGATCGGGTTTATCCTGATCCTCGGGATCGTCATCAGCGGCATCGGCCTGGTCACGCTCTACGGCTACCCGGTGCTCGTCAAGGAGCAGAGCAACACCGACGTGAAGAATATGGAGCGGGCGATGATCGTCATCCAGAACGATATGAAGAGCCTCTGCTTCAAGAACGTCCCCTACAAGGAGACGTCGCTCCAGGTGAGCGGGGGGACGCTCGCGGTGATCGGCGCCGACCCGTCGACGCCGGGATTCAGTATCTCCGCTAAGGATTTCGGGCCTATTGAGTTCCATCCCGGTGCATTAGTCTACCGCTCCGACCGCGGGACCGAGGTGATCACCCTCGAGAACGGTGCGGTGATGACGCGCCAGGAGGATGCGAGAGGTTCGGCTATGCTCGCCGAGCCACGATGGTTCTATGACGTCGACACGACAACGACCCCACCCACAACGACGTTCGTCGTCTACATCATGAACATCAGCACCGACGAACCGATGGCGAAGTCCGGGATGACGACGGTGAGGATGAGCCTGGAGAACATGACCATACACAAGCCTCCCGGTGATGCCGAAAGCGTCATAGTAGAGTACCCGGATGATGCCGATAACTCTGTAGCGTGGAAGAACTACCTGACCGGCAGTTCGCTGAAGATGGACGATTCGGGCGGCACCTACACCCGGTCGGATGTTATGAAACTCGTCGTAAAAGAGTACGAGATCAAGATCCACGGCATCTAACCTTTTTTGAACCCTCACTCACGCAGAAGAGGATACCCGCTCTCCGTCCTGCTTTTGCTGTACGAGATGAGAGGCGACGTTGCAAAAAAAGAATGTCAGAGATACCGGTTCTTCCGGAGCCACTCCACCTGGGGCCTCGTGTAGCGGTAGACGATATCGCACTTCTCGTCCTGGAAACTCCACGGGACGACGATCAGAACATCCCCCTCCCGGATCCAGACCTTCTTCTTGATCTTACCCTTGATCCGCCCGGTGCGGGTCACCCCGTCGAAACAGCGGATCTTGATATGGTTTGCCCCGAGCATCAGCTCGGCGCTTGCGAACATCTCCCGGTTCCTCTTGTTCGGCAGGCGCACGCGGACGATCTCCTCTCCCGCCGGCCCTCCATTGGATTCGGGTTTACGCTTCGTGGCATCCGTCAGATCATCAACCCCATATTCCAGAGTGTTTGGTCCCTTGCGTGTCCAATTTATACACCTGCTGACCTTATCAACTATTCTCCCGGGAATGTGGAGGCGACCGCAACGGCCGGTGGTCCTGCCTGTTCGGTCCGGTATCCGGGGACGATCGCCCGACACCCGGGACCACCACCGGGACGGTTATGTATGATGCCCGGGATCACTTCTCAGAAGACCCATGGCGTGCTCGGACCCGCCGCGCGGGATCTACCTCACCTACTTCATCCAGGGGCTCATCCTCCTCGCCGCAGCCTCCAGCATCACCGCAGGCGAATACTTCCTCGGGTTCTCGGCCGGCTTTGCCTTCCTCCTGACGATGGCGCCGACCCTCATGACGCGGAACCTGCGCCTCTGCCTGCCCTGGGAAGTCAACCTTTTCGTCGCCGTCTCCCTCTACCTCCACGTCATGGGGCACGTCGCGGGCTACTACATCAGCCTCGCGCCCTACTACGACAAACTGACCCACCTCGTCTCCTCGGCCACCATCGCGCTCATCGCCTTCTTCATCGTGGCCCTCGCCGACCGCCGGGGGGAGGTGCGGCTGACGATACCGGTCGCCGTCGTCTTCATCCTGATCACGACGCTGGCAGCGGGGGCGGCATGGGAGATCTACGAGTTCGTGGCCGACGAGGTCTTCGATACGGGCCTCCAGCACGGGAACACGGATACCATGGTCGACCTGATCATGGACCTCGTCGGTGCGGCGATCGTGGCCGTCTTCGCCGCTATTGCTCTTTCGCGGGCAGAGGGACAGCAGTTTATCCGGTTCTTCGCCGAACTGCCCCCCGATGTGATGCCGGCCGACGTCGTGAGCGATCCGGTCGATCAGGTTCATGGCCGGTGATCCGCCCGGCGCCGACCGGCCGGATTCTATTTATATTCATGAGGGCGAATAAAATATAGTGACCCTGAAGGCCCCGGACACACGACACCTGGCGTTGTTCATGCTCATCCTGCTCCCGTCCATGACCGGCTACATGGCCTGGGAAGCACGCGCCGTCGACGTGACCGTACTTGAGATCGACGGGGCGCCCGAAGGCATCGTCTATATCACCGACCCCCACGTCCGGCCTTCGAACATCGACCACGTCCGGGAGGTGATCGCCGAGGTCAACCGGCTAGACCCGTCGATCGTCCTGATCGGCGGCGACTTCGTCACCGGCGAGGAGTCGGACTTCGCCGCCCAGGAGGTGTGGCGGTCGCTCGATGCACCGACCTACGCCGTCCTCGGGAACCATGACTACCGTGTGGGGACCGACGGCACGGCGGGCATTGAGAAGATGCTTGCCGTCCGGACCCTGGTCAACGCCCCTGTCGCCGGGTATGATCTCTCCGCCTTGAACGACGGCTCCGCCGATACCGCGTTTGCCGACGGGCTCGCGGGGACGCTCGAAGAGAATGGCGTCCACGTCCTCAGGAACGACTACGTTCAGGTCTCCGCCGGGGGCGAAGAGGTCGTCATCGTCGGGGTCGACGATGGCTGGGCCGGGATGGCGGACCCGCCCGACGTCCCGGCGACCGACACGTTCACCATCTACCTTGTTCACGAACCGTCCTGCCGGGCCGACTGGGGCGCCGACCTCATCCTCGCCGGCCACACCCACGGCGGGCAGTTCCTCTTCCCGGTCGTGGCGCAGTTGAACGACTACGGCGTCGTCGAGCTCGCGGGGATGTTCGAGACGAACGGGACGCCGACCTACATCTCCCGCGGGGTCTGCAGCGCGGACGTCGCCGGGGTGGACCTCCGGTTCAACTGCCCGCCCGAGATCGTCCTGATCAACCCGACCGACGAGCAGCTCCAGGCCATCGCCTGACCGCCTACGGTTCGAGGATCGCACGCGCCCGTTCGGCGATCAGCAGCGTCTCCCGGAGGGAGAGGCCCGCATCGTGGGCGATCGTTGCAGCATCACCGTAGGCGACCTGTTTTGCCGTGAGGATCCCGGCGGCGGCGAGCCGGGTGGAGACCGACGGGCTCACCCCGCTGACGATGGTGACCGGGTAGGACCCGGTATCCTCGATCATCGTCCGGAGGTTCTTCTCCTCGGGGTAATCCCACCCGATATGCCCGATCCCCCGGCAGGTCGCGTAGCGTTTTGCGTGTTCAGAGAGTTTGGTGTTGCAGACGATCAGGGCACCGTCGATCGAGACGGAGCACCTCCCTGACCGGAACCCCTCCTGGAGGTCCTCGACGATCGCCCGGGCGATCCGCCCTTCGTCGAGGCCGGTCATCCGGTGATGGTTCGCGTGGTGCTTCACCTCGACGAAGAACGTGATGGCGTCCCGGTAGGCGATGGCGTCCACTTCGTGCTCCCCGCACCGGCCGGCAAGGATGCACCCGGTCTCCACGCGGTAGCCGTGCTCCCGGAGGAGGACCCGCACGAACTCCTCGAACTCCGGTTTCGGGCGGAGGAGGGCGAGCGCTCTCCGGAGGTTGGTGCGGTGGGCAACGGCAGGGCGGACAGCCCTTGCGCGGGCGCGGATCATCCGGAGGACCGCCGCGGTCCTGACCCCGTCCAGCACCTCCTCCTCGATTTCGCCGGCGATCCGGTCGGCATCCTCCTCGCCAAGGCCCATGTTGCGGAGTGTCCGCCGCACCCTCCCGGAGTCGAACGGCTGCAGGGTGCCGTCGGCCTTCGTGACATGCTTCATCAGGTACGAATACTTGGCACCGGATAAGAAAAGCGTTCGCTCCTGTCCTTCCGAGAAACGGCGCCCACCAGGCGATCGAGGTGACCCGGAGCCTGTCGATCGACGATAGCCCCGGGACGGAGGTCCGCAAGGTCGATGAAGAGCAGGGCGACCCGGTTGCCGCCCCGGGGGCGTAAGGTAGGGAGATGGTTGAGCACGTCCGCCCCATACCACCGGTTCCGGCCGGGCTTGCTCTTATCGTCTCCCGCGTCAAAGAGGTATTTGAGAGAATGGAAACGTTACAACGCCCGGTCATCCTGATCCTCGGCGCAGGGGCCGTCGGCCTCGCGGTCGCCGGGAGGCTCTCGGGAGTGGCGGGGGTCTACGCGGCCTGCCGGCCGGTGCACGCCGGCGCGATCCGGGACCGGGGCCTCGTCATGGAAGGGATCTGGGGAGACGGCACCGTCAGGGGGGTCATCCCCGTCTCCGCGCCGGAAGAGGTCCCCCCCGCGGTCGACTTCGTCGTCATCACCGCGAAGGGCACCGACACCCGGGCGGTCTGCGAGGAGTATGCCGGTATCATCCGTGGCCGGCCGACGGCAAGCCTCCAGAACGGCATCGGAAACGAGGAGATCATTGCAGACTACACCGACACCGTCATCGGCGGGACCGTGACGACGAACTTCGCGGTCGTGGGCCCGGGACACGTCCGGGTCTCAAGCGAGAGCGCCCCGATGCGCCTCGGGGCCTGGTCCGCCGGGGCTGGCGAGGCTCCCGGCCGCCTGATCGAGATCGTCCGGTCCGCCGGCATCCCGGTCGAGGCGGACGCCGATATCCGGTCGGGAAAATGGGCGAAGGCTCTCCTCAACATCGCGGTGAACCCGCTCTGCGCCCTCCTCGCGGCCCCGGTCGAGGTGGCCGCCGACGGGAACATCCGCGAGACCGTCGCCGCCCTCATCCGCGAGACTTTCGCCGTCGCCGGCGCCGAAGGGGTGCGGCTTCCCTGGGCAACCGCCGACGACTACCTCGCTCACCTCTTCTCGGTGCAGGTGCCCGACTTCGCCGCGGTCTACCCCTCCATGTACTACGACCTCCGGCTGGGCCGCCGAACGGAGATCGACCTCTTGAACGGCTACGTCGCGCGCCTCGGGGAGCGGCACGGCATCGCGACGCCGCACAACCGGTGCATCGCCGGCCTCGTCCGCTACGCTGAGGCGCACCCGGTGACCCGGTGAGGGGCGCTCACTCCCCGGCCAGTTTCGCCGCGAGCCGCCGGGCCGCCTCCCGCGCCTTCGCCTCGGTCCTCCAGAGCCCGGTTTTGCCGACGGGTCTTCCTTCCCGGTCGTAGAGCTGCACATAGTAGCCGCCGTCCTGGCGGGCGAACCGGACCTCGCCGAGGATCCCCGGGCCGTACTCCTGCATGCCCTGATCTTCTCGACGCTGGAGATATGAACGTTCCGCGCCCCGGTCACCAGGCCTATATGGGAGGAGTGTAGACAACCCGTGCGGGGTGAACGTGATGATACTCATCGTGTACTACTCCTGGCAGGGGCATACGGAGAAGGTGGCGGCGACCCTCGCGAAGCGGGTGGGGGCCGGGCTTGCCGAGATCAGGCCGGTCGCTGAGGTAGGGATGTTCAGGAAGGGAATGATGTCGATGCTTGGAATGCGGGCGCCGATTCAGCCGGTGCAGGCGGACCTGGCCGACGTCGATCTCCTGGTCGTCGCAACCCCGGTCTGGTCGCGGAAGATCCCGCCCTACGTCAACGAGTACCTCTCCCGGGTCACGAACGGCCGGGGAAAACCTTTCTCGGTCCTCGCTGAGATGGGGGGATCGGGGGGCGAGAACGCCATCGCGATCGTGAGGAAAGCGCTCGAAGCAAAGGGGATGCGGTTCGTCTCCTCAACTGTGACACTGGAGAGCGACGTCGATGCCGGGCGTATCGACCGGACGATCGAGGAGTTCGCCCGGACGATCGCGAAGGCTCCCGTGCCGGCCGTGTAAGCGGGGCCCGGCGCCCCTCACAGCGTCAGCGGTATCCCGAGGAGGTGCAGCACCACCGTGATCAAGACGCCGAAGACACCGCCGATTGCGCAGATGAGGACGGTGATCAGGTTGATCGGGATATCGGGCCGGCCGACGAGGCTCATCAGGTTGAGGAGGTTGATGAGCCAGAGCAGGATCACGCCCACGACGGCGTTGATGATGAGGCCCGTTACGCTCTTGACCAGCTTATAGAGGACATACGCGACGACGATGACCAGGATCAGGGCAAGGAGCGCGGTGAACAAGCTCATACTGCCCGTTTGGTGCGCCCGGTATTGAATCTTTCCGGGGGCGGCGGCACTCAGAGGTAACCGAGCGCTTCAAAGACCGGCTGGAGGCAGACCCCGTTGCCGGTCTTGACGCACCGGATCCCCGGGACGCCTTCATAGGCGCCCATCGTCCGGCCGTCGCCGAGCTCGACCCAGTCGTGGACGGCGATACCCTTCCCGAAGACCTCTACGTGGAGGGCGTCGGTCCGGAACGTCCCTGCGTCCCAGACCATCAGACCGTGGACCGGCCGGGCCGGGATGCCGTTGGAGCGGAGGACCTCCGCCCTGAGGAGCGCAAGGTCGGTGCAGTCTCCCGCCCTGCTGGTGAGGGTCGCGTTGAGGCCCACCGGGAAGAGGCGGGGGGTGCCGTCGACACAGGCGAACGTCGCCCGGTCCACCCGGTCGATGAGAGCGTCGGGGGAGGGATCCGCCGTGGGTGTAGAGAGAGCCGCAAACCGCTCGACCGAAGCCTCCGGGGCGGCACTGAGACCGGGGTCACCGGATCCGCCGTCGTAGACCAGGTGCCCCTGGGCGAGGAGGACGGAGAGGAGAAAGATCGCATGAATAGTGCTCCAAATCACGCTGTTGACTCAATATATTTTAATGCAACACAAAATATATCAGAGTATCTATTTTGTCACGGGCGGTTCCCGGGGAGATATGCCGTATCGCCGCGGCACCGGGAGGGAGCACCGCAAGGAGCCTCCGGGAAAGAGAGATCGTGGTAAGAAACCGGGGTCCCGGAAGGGATGCAGAACGAGCCCGGTCACCGTGACGTACGGGGGCCGGCGATATGCCGCGCGGCGAGCGCCGCGGTGGAGAACGCGGCCTGGATGTTGTAGCCCCCGGTATCGCCGTCGATATCGAGCACCTCGCCGATGCAGTAGAGCCCTTCGACGGTCTTCGACGCCATCGTTTTTGGGTTGATCCCCTCGAGGGCGACCCCGCCCCTCGTCGCCATCGCCTCATCGAACCCCCCGAGCCGGGCCACGGTGAACGGGAACTCCGCAAGGGAGGCGGCGATGGCGTTCCGGGCCTTCTTCGGGAGCCGGGCGCAGGTCTCTCCCGGCAGGACCCCGACGATCTCGAGCAGCCGCCGGACGAACCGCTCCGGGAGGGAGAGGTCGGCGAGGACGGTCTTCACCTGCCGGGCCCCGCCCGCCGCGACCGCGTCGGCGACGCGCTTTCGCACCTCCTCCGCGTTCATCCCGGGAAGGAACGTGACCCGGAGTTCGTCGCCCGGGAGGAGGGAGCGGGAGAGGTCGAGTATCCCCGGGCCCGAGAGGCCGGTATGCGTCAGCAGGAGGTCGCCGGTCTGCCGGCGGACACGCTTCCCGCCCCGGTAGACGGCGAGGGCGATATTCGCAAAGGATATCCCGGCCAGGTCGGCGAACGGATAGGCCCCGACGTAGACCGGGGCAAGCGCCGGGGCAACCTCCGTGACCGGCTGCCCGAGGGCCCGGGCGAAGGCGTAGCCGTCCCCGGTCGAGCCGGTGGCGGGGTAAGAGGCTCCCCCGGTGGCGATGACGAGCACCCCGGCCCGGACGGCCGCCTTCTCCGTCCGGACGATGAATTCATCGCTCTCCCGTTCCACGGTCCGAACCGGTTCGCCGCACCGGAGGTCCACCCCGCGGGCGGCGCACTCCGCGAGGAGGACGGCGAGGACGTCGGCGGACCGCCGGGTCTCCGGGAAGACCTTCCCCCCGGGCTCGGCCTTCATCGGAAGGCCGCGAGCGGCAAAGAAGGCGATGAGGTCCCGGTTCGTGAAGTTCATCAGCGCGGGCCGGAGGAACGCCCCGTGGTCGCCGTAGTGGGTGAGGAAGCCGGCGATCTCCCCGTCGTGGGTGATGTTGCACTGCCCCGACCCCGCGAGCAGGAGTTTTCGCCCCGGTGCAGGTTTCTTCTCGAAGAGGACCACGTTCCGCCCTTCCTCTGTGGCCCGGAGGGCGCAGAAGAGCCCGGCGGGGCCTCCCCCGATGATTACGACGGTGCTGCTCACGGTATACCGTGCTTCCTCCGGGAGCATCAGCATTGGGGTGCGCTACATGGATATAGGTCGGGGATGTAAGGGAACGCCACCATGGATAACGGCTGGATCGTTCTCATCGGGGGAGCCGTCGTGCTGCTCCTCATCGCCCCCGCGGGGGCCGTCCCGGCGCCCGCCGACGTCCTCGTCACGGATGCCTCCGGCATCACGACGACCGTCGAGACCTCCGCCCGGGAGCAGGAGATCTCGGTCGCGAACCCCTCCGGGGTCGACGGGCTTGCGGTCGCCTTCAACGCCACCTACCTCCCGGGGATGCGGCCGGACTTCGCCGACATCCGGTTCGTGGACAGGAGCGGGACCGCCATCCCCCACTGGACCGAGAACGTCACTGACGGCGCTCACGCCCGCGTCTGGCTCGCCCTCCCGGCGAACGCGACCGCGATCACCATGCTCTACGGCAACCCGGCAGCCCGGGACGCGAGCGATCCCGACGCCGTCTTCCTCTTCTTTGAGGACTACGAGCGGGGCAACCTCTCGCGGTGGTCGTTCTGCGGTTCCAGCGCCATTGTCCAGTCGGGGGTCGTCCGCGACGGCGCATACGCCGGAGATATCAACGTCTCCGAGCCCGACCTCCGGCACCTCGCGAACAACCGGGTCTGCCTTGCGAACATCTCCTCCGGGCCCATCGTCATCGAGGGCGACTTCCGGGTCAGCGAGTTCGGGCGGTGGTGCGGCTCGGGCTACCTCCAGGCCTGGAACGAGACCGACCGGCTCTACGCCTTCCACCTCCGGAACGGCTCCATGCAGCACTACGACGGCACCCACCGGAACTTCTCCGCCGATGCCCGGGCAGAGACCGATACCTGGTACCACGTCAAAGTCATCCTGGACCCCCAGAACGCCACCGAAGACGCGTGGGTGGACGGCGAGCACCTCGGGCAGGCGCCGCTCCGGTTCGCCGACGGAGCGCCGGTCCCGGCCGGGACGGTCTTCACCGACGTCGCGCTGATCGGGTCGTCCGCATGGGCCTCCGGCGACCCGCACCACTTCTACGCCGACAACATCGTTGTTGGGAGGTTTTCCCCCGTCGAACCGGTGCTCTCCTATGGAGGGAGCTCATAAAGGGGGCGAAAGGCATGCGATCTCTCGCCGTCATCGTCGCCGTCCTGCTCTGCAGCGCCGGGTGTGCGGCCCCCCCGCTCCAGGAGCCGACCGTCACCGTCGAGAACGTCACAGTCGAGAACGTCACCCTGCAGAGCGTCGACCTCTCGCTGCAGGTCACCATCGAGAACCCCAACCCCATCGGCGCCACCCTGAACCGGGTCGCGTTCAACGTCTCCTTCCTCGACGATGGGCAATGGGTCTTCCTCGCGCACGGGGAGCGGGGAGGGTTCTCCGTCCGGCCGCGGGGGACGACCACCGTCTCGATCCCGGTGACCGTCGATAACCTGCGGCTTGTCCAGGCGCTCCTCCAGGGTCTCTCGAATGGGGCGATCACGCTCCGGGTGAGCGGAACGGGCGTCTTCGACTACGGCATCGCGACCTTCGAGGTCCCCTTCGACCGGACGACGGAGGTGCAAGTGGCCTGATCAGGGGCCTGGACCTGCCGCCCCCCGGACAGCGAGGAGCCTTCGCACCGCGGTGGCGTTCGTGCCGACCGCGAGGAGGATGAGCGCCGGGAGGATGAAGCCGGTGACGAGGCCGGCGATGATGACCGCGAGCCGTTCCGGCCGGGCGAAGAGGCCGGCCCGGCACGCGATCCCAAGCCCCTCAGCCCGGGCCCGTGCATAACTGACCATCAGCGACCCGATCGCGGCGGCGAAGGCGGCCTCGATGCCCCAGGGGGTTCCTGCTCCCGCGTAGTAGACGAGGAGCCCGGCGTAGACCGCCGCCTCGGCGTAGCGGTCCAGGAACGAGTCGAAGAACGCGCCGAAGATTGAAGTGGCGCCGGTCACCCGGGCGAGCGCCCCATCGAGCGCGTCAAAGATGCACGACGCGGCAACAGTGACTCCGGCAAGAAAGAACGATCCTGAGGCGCAGAGGATGCCGGCACCGGCCATCCCGAAGAACCCGAGCAGGGTGAGGGTGTTCGGGGTCGCCCCGGTCCAGGCGACGAGGCCTGCCACCCGAGCGAGCATCCCGTTCGTCCTCGCCCGGAGATGCTCCTCGATCACCCGGCCCGCTCCCCGGGGAGGAGAACCGCAAGTGCCCCCGACCGATCCATGGCGGGGAATCGTCGTTCTCAGAGATAAGGGTGTCTCCGGGCGACGGCACCATAATGATTATATTTATAATAATTATATCAATAATCACTATGAAGTTTTATGGCAGGGAGCGGGAACTCCAGCTGATGGAGCACCTCTACGCCCGGGCCCCCTCCTTTCTCGTCGTCACCGGCAGACGAAGGGTTGGCAAGACCGAGCTGATCAGGGAGTTCTGCAGGGGAAAACCGGCCCTCTACTTCTATGTCGATGCGAACAAGAGTATCGAAGCCCTCATGGAGGAGTTCTGGAGGTTGACGGCAGAGGCGCTCGACCTCCCCGCCTACATCAGGGCCGACACTCCAGAAGCACTTCTGGAGTTCCTCTTCTCCTACGATCAGCCCCTGATCGTCGTCTTCGATGAGTTTCAGCGGTTCCTCAAGATCCACCCCTCGTTTATCTCCCAGATGCAGCGGTTCTGGGACACAAAGAGGCAGAACGCGTACCTCTTCATCATCGTCTCGGGTTCGTCGGTCGGGATGATCCGGGAGATCTTTCTCGAAGGAAACGCCCCCCTCTTCCGGCGGGCCGACAACATCCTGACGCTTCGTCCGTTCGGCCCCCGGGAGTGCCTTACGATCCTCGACGACCTGGGTGTCCGGGACCCGGCAGAGCAACTCGACCTCTACCTCCTCTTCGGCGGGACGATCTACTATTACACCTTCCTTGAGAAGTATGAGTGCACCGACCTCGATAGCGCCCTCGATCGACTCATCCTGAACGACCTCGCTCCCCTCCGCCGGGAGATGAGTGATGTTGTGATCGAGGAGTTCGGGCGGGAGCACGCGACCTACTACGAGATCCTCGCTGCTATCGCCATGGGGAAGAGAACCCAGAAGGAGATTGCCGACGTTGTTCGCCTCCCCCCGACCTCGCTCCCCCCGTACCTGCACGACCTTGTCGACCTCCTCGGGGTCGTCGATTACCGGGTCCCGGTCACCGAGCGGGGAAAACGCTCGAAGATGGGCAGGTACGTCTTTGCGGACAACTTCTTCCGGTTCTATGCGCACTACATCTATCGGAACATGAGCCTGTACGAGAGCGGCCGCTTCGACCTCTTAAAGGACCGAATCCTCCGGGAGTGGCGGGGTTTCTCAGGCCTGGCCTTCGAGGAGATGTTGCGAATCCTCCTCGCCCGTGACCTCGAGAAGGGGTACGAGGAGATCGGCCCCTGGTGGAATCGCCGGGGGGACGAGATCGACCTTCTCGCCCTTGGCCCGGAGGGGAACCTCGCCGTCGAGATCAAGAACCGCGACCTCTCGCTTTCCGAGGCGCACGGCATCCTTGCCACCCTGGAGGAGAAGATACCTCTCGTGAAGGCCCTTGTCCGGCCGACGACCACCGGCATCGCTGCCCGCACCATCGAGGGCAAGGCAGCGCTTCGGGCCGAAGGATTCTACGTTGCGGACCTCGAAGACCTCGGGATCGAGAGGTAGCCCCCCTCTCCCGGGGGACCGGGAGAGGCCCGCGTAAAAACGGAGCGGGTTACCGCGTCCCGCCGCAGGTGCAGGTGCAGCCCGCCGGTTTCCTGGCGGCGACCTTGATGCTCACGATGCTCTTCTCAAGCGACGCCCTCCCGCCCTCATTGAGGGCCACGCCCTCGAGGATCGCGGCGAGGTCCGGCTCGCTCACGATATGCTCGAGCGGGAAGACCGTCTCACCCTGGACCGTGACCTCCGTAAAGCCCGCACCGGCGATATGGCCGAGGTATTCGGTCTTGAGCAATGCTCCTGCAACGCAGCTGTTGTAGAGGAGCGCCGAGTCCCGGACCTCTGCCGGGAGCGGTGCCGCGAGCACGATGTCGGAGACCATGAGCCTCCCGCCGGGGCGGAGGGCCCGGAACGCCTCTCGAAAGACCTGCGGTTTATCGGGGGAGAGGTTGATGACGCAGTTCGAGATGACCACGTCGACCGAGGCGTCCGCCACCGGCAGGTGCTCGATCTCGCCGAGGCGGAACTCCACGTTCGTGCGGCCGCCGCGCTTCGCGTTTTCCCGCGCCTTATCAAGCATATCGTGCGTCATGTCGACCCCGATGACCCGGCCCGCCGGGCCGACCCGTTCCGCCGCAAGGAAGGAGTCGAACCCCGCCCCCGACCCCAGGTCGAGGACGACCTCCCCCTCCCGGAGAGAGGCGAGCGCCACCGGGTTGCCGCACCCGAGCCCCAGGTTCGCGCCCTCCGGCACCTGTGCGAGGTCTTCCTCCGAGTAGCCGAGCCCGAGACTCACCGAATCTGCCGTCATACCGGTGCCGCAGCACCCGGTGCTGCACCCGCACCCGCCCTGCCGGGCAACCTGCCCATAGGCGGTGCGCACCTGTTTGTGAATGTCTTCCTTCTTCATATCGATACCTCCCGGTCAGTCCTGTTCTCCTCTGCCTGCGAGATCTTCCGCCATGGGAGAGAGCAGCGTCGTCACCATGCCGTTGAAGTGGCTCGCCTTGATCAGCGTGATGCAGCAGACGTCCCCTTCCTTCTCCCAGAAGACGACCGCAAGCCGGTCGCCGGGTGCGATCCCCGCACGGTCGCGGATCTCCTTCGGGAGTACCACCTGCCCCCGTGCGTCGACGCTCACGACCGCCTCGATCGTGCAGGCCCCGGCGCAGGAGGACCTTCGCTCAACGTTTGGAGTATCTTCCATACTGCTCACGGATCAGGGTTGGCACCCTGAGCATATAGACATTCTGAATATTCAGAAATTTCTGAAAATACTGATGGCGGTGGCCACCGCCGGGGTGAAGCGGGGGGATGGACCCCCGCGGCCTTCACGCACAGACGGTCTGTTCTTCTCCCCGTTCGCTCTCGAGATACTCGTGTGCCGAGAGCGCCGCCTTCGCCCCATCCCCGGCGGCGACGATGATCTGTTTGGCCTTGACGCAGGTCGCGTCCCCGGCCGCAAAGATCCCGGGAACGTTCGTGTGACCGTTCTCGTCGATGAGGATCTCGTTGCGCTCATTCAGGGCCACGAGGTCTCCCAGGAACCGCGTGTTCGGCACAAGCCCGATCGCGAGGAAGAGCCCGTCCACGTCAAGGGCCGTCTCCTCCCCGGTCTCGTGGTCGCGGATCGTGATCCCGGTCAGGGCCGCCTCACCGTGGAGCTCCGTCACCTCATGGTTGAGGAAGGTCCGGATACCCGCCTCCTCGGCCCGGGCAACGTAAACCTCGTCGCACCGGAGGGCGCTCCGGGCGACCAGAACCACGGACCTCGCGAACTTCTTCATCTCGATGGCGGTCTGGAGTGCCGCGTTGCCGCCGCCGACGACGGCGACGGGCTTATCACGGAAGAGCGGGGCATCGCAGATCGCACAGATGGAGACGCCCCTCCCCATCAGCCGGTCCTCACCCGGGAGCCCCAGTCTCCGGGGTTCCTTCCCCGAGGCAAGAATGACCGTCCGGCAGCGGTAGACGTTCTCCGTGACCATCCGGACGACGAAGGAGTCGTCCTCTCGCTCGATGCTCCGGACGCTGTCGAGCTCGAGACGGACGTCGAGCCCCCGGACCTGCTCCTCGAACTTGTGGAGGAGTTCCCCTCCCGAGATCGTCGAGAACCCCATGTAGTTCTCGATCGCCCAGCTCCAGGCTGCCTGGCCGCCGATGTTCTCCGCTATGACGACGGTCTTCAAGAGTTTCCGGGCGGAGTAGACCGCGGCGGTCAGCCCGGCAGGTCCTGCGCCCACGATGGCGACATCGTAGACCGCCTTCCCGATCGGCGTTCCGAAGAGTTCCTTGAGCCTCTTCGTATCGAACCCGACGATCACCTCGTCGCCGAAGACGGTGACCGGCACCCCCCGCTGTCCCGAAACCCGGATCATCTCCCGGGCCGCCTCGCGGTCCTTCCCGACGTCGACGTGCTCGTACTCGACGCCGTGCTTCCGGAAGAACGTCTCGACCATCCGGCAGTAGGGGCAGCTCTCCGTTGTGTAGACCTTCACGCCTGCCATGGAAGTTGAGTATCTCAGGAGCCCTATTTATGTTATGAGGGTGACCGGCCCGCAAAACCCGGGCGCAACGGGGAAGACGAAAAAGAGAGTTACTGGATCTCGCGGAACATCCGTGCCGGAACCCCGCAGATCGGGCACTTCTCCGGTGCCGCCCCGATCTCGATGTTGCCGCAGACCGGGCAGAGGTAGATCGCCCCCACGTCGAGGTCGTTTCCTTCCCGGACGGCCTCGAGCGCCTGGAGGTAGAGGTTCGCGTGCACCTCTTCGGCCTTCATGGCGTGGGTGAAGACGATCGCGGCCTCGTTCTTCCGCTCCTTCTTCGCCTCGGCGACGAACGGGGGATACATCTCCATGAACTCGTGGTTCTCCCCCTCCATCGCACCTTTGAGGTTCTCCTCGGTGCTCCCGACGGCGTTCAAGATGAAGAGGAGGCGCTTTGCGTGGATGGCTTCCGCCTCGCTCGCCGCCCGGAAGAGTTTTCCTACCGTGGGGTAGCCCTCGGCGGCTGCTTTCTCGGCAAAGACCGAGTATTTCCTGTTCGCCTGGGACTCCCCGGCATACGCGTTCTGAGCGTTCTCATCAGTCGGCATAGATGGATCATTTCGAAAAGGGTCCTATTAAACCTTTCACCACTATCGCCGGAAACCCTATCCCGGGGGAGCGCCACTACCGGGAGGCATGCAAGGTAACCGGGTGCAGCGAGTCTTCATCCTCGTCCTCGCGCTGAATCTTGCCGTTGCACTCGCAAAAGCGATCTTCGGCCTGCTCGCCGGATCGGTGAGCATGGTGGCCGATGCCTTCCACTCGGGGTTCGACTCGTTCTCAAACGTCGTCGGGATCGTCGCCCTCTACTTTGCAGGGAGGCCTCCCGACCCGGAGCATCCCTACGGCCACGGCAAGATCGAGACGCTCGGGACGCTCGTCATCGGGGCGATGCTCCTCCTGACCGCGGCAGGGATCCTCTATGAGGGGTACCGGCGCCTCATCGTCCCGGTCACGCCCGATATCACCGCGGTCACCGTCGGGGTGATGCTCGCGACGCTCGCGATCAACATCGCCGTCTCCACCTACGAACGTCGGCGCGGCGAAGAGTACCAGAGCCAGATCCTGGTCGCCGACTCCCAGCACACCAGAAGCGACGTCTTCGTCTCCGTCGCGGTCATCGGGGGATTTATAGCCGTCAGGCTCGGGTTCCCGGCGGCCGACCCGCTCATCGCGTTTGCCATCGGCCTCCTCATCGCGAGGATGGGGCTTTCGATCCTCTACGACGCCGCACAGGTCCTCACCGACACGATGAACCTCCCCTGCGACCCGGCCCTCATCCGGGCGGTGGTGACGGACACTCCCGGGGTTGCCGGGTACCACGAGTTCCGGTGCCGGGGCAAACCGGGGGAAATCTTTGCCGATATTCATATCGTCGTTGATCCGGGCCTCCCGGTCTCCCGCGCCCACGATATATCCGAGGAGGTGGAGCGGCGGCTCAAAGAGACGGTGCCGGGGCTCGCTGAGGTCGTCGTCCACATCGAGCCCGACACCTCACGGTGAGGGGTTGCCGCCGGCAAGGAGGTGCCCGAGTTCACGCCCCTTCCGGTAGGCGGCTTCCATCACATCCGGCCGCGTGGTGATATCCTGGATAGTGTCCATATCGTTCTGGAGCACCTTGCCCCAGAGGGGGCAGTCGATGATCTCCCCGAACGCATGAGCGGTCATCAGGACCCCATCAAAGACGTTCGGGATGTTCATCCCCGCGATCGATATGAAGAGCATTTTGCGCTCTTTTCGCCGTTCGGGGGAGATGAAAGAGTGATTCCGGTGGTATTTGGCCATGTAGAAGACCTGGAACCGGTCGATGAAGGACTTGAGCCTGCCGGGGATGCCCATCGTCATCACCGGCGTCGCGACGATCAGGCCGTCCATCTCCCGGAACTTCCGGAAGATCTCCGTCATCTCGTCCTGGATCAGGCAGGTCTCGCTCCCCTTGCACTGGAAGAACTCCATGCAGGGCAGGACATCCATCTGCGCGACCTCGATCTTCTCGACCTCGCACCCGGCGTCCCCGGCACCCCGGATAGCCTCCTCGAGGAGGCGAGCGGTGTTTCCGTCGAGGATCGGGCTCCCGAGCAGCGCGATAACCTTCTTGGGCATGGTGCAGGGTTATGCACGACCCTATTAATAAGATGCGGGCTCCCCGGGTACGGGCCCGGATAACCGGACACCCCCCCCGATCCGGTGCTTGTCAGGTTGACAACTGCTAAATACCTTGAAATAATAGTAACAGTTCGGTGATTTTCTGTGGTTGAACCAGGAACCAGCAAAACAGCGAAGGCAGGAGAGAAGCCGGGCCCCGGCCGCTACATCTGTATCGACTGCGGGCGAGAAGTCCGTGTCGACAGCACCGATGCGGACCTCGTCAAGTGCCCGACCTGCGCCTGCGAAATGTATAACTGCTTCCCGATGACCCACATCCGGCCGGATATCAAGACCCCGGAAGACGTCATGAACCCCCCGGAAAGGAAGAAATAATCAGAACTATGAGGTGAGAAGGATGGTGAATGTCTCGGCAAAAGGACAGGTCTACCATTGCGAGATCTGCGGAAATGTGGTCCAGGTGATGGAGGCCGGCGGCGGAGAACTGGTCTGCTGCGGCGAGCCGATGGTGCTTGAGGAGTGATCGGCATGGAAGAGAAGAGACTCGAAGAGAAGATCGGGAAGGTTCCCGAGATCTTCAAGGAGCTGAAGCAGACCGACCCCGACCTCTATGGGAAGGTCATGGGGCTCGACCAGGTGATCTGGGCCGACGGCGCCCTCTCGAGACAGACGAAGAAAGTCATCGCGATCGCAATCGCCGCAGCACTCCGGGACGGACACGCCGTCCGGGCGCAGATGGCCGGTGCCGCGAACCTCGGCGTATCGAAGGAAGAGATCGAGGAGGGGCTTCGGGTTGCGTTCCTGCTCGCGGGGATGCCGGCCTATGTCCACGGCAAGACCGCTCTCGAGGAGTACCTGGGCAACCGCCCGAGGAGATAGTCATGGAACCCGAAGCAGTACTCCAGATGCCGGTTATCGGGGAGAAAGCACCGGAGTTCGACGCGCTGACCACCCAGGGACGCCTGAAACTCTCCGATCTCAAGGGAAAGTGGGTCATCCTCTTCTCCCACCCGGCCGACTTCACGCCGGTCTGCACGACGGAGTTCATGGCGTTTGCCGGGATCGCCGACGAACTCAAGGGACTGAACGTCCAGCTCGTCGGCCTCTCGATCGACAGCGTCCACTCGCACCTTGCCTGGACGAGGAACATCAAGGAGAAGATGGGCGTCGAGATACCCTTCCCGATCATCGCCGACCTCGACATGAAGGTCGCCAAGACCTACGGGATGCTCCACCCCGGCCAGAGCAGCACCTCGACGATCAGGACGGTCTTCTTCATCGACGACAAAGGGATCATGCGTGCCATGCTCTACTACCCGATGTCCAACGGCCGTTCCATGCCCGAGATCCTGCGGCTCACGAAGGCCCTCCAGACCTCGGACGCGCACGGCATCGCGACGCCGGCAAACTGGGAACCCGGCGAGAAGGTGATCGTCCCGGCCCCGACGACTCCCGAGGGGATCGAGAAGCGGATGAAAGAAGGCTACGAGTGCAAAGACTGGTACCTCTGCTTCAAGAAACTCTAACCTGTACTTTTTTTGCCTTCGGGCCGACATACTCAGTATATGACCATTGACGTCCTCGCGTTTGCGACTTCCCCCCGCCGCCACGGGAACTCCGAGATCCTCCTCGACTGGGTGCTCGCGGCGATGGAGGAGCAAGGGGCTGCGGTTGAAAAGATCGTCGTCGCCGAGGCCGACATCAGGCCCTGCCGCGGGTGCAACGTCTGCGAGACGCTCAACCGGTGCGTCCAGCGGGACTACATGGACTACCTCCACGACCGGATCATCGCGGCCGACTGCATCATCCTCGCATCCCCCATCTACTGCATGGGGCTTTGCGCCCAGGCGAAGGCGCTGGTCGACCGGGCCCAGGTCTTCCGCTCCCGGAAGTACGTTCTCCACCTCCCGATCGTCCCGCCGGAGCGGAAGGGGAAGCGAGTCGGGATCTTCCTATCGACCGCCGGACAGAACTGGGATTACGTCTTTGACGCAGCGATCCCATCGGTGAAGTGCCTCTTTCACGTCGTCGATATCAGGAATACGGATATCCGGTACCTGATGGTGAACGGCGTCGACGAGAAGGGCGCGATTGAGCGCCACCCGACCGCGAAGGCCGACGCAGCGGCTCTGGCTCGGGAGGTCGTCAGACACCTGCGGGAAGTGGGCGTGGCATGAGCGAGACCGTAAAAGTCCTCGGGATCTCCGGGAGCCCCCGGCGGCACGGGAACACCGAGACCCTGCTTGACGCCGTCCTCGAGGGTGCCCGCGAGGCGGGAGGCGATGTCGAGAAGGTCGTCCTCCGGCAGCTCGACTTCACCTCGTGCCGGGGGTGCAACGCCTGTCACCGGACCGGGGTCTGCGTCATCAGCGACGACCTCACGGCGGTCCTGGAGAAGATAACCGCCGTCGACGTCCTGGTCCTCGCGTCGCCCATCTACTCGATGGGGATCACGGCGGAGGCGAAGGGGCTGATCGACCGGGCCCAGTACTTCTGGGCGCGCAAGTTCATCCTGAAGAACCTCTACTTCACGGACGAACACATCCGCCACCACAAGGGGATCTTCGTATCGACCGCAGGGCTCGGGTGGGAGAACGTCTTCGACGCGGCGTTTCCGGCACTCACGGCGTTCTTCAACACCACCGGGTTCGAGTACTGGGACAACGTCATCGCAAACGACATGGACCGCTACGGCGGGGTTGGGGGGCATCCCACCGCGCTCGCCGAGGCGCGGGAGAAAGGGCGGAGTGTGGTCGTCCTCATCAGGAAAATGCAGATCGCGGAGGAGCCCGGGGCCTGATCGTTTCCTCTCCGGGGAGCAACTATCAATAACCTTTCCCGCACGCCGATCAGGGTCGGGGGTTCAGGACAGCGTGTAATAAACGAATCAAGTAGATCTTTCCCCGATAAGAAACCGGAACCATTTAATAAAACCCCATTGAATTCACCTCCAGTAGCAGTATATAATGCTCTCGAGGAGAAGGGAAGGACCTGTATGTGACCCCCGTCGAGCCACCACAAGATCCCTGCAGTATATTGCCGGAGTACCGGATACTCGACGCGATCGACCTCGGGATCCTCCTCGTCGGTGAAGACCTCACCGTCATCCTGGCGAACGCGGCCTTCCGCCGGCTCACCGGGGGCGAACCGGAACAGGTTGTCGACGAGGTCGCCGGGCGGGTCCGGAGCGCGACCGGGGACGGGATCCCGGAGTTCGAGTGCCGGCTCCGCGCCCCGGACGGAAGGGGGGAGCGGTACCGCTGCTCGGGCCGAAGGGCGCCGTCCGGCGAGGGCTGGCTGCTCTTCTTTCGCAAAACACCGGACGACTACGAGAAGATCGTCGAGTATACCGGGACGGCAACGATCCTGATCGAAGGCGACGGCACCATAACGCTCGCGAACACGGAGTTCGAGCGGCTCTCCGGGTATTCGCGGGATGAGATCGTCGGGGTAAAGCGGCTGACCGAGTTCATCGCCTCCGACGACGAGCGAGAACGGATCGCAGGGTATCACGCCCTCCGCCGACAGGAACCCGGAACCACGCCGATGAACTACTCCTTCTCGTTCGTCGACCGTTCCGGCACCATCCACGTCGTCGAGGTCACCATCGGCCTGATACCGGGAACGAACCGCTCGGTGATGTCGCTCCTCGACGCGACCGGGCGGAGACGCGCGGAGCGGGCGCTGCAGGAGAGCGAGGAGCGGCTGAACCTCGCGCTCTCGGCGACAAACGACGGGCTGGTCGACTGGGACGTCGGTTCCGGCGCAATATTTTACAGTCCCCGGGGTTTCACGATGCTCGGCTACGCGCCGGGGGCGTTCGTGCCCACGATCCCCACGATTCTCGCGCTCGTTCATCCGGAGGACCGCGACCGCGTGGAGGCGGCGCTCGCCGGGATGGCCGCAGGAGTTCGCGACCGCTGCGAGATGGAGTTCCGGATGAAGTCCGCATCGGGGGAATGGGTCTACGTGCTCGACCGGCTCCAGGTGGTCACGCGCGACGAGAGCGGGACGCCGCTCCGGATCGCCGGGACGCACTCCGATATCACGGAGAGGAAGGAAGCGGAGAAGGAACTCCTGATCGGGAAGGTGTCGCTTGAGTCGTCGTTTGCCGCGATCGCCATCGCCGACCTCGACGGCACTATCACCCATGTCAACCCATCACTGCTCGCGATGGGCGGGCTGACCGACCCTGGAGAGGTTCTCGGCCGGCATCTCACGGAGTTCTGGGTAGAGCCGGCGAAGGTCGAGCGGGCGCTTGCGACGTTTGCGGAGCGCGGCAGGTGTACCGGGAAACTGACCGGCAAAAAAGCCGACGGAACGGAATTTACCGCCCATATTACCGCGACCATTCTCAAGGATGACTCGGGAACCCCGATCTGCATCATGGCCACCGCCGTCGATATCACCGAGGAGACGCGCATGGCGCAGGCGCTCAGGGAGAGCGAGGAGCGCTACCGGACGCTTGCGGAACTGGCGCCGGACGTCATCTTCCTCGTCGATAGTGACGGGATCGTCCACTACGTGAACAGTGCCGGCGGCCGCCTGCTCGGCACGGATCCGGAGAAACTGCAGGGAAAAAACATCAGGGAACTGTTTCCGCCCGACGTCGCGGAGAGGTGGATCGCGGCGCTCCTGGCCGCAGCAGAGCAAGGAGGGGGGCCTTTCAGCGATGAGACCCTGATCCCGGGGGAGGCGGGAGGTTTCTGGCTCGAGACACGCCTCATCCCGACGCCGGGAAGCGACGGGACCGTCCGGCGCCTGCTGGGGATCAGCCGCGACGTCACCGGCCGGAAGCGGGCCGAAGAGCAACTCCGGTTCCAGGCCCGGGTGCTCTCGCAGGTGGAGGACGCCGTGATCGCGGCCGACGCAGAGGGGCGGATCATCTTCATGAACCGGGCAGCAGAACGGCTTTACGACGTTCCTTCTGGCGAGGCTCTCGGCCGGCACACCTCGGAACTCTTCACTATCGAGTGGGCCCGCCCGGACGACGAGGAGGCGGCGAAAAACGCTCTCCAATCATCCGGAACCTGGCGCGGCGTCGTCAGCCACCACAAGAGGGGCGGAGAGGTCATATTCGTCGACGAGACGCTCAGCACCCTGAACGACGATTCCGGGTGGATTACCGGGAGGCTCTATTTCCTCCGCGATGTGACCCGGCAACGGCAGGCCGAACTCGAACTCTGGATCAAGGATATGGCGATAGCGTCGGCGCTCGAAGGGATCTCTCTTTCCGACCACGACGGGAAGATCATCTACGCCAACCGCGCCTCCCTCGCCATACACGGGTGGGAGGAGGAGGAGATCGTCGGGCAGCCGGTCTCGGTGCTCTGGGGGGACCCGGGAGAGATGAACCGGATCAGAGAGGAACTCGTCCGGAACGGCGCCTGGTCCGGGGAGGTGAAATCGCGACGAAAAGACGGATCGACCTTCCCCATGCAGCTCGCCCTCTCCGTCGTCACCGATGAAGCGGGCAGGCCGATCTGCACGATGGGGTCGGGGATCGATATCACCAGGCGGAAAGAGGCCGAGCGGGAACTCAGGATCCGGGATATGGCAATCGCGTCATCTTCAAGCGCGTTCACCATCGCCGATCCTGACGGCCGCCTGACCTACGTCAACCAGGCGTTTCTCACCATGTGGGGCTACGACTCTCCAGCCGAGGTTCTCGGCAAGCGGGTCACGGAACTCTGGCAGAACGAGGAGAACGCCATAAACGCACTCCGGAAGATCGTCCGCACCGGCCGGCACACCGGCGAACGGATCGGCAGGAGGCGGGACGGGACGACGTTCTATGCCATGTTCTCCGGGACCCTGGTCCGGGACAGCGACGGAGTTCCCATCTGCATCACGGCCTCGCTCACCGATATCACCGGCCAGAAAGAGGTCGAAGCGAAGATCAAGGGCCATAACCGGGCGCTTTCGGTCTTAAACCAGATCATCGGGGTATCGACGTCCGCGACGGATATCGACGAGATGCTGGAGAGCGTACTTGCGGCGACCCTCGCCCTCCTCGACCTTGCGGGCGGCGGCATCTATCTGGTCGAGCCCGGAAGGCAGAGGGCAAGGCTCGTCTGCACGTACGGGCTGCCGGAAGGCTTCCCCGCGCGGCCGTGCATCCCGGACATCGCCGCTCCGCCCTATGCGGATGTGCTGGTTGCAGGAGAGCCCCGGTTCTACGACGATCACCCGGGGGAGGGCGGCGAGACACCGCACCCTTACGCCAGCATCCCGATCATGGCGCACGACAGGATCATCGGGGCCCTGAACGTGGTCTCCGAGAGCGGCGGCCGGTTCACGGACGCCGACCGTTCTCTTCTTACGGCCATAGGGAGGGAGATCGGCACCTCCGTCGAGCGCACCATGCTGATCCGGCAGCTCGAGATGGCCGAACGGGAGGCAAACCTCTACCTCGATATCCTCAGCCACGACATCAGGAACGCCGAGAACGTCTCAGGCCTCTACACCGATCTCCTCGTCGAGACGCTTGACGGGGAGACGAAGGGGTATGCCCAGAAACTCCAGGCCAGCATCCGGAAGAGCATCGAGATCTTGCGAAACGTCTCGACGATCCGCCGGATTCACCAGGAGTCGACCGTACTCGGGCCGGTCGACCTTGATCGGGTGATCCGCGAGGAGATCGGGATGTTCCCGGAGATCCGCTTCTGTTATGACGGCACGGATCTTGCGGTCATGGCCGATGCACTCCTCTCCGAGGTCTTCACGAACCTGATCGGGAACGCCATCAAGTTCGGGGGCCCGGCGGTCGAGATCACGATCCGGGTGGAGGCGCGGGACGGCGAGGTCCAGGTCTCCGTCGAGGATACCGGGCCGGGGGTGCCCGACGCGATGAAAGAGTCCATATTCATGCGGTTCGGGCAGAGCAAGCACCGGAAGAGCGGGCAGGGTCTCGGTCTCTATATCACCCGGATGCTGGTATCACGCTACGGCGGCCGGGTCCGGGTCGGCGACCGGGTGCCGGGCCGGCCGGAATGCGGTGCGGCGTTCCGGTTTTCGCTGAGACGATCCTGAAAACAGGTGGGCCGATCCCTCAGAGGAGGAGGGACCAGAAGAGGAGCCCGGCGGAGGCGACGATGAGGACGGCAAAGACGGCCGGGCTCCAGGCGAGGACCTTGCGCCCGTCGAGGACGCTGATCGGGAGCATGTTGAACGTGGCGATCATGGCGTTGACCCGGAGCCCGACGAGGCCCACGAGGCCGAGGAGCCCGCCGCCGGAGAGCAGCACGAGAGCCGCGAAGGGTATGCAGAGGACGAGATTCGTGATCGGCCCCGCCGCCGATATCCGCCCGTTCTCCCCCTTCGTCGCGTTCCCGTAGACATACGTCGCTCCCGGCGCCGCAAAGACGACCCCGACGAGCGCCGCCATCACCACGGCGATGAGGAGCATCTGGTTGTCCTTCTTGAACTCGGCCCAGTAGCCGTAGCGCATGGCGGCGAACTTGTGCGCCAGCTCGTGGAGGACGAAGGCGACCCCCACCGTGACGAGCGACATCACGAAGAGGAGGAGGAAGGTATTGACGTCCACTCCGCCCCGAACGTAGAGCAGGGTGAAGGCGATCGATATGGCAAGCCACGCGATCAGGAGGTCCCGGCGCTCGCGTGGCGGTAGACGTTGCAGCATCCGGTACCAGGTTTGTGCCGGCACGATAATACCTTTCGCTTCCCCGGGCCGTCAGGTTTATTCCCCGGCCGCGGCCAACCATGGAGTATGTCCCTTGACGCCGTCAGGAACGATATCCGCGAGATCGATGAGAAGATCGTCGATCTGGTTGCAAAGCGGCAGAGACTCGCGGCCGAGGTCGCCCGGATCAAGCAGGAGAAGAGCCTTCCCATCCACGACGGCCCGCAGCGCAAGGCGGTCCTCGACCGGGTCTTCACCTACGCCGTCGAGAGCCGGATCGACCCGGTCGCCGTGCGGCGGATCTTTGAGATCCTGGTCGATATGAGCGAGGAGCGGCAGCGGGAGTGCAGCGGCGACGGCAACCTGCCGTGAGAAAAAAGGGTTATTGGGTGAGCATCGTCCCGACACCCTGGTCGGTGAAGAGCTCGAGGAGCAGGTTGTGTTCTTTGTTGCCGTTCACGACGTGGGCGCTCGTAACACCGTTTCTGACCGCCTTCATACAGCCTTCGAGTTTCGGGATCATCCCCCCGGCGATGACCCCCTCGCCGATCATCGCCTCCGCTTCAGTGAGCGCGAGCCGGTGGTAGACCATCGTCCGGCCGGCATCCATCACGCCGTCGACGTCGGTGAGGTTGACCAGCTTGAACGCGCGAAGAGCGATCGCGATCTCGGCCGCCGCCGTATCGGCGTTGATGTTCAGGCTCCGGCCCTGCCGGTCGATGGCGATCGGGGCCACGACCGGGATGTAGTTCTGGGCGAGGAGGCAGTGGAGCACCTCGGGGTCGACCTCCTCGATCTCGCCGACCTGGCCGAGGTCCACCTCCTGCATGACCTCCCCGACCTTCACCCGCTGGGGCTCCATCTTCCGGGCGATGAGGAGGTTGCCGTCGTTGCCGGAGATCCCGACCGCCCGGGTGCCGCAGTTGGCGATGAGAGAGACGATCCCGTCGTTGATCTTCCCCACCAGGACCATCTGGGCGATCTCGAGGGTCTCGGCGTCCGTGATCCGCAGGCCGCCGACGAACTTCGGCTCCTTGCCCAGCGCCTGCATCTTCGCGGTGATCTCGGGGCCGCCGCCGTGGACCAGGACGACCTTCATCCCCACGTAGCGGAGGAGGACGGCGTCGCGGATCACCGTCTCGAGAATGTTCTGGTCGACCATCGCGTGGCCGCCGAGCTTGATCACGATCGTCTTGCCGTAAAACTTCTGGATGTAGGGGAGTGCCTCCATCAGCACGTCTTCGCGTTTCATGTCGTGTACTTCCCGTTGATCTCTACGTACTTCTCGGTGAGGTCGCATCCCCACGCCGTCGCCTTCCCGTCGCCCGCGGCAAGGTCGAGGTCGAACGCGACGGTATCGCCGCGCATCGCGGCCTTCGCCTGCACGAGGTCGGCGACGATCTCGCCGCGGAGGACGAGCGGCGTCCCCCCGACCCGGAGGGAGACCGCGTAGGGGTCGAACGCCACGCCGGCCCTCCCGGCCGCCGCGACCACCCGGCCCCAGTTCGGGTCTTCGCCGTAGACGGCGGTCTTGACGAGCGGGGAGGCGACGATCGTCCGCGCCACCTCCGCGGCCGCGTCCTCGTCGGGAGCGCCGCGGACGGTCACCGCGAGGAGTTTCGTCGCGCCTTCGCCGTCGCGGGCGATCTGGACGGCAAGGTCGCGGCAGACAGCCTCGATCGCCTTCGCGAGTTCGTCCCGATCCACGTTCCCTGCGGCACCGGTCGCGGTGCAGAGGGCGACGTCGTTCGTGCTCGTGTCCCCGTCGACGACGACCCGGTTGAAGGACCGCCGGGTTGCCTGCCGGAGGATCTCCTGGAGGACCGGTCCCTCGACCTCCGCATCGGTGTAGAGGAACGCAAGCATCGTCCCCATGTTGGGGGCGATCATCCCGCTCCCCTTGGTGATCCCGCCGACGGTAAACGACTCCGTCTCGACGAGGGCGTGCTTTGCGAAGGTATCGGTGGTCATGATCGCCTTCGCCGCCGCGTCCTCGGCGTCACCGCTCCGGGCAAGCAGCGGGGCGACCCGCCCGCACTGGTCCCGGATCAGGGGGAGATCGAGGTAGCGGCCGATCACCCCGGTGCTCGCGACACCGACCGACGCCGGGTCGAGGCCGAGGGCTCCGGCCGCGATGGTGCACATCTCCACCGCGTCGCGGTATCCCCGCTCGCCGGTGTAGGCGTTCGCGCACCCGCTGTTCACGACGACGGCGTCAAGAGTGCCTCGCTCCATCCGTTCCATCATCACCTCGACCGGGGCCGCCCGGACCTTGTTCGACGTGAAGACCCCGGCCGCCGTCCCGCTCGCCCGGATCAGGGCGAGCCCGAACTTTCCTTCCTTGATCCCCCAGGCACCGACGCCTTCGACTCCACAGATACTCTTCATGCTTCTTCTCCCGATGACACCCCGATACCCCGGACGATGTCGGCCCGGGTGACGATCCCGACGAGTCTTCCGTCGCGGAGCACCGGGAGGCGTGCGATCCCCTCGTGGAGCATCTGAGACGCCGCGTCGACGATATCGGCATCCTCGTCGATGGCGACGACCGGGCTGCTCATCACCCGCCGCACTTCCATCTCCCCGATATCGGCAAGCGCCCGCTTCGTCTTCTCCCAGTTGATGAACTCCCGGACCGGGACCTCGATCACCTCGAGCGGCGAGGGGAGCCAGAGGTCGTCGGAGAGGTCGCCGACATCCAGGAGCGAGAGGATATCGGTCTCGGTGACGATTCCCGCCACCCGGTCGCCGTCCATCACGGGGAGCCCGCCGATATGGTACTTCCGGAGCAGTCCCGCCGCCTCGCGCACCGTTGAAGCGACCCGGACGGTCACGGGGTCCGGGGTCATGATCTCCCTGACCTTCATCGCCATCACCTCACGGGAGCATCCCGGCGCTGCGGAGACCGTCGTTCTCCGCAAACCCGCACATCAGGTTCATGTTCTGGATCGCCTGACCACTCGCGCCTTTGACCAGGTTGTCGATCGCCGAGACCGCGACGACCCGGTCGCCCTCGCTCTCGACGGCCACGTCGCAGAAGTTCGTCCCCCGGACGGCGGCGAGCGTGGGTTTCTGGTAGCGGACGAAGAACTCGTCTGCATAGAACTTCTTGTAGAGCGCCTCGACCTCGGCCTGCTCCATCGGCTCGTTGAGGAGGATGTGGGCCGTCGTGAGGATCCCGCGGTTCACCGGGAGGAGGTGGGGCGTGAAGTAGCACCGGGCGGTCGAGCCGAGCCGGGCGGCCTCCTGCTTCATCTCGGCAAGGTGGCGGTGGCTCGTCCACTTGTAGGCGCTGAAGGTGTCGCCGACGTTTCCGTAGTGGGTGGTCGCGGAGGGCGTGTTCCCCGCCCCGGAAACCCCGGTCTTTGAGTCGTAGATGATGGTGTGGGCGTATTTGGCAAGCGGGGCCGCGGCAAGGGTCGCTCCCGTCGGGAAGCAACCGGGGTTCGCGACGAAGGAGGCGCCGCGGACCTCGTCCCGGTGGAGCTCGCAGAGGCCGTACGGGGCCTCGAAGTAGGCTTCGTGGACCACGCCGTAGGTCTTCTCGTAGACGTCTTTCGCCAGCCGGTAGTCGGCCGAGAGGTCGACGGTCTTGATCCCCCGTTCCGCAAGCGTCCCGGCAACCTTCATCGCCGCCGTGTGCGGCACGGCGAGGAAGGCGAAGTCGGCATCGATATCGCCGGCCTCGGTGTTCCGGAAGACGAGATCGGTCAGCCCCCGGAGATGGGGGTGGACCGAGGCGACGGGGGTGCCGTCCAGCTTCCGGGACGTCGCCGCGACGACATCCGCGGACGAGTGGTGCAGCAAAAGCCGCATTAACTCGCCGCCGGTATATCCGGATGCACCGATGATCGCAATTTCCATACGAAAGAGGTGTCTTTTCTAGAATCTTAAGGCTTTGTGGTAGAGCGCTCGTAAAGCCGGGCGGCCGTCGCCTCGATCTCGTCGCGCCCCTCGAGCCCGTCGAGGAGGTCCTGCGGGAGGGCGGACTTCCCGCGGGTCGCGCCCGTGTAGGCGCCGCAGATGAGCGCGATGGTGTCGGTGTTCCCCCCGACGTGCGCGGCGGTGGTGAGGAGGGCGGTGGCCTCCTTGATGCGGTTGATCAGGAAGAAGGCGAGCGGGACAGTCTGGTAGACGGTCACGCCGCTCCCGATCACGGATAACGCACTCTCGAGGCTGATCCCCTCGTTCGCGAGCCGGACGGCGTCGCGGATCTTGCTGCCGAGGGCGAGGTCCTCGAGGCCGGCGACCTTCGCGGCGATATCGAGGGCGTCGGGGCGGCCGCGGACGGCGTGGTGGACGAGGATCGCCACGGTGACGGCTCCCGCGTGTGCGGCCGGGTGGGTGTGGGTGACGCTGCAGGCCTGGACCACCCGTTCGGTGACGTCGACCGGGTCGCCGTAGGCGAGCCCGAACGGGACGGCGATGCCGGTGCAGCCGGCGGTGTTGGAGGCGACGCCGCCCGGTCGCTCGCCCGAGAGGAGGAGGTGCCGGCACGCGGCGTCCACGGCGGCATCGGGGAACCGGAGGTCCTCGTTCATGTACATCCGGACGAGGGCGGCGGCATACTCCCCCTCCGAGTAACTGCCGTCGGCGAGCATCCCGGCCACCAGGAGCATCATCTGGGTGTCGTCGGTGAACTGCCCGGGTTTCAGTCCCGCGTTCGGGTGCCCCCGCCACGCGCGGCGGTATCCTTCATGGAGGCGCTGGAAGTCGGGCGGTGTGCTCTCCCGCGCCATGCCGAGCGCATCCCCGATGGCGGCCCCGAGCAGGCAGCCTTTGAACTGATCGAGCATCGTTGAGTAGTATCTCTCGTAAGGTTCCTCTTAAGGGTTGTCATACGGGGGCAGCAGGGATCCGGCCGGGTCTCCCGTGTTCGGGCGCGAAGTCCTCGATGGAGGCCCGGGGCGGATCTCCACGGCATACTTCCGCGTGGACCGCGATATCCTGATACTCAAGGAGGAGGTCGTTGATGCGGGATGGAGAGTTGTTCAGACCTGGATGCCTGCCCGGAAGGCCCGAGGTAGTTCACAAGAAGGTTTATCGAGGCGACGGATGAATAATCTCCAATGGAGGCCCACGATATCCGGATCAGGGAGCGGATATTGCAGAAGACGGAGGTGCTCATCGATCGGATCGAGTTTATCGAGCGCCACCTGTCCGATGCTGTCGTGAGCGACCGCATCCTGCGCAAGGCACTCTACGATCAAACAGGCAGGGAGCCCACGACTTCAGTCGTGGGATGAATGCCGCCGACAACCATATCTAAGCATAAGTCAATAGAGTGTTACAATCCGTAGAACGTATCGTTACCGGATCTATCCGACGAAATCTCAGGTCACTCAGTTAGAGCGGACACTTGAGATTTGCCGGTGGATTTACAACGACACGCTCGCATTGCGAAAGACCGCCTGGGAACAGGAACAGCGTTCGGTTTCCTTGTATGAAACAAACAAGATCCTGACTCAGTGGAAACGCGAACGGCCTGAACTGAAGGAGGTCTATGCTCAGACCCTCCAGAACGTCCAGGTTCGGGTGGATCTCGCGCTCAAAGCCTTCTTCCGGCGAGCGAAAGCCGGGGAGAAACCCGGCTATCCTCGGTTCAAAGGGAAGGGGCGGTATGACAGTTTTACGTATCCGCAGGCTGAGAAAGGCGGGTTCAAGTTCGTTGGGAACCGGATCAATCTCTCGAAGATCGGGGATGTGAAGGTCGTCCTTCACCGCCCGATCAAAGGGACGATCAAGACCCTCACGATCCGGCGGTCGGCAACCGGGAAGTGGTATGCCTGCTTCTCGGTCGAGTATGATCCCGCACCTGCTCCGCAGAAGGAAACCACGGTAGGGATCGATGTCGGGTTGGAGTCTTTCGCCACGCTCTCGAATGGGGAGAAGATCGAGAACCCTCGGTTCTTCCGCACCGACGATAAGGCTCTTGCCAAGGTGCAGAGGAGACTCTCGAAGGCCGAGAAGGGCACTCCAGAGCGGAAGAAGGCCCGGAAGATCGTCGCGCACGTTCACGAACGGATTGCTAACAGACGGCTCAATTTTGCTCATCAAACCTCCCGGAAGGTGGTGAACAGGTTCGGGACGATTGTGTTCGAGGATCTGAATATCAGAGATATGCAAAAGAACCCCTATCTGGCGAAAAGCATAGCCGATGTGGCCTGGAATCAGTTTGTCACGATCACAACGAGCAAAGCGGAGGATGCTGGCTCGCAGGTGATCGTGGTGAACCCCAGAAACACCTCGCAGATGTGCTCCCGATGTGGCCTGATCGTCGTCAAGAACCTTTCTGACCGAGTTCACTCCTGCCCGCATTGCGGGTTGGAACTGGATCGGGACCAGAACGCGGCGATCAATATCTTGAGATTGGGGCTGCAATCTCTCGGATAACATCCGTAGATGCCCACGAATTTAGTCGTGGGAGCAGTCACAAAGAGTTTCAAGAGGCCGTGGAGGCGGTTACGGATATATCTGCGCTCATCCGCCGGATGCTCTACTCCTCCGCACAGGACGATTACACCAATCTCGACTATCTGGTGACCGAAGGGATCATCGATCCGGAGACCGGGAGAGATATGAAATCTGCGAACGGGCTGAGAAACCGTCTGGTTCACGAATATGACAGTGTCAACGACCAGATCGCGTATGCCGCGCTGCAGCGGCTCATGCCTCGCCTGCGCAGGTTCTCAGAGGAGGTGCTGGTATGGCTGGATGCGGACAGGACCTGATCCTGGACCACTTCCGGGAGGTCCTCCCCTCGATCAGGGCCATTCTGCTCTTTGGCTCGCGTGTCATGGGCTACGCGGGCCCCAAGTCCGATATCGACCTCTGCCTGATCCTGGACGAGGGGGCGGACAGGACTGCGGTGCATGAGAGGATGCTCCTCGCCCCGGAGGGATACGATATCGTCGTATACGACGAGATCCCCTGGTATCTCCGGGGAGGGATACTCGAGCGGCACTGCATCGTATACGCGGAGGACCCCGGCGACCTTGACTTCTGGCTCTACAAGCAACGCCGGATCTGATCGGATATGAAGCGGCGTCAGCAGAAGGCGTCCGCCCGGGACCTTCTGAAGCGCATCGGGCACTCCTGACCGGTTCGCAGGCATCCCGTTATGGCGGGCAAGACGACTTCGATCGGTATGCGATGTCCAGGGCGAAGAGAGTACAGTTTGACGACATCCGGTTCTTCGTATCGCCCATCGAGCTGCAGATCCCCTATAAACTCAATCTCGGGAGCGACAAGGATATCGAGGATGCGGTCTATCTCTGGATGTTGTTCCGGGAGATGCTCGATGGCGATCTCCTGCGAATGTTCATGGAGCGCCTGCAGGTCGGGGGGGAGCCGTATGGAATTGAGGTTTGATCGCGAGAAGAACCGGCAGGAGCGGCTGGCTTTTGTCCGGAGACATGCCCTCCGGGTCAGGGAAGTCCCGAACGAGGTCTGGAGCGCAGAGAGGTCGACCTGATCGACGCGTTCTTTGAGAATGCCGAAAACTTCGCTCTTTCCCGGTCCGAGTACCTCCGGATGCACCGGGCCCGGCGGGACCGTCCTAAACCGGTGCACGGTGACGGGTAGTTTCAGAACAGGTGAAAGAGGGGGGACCCGACTGCATGGTGAGTGTATCCATTCCGGATCGGAGCATGCGCCTTCCTCGCGAGCGTGCTGTTCCACGGGCACGCCGAGGGGATATCCGCTCCAAAAGCGGCATACCCTGGAGGACAGAATCGTTTCCAGCCATTGGTTCAAATTTGTTCCACATGGAACAGAATGCATCCATGCAGATCGCTGCTCTCCTGACCGGGGTGACCTGCACCTCCGAAAACCGGCAAACGAGCGTGTGTGACCTGAAGCCGGCACGACTTCCGTTCTTTCACCTGAGGCAGTACGACCCCGCCGGGAGGTCCGCCCTGTCACCGGCCCAATGAGTGGTACCAGACGTTCATGCTCTCGAACCCGCCGCAGATGTTGGTGTTGTTGACGAGGGTCCCGGCCCAGGCGTAGCCGGCCCGGGCGAACGTGGCGTTAATGGGGTAGGAGAGCGCCCGGGCGATGGTGAAGGCGGTCTTGAGGCCGGCCGCCCGCATCTCCTCTTCCATCCGGGCGAGGAGGAGGAGGGAGAGGTTCCTGCCCCGGAAATCCGGGTGGACGGCGAAGTCGGTCATCTCGACGTTCCCGTCCTCGGGGTAGACCTCCGCCGAGGAGGCCGCTGCGATCGTGCCGTCGTCTGTGCGGACGACGAAGTAGCGGTAGTCCCCGGCCATCGTCTCCCGCAGGTAGCCGGGGTCATCGATGGGGAACGGGTAGGTAGCAAAGACCCCGCCGTAGAGCGCGGCGAGGTCGTCCGCATCGTCTTCGGCCGCCAGGGTGCACGTCCAGCCCGGCTGCAGCGCGGACGGGGGGCGCCGGCCGGTGTTTCTAGTGGTCGCAAGGACCGCATCGGGGTCGCCCCGCTCCCGCCGGCGCTCCGGGTCGAGGAACTTCGCCACGAAGCAGCCGTCCTCCCTGCCCCGGAAGAACCCCGGCACCCGCGCCTCGACGGCGTAGCCGCGGGCGAGAAAGAGGGAGAGGGCGGAGGCGGGGACCTTCGCGAAGATCTTGGAGTAGCCTTCGGCCTCTGCGAGCGCATCAAGGCCGTCGAGTATGCCGGGGAGGTCAGCGGGCGCGAGGTGCATCACGTAGACCCGGTCGCTCACCTTCCCGTGCTGGACGCGGGTACGCCCGATCGTCGTGACGGTGTCAGTTGTCATTTCTCCGCTCGAAACGCTCGGTGTTCTCCGGGACGAGCGCGGTCGTCGGGTCCTCGTCGGAGAGGAGCTTGACGATCCCGACCGCCTTGGACTCATCTGCTCCCTCAAGTTTCAGGTACTGCCCGCAGGTCGCGCACTTGCGGTCGCACCAGACCGGCTCGTAGGAGTCGGGCTCGCGGTAGGTGGTGATCACGCCCTCGAAGTTCCGGAGCACCACCCGGTTCGTGGACCAGGAGATGAGGTACTGGGGCATCACCGGGATCTTCCCCCCGCCGCCGGGGGCGTCGATGACGTAGGTCGGGACCGCGAACCCGCTGGTGTGGCCGACAAGGTTCTCGATGATCTCGATCCCCTTGGAGACCGGGGTGCGGAAGTGGGCGAGCCCCTCGGCGAGGTCGCACTGGTAGAGGTAGTAGGGGCGGACACGGTTCCTGACGAGTTTCTGGACCAGGGTCTTCATGATCCGGGGGCAGTCGTTCACCCCCGCGAGGAGGACGGTCTGGTTGCCGAGCGGGATCCCGGCGTCGGCGAGCCGGGCGAGGGCCTTCTCCGACGAGGCGGTGATCTCGGCCGGGTGGTTGAAGTGGGTGTTCACCCAGATCGGGTGGTGGCGGGCGAGCATCGTCACAAGATCCTCCGTGATCCGGTAGGGGAGGACGACCGGGACCCGGCTGCCGATCCGGACGACCTCGACGTGCTCGATCGCGTCGAGCTCGGTCAGGATCCAGTCGAGGTAGTCGTCGGGGAGCATGAACGGGTCGCCCCCGGAGAGGAGGACGTCGCGGATGCAGGGGTTCTCGCGGATGTAGTCGAGGCCCGCCAGGATCTCGGCCTCTGAGGGGACGGAGTCGACGTCCCCGACCTTCCGCTTCCGGGTGCAGTGCCGGCAGTACATGGCGCAGACGTTGCTGACTAAAAAGAGCACCCGGTCGGGGTAGCGGTGGGTGATGCAGGGGGCGGGGTGGTCGGCGTCCTCGGCGAGCGGGTCCTCCATGTCCTCGGCCTCGACCTGCAGCTCCGCCGGCGATGGGAAGCACTGCATGAAGACCGGGTCGTTTGCGAGGTCGTCCGCGTCGATGAGCGAGAGGTAGTAGGGGGTTATCCGCAGGGGGAACCGGTTCACGGTCTCTTCCAGCGCCCGCCGTTCGTCCGCGCCGAACGAGACGCCGAGCAGCCGCTCGAACGTGGAGATATCGGTGACCGCGTGGCGGACCTGCCACCGCCAGTCCCGCCAGACTTCGGCGGCGGTGCCGGCGTCGATCCGTTCTGCTATCTCCTGCTGGTTGGTTGATAAAATGGCCATTTCCAGTTCCTCCGGGTCAGAACTGTACCGCCAACCATATATAAGTGGATCGATCTCCCCGTAAAAGGCCGGGAAATCGGAACTGAGGCTGTAAAATGGGGATTTAAGGGAGGAGCGTCCGGCCCTCCCGGGGAGCGGGAGCACTGGCAGGTGCGACTTGCGATGGTCCGAAGGACCGGATCTTGAGAAAACGCGAAGCGTTTTCGGGGCCGGAGCTTGAGCACCATCAGGTGCGAACGGGGTTCGAGCACCGGGGGTGCGAGTCGCGACTCGCGATGGGCCGCAGGGCCTGAGCGGGAGCACCGGCAGGAACGACGTTCCACGGGAATGCGATGGTCCGAAGGACCGGAGCTTGAGCACCATCAGGTGCGAACGGAGTTCGAGCACCGCAAGGTGCGAGTTGCGACTCCTTCCCGGGCACGGGCGGCATCTTCGGCGGTCAATTGTCCCGGTCAGCCAGGAGTCGTGCCCTGGGACGGCCACATGCATGGCCCGGGGTAGTTGACGCGGGATGGAGAGTTATTCAGACCTGGATGCCTGCCCGGGCAAGCGCATCCTTGATGGAGACGAGCTCCTTCCGGATCTCTGCAAATTCGTCGTCAAGGTGCTTCCTGGTATCGCTTCTGAGTCCCGCTATCTCTTCTTTCGTCTCTCGCGCGATCTGGAGCATCTGGTCCTGCTTATCCAGCATCGTGTGCTGCAACTGGAGGTTCTGGTCCCGTTTGTCCAGCATCAGGTCAAATTTAGTATCCATGCTGTGCAGTAGATTCCCGGCGTAATCCATCCGCTCAAACGTCTCCTCCTGGATGTCTCCCCGGAGGATCTCAAAATCGGCGTACTTCCCTGTTGCTTCTTCCCATCTGACAGTGAACGATCTGACTGCAATGGGTCTTCGTATGATATTGATCTCGTTGATGAAATCCCGGAGATCCTTCTCGTTCCCCTCTGCAACGATCTCGACCTCCCCGGTATCGAGGTTCTTCACGTACCCCGAGATATTCCGTTCGAACGTCTCGTTGTACACGTACTCCCGATAGCCGACCCGCTGGACACGCCCCCGTGCAGTGGCCACAAAGCGTTTCATTCAATTTCACTCTGTATGGCGGGCATAAATAGTTTCTCCGGACCTGCATTTTGCCCGGCGAAGTCCTCCCCGATCCTGCCGGGACCCGAAGAGCGGCAGCGGAAGGACATGTATGACGTACAGTCACTCCGGGAGGAGGCGGTCCCGGAGCATCGCCCGAACCAGATCCCGGTACCGGTTCACGACTAAAAGGTCGTCCTGGAGCACTCCATAGACCTCGTCCAGGTCCAGCCGGCAGTAGAGGTGGACCAGAACATTCCGAAAGCCCGCGAGGTCGGAGAGCCGGACCCCGAGATCTTCCGGGATCACCCCCTCATCACAGAGGATCATGAAACTCTCCCGGTAGGTTTCGGGCCGCCGGGAGCTGGAGGCCGCGACCAGGTGGTTCGCGACATCGATCGATGCCTGGATGCTGACGAGGAGCGCATGCAACACCATATTCCTCTTATCGCGATCGGCCCTCAGGTCTTCGAGGGTGATGGACCGGTAGCGTTCCCAGTCTCGAGCTGCCTCGTCCAGTTCCCGGAGGTGAGCGAGGACCCCTTCGTCCCTGACCATTTTCAGGCCCTCGTGAGCAGAACCCGGTCGAACCAGTCGAGCGTGTCTGCATAGTCGAGGTACAGGGAGAGCACGCCCGCCTCGTACCGGATCCTCCGCTCTCTGTCGCGCAGGAATACGGGTCGGCCGCTCTTGATGACTTCGTACTGGAACGAGACCGGGACGGTGTTGAGGATCTTCACGTCGGCCTCAAAACGGTAACAGAACCCTCGCTCAAGTTCTCGCTCGATCTTCCGCGCCAACCGCATCGCCTGGTAGGGGGTGGGCTCGCCGGTGACGAGGATTGCCACGTCCACGTCGCCGAAATCCCCCTGCGAGAACGTTCCGAAAACATATCCCACCTCGATCTCGTCAAATCCGGCGAGGACCGTGCGGATGGTGCGGAGAACTGCTTCTCTCTCCTCCGCATCCAGCAGGTGGCGTCGTCTCATATCGTTGTATCTCTTCCGCATCGCATATCATTCTTTCCCGCTTACCGGCAGATCCCCCCCTTCCCGTCGCAGGAGAGGGGCCGGCAGTTGACGTAGACCGGGACGACCTGCCGGGTCTCCTCCCTGAACGCGGAAAAGACCCGGCGGACGGTGGTGGTCTTCCCGGCCCCCGGCGGGCCGCGGAGGACGGCGCCCCGGAGGAGGAAGGCGAGTTCCTTGACCTGGGCGTCGCGGTGGTGGAGGTGGTCGGGCATGGAGGCGAAGTCAAAGACATCAGGATCTCTGAAAAGGGTCTGCTCGACGCGGAGGAGACGTTTCATAGGAGAGACTGGAGAAGAGGGGATTGGTGAACTACCCCCCGCTTGCGCAGGGGGCTTCCTGCGAGTGTCCGGGGACCACGGGGATCCTCGGGCCTGTTTGTCGCAGATTACCGGCGAACTGCCGGTAGCCCGTCTACAGGGCATCTTGTGATAGGAACCGCACCATGATATTGACCGCACTGTTTTGGTCGCGATCCATGCAGTTCCCACATTCACAGTTCATAACTCGTTTCCCGAGCGGCATATCGTGAACCGCTCCGCAGACACAGCAGGTCTTCGTCGTGTACCGTTCATCGACTGTTATTACTCTCTTACCTGCAAGGGCTGCCTTGTAGGTCAACAATCCGATGAACCGTGAGAGGTGTCCGGCGTTCTGGGTGGCGCGGTTGAGCCCGGGCGTAGCCTGCTTCGACTTCGGCATCTGCTTGACGGAGAGGTCACCGACCAGGATTGTGGCGGCCCGGGTGTTCTCGATGAGTTTCCTGCTCAGTTTGTGCTGGAAGTCTCTGAGCTGGTTGCTCCGCTTCCGCTCCATCGTCCGCTTGGCACGGTTGAGTCTCTTCCACTTCCGGCTCTTCTTCTTGCAGTGGTCCCGCCGCGACTGCACGGCATCGATCTTTGGGTTCCAGTACCTGTCGGGCCGGGCATTCCTGACTTCCAGAAACTTGCCGGAGGTGTTGACCGCGACATGCTTCGTGACCCCAAGATCCCAGGCCTGGTAGAGACCGTTGTCAGCATACCTCTGATCCGGCTGAACCTCGTGGACGATGGAGATGTAGTACGCTTCCTGCAGATCGTCGTAGAAGAGATCCACCTGCTTGACGTTGACGAACGCCTGCCCTTCGGGCAGATCGAACTCCAGCGGAACCTCGTTGTAGAAGTGCGAGAACCGGATCCGGCCCCCGGCGATCGCAAACCCGCTCTGGTTGTAGCGCAGCGTGCAGAAGTGGTCTTTGCCCTTGAACCCCGGGGGGTTGGCATCCTCATCCCCGTTCTGTCGGAGCGCGAAGAACGACTTGAAGTTGTCGTCCAGCGATTTGAGGGTGGTCTGCAGAACTTTGGAGTAGACCCACCGGTACTCGGGGTACTTCTTCTTCAGTTCCGGAAGGGCATTGGCCTGCTGGACGTACCTGATAGACTGCTTATCGGGCCGATCCTTGTTCTCCTGGTAGTTCTGGTTTCGTTCGGCAAGAGCGAAGTTGTAGAGTAACCGACACTTTTCAGAGAGGTGCCAGAGCACATCGGCCTGTTCAGACGTCACCTGAATCTTGACGTTCGTGGCAAGGTGCATCTGAAAACTCTCCTGCAGGTTCTCTCATTCAGGATATGCGGCCCTCTGGCATAGAGATATGGGATGAGGGGGCAGGGGGAGCGCCGGACGAAGGGGCTCCGCTCCCATCCCCCAGCTTGCGCAGGGGGTCTTCCCGCTCTGCCCCTTCAACCCCGCAGAGATAAAGAGTGTCTGTGTTGCGAGAACCAGGCAACCGGAACACGCAATCTGCTGTAGGGTCGGAACGGCCCGAACAGGGTAATCAACGCCTGTGGAGATCGGGTACGTCCCTCCGGGGCGGGGTAGTTCACCCTAGAAGGAATCCAGTCTCCCGGAGATCGTCCGGTATACGCAATCTACAGGGACATTTTCCGGCTGAATTCCACCGGGATGAGTGAATGGTGCATGGGAATGAGAGGGTCTCACGCCTACCTCACAAAGTATATCCCCTTGAAGGGCAGACACCATGTGTATGCAGACGATAGAAGTATCCGATACGATTTATCAGGAAATTCTCTCGCGTAGAAAAGGGAGAGAATCAATAAGCAAGACCCTTGAGCGCGAGTTAAAGCCCGTTAAAAAATGTGCGAGAGTTGCCGAGTTGGAGAGGTTAAGGAACCAGCCGGGATCTGATATATCGGTTGTTGAAGAAAGATTGGCGTCTAAAAGATTGGTATCTAACAAGATTTAAGCCAATTGTGATACTTTTTTTCGGTCATGATCTTTAGAACTGCTGCATACCTATTCGGCTCGGCCCCTTCAATGACATAGATCACAACATGGTCGTGGGGAACATGCAGCCGCCAAAATCCCTTACAATTCCCTTTTAACTCGTATTTATTGCATGAATTTATATTCACAAACAGATATTCGCCAAGACATTTTTTGATTTTATCAATAATATCCTCCGCAATGGAGAGGTTCTTTTCAAGATACCTCTCCACATCTCGTTTTATCTCAATCCTTGTCATAGTATTTTTCTCCAGAAAATCTTTGTAACCAGTATACTACCGTATCCCGTGTCTCCCATAGAATACCGTCGGTTTTGTATTCGGAAAAACGTTCTTGGAATCCCGCGATGACGATTCAGACGCAAGCCAGGCAAGCGGGAAAGACAACCTGGAACCCCACTCATTATCGAGCGCCATGGCACATCCGAGGGCTGAACGGACTGTCTCGCTGGCACCATTCAGAAAGCCCTAAACCACCCCACCGCCATACCCTCTTCATGCGCTCCACCGTCACCGGCGGGGCCGGCTTCATCGGCTCCAATCTTGCAGACACAGTCGCACCTTGACGGTGCTCCTGCTCCGTTCCTGCGGAACATCGCATCTGGCACAGCACCACGACGTCGTGATCATCGACAACCTCGCCACCGGGCGGCAGGAAAACATCGAGCACCGCCTCGACCACCCCCGGGTGACGTTTGTCGAGGGGAGCATCTCCCTAGAAGTTCCAGCACTTCGCCTCCAGAACCGTAAAAGCCCGCTCCACCGGTAACAGGCCTACTTCAGAGTTCCCATTTTCATTGAAGCCCCCCCTCGTGATGACGGTGTTAGGATCGCATCGCGTAAATTATCACCAGTTACAGCAGAACATGAATTAATGAACAGTTACTGGCCCGGCCCCCTCCCTGAACCCTCCGTCCGGACCCTCGACGATATGCGATGCGTGCTCGCCGACCCAGACCAGTCCGGGAGCATGCCCCTATACTACATGTACCGCGACCTCGCCCTCACTGCCGGGGATCGCGCGTATCTTCGTGAGCAGAACCTCGGTTCGAGATCACCGTCATTCTTCCGGGGAGTACGTCAGGACCAGGGGGCACTACCACCCGCTCAGCCCCTCGGGCATCGGCTACCCCGAGTTCTACTACCAGGTGCTCGCCGGGGAGGTGCTCTCCCTCCTCCAGCGGAGCGACCTCGCCGATATCGTCGCCGCGAAAGCGGGGGAGTTCGTCCTCATCCTGCCCGGCTACGACCATCAACCCGGAAAGGGGGTGCCCGTCTGCGCAGCGGCCATCTCCGGTCCGGCTACCGGCGCTTACCGATTATCTTAAGTTGTTGTTGACTATAAAGTAGTATACTTATGATTCAACATTCTTTTGTAGACCGGGAAAGTGAACTGCAGTTCCTCACCGATCGATATCGTTCCCCGGTTCCGGAGTGCCTGATCCTGTATGGGAGGCGGCGCGTGGGCAAGACGACGCTTCTTGCCCAATTCCTGCAGACTGTCCCGGGCTTTTACTTCCTGGCCTCAGAAGAAGGGACGGCAAGGAATGTCCAGGATTTCTCCCACTACGCAGGGGAGTACCTGAACGATCCGGACTTCGAGCGGAGTCGGTATCCCGACTGGGAGACCGTCATTAAGGCGCTGGTCAGGCACCGGAATTTTTCCCCTTCCCAGGGGGAGAAAGTGGTGATCGTCATCGACGAGTTCCCCTACCTCATCGCACGCGACCGGGCCACGCCTTCCGTCTTTCAGAAGGTGTGGGATACGGTGCTCTCCCGGGAGCCGGTGATGCTCGTGATATCGGGTTCATCGGTCAGCACGATGGAGACCGAGGTGCTGGGGTACACAAGCCCGCTCTACGGCAGGAGGACGGGGCAGTGGCAGCTCGAGCCTCTCTCCTACCCCTACCTTCGCCGGTTCCTCCCCTACGACGAGGAGGAACTCGTCATGACATGGTGCGCGATCGGTGGAGTTCCCGCCTATCTCCGTCTGTTTCGCCCCGACCGAACATTCTGGGAGAACGTGGAGGAGCAGATTCTCCGCAAAGGTGCATACCTGTACTCCGAAGCCGAGATCCTGATGCAGTATGAGTTCCGCGAAGCAGGGAACTACATGGCCATTCTCCGCGCTCTCGCCGCGGGGTATACCACGAGCGCATCCCTCTGCCAGGGGACCGGGCTTGATAAAGGGTTGGTCTCCAAGTACCTTGCCGTCCTCTCGCGTATGCACCTGATCAGAGATGAGGTTCCGGTGACCGCCCATGCCGGCTACCGGAGAAGGCATTACCGGCTGACCGATCCCTACCTCAGGTTCTGGTTCCGCTTCGTGTATCCCCGGAGGGCGGAGACCGAGACGGGACAGAGCGGGGAGGTGCTCGCCTCCATCAGGGAAGAGATCGCGCCGTATTGCGGAGAGATGTTCGAGCAACTCGCTCTCGACCTCGTTCGCAGGGGGATTCTGTTTGGCTCCTCGTACTCGCGGCTGGGGCGATGGTGGCAGAAGGAGACGGAGATCGATCTCGTAGGCCTGAACGAGGTCTCCGGGGATGCCCTCTTCTGCGAATGCAAGTGGTCCGTTCTCAACCGCCGCCAGGCCCGCGGTATCCTTGCGGCACTCCGGGAGAAGGCCTCCATGGTGAGATGGCGAAACGAGAGCAGGAACGAACGTTTTGCCCTGGTAGCAAAGAGCATAGAGGGCAAAGAAGATCTAAGAGAAGACGGGTACCTGGTCTGCGACCTGGAGGATATCGCCCGGCTTTCGCGGGAGTACCTGGCTGGAGCGGGCGGGTGAGAGAGGGGTCTCTCTCGCCGCAAGCCTCGCTTGAAGCGTTCCCACCCAGATACTGACACGCTGATTTCCGTTTGATGTGAAGATGAGAGTGCGCACCCATGACCGACGGATCGGAGATTAAAGGGCTCTTGGACTCACTGGAGCGTTTGATCGGCGAGGCCGAAAGACGCAACAGAACGTGGAAAGAGGTATGGAATGAGATAAAGAGTATCAATCAGGCGTTTAAAGGATCGAAGTTTCCAACCGTCCGGGAGAGGCAGGCGGCATGGGATCGCTTTCAAACAATCATTGCAGAGGTAAAAGCGTCCCAGGAGAGGGCAAAGGAAGAATTTACAGCAAGAGTGAGCGAATCGAACTCTCACTTATCGGAAATCCTTTCGCTTGCACGGAGGGCGACTCCGTCATCGGAGTCGGACGATGTGTTTCTTGCGCTCATCACCGGAGGACTCTCGATCGTCATCACTCAGGTCCTCGATGCGATACTTGGCCCGTTCGACGACCGGAAGTTCGAACTTATAGCGTGCAGCAAGACCATGGGAGAGGGATGGGCCTACCTCTCCCGGAACAAGGGCCGGATGTCCGGCAGGGATAAACAGGAGGCGTTTGAAGCCCTGACGAGAGCATCGGAGGCCCTGAATGTAGCGTGGGACGAATGGAAACGTGCAAGGAGCGCGGTGATCGAGCGGTATCATGCCGAGAAGCAAGCCGCATGGGAGACCCGTCAGGCCAGAAGGCGGGAGGCGATAGCCAAGAAAGAAGCGTGGGAGGAGCGGACGAGAGAAAACATTGCGAACCTGACGGATCGCCTCGATAGCCTCGAGTCTGCTCTGGACCGGAGACAGAGGAACCTCTCCAAGTTGGAGGAGATGAGAGACTCGGCATGGTCTGACTCCTACCGCGACCGCGTAGAAGGATGGATTGACGAGGAGAACGAGCGGATTTCCGACATTCAGAGCACGATCGACCGGGTCAAGGGATGGATAGCGGAGATGGAGGCGAAGTTGCGATGAGCGAAGGTTCTCCCGCCGTTGTGCGGGTACGCAGGACGCCCCGCGGAGCGGCGGGAGCAGGAACGGTTTGAGCGGGGTGCAGTCCGGTGACTACTAACTCTGTACCCCTATGTCAGCGACTTACTTCTGGTAGATACTTATTTTGCATGGGTTCGGATGTATTCTGTGGAGAGAGAGGCGGTTTTGGCTGTCGGAAGGATGCCTGTAGGTGCCCGGGTGCGTCACGCCAACCGGTATCCCGCCCCTTTTCTGCGGATCACCCCGATCCTCCGCATATCGTCGAGCAGCCCTTTCACGAAGTCGAGGTCGAGATCCAGGGTGATTTCTTCGATCTTGCCCGGTATTTCAAAGACGTCGCTCTGCAGGACAGCAAAGATCTCCTCGGCCGGAACTGTTCCGCGTCCTTCGAAAATACCTATTACCCTGGAGGCGACCGTTCTTTTTGCATAGACGCTGTCCCGGAACAGATCATATGCGTCGAGATCGATCTCCATCTCGTTGACGAGTTCATCCAGATCCGCGATCTGTATCATACTGATCGCCTCCGGGTTGAATTCCAGGCGGTAATCAGGCTCGGAGATGATCGTCATGCTGGTCTTGACGGCATGTCTTTTCAGGGTTTCGAGTCCGATTTCTTCGATAATCTCCCCGGAAAGCGCGGTAACCAGATCTGCAGGATCGGCATGCCCGTGCAGGATTGCTTCTTCGTCTTTGGTCCATTCGATCAGCCCGTTTCGTTCGAGAAGCGCGAAGATCCTGCGGCTCTTGAGGATCTTCGCGATCTCGCCACTCACCTCTTCCTCACCGGCTCCCTCCGTCCGGAACGCTTGATAGAGTTCGAGCAGGTTTTTCTTCGGCATAACCGGGGTGACTGCTTTGCCGGGAGGATGCTGCTGCAGGAAGGTTGCAATCTCCTCTTCGTCCTCTCCCAGTGAGGCGAGAGTTCTCTTGAGCCGCGGCCTGGCATCGTCGTCCTCCCCAATCTGCGCGATCCCCTCCTCGATTGCGGCTTTGAGGTCCCGGATCCTGCCGATAACGTCGATCGACCGTACCAGGATGTCCTTGCGCACGATGCGGACCGGTATCCCCTTTTTCCGGAGCTCGCCAGCAATCCTCCTGGCTTCGTCCGGATCGTACACCACCAGCGTCTCTTCGAGCACCATGCTTACCCCTTGCTCATCAGTCATTATAAGACTGCAGGTGCCGCTCTCCCCGGAACAGCCCGTCCCGGTGAAAGCTCGTTGCGTTGCAAACCTCACGTCCCTCCCGCCGCTTCGGCTCCGGCAATGCTATCTGTCCTCCGCGGGTACCGATCTGTATGCCGAAACGAAAGAAAACCGCATCCGTGACTCCCCTCCTCGACTCACTCAGCGCCGAACAGGCGCAGGATGTCCTCGCACAGTTCATCCGCGACGACCCTACCCTCGCGTCACGGGCGGAAGGCGTTGCCCGTGACGTCCTCCGGATCGTCGGCAGCGAGGAGATCGCCGACTCGCTCGCGGGCGACCTCGCCGGCATCGAGATCGAGGACGTCTGGAAAACTTCGGGCAGAACCCACGACGGCGGCTACCTCTATCCGTCCGAGCGGGCATGGGAGATGATGGACGAGATTGTTGCGCCCTATAAGGAGGAGATGGCAGCCTACCTCCGGCGCGGCATGGCCGACGAGTCGCGCCTCTTCTGCGCGGGCATTCTCCTCGGGATCCGACGGTTCGAGCAGGATTCGGGTTCCGCGCTCCTCGACGAAGCGCCCGACTACTGCGACGATGCATTCTCCTCCATCCGGGAAGAATGGGAGACGGCCGTCGGCGATCCCGGACAGGTGCGGCTGATCGCCCGGCTCCTCGATGAGAAAGGATTTTTGTAACCGGCCCTCGCCCGGGATCATGCAGACAAAAATCGCGCGGGGACGGCCCTCCAACAGCGCCGGCGCACCCGAAGGGGTTGCCATCGACGGGAACCGGAATCGTACGCCGGTTCGCATCCCGCCTGCGCGTGTGCTCCCGGCACGGCTCAGTCTTCCGCTCCCGGCGTACCCGTGAGATATTTTTTGAGCGCGGCCACCTTGTTCCGAACCGATGACGGTTCGAGATCGAAGAAGGAACCGATCTCCCGGGCCAACGGGGTCCCCCCCTTTCCCGGCCGGATCAGGCCCACGTCCCGGCATGCTGCATAGACGACGGCCGCACTCCAGAGGTCTTCGTCCCCCCGCGAGAGCGGTGCTGCCGGGTGGGCGGCCAGGTCGCCGACGATGGCCCCGCAACGTCCCGGGATCGTGCCGTCTTCAAGCCGGGCACAGAATTCCTCGCACCTGAAGAGGATCGCGGAGACCCGCAGATCCCCGGAATTCGGGGCGATTCCGTCGTCCTTAAATAGATATTCGATTTTTTCGATGAGATCCGCATCGTCCGGGTCCATCCCGGCCATTACTACGACTTCGCGCTGGACGAAGTTCATCAGGGCACGCTCATCCTCCGGGTCGACCCCTGCGTCGAGCGCCCGCTGGAAGATACGACCGGAAAGGTCGCGATACTTCTCCGGGCTCGTGGCCGCGGCCCGGAAGGCGGGTTCCGCCTCTTTGAGTACTGCGATCAGTTCCGCGGCATTCTGCAGCCTGCCGGCCGCCTCCATGGAGGAGAGGAACCGGCAGAGGATCGGGACGGCGTTCTCAAGCCACTCCTCGGGGAAGATCGGGTTCTGCGCCATCTCTTCGATCAGGCACGTGCGTACGAGCCGGGCATCCCACTCCCGGATAGTCTTTCCGCGAAGGCCGTACGTGAAGACGCAGAACTCCATAACGGTCTCTCCCGCCAGCGCACCGTAGAACTCCCCGTGCGCGGCCCGCTCATCGGCGATGAACGCCTCAATCTCCGGGCCGATATCCGCACAGACGGCATCCATCATGGCCTGCACCTCTGCGTCCCCGGGCGGGTCTTCGAAAGTATATATGCAGTCGTCCGGATCGAACTCCGGGAGTTTCTTCAGGATCTCTTCGAGTTCCGGGGATGCGAGATCCTCCGCGTTCCATCCCGGCGGATACCAGTACACCGCGGCATCAGGGTCCTCAACGTAGCCGCAGATACCGGTTCTCGGGGAGTTCTCGATGATCTCCGTGCACTCCGGATCGGGTTCGGCCGAGACGAGGCATTCGCGGCAGAAGAAACGGAGGGTACCGTCTTCATCGTCAAACAGGCTGAATTCCGCCTGATTCCCACAGGCGTCGCAGGGGAACGGCGGGGGGTTGTTCCTCGCGATCAGGCAGATCGGTTTCTCCGGAGGCATTATGGGTATTGCACCGATCACCTTCAGGTCCAGCTCCGTCGTGGAGCCGAAGTCGTATTCGTAGGAGAACGTGCTTCCCGGCGGGACCAACCCGGAGAGGGGGATTGCCATGCTCGTTCCCGGCTCGTCCTCGCCGCTCAGGTAACTCTCTTTGCCGATGGAGAACGCGCTCATGTGCCCGCAGCATTCCACCCATACGTCGCGGATCAGGGAGTCGAGGTCTTCGAGCGTGGCGTCGGGCCGCGCAAGAACCACCAGCCAGTAGGATCTGTCGTGCCGCCCCTGTATCGTGATGATGAGCGACGGCTTTTCCCCTGCAGGCCAGCCCGACGACCGGAGGCAGCCCTCGACGTGCCGCAAAGCCCCCCTCCTGCTCACCGGTTCCCTGCAGAGCATGCAGGTCCCGGGTACGTTCCGTGGTGCCATCCAGAGGATGTTTCACCTGTGACTACATATGATCTGCTTCGACGATCACACCGGAAACATATTGCCGCTCTGTATGCCGAAACGAAAGAAAGTCGCCCCCTCACTCCGTCTCACGACGATCTCGGCGGGGATCGTGAATCCATTGTTAACGGGCTACAAACCCGGATTGCAAAGGCAACGCACGAAGGAAAATGGAATATGGTCAAACGTCTCAGGTATCTGCTGACGCATACCTACTCCGCGAAACTCCTCGCGGTGCGGATCGTCACACAAAACAAAGGCAAGCGAACTCCTGGTGTTGATGGGGTGCTCTGGACATCTGCATCGGACAAGATGCGAGCAGCCCTGAGTCTCACTGACCGCCAGTACCACGCGAAACCACTGCGCCGCATCTACCCGCCGTCGATCGGGTTTACGACCTCAAGCGTGCAGATCCCGGAAAAATCACGTTCATTTCGGGTGACCAGTACACATTCGTGAGCCAGAGCGGTGGCTGCAATGACCGCGTCGGGGAGCTTCATCCCGCAAGTTCGACGCAGGTGGATAGCGCGGTCCGCAATTGTATCGATCAGAGGGTATACTTCCGCAGAACGGATAAAGTCCTCGGCTATCGCATACCCTTCCGGAGTATGCTTCTTCCACCCGAGAAATTCGATCTTTGTGATGATTGAAACACGAAATGAAGAGGTGAGCATCTCTTCGATCTCATTTACTCTCGCCGGCGGAACGGCATCTGCAAGGTAGTAGATGAGGATGTTCGTATCGAGCAGGTACCGACTCATATCCGGTTCCATTCATCCCGCAGGTTCCGGATCTCGGCCTTTAGATCGACGTTTAAGTTTCTGTATATGCCCCGATATTTTCCGGGATCCGGAACCCCAACCCGTTCACCGGCAGGTTTTTCGGCATTCAGGCTGTCCCAGAGGTCGATGGGCACGATAACGCCAGTCTTTCTTCCTTCTGCATCACAGATGTATTGCACTCCCATGCCGCACACTCCAGAATATGGAGATATGAGTGCTCCCGGCAGATGATACTTTTCCCGCTCCGATCCCTTCTTCGCCGGCGAGGGTACTCTCCGGATCTCCTCCTCTCCAGGAACATCCACCACCGCCCGGAAGACAAAACGTCCCCCACAGGTAGGGGAGACGCCCCGGTTGCCAGGCTCCCGGCGCGGGGAAGAGAGTGGGGGCAAAAGACCTCCTCTCACTCCAGCGCGATGACGGCGTCGATGAAGTCCACCTTCGCGGTGTAGTGCTCGCGGTTCCGGATGACTGCCGCGACCGGCTGCCCGTCGGCACCGGTATACCCGACGCACCCGAAGGGGTTGTCGGCGATGACGCTCTCGATGAGGGTGTTCAACGACGTTACGTCGGCGATCGGGACGGCGAGGTCCCGGACCGCCGTCTTGTTGACGGTCTTCTGTACGAAGTCTGCCATGGGTCTTACTCCTTGCCTGCCAGATGCCCCAGATCGGAGATCTGAGGCAGTTGCACTTGCAGTGCAACTCTTCCCGGGAATATGACAGATAACTACAGGGTGGACGGGGGAGGGGATTAGCATGACTTTATCGGGGATAAGACGGAAAAAGGCCACAACATAGGTGTAGGCCATGGAAACGGTCCTCATAACAGGTTACCAGAATGCGGCGATCAATGTTATGAGACTGCAATCTCTGGGTTGAAATACCCTGGATGCCCCCGACTGAAGTCGGGGGAGCAGTCACCTATTCTCACTGTGGAAAAGATTCAACGTTGAGCGTGTGAGAAACCGAGGGTGGAAGCCTCTACAAGGTCTACGCTATTTCCCGTGGTTCGCACGCAACGCCCTTGCCCGCAAGGATCTCCCGCAGCTGCTCCCGGCCGCTCGGCTCCGGGATCTCCCGCTCCTCCTCCCGGGCGGTATCGAGCCAGAGGCCGATAGCCACCTTCACTTCAGAGAGAGCCTCCTCTTCCGTCTCGCCAAACGCGGAACAGCCGGCAAGCTCCGGGACGACGGCGATGAACCCCTCGTCCTCATCGCTGTAGAAGATCTCGATTGCATATTTATGTGGCATCTTCATCC
>NZ_DAXW01000005.1:739-15115 GCF_002506585.1 Methanoculleus sp. UBA430 | reverse complement strand
CCCTTCACGTTCTGGAAATTGAGGATATCAGGAATCCCGTCCCGCACGTACACGGTGTGGCTGCCCTTCCCGCCCTTCCGGCGAAACCCGAAGGTTTCCGCCGCACGGCAGAGGTCTTTGAACCGCACGTTCTTTGGGTTGTGCTTCAGGTGCTCGTACGTCTCGCGCCGGTTCATGTGGAGCACCCTTGCAAGTATCACCTCGCTTGATCTTCTCCTCGATCAACCTGTCCTGCAATATCCGCATGAGCTCCGGGTTCTCAGGCAGGCCCTTGCCTATCGTCTCCTGTGTGTCCACCCCATTGCGGTGATCGCCGGGCATGTGGGTGAACTCGAAGACCTCACGGTCCCGGAAGAGGGTCTCGTCGTAGCGGAGGGGAGGGGAACACTTCATATCCAGTCTGGAGAAGGGGAATGGTATAAAGGGTGGCCGTGCGCAGGTTGAAAGTGAAGGGGAAAGAGTCCCCCTCACGCCAGTTCGCCGACGGCGTCGGCCCAGGCCTCGACCGCGGTCTTGATCGCGTCGTCCTGGTAGGACGAGAGCCGGACGGTCGTGCGAGTGAAGGTGACGTAGTAGTCGTCACCCGAGGGGCACAGCGGAGGAGATGACCACCCGGATACGTCGGTCAGTATTATCACCACGAAGAGAGATGCTATTCTATCGGTGAGATCATGAGGACGTTCACGGCCGTGCTCTACAGGGAAGAGGATATGTACGTCGCGGAGTGCCCGGAGGTCGGCACCGTCAGCCAGGGTCGGACGGTAGAGGAGGCGGTAGCCAACCTCAAAGAGGCTACGGAGTTGTACTTAGAGGAAGCCCCACACCTCCGGCGTGAGGCTCGTGCATCCGGTGACGGATGCACCGAATTCCCGCTGGAAGACGGGAGAAGGCCGATCATCACGACGTTTGAGGTGACCGAGGGTGCCCGGGCTTAAGCCGGTATCGGGCGAGACCGTGATAAAGATACTCTCGAAGCAGTACGGATTCGTCGTCAGCGGGCAGACCGGGAGCCATGTGCGCCTGTCAAAGGCGACGCCCGGGGGTAAGGTGGGGACAGTCGTCCCGCTGCACGACGAACTGAAGATCGGCACACTCCGCGGGGTTCTGAAGCTGGCAAAGATCGATCCCGACGATTTTGCCCGGTATCTCTGAAAAGGATGCGGAATGATTCCAGAGCGATGCACGTTCTGTAAAGGAACCCTGCAGGAAGGAAAGACCGAGTTCATGGCGCGGGTTGGGGACGAGATCATCGTCATCAGGGATGTCCCGGCCTTCATCTGCGACCGTTGCGGCGAGGCATACTACAGCGCGGAAGTTTCCCGGAAGATCGATGCCGTGATGAAGGACGTCCACAGCGGCAGGCTTTGCTGCCGGCCTCTCGCGGCAGGCGAGGTTGAACTCACCGGGTGAGGCCGGCAGATCCGCCGGGGAGGTACAGTAACTCCTGAACCGGCGACAATACTCTGCCGCCGGTCGCGGCCGGACAAGCGTTTTTTCTACCGAGATTTCTGCATATAGTCCTTACGGTCAGCCTTTTTCTCTTCCCCGTCCTGCTCTCCTCCGGGAGGGTTACCGGGATGACCGACGCAAAGACCACCCGGGAGCTCGTTTACGAGACGAACCGGGATGTGAAGTGGATCTGTAAGATGCGACGGGCCGCAGGGCCGGAGCGGTCGCACCGTTAGGTGCGACTCGCTGCAGAGAATGGAGGCGCAGGACGCGATGGTTCGTTAGAACCGGAGCAGGAGCACCGAAGGTGTGAACGTCCGAAACTTGAAAAACCCGGGGGTTTTGAGGGCGGAGCGGTGAACAGCGCGAGGAAACCCTCCCCGGTTCACTCCAGCGCGTAGCCGTCACTCCGGGAGGAGGCGATCCCGGAGCATCGCCCGAACCAGATCGCGGTACCGGTTCACGACTAAAAGGTCGTCCTGGAGCACCCCGTAGACCTCGTCCAGGTCCAGCCGGCAGTAGAGGTGGACCAGAACATTCCGAAAGCCCGCGAGGTCGGAGAGCCGGGCCCCGAGGTCTTCCGGGATCAGCCCCTCGTCACATAGAGTTGCACTTTCAGTGCAACTGCCTCAGATCTTCGATCTGGGGCAAATGATGAAACTCTCCCGGTAGGTTTCGGGCCGCCGGGAGCTCGAGGCCGCGACCAGGTGGTTGGCGATATCGATCGATGCCTGGATGCTGACGAGGAGCGCATGCAACACCATATTCCTCTTATCGCGGTCGTTTCTCAGATCTTCAAGGGTGATGGATCGGTAACGTTCCCAGTCCCCGGCTGCCTCGTCCAGTTCCCGGAGGTGGGTGAGGACCCCTTCGTCCCTGACCATGCTCAGGCCCTCGTGAGCAGAACCCGGTCGAACCAGTCGAGCGTATCCGCATAATCGAGGTACCGGGAGAGCACGCCCGCCTCGTACCGGATCCTCCGCTCTCTGTCGCGCAAGAATACGGGTCGGCCGCTCTTGATGGCCTCGTACTGGAAAGAGACCGGGGCGGTGTTGAGGATCTTCACGTCAGCCTCAAAACGGTAACAAAACCCTCGCTCAAGTTCCCGCTCGATCTTCCGCGCGAACCGCATCGCCTGGTAGGGGGTGGGTTCGCCGGTGACGAGGATTGCAACGTCCACGTCGCCGAAATCCCCCTGCGAGAACGTTCCGAAGACATACCCCACCTCGATCTCGTCAAATCCGGCGAGGACCGTGCGGATGGTGCGGAGAACCCCATCTTTTCCTTCCGCATCCAGCAGGTGGCGTCGTCTCATATCGTTGTATCTCTTTCTGCATCGCATATCATTCTTTCCCGCTTACCGGCGCAGATCCTCTCCTTCCCGTCGCAGGAGAGGGGCCGACACCCACCATATTCTCGCTCCACCCCGGGGAGGAGGTGCCGGGGACCGGGGTGATGGTGCGTGGTGAAGGCGAGGTGTGCGCAGGATGAACGTGAAGGGGGGTGGTCCCCGGATGCTGGCTGTCCGCAATTGTCCGGATACTGTTACCGGGTTCAGTGCCCGTTCCTCTGATTTTCGGCAGTTTTGCTCGTTGGGTATGGGTTTTACCCTTCTCCCTCAGTCCGGGTTCTGTCCGGGATTGTCCGCAACTGTCCGCAATGACCGGAATGATGGATTGAGCATATATCGCCGCAGTCGCCCCTCCTGTTTCACAGCAATTGTGCTCATTTCGGCAAGAGCGGAGAGATCGCGTCGGGCAGTCCGCGCGGTGCATCCGTAGCTGTTTCCGTACTCTTCTGTCGATATGAGCTGTGACGTTGCGGCAGGGTCAGAGCAGGCGCTGCAGTACCTGTTCAGCCGGGGCGCTCATTGTGGCACTTTTACTCATTGTGGCAATTGTGCACATCAATAAATACCATAATGATCCACAGAGATGCATGTCTTCCGCCACAAGCGATGCCGGCAGCCAGATCAAGCGCATTCCCGTGAAGGAGCCCACCTGGAAGGACCTGCACGACCTCAAAGAAGCCGGAGAGAGCTACGATGAGCTGCTCAGCCGGATGATCCGGCGCGAGCGTGACTATCGCGACTGGAAGATGGTTGTCGAGATCGAGGAGACCGGCGAGTTCGTAGCCTTCGACCCGGACGAGATTCTGCGGGACGACTGAGAGCGTGTTCACCGTTCTGATCGAGAAAAAGGCACGGGAGTTCTTAAAGCGGCTCCCCCCAAAAACCCGACGGATCGTCGTCGAAAAGATCCAGGATCTCTCGGAGGACCCGTTTCCGGGAGGGAACAAGGAAAAACTTGAATGCCCCCATCCCCCCGCAGTCTACCGCCTCCATATCAGCAGATCCTTCACCGTCTTTTACACCATTGAGCACGAGGAGAACACCGTCAGGATCGCGAAGATCATGACAATCGAGAGGGCCCACAAGGAGTACTCGCGCCGTTGAGGTCACGGGCCCCACCGCCCGGTTGACGGTCTTCTGCATGAAGTCCGTCATGGGTGTTACTCCTCACGGCACAACGCTCCGGGTCGTGAGAACCGGCATGTGTTGCGGTGATAATAGCACGTTTTTCGGTCTGGCAGTCTCGCACGAGGCAGAACGGCAGGCCATGTCTTCATCTTCTTTAGAGCAGAAAGCCGGCGAACGGGGTCAGTTTCGGTGTATTCTCTGCTGGTGACGGAATAATGGGGGCTCAAGGGGCGCAAGCAAGCCCCCGACATTAGCCGTGGAGAGTGTCAATCATTCTTTCCCGGGCCGGGATCTCCCGAACCGGGGTTCCGGGTGAGTTTCGTGATGGTGGTCTCGTGGGTTGTCTCTTGTATCCTGCCGTTTCTCCGGATCCCATCAGTTTATTCGTCGTCGATCGGGTTTACGACCTCGAGCGTGCAGATCCCGGAGAAGTCACGTTCATTTCGGGTGACCAGTACGCATTCGTGAGCCAGAGCGGTGGCTGCAATGACCGCGTCGGGGAGTTTCATCCCGCAGGTTCCGGATCTCAGCCTTTAGATCGACGTTTAAGTCTCTGTATATGCCCCGATATCTTCCGGGATCCGGAACCCCAACCCGTTCACCGGCAGGTTTTTCGGGGTTCAGGCTGTCCCAGAGGCCGATGGGCACGATAACGCCGGTCTTTCTTCCTTCTGCATCACAGATGTATCGCACTCCCATGCCGCACACTCCAGAATATGCGTACGTGGGTGCTCCCGGCAGATGATACTTTTCCCGCTCCGATCTCCTCTTCGCTGGGGGGGATATCCTCCGGATCCGATCTCCTCTTTGAGAACATCCACCGCCGCCCGGAAGACAAAACGCCCCCACAGGGAGGAGAGCCGCCCCGATTGCCAGGCTCCTGGTGCAGGGAAAAAGAGCGGGGTGGATGAGTCCCCTTCACGCCAGGGCGGGGACGGTGTTGGCCCAGGCCTCGACCTTGCCTTTGATGGCGTCGTCCTGGTAGGACGAGACCCGGACGGTCCTCCGGGTGAAGGTGACGTAGTAGTCGTCACCGGACCGTGGCACTTGAGCCGGGCGTAGTAGGACTCGCCGGGACATCCCTGACGACAACAATCTCGCCCCCGACCCGTGCAATGAATTCGGTCTTTCCTTCCTGCAGGCTTCCCCTACAGAACGTACACCTCTCTGGAATCATTCCTTCTCCCTCCTTGTTCGCGTATCGATCCAGTGTTCGTCATCCGGCATGTAGGCGGTGATGACCCGGAGATGATCGTTGCAGATCCCGAGCACTCCATGATACGCGTGGTCACGTTAACGACAGTGGTGAAAGGTCTATGTATGATCAGCGCCTATCAGGATTCAATGTCTGTTACGGAGAACATACCCGTATCGGAAGAGACCTATAATCAGATCCTGGATCTCAGGCGCCCGGACGAGACGCTCAACGACACGCTCGCGAGACTGGTGGAGAAAGTAAAAAAGCAGAGACTCACGGATGATATCGAAGAAGTCATGGCCCGCGATGAGTTCGTGGAGCTGGACCTGTGACATTCCGCCTCATGGCGGATGAGCGTGCACTCAATTTTTTAAATTCTCTCGATGCCAAAGACCAACGGGTTATCAAAGCCAAACTGAAAATTCTACGGGATAATCCTTATCCCGGTTCGGATGGGGACAAAGAAAAACTTCATACCAATAAAAAGCGTGAATCGTACCGACTCCACATCGCACGTACGTTCACCGTAATCTACAACATCAGTTCAGACGAAAAACTCGTTTATATCACCCACATCATGCCCATCGAAAAAGCACATCGAAGATATGGGCGCATTTGAACTACCCGGGGCAAACTCCCACGCGATATCCCCCGGGGACACTGCGGTTCGGTCGATACTCCGGGACCGCCTCCTCCCGGAGTGACGGCCGGGAGATACTCCACCTGTGCGCTATCCCCCCGTCCCTTCTTTTCCCGACATATCGCCGGAACCGTCTGATATCCCGGCGGTCGAAAGAGGGCCTGATCAGCACCGATCTTGCTATACGCGATCCTCGGGAGATCCCTTACGGCTGGCCCCTTTTGATTCCCCGGCCTCATTGAGCATTGATCTGATCCCCTGCTTAAGGGGCGGGAGATCATCCTGTATAGTCAGGAACACGGCTTCGTAATCCACACCGAAGTAATGGTGGACGATCTTATCCCGCATCCCGGCTGCCTCCCTCCAGGGAATCTCCGGGTGCTCCCTGCGTAACTCCGGCGAGACCATCTTTGCCGCCTCGCCGATGATAGTCAGCATGCGCTCGATCCCAGCGCGTTCCAGCCGTCGGTCCCTGAGTTCCTCTACCGACGAGATGCCTTCGGAGAACTCCTCGATGCTGATTATAGCGTCAAGGATGTGACGGAGATACGCGAGGTCTTCCGGCATCATAGATCACCACGGCATCACGGTAGATTGCATCGGCAAGGTAGGGGCTCACGGCGTTCTCGGTGACGAGGTCCACCTTCATGTGGAGCGCCCGGGTGAGTTCATCCTCGATGCGGATGAGCGAAAAGAGGCTTTTTTTGCGGGCGAACGTGACCAGGATATCGATATCGCTAGCCGGGCCGGCATCCCCCCGTGCATACGAGCCAAAGATCGCGATCCATTCGGCATCGTTTTTGGTGAGTATCGCGACGATGGTTTCGCGTACCGTCCTGGTTAATGTGCATCCCACCATTTTGACCGTACCTGTATGCTGGTTGGTATGACGCTCACCTGTATCAGTCTTTTGAAGGGTGATGCCGGCCGCGCCGGAGGGTGTGAGTGATGAGTTCTCGTCCTATCCATCCTGTCGGCAATCTGCCACGCAAAAAACCCAGAGCCTCGATAGGTGCAAGAGGATTCCTGCAGTGCTTTACGATCAAACAGGCAGAAAGCCCACGACTTGAGTCGTGGGAGCAGTCACCACAAGCAGGAAGTTTGATGGGACCTTCACGCCGTCGGTTTCTTCCCGACGCCAACCGGATCGCCTGCATCGCCTTCTCCAGGTCATCCGCAAGAGGGGCCCGGAGTCCGGCCGCGTGCTCACACTATCAGGTATTCCATCTCCAGCAATTTCTGATAATCCATATACATATGGACCGGATCGGTGGATCTTCTGGTTGCTCGTTTGAACCCGAATTTCTCGTAGAACCCCACGGATTCCTGTTTTGAATCCACTGTGATGATCCTGCACCCGACATATTTTGATATATTCATCGTGAGCGCCAGAACCTCGCCGAGCATCAGAAACCCGATACCGATTCGTTGATATTTTGAGGAGGTTGCCAGTCGGGCGATCTTGAGAGCCGGGTATTTCCGGTAGGGGTACCCTCGTTTCCCGTCCTCCGGGGCTACCTGCTTGACATCGATGCAGTCGGTGACGAGGGTGAAAAATCCGACCAATTCAGAGTCGATATACGCAAGATGGGTTACCGACAGCCGCTCTTCCTGATGTTCCCTTGAATCCTCGATCAAGAACTCATCCAGATCGGTATGACCGCACCTGAAGGCTGATACATCCAGGTCCCTGGAAAGCGGTAAAAAATGGAGTTCCGGGAGAGGCATATCCTCACAGACGCTGATGTTGCGCTCTGTGCGCCGCAAACCGGATCAGTTTCCGCGCGTCGTCGGTATAGGTGGGCCTCTCCATGTACTCATGGAAACGCCGGGCATCTTCGCCCTCAAGGGTAAGCCCAAGTTCGATTGGTTTCGCCATTGTCACTCCACCTCTGGATACGATATAATAATCGTGGCTACCACAAATAGGTTTCGTCAGGTCCCCGGGTTACCTTTCTCCGAGCTTTCCGGCTCCACTCATCACCCCGGATGCAGGGGATCTGTGCATTGGTGAATCTCCTTACCCAGGTTGTGCAGAGACCATAGCACTGCCGGCGAGCGTTCCCTCTCCGGTTCTGCCGAACCATTCGCCGTTTGACCGTGGATGACATCGTCCCCACCGGGTGTCGTATGTCGCGCCTGATGGTGCTCCCGCTCCGGCGGACCATCGCGTCTCCACCCTCAATCCGGTAGCGCCCGGCCTCGACGGAGATCCTGAGCGGTCCATCCATGCCGTGGCTGAAGGTACCCACCTCCCGGGTCATGGCCGCCCCCGCTCGATGCCGGCCGTATACTGGTGGTTCCAGGTCCCCGGTGGACATGGATCTCGCGAAAGGTTCCCCAATACCGCCGGATCCCATCCGACTTTGAGCCACTCTGGCGAGGCATCTTCCGTTCTACCGGATCACCTCATCCCGCCCGTTCCACCCCCGGACGAGCCTTGCGTACCACGGATCACAGGGGTCTCCAACGAGCGGTAGAGCCTCGCCGCAGACATGCCGGGTTCGACCTTCGTCCGGTGGTCGAGGGGGCCGGGCAGAGACTCTTGCAACATGGGCCCACGCTTTGTACCTGTTTTCAGCACGTTGCAGCCGGCGATGCCACTCAAAGGGTGGCGTTGGGGCGTTCGATCCTGATTTCCACCCCGCGGAGGTGGTATCGTGAGATCTCTTCCGGCATTCTGGCTTTCGCGCACACCCGCACACCCACTCACCCCGGCGCCGGTACCGGGGGCTGTGTGCGTGTTTTGCTGTACTTCAGTACTAAGAGAGAGACGCATCTCTCTATCTGTACAGGTACTGCTGGAACCGGCCCCTTCCCCGGCCGTTCGATCTTCGCGGCCGGTGCTGGAATCCTGTGGTAAACCTGCTGCAACGTTGCAACCTTCGATGCTCCCGCTCCGGTTATGAACCTGTCGCGAGGTGTAATCGTCGGACCAGGGTTTGATAACTTATTGTCCTCCGGGAGGGTTACCTGGATGACCGATGCAAAGACCACCCGGGAGCTGGTTTACGAGACGAACCGGGATGTGAAGTGGATCTGTAAGATGCTGCAGCGGATGGAGGCGCAGGACGAGGAGTTTGAGAGCCGGATCCGGGCGCTGGAAGGCTGGCGGGCGGAGAAGGCCGGCGAGGAGAGGAGGGTTTCCACGATCAGCGCCGGGGCCGGCGGGGTCGTCGGCGGGGCGGTGGTGGCGGTGATTGTGAAGGTGCTCGGCGGGGGGTGAGGGAGATCGCAGGCAAGGTTGCCATGAGATGGCGACTTCACAACCTGCACACATTTCGGGCCGAAGAATGCGACGGGAATGTGATAGTCACATTCTGGGTCACATTTACACCACCTGCGATGGGCATTACAAGTTCTGAGCGACACGGCAACACATAACAACTATATAATTCATACCATTACACTACAGCACATCCGGGGCAGCCTGACCCCGACAAATGGAGTTGATGACCGTGGAGTTTACTCTGGATGAGATCGCCGATAGTCTCCCCCACCTGGGTGTGGCAATCCTGCATCTGCTGCATGCAGGAGGTAACTCTGCCGTTCGGGGAGATGTTCTATTCCAGAAAGAACTCTTCCTCATCGGAGATTACATAGAACAGGTAGGAGACGACGCGGATTTCACCCCCCATATATTTGGGCCGTATAGTGAGGCCGCCGAGGTTGCGCTTGGCGAACTTATCTCCCTGGGCCTTGTCAGGAGATCTGAAGGAGGCTATACCCTCACTCCCGATGGGGTCAGGGTCTGGGAGAAGGTGTGCTCCGTGTTCCACACCGAGGAGTCCGGAGCAATTGAAGATTTCAAGGTCTTTATCAACGACCTCAGCGTGGATGAGGTTCTCCTCTTCGTCTACATCACCTATCCTGAATATACCCGTGAGTCTGCAAGACTTCGTGATATCCTGAAAAAGAGAGTCCCGCTCTCGGCGTCGCTGTACCGAAAAGGGAAAGTGAGCCTTGAGAAAGCCGCGTTTCTTGCGGGGATGAATATAGAGTCGTACCTTGATTACCTTAAGAGGTAACACATGAAGATCTTTGACACGTCATCCATTGTCTGCATATTCCGCGAAGTACAGTATCCGAAAATTCTGGATGCCTGCAAAGATCTTGGGTACCGGCTCAGTATCACCCCTCAGGTGTACGAGGAGATCATGGAGAATCCCGAGACATTTCAACATCTTGAAGCGTACGGGAATGTTGAGATCGTACCGGATGGCGACACTGAATGTTACAAGAAGCTCGCTAAACGCTACCCCTGGCTGCACAAAGGGGAACTCAGTGTCCTCTGTGCCGGCGTTGCCATAGAGCAGGACAAAAAGCGGTGTTATTGCGTCATCGATGAACGGGCCCGGAACTTGCGGGATAAACTGCAGATCCGGGTGACGGGCACTGTCGGGCTCATACTCTGGGAAAGAGAACGGCTTGCCCTGACAGGTGGGGAGTGCCATGATCTCTACAACAGGTTTCTGCAATCGTCATTCCATATTAAAAAAGAGGTCCTGCAGGGGTTGTTAAAGTGACGAGAGAAGTCCGAATTACCGACTACGCGTGTGCGGATGATACCGACCTGAGGTCGCTCTCCGCCGACATCGGGCCGGGAAAGATCGTAACGCCAGTAAAGACGATAAATCCCCGTGACTTCTACGCTGACACTGATTTTCCTCGAAACCTGACGAACCTCCACGAGACATATCTCAAGTTCGATGACGAGAGCCTGCATCGCATGGATGAGGACAAGGCGTACTCCATGCAGAAGAACAAGGATATCAGCAGAAATAGGAAGAAAGCACATCACTCTCCGGCCCTCTGTTTTGTGGAGTTCAAGACCCGCGGGCAGGGAGACCGTTACCCTACCGCACATGAGATAGACGTCCTGACAAACGCCGCCTACTCGTACTCGGATATCACGCCCATTCCATCCGTCCCAAAGATGGCACGCTCTATTAACAGAGAGAATTTCGGGGAACTTTTACAGTATCTCTCATCCTGCATCGAGACCATCGAGGTGCGGAACAAAAAATGCATCCTTGGGTATATATCTTCAGTTACCGCCCTCTATACGCAGAAGATTGTTGATTTCTACCTGGATCATGGGATCAATGCGTACTACATCGATTTCGACGGGACGATGGTCCAGAGCCACCTCGACTCCCTGAACGCACTCAAGCGGCGGCTTGCGGCAAGGGGATATGAGGAGAATAACTTTCTCTCCTACATCAACGTCAGCTTCGGGAAGGCCATCAACGACCAGAACGTCCTGTCAGCCCGAGATCTTCTCGCCTATGGGTATGGCCTGGACTGCCTCGGCGGCAACCATGTCGGGCCGAAGAGGAACCCCGAGTTCTACGAGTGGCTGAAGACGCAGAAGTCGATCGCCCGGAACACGACACGCCTGCTGAACATACGGGACTACGGCTACTACAGGGCCGACCTCCTCGGTGAGGCGGCCAGAGGCATCTACCCGGAGGGTGCCCTGATCAAGTACGAGGAGAGCCTCTCTGCGACTGCAAGCCGGCAGAAGAGGTTGCTGCAGATCGTCAACATGCAGCAACAGTGCCTGGAGGCTGAAGCTCTGAGAGGTGTTATCGATGAGTCGGGGGATGCGTCCCTGGACTACTTTTCGTCGAAGAGGAATGTCGTGAAGGGTGATCTCAAGGGCCTTGCAAGACGGGGCGGCGGTAAGTGATTCTCCTTGGGTGAGGGTCTGGCGTCGTCTCCCGTTCCCGGCAGGGTCCGCCGTGCTTGAAGCCTCACCGGCCTCTTTGCGGTGAAGCGCGATATCTGCAAGGAGGCTGTCGGATCTTCCGCAGCCGATCGCGACACGTCCGTCAGCCAGAATCGCCCCTCTGCTAACAGTAAAAAAGGTTCTGGCTGATCCGGGAGCGGATCCAGATCGGCACGCTAATATAATCAAAACATGAAGATCGCATAACATTCGTATACTCGCCGCACCCTATAAATATGGCATCTACGATTATGCCATGAACCCACCGGAGACTTGATGTATGGATGAATTTGACGGCGTCCTCGTTATGCTGAAGGCAGCTGGGGGTCGGATCCCGGGCCGGACTGCGATCCAGAAGTTGGGGTATTTCTCGACGATTCCGGGCGCCATCGGGGCGCACTATCGCCCTCACTACTACGGCCCCTACAGCGCAGACATTGCCGGCGCGATCCAGGCCCTCGTCTCCTACGGCTTCATCGAGGAGAGGGTGGAGACACCCGTCGCTCCCGGATCCGCAGCGGCACCCGACTGGAAGCGCTACACCTACAGCCTCACCGCAGACGGCGAGAGATTGGTCCAGAGGCTGGAAAAGGAGCACGCCTTGGAGTTCAGGGAGATAGAAGAGATCGTCAGCATCTGCAGGGATACCGCGAACCTCGACTCCAAGACGCTCTCATGGGCCGCGAAGGTCCACTACATCCAGACGCTGGAGCAGAGGGACCTTTCGCATGACGAGATCCGGGAGATTGCCAGAACTCTGAACTGGGATCTCACAGAGGACCAGATCAACCGAGGAGTGAACCTCCTCACGAGCCTTCATCTTTCATGACGGGGGAGTTGCACGTTCACGTTCGAGACGCATGTTAGGGACCCGCTCTATGGGTACATCGGGCTTACCGCGGACGAACTCCACCTTTTAGATACCCGCCCCTTACAGAGATTGCGCAGGATCAAGCAGCTTGCCAACGCACACCTGGTCTATCCGGCCGCGTGCCACACCCGCTTCGAACACTCCCTCGGCGTCCTGCACTGCGCCACCCTCATGGCGCGGCAACTGGAGATCGAGGGCGACGACCTTACGACCCTTCGTTACGCCGCCCTGCTCCACGACGTCGGCCACGGGCCGTTCTCCCACGTCTTTGAGGCGCCCATGAGGGAGGTCAACGGGAAGGATGCTACGCATGAGGCGATCACGCGCCGGATCATACAGGAGGACGAAGAGATCACCCCGATCCTCGGCGAAGCGGCCGAAGATGTCGTCGCCGTCCTCTCGGAGGACCGGAACGGTATCCTCCACCAGATTATATCCGGAAACATCGATGCCGACAAGCTGGACTACCTCCGGCGGGACTCCTACCACACCGGCGTGGCCTACGGGAACTTCGACCTCGAACGTGTTCGCCATACGCTCCGAAAGACCAAAAAGACCCGGTTCCGGCAACGCGAGGATCTCGCGGTCCATGAGAAAGGTATCGATGCCATCGAGAGTTTCAGGCTGGCGCGGTTCCTGATGTACGCTCAGGTCTACTACCACCACACGAATGTCGTGGCAAACGGGATGCTCCAGCGGGCAATCAGGGTTGCCATCCGGGACCGCGTCGTAGATGCAGAGAAGCTTCGGAATGGGAAGGACGACTTCCTCGAGCGCTACCTTGCTCTTGACGATGCACGGCTGCTTGCACAGGTACTCACCAGACCGGAGAGCACCGCGGCCGACCTTGTCATGAGACTGGAGAGGAGGGACCTCTTCAAACGCGGATATGAGTCCAACGTCTCGCAGGAGGAGGATTACCTTCTCCGGTACCAGCTCGGGACAAAGTTCACTCCAGAACGAGCGCAGACGATTGAGAGGGCGGTAGCAGAGGAGTGCGGATGCGATCCCGATTACATCGTTGCCGACCTGGTGAAGATCGAGAACTCGCTCTTCAAGTCAGCCTCCACCCTCCTTGAGGAGGATAAGTTCCCGTTCCTGATCGAGAGGAAGGACGGGACGGTCACCGAGATTGACTCGTTCTCGACGCTCACCTATAACGGCGAACCCCGGACGATCTTCTACCTCTTCTGCCCGGAGGAGCACCGGGAGATGGTGCAGGAGCGTGCCGGGGAGATCATCGCCGGGACGATTGGGTAGGAATGGCAGAGTTCCGTCTGCGAGTTACGGCAGAATGGTGACCTGTGCTCTCCTCAGCCACTTCACAAAGAGAGTTCTCAGTTCAGTGCCAACCCGAATATCCGGTCTCCGATGGGTTCCAGGTCAAACTCCGGCGGCTTACCCTTTGCCCAGGGGATGACCCCCAGATCCAGCATCCACCTCCCGATTACTGCACTCCTGAGTTCAGGGCAGGTTGTCCAGAATTTTTCAGACAGTGACACGTCGACAACCTCGCCGTTATCGAGCACGACCTCCACCGAGCCCCAGCTCCTCGGGAAGTGGCGGTCGCGATCACGGCGTTTGATCCCGACACCGTACCCTGCGCCGGTGCGATTGTTTGCCGAACCTTTAGACCAGCCAGACACTTTCATAGTTCTTCTCTGGGCAAGTAGAGAAAATAAACATCTGGTCGGTTATGACTGTGAGGAGTATAGACCAACCGTTACAATAATGTAACATACCCTCGTTTGATGCAAGCGCATGTTTCGGGGACAACCACCTTTAATGCCCTGTTCACGACGAAGAAGCCCCCCCGGGGTCGATCCTGGCCGCCGGGGTTGGCCGGGTTACCCCTTTGCACCCCCTTTTGCACCCTGATTTGCACCACGATGATTGGGGGAGGATTTCCGGTCCCCCCGCCAGGCAAATTCAGAAAGCCCTAAACCGCTCCTCATCATAGATTCTTCATGCGCTACATCGTCACCGGCGGGGCCGGCTTCATCGGCTC
>NZ_DAXW01000005.1:0-652 GCF_002506585.1 Methanoculleus sp. UBA430 | reverse complement strand
ACCGGCGGGGCCGGCTTCATCGGTTCGAACCTTGCAGATACCCCGGCACAGCACCACGACGTCGTCATCATCGACAACCTCGCCACCGGGCAGTAGGTGACGCCCAGCACGATCCCGGCAACCGCGACACCGCCGCTCTGCAGCTCCCATGCCGATTTTTCTCAGGGAATATTAATAACTCTCACTTAGATTCTTGCGTCAAAAAGCAAACCCGTATATGAAATTACGCGAAAGAAAATTCACATCTGCTTTCGGAGCCTGATCCGCGGCGAGTCGCCGCTCAGGGGCGAGGGGCTCGGGCTTGAAGAGTTGCTGAGAAAAGTCGCCAGGTGAGGGGAAAATTCTCCCGCATCGCGGATTTTGCGAAGGTCACCGGGTGCGGCGCGGTGACCCTCGCCATCCGGACGCCTTTTATCGATGAGCGAGGAACAGGAAGTCGGGCGCAGCCTCACCGGCACGACCGCGCGCGCGGCCCGGGGCAGTGGCGCGGGGATGAGGGAGTAACTCAGACCTGGATGCCTGCCCGGGCAAGCGCATCCTTGATGGAGACGAGCTCCTTCCTCATCTCTGCAAATTCGTCGTCAAGGTGCTTTTTGGTATCACTCCGGAGCCCGAAAATCTCTTCTTTTGTTTCTTTGCCGACCTGAAGGGT
>NZ_DAXW01000010.1:1508-80891 GCF_002506585.1 Methanoculleus sp. UBA430 | reverse complement strand
CCACGGTCCACTGTACCGGGCTTTTTCATCGCTCGGGTTACCCGTCGGGAGGACGCTCGTACACAAACCCGGTAGTGCATCCAGACAACGCCGACCCTACCAGACCGGCCCCGCGCGCACGAGCGCCTGAAGGCCCGGTCCATCGCCATTCCCCGGCCCGGCAGAGACGGGAACCGGAGGTGACATACCTTTTTTACGCATCGGAACCGAGATATGGTAGCGAATTATGCGGACCCGGGAGTTCACGCCGGCCGAGACGGCCACTCTCCGGGTTCGTCTGTGCAGAATGGTCAACCTTTTTTGACATCCGGACACCATACCAGAGGAGGAAGAGAAGTCATGTGTATTGCAATGCCCGCTGAGGTGCTGGCAATAAAAGAGGGCAACATCGGCGTCGTCGACTTCGGCGACCTGCAGCAGGAAGTCAGGCTCGACCTCGTCGACGTGAAAATCGGGGAGTTCGTGCTCGTTCACGTCGGGTTCGCCATCCAGCGCCTCAGCAGAGAGGAGGGACTTGAGACCCGCGAGCTCTTCAAGCAGGTCCACGCCGCGGCGATGGAGGAGTGATGCACGAGTACAGCATCGCCTACGACATCTATACGACCGCCCGCCGGGCGGCACTCGAGAACAACGCAAAAGAGGTGAAGTGCATCTCCATCGACGTCGGCAAGATGGCGATGGTGAACCCCGAGCAGGTGGAGTTCCTCTTCAATATCATCATCGAGGACGACCCGCTCTTTTCGGGCGCCCGGCTCTCGTGCAAGGATATCGAGGCACGCACCCGCTGCTCCTGCGGTTATGAGGGGAGCGAGCGGTTTATCTGCCCTCAGTGCGGGAAACTCCCGGAGATCGTTGCAGGAATGGAGATCGTAGTAACAAACATCGAGATAGAAGTGGACGAAGAATGAAAGTCAACCTCATGCACGGTGCCGGCGGCGAGGTGATGGGCGAACTCCTGCGTGTCATCACCAACCTCGAGCACAACAACGCCGGCGGGATAGGCCTTGAGTCGCTCGACGACGGGGCGGTCATCCCCTTGAACGGCCAGAATATCGTTTTTACGACCGACAACCATGTGGTCTCGCCGATCTTCTTCCCCGGCGGGGATATCGGTCGTATCGCCGTCTGCGGGACGATCAACGACCTTGCGATGATGGGCGGGCGGCCGATCGCCCTCTCGTGCGGCATGGTCATCCCCGAAGGCTTCGATGTCGCCGACCTCGAGCGGATCGTCGCGTCGATGGACGCCGCACTCGGCGAATGCGGCGCAAACCTCGTGACGGGAGACACCAAAGTGCTTGAGCGGGGCGCGCTCGATACCATCATCATCAATACCGCCGGGGTCGGCGTCGCCGAACGGGTGGTGCGGGACAACGGGCTTCTCGCCGGCGATGCGATCATCGTCAGCGGCACCATCGGCGACCACGGTATCGCCATCATGGCCCACCGCGAGGGGTTCGACTTCGGCGGCCAGATCCACTCCGACGTCGCCCCTCTCTGGACGCTCGTCGAGCAGGCGCTCGCGGCCGGAGATATCCACGCCATGAAAGACCCGACACGGGGCGGGTTCGCGAACGCCATCAATGAGATGGCGAGAAAGAGCGGCGTCGGCGTCGTCATCGAGGAAGAGGCCCTCCCCTTCCGGACGAGCGTCCGGAGCGCCGCCGGTATGCTCGGCATCGACCCTCTTGAGGTGGCAAACGAGGGCAAAGTCGTCATGGGGGTAGCCCCCGGCGACGCCGAGGCCGTCCTCGCGGCGCTCCGGAAGCACCCCTACGGCCGGGACGCCGCGATCGTCGGCAGAGTCGTCGAAGGCTCTCACGTGATCATGCGGACTGCCATCGGCGGAGAACGGTTCATCGAGCCGCCGATCGGCGATCCGGTCCCGCGCGTCTGCTAGCAAAGAACTGCAACCATCTTTTTGCGCCGCTACCGGTGGGAACCGTGCCTGTGATATACGATCGTCACCACTCTCTGCTCATATGGTGAGGCATAATGCGATGACAGGAGAGGCGGAGATCGAGGTGCGCCTGGTGGATGCCTGGGATGTGGAAATGATCGCAGACCTCTACCGGGCAGGGGGCTGGTGGAACGAGACCTGGGACCCTGCCGGCCTCGGTGCCCTCATCGCCGGGAGTTTCGCCTTTGCCGTCGCCGTCGACCCTGCGGCCGAGAGAGCGGTCGGTATGGGCAGGGTGATCTCGGACGGGGTCTCGGACGGCTACGTCCAGGACCTGGTCGTCCTCCCCGGCTACCGCGGGCAGGGCGTTGGAACGATGATCTTATCAACGCTGCTGGATTACTGTAGATCTGCAGGTGTCACCTGGGTCGCCCTTGTCGCCGAACCCGGGACCGAAGCATTCTATACCGCGCTCGGATTCCGGAGAATGGAGGAGCACATACCCATGCGGTGGTATCCGGAGAATAGGTGAGGCATGCTGAGATTTGCTGACTTCAAACCCGTGGGCCTGGACGATCGCGACCTCTTCGTGGAGCACTATCGGAAGTTCCCCCAGGTGCACAGCGACAATACGTTTGCGAACATGGTCTGCTGGAACCATTACGCGGATTACCGTTTTGCTGAGGTTGAAGGTGCAATCGTCCTCTCAAGCACCATCGAAGGCGCAACGTCGTTCCGTATGCCGATCGGCCCGCAGAACCCGGACGTGCTCCACGACATCATCGATCTCGCGGTGAGGGAGGGCGGTGAGACGCCGCTACGGGTCCTCGACCCGGTAAACGAAGCGTGGATCAGGGAAGTCTACCCGGACCTGCCTCTTCATCCAAACCGTGACTTCTTCGACTACATCTACCGAACTGAAGACCTCGCCGAACTCGCCGGAAAGGGCTACGCCACCATCCGCCGCCAGGTCAATCGGTTTGAACGGGAGCATGCGTATACGGTCGAGGCGATCAGCACGGAGAATATCAACGAGGTCTGGGAGTTCCTGGTTGTCTGGTGCGAATGGCGGGACTGCGACTCCGAGCCCATCCTTGCATACGAGAAAGAGGCCCTTCTTTTTGCAGTGAACAACTTCTTTGCCATCGGCCTTGAAGGATTTATCATCAGGATCGGCGGCACGATCGGGGCAATATCGATTGTCGGGCCGGTCAACCAGGAGATGGCGGTCGTTCACTTCGAGAAGGCGCTTCCCGAGACCTACCGGGATATCTACAAGGTGATCACGACCGGGACGGCGGCCGGGCTCCGGGAACGCTACCGCTACGTCAACCGGGAGTGCGACATGGGCGTGCCCGGTCTCCGTGAGTCAAAGACGCGGTATCACCCCGCCTACATGGTCGAGGTGCAGTACGCGACCCGGGACGACCTGGTGGCGTCTCGATGACGACCGCCGACCTGGTGCTCCGGAACGTGACGCTCCCGACAGGTCGGCGGGCTGATATCGTCATCGCCGGGGGTATCGTCCGGCACGTCGGGGCACCGGTGCGCGCCGACGAGACGATCGACTGTGCCGGGTATACCTGCCTCCCGGGAGCGGTCGACATGCACGTTCACATGCGGGGCGGGGTGCAGGTAGAGAAAGAGGACTGGCACACGGGCACCGTGAGCGCGATCGCCGGCGGGGTGACGGTCGTCGTCGACCAGCCGAACACCGTCCCCCCCATCACCACGCCCGAACTCCTCCGGGCACGTGTCCGCGAGGCGGAGGGGGAGGCCGTCTGCGGGTTTGCGGTGAACGCAGGCGTCTTTCCGGGTGCGGATCTCTCCGGGATGCGGGATGCCGGCGCGATGGCCTTCGGAGAGACCTTCGCTGCGCCGTCGAGTTACGGCGAGGGGCTCGATCCGGAGACTCTCAAGGAGATGTTGACCCGCATCCACGCCCTCGGGGGGCTTGCCACGGTCCACGCCGAGGAGGTCGCCGGAGAGGCGCCGGCGACGCTCGCCGACCACGACCGCGCTCGTTCCGGCGCCGGAGAGGCGCGCGCCGTCCAGGCGGCCGCTGCCCTCGCTCCGGACGGGATGCGGCTCCACTTCTGCCACCTGAGCACCGCCGCCTCGATCCGGGCCGCCCGCGGCACGGTGGAGGCGACGCCGCATCACCTCTTCCTCTCGCACGAGATGTTTGCCGGGGACGATACCCGGGCCCGGGTGAACCCCCCCCTCCGGGACGAAGCGACCCGGCGCGGCCTCTGGTCCTGCTGGGATGAGATCGACGTCGTCGCATCGGACCACGCCCCGCACACGGTTCCAGAGAAGGGCCTGCCGTTTGAGTCCGCTCCCTCCGGTATCCCCGGGGTCGAGACGATGGTGCCGCTCCTGATGGCAGCGGTGCGCCGGAGGCGGATCACCCTCGCCTCGGTGATCGAGAAGACGTCGTGGCGGCCCGCCGCCGTCCTCGGCATCCCCCGCGCAGGGTTTCTCCCCGGCGACCGGGCGGACTATGCCCTCTACCCGGACGAAGTCACCCGCATCGACGCGTCGAGCCTCCACGCTAAGTGCGGCTGGTCGCCGTTCGAGGGGCTCGATGCAGTCTTCCCGGACGAGGTGGTCGTCCGGGGCACGCGGGCCTACGTCTGCGGGGATTACCGGGAGGCGCACCCGGCATGGTACCCCGGGCGAGGATATTTATCCTCGAAACGTGAATAATATCGGGCCGATACAGCGCATCTTTAGGTCCCCGGGTGATCACCTGGCGAGACGCCTGGACATGATCCGCGGGACAACCCAGGTGCGCGACAGGCGCGCCTGGCATATGGGTACGATCGGGTGAGGACCGGCATCAGCCGCCTGTGAGCATCGATCGTTAGTGCCGGGCGACATCCTTTCAGGAGATCTTTTCTTATGGAACCATACGCCGATGCCATTGTCGAGACCGGGAATGGTGTTACCATAGCGCTCGATGTTACGGCCGGCGCGAAAAAGAGGTCGTTTCCGGCCGGCTACAACGAGTGGCGCAAGAGCATTCGCTGTCAGGTCACGGCCCCTGCTGTCGGGGGGAAGGCGAACCGGGCCGTTATCGACCTCGTCGCAGGGACGTTTTGCATACCCCGCACCGATGTGAGCATCATCGCCGGGCACACGTCCTCGTCGAAGACCGTGGCGATCGCCGGTCTGTCGAAACTCGATATCCTGGCACTTCTTTCCCCTCACGAAGCCTGATCCGCTCCGGAGAGGGATACGGCAGGTGCCGGAACCGGGTAATTATCGCAAATAAAATATATAGCGCGCATCATCAAAATCAAAACCATAGAAAGCCTGTTTTTGGATTTTGACTTTGAAAAACCTTATGATCTCGGCGCCATCTGATTTAAGTAATTGCACCTTCGATATATAACTGATTGCCATCCCCGCGCAGGTGACGCCTTGCGCGGGGATGACGATCGGATTTGTACTTCAGGAGGCAGGACTCCATGTATTCACCAGAAACTACAAAATATCTCATCCATCTTACTCTGCAGATCGAGGGGGTGGTCGATAAACCCGACGTCGTGGGCGCTATCTTCGGCCAGACGGAAGGGTTGCTCGGCGAAGACCTTGACCTGCGGGATTTACAGAGGACGGGCCGTGTCGGCAGGATCGACGTCCAGATCACCACAAAGCGAGGAGAGACCAAGGGGGAGATACTCATCTCATCCTCGCTCGACCGGGCGGAGACCGCGCTCCTTGCTTCGTCGCTCGAGACGATCGACCGGGTCGGGCCGTGCACGGCCCGCGTGAAGGTCGACCGTATCGAGGACATCCGGGTAACCAAACGGCGCAAGATCGTCGAGCGCGCAAAAGAACTCCTCCTCGAGGACTTCGATGAAGGAGCCATTAACAGCGACGATCTGCTCGACGAGGTCCGGGAAGTCATCAGGATAGAGAAACTCGAGTATCTCGGAGAGGAGCGGGTTCATGCGGGCCCGAACGTCGTAGCCTCCGATGCCATCATCCTTGTCGAGGGGCGGGCCGACGTGATCAACCTGCTGCGCTACGGGATCAAGAACGCGGTTGCGGTCGAGGGGACCAACGTCCCGCGCGTCATCATCGACCTCTGCTCGCAGAAGACCGCAACGACCCTGCTCGACGGCGACCGGGGCGGCGAACTGATCCTCCGCGAACTCCTCCAGGTCGCCGAGATCGACTTCGTGGCATACAGCCCGCGGGGCAAGAGCGTCGAGGAGATGAGCCGCAAGGAGATCGTCAAGGCGCTCCGGAACAAGGTGCCGGTAGAGGGGATCACCGACCAGATCCCCAACGAGGAAGCGATGGAGCGGTTGCCCCCGCCGGTCAACCACACCGGGGACGAGGAGTTGCCTGAGCAGAGAGACGAGGAGAACCAGAAACCCCCCTCGACGCTCAGCGAGCACATGGCCGGCGTCCGGGACAAAAAGATCGCACGGTTCCTCTCCCCGGACTACGCCGTCCTCCTCGAATCGAGCGCTACCGATCTCGAAGGCGCACTCCAGACCCTGAACGGGGATGTTGAAGGGCTTGTCGTCGATCGTATCATCGACCAGAGACTTCTCGATCAGATCGGGGGAAAGAATCTGGAATTCGTAGCTGCCCGCGACTTTAAAGGGATCATAAAACGCCCCTTCTCCATCAGGCTCATAAAGATAGGATGATGGTTATCCGGTGTGCAAATTTATAAATATTTATCTTCACTATTTTTATCTCTGGGAGAGAATATGCACAAGGAAGAACTAATTGCCTTACACGGGATACTTACGGAGATTAAAGACTTCTTTGAGATGGCAAACCCGGAGTTGAAGTTCTCGCAGTATTATGCGTTAAAGATAGAACCCTCTCAGGTACACAAGAGCAAAATGGAACATAAGTATGCAATATTCGTGCTCGGGACGGAACTTGCAAATGCCATGAGGGACGTGGAGTTCTCGTCATCCGGCCGGATCTCTGCCCGGATGAAGGAACTTGCAGAGAAGACCTTAAAAGAGATCGAGTATCTCCAGTAAACACCTGATATTCGCGTGTCGCCCGCCGATACCTGTCTTGTTGACGGGCAGATACGCTGTCGGTCGAGGGGCCAAAGCCCCATCCCTCCTCTCCTCAGGCACGCATCTCGCGCTCACGCTCGATGAGGTATGCAGCCAGCAGGTTCGGGATCGGTGCCGCCATGCAGTGCCAGTTCGGCGTCCCGTTCACTTCAAGAACCGTATACCCGTCCCTATCCCGGAGGAGATCGACACCGCAGTAGTCGATCCCGATCGCCGACGCCGATGCCTCGGCGATGGCGCGCATCTCCTCGTCGATCGGGACCGGCATGCCGGTCCCGCCCTGGTGAATGTTGTGCATCAGGCCCTCAGAGACCCGGGTTATCGCGCCGACGGCCTCTCCGCCGAGGACAAAGACGCGGAAGTCCCGGTCGTTCTTGACGTACTCCTGCAGGTACCAGGGTCCCGGCCCGAGGTCGTCCGGGTCCGTCACCAGCCGGATGCCGTTTCCGTCATACCCGTAGAGCGGCTTATAGACGATCTTGCCGTGCCGGAGCAGGAAATCCCGGGCCTGCGTCTCCGAGCGTATGTAGGCCGTCTCCGGTGTCCGCACCCCGTTCTGCAGCAGGAGGGCCGACGTCATCGCTTTCGATGCACAGTCAACGATACTCCGGGGTGTGTTGATCACCCGGTTATGGAGCGAGAGCACACTCAGGGTCTCGAACTGGTGCCCGTCCTGTCGGATCCCGCAGACCCAGATGAGCTCGTTCTCAAGCCCGGAGTTGAGGGGGTCGATCGTGCTGAGGTCAAGGACCCGGTATCGGGCATCGGCTCTCTTCAGTTCCTGTATAACGGCGCCGGTCGAGTTATCGTCCGGCGTATCGGTCGGTTTAGGTACGATATGGATCATGCGCCTCACGTCCCGCTCCCGGGACTAACGGTTTATCTTCGCGTTACAGTACCCTTTTGTATCTCGCCGGATATAATCGATGGGGAAGAAGAATACCATGCAGAAAAACCGGATCGGCATCATCGGGTGCGGGAATCCCCTCATGGGAAATGACGGGGCGGGGATCCTGGTGATGCAACGCTTCGAAGGGAGGTATCCCGCCGTCGACTGCATCGACGGCGGCACCGGGGGTTTGGGCCTGATCCCGCTGATGGAGGCGTATGAGAAGGTGGTGATCGTCGATGCAATGGTGGGCGTCGGCGACCGTATCGGCGAGGTCCTCACGTTAGAAGCACCGCCTTCCCCGGATCTCCCTCTATGCGCACTCCACGACATCGGGATCGGGGAGGTGGTGACGATAGCCCGGGAACTCGGATACGTCGGGGAGGTGGTGACCGTCGGCATCGAGGCGGGGGAGATCCGGGCGTTCAGCCGGATGGTGGACCCGGCGATCGAAGAAGGGATCCGGGTTGCCGAGAGAGAGATCGAGGGAATCCTCCGGAGATGGACCCGCGAGGCTGGTGGTGTTTTCACAGGTACGTAGATGAGGCGTACAGGTATCCCTGCACCGCGTTCCATTCCAAAGGTATAAATAGTAAGGTTTATCTCATACCACTGAGTTGAAGGAGTCTGTATGCAACTGCCACGAGGTCGATTTCATCGCCTTTTTAAGTCCACGACAATTCGTGCCTTGATAGGGGAGATGGGATCGACACGGTTCACCGGGATCTGCACGATCATTCTTGGCAGTGAGCGTGCCACCCTGGTGCTGAACGAGGGTCTGGTGGTGCTTGCCGAATATGGGGGCATAAACGGGCAGCACGCACTGGATGCAGTGTTGAAGGGCGAAGAGAGCGAAGCGGCAGCAGAGTTGAATCTCCTGACATCTGAGCAGTTACAGCTCGCCCTGGAGTTCAACCGGCCGTTCGCCATCGCTGAACCCCGGATGGGAGACCAGAGAAGAACGTCGCCAGCGAAGGCTGCCCCGGGAAGGGCGAGACCGCCCGCCGGGTCGAAGAGAACCGGTGCGGCACCCTTGCCGGAGCACCGTCCGGGACCGTCCGCGGAGGGGCACCGGATCCCCATGCCGGGAGTGAGACTCGTGCAGGAGACGGCCACGGTCTTTCCACCCGAAAGCGATGAGATCGACACGCTCGTCCGGAACATGGAGGATATGGACGTTGAGCAGCTCGTCAATGATTTCAGGGTGAATTGCAAGGATATGCTCCGGAGAATTCACCTCGATCACCTCATCCAGGACGAAGATACGTAACAGGAGCTGATAACTGAATGGAATTAACAGGCATCGTCGAGGTTCTCCTCGGTATCATCACGGTGACGGTAATAGCCGGTTTCGCCGGCGTTCTGTACTTCCTCTCGAAGATCGACCGGGCACTCGCCCGGCAGCAGCCCGGGGGTACCGGCAGTTTCCCGGAGTCTCCGGGGGAGCCGGGCCCCGTCGGGCCCGCGAGGCCCCGGACAGCGCTCAATCTTCAAGCAACCGGGAGCCTTGAAGAATCCCTGGGCGCAATAGGCCAGAAGTACAGCCTTGCGTCCTTCACGCTCGCGACCGCAGACGGCCTCCTGATCGGCTCGACACGGCCCGGCAGCGAGGACGAGGCAGCCCGGTACAGTTTCCTCTACACCCAGGGAAGGCTGCAGGACGAGACCGGAGCAGAACTCCTGGGCATCCCCTATCGCGGGGAGACGGTGGTCGGCATCGCCCGCCCCTCAGAGCCCCTCTCCGCCGAAGAGATGAGCGCACTCGAAGAGGATACCCGGGATGCCCTGCGGCACTGGGTGTGAGGCCGATGAGCCAGAGCGTGTAACGAGTGATTCCATGGTAAAAGTGTATACAATTGCGTCCGGGAAAGGCGGTACCGGCAAAACGACGGTCACAGCCAACCTGGGGCCGATGCTGGCCCGGTACGGAAAGAAGACATGCATCCTGGATGCCGACGTCGGAATGGCAAATCTCGGCCTCATTTTAGGGCTTGAGGACCTGCCGGTGACCCTGCACGAGGTGCTGGCAGGCAAAGCGCGCGTCAGGGACGCCACCTACGATGGGCCGTTCGGCGTGAAGGTGGTCCCGTGCGGGCTCTCCCTGCAGGGCTTCCAGCAGTCGAACCCGGACCGGTTAAAAGATGTCATGACCGATCTCGTCAGTGAGTTCGACGTCCTGATCCTGGATGCTCCTGCGGGGATCAGCAGGGACGGGGTCATTCCGCTGACCATCGCCGACGGGGTGATTCTCGTCGTAAACCCCGAGATCTCCTCGATCGTCGATGCCATAAAGACGAAGATCCTGACCGAGACCGTCGGCGGGCACGTCGAAGGGGCGATCATCAACCGGGTTGTCGGCAGCGGGGACGAATTCAACCGCGCCCAGATGGAGAAACTCCTCGGCGTTCGGGTGCTCGGAATCATACCGGAAGACCCGAACGTGCGGCGGGCATCGGCCGGCAGGTCGCCCATCGTGGTGAAGTACCCGATGTCCGAGGCATCAAAGGCCTTCAAGCGCCTCTCCGCCGACATAGGCGGTATCGAGTACGTCGAGGATGCGGCGCCGGTCGTGCGGGAAGGGTTCGTCGATCGGCTGGCCCGTGCCCTCTTCCGGGCGAAGGCATAACGATTGAGGGTTACCCTCACCACCGCCATTTTTGTTGGTCGTTTGCGGTCCGCGGCATCCCGGCGCACGGGGTGTCGGCAGCTCCATGCGGCGAAGGTTCGAGGTCACCGACGCCCGGGGACCCCCCGTCCGGGCCTGCATGAAGCGCCGGGAACCCCGGATGGGTAAAACGCCCTGTTTTTCTGCCTTTTCTCTGCTGTAGATAAGAGGAGGCGGGCTGTTTACCCTAAGGCTCCCGTGAGCCCACGATCGGCCCGAAGATACCATGAAGATGAATAAAATCCCCTGGTTTCTGACTATAGAGGAAATATTCCGGCGAATCAACTATATATAATTATATTTTAATAGCAGGAGGTGGTAATCACATCCAGAGGCTCATAATGGATATACGTGTGGATAAGGACGCGTGCGTCGGGTGCGGCCTCTGCGTCAAAGACTGCCCGATGCACGTGTACGAACTCCAGGAAAAGGTGAGTGTACCGGTCAGGCCGAATAACTGCATGGGGTGCCTGTCCTGTCACGAGATCTGCCCGGCCCAGGCACTCGAGCACCGCGGCATCTACGCAGCGAAGAGGCATTACATCGACATCAAAGTCTGTGAGATGCTCCGGAAGGTGGTCTGATGAGCGCGGGCTATATCGATGAGTTGCACGAGGCGTTCCACTCCGATCTCGTCTACCGTCCCGAGGAGATCCCTCTCGAATGTTCGCCGCGGCCAAAGGAGATGGAACAGACGCTCCACGGCGTGATGAAACTCAACGGACTCGTTATCAGGTCGCTTGAAGAGATCGCAGGCAGGGGGGCAAACGCTGTCACCTACCGCGCCGGGAAGAAGTTCGGGCACGAGGTCGCCAAATACTTCCAGAAACGCGAGGACGTGGAGGGGGCGCTCCACGAACTCTCCGATCTGCTTCGCGGCCAGTACTCGTTCGAGGTCTGGAAACCCGAGGACAAGGAGACGTTCATCATCGAGGAGAACGGCGAGACCTTCATCTACCTCGTCTTCCACGACTGCATCGTCCGCCAGACGCTCCGGCGCAACGGTCTCGACCAGGGCGGCCCGCTCTGCCAGACACTCTTCGGCTACGTCGTGGGCGCAATCGAGGAGATCACCGGCAGAAAAGCCAAACTGGAGATCGTCCATACCGGCCCGAACGCCTGCTTGAAGAAACTGGTTCTGAAATGAGGCGGAATGATGAAGATCGCTATTGAGGAACTGGCAGGGTGTTCGGGGTGTACGATCGCGGTGCTCGATCTCCACGAGATGCTCCTCGACGTTGTCGCGGGGGCGGATATCGTCTACTCGCCCGTGATCATGGACGTAAAGGAACCCCCGGAAGGGATCGATATCGCGTTCGTGACGGGAGCGGTCCGGAACGTTGAGAACCAGGAGCGGCTCGAGAAGATCCGGAAACGGTCAAAGACGCTTGTGGCACTCGGGACCTGCGCCTGTTACGGGGGGATATCGGGCCTCTCGATGCTGAACTCGAACGCCGACCTCTTCTCGTGCGTCTACCGGGAGGTGGAGACGACGAAGCCCGACGGCGTCATCCCGACGGATGTGCCTCCGTTCCTCTACCGGGCGTTCGCGGTGGGCGACCTCGTCAAGGTCGATTATTACGTCACGGGCTGCCCGCCCAAAGAGGCGTTCCTGAAGAAGATCATCCCGGCTATGATCGCGGGAAACACCCTCGAACTCTCGCGAAAATCCGTCTGTTCGGAGTGCGACAGGACCATGGGCCCGGTCGAGAACTGGACGCTCTCGCGGCGGCACGAGGGGGTTCCCGACCGCGAGCACTGCCTGCTCGGGCAGGGCTACCTCTGTCTCGGGAGCGTCACCTTCGGGAGGTGTTCTGCGACCTGCCCGAAGAACGGCATCCCGTGCCACGGGTGCAACGGGCCGTCGCTCGACATCCTCCGCGAGCCCTGCCGGGACATCCACGGCATGATGGTCCGGAGGATCTCGGACCTCACCGATAAACCGGCAAAAGAGGTGGAGAAGGAACTCTACGACGTCGCCCACACGATGTATGCCTTCACCATCGGGAGCCTGATCATGGAGGATAAGGAGACATCAAAGATCCGGGACCTCGTCAAGGAGAGGAGCAGATGAAGGAGATCACGATCAGCCCGGTCACGAGGATTGAGGGCCATGCCGGCGTCAGGATCTTCCTCGACGACCGGGGTGCGGTCGACTCGGCCCACTTCCAGGTCGTCGAACTGAGAGGGTTTGAGAAGTTTCTCGTCGGGGCGGCGATCGAGGAGGCCCCCCGGATCACGCCCCGCATCTGCGGGATATGCCCCTCGGCACACCACCTGGCGGCGGCGAAGGCGACCGACCGGATCTTCGGCGTCGAACCGCCCGCGACCGGAAAGAAACTCAGGGAGCTCCTCAACATCGGTCAGTTCGTCCACTCTCACGCCCTTCACTTCTTCATGCTCGCGGCCCCCGACTTCATCCTGGGCCACGACGCGCCGGCAGGCGAGCGAAACGTCATCGGGCTTGCCCGCCACTCGCCCGAGATCGCAAAGAAAGCCATCACGGTCCGGAAGTTCGGCCAGCGCCTGACGGAAGCGGTCGGCGGCAAACCGATCCACCCGGCAAACGCTCTGCCGGGAGGGATGTCGGCGCCGCTCACGGAAGGGAAGCGGGCCGAACTCGCCGTTATGGCAGACGAGGCGCTCACCATCGCCCGTGAAGGATGGGATATTGCACGCAACCTCCTTGACGGCGTCGATACCGATATCGGGGCCGTCAAGACGGCGTTCATGGGTATGACCAATCACGGGCTCTACACGACCTGCGACGGACCGGTTGCGATGCTCGACCCGGACGGGGGCAGGATCGGTTCGTTCTCCGGCGCCGAGTACACGAACTTCATCGAGGAGTACTCGGAGGACTGGTCCTACCTGAAGTTCGCCCGGTTCAAGGGCGGAGACTACTACCGGGTCGGGCCGCTCGCCCGGCTCAACATCGTGGAGAGGATGGGGACAGAGCATGCCGACGCTGCTCTCGCGGAGTACCGCGAGCGGTTCGGCACCGTCTCTCAGGCAGCGCTTGCCTACCACCTGGCGCGCTACATCGAGTTCATCGCCTCGTGCGAGCGGGCGGTGAACCTGCTCTCGGACCCCGGCATCACCGGGTCCGATGTACGGACCCCGGTCGGAAAGGTTGTAAACCGGCGAGGCGTCGGCATCATCGAGGCTCCCCGGGGGACCCTGATCCACGACTACACCGTCAACGAGGCCGGCCTCATCGAGCGGTGCAACCTGATCGTGGCGACCTGCCAGAACAACTACGCGATCGACCGGGGCGTGGAAGATATGGCGCGCCGGGTGGTGGAGAACGGGGCGTTGACCGAAGGGGCGGCAAACCGCATCGAGATGATCATCAGGGCATACGATCCCTGTATATCGTGCGCAACACACGCGATCGGCCGGATGCCCCTCCGGATCGAGTGCGTCAGACGAACGTGAGGCGATGGAGATGTTGAAACAGATTCTTGGGGAATTCCTGAAACTTGACGGGGTTACCGCCGCAGTCGTGGCGGGACGGGACGGCTTTGTGATCGAGAGCGTCGTTGCCGGAGACATCGACGTCGAGGCCCTGGGCGCCATGGCCTCGACCGGCATGGGTACGTCTGAAGCGATGAGCAACGAACTCGGCAAGGGAGAGATGTACCAGATGCTCGTCGAACTGGAGAACGGGCCCATCCTGCTCTCCCCGCTCTCGGAGGACGAGCTGATCGCCATCGTGGCGAACGCGAACGTCAACGTCGGGCGGATCCGGTACGAACTGAAGAAGAACAGGGATAGGATAACTGCTGCTCTGTGAGACGATGCTCCCGAACGGCGTCTCACTCGGGCGAATGCAGGGGCCTCTTGCGGCTCTTGCTTCAATCAGCCCTCATTTCACGGGAGCGGTGCGTATCGGCGGCACGGAAGGGACCGGTTTTGTTCTGGTCCAGGGCGGGACCCCATGTGCAGCCGCGTTCGAGAATGCCGGCGAAGACCTGCTGCTCAGCGGGGATAAGGCCTACAGCCACCTGCTCGGCCTGCCGTCGCTTACCTACGAACTCATCGCGTATACCGCCGAAGAGACCGAGGCGGCCCGGGACACCTCTCGTGAGATGGGGTGCCTGGTCAGCAAGGACGGTGCAAGACCCACCCCCCCGAACGGATCGGGTAGTGTGGACGGTCTTGAACAGGTCGCACGGCAGCCGGGCGTCATTGCCGTCTCGGTCTTCCACGAAGGGTTTGCCCTCCAGTCGCTCGGCACCGCGGACTTCGAGCAGGTGGCCGCGATCGCCGAAGACCTGCTCCGCGCCGGAACTCGTATCACCGCCGATATGGCGATGGGAGACCTCTCGCAGATGATCCTTGAGACCCCGGCAGGGAAACTGATCATCGCGCCCCACGGGGACCTCTCCCTCTGCATACTCGCAAAGCCCGACGCCAACCTCGGCCTGATCCGGCTTTCGATACGGGGCATGCAGGACGGGCCCGCCTGAGCGGCGCTGTACCGGGTCCGGCAGTCTCTTTTGCCATGCCCGGGGGCAGCCCCTGATCCCTTTTCCGACGCGGATCCATACGCCCCACCATCACAAACCCACACATTAATACATCTGGAATATGACGGAGGGTACATGCACCTCATCTTCACAACAGGGTCCCGGCAGACGGTATCCAGACCCTACCGGAGATCCAGGGAGCCCCGCTCCCGGGTGGTCGGATGAACTACTACCCCGTCCACTCCGGATACCCTTCGTATGCCACCGTGAACGCGGCAATCGAGGCTGTTTTTGTCGAACACGCACGAGGGAACGTCCAGATGCCGCCAAAGGTCTACGTGACGTTTGTCAAGACAGGAGACTTCCGGACGATGCCTGCCTACCTCCCGGCACTCGGGATCGCCGGGGTGAAGATCGTCAACGTCCACCCGCAGAACCGGGAGCACGGCCTCCCGACCGTCATGGCGCTCACGGTGCTCATCGATGTGATGACGGGCCTGCCGAAGGCTATCATTAACGCCACTGAACTTACGGCGATGCGCACCGGCGCGGCGGGTGCCGTCGCGGCAAAGCACCTCGCAACCCGGCACTCCGTCACCCTCGGCGTCATAGGGACCGGCCGGCAGGCAGAGGCGCTCGTGGAGGCGACAGCGGCGGCGCTCACGATTGAGGAGATCCGGGCCTGGAGCAGGACCGAGAAGAGCGCGGAAGCGTTTACGGCGCGCTACGCCGACTACAACGCCCGGAGCGCCTCGATCGAACGGGCCTGCGATTGTGACGTCCTGCTCACGACGACGCCGTCGAAAAGACCCCTTGTGATGGCAGACTGGGTCCACGACGGGACGCACATCAACGCTATCGGCGCAGACGCTCCGGGGAAGCAGGAACTGGACCCCGCACTCCTGCTGAAGGCGGAGGTCTTCGTCGACGATCCCGGGCAGGCGGTCCATTCGGGTGAGGTGAACGTCCCGATAAGTGCCGGCGTCTACGAGCCCGCCCTGATTGCAGGAACCCTCGGCGAGGTCGTCATCGGGAAGAAGGGACGATCGTCTCCCGACGCCATCACGGTCTTCGATTCCACCGGGCTTGCCATACAGGATCTCGCCATCGCCACCCTGGTTGTGCAGGAAGGGGACGGATACGAACTGCCGTTCCCCTGACGCTTGCACGAGGCCGGGTGATGGGGTGTCCATCTGTATGAATGAAGATGACCCCCCTTTGCCGGGCTTGCCCCCCAGCGCATAGCGGACGAGATCCGCCCGGCCCTCCTCGCCACGCTGGAAGGGGGCAGTGCGTGGCGATAGCCGGTGGGAAAAACATGCTTCGGGGCGCATACATCACATTTCCCAGTATCTCCCCGTGCAGTGGACCGTGAGGGTATCGCCTCTGGGGGAGGGGCCGACGGGGAGGGGGGAGCATCCCCCCTTCCCTGTCTCTACCCCGTAAAGAATATCTGTAACCCCCACCCCGCCCGGCCTCCGGCCTCCTCGCTCGCACCTGCGGTGCTCATGCTCTGGCCCTACGGCCCATCGCACCTCGCCCCGTGGGGGCGGGGGCAGTGCGTGGCGATAGTCCCACGGTCCACCGGTCCGGTGCGAGTGGTGACGGCGCAGAGCACACCTGGCCGAAGGCGTAACATTCCTGAGAACGATTGCCCGTAGGACGCGACGGTTCGCTAGAACTGGAGCGTGAGCACCGAAGAAAAGCCGCCGGGAAGGGAGTTACTCGTCCCTCCCGGCTCCGTATGGGGCAAGCGGTTACTCGTCCTTCTCCGGCTGCGCGAATGCTTTCCAGACTTGCTCCCGGTAGACGGGGCCGCTGTTGTAGGTGCAGAACGGGATAACGCGGCCGTCCGGGGTCGCGTAGTGGATGCAGCACCTCTGCACCCGGTCAAGGTCGTAGTTGTAGGAGTCCATGAAGTGCATCGTGCCGATGAAGAGGGCGTTCCAGTGGAACTCGCGCAGCGCCTCGAAATCCTGCATGATCAGGGCTTTTCCAATCAGTTTTGTGAACTCTGCGGTGTTCTTCTGCTCTGCTTTCCTTGTGGAGGTATAGAGGTCCTTGACCCCCTCGACGAGGGTCATATACTTGTTGAGCGACCCGCCTTTCGCGAGTTTCGTCGCCATCTTCTCGATCGACTCAAAGAAGGTGTCGACATCAACCATCTTGTTGACCGGGACCATCCCCTCATCGGTGACGAAGACGTAGGTCGCCGCACCGCAATGCTGGTGCGTGGTGAACCTGATCTGGGCTTTGCCCGTATATGCCTCGACCAGTCTCGAGATCGGGACGACGCAGGGCACGGGGTAGAAGTAGTCTTTCTTGATAACACCGTCCGTCTGCTCCTCGATTCGCTGTGCAAGTTCCGGGATGGTGATCCGCTCTTTCCTCACATCGTCCTCGCTTGCAGCCCCCGTGAACGCCACGGGCTGGAAGTTGACGCCCCGGATGGTCTTGATATGCTCTGCGGCATACCTGACGATGGCGCCCACCTCGTGGTCGTTCCTGCCCTTGATGACCGTGGGCACCAGCACCACCCCAAGACCGATCTTCTCGCAGTTCTCTATGGCCCGCCGGTCGCTCGCGAGTTTTGCGTTGGTCTCGCGCGTTATGCCGTCGAAGTGCAGGTAGACGGTGGAGAGCCCCGCCTCCTTCAGTTGCAGGGCGTAATCAGGCTCCTGCGCGATCCTGATGCCGTTTGTTGCGACCTGCACCTGGGACATCCCGAGTTCTTTCGCTTTCCTGACGATCTCCGGGAGATCGTCGCGCATCGTCGGTTCACCGCCCGAAAACTGGACGGCGGGCGTCGGTACGGGTTTCTCCTCGCGCAACATGGAGAGCATCCCGACAACCTGGTCGAAGGTCGGTTCGTAGACGTAACCGCATGCCCGGGCGTTTGCAAAGCAGAAATCACAGTTGAGATTACACCGGTTCGTCAGGTCGATATTGGCAAGCAACGTCGTCGACCGGTGGTTCTCACAGACACCGCAGTCATTCGGGCACCCCGCCGGAGAAATGGTCTTCTGAGGGTTTGATATTCCTTTTCCGATGCTCTCGTAGGCATCGAACCTCCGGTACATCTCCGCGTCCGACCAGTAGAGAGCCCGGTACACGCCGTGCTCAGGGCAGGTACGGACCAGCCAGACCTCCCCCTCTTCCTCAACGATATCAGCGTCGAGTACACGCCCGCACGTTGGACAGAGGCTTTTTGTCTTTTTTATCAGCATTCTCTCACCGTGCCCATCGTTCATTCGTATCTCATATTTCGACACGTTAATCTTTATAATTACTGATTGTACTGGGTATTGACGTTCATCGATGCGAACATCGGACTCTGGCTCGTCTCCGCGCTCGCCGCGCTCTGGATCATGATTCCGGCATACGTGCCGAACTCAGCGGCTGCAGTCTTCGGCGGCGGGACACCCATCGACTTCGGAAAGAGATTCCGGGACGGGCGACGGATCTTTGGCGACGGCAAGACCTACCGGGGGTTCTTCGGCGGCGTCCTCTGCGGCGTACTCGCGGGTCTCATCGAGATCTGGGTCTCCTCCTCGTTTGGCCTGACCGGACTCCCTCATCAGACGTTCCTCTCGGTGACGCTCCTCGCGACGGGCGCGCTCCTCGGTGACCTCACGAAGAGCTTCCTGAAACGGAGGCTGGGCAAGGATCGGGGCGAATCCTGGCCCCTTGCCGACCAATACGATCTGGTTATCGGTGCCTTCCTGATCATCCTCCTGATTGACTCCAGGTGGTTGTTTGAGAACATTACCTTACCCATTGCGATCTGGATCGTCATCATGACCCCCCTTCTCCACCGAATAGTGAACATTATCGGGTATTACATCGGAGTAAAAGAGGTACCATGGTGAACCCAATCACGACACTGTTGCTTGAAAGCGGGGCTATCGAGTTCGGGGACTTTCTCCTCGCCTCGGGAGCCCGGAGCTCCTACTACATCGACATAAAGGCTGCAACAACGAACCCCACCATCCTTGCGGCAATCGGGAACGCCATTGCCGGCTGCCAGGAGTTCGAGATGGTGGCCGGGGTGGCGGTCGGCGCCGTACCGATCGCCGTCGCCGTCTCGCTTGCGAGCGGCCGGCCGTATGCCATCATCAGAAAGGCAGAGAAAGACCACGGCAAAGCCGGGGCGATCATCGGTGATGTGAGCGGCAAGAACGTGCTGCTGGTCGAGGACGTGACCACCTCCGGGGGAAGCGCTCTCTACGGCATTTCAGCACTGCGTGCCGCGGGTGCGCACGTCGACCGGGTCGTGACCGTCGTTGACCGCGAGGCTGGCGCCCGGGAGGCGCTTGCAGAAAAAGGTGCGTCACTTCTTGCGCTTGTGCGGGTCAGTGAGCTTCTGGACGGATAAACATTTTTTAAGGGCGGGCAAATAGATGGATATGAAAATACTCGTTGTAGGCGGTGGTGGCAGGGAGCATGCGATCACCAGGGCACTTTCCTGCAACAGCGGCGTGAGAATATTTTCTGTCATGGCACGCAACAATCCGGGAATAGCCCGGCTCGCAGAACGGGTGCTCCTCGAGAACGAGACCAATATCCCGGAGATAGTAGGATTCACCACCGAGAATGCCCTCGACGTTGCGGTCATCGGACCGGAGGCCCCCCTCGAGGCAGGTGTCGTCGATCGCCTCGAAGCGGCGGGAATACCCTGTGTGGGGCCGACCCGCGCCGCGGCCCAAATCGAGACGGATAAGGCGTTCTGCCGCCGGCTGATGGAGCGGCACGGGATCGCGGGGTGCCCGGAGTACCGGGTCTGCCACGACCCGGAGGAGGCACGGCGATTCATCGAGACATACGACGGCGACCTCGCCATCAAGCCCATCGGGCTGACCGGAGGGAAGGGCGTCCGGATCATGGGCGAGCATCTCGATGCCGCAGGGGCGATCGAGTATGTCCGGGAGCTCGGGGGAGATGTCGTGCTGGAAGAGCGGCTCCTCGGGGAGGAGTTCACTCTCCAGGCATTTGTCGACGGCGAGCACCTGGTGCCCATGCCGCTCGTGCAGGACCACAAACGGGCATACGAGGGGGACGTGGGGCCGAATACCGGCGGGATGGGTTCATACTCCATGCCGGACCACATGCTCCCCTTCGTCACCCGCTCGAACTACGAGAACGCGCTCCGGATCATGGAGGATACGGTCGCGGCCATGCGGGACGAGGGAACGCCGTACCGGGGGATTCTCTACGGCCAGTTCATGAACACCCGCGACGGCCCGAGGGTCATCGAGTTCAACGCCCGCTTCGGGGACCCTGAGGCGATGAACGTTCTCTCGCTCCTGGAATCGGACTTTTCCGCGATCGTCCGCCACATCATCAAGGGGGACCTCTCGCCGTCGCACGTCCGGTTCGCGAACCAGGCGACGGTCTGCAAGTATCTCGTCCCCGAAGGCTATCCGGCGGCACCGGTGACTCACGCGCCTCTCACCATCGGCGACTCCGGCGACGCCCTGCTCTACTACGCAAACGTCGAGGAGCAGGACGGGACGCTCTATACCCGGAGATCGCGGACGCTTGCGTTCGTCGGGAGGGGCGAGACACTTGACGAGGCCGAGACGATCGCTGAAACGGCGGCATCCTCGGTATCAGGGCGCGTCTTCCACCGCAGGGATATCGGCACCCGGGAGGTTCTCGATAGGCGATGCCGGCACATGAAGGAGATTGCATGAAGAAGGATTTTCTCTCGATCATCGATATCGACGAGTACGAACTTGAGAGTATCGTCACCGACGCAGTGCGCTTAAAAAGGCTGAAGTGTGCGGGGACCGCACACGAGCTCCTCAGGGGAAAGAGCCTCGGGATGATCTTTGAGAAGGCGTCCACCCGCACCAGGGTATCGTTCGAGGTGGGGATGACCGACCTCGGCGGTCATGCGCTCTTCTTAAACCCCCAGGATATGCAGCTCGGGCGGGGCGAAGAGATCCGGGATACGGCACGGGTGCTCGCCCGCTACGTCGACGCGGTGATGATCCGCGCCTACGAGCACGCCACTATCGAGGAGTTCGCCCGCTACTCGACCGTCCCGGTCATCAACGGCTTATCCGACCGGCTGCACCCCTGCCAGGTGCTGGCCGACATCATGACCTTGAGCGAGCGGTTCGGCGATCTTCGCGGCCTGAAACTCGCGTGGATCGGGGACGGCAACAACGTCTGCAACTCGTGGATACTCTCATCGATCCTGACCGGGATGGAGATCGCGGTCGCAAGCCCCCCCGGGTACCGGCCGAAGGACGCGGTCGTCGATCAGGCACGGGCGGCAGGGAGCAGGGTCAGCGTCGTCACGGACCCGGAGGAAGCGGTCCGCGATGCGGATGTCCTCTACACCGACATCTGGGTCTCGATGGGCGACGAGCGGGAGCGGGCCGAGCGCCTGCGGGCCCTCAAACGTTACACGATCGATTCCCGCCTTCTTGCACGGGCACCACCCAACGCTCTCGTGATGCATTGCCTCCCCGCTCACCGGGGAGAGGAGATCACCGACGAGGTGATGGAAGGGTCGCAGAGCATCGTCTGGGACCAGGCCGAGAACCGGCTTCACGCCCAGAAGGCGCTGCTCCTGCGGCTGATCGCCGGTGGGATGCCTTCGGCGGAGTGAGGAGAAGAAGAGAACATCCATTTTTGGGATAGCCGCCGGACCGGTCCGGGCATGATCCCCGACCGGGACCGGATCATACTGTTCGAAAACATCCACAACCGGGAACGCCCGGCATCACGAATAAGAAAAAAAAGGTATTATTCCGCGACGAACTCATTGAGCCGCGCGAGAAGATATGTCTGCACTTCTTCGACAACCGCTCGCTTCCCGCGGAACGCCAGCAGTTCGCGTGCGTCCCCGTCCATGTTCGCAAACGTCATCTTCTGCGCCCGCCGCACCACTTCCACGTCGTACTTCTCAACGACATCGTAGATCATCTTGCGGGGTACGCCCGGGGGAACGAGCAGATCGAACAATTCTTCGTCAGTCATCAATGATCATATCCTACTTTCCTATTTTGATCCGACGAGACATAATACATGGCCCGCCCCGCACCCCGCCGAGCGGGGTCTTGGGTTTCCCGAGGGAGTTCATGCACCGCCCCATCAGTGCCGCACCCCGGGCAAGGCCGTCGTCAACAAAGACCAGGTGGTCGTTGGGGGTGTCGTAGAGGTTCCGTTCGGTGACACCCTCGACGATGTACTCGGGCTTTCTCCCCGAGATCGCCGCCCGCCCGGTGAACCCGATCGATGAGTTCGGCGGAACCATCCCTCTCTCGACGGCGACATCGATGAGCCGGAGCGCCATCCTCGCGCAGACCCGGTCGACGACCTCGGTCAGCATACCCATGCCGTATTTCTCGTAGAGTTCGTGCCCGATCTCCTCAAGAGCCGGCATCTCGCTGCCGTTGACGCCCGAGTCGCACCCGATGAGAGCGACGCCCGACTTATCGGCCACCTCGGCGCAGACCGGGACCCGCCCGAACCTCGTCCGGTCGGGGGGGACGATCCGGATATCGATGTGCTCGTGACACCGGTCGACGTATTCCTCGACGACGGAACGCTTCCTGCCCCCGAACGCGCCCTTGATGCTGTGATCGCCGAAGAGGTCGAGGGCCGTTCCCGTCCGGTTCTTCACGAGCCCGGTGCCCCGGACGATCGCATCCGGTATGGCACCCGCAAGCCCGCAGAAGTTCCCGATCGTCTGGGCGAACGGGTTGGGCTCATTCGGAGCGACATCGCTTGTGATCCGTCCGTCAAGCGTGGTCCCGAAGTCGATGGAGATGCAGGGGTTGCGAAAGTCGACCGGCGTCCATTTGGCACCCTCCTTGATGCCCGCCATCGCAAGTTCCCCTTCCATCTCGTTTGCCACCATCTCCACGCCGGTGCATCCGATCGGCGGCACGACGCCGGCTACCGCGCCAACGAAGACCAGCCGGTCGGCAAACGAGAACTGCCGGAGTTTCGGGGGGAGGTTGTCGATCGACATCGGCGGCGTCATCTTCCGCGGGGGAACCCCGGCTTCGAGGCAGCCGTTTGCAAGGGCGATGATGAAGTCCCCGACCTGGTCGGGCGAGTCCATCGCCGCCACAACACCGGTACTCCTGACGACGAAGTCGAGATCGTCCTTGATGCTCAGGTGAACCTCGTTGTGGCACTGGATCAGGGTATCACGCACCAGTTCCGTAACCGACTCGCGCGTCAGCTCCGTGCCGTCCAGGGTTGCCCCGAAGACCGTCTCGCCCGGTTTTGGCGGCCGGACGTCACGGCTCATGGTCACGGTCTTGTTGATGACGTAAGACCTGCCTGTCTCCAGGCTCGTGCCGGTCAGGATGCACTTTGTCGTCGTATTGCCCATCTCAACAGACGCCACGATAAAATAAGGCTTCACCCGGTACTCGGGAACACCGTTGCCCGGTCCGTGGGAGAGCGATGGCGGAGGCGGGCTTTCGACGATATGCGGAGTAGGTTTGAAAAAGCGCTCCAAAAAGCGGGCACACATAGTAGTCTTTTCCCTGTCTCGCGGCTTATATTTTTCCATACTCCCCTACGGCGTCCGGGACCCGCAGAGTGAGCAAAAGATTGAGGGGGTCCCGCACAGGTGACGGGCAGCAGTATACCGATTTTTCGGGAGGGTTCTGCTGATTCAGGTAGATGTCTGGGTTTGGAGGCCGCCACCCCTCTCGAACCTCAGGAGTTCGCTGTCGTTGCGCGACCCCGGCAGAGCGCTTATATATGCACGGCGCGGATATCCTCGTTACCGGAAAGGTCCCGGCGCGACGAAGCGCCCGTTCCGCTTCCGGGAGAGGTGAACCATATGGTTGCGCTTTCAGGTGAGATTAAGGAAGTATTCGGCAAAGTCAAAGTCATGCCGATGGCCACGGCATCGAAGAGCGGCGTCCCGAACGTGGCGCCGATGGCATCGATCCAGCTCGTCGGCGACGACACCGTCTGGATCATGGACAACTACATGGTAAAGACGCTTGAGAACCTCAAAGAGAACCCGGTGGTGGCTCTCTACTTCTACGACCCGGACTCCAAGCGCTGCTTCCAGATAAAAGGCTCGACGGAGATCAAGACGTCCGGCCCCGATTACGAGAAGTTCCGCGATCAGGTGAGGACAAAGAGCCACAAATATCCGGCGAAATCGCTCATCGTCATCACGATCACCGACGTCTTCGAATGTACACCGGGAAAAGAGGCAGGGAAGAAGGTGCTCTAAGCACCCTTTAACGTTTCTTGAGGTTCTGGAAGAGGCGCGCCTGCAGTCCGAAGTAGTTCGAGAACCCGACGGCGTGGTTCTGGTCGATCGTCGTCGAGTCGAAGGAGACCAGGTCGTCGGAGTACAACGCAAGGTCCGAGCTCCGGCCGAGCACCTTCAGGCCGCCCTTATACAGGCCGACGTCCACGGTGCCGCTGGCCCGCTCTTGCGTCTTGTCGATGAACGCGTTCAGTGCGTAGAAGAGCGGTTCGTGCACGAGACCCATGTAGGCGAGCTCGGACCACTTGTCGTCGACGATATGCTTGAACGCGAGTTCCGAGCGGGTCAGGACGAGGTGCTCAAGGTCACGGTGCGCGGCAAGAAGGACGGTTGCGGCCGGGTGCTCGTAGTTCTCCCGGGCCTTCAGGCCGAGGACCCGGTCCTCGATCATATCGTTGCGGCCAACGCCGTTCCTTCCCGCGATCCGGTTCAGCTCTTTGATCAGGGCGATGCCGGGAAGGCTCTTCCCGTTGAGAGCGACCGGGATGCCCTTCTCGAACTCGATCCGGACCTCCTCCATGACGTCGGGGGCGTCCTTCGGCGAGACCGTCCAGGCATAGATCTCCTCAGGCGGGTGGAAGGCCGGGTCTTCGAGGTTGCCGCCCTCGATGCTCCGGCTCCAGAAGTTCTCGTCGATGCTGTAGGGCTTGTCTTTTGCCACGGTCACCGGGACGTTGTGCTCCTGCGCGTAGCAGATCTCCCACTCGCGGGTCAGGTTCATCTCCCGCATCGGTGCGACGATATCGTATCCGGCGGACCTGAAGATGAAGTCGAACCGGAGCTGGTCGTTTCCTCTGCCGGTACACCCGTGTGCGATCTTTGACGCGCCTTCCTTCTCTGCAACCTTCACGATCTCTTCGGCGATCAGCGGACGGGCAAGCGCCGTACCCATCGGATACCCCTCATAGGATCCGTTCGCCTTGATCGAGGGGAAGATGCAGTCCGCTACAAACTTCTCCCTGGCATCGATGGTATAGTGCTTGTCTGCAAGTTTCCGGCCCTTCTCTGTTGCCCGGGCGATATCCTCTTCGGGCTGGCCCACGTCGACGGCAACGGTGACGATCTCGTCAAATCCGTAGTGCTCGCGCAGGAGGGGGATACAGATGGAGGTGTCGAGACCTCCCGAAAATGCTAGGACGACTTTTCCCTTTTCCATGGTACTGATCACCGCGTTCCTGGTTTCTGTCTGAGAGACAGACTGGAGTAATCTACATTATTATGACCTTTCACCCAATAAATGAACTGGTATGGATGGGCGCACCGGGAGAAACCGGAACCGTTACCGGGATTCCCGGGGTCGGAGATGGTGGAATGTGGAGTGCATGGGACACGCCCCATGACGGTCCGTTGCGCCGGGACCTCCGGCATAAAGGATTGGCAGATAGAAATCCGGGAAAATGAACATTACACAGCAAACAATCGTCAGACCGCCTATAATTCACAGGATAACGAGCATGACAGCACTTAATTTCAGAATACACCGCAAAATGTCTGAAAAACCTAAATCCCACATGAAATCGGACATTTTAAAAAAACAGAAATTATAACAAAGATGAGATAGATATCGTGAAGCCGGGAGGGTTCCGTCATTTTTGAGAAGTTCCAAAATGAGAACATACCATTACCACAACCAATCATCAGTGTGAAGGGTCTGACCAAGGTATTCGGGCAGGATCCCGGAAAGGCGCTGGAACTCCATCGTTCCGGCCGCTCAAAGCAGGAGATATACAAAGAGACCGGTTCGACACTGGCACTCGATAACGTCTCATTTGAGGTTATGCCGGGCGAGACGTTCGTCCTGATGGGGCTTTCCGGGAGCGGGAAATCGACGCTCCTGCGCTGTATCAACCGGCTTATCGACCCCACCGAGGGTGAGATACGGATCGACGGCGAAGATGTCGTCAGGATGAACCGGGAGGAACTCCAGGCGACCCGGCGGCGCAAGCTGGGCATGATCTTCCAGAGTTTTGCTCTCCTCCCCCATCGGACGGTTCTTGACAACGTCGCCTTCGGGCTTGAGATCCAGGGCATCCCGGCAGACGAGCGTCATAAAAAAGCCGAAGAGGTGCTCCAGATGGTGGGGCTCGGCGGCTACGGGGCGAGCATGCCCGGCGAACTCTCCGGCGGCATGAAGCAGCGGGTCGGGCTCGCCCGGGCGCTCACCAGCGACCCGGACATCCTCCTGATGGACGAGGCGTTCAGTGCCCTCGATCCGCTCATCCGCCGGGACATGCAGGACGAACTGCTGGAGATCCAGCAGCGGCTCGGTAAGACGATCGTCTTCGTCACCCACGACCTCGACGAGGCCTTAAAACTCGGCGACCGCATCGCCCTGATGAAGGACGGCGCGATCGTACAGATCGGCACGCCCGAGGAGATCCTGACGAATCCCGAGAACGCCTACGTCGAGAAGTTCGTCGCTGATGTGGACCTGACAAGAGTTCTCTCGGCAAGCGACGTGATGCGCCATCCCGAACCGGTTGCCCAGTGTACCGCGGGACCCAGGGTAGCCCTGCACCTCATGGAGGAGCACGACATTCCGGGGATATTCGTCGTCACCCGCCAGCGCCTGCTCCGTGGGCGGGTGACCCTCGACGACGCCGTCGAAGCCGTCAAGAAGGGCAAAGCGATGGCGGAAATCCTTATCACCGATATCCCCGTCGTGGCCCCCGACGCATCGCTCTCCGACATCATCTCGCTGATCGTTGGGAGCCCCTACCCTGTGGCGGTGGCGGACGATACGGGCAGGCTCAAAGGAGTCATATCACGCGGCGCCATCCTCGCTGCTCTGGCACGGAAGGGGGAGGATATCAATGCAACTGCCTAAACTCCCCGTGGGAGAGGCCGCCGAGTGGCTCGTTGACTGGATCGAGCTCTACTTCGGCTGGCTTCTTGACGGCATCAGTGAAGGGCTGCGGTATCTCATCGGCGGGTTCCAGGACCTCCTGATCTTTATACCGGCACCCGTCCTGATCCTCCTCGTGAGCGTGCTGGTCTGGTTCGTCACCCGGCGTGATATCAGACTGGCGGGGCTCACCGCGCTTGGCCTGCTGCTGATCTGGGACCTTCAACTCTGGGATCTCGCCATGCTTACCCTGGCACTCGTCCTCGTCTCGACAGTCCTTGCGCTCGCGATATCGATCCCGCTCGGGATCGCGGCTGCGCGGAGCGACCCGCTGAACGCTGCACTCAGGCCGTTCCTTGACTTCATGCAGACCATGCCTTCGTTCGTCTACCTCATTCCTGCTGTGATCTTCTTCGGCCTCGGGAGCGTCCCGGGCATCATCGCGACGGTCGTCTTTGCGATGCCACCGGCGTTGCGCCTCACGAATCTCGGGATCCGACAGGTGCCCCGCGAGTTGATCGAGGTTGCAGACGCCTTCGGCACCACGCCCCGCCAGAAGCTCTTCAAGGTGCAGCTCCCCGTCGCGCTCCCCACCATCATGGCAGGGGTGAACCAGTGCATCATGCTTGCCCTCTCCATGACCGTCATCGCATCGATGATCGGGGCGGGGGGGCTCGGCTACCAGGTGCTTGTGGGCATCCAGCGGGTGGATATCGGGATGGGGTTTGAAGCGGGGCTTGCCATCGTGATCCTCGCGATCATCCTCGACCGGATCACGCAGAACCTTGTGCCGCAGCGTGAGAGCCAGTGACCCATCCCAATAGTATTTTTGAGGGGAACGAGTGGCCGGCTCATCCTCCGGCAAACACGTTCGTATCGACCGAAGAGAGGGTGGATAGTCAGTAGAGGAAAGAGCGTTTTATCGCCGTATGTCCGTCCGATTTGGGTTTTAAAATGGGCCCGTTCGCCAATCGGAACCCGAAAAACCTAAATAACGTTAGACCCATATGTTGAAGCGGTCAAAATCTGGCCTTTTTGCCCTGGGGTGCAAACACGCCAGGAGTGGCATATACCGCCACCTCTGCTCTATGTTCGGGCCATTGGCATCTTGCCGCCCGAACTGTTCGTGAGAACCCGGAACCCCACACAGCCGGATTCTGAACGCCATTTAGCCGCCCAGAAGCGGCAAAAACGATAAGGTGATTATATGGTTCATACGATGAGAAGCACACTCGTACTGGCAGGTATCGTCCTGGTGCTCTGCCTCTTCTCCGCCGGCTGCACCGGCACGGAAGCGACCGAGCCCAAGAAGGAGATCAGCATCGGCTACGTCACCTGGGACTGCGCCATTGCGAGCACCAACGTAATGAAACTGGTCTTTGAAGAAGCAGGATACGACGTCGAACTGATCGCAGTCGACGCAGGACCGCTCTTCCAGGCACTGGCCGGCGGGGATGTCGACTTCACGACGACCGGATGGCTCCCGCACACGCATGAGAGTTACTGGGAGCAGTATGGCGAACAGATCGATTACGTCAGGCCGAACATTCCCGGAGCGGCACGTATCGGACTCGTCGTCCCCACCTACGTGACCATCGACTCGATCGAGGAGATGAACAGTGTCGCTGATCAGTTCGGCGGCAGGATCGTCGGCATCGAGCCCGGCGCGGGCGTCGTGGCCCGGACCGAGCAGGCCATCGATGAATACGGCCTTAATTACAACCTCGTCACCAGCAGCAGCGCCGGCATGGCCGCTGAACTCGGCGCCGCCATCAGCGATGAGGAGTGGGTCGCGGTGACCGGGTGGTCGCCGCACTGGAAGTTCGGCCGTTACGACCTCAAGTTCCTCGAGGACCCGAAGGGTGTCTACGGCGGGGCCGAGGATATCGTGACCCTCGCACGGCAGGATCTCGCGACCGACGACCCGGAGGCCCGTGCAATCCTTGAGCGGTTCGAGTGGACCGGCGAGGATATCGCCTCGGTCATGACCGATATCGCGGGCGGCATGCCTGAAGAGGAAGCCGCACAGAAGTGGATCGACGCCAACAGCGAGAAGGTCGATCTCTGGCTCGGGACAGCATAACCCCCTCTTTTTTCGGCTTTGTTGAAACTCTCTTGGGAGAGTCATCGTTTGTGTCCCAGACACGGATTCCGAGGAGACATCACCATGAGGGGGGTGGGGACAAAGGGAAGTGCGAATGAAGTGAGCATGAGAAGACCTTCGGCCCTCTCGAACTCCTGCCCTACGGACAGCTGTTCGTTGGAACGTCGCACCCTTCGACCCGTCGCTCTTCGCGTGAGCTGAAGTGGACGGCAACACCGGAACAAAAAGAGAGGGGGACCAAATCCCAGATCACGCCGACCCGATGTAGTGCCCGAGCGGTTCGAGGGTGATCTCCTCGCGCTTGATGGCGTCGATCGCCATCGCCGCAGCCCGGGCCGCCTGAAGCGTTGTGATATAGGGTATGCCGTAATCGACGGCGGCCCGCATGATCTGGATGTGGTCCTGCCGCGACGCCTTGTCCGCCGGGGTGTTGATGATCAGCCGGATTCCCCCGGAGCGCATGACGTCGATGACGTTCGGGGACCCTTCCTGGACCTTCCGCACGAGGTTGGTCTCGACGCCGTTCTGGGTGAGGTAATCGACCGTCCCGCTCGTACCGTAGAGGGAAAGGCCGAGGTCGCGGAGCTTTCGCGCGATCGGGAGGAGCTCCTCCTTCTGCTCGTTTGTCACCGATATGAAGACGTTGCCCGTCGTCGGCAGGGTGTTCTCTGCGGCGGTGCATGCCTTGTAGTAGGCACGGCCGAAGTCGTAGTCGATCCCCATCACCTCGCCGGTGCTCTTCATCTCCGGCCCGAGCACGGTGTCCACGCCGGGGAGCTTGTTGAAGGGGAGGAGCACCTCTTTGACCGCGACGTGCTCGATCTCGGGCTCGGCAACATTCATATCGGCCAGTTTCTTGCCGACCATCACCTTCGCGGCGAGCTTCGCGAGCGCGATGCCCGTCGCCTTCGCGACGAACGGCACGGTCCGGCTCGCACGCGGGTTTGCTTCCAGGACGTAGACGACGTCGTTCTGGACGGCATACTGGATGTTGATCAGCCCGACGACACCAAGACCGAGGGCGATCCTCTTCGTGTAGTCGCGCACCCGCGCGATGACAGATGGAGAGAGGGACTGCGGCGGGATGACGCAGGCCGAGTCGCCGGAGTGGACGCCGGCCCACTCGATATGCTCCATGATCCCGCCGATCAGGACGTCCGTCCCGTCGGAGACCGCATCGACGTCGATCTCGACGGCGCCCTGGAGGAAGGAGTCGATCAGCACCGGGTGCTTCTTGCTCACCCGGACGGCCTCTGTGATGTAACTCTCGAGTTCGGCATCGTCGTGGACGAGTTCCATCGCCCGCCCGCCAAGGACGTAGGACGGCCGGACCAGCACCGGGTAGCCGATCGCCCGCGCCATCGTTCGCGCCTCGTCCTCCGAGTAGGCGGAAGAGTTCGCCGGGCTCGGGATATCAAGCCGGGTGAGAAGCCGGCTGAACCGGTCGCGGTCTTCCGCCGCATCCATGGCATCGGGCGACGTGCCGAGGATCCTTGTCGTAAGGCCGAGGCGCCGGATCTCCGCTTCCAGCGGCACGGCCAGGTTCACCGAGTTCTGGCCGCCGAACTGGACCATGACGCCGTAGTAGTCGTCCATCCTGAGGATGTTCACGACGTCTTCAAGCTGCATCGGCTCAAAGAAGAGCCGGTCGGATGTATCGGCGTCGGTCGAGACCGTCTCGGGGTTGTTGTTGACGATGTGGACCTCGATCCCCTCTTCCTCACGGAGCGCCATCACCGCGTGGACGGTGCAGTAGTCGAACTCGATCCCCTGCCCGATCCGGATCGGCCCGGAGCCGAGGATCAGCACCTTCTTCGCGTCGTTTCGGGAGAGTTCGCACCCCTCCTCCCACGTGGAGTAGAAGTAGGGTGTGGTGGCCGGGAACTCCGCGGCGCAGGTGTCCACCATCTTGTAGGTCGGCCTCCCGGCGATAGCCGCGATCTCATCGGGGGTCTTTCCCGTCAGCGCCTGCAGGTCCTCGTCCGAAAAGCCGTAACGTCTCGCGACCCGGATCTCCTCCGGCGCAAAAGCGGTCTCGAGTTTCCGTTCGAGGTCCACAATGTTCTTGATCTTCTCTAAAAAGAATGGCGTGATGGCGGTGAGACCGGCAACCTCCTCGACCGTGAACCCCTCGCGGAAGGCGTCAAAGAGGCACCCGAACCGCTCGTCCGTCGGGGACGTAAGGATCATCCGGATCTCACTCTGGCTCGTGTGCCGCTGCATATCGTTATCGAGCGACCGGAGCGCCTTCTTGAACGCCTCCTCGACCGTCCGCCCGATCGCCATCACCTCACCGGTGCTCTTCATCGCCGTGGTGAGCGTCCGGTCCGCGGACTTGAACTTGTCAAACGGCCACCGCGGCACCTTCACCACCACGTAGTCGACGGCAGGCTCGAAGGATGCCGGGGTGACGCCGGTGACCGGGTTCATGATCTCGTCGAGCCGCAGCCCGATCGCGATCTTCGCCGCCACCCGGGCGATCGGGTAGCCGGTCGCCTTGGACGCGAGTGCGGACGACCGCGAGACCCGGGGGTTCACCTCGATGATCCGATAGTCGCCGTCTTTGTAGGCGAACTGGATGTTGCACCCGCCCTGGACATCGAGCGCCCGGATGATCTTGATGGCAGCGGTCCGGAGCGTCTGGAACTCGTCGTCCCGTAGCGTGAGGATGGGCGCGACGACGACGCTCTCGCCGGTATGGATGCCCATCGGGTCGACGTTCTCCATACCGCAGACGATGATGCAGGTGTCTGCCGCGTCCCGCATCACCTCGAACTCGATCTCCTTCCACCCGGCAACGCTCTCCTCCACGAGCACCTGGTGGATGCGGGAGCGGGTGAGACCGATCTCGATGATCCGCCGCATCTCCTCGGGCGTGTGCGCCACGCCGCCGCCGGAGCCGCCGAGGGTGTACGCCGGCCTGATGATCGCCGGGAGGCCGACCTCGCGGATGGCCTCGTCGATCTGGTTCATATTCTCGAGGATCATGCTCCGGGGGACGGGCTCGCCGATCTCATTCATCAGATCCCGGAACTGCTCCCGGTCTTCTCCCCGGTAGATTGCCTCAAGCGGGGTCCCCAGGATCTCCACGCCCTCAAGCGCACCTATCTCCGCGAGCTCCGCCGTCATGTTCAGGCCGGTCTGGCCGCCCATGCCGCTCAGGATACCGTCCGGCTTCTCTTTCTGAATGATCCTGGCTATGATATCAGCCTTCAGGGGCTCGATATAGATGACATCGGCCGTGTCCGGGTCGGTCTGGATCGTCGCGGGGTTCGAGTTGACGAGGACGACCTCGACACCCTCTTCCCGGAGCGCCCGGCAGGCCTGCGATCCCGAGAAGTCGAACTCGGCCGCCTGCCCTATCTGGATTGGGCCGGAGCCGATGATGAGGACCTTTTTGATGTGAGATTTCTTCGGCATGACTAGATCCCCCCGTAGACGCGGTCAAAGAAGTGCATCTCCGTATCCCGCGGCCCGCCGTGCGCCTCCGGATGGAACTGGACGCAGGTGATATTGAGATCCGCGTTCTCGAACCCCTCGACCGTGCCGTCGTTCACGTTCCGGTACGAGACGGTGCATCCTTCGGGTAGCGTCTCTTCGTCCACCGCAAAACCGTGGTTCTGTGTCGTGATGTAGATGCTCCCGTCCCGATAACGGACCGGCTGGTTCGTTCCCCTATGTCCGAACTTCATCTTGTAGGTCTCGGCACCGAGCGCAAGGGCGGCTACCTGGATACCCATGCAGATGCCGATGACCGGCACCTCGCCCGCGAGGTCCCGGACGCATCGAATGGCGCCTGTTGCCCGTCGCGGGTCGCCGGGCCCGTTGCTGACGAAGAGTGCGTCGGGCTCTGCCGCCATCACCTCGTCAGGTGTGGCGGTGTGCGGGAAGACGCGGATATCGGCGCCGCGGTGGCTGAGGCTTGAGAGAATATGCCGCTTTACACCGAGGTCGATGACGGCGATCCTTTTTCCGGGGCCGCTGATCCGGTAGGGCTCGGGGCAGGAGACGCTCCCGATCAGATCGAGATCGCTGATAGGAGGGGCAGTCCTGGCGTGCCGGACAGCATCTTCTCCGTCGTCGCTCCCGACGATGAGGGCTGCCCGGAGCGTACCGACCGTCCGGGTCTTTATTGTCAGGCTGCGAGTATCGACGCCCGATATACCCCGAAGGCCGTTTTCTTCAAAATATACTGCAACCGATGGTTGCGTTGTGGGTGTGCGGGAGACCTCCCGCACGACGCAGCCCCGCGCGTGGACCTCTGGACTCTCAAAATTCTGGTGATCTACACCGTAATTTCCGATGAGGGGGTAGGTAAACATCAATACCTGCCCGGCATAACTGGGGTCCGTCAATGCCTCCATGTAACCGGTCATCTGCGTCGAGAAGACGAGTTCACCGGAACATACCCCCTCAACGCCAAAACCATCCCCTACAACAAATGTTCCGTCTTCAAGACCCAGAACCGCCTTCATGAATTACCATATCATGTGGGGCAGATTCCTTATTAACGGTAGTGACGGATCGAACCGCTTCCAGGAACCCCCGCCGGAAATGCGTAGTTACAGAGCGCGGCGGTCCGAAATATTGAAGTTCACAGAGCGCCGGGTGAGACCTGATGACCGGGAGCGCGGAGGAGAAGACCGCAACGATTGAGACACCCGATGGGACGTTTACCGTCAGGCTCACGTGCGAGGATCTCGGGCGCATCTATCCGGGCATGGTCAGGTACACCATCACGGTTATCCGCGGCACCGAGGTGGTCTACACCTATGCCATCAACTCCTACGAGAGCGCACGCCAGGGTTCCCTCCTGGACACCCGGGTGGCGGCCGAGATCGTCTTTGCCCGGCTCGCGCACGACGTGGCATCCCGCCCCCATATCTACACCCGGCCGCGGGTCTTCATCCGGCCGCTTCCGGGCGGCGGCACGACGGACGTCGTCATCCTGCAGGGGAGCCCGCGCCGGTTCGGGAACTCAGCAGCGATTGCGTCATGGTGCGACGACGAGGCCGCCCGATCCGGCCTCTCCTCCCGGATCTTCTTTCTGCAGGAGATGGATATCCGCCCGTGCATCGGCTGCTACACCTGCTACAACAACGGTTACTGCCCGGTTGACGACGATATGCCCCCCATCATCCGTGCAATCGAGTCTGCCTCCGTCCTCGTCGTCTGCACCCCGGTCTACACCGGCACCGTCCCGGCGGGCCTCAAAGCGGTGATAGACCGTTGCCAGTGGCTTCACGCCCGTGAGAAGGTATTGGAGAAAGAGGTGCATGCCCGGGGCCTGCTCGTCGCCGTCGCAGGTCGGCGGGGAGCCGAACCGTTCGTCTGCGTAACACGTGTGGTCGGCATGTTCATGGAGAACCTGGGTATCCGCCCGACCGGGCCGGTGCTGGTCGGCGACCTCGACAGGGTGCGGGATGTGGAGAAGATCGAGGGGGCTGAAGGCGACATCCGGGCGGCACTGCGTGCGCTGCTCGCTCCTCGGGACGAAGAATAATATATTCTCAAATCCCCCACCGATGATGCATGGCAGAAGTGATTGTTGAGATTGTCGGGTTTATGGAGTCCGAATGCGGCCCGTTCCCCTGCGACGAGACGCGATCCTGCGGCCTCGATACCTGTTACCCATCGAATAGCCTGATGGACGCCATCGGCGCCCTGCGCGACGAACTCCTCGACCTGTATGGCGATAGGGTCGAGGTGAAGACGACCCTGCTTGACGAGGCGATGCCCGATCACATCAGAACGATCATCGAGGAACGCCACCCGCCTATCCCGATCATCCTCGTCAACGGGCGGCTTACGTCTATCGGGAGGGTCTCGCTCGACCTGATAAAAGAAGAGATTGAGTATGCTCTTGAAGAGTCTTAGAAGATCTTCTTCAACTCTCCGGTCGCGAGGTCGAAGTACAGGCCGTGGAGCCGGACCCGCCCTTCTTTTTCCGCAGCCCTGACCGGCGGGTAGGTGCGGAGGTGCTCAAGCTGCAGGCCGACGTTCTCAATCTCGATGAGCCGCCGCCGGGTCTTCTCCTCCTCGGGGCTTTGCGGCACCTGCATCCTGGCATCGACACGGCGTTTCGCCTCCATAGCGTTGTTGAGCCAGAGCGGAATGTAGGCGTCCGTGCTCTCGTGGTCAAGGCCCTTTATGGCGCCGCAGTCCGAGTGGCCGCAGACGGCGATATCTCCGACCTTGAGGTGGTTGACCGCGTACTCGAGCACGGTCGCGAAGTTCCAGTCGTGAACCGGGACGATGTTGCCGATGTTCCGCTGTACGAAGATCTCCCCGGCCTTCGAGCCTGTGATGCGCTCGGGATCTACTCGTGAGTCCGAGCACCCGATCCAGAGGACCACCGGGTGCTGGCCTGACGCCAGCGGACCGTAATGCTCAGGGTCTTTGTCGAAATCTTCTTCCAGGAACCGCTTGTTACCCTCAAGAAACTTCTCGATCATCTATGTACTCCATAAGCGTTGTGGGCGACCGTCTCGGATAGGTGCGCCTCTGAAGAGGGGGTTACTCTCGAGGGTTAAAAAGGTATATACCTGCATGTTGCGGGGCAACGCGCAGTCCGGGAGCCGGAGAAACAAACGGCATTCCGGGCCGCGATAGAGCCGAGAATGCCGGAACACCTCTGTACATCAATGCCCGGATCAGGGGCGCGGGGTACCCGGTTCACCATGACGCCGTTACAAGGTACGTTAACAAATTCCAATGGTTTATAACAACTTTCTTCAGCAGGGGCCACGGCGCCGGCGAGGGGTATGCGCTCCCCAAAAAAAGAGGAGTTATCTCTGGACGGCGCCGAGGTTCGCCTGCTCGACGGTCTGCACGTAGCGGGCGAGCACGCCCGTAAGCCGGCGCTCCGGAGGCTTCCAGGCCCGGCGGCGCTCCTCAAGGGTCGCTCTCTCGACAATGAGGTCGAGGGTTTTTGCATAGAGGTCGATCACGATCTCGTCGCCGTCCTCCACGAGGCCGACCGGTCCGCCGACCGCGGCCTCGGGGGCGACGTGCCCGATGCACGGGCCCCGGGTGCCGCCCGAGAAGCGCCCGTCGGTGACCAGGGCAACCCGGGCATAGCCGAGGCCCATCAGCGCCGAGGTCGGCGAGAGCATTTCAGGCATCCCCGGTCCTCCCCGCGGGCCTTCGTAACGGATCACGACGACGTCGCCTTCCGCGATCTCACGGTGAAGGATCGCCTCCATCGCGGCAGCCTCACCGTCAAAAACCCGCGCCGGGCCCCGGTGCCGCCACATCGCCTCAGGTACGGCAGCGCACTTGACGACCGCGCCGTCGGGAGCAAGCGTTCCCCGCACGATCTTCAGGCCGCCCGCCGGGTTGACCGGGGCGTCGGCCGTCTTGATCACGTCCGGGTCGGTGACCTGCGCGCTCTTCGCGATCTCAAGGGTTGAGCGGCCCGAGACCGTCGGGGCGTCGTCGAGGTAGCGCTCGAGCATCTTCAATATCGCGGGGATCCCTCCTGCCCGGTGGAGGGCGAGCATCGAGTGCGGGCCGCCGGGCTGCATGTGACAGATGTGGGGAGTCGCCTCGGCGACGGCGTTGAAGGTCTCAAGGTCGAGCGGGATCCCTGCCTCGCGGGCGACGGCCATCAGGTGAAGCACCGTGTTCGACGACCCGCCAAGCGCCATGTCTACCCGGATGGCGTTCTTGAGGCCTGTAGGGGTGACGATATCCCGCGGGCGGATTCCTTCCCGGACAAGGTCGACCGCCCGCTCCCCGCTCTCGCGGGCTATGCGGAGTTTTGCTGCGTCGACCGCGGGGATGGCGGCACACCCCGGGAGGGAGAGGCCCAGCGCCTCGGTCACGCACGCCATGGTGTTTGCGGTATACAGTCCCTGGCAGCTCCCGCAGCCGGGCATCGCTGCGCACTCAAGGCTCCCGAGTTCCTCTTCGCTCATCGTGCCGGCGGCGACCCTGCCCACGCCCTCGAAGATATCGATGAGGGAGAGTTCGCGGCCCGCTGCGTAGCCGGGGAGCATCGGGCCCCCGGTGACGACGATCGTCGGGATGTTGCACCGCACCGCCGCCATGAGCATACCGGGGACGATCTTGTCGCAGGTCCCGATAGAGACCAGGCCGTCGAACCGGTGCGCCTCGACCATCAACTCGACGGCGTCGGCGATGTTCTCCCGCGAGGGGAGCGAGTAGCGCATCCCCTCGTGGCCCATCGCGATCCCGTCGCAGATGCCGATGGTCCCGAACTCGAACGCCACCCCGCCCGCGGCCGCGATGCCCTCCTGCACTTTCTGTGAGATCGACCGGAGGTGGATATGTCCGGGGACGATCGTGTTATACGCGTTCGCTATACCGATGAAGGGCTGGTCCATCTCCCGGTCGGTCACGCCGAGCGACCTGAGCAGCGCCCGGTTCGGAGCACGCTGGTAGCCTTTCTTAACCGTCTCACTCCGCATGGTAATCCTTGTAGAGGGTAAGCGCGCGGGGGGAGAAGAGGGTTCCGGTTGGGCGGGCTGTGGTGCAGGTGGAATTTCCTTGCGTGACGAAGGCGGGTGGTTTGTCACGTGCGCGAACGCTACCTGGCGCACTCTTTAAGTTATCACATCTCATTCGGCCAAATAGGACCATACACAGATTTCGGGGGGATATCGCCACGCGCTGCCCCCGCCCCTAGGGGGCGGGGGAGGAGGCCGAAGGCCGGGTGGGGTGGGGGTTATAGACTTCCCAGATTGGTGGAGACAGGGGAGGGGGGCAAGCCCCCCTCGCACCTAACGGTGCTCAAGCTCGCTCTCGCTCGCACTCCCCGTCAGCCCCTCCCCCAAGGGCGATAGCCACCACGGTCCAGTGTATCTGGTTATTCCTTGTTTTAACGGTCCAGTTCGTCGCAACATGACATAACAAGCGTCAAAAAAAAGGAACTGCACTGACACAGGGGAAGAGAAAACCTGTTCCTCACCCCTCAAACCCCTCATACAGTTCCACCACCCCGCCGATGACGATCACCGCCGGGGGCCGGACGCCTGCGGCTCGGGCTTTCTCGGCGACATCGGCGAGGGTCCCGACCGTCACCCGCTGGTCGGGCCGGAGGCCGCGCTCGATGATCGCGACCGGGGTTGCGGGGTCCTTGCCGTTCGCCGTGAGGGCGGCCGCGATCGCGGGGAGGTTTTTGACGCCCATCAGGATGACGAGGGTCCCCTTCAGCCGCGAGAGGACCTCCCAGTCCAGGGCGGACTCGGGCTTCGTCGGGTCCTCGTGGCCGGTGATGAACGTCACCTGCGACGCGTACCGCCGGTGGGTGACCGGGATCCCGACCATCTCCGGGACGGCGATGGCGCTGGTGACGCCCGGCACCACCTCAACCCTGATACCGTGTTCCCGGAGCGTCTCGATCTCCTCCCCGCCGCGGCCGAAGAGGAAGGGGTCGCCCCCCTTCAGGCGCACGACGGTCTTGCCCGCCTTCACCCGCTCGACCATCAGCACCTCGATCTCGTCCTGCTCGAGGGTGTGGCTGCCGCCGTACTTCCCGCAGTCGATCCGTTCGGCGTCCTCGGGGAGCGTCGCAAGGATCTCCTCGCCCGGGAGCTGGTCGTAGAGGACCACGTCCGCCGTGTCGATCACCTCACGGGCCCTTATCGTCATGAGGCCGAGCCCGCCCGGCCCGGACCCGACAAGATATGCTTTTCCAGTCATGGTGTTATCCCCAGTGCCGCGTAGGCCTCCCGGATAAGGCCGCCCGCCTGCCTGCGCAGGGCCTGCCCGCACTCCCGGGCTTCGCCGACGGTCGAGATCCGCCGCTCAGTCCGCTCCCACCGGGAGCCGTCGAGCGCCAGCACCTCGGCAATCAGGTTCCCGTTCCTGCAGAAGATCCCCTGCGGGGTGAAGCATCCGCCGCCGACCTCCTCCATGACGGCCCGCTCGATCTCCACGTCGAGGCGGGTCGGTGCATGGTCGAGGGCCGCGAGTGCCTCGACGACGGCCGGGTCGTCCCGGCAGACGACCGCGACGGTCCCCTGGTTTGGGGACGGGACGAACCGGTCCGTGGGGAGGGGTTCCCCGGCAAGCCGGATGCCGAGGCGCTGGAGGCCAGCCTCCGCGAGGACGATGGCGTCGTATTGTCCCTCGCGGAGCTTCCGTAACCGGGTATCGACGTTCCCGCGGAGCTGCTTCACCTCAAGCGCCGGGGCGTCGCGGAGGAGCTGGGCGCGGCGCCGGGTGCTCGACGACCCGATGATGCGGACCGCATCGAGGGGGCACTCGTGCGCAAGGAAGTCGGCGGGAGAGTCCCGCTCGAGCACCGCGGCGCAGACCAGTCCTGCCGGCCGCTCCGCGGGAATGTCCTTCATGCTGTGCACCGCGGCGTCGATCTCGCCGCGGAGGATCGCGTCGTCGAGCGCCCGTACAAAGACCCCCTGTCCCCCGATGGCGTGGAGCGGAACGTTGGTCGCGGTGTCGCCCTCCGTCGTGATCGTGATGATTTCCGCCTCGATACCCCGGTCGGCGAGCATGCCGACCACCTTGTTTGTCTGTGCAAGCGCAAGCGCGCTTCCCCGTGTGCCTATGCGAAGAGACATGATCCGTATGCCTCCGCTATCTGTTTGATGTCCTGCGTTGTGTGTGCGGCCGAGAGGAAGTTCGTCTCGAACTGCGACGGCGGGAGGAAGACCCCGGTATCAAGCATCGCCTTCCAGAACCGCGAGAACGCTGCCGTGTCGCACTCCTTGACCTCACGGTAGTCCCGCGGGGCCGAGTCCCGGAAGAAGTGCTTGAAGAGCGAGCCTATCCTGACGAACGAGCCCTTGTGCGCGTCGACGGCGACCTCCCCGATCGCCCGCGTGGCCTCGTCGAGCCGCCGGTAGACCTCCGGGTGATCGTGAAGGTGGCGGAGGGTCGCGTACCCCGCCGCGAGGCTTGCCGGGTTGCCGCTGAACGTCCCCGCCTGGTAGACCGGGCCTGCGGGGGCGACCAGTTCCATGATATCGCGCCGTCCCCCGAACGCCCCGATGGGAAGGCCGCCGCCGATGATCTTGCCGAACGTGGCAAGGTCCGGCTTCACCCCATAGAACACCTCCGCGCCGCCGATCCCGACGCGGTAGCCGGTGATCACCTCATCGAGGATGAGGAGAACATCGTGAGCGGCGGTGATCTCCCTGACGTCGGCGAGGTAGTCTCCGTCAGGGAGGACCGGGCCGATATTCCCCATGATCGGTTCGAGGATGAACGCGGCGACGTCGTCGTTGGCGAGCAACGTCTCCAGCGCTTCGGGATCGTTGTAGGGGACCTGCCGGGTGTGCGCCACAAGGTCCGCGAGGACGCCGGCGGAGTCCGGCACCCCGAGGGTCGTCGCCCCCGACCCGGCCTTCACCAGGACCGCGTCGTGGGCGCCGTGGAACCCGCCTTCGACCTTGATGATGTCCTGTTTCCCCGTGTAGCCGCGGGCGAGCCGGATCGCGGCCATCGTCGCCTCAGAACCCGACGAGACGAACCGGACCATATCGACCGCGGGGTGGTCGGCGGTGATCATCCCCGCAAGGTCGAGTTCGAGCGGCGTCGGCGTCCCGTAGAGCCAGCCCTTCTCGAGCTGCCGTTCGATCGCCTCCCGGACTACCGGGTGCGCATGGCCAAGGATGAGGGGGCCGTAGCCGAGGCAGCAGTCGATCAGGTCGGCGCCGTCGACGGTCGCAAGGTGCGAGCCCGCGGCACGCTCGACGTAGAACGGGTTGGGCTTGATGGCCCGCACCGGGCTGCTGACGCCGCCCGGCATCAGGGTCTTTGCCCGCGCGAAGAGGTCACTGCTCTTCATCGAGCCACCTCGCTGCATCTTCTGCAAAGTAAGTGATGATCAGGTTGGCCCCGGCCCGCTTGATGGCGGTGAGGCTCTCGAGAGCGACGGCCCGCTCGTTCAACCATCCGCGCTCCGCTGCAGCCTTGATCATCGCGTACTCACCGCTGACCTGATAGGCCGCCACCGGCAGCCCGAACGCTGTGACGGCCGCAAGGATGTCAAGGTAGATCCCGGCCGGCTTGACCATCAGGATATCCGCCCCTTCGGCCGCGTCAAGCTCCGACTCCATCACCGCCTCGCGGGCGTTGCCCGGGCAGATCTGGTAGGTCGTCCGGTCCCCAAACGAGAACCCCGAGTCCGCCGCGTCGCGGAACGGCCCGTAAAGGGCGCTCGCAAACTTCGAGGAGTAGGACATGACGAGGACATCCGGGTATCCGGCGGCGTCGAGGGCGTGCCGGATCGCCTGCACCATCCCGTCGAGCATGCACGACGGCGCGACGATATCGGCGCCGCTCTCCGCGTGAGAGACGGCTATCTGCGCCATCAGGGCAAGCGAGGGGTCGTTTAAGAGGTCCGGGCCATCAGGGGTCTCCCCGACGATCCCGCAGTGGCCGTGGTCGGTATACTCACAGGCGCAGACATCGGTGATGACCACCATCTCCGGCAACCGCTCCTTGATCTTCCGGGCGGCCCGCTGGACGACGCCGTCGGCCGCGTAGGCGCCGGTTGCCTCGCTGTCTTTTGTGGCCGGAACCCCGAAGAGGAGCACCGCCCGGATACCGGCGTCCCGGAGGCGGGCACAGTAATCGGCGACGCCGTCTACCGGGTGCCGGGACTGCCCCGGCATCGAGGCTATCGGAAATGGTGTACTGATCGATTCGTCCACGAAGACCGGCGCAATCAGGTCGGTCTTCTGCAGTTCTGTCTCGCGGAGGAGCGGCTGGACGATTCGCCGCCGTATCCGTCTCATTCGTCGTTCTGGAAACATGGTTCTCCCCGGGTAATCGCCCTCATCAGGGCCTCTGCCGTTGCTATATCGCCGGATTCTGCGCACGCGCGTATGGACGCGGTCGCATCCGCGAGGAGCTTCTTCGTGAGCGCCCGCGTCAGGTCGTCGATGACCTCCGCCGTGCGGTCGTCCTCCTTCCCCAGGCGGGTAAGCGCCCGGTCGCGTTCACGCGCCCGGATCGACTCTGCCCAGGTGTAGAGGAGGGCGAGCGTCTCGTCGGCCGCGGTCCTCCGGAGGAGCCGGATGAAGTGGTCGAGTTCCTCGTCGATGATACCCCGTGCCCGGTCCGCTTCGCTCCTCCGGGAGTCCATGGCGGCGTCGTTGATGTTTTTGAGGTCGTCGATCGTGAAGAGATGCACGCCCTCGATCGAACGCACCCCCTCCTCGACGTCGCGGGGCTGGGCGATGTCGATGAGGACAAGGTGGCGGGGGTGCGGGTCGAGCGGCCAGAGCCGCTCCTCCATCGCCTTCCCGACCTCCTCGGCGCGGATGACCGGGTGCGGCGCGGCGGTGCAGGAGATGACGACGTCGGAGAGCGCGATGTAGCGGTAGAGGTCCTTGAAGTTGACCGCCCGCCCCCCGATCTTATCCGCAAGCATCACCGCGTGCTCATAGGTCCTGTTCGCGACATAGATGGCCGTGAGGCCCTTGACAGCGAGCGCCTGCGTCACCAGAAGCCCCATCTCCCCGCTCCCGACGACCAGGATGTGCCGGTCGCAGAGGCTGCCGAGGAGGTTCTCTGCAAGCGTCACGGCTGCAGAACCGACGGAGACCGCTCCTTGGTTGATCTGAGTCTGGCGCCGGACCCTGACCCCCACGTGCACCGCCTTGTTGATGCAGAGTTCGATGACGCTGCTCGCGGCCCCCGCCTCCTGTGCGGTCGCGAGCGCTCGCCTGAGTTGCCCGAGGATCTGGTCCTCGCCGACGACGAGGGAGTCGATGCCCGCGGCCAGTTCCAGGAGGTGATGAGCCACGGCCTCGCCCTCGATGACCGCAAAACCGCGTCTGCCCCGCTCCTGCAGGAACCCTTCAAGGCTCCGTGCGTCGCCCTGCACCAGGACCTCGACGCGGTTGCAGGTCTGGAGAAGGAGAGCGCCCTTGAACCGTTCCCGCGCCTCACGAAGGAGCGCCGCCTCGTCGGGGAACCGGAAAGCCTCGAGCGTGGCGATATTCGCGGTGTGGTGGTTCACGCTCGCGAGCGCGAGCGGGGTCGTGAGCGGTTCAGGCATGCAGGTACCTCTCGACCGCCATCGCGCGTGCCCGGTCGTAGTCGGCGGCGAGCGCCTTCCAGACCTCGTCGTCCTCGAGGATGCTCCAGAGGATGCGGGATCGCTCTGTCTGCACCGGTTCGGTCTCCCGGAGCATCGAGCGCACCTCTTCCTGCAGGTCGATCATCCGGTCAAGGTCCGCATACTCCTTCTGGAGCCTCATGCGGAGGTAGCGAGCGACGGCGGGGCTCTTTCCGCGGGTGCTGATCGCGACCAGGTAGCGGCCGCCCCGGACGACCGAGGGGATGATGACGTCCCCGGACTCACCGGCGGCGTTGTTGAAGAGGACGCCGGAACCGGCGCACGCCCGCCCGATACGGTCGTTGAGCCCCGGGTCCGGCGTCGCGGCCACCGCGAGGAACGCGTCCTCGAGGAGGGCGCGGAGCGCCGGATCCGGGAGGGTCGAGAGGTCGGCCTCCTGCCGCCTGATCGCGAGACCATCAAGGTTCGGTGAGAACGAACGGCTGATAACCGTCACCGCCGCCTCATGCTCAAAGTATGCAGCCTTTCGGGCACCGACGTCGCCTCCCCCGAAGATGAGCACCCTTTTGCCCTTCAGGTCAAGCATGAGAGGGATCATTCCTTCTATACTCTGGTGAACGGACTAGATTAAGGTGTTGAAAAACAGGTTCCCTCAGAAACCCGTGAGCATACGACACGTGGTCGGATCACCGGGAGCCGCTTGCCAAAACAAGGTATTAATGAGACGGAGATCATCTACGTGAGTGATATGGCTGAAAATATGTATGCATTCAGCAGACTGGACGGTGCCTTTCAGCGCACGAAAAGCCTGCTCTGGCCGATCAGATGGGGCGTCTGGCTTCGCCTGGCCCTGATTGCGCTCTTCGTGGGAGGGGGCGTCAGTTTCCCGAACACTTCCGGGTATACCTTCGACGAAGGCGACCTCCCGGCCGGCGTTGTGGAGTCTCTTCCCGATATCGCGCCGCTCATCGTGGCGTTCATCCTCATCGTGCTTGCGATCGCTCTCATCTGGTGGATCATCGGCACGGTGATGCAGTTCGTCTTCGTCGATATGCTCCGGACGGGTGATATTCATATCAGGCGCTTCTTTGGAGAACGGCTCGGCAAAGGAGTCCGGCTCTTTCTCTTCGAGGCAGCCCTCACGCTGATCCTGATCCTCGCCATGATGGCGTTCATCCTCATGCTCGTCGGGCTCGGGGGGTCGGGTGGCGGCGGTGTTGCATTCATCCTTCTGTTCATTCCGTTCATCCTGGTCGCAGCCCTCCTCTTCGGCCTCATCTTCCTCCTGACCCACGACTTCGTCGTCCCGATGATGATCCACGAGGACTGCGGGGTCATCGAGGGCTGGCGGCGGCTTATCGGGGTGATATCGGCCAACGTCTGGCAGACCGTCGTCTACGTCGTCACCAGGTTCGTGGTGGGCCTCATCGCCGGAATCGTGCAGGCGGTCCTGGTCATCCTCGCGATGCTGATCATCGCGATACCGTTCGTGCTCATCGGGATCGTCCTCCTCGCTGCAGCCCTGGCCAACTACGTGCTGCTCCTCGTCCTCCTCATCCCCTACCTCGTCGTCGCCGTCCCGGTTGCGCTCCTGATCGCGGTGCCGTTCGTCACGTTCTTCCGGTACTACGGGCTGCTGGTGCTTGAGGGGCTCACGCCGGAGTACCGCCTCCTCCCCGAATAACTCTTTTTTTTAGCCCGGAAGAAGAACCGTTTCGGTTATGTCATGACCTGTCGGCGGAGTTGCCCGTGGAAGAGAAAGACTCTTCCATTCATGAGACCATGAATCACGATCAGCAATGGTCGATATCGAGCCGCTGGTGATCCTTGCCCTGGCGCTGGGGCCGGGAGTATTCTGGGCGTGGTATTTCTACCGCAGGGACAAGTTGAATCCCGAACCGGCGGCGTTGATCGTGAAACTCTTCCTCCTCGGCGTCCTCGTCACGTTTCCCGTGGCCTTCGTCGAGGGATTCTTCGGCCTCTTCATCGCGTCCTCGCTGGCCATGGGCGCCGTCGTCGCGCCGATCGTCGAGGAATACGGCAAGTTCTGGGTCGTCCGACGGTTCGCTTACCCGAACACCGAGTTCGACGAACCGATGGACGGCATCGTCTACGCCGCCGCCGCCGCTCTCGGGCTTGCGTCGCTCGAGAACGTCCTTTACGTCTTTGCGGCATACGTGACGTCGCCGGAGCTCGCCCTCAGCACAATCGTCGTCCGGGCGATCTTCTCGGTCCCCGGGCACGCGCTTTTTTCCGGTGTCTGGGGCTACGCCCTCGGCCGGGCCAAGTTCGCGCCCGCAGAAGAGCGTTCGGGGATCGTCCTCCGGGGGCTTGCTCTCGGGATGGTGCTGCACGGCATCTTCAATTTCCTGCTCTTCTCCTCCGAGATCGTCGCCTACGCCATCGCTGTCTTCATTCTGGTCCTGACACCGGGGCTCTGGATACTTGCAAACCGAAACATCAGGCAGGCGCTCAACCACGGGGGACGGTGACTGCTCCCACGACTAAATTCGTGGGCATCTACGGATGTTATCCGAGAGATTGCAGCCCCAATCTCAAGATATTGATCGCCGCGTTCTGGTCCCGATCCAGTTCCAACCCGCAATGCGGGCAGGAGTGAACTCGGTCAGAAAGGTTCTTGACGACGATCAGGCCACATCGGGAGCACATCTGCGAGGTGTTTCTGGGGTTCACCACGATCACCTGCGAGCCAGCATCCTCCGCTTTGCTCGTTGTGATCGTGACAAACTGGTTCCAGGCCACATCGGCTATGTTTTTCGCCAGATAGGGGTTCTTTTGCATATCTCTGATATTCAGATCCTCGAACACAATCGTCCCGAACCTGTTCATCACCTTCCGGGAGGTTTGGTGAGCAAAATTGAGCCGTCTGTTGGCGATCCGTTCATGGACGTGTGCGACGATCTTCCGGGCCTTCTTCCGTTCAGGAGTGCCCTTCTCTGCCTTCGAGAGTTTCCTCTGCGCCTTGGCAAGAGCTTTCTCGTCGGTGCGGAAGAACCGAGGGTTCTCGATCTTCTCCCCATTCGAGAGCGTGGCGAAAGATTCGAGACCTACATCTACCCCGACTGCGGTCTCCTTCCTGGGTGCTGGATCGGGATCATACTCGACCGAGAAGCAGGCATACCATTTCCCGGTTGCCGACCGCCGGACTGTGAGGGTCTTAATCGTCCCTTGGATCGGGCGGTGGAGGACGATCTTCACATCCCCGATCTTCGAGAGGTTGAGCCGATCTCCGACGAACTTGAACCCGCCTTTCTCAGCCTGCGGGTACGTAAAACTGTCATATCGCCCCTTCCCCTTGAATCGAGGGTATCCGGGGTTCTCCCCGGCTTTCACTCGCCGGAAGAAGGCTTTGAGCGCGAGATCCACCCGAACCTGAACGTTCTGGAGGGTCTGAGCATAGACCTCCTTCAGTTCAGGCCGTTCGCGTTTCCACTGAGTCAGGATCTTGTTTGTCTCATACAGGGAGACAGAACGCTGTTCCTGTTCCCAGGCGGTCTTTCGCAATGCGAGCGTGTCGTTGTAAATCCACCGGCAAATCTCAAGTGTCCGCTCTAACTGGGTGACCTGAGATTTCGTCGGATAGATCCGGTAACGATACGTTCTACGGATTGTAACACTCTATCGACCTGTGCTTAGATATGGTTGTCGGTGGCATTCATCCCACGACGGAAGTCGTGGGCTCTCTGCCTGTTTGATCGTAGGCGCGCGACCGTCAGCATAGCGGGGATTCGTCCCGGGGAAAATCCGCTCCCGGACGAGATCCTGCAGCGACGGCACCGCCCGATCCGGGTCACGATTCGATAGGCTTATTAGCCAGAGAATCCCATGTTGTAAGGCACACAGTGCGAAAGCACAGTTGTGCGCCGATAGTGTAGTGGTTATCACTAGGCGTTGCCAACGCCTAAACCCGGGTTCGAGTCCCGGTCGGCGCATCCGAACACAGGTTCGATCCTTCTTTGATTTTTACCCCCGGGAGCGAAGCGTCGGTAATCGGCGCGGAATGTTAACCGCCTCATCGTTCTCCTTCTTCCTGTAACGAGGGCTCCTGCCGGCTGGAGCCTTTGGACGGGTGAAAGCCGGAGAAGAAGAACCTGGATTTCTCTACCGGCAGCATTGCCGATGCCGGGGTTGAGAAACTCCGGATGCCCCCATTTAAACGGGGGAGCGGTCACAGGAGCGAAAGAAAGTCCTCGACAGTCATGCCCGCATCGGCGATCAGGTTTCTTAGCGTTCCCCGCTTGAGTTCGGTATGAGCCGGGACAGAGAGGAGGGCCGGAGATGCGTGGTTGACCATAATGACATGGCTGCCGGTCTGGCGGGCAACCGTCCAGCCCATCTTAGAAAAGGCCTTAACGGCTTCTTTTCCTGATATAACCGGTAATTTTCCCATGAGTTACAACGCAACATCAGCCAGGTGTTCGCCGGGTTGCTGCGTCACCCGATCGTTGAGCACCTCAATACATCCGGAGATGGCATCTTTGATGTTCTCGAGGGCTTCTTCAACGGTCTCACCCTGCGAGTGACACCCGGGAATTGCGGGGCAACTCACAACGTATCCGCCGTCCTCCGGATCTTCCCTGACGATAACCCGAAATTTCATCTGTACGCACCAGATTATCTCTATGGTCTCCCGGAGTAATCAGGGTTTGCCCGGGCCTGATAAACCACCTTCGCAGGTTGCCCGGGAGACGCTTACTGTCAAAGATCGCATCCCATAGTCCCTGCGCAGCTTCGCACCTGCCGGATGCATCCATCGATCGGCGCGGAACCATTATCACCGTCACGGTCACTCTCCCGCTACAATGGGACTACGGCAGGGGCTCTCGCAGTTCGACCTGACGAATATCATCGTCGGGGCGATCGTCGGCGCCGACATCTACATCGCATCGGCGCTCACGGCCGGCCTGGTCGGCCCGTTCTCGATCGTCCTCTGGGCGGTGGCCGGGCTCTTCGCCATAGCGATCGCGATGGTCTTTGCCTACTGCAGTTACTACGTCCCCCGTGTCGGCGGGCCGTTCGCCTACGTCTCGGAGGCGTTCGACGACTTCTATGGGTACCTCGCCGGCTGGAGCATGTGGATCGCCGAACTCCTCGCTCTCCCGGTCTTTGCAATCGCGTTTGCAAACTACCTCCAGGCGCTCGTCCCCCTCACCCCGGTTGCAAAGGTCGCCGTCCGGGCGCTCTTCGTAGCGTCCCTGACGCTCGTCAACATCGTCGGTGTCCGGGCCGCAGGAAGGCTGAACGATGCCCTGACGCTCATCAAACTCTCTCCCCTGCTCCTCCTCGCCGTGACGGGGTTCGGCGTCTTCATCGTCCGGCCGGAGACGTTCGTCGGGAACTACACCCCGCTGCTCCCGCTCGGCCTGCAGAATGCTGCCCACGCTCTGGTCCTGATCTTCTGGGCATACGCCGGGTTCGAGCTGGGGACGCTCCCGGCCGGCGAGGTCGAGAACCCGCAGAAGGCCATCCCCCGCGCCATCGTCACCGGGATGCTGATCGTCTCCTTCTTCTACCTCTCGACGAACTTCGTGCTCTTCGGGGTCGTCAACTGGACCGAACTCGACCAGAGCACCGTGCCGCTCGTCGTCGCCGGCACCGCCCTCTTCGGGTCGGCAGGAGCGCTCATCATGACGGTCGGCGCCCTCTTCTCGGTGGCCGGGTCGGACGAGTCGGGGATGCTCGGCAGCGCACGGCTCGCGTACGCGATGGCGATCGACGGGCTCTTTCCCCGTGCGTTCGCGAAGATTCACCCCCGCTACAATACGCCTTACGTGGTCCTCATCATCCAGGGAGCGATCGCCTTCGTCCTCTCGAGCATTGGAAACCTTCCCGGGCTGATATCCTTCGCCGTCCTCAACCTCGCGTTCTCGTTCCTGCTCACCTGCTTTTCCCTCATCGTTTTACGGAGCGACGGCGCTGCGGACCTCCGCGGCCAACACCTCCTCCCCCTTGCCGGCATCGCGATCTGCCTCTTTCTCCTCTTCTCAACCACAACCTTCGATAAGGTTACGGGGGTCCTGGTCATCCTGGCGGGTATCCCGATCTACCTCTATTACTCACCGAAAACCGATATCCGTCATCTCAAAGACGTCTTTCTCTCCGAGGAGGCCGTATTCCTGCGGCGTCTCGAGGCGAAGGAGACGTATCTCGCAAACCTCCTGGCCCTCACCCACACGGTCTTCCGGAGGATCCGGCGGCGGGGCAGCCGCGAACCTGGAGCGAGGTAGCACTCACCGCGCCCGGCCCGACCCCAGCAGCCGCGCCATCTACACCGTCGCCACGGCCCTGCACTTCCCGATCACCGACGACGACCGGGTCGGGCGCCGGGCGCTCTCCGCGGTCCCCGCCGGCGGCGTAACGAGGAGGTTTTGGCCGTATCACGCAAAGGGATGCTTCGCGGTATCCTTCCGGGCGAGCACCTTGCTCAGCGTCGGGGGCCTTGCGGGAAGGTTCGGGGTGAGGACGGCCAGGAGCGGCGTGTGGCCCCGTGCGGGCGATGCGAGCGCCGTGACGAACGCCTCTTCCACGCTGCTCCCCTTCTTGATGACAAAGTCGACATGGACAACCTCCGGCCCCTCCCGAACCATACCCTTATATTTCCCGCTCCGTATTATAGTCGAAAGCGCAACTGCCTCTGCAGTTGTGCCTTCTCCAGGTCTCAGCGGAACGCATCCTCCCTGGAGAGAGGGGCGCGTTGCGGATGCACCGGATCTATCGGGGGGCTGTCGTGGACTCGATCAGGGTTGCAATTATCGGTGTCGGGAACTGTGCCAGTTCGCTGCTTCAGGGCATTGAATACTACCGGGGAGGGAGCGAAGAGAGTGCAATCGGGTTGATGCACTGGAACCTCGGCGGCTATCTGCCGTCCGATATCAACGTGGTAGCGGCATTCGACATCGATGCAAGAAAGGTCGGGAAAGACGTCTCGGAAGCCATCTTTTCACCCCCGAACTGCACAACCGTCTTCTGCCCCGCAATACCGAAGACCGGCGTGACCGTCCGGATGGGCCGGGTGCTGGACGGCTTTCCCGAACATATGCTGAGTTACAAGGAGGAGTGCAGGTTCGTGCTCGCCGATGAGGAGGAGGCATCTCGTGAAGAGGTCATCCGGGTGCTCGAAGACTCGGGCGCAGAGATGCTGCTCAACTACCTCCCTGTGGGATCGGAGGAGGCTGTACGGTTCTATGCCGATTGTGCTCTCGAGGCGGGGGTCGGCCTCATCAACAACATGCCGGTCTTCATCGCAAGTGACCCTGCCTGGGCAGAGAGGTTCTGCGCAAAGAGGCTTCCGGTCATCGGCGACGACGTCAAGGCGCAGCTCGGGGCGACGATCACCCACCGGGTTCTCGCCGACCTCTTCCGGCAGCGGGGGGTGAAACTGGACAGGACCTATCAACTGAACACCGGCGGCAACACGGACTTCCTGAACATGTTGAACAGGAGCCGTCTTGCCTCAAAAAGGGAGTCCAAGACCCAGGCGGTGCAGTCGGTCCTCGATATGCCTCTTGATGACGATGATATCCACATCGGTCCGAGCGACTACGTCTGCTGGCAGAAGGACAACAAAGTCTGTTTCCTCCGGATGGAAGGAAGGCTCTTTGGGAACATCCCCATGAACCTCGATCTCCGCCTCTCCGTCGAAGATTCGCCCAACTCCGCCGGGATCGTCATCGATGCGATCCGGTGCTGCAGGCTCGCCCTTGATAGGGGGATCGGCGGCGTGCTGACATCTCCGTCCGCCTACTTCATGAAACATCCCCCGGTGCAGGTCAGGGATGACGAAGCTCACCGTATGACCGAGGAGTTCATCCGGGGCGTACGGCGCGACTGAAGGCCGGGGCTTCACTCGATGAGGACGAGGCCGACCGACGTAATGTCGCCGTGGACGATCTTGCCGTACTCAAGGTTCCTGCAGGGGATGACGTGCAGGTCCCACCCGGCCTTCCGGGCGGTGGCGAAGACGTCGATCCCGGCACCCCCCATGGTCGGGCGGACGAGGTCCATGTGCCGGCAGAGCCTGCGGATGCTCTCGTCAACGACTCCTTCGTGCTCCTCGGCGACACAGTGCAGGTGCTCGCAGTGAACTACCCCCGCGCAAGCGGGGGACTTCCTGCTTCATCCTCCTCCCTATTGGGAGCGAGTCCACAGGCTCTTCGGCGCGTTCCGCGCCTGCAAGTGCAAACTGTTTGATATTAATCGCGGCGTTCAAGTCCCGGTCGTGGTGCGTGCCGCATTCGGGGCAGGCCCACTCCCGGTCCTTCAGTGTCAGATCGGTCTTCCAGTATCCGCAGACCGAACAGGTCTTTGATGAGGGCTCGAACATCCCGATCTTCAGCAGGGTTTTCCCGGCTTCCTGACACTTGTATGCCAGCATCGAGACAAAAGAACCCCACCCGGCGTCGCTGATTGCTCCCGCGAGAGAATGGTTCTTCACCATGCCGTCCACGTTCAAGGACTCCACGGCCAGTGCTTGGTTTTCGCGGACCAGTCGAGAAGAGAGCTGGTGCTGGAAGTCCCGCCGTTGGTCGGCAATCTTCTGGTGACACCGGGCAACCTTGAGCCGGGCCTTGCCACGGTTCCGGGAACCCTTCTGCTTGCGGTCGAGCCGGCGCTGGAGCACGGCTAACCGCGTTTGCGTGTTCTTGAGATACTTCGGGTTCGCTACCTTCTCCCCGGTCGAGAGAACGGCATAGTGCGTGAGACCCAGGTCGATCCCGACTGTCTGGTCCGGGATCGGATCGGCAGGGTGCGGGGGCTTCCTGCCGTCCTCGACCACGATGCTGATGAAGTACCGACCGGTCGATCTGCAGATGATCGTCGCAGTCTTCATCCTGCCTTCGAACCGGCGGTGGAAGACGGTTTTGATCGCACCGATCTTCGGGAGTTTTACCGTTCCCTGCTCGAAGTCCACGGTATACGACTGCGGCACCGTGAACGCCTGTTCGGGGGCGTGCTTCTTCTTGAAGGTCGGCTCGTCGGCGCGCCCCTCGAAAAAGTTCGTGAACGCACGGGAAAGGTGATGGATCGATTGCTGCAACGACTGGGCGTTGACTTCTTTCAACCAGGGCAACTCCGCTTTGAGGGCAGGAAGCTGCTTCATGAGGTCGTACCCGGACAGGCTGATCCCGTCGTCGTGATATGCCAGATTCTTGCGGTCGAGCGCCCAGTTGTACACATACCGGCAGCATCCGAGATGCTTGGCGATCAGGACTTCCTGATCCCTCGTGGGATAGAGCCGGTACTGGTACCGCCGCAGCATACGATACTGTCGTATGGAGTCTCCTCCAGCATAAAGAAGAGCCGCACGGGGCGAAAGTGAACAGACGTTGGGGTGCCGCGTTCACCTCCCCGTGCGGAGGGAGCCCTCCCGCTCTGCCAGTCGCACCTCCGGTGCTCAAGTTCCGCTCCTTCAACCCCGCGGAGGGTAGATGCAGGGGTATCCCCCAAACCCGAACGCCTTCGGGAAAACGTCGTAGAAAGCCGTCTTTTCAAGAAGATGTACCGTCGAGTTCACCCAGAGGATGAGATCGCGGAAGAACGGGTGGAAGTCGAGGGGGATCTCGTCGGGTTTCAAGTCCGGGTGGCCGGGGACGCCCTCAAAACGGAGGAGGATGCCGGTGCTGTACTCGGCGAGCAGCCGGCGGGTCTCGTCGAGTGCGGGGGCATACGGCGGGCAGGACATGTGTTTCCCGTAGCCTTTGCACCCGAACCGGCACTTGAACCGCACCCATTCCGCAACGACGACATCGCGGGCCGCTATCCGCCGTGCCTCCGCACCACGCTCCCGCGCGAGCGCGGAGAGCCTCTCGATCTCTTCCTCAAGTTTGCTTCTCACTGCGCTTCCCCCCGGTGAGGGTATCTGCCGTATCTGGGTATTTATAGGTAGCGCGAGGGGGATGAGGGTCGGGATCCTGCTTTTTGGGGACGGATACCGCCGGTTAACGGATCGAATGGAAGAAACGGGCCCTCACGTCGATGCTTCCCACCCGGCGCAGACGTCCCGCTCGGGGTCGAGGAGGACGTCGTGCGGGAGCCCGATGAGCGCGACGGCCGCGAGCGCCCCGATGACGCCACGGCCGCCGTGGAGGCGGATGCCAAACCGTTCGGCGGTTGCCTCCGCCGCTTCCCGGGTGAGCACCGTCTCTCTCGCGCTCCTGCCGTAGGCCCGGAGCGCACCGGGTGTCCGGAACCCCTGCCGGACGGCGATCCCCCAGCCGGGGGAGACCGCCTCGCCGGCGACGAACCGCACGGCCGCCTCCTCGATCTGCGGCACCTGGCCGGGCTCCACCGCGAGTTCGATGTAACTGCAGGAGTTTCCGGCGGTCGCGCCTTCGAGCCGCGGGTTGAGCATCGCCACGCGGTGGCCGATCGGCATGACGCCGTCAAGCTTCGCGAGGTGCTGGAGGAGGGCGAGGGCAAGGGCGAACGTCGCGCCCTCGCCCTCTACATCGGTGTCGTCGATCCCGATGGCGACGTAGGCGAGCGCCCGGGTGATCACCTCGCCCTCGACCACCGCTCCTTCACGGTGGACGGTGACGCCGCAGACCCCCTCTGCAAAGGACATCATATCGGTGAGCGAGTAGGCCGGACCGCCGATGCACCGGATGTACTGGTGGATGTAGTCGCCATCATGGAAGACACCGACGATCCCGACCGCCGGCGCCGGGTCGAGCCCGACGGCGACGTCCCGACGGCCGAGGAGCGCCCGCTCCCGGAGCAGGGTCCCGTCGCGGCGGACCGACTGCAGGGCGCCGCCGGCGCGGGCGTGGTGGAACTCGCAGAAGGCGGCGCAGCCTCCGCTCATGCACTCGTGGTAGATCTCGACCTCGCTGCCGTCGACGGTGGTGAAGACCCGGCGGCAGGCGCTCTCCGGTATCACGCTGCTTGCCGCATACCGGGCCGCGTGCCGTCCTCGCTGCTCCTCCGTGAGGAGGACGCACCCCTCTTCGATGAGGCGGTTCACCCAGTCCTGGACAGTGCTCCGGGGGGTATCGAAGGCCTCAGCAATGTCGGCTACCGTGAAGTAGCCTCGTTCAAGCGTCAGCTGGCGCATCAAGCGCAGGTACTGTCTTCTCCGTTCAAGAACCCTGGACATGCCGCTCCCGGATAGCGAGGAGGTCGCCGATCACGGCACTGGCGGTCTCGATGGAACCCGCGCCCTTCCCGATGAACGTGAGGTCCCCGGCGAGGTCCGCCTCCACGGTGACGGCGTTGAGCGTTCCTTCGACGACGAGCGGGTGGGCCTTCGGGATGATCCGCGGAGAGACGCGGAGCACCCCGGCACCCGGGATGATCTCGCCGATCAGCCGGATGGTGCAGTCCTGGTCCTCCGCAAGCTGCAGGGCGTCGGGTGTCAGGAGGGTGATCCCCGTCCTCTCTACGTCGTCGAGCGTTGCATGCATATCAAGGACGGTGTTTGCGAGAATGACGAGTTTGATCGCCGCGTCGATCCCTTCGACGTCGTAGGTGGGGTCCGCCTCGGCGTACCCGAGTTCCCGCGCCTCGGCAAGGGCCTGCTCGTAGGTGAGGCCTTCTGCGGCCATCCGGGTAAGGATGTAGTTGCAGGTGCCGTTGAAGACGCCGGAGAGCCGGGAGATGGTGTTCCCGGCAAGCCCCTCCTGTATCGCATGGATGAGCGGGATCGCCCCGCAGACCGTCGCCTCGTACTTCAGGAAGACGCCGTTTGCCGCCGCAAGCGCCCGGAGTTCAGGGTAGGCGATGGCGATCGGGCCTTTGTTTGAGGTGACGACGTGCTTGTGCCGCCGGAGGGCCGCCCGCATGTGGCCCAGCGCCGGCTCGGCGGTCTCCACGTTCGTCGGGGTCACCTCGACGAGGACGTCGTACTCCGCCTTCGCCACCACGTCCGCGGGGCTGACATCCGGGCGGCCGCAGGGGCCGCCCTCCTCCTTTCTGGCGAGCGCCGCTAGAAGGTCGATCCCGCCGGCGTCGATGATGCCGCTTCGCGAGTCGGCAAGGCCGGTGACGGTGATATCGAGGTCTTTTGCAAGGATCGTCCGGACGATGCCCCGGCCGACGGAACCCAGCCCCAGGAGCGCGATCCGCATCATGCACCCTCCAGGGGCTCGATGATGAGGAGGCTCTTCCGCTCCGCGACGCCGCGGAGGATCCGGATCGCCTTTGCCATCTCTGTCCGGGTGGTCGAACGGATGGTGATGCGGGCCGACGAGGGGGCATTGATCGCCGGCATAACGAGGGAGAGCCCCGTCACCTCGGCCGAGCCGGTCCGGTCGATAGAGTCGACCGTGTCGGAGAGGTCCGTGTGCATCAAGTGGCCGATCATGATCAGGGTGCACTCGTAGAGGAGCCGCTCCTCGCCGATGCGCACGACGCTGACGCCTTGCTCCCTGAGGAGTTCAAGGAGGTTGTCGAGACGCCCCTCGGGGAGTTCCAGGACGATCTGGACGTCCAGCGTCTCTGTGGCCGCCGGGGTCTCTCTCTGGTGGATGACCGCTATGATGTTTCCCCCGACGGCCGAGATCGGTTTGAGAGCCGCGACCAGCTGTCCGGGCCGGTCTTTCATCTCGAGCTTCATGGATACCTGCAAAAAACCACCTGCTGAAGAGTTGACCTGCCGGGGAGATAAGCCTTGTACCCCAGAACGGACCTATCGACGGGAGGGGGTGCCGCAAAAAAGGGTGGGGAGAGCCGTGCTGTTACCGCACGGACCCGGGCGCCCCGGCGACGATCGTGAGAGCCCGGGCAAACTCCGGGAGGATCTCGGCGGGGATGCCCATGACGAGCTCGCCGTCCTCGATGCCGGAGAACCGGCGCGAGCCGTCGCACCCGAGGGAGTAGTTGATCCGGCCGGTGAGGTAGGGCTGCGCGGTCGCGTCCGCGCAGACCGACTGGATCCCCGACATCCCGGACTCGATCCGTCCGCCGAGCTGGTAAAGCGTGGCCTGCGCGAGTTTGAGCATCGTCCGCGGGTTTGCAATGATGATGACGACGTGCGGGTCAAACGGCGTCTTCTCAAGCGGGGCATAGACCGTCGCGTAGGTCTCGAGTTCGGGGACGTGCGGCACCTGCTGGATGGTCCGCATGCAGGCGGCCCAGCTCTCGAACTTGCCGAGTTTGTAATAGAACTCCCCCGTTCGAAGACTCTGCGTGAGTTCCTTCAGCCCGAGGGCCCAGCCGCCTCCCATGCAGACGTGTTTCTCGGCGGTCGCGTAGAAGATCTCGCCGTCGAGACGGGCCCGGCTGACCATCTGGCAGTGGCGGACCGTCTCCTCGATCGGGCCGACCGATTCGGGGATGCCTTCGGGACTCTTTGCAAATTTTACCGCGACCGGTGACCCCCGGAGGTCGAGGGTCTTCTTCAGCGTCTCTGCGATCTCCGCATAGGAGAACTCCGTGCGCATCTGGTCTTCCATGATCATACTCACTCCAGTGTGCAGATAGTCCCCGCGGTCGCTCATAAAATCTCGGTTTGCGGTATGACGGGATCAGAGGTTGCGCAGTTTATGGTTCACCTTCTCAAAGAAGGGTTTGCCCGTATGGACGAAGAGAGCGGGATCGGCCGATTTCTTGACCGTGACCGTGACCTCCTTCTCCAGTTCAAACGGGCTCTGCCCGTCGATGACGAGGTGCGCCGGCTTATCGGTCTCAAGGGTGATCGCAAGATCCCTCCCGGTGCTGATGAGGCGGGGACGGGACGAGAGCATGTAGGGTGCGAGCGGTACGAGAAGGTATCCCTCGATCCTGGGATCGACGATCGGCCCCCCCGCGCTCATGGCGTAGGCGGTCGACCCGGTCGGGGTCGATATGAGCAGGCCATCGGCCCTGAACTCTTCTGCAGGCGTCCCGTCGACGTAGACGCCGAACCGGAGCATCTTCGCCGGCCGGTCAGTGACGATGACCGCCTCGTTGAGAGCGTCGCCGAACCGCCGCCCGTTAACAGAGAGGCTGATCCTCAACCGGCGTTCGACCTCAAAGCCGCTTTTGTGGGCTGCGAAGAACGCGCGCGCTTCGGCGGGCTCCAGGTCCGCAAGGAACCCCACCTCGCCCCAGTTAATCCCGAGGACCGGAACCTGCTTCTTCATCTGGTGGACGGTGAGGAGGACCGAACCGTCACCGCCGACGACCACGACAAGGTCACCGGCGAGCTCCTCAAACGGTATGCCCTCCTTCTTCCCGATATGCCTCGCTGTGCCCTCTTCGAAGACGACGTCATGTCCCAGGCCTTCGAGCTCCCGGGCAAGTTCCGCGGTGTAGCGGAGCGCATTCTCATCGTCGATGCGCGATACCAGCACGATCTTCATACGCAACCCTACCTCAGGTACTCGATGACTTTGTTATGCACGATCCCGTTCGTGGCGACGAGGCTCCGGCCGACGGCGACCTCGTCGGGGAAGACGAGGGCGTTCCCCTCGAGATCGGAGACGGTGCCGCCGGCCTCCTCGCAGACCAGCATCCCGGCCGCCGCGTCCGTGACGCGGAGCGTCCCCCGCAAGTCGACGAAGCCGTCGATGCGACCGCACCCGACGTAACAGAGTTCGAGCGCCGATGCACCGAGGAGGCGCCACCGCCGGATGTGCCGGCCGAGCCCGAGAACGCGGGCCGGGTCGGACTTGCGGCCGCCGTAGACGCTCATGGCGCTCTCCTGGAGGAGCGATGAACTCGAGACACGGATAGGGTGCCCGTCGAGGAAAGCGCCCCGCCCCCTGACGGCGTGGAACGTCTCGTTCGTGGCAAGGTTACGGACGTATCCCTGCTGGACGACACCTTCTTCTGCATACGCTATGGAGAGAGCGTAGAAAGGGATCCCGACGACGGCGTTGTAGGTGCCGTCGACCGGGTCGAGGAAGATGGTGCCTCTCTCCCCGCCCATATCGGCGCACCCGAGTTCCTCGCTGATCAGCCGCCGGCAGCACGGGTGGCTCCGGAAGTAGTCTACGACGATATCCTCTGCGACCTGGTCGATCAGTTTCGTGGGCGTGCCGTCCGCGCCCATCTTCACGAACTCTCCTGCTTCCGGCGTTCCGACCATGCCGGCTACAGCATCAGAAACAGCCCCCGCCAGGTCGTCACACGCACGGATGAACTCCATCAAAAATTCCTCATAACATACCTTGTTCTACGGTGTATTTATGTAATGTAATCCAGATACATTAATCACGCGTTTATCGAGTGAGACAATATGAAGGAACAAACAGAAGTTGGAAAGCTGAAAGAGGGACGCTACGTCGTCATTGAAGATGAGCCTTGCAAGATTGTCTCCATCGCTATCTCCAAGCCCGGGAAGCACGGGGCAGCAAAGTCCCGGATCGACTGCATCGGCATCTTTGACGGTGTGAAGCGCTCGGTCGTCCAGCCGGTCTCGGCGAAGACTTACGTCCCGGTGGTGGAACGCAAGATTGCGCAGGTCATATCGATCGCCGGCACGACCCTTCAGCTCATGGACGTCAAGGACTTTGAGATGTTCGAACTCACGGTAACCGAAGACCAGGTCGGCGGCCTGGAACCCGGCCAGGAGATCGCCTACATCTCGTCCCTGGGTAAGAAGAAACTTGAGTGACGTGTTCTGGCTCTCGAAGACGGGCATGCACGAGCTCGCCCATCTCCATTTTGCGGATGCGGATGCGTCCTACGAGGACGCCCGCTATGCCGTCTTCGGCGTCCCCTACGACGCCACGACGTCGTTTCGGCCCGGGACACGGTTTGGCCCCCGGGCGATCCGGGAGGTCTCGCTCAACTTTGAGTCCTACGAACCCTCGACCGGGATAGACTTCTGCGAGGTGCCGGTCACGGACCTCGGCGACCTTGCGGTCTTGAAGGTCCCGGAGGATCTCGTGGGCCAGGTGGCCGACGTCGTGAGCGATATCGCCGGCGACGGGAAAGTGCCGGTGATGCTCGGCGGCGAGCATACCGCGACGGTCGGTGCGGTCAGGGCGGTGGCGCCGGAGGTCTACGTCGTCTGCGACGCGCACCTGGACCTGCGGGACGAACTCGACGGGACACCCTACAGCCACGGGTGCGTCACCCGGCGCGTCCTCGATGGGGTCGGGGACGTCGTGATCATCGGCGCCCGGAGCGGTGATGCCGAGCAGTTCGCGGTTGCGGCCGAGGAGACACGGCTGTATACCGCCGATACGGTGCGGGAGCGGGGGATCGGCGCCGTGCTCCAGGAGGTGCGGGAGCATATCGGGGAGAGGAGGACCTACCTCTCGATCGACGCCGACGCGATCGACTGCTGCTTCACCCCCGGCCTCGGGACGCCCGAGCCGTTCGGGATGACGCCGCTCGATATCCGGGAGGTCGTGCGGACCCTTGCCCCGCAGGTCGTGGGGTTCGACTACGTGGAGGTCGCCCCGTTCGACTCCGGCCAGACGGCGGCGGTGGCGGCGCAGATGGTGCGGGAGTTCATCGCCCGGCATTGGGTTGCCGGGCGGTGAAGGGCCCCGGGCTTTTTTTCGGCGGTCTGTTTTCGCCACACCTCGTCGAAGGTCGGGGGGTCTACGGGGTGCAGGAAAACCCCCGGGCTTTAGCCCGGGGAGAGTGCCAGAGCAGAAGGACGCTACCCCGCGGAACACCGGACCCGGTATCGGCACTACGTTTATTATGCCGAACTGCACACATCTCAAATGATTTGAGGTGAGCGCCATGTTAGTCGAGTTTAAAATATTCTATTACGATGGAGGGTGGACCGCTCGTGCTACAGATCACGGTATCATCACAGAGGGAGAGACTATCGGCGAACTTGTCGATAACATCATAGAGGCAACAGAACTCTACTTCGAAGGCGAGATCGAAGAGAGAGAGCAGATCACAATCACCGTTACGACCGAACCGGTGCCCGACTTCATCCTGGAACTCGACGAAGGTGACCCCGAACCACTCAGTCAGCACTTTGAATGCCAGTTCACCGTCGATCGCAATGCCAAGGCGACCGGTTGTTAGCGGATTCAAGCTCGTCAAATTCCTCAAATCTCTTGGTTACACATATATCAGGCAGACAGGAAGCCATGTTCAGATGGTTACCCGGAAAGACGACAGAAATTTTCATGTCGTCGTTCCCCTGCACAACGAACTAAGGGTCGGAACACTGTATTCGATACTCGACGAGGTCTCAAAAGCAACTGGAATACCCCGGAATGAGTTGATTGAGGCAATCAGATAACCCCTCTGATTCCAAAGGATTGTAGCGAGGAGGCTTTCGGCTGCCTCGTCCAGTTCCCGGAGGTGCCCGAGGATCCCTTCATCCATATCAGGCCCTCGTGAGCAGAACCCGGTCAAACCAGTCGAGCGTCTCCGCATAGTCGAGGTAGAGGGAGAGCACACCCGCCTCGTACCGGATCCTCCTCTCCCGGTCGCGGGAGAATATGAGTCTGCCGCTCTTGATGACCTCATGCTGCAAGGAGATGGGAACGGTGTTGAGGATCTTCACATCGGCCTCAAAGCGATAACAGAACCCTCGTTCGAGCTCCCGCTCGATCTTCCTCGCGAACCGCATCGCCTGGTACGGGGCGGGTTCTCCGGTGACGAGGACCGCCACGTCCACGTCGCCAAAATCCTCCCTGCAGAACGAGCCGAAGACGTACCCCATCTCTATCTCGTCACATCCGGCGAGGACCGTATGGATGATATGGAGAACCTCTTCTTTCTCCTCTGCCCCCAGCAGATGGCGCCGCCTCATACCGTCGTATATCTTCCCGCATCGCATATCATCCCTTCCCGGTTCCCGCCGGCAGCCGAGCCCCTTCTTCCCGTCGCGGAGTGCCTCTCCGGTCGACCGGTCCGCGGCGGCGCTCCTGTCGGCAGCCAGCGGGGTGCCTGCGCGGATGAGCGTGAGTTGACGGGAGAGGCTGGCGGCACCCGGGTGCAAAACGATCGCGTCTATCCTTACTTATTGTGTGCCCACATACGTCTCCGGCACCTGGAGCTTCAGGTGGTAGCCGTCGATGCACCGGGTGTTGATGACGAAGTAGTAGTCGTGGTTCCCCTCGTAGAAGGTGTGCACCCACTGCTGCTTCTTGAGGTCGGGGTTCTCCTTTGCCGAGAGGAACTCGGAGAGGCGGAGGGTGACGATCTTGACGAACCGGTTCGGGTCCTGTGCATCCACGATCTGGCAGTTGAAGAACGGGATCTCGTCGTTTGAGGTCGTGATATCAGAATAGTCGAGCCGCCAGAGAGGGAACGGGACCCGGACGATCCCGGTGGTCCCGGACCACTGCCCCTCGATCGTCGCGTAGGTCACCCAGCGGGCGGGGGTGGAGGCGTTCACCGGCGGCGGGCTGGTCAGGTTCTGGTGAGGCGTCGCCCCGGCCGGAATCTGGTAGGTCCCGGGGTCGACGAACCCGATCGGCTGCGGCTTCCCGTCCCAGGTGGGGACCGGGGTGGGGGTCGGCACGGTGGTTCCCGGGGGTATCGTGGGTGTCCACGCCGGGGTGACCGTCGTCGGCTCCGGCTCCCCGGCCCACGGGAGCGGCTCGCCGGTCGTCGCCGGTTTGATGACGAGAGCGATCACGAGGACGATCGCGATCGCCAGAGTGACGTATAGGAAATCCTGCTTCTCCGCCATGACCTCGACCTCTTCACCGGTTAGGAACGGCCTGTGCGGCACCCCCTCCCTTCCGGTCACCGGCAGCGGGCCGGTGTGGAATATTTCCTGCGCGGAAATATCTTGCCGGAAAATCGGGGGTTGATTGCACGATATTTTCCGTTATCCTTAGTATTACACCTCCGGATACAAATATTTGCTGATCCTGGCCGGGTGCGGCAAACGGCGGATTTTACTCATTATTTCAGGGAATAGACCGTTCTCGAATCCCCGGGAATAAAGATACTTTTATATGCTAGTTTGCATATAGTCTCCACTGAACCGTAATAGCCCAGATGAGGCGCTCATTCATGGAACGATCGTTCATGATGGATTCATTCGGGCTCCGGTAACAGGAGGAAACGTTTCATGAGTAAATTCGTGAGAAACGAAGATGCATTTACCGGCCTCGAGGCGGCGATCGTCCTGATCGCGTTCGTCGTCGTCGCGGCTGTATTCTCGTACGTTATGCTCGGGGCCGGGTTCTTCGCAACCGGCGAGGCGCAGAGGACCGTGCATACCGGCGTGGGGCAGGCAACCTCGAACCTTGAGGTGTCAGGACCGGTGGTTGTGACGGCTGAGAGCTCGGCAAATCCGGAAAAACTGAGCAAGATCAGCTTCTTCCTGCAGCTTGCTGCCGGGGGGGCATCGGTGGATATGGAAAAGGTGACCTTCACCGTATCGACGACCGATGATCTGAAGACCTACGAGTTTGAGGGGGTAGACGATGTGTGGTACGTGGATGGAGTTACGCAAGATGAAACCTCTGAACCTCCGCAAAACAACATGCTCGACAAATTCGAGATGGTAAAGATCACAATTCCAGGCTCAACGCCCGGTTCCACGACATTCCCTACTATCAACACGAACGACCGGTTCACCGTTGAGGTCAAGCCCGACATCGGCGCAGCGCTCCCGATCAACCGTATAGCACCGCCGGACTTCCAGTCGAACTACAATTACGAGGTCTACTGAGGTGAATGAGAATGATGAAACTGTTTAAGAATGAGGATGCATTCACCGGGCTTGAGGCGGCGATCGTCCTGATCGCGTTCGTCGTCGTGGCCGCGGTCTTCTCGTACGTTATGCTCGGTGCCGGGTTCTTCGCAACCCAGGAGGCGCAGCAGGTCGTCCACACAGGCTCGCAACAGGCCAGTTCCAGCCTGGAGATCATCGGCAACATCTATGGGCGTGCCACTAGCAGCGGGAGTGAGCTTGGCTCCATTGAGTTCACTGTCGGAAATACTGCGGGCGGCACGCCGATCGATATCAGCCAGATGCTGGTGACGTTCACCAGCGGAACGGTGTCAGAGGTCATAACGTATGACAAGGATAGCTCCGTCGTGAGTGGTGGGAGTGGTACGCCCTCTACGCCCTCTGCTGGTACCTGGGCTGTCAATAATACCTACAATGATATCGGCGACACTAAGAATCATCTCCTCGAACCGGGAGAGCAGTTTGTGTTGAAGATCGTGTTCCCCGATACTGTAGAGTTGAAACCCAACACTCCGTTCTCCGTGAACCTTCAGCCGGCGGTCGGTGCAGTCTACCCGATCAAGAAGACCGTACCGGCATATCTAAACACAGTGAACACTCTCTAGCGGTGAACGCTTACCTACAATCCTTTTTTTATCTTTCAAGTATTGGTGCAGTAATTTTGTAGGAGCCGCGGCCTGCAACGGATCCAACCCGGTGAACATGTCAGCCGGGCACGTGTATCCCCGGAGCCGGCAGCCTGATCGACCTCGACGGTTCCAACCCGGTGAACATGTCAGCCGGGCACGTGTATCCTGCTACGCCTGCCTCCATCCAGCGCTCATAGGAAGAGTGCGGAAACGAGAGGATAAACGGAACTGACAGCATGATCTCAGAGATCTTCTCCCTCCGGCACGACGAGACCCGGAGAGGCGTAGCAGGCTCAACAACGATCAATCTCAGGACCCACCACCTGCTCTCCCGCCAGACGATTCGGGAGACAGATGCATCGTCCCACCCCGACCGACAGCACATTGCCGCGACATGCAACCCACTGTGGGTGTGATCTACCAGGTAAAGCGCTCGATTGGTGCGGTTATTGACCATATCAACATCGGCTCAATATGCCCCTCTTCTCATATCAAGTTCGGGGGACGACCCCATATAAGCGCGACGAGAATTTAAGCGATATTGCACTGCGGAACCTTGGGAATCGCTACAAAAAAGGGAGTTCGGGTTCAGGGAATATCCAATCCCGAAACCCCGATGCAGTGCTGGAAGAGCGTCTCGACGAGCGGGATCCAGAGCGGGTAGCCGTTGAACTTCGCCACCGAGTAGAGGAAGAGCATCATCAACTGCCACGCGAACGGAGCGGCGATGAGAAGGAGCAGGGCCGCCGTGACCCATCTCGGCGGTACGCCGAACCGCTCTCCCGCCGCGATGAGGATGAGAGTTGCGCCAAGCAGCGCGAACGTGATCTGAGTAAAGAACATGGTATAGCCGGCATACAGGCCGCCGTAGGGCTGGAAAAGCATCATAACGACAAGCAGCACCGGGGCGGAGACCGCGATGACGGCGGCCAGCGAGAGCGTCTGCCGTTTCGGGTCGGCGCTGCTCAGGCGCGATACGGCGTAGGCCCCGAGCAGCCCCACCGGCAGATAGAACGGTGTCAGGTACCGGATATCCGGGACGATGCCGTCGCTGGTGTTGAGCCCGTGCATCGACCGGAGGTATGCCACCCAGACTGCGATGCCGACGACGACGAGGAACACGACGATCTGCCGGTCCACAGCGGTGAACCGTTCGGGCCTCCTCCACAACAGGACGGGCAGCAGAACCAGCGCAATGATGATCAGCGGCGAGACCGCCACGAGGCTCATGTTCCCGGACGCCGGGGCAAAGAGGATCCCGAAGATATCGCCGGGCAGGGTCGACCACGACGACGAGAACTGGGATGTGACCATCGAGAGGAACCGTGCGACCCCATCTGACGGCGCCGGGACTGCCTGGACGACATCCCCGATCACCTCGGCCGAACCGATGAAATTTCCGTCAGACCCGCCACGCCAGACCCCGCTCTGGTAGACGTGGAACGAGGGCACCAGCGGGTTTCCCGTCACGCAGATGTTGTTGATGAAGAGCGGCACGGCCCCCGCGAGGGTGGCAAGGGGTATGCAGAGCACTTTTATCGTCCCCGTTACCGGCCCCCGCAGGAGGCCGCGGGAGACCTGGAGCCCGACGAAGTAGAGCATGGCAAAGACAAAGACTGCGAACCCGACCTCCGGCCGTGCCCAGGCGAGCAGCCCGATGAACCCAAACCCGAAAGCAGCGTCCCGGAGGTTGCCGTACCGGATGTAGCGCACCAGGAAGAGGAGGGCCGCTGCCAGCATCGCCGCCACCAGCATGTGGTCCTTCGCGTTTGCCGCCCAGAAGATGTAGGAGGAGCAGGAGATGCAGGCGATCGTCCCGAAGAGCGAGAACCAGGTATCCTCAAATACGGTCCTGCAGGTGAGGTAGACCATCACCGCGAGCGCGGCAAAGAGGAGATGGTTCGTGAAGACCACCGCTGCGGCCTCCACGGGCGCATCCGGCGCGGTGAACGGCCAGGGGTAGTAGAGGAGCAGGTTTGCGAGGAATCCCACAAAAGCACCACCGATCACGAGCCACGTCCACCGGATCCCCCGCCACCGGGCATACTCGGGACGATAGGCATCGACCAGCACCGCCATCGCGACCGGCAGCATCGACCAGAGGAGGACGACCGCGATCCTGAACTGGTCGCCGAAGAGCCCGAAGAACCAGAGTGCAGGAAGCGAGAGGACAGGGAGCATCATCGTGTAGCCGAGGAGGTTGTGGTGGGACTGCATATAGGGCCCCGGCGTCCCGTTCACGAACGTACCGTACTTCCCCTCGTTCACGACGATCTGGTGCCCCTCGGCGAACTGGTGCAGCTGGTTGACCGTGATCCACTCATCGTTTAAGAAGAGCGCCGGGTTCGAGAACGTTATGATAAAGAAGAGCGCGAAGAGGAAGATGAGCACCGGAACAAGATTCCCATCAAGGAAACCTGAAACCGCTCCCCGCTCCGGCTGGCCCCGGATCTCGTCCGCCTGCCCCGATTGAGGCTTCGTTGTTGACCCTCGTCGTGAACTCATAGGTACCGCCCTGATGAAACATAGGAAGAGTTAATTTACCGATGGGTTAATTTTCGGCCCGTCGAATCTTATATCTTCGTAAATTATCCCGCTTAACCACTGGAAGGCATTATATGGAACAACATGCAGTCAACAGGGTTCGATACGCCATGAACAAAAGCATTCGCCGGGATCTTCCGGCAGGCCGGCCCCTGCAGTGCAGACAGGGCCAGCAGAAAACTACCTCCTCTCTGCCCGAAAGCCCCGGACTGCTCCCCCGATCGCACCGGGTCGGGTTGGTCGTGGCCTTCTCCGGCCACAGCCGACCCCCCCACCAAAACCACCCCTCCTCAACCAACAGAACCCGCCAAACTAGCCGGTAAACCCCCATCCACAGGAATAAAATTTATTAACTATGACAATTATATAACTCACCATTATGGTGGGGGTAGACCAGGCTCAGATCGATAAAATACTCTCCGGCGCGTCCTCGGAGGACCCGGAAGCCCGTCTCGACACGCTCGAGAAGGAACTGGACTTCGTCAAGACCTCGATCAAGCGTCTGCTCATCGACCTCCGGGAACGGATGAACGAACTGGACAACCCGTTCACCAGCACCGCACCGTATACGGGAGGCCGGTTCGAGCCGCCGGCCCTCCCCCGGGATACAGACGACGACCTGCTGGACGGTGTACCCCTCGACCTCGGCGGACAGAAGACTACAGCGCCCGAGAACCCCGGCGGACTCTTCCCGACGGACCTGGCAGCGGCCTGCCTCCCCCCGGAGAGCATACCACTCCTCCCCCCGGAGAGCGTGCCTCCCCAGGAGAAGTCCCCGGGTAAACTCAAACTCCAGAAGGTCCACCGGCTCTTTGCCTGGGTGCACCAGGGCTGCTCCAAGTACGGGCACGAGCACATGACGATCATGATCGACGCCTACCGGTCGATGGGCTACATCACCGACGAGGTCGCCGACCAGATCCGGGAGATCATGCGGATGGCCCCCGCGACCCGGGGTGACGTCGCCGAGATCGGCCCGAACGAGTTCGTCTCCGAACTCTACGTCTTAAACCGCATCCTCGACCCCGAGGACGCGACGCTGGACCGGGACATGATCGAGGTCCTGATGCTCGCCCGCAGGCGTTCGGCCGGGCTGGACGCCGGAAAACCATCTTCACAGGAACGAGACGGCGGCGATACCTGGATCGAACTCCTTGACAGGATATGATGGATGTCGAGTGAAGCCTTCACCACCGCGATGTTCCTCATCGCCGCCATCATCTCGGCCGGCGTCCTCATTAACGCAGTCTTCCCCGTCATCTACACCCTCTCGGGCACGATCGCGTCGTCCTCCCACAAGGTAGACGAACGGCTGAGCGTAGACGTGAAGATCGTCACGACCTACGCGAGCGATAGAAACGACACCGCCCGCATCTGGATCAAAAACGTCGGCACCGGGAGGATCGCCGGCACCGAGATCCGGAAGGCCGACGTCTTCCTCGGGGGCCAGGGCGACTTCGTCCGGTTGACGTGGAAGGAGGCGGTCACGGATGGCGCCTGGACCCACGAGATCCTGGAAGACACGAACAACTACTGGGACCCCGGCGAGACCTTATACATCGAGGCCGAAACCCAAAAAATCCCCGCCACAGAGAGCGTCGTCTACTTCCAGTTCGTCCTCCCGACAGGGCTCTCACGATCGACCACCTTCAACGCGGGTGACTAGCCATGAGCGTGGGACCCCTCGTCGCATCCGGCATCGGCATTCTCCTCCTGGTCGCCACCGCCTACATTCTGGTCGGCGGCACCCTGGCCACCACGGAGGTGATGGTCGAGGCGCAGAACAACCTCGCCGTACACCAGGAGACCCGCATGCGGACGGCGATCGCAATCCAGAACACGACGATCGCCGGCCAGACCCTCTATGTCGAGGTGAAGAACACCGGGAGCGAACCGATCGTCGAGATCTCGTCTCTCGACGTCTACCTCTTGAGCGGGGGCGTCCCGGTCTATGTCCCCTACGGGAACTGGAGCAGAGTGAGCATAACCCCGGACGATATCCACCCCGGCGGACTCGATCCCGGCGAGACGCTCACCCTCGCCGTCGGGTTCAAAGACGAGAACGCCACGTGGGTCCAGGTTGTCACCGGAAACGGGGTTTCCAGTTCAGCGTACACGTGAGGTGAGCAACATGACGACGAGCGAGACAGCAGACAGCAGGAACTCCGGATTGCCCGACCAGTCGATCCTCTCGACCGGGAACTCCGAGCTCGACAAGAAGCTCGCCGACGGCCTCCCGCTCGGGTCGCTCAACCTCATCGAGGGCGAGAACGACACCGGGAAGAGCGTGCTCACCCAGCAGGTCATCTGGGGAGCCTTAAAACAGGGGTTCAACGTCGACCTCTTCTCGACCGAGAACACAAGCAAGAGTTTCCTCTCGCAGATGGAGTCGATGAGCCTTGACATCTCCGACTACTTCGCCTGGGGCTACCTCCGGGTCTTTCCGATGCACGTCGTCGGGTTCGAGTGGACAAAAGAGAAGATGCAGGGAACGCTCGAGCGGATGATCAACTACATGGAGCAGAGCAAAGCGCAGGTGATCGTCATCGACTCGCTCACCCTCTTCACCGAGTACGCCAAGCAGGACACGGTCCTCACGTTCTTCACCAACTGCAAAAACCTCGTCGACCACGGCAAGACCATCCTGATCACCCTGCACACCTACGCCTTCGTCGAGGACTCCCTCGTCCGCATCCGCTCGATCTGCGACGCCCACCTCTTCATGAAGAAAGCCCTCGTCGGCGGCAAGTACGTCATGATGCTCGAGGTCGTCAAGGTCCGCGGCGCGCGAAAGACCACCGGAAACATCATCAGTTTCGAGGTCCACCCCGGGTACGGCATCAAGATCATCCCCGTATCGGTCGCGAAGGTGTAGAGAATGGGATCGGCACTGGAAGCAACGGTGACCCTCCCCTTCGAGCCCGATTACATCGACGAGGGGAACGACTGCTACAACAACGTCGAGTCCTGCGCCCTCTACCGTATGCTCCCGGCAAACGCCCGGGATTACGTCAAAGCAAGCCCTCACCTCCTCGAGTACCTCCACATCCTGCCGGTCAACACCGTCGGCATCCCCCTCTTCCTCTCGGAGCTGAAGCGGGACCTGAAATCGATGGAGAACCCGAACGTCATCTACCCGGTCAACGACTCGACGTTCGTCCATATCTTCCCGGACCAGAACGACGTCCGGAACTGGTACATACCGATCGAACCCTCGTTTCTCCACTCCGTCAAGGCGATCCTCCCGGTGATCGAAGAGAGGCTGATCGACATGATCGACGCCCTCGACGAGGAGCCGGTGACCGAGCCGGCGCGTATCGAGGTGCTGAAGAACTTCATCCGGCAGCTCGTCTACGTCCAGGAACCGAACGAGAAGATCGATCCCTCTCTTCTTTCCGGCGGCGCAAAAGACCTCAAAAGCCGGATAAAAACCTTCCTCACATCCGAGGTCGGGGCGTCGGCAAACCCGCAGGCATCGGGGCATCCCCAGCTCGCCGACGGGCGACTCATCCTCTCGCAGCAGGAGTACAAGGCGCTCGAGTACCTGATGATCCGCGACAAGATCGAGATGGGGACGCTCAAACCGTTCCTCTCCGACCAGTACATCGAGGATATCACCTGCGACGGCGTCGGGCCGATCTTCATCGAGCACAAGATCTTCAAGGGCTTAAAATCGGTCGTCGGGTTCCAGGACTCAAAGGAGCTCGACGCCTTCGTCATCAAGCTCGCCGAACGGATCAAACGGCCGCTGACCTACAGAAACCCCATCGTGGACGCGACCCTCCCCGACGGGTCGCGTATCAACATCGTCTACGGGACCGAGATCAGCAAGCACGGCAGCAACTTCACCATCCGTAAGGTGAACGAGGTCCCCTTAAGCATCCTGCAGGTCATCGAGAGCGGGGCGTGCAACTACATGATGGCCGCCTACCTCTGGATCTGCCTCGAATACGGGATGTCGATGTTCGTCTCCGGCGAGACCGCGAGCGGCAAGACGACGACCCTGAACGCCCTGACGACCTTCCTTCCCCCCGAGAACAAGATCGTCACCATCGAGGACACCCCCGAACTGACGGTCCCCCACCGGAACTGGACCCGCGAGGTCGCGAAGGCCAAGGGGAAGGGCGAGGGCGAAGGCTCGGAGATCACGATGTTCGACCTCCTGAAAGCCGCCCTCCGTCAGCGCCCGAACCAGATCCTGGTCGGTGAGATCCGTGGTGTCGAAGGGTCCGTCGCCTTCTCCGCAATGCAGACCGGCCACCCGGTGATGAGCACCTTCCACGCTGCGTCGGTCGAGAAACTGATCCAGCGTCTCTGCGGCGACCCGATCAACATCCCCAAGACCTACGTCGATAACTTAAACCTGGTCATCATCCAGAGCGCCGTGAAACTGCCCGGAGGCGGGACCGTCCGGCGGATGCTCAGCGTCAACGAGCTCGTGGGCTACGACCCCGAAACCCAGGGGTTCTCCTTCATGGCGGCGTTCGTCTGGGACCCCGCGACCGACTCCTTCACCTTTACCGGCAGGGGGAGCAGTTACCTCCTCGAGAACAAGATCGCAACGATGCTCGGCATTCCCGAGAACCGGCGGGCCGATATCTACGATGAGGTCGACAAACGAGCAAAGATCCTCGAGCGGCTCCACAAGGCCGGGTACACCCAGTTCTGGGACCTCTTCCACATGACCACGAAGATCAAGAAACAGGGCCTGCTCACCATCGAGGTGTAAGACGGTGTTTGAGGATGTTGCCGAACGGCTGCGGGCGGCAAACCAGGGGAAGATACCATTTGAGGAGCAGGTAGAGTCCCTCTACGACCTCCGCGACTACATCCTCGAGAACAAGAAGATGGAGCAGGACCTGCTCCTCATGTACACCTACATGGCCGCGATCACCACGTCGGCCGTGACCCGGCCCGAGATCTTCCAGTACACCTCCGAGCGGTTCGAGTACATCCCGTCGCGTTACATCGCACGGGTGCAGCGCCTGGTCACCGGGTGGGGCAACAGCTACGCGGGAGCCCTCCGGGCGGTCGCCGAACGGTGCCGGAACAGCACTCTCCAGAGCATGCTCAACCGCTACGCGAACTCGATCGACTCCGGTGTCCCGGACGACGACTTCATCGGCACGGAACTCTCGAGCATCAGGAGCATCTACCGGAACACGTTCGAGCAGGGGATCGAACTCTTGAAGAAGTGGGGCGACGCCTACATCGCGATGCTCCTCTCCGCGTCGCTCGTCGCGATCATCATCATGATCTCGGTCGCTATCTATGCCCCCGATGGGATTGAAGCGACGCTGAACACCTCTTACCTGATCATCCTCTTGATATCGGTCTTCGGCCTCTTCATCATGTACCGGGCCGTCCCCGACGACCCCCGGACGCACGGGCTTGCAGAGATCTGTTCAAAGGAGCAGGGCATCATCAGGCGACTGGAGCGCCCGATGATCCTGATCACCGCCGTGATCGTGCTCCTCCTCGTCCTCGCCGGCGTCAACGCCGGTGTAATCTTCCTGCTCGCCGGCCTCCTGCTGATGCCGCTCGGGATCATCGGCTACATCGACGACGCCAACGTCATCAACCGGGACGAAGACTTTTCCACGTTCATCCGGGGCCTCGGCTCGGTGATGGGCGGCAAGGGCATCACCACCGGCGACGCGCTCCAGGAGGTGGACCGGAAGTCGCTCGTCCACTTAGAGCCGTTCATCAACGCGGTCTCGTCGAAGCTGAACCTCGGCCTCGACGAGGCCGGGACCTGGAAGAAGTTCATCGGGGAGACCGGCAGTTACCTGATCTACAAGTACATGAACATCTTCCGGGACGCAGTGGCCCTCGGCGGGTCCCCCGACCAGATCGGAAAGATCGTCGGGTCGTCGATGCTCGAGCAGGTGCTCCTCCGGCGGAAGCGCGACATGATGGTGAAGGGGTTTATCGTCCTGCTCATCCCGATGCACGGGGCGATGATCGGGATCTTCGTCTTCCTCTTCGAGATCCTCCTCACCATGGCCAACGCGATCCAGGAGGTGATGGCCCATTTTGAGGAGACGTCGGCCGCACTCTCGGGAAGTACGGCCACGATCGGCGGTGGCATGGCGACATCCTTGAACATCTTCGTAAACTTCCCGGAAGAGACGATGCGGACCTACGTCGTGACGATCCTCTTAATGCTGACCGTGGCAAACATGTTTGCGGGAAAGATAGTCATGGGCGGCGACCGGTACATCTACTACTTCTTCGCAAGCCTGCTCTGTGCGGTCACCGGGGTCATCTATATCGTGGCTCCAATCCTGGTCGATGCGTTCTTCACTATTCCGGCATTTGTGGGGGTGTAATGTGAGAGAACAACTACGTCGTCCGCTGCTCTTCCTGATCACCATCGGAGCAGGCTCCCTGATCATCGTCTTCGACGCCACCGTCGAGGTCATCGTTGCAGGCACCGTGCTCGCGGGGTTTCTTGCCCTCATCGTCACGGGAGCGCTCGACCTCGTCGAGTTGAAACCCTCAAGGTTCGCCGCCGCTCTGCGGGAGAGAAAGGAGAAGAAGAGAGAGTCCGGGGAAACGGACGCGAACGTGCCGGCAGATAGACCGTCTCTCATCCGGCGGCTCGCATCCACCGAGATCAACCTCTCCGGCATGCTCGGGACCCTCGGGGCATCGATCCGGGAGACGATCGCACACGCCCGTACCCCAAAAGGTGAGAAGAAGAACCGGATCGAGCAGCTCGATCTCATGCTTGATGAGGCCGTCGACGGCACCGCCCCCGATCAGCCCCTGACCCCGGTCACGCCGAAGGCCGGCGGGGGCGGTGCCGTCGACCCCCTGGCCTCGCTCGCAGACCTGGACCTCGACTCGCTCGCGGACCTGGACATTAACGGCGAGGGGTCCGGTCCCGGGGCGGCGTTTGATCCCGACCACCTCGCGCTCCTCTCCGGGGAGGATGAAGACGCCGTATCGGCGATCCTCAGGACGCACCAGAGCGGTCTCGACGACCTCGACCTCACATCCGGTCTCGAACTCACCGGCGAACCCGCCGTGACCCCTCTGCCGATGACCGCCGCCGGTATCCCGGAACTCCCCGGAGGCGACGGTATACCGGATATGAGCGTGCTGAGTGCGGAACTCTCCGCGCTCGACGACCTGGACCCGGGTGAGATCGAGATCGAGGGCGAAGAGGTTGCCGCGGATGAGCCCCTCCCGGAGGAAGAAGACGTTCTCGAGGAGGAGCCGGAAGAGGAGTTCGACATGGTCTCCTTCGCGTCCGGCGGTACGGTCGACGACGACCTGATCGCTTCGCTCAAATCCGACGCAAAGAAGAGGAAGTTCGTGGAGGACGTCAGCCTGGTCCGTGAACTGAAAGGAGAGAAGTATGCGGCAGCAGACCTTGCAGCGGAGCTTGAGGATCTCCTCGCGGCGATGAACGCAGAACGATAACCCGGATGATACGATGAAATCAGTCCCGATAAAGGTCGAGCACGAAGGAAAATGGGTCCCGACGACGATGGGGATCGGTGAGGACCGGTTCCGCATCGATGCGCCTCTTAACACCGAGATCTTCTACAAGTCCGTGGTCGATCTCGATGAGAAGAAGAACCAGGTGGTGATCACCGCCGGTGCTGAGGGGAAGACGGTCTACCGCGTCGCGTCGGTGGAGAAGGTTCTCTCGGTCTTGAAGAAGTTCATCATCATGCAGGCGAGCGCCTACCGGTTGAACGCCTACTTCATGTCGCCTGCAGTCCGCGGAGGGGTGCTCATCCAGGACGCCCGGTGGGATAAAGGAGCGATCGCCGTCATGAAGACCGGCATCTGGTTCGTCAGCCAGGAGAAACAGGTCTGCATCCCCATCGGGGACGTCGCCGGCATCGAACTCACGTCCCGGGAGATCCAGGAGAAGGATCTCAACGTCGTGAAGATCGATCACCTCAGCGAGAACGAGGTCGTGACGAGCTTCGTCCTCTGCCCGATGACGACGCTCCAGGTCCTCTACAACTTCCTCAAAGAGGCGACGCGTGACTCGGAGGTCAATGAAGAGATCGACCCCCTGACCGGGCAGGTGGCCATGCTGGTCTACAGCGGGATGGACTCGAGCGCCATCGAGAATATGCTCAAACTCTCCCATAAGGACCTCGACGCCATCTACGATCGGCTGCTCGATATAGGGCTTGCCGAAGTTCTCTACGTCAGAAAAGAAGTGCAACTGACGCCAAAAGGGGTCAGATACATATCAGATGCAGTAAAATCACCGATAAACTAACAGAATCATTTGTCCAAAATACGAACAAATATATAATGATTTTTCCAAATACACAGTGAGTGGTGTTCGATGGGAAGAATCCTGATCGTCGATGATACAATGTTTATGAGAACGCTGCTGAAGAACATTCTCTTCTCCGGCGGGCACGACATCGTCGGTGAGGCCGCGGACGGGGCGGAAGCCCTTGCCAGGTACCAGGAGCTGAAGCCCGATCTGGTCACGATGGACGTCGTCATGCCGAAAGTGAATGGGATCGAGGCGCTCAAGGCTATCAAGGCCGCCGACCCGGCGGCAAAGGTCATCATGTGCACGGCAGTCGGCCAGGAGCAGATGGTCAAACTCGCCGTCAAGAGCGGAGCGAGAGGCTACATCGTCAAACCGTTCCAGGCTCCAAAGGTCCTCGAAGAAGTCAAGAGCGTTCTCAGTGCGTAACCATGATACGGGTTCTGATCGTCGACGACTCGCTCTTCATCCGGACGATCCTGCGTGATATGCTCAAAGGCAGCCCGGAGATCGAGGTCGTCGGGACGGCGGTCAACGGCATCGACGCCCTCGAGAAGATAGCGGAGCTCGCACCCGACGTCATCACCCTCGACATCGAGATGCCCCGGATGGGCGGCCTTGGCGTGCTCGAAGCGCTTCAAGGGCAGAGCACGAAACCGGGCGTAATCGTCCTGAGTACGCTGACGTCCCGACAGGCCGATATGACCCACCGGGCACTCCGGCTCGGGGCGGACGACTTCATGCTCAAACCAAAGGACGTCCCGAACGTCAGGGGTATCGAGCAAGAACTCATCCAGAAGATCAAGAACCTCGTCCTGCTCCCGACGGTCGTGAAACCCGCCGCGACCCGGAAGAGAGAGGCGGACGCGGTGGTGCTGATAGGCTCGTCGGCCGGGGGGCCGCCGATGCTCGACACCCTCCTCTCCGCGCTCCCGCCGGACCTGCCTGCATCAGTCGTCGTCACCCAGCATATGCCTGTCGGGTTCACCGCCTCGCTCGCCGAACGCCTGAACCGGGTCTCGCCCCTGCCGGTGAAAGAGACCGGAAATGGGGACGTTCTGCAGACCGGCCAGATTCTGGTCTCGAAGGCCGGATATCACACCGTCATATCGGGGATCCTCTCGGGCAGCGGGAGATCCCACGGCCGGGTCGTCCACTCGACCGCTCCCCCGCTCCATGCGGTCCGACCGGCCGTTGACGTGACCTTCACCTCCGCAGCACGCGTATTCGGCCCGCGCACCGTCTCCGTGATCCTCTCGGGGATGGGGAGCGACGGGGGCGAGGGGACGCTCGCGGTAAAGACCGCAGGGGGCACCACGGCGGTCTGCGCCGAAGAGGACTGTCTCGTATACGGTATGGCGCGGTCCGCTCTCTCCAGGGAGTGTGTCGACAGGGTGGTGCCGCTCAGGAATCTTGCACGTGAAATAACGAGAACGGTCAATCGGCTGGAGGTCGATCATGTTTGATGAAGAGGGATACCGGAAACTGTTCGTTGAGGAGTCACGGGAGAACCACGAGAATATCGTGAGCAACCTCCTTGCTCTTGAGAGCGGGGACGACCAGCAGACCGCCATCGATGAGATCTTCCGGTCTGCGCATACGCTCAAAGGGATGTCCGCATCGATGGGCTTTGATGCCATGGAGCACCTCTGCCACTCGATGGAGGACATCTTCTCGCTCATCAGGAGCGGCCAGCGGGAAGTGACCGCATCCCTCACCGACCTCCTGCTCACCTGCACCGACACGATCGAGGAGATGCTGGATACCATCGAAGCGGGAGGGACCCCCTCAGACGAACAGTCGGGAGGCCTGGTCCAGGAACTCCGGGTGTTCACGGAAGATGCCCCCGGAGAAGCACCGGTTGAGGCAATCCCCTTCGAGGCGGCAGGAACGGCCGACGGGCGGCCGCTCTATTCGCTCTCGGTCGCCGTCGACCCGTCCAGCACCATGAAGGACGTCCGGGCCATGCTGCTCCTGCAGAACCTGGAGAGCATCGGGACGATCCTCTCGACGACCCCCTCGCGGGAAGCGATCGAAGACGGAAAGTTCGACGGTCTGTTCGAGGTCCTCATCGAGAGCGAGGCAGGAGAGGATGCTCTCAGGACCGTCGCCTCCGGCACCGAGATCTCCCTTCTTGCTCTCACTGCCGCGTCGTCGCCGGCGGTTCTCCCGGTCGAGACCAGAGAAGTAAGACCCCATGAGGCGGTCCAGGAGCCGCGAGTAACGAAAGCGGAGAAGAACCGGGAGATCAAGAATATCCGCGTCGATATCGAGCGGCTCGACCGGATGATGAATCTGGTCGAGGACCTGGTGATCAACCGCGGCCGGCTTGAACAGATCGCAAAGAAGCACGGTATCAAGGAGTTCGATGAGGCACTCTCCATGGTGGGCCGTTCGGTCTCCGACCTCCAGAACCTCATGATGGGAGTCCGGATGATGCCGCTCGAGCGCATCTTCAACCGCCTCCCCCGGGTCGTGCGGGACGTCGCAAACCACGACGGCAAGGAGGTCGAACTCGTCATCGAGGGCGGTGAGACCGAGCTTGACCGGGGTATGATGGACGGCCTCTCCGACCCGCTCCTGCACCTCATCCGGAACGGCGTGAACCACGGCATCGAGACCCCGGAGATCCGGGAAGCCTGCGGCAAACCGCGGAAAGGGTCGCTCCGGTTGACGGCACGGAGGGATAAGGATAACGTCGTCATCGAGATCGAGGACGACGGTGCCGGCATCGATCCCGAGAGACTCCGGACGAAGGGCATTGAGAAGGGGCTGATGACACCCGATGCGGCGGCGACCGCAACGAAAGACGAACTCATCAACCTGCTCTTTGAGCCCGGGTTCAGCACGGCCGAGACGATCACCGATATCAGCGGCAGGGGTGTGGGGCTCGACGTGGTCAAAAAGACGATCGAGTCGCTGAAAGGAACGATCAAGGTCGATTCCAGCATGGGCGTCGGGACGAAGTTCGAGCTGGTGCTGCCCCCGACGATGGCGATCATCGACGTCATGATGGTGCATATCAACAGCATGCGGTGCGCCATTCCCATCAGCAACGTCGTCGAGGTGGCGCAGACGAGACCCGAGGCGGTTCACCGGATCGGCACCAGCGAGACGATCCTGCTCCGGGACCAGATCCTCCCCATGCACCGCCTGGAGGATATGTTCGGCCGGGCGCAGAAGAGCGATACGCTTGTCGTGTTGCAGAATAATGGCAGAAGATGCTGTATCGTCGTCGATACCGTGGACGGGCAGCAGGAGGTGGTGGTGAAACCCCTCTCCCGGCTTGCCGGCAACTGCCGCGGGATCAGCGGGATCACCATCCCGGGGGACGGCGACGTCGTGCCGGTACTCGACGTAAACACGATGATTTAAGAGGGGTATTCCATGGAACTAGACTCGATTCAGAAAGACGCGCTCTCGGAGTTCGGCAATATCGGTGCGGCACACGCGGCGACATCGCTCTCGCAGATGCTGATGAGCCCCATTGAGATGACGGTGCCGGAAGTGCAGGGTGTCGATATCTCCGAACTGCACAACTATATCAGCAACGAGATATCGGCCATGGTCGTCTTCCAGATCCAGGGAGAGGTCACAGACGGCGGGTATATCGTCGTCAGCATGCCCCGGGAGACCGTCATCCGGTTGACCAACCAGATGCTCGGCACCACCGAGACCGACCGGGAGATCGATGAGATGGACCGGAGCGCCGCAATCGAGATCGGGAACATCATGATATCGGCGTTCCTCGATGCGACCGCGGAACTGCTGGGCATCATCATGCTGCCGTCTCCCCCGGCACTGGCCATCGATATGGCGCATGCCGCCTTTGCGTCCATCGTCGCACAGATGGTCGGCGACGTCAACGACGTCCTGATCTTCAACACTGTGCTGACAGGGGATGCGCCGCCCATCTACGGGAGCATCTACATGCTCCCGAACGCCGAACTCATGCAACAGCTCTCCCTCATGCTGGAACGCCTGATGGAACCGTTCGCCTGAATCGGCCGATACCATGGAGAACAATTTTTTTGGCGAAGCATCGGCCGTAATCCTTGGTCTCGGTGAACTCCGGGTCGGGAGATGCCCGATGGGGACGATCGGGCTCGGGTCCTGCATCGCCCTCATCCTGCACGACCGGCGGCGGTCTCTTGCGGGACTCGCCCATATCATGCTCCCTGAAAGCCGCGGAAGTGCCGACCGTCCCGGCAAGTTTGCAGATACCGCCGTGAGTGTTCTCATCGAGGAGATGGAGAAGGACGGGAGCACGAGGTTCTCGCTCGCCGCAATCGTCGTCGGCGGTGCGAGTATGTTTGAATTCTCGGCCAATGCCTTAAACATCGGCGAGCGAAACATTGCCGCTGTGAAGGACCGGCTCCGCGAGGAGGGTCTCAGGATCGAGCATGAGGAGACCGGCGGCAGGGTTGGCCGATCCGTGTATTACTGGCCGGAGGGGAAGGGCCGGCTCATCATCAAGAGAGCGGACGGGACATGCGTCGAGATCTGATACTCGTCGTCGTTGCGGTCTCCCTCCTCATCCCCCCATCGGCGGCCCTCTACATCGACGTGCCCGACTACGATGCGGGCATTGCATCCGCCGGAGTGAACGGCGCGATCAACGGCCGGTATGGCGATGTCATCTTCGCGACCGATGACGGCATCTCGGTGTATACGGCAAACGGCACCTGGTCCTCGGTCAATGCAAGGCACCCCGGAGAGACGGCCTACGGCCTGCTTGCGCCCCTCGAGACCATCGTGACGGCGGTCGCCCTCGACGCGAAGGGCCACCTCTGGATAGGCTACCCGAACGGGCTGCAGATCGGGGATGGGAAGGGCTACCAGGCCATCCAGGACCAGCAGTTCCTCAAGAACCGTAACATTAATCGTATAATACGGTGGGGGGACGATATGTGGGTTGCTACCGGGCGGGCCGGGCTCCACCGTTATCATGACGGTGCCTGGACGTGGTATAAGCCGCTCGGGCCTGAAGGCCTTGAGTGCTACAGGGTCGTGAGCATGGCGGTCGATGCCGCGAGCGATGCACTCGTCATCGGGTCCGAGAGCGACGGCATCCAGGTGGTGCTCAAGGACAGGACCGGAGAGGCCCGCTTCGAGCAGGTCACCTGCCACGATGAGCCGCTAGCGGGGATCTCCGAGGTCCGGGTCGACCCG
>NZ_DAXW01000010.1:863-1366 GCF_002506585.1 Methanoculleus sp. UBA430 | reverse complement strand
ACCTCTTCAACCGCACGACGGTCCTCCGGTATACTACGGATGGGGGAGTTGTCCCGGTCCTCGGCGCCGGGGACCTCAGCCCGTTCCCGGTCACGATCAACGATATTGCGGCGACACCCGAAGGGATGCTCCTCATCGCCTCCGACAACGGGATCTATGGGTGGAACGCATCGGGCATCGCCCTGCATATCACGTCCCGGGACGGTATTCGTTCAAAGTTCGTCAAGAAACTCTTCATCGATGCCTTTGGGCGGTGCTGGTTCGTCGTTCCCGGAAACGTCGGCTACATCCCGCCGGCGACGGGCTCAGCCACCCTCGACCTCTCCGCCGTGCCGGTCCCGGCACCGGAGGCCACCCAGAACGTCTCCGCCGAGGTCCTGATGCCGGATCTCCCCTCCGGCGAGCCCGCCGGGATATCGGAGATGCTTTCTGGAGTGTGGGTGTCCTTTGCGGAATGGATCGGCGGGGTGGGCGCCCGGTTGACCGGGGCCTGAGAGTGCGGG
>NZ_DAXW01000010.1:463-754 GCF_002506585.1 Methanoculleus sp. UBA430 | reverse complement strand
TGACCGGGGCCTGAGAGTGCGGGGCGGGGGGCGCCTCTGCTTATCTCTGGAATAGACACCGGAGCCCTGAAAGATTAGGTCGGGGCCGGGACATCGGAGGCGAAGGGGTATTCATTGGCCCCGCCAAGGAAAACTTGAAGAGCCTTTAGTCCTCTCCTGCATCTCTTCTACGGATTGTCATACTTCCACCTACAGTCTCGATCTTCAGCCCATACTCGAGAAGATTCCCTTTGATTGCACTCAGCACGGATTTCGAGGGGATATCGCACCTGGGGGAGGGGCTGACGGGGA
>NZ_DAXW01000010.1:0-287 GCF_002506585.1 Methanoculleus sp. UBA430 | reverse complement strand
GATACCCCCACGGTCCACTGTACTGGGTTTTCTCCTTGCTTTTAGTCGTACGTAAGATAATAGTCCTCCAAACACTCTACGGGGCCGATCTGGTTGTCGCGTAATTCACGGAGGCAAAGAAATCCTTGATGAAATTCACCAAAATAATAACCTATCACAGTTGCTCCCGAAAACACCGTCTTGTAATCATCACCCGGGTGCCACTGCTTCCACCGCTCTCTATCCTCATCCGACGGGTTACAGTATACTGTATCCCTAAATTGGAGAGAATTGCGATTAACCCTCTC
>NZ_DAXW01000007.1:40050-75544 GCF_002506585.1 Methanoculleus sp. UBA430 | reverse complement strand
TCCCTCCGGAGGCCGGAGGTGATGTCGCAGACCGGTTTTGTGACGTGTCTGCGGCCGGGGGACATTCCAATCACGATCACATCCGGGGACCTGGCTTCAGAGATAGTCCCGCGCTGGGCAAGACCGCCTCCTTTTCCCATCCCCATGCTCTCGCGGCAGTCGACGACCTGGGTTACTCTTCCGATAGGCATCTTACTTGGTTCCCTGAATGATAATGGGACCGTCTTTCTTTCTTGGATCGACAAGTCCGAGAATATCTCTGTCGGCGTCAGGTCCGTACTTCGCGTAGTCGGACGTTGTCGGCTGGGTCTTCATGTATCGTCCCTTCTGGACGATACAGGAGAAGTCCTTATCGGCAAAGACTTCGTCAACTGCTTCCCCGATAACCGGAATGTACGACTCGTCCTCGAGTTCCAGGATGATTGTTCCGACCTGCACCTGGAGCTGGACGTCCTGGTCTCCGACACGGATAACCTTACGGTCCGGATGGGGGTTGGGTTTCCCCCGTGCCGGGCCGTACGGAACGGTGGCGGGGAGGTTTGGTCCATTGATGGACATCCGGCGAATCCCGCCGACCTGAACAAGTCTGTTCAGGAGTTCTTCTACCGTATCGGGTCTGAGGAATCGCGCAGAAACGATTCGAACCTGAGGGTATATGGCGTCAGTCATTAGCATCCTTATGTTATTTACACACCCTGTGCGATCTGCTGGATCGGCTTGTTGAAGACGTCGACCTTGCCGTAGGTGTCGGCATAGATCTTCGAGGTGCTCTCGGGCGAGAACATCTGGGTTCCGGCGTCGAGCGCCGCTGCAGCGACCACACACGGGATAGCCACGCCTGCGGCGTGCCTGGTCACGACGTGGTTGCCGTTGAAGATACCGGGGCCGCCACCGCCGTAGATCGAGTGGCTGAAGAACGAGAACCCGACGGCAGTACCCATGACACGGCCGTAGTCGCAGCCGGGGAGGCCGGTCTCGTGCTCAAGCAGGTCGTTGAAGTACAGGAGCGTCGAGGAGACTGCCTGGGCGAACCGTCCGGCACCGCAGTTGACCATGGTGGCTGCCATGGTTCCTGCAGAGGCGTAGGCGTTCCAGAGCATGGGGTCCTTGGTGTCGTAGAACTGGAAGTACCCGCCCTTCTTGCCCGGGGTGATGACCTTGTCCTCGATGGCGCGCTCGACCAGGCTCTGGACGACCGTGCCGATGGTTCCGGTCGCACCGTTCGCCTTGACGAGGTCGTAGACCATGTTGTTCGCGTTCAGGCCCTGGTAGGCGTACGCGAGCAGCTGGGCGCGCTCGAACGGTCCGATGGCGTTACCCATCTCAAACATTCCTGCCTGCTCGAAGGTGGACGAGAGTGCGGCGCCCTGCATAGCGTTCCGGTTGGTCATCATGACACTGTGGTTGACCGGGATGTTCCGGAGCGCGTAGCCGAGACCTTCGTTGTTCTGGGGGATCGACAGGATCGACGTGACGTTAGCGCCGGAAAGATCCATCGTGTGCGGGTAAGAACCCCAGACTGCCGTCTTGACCATCGCTGCGTCGAACGCTCCGATGTTGAACTGCTCGACGAGCGAGTAGGTGGTTGCGGCTGCGACCGAGGTGATCGCGGCATCGTAGGTGGATGCGGCCTCCAGGCGGACGCTGGGCACCTCGACGAGGATGAGTTTACCGCCGCCGAACTCGCGGATGTTGGTGTTGTCACCCTCCTCGACCTGGACCATCTCCTTGATCTTGGCGATGACGGCATCCTTGTTGCCGACGATGTCGAGATTCATCTCGCGGCCCATGACGTTCCCCTTTGCGACCTTTCCGGTCTTCAGGGATTCCTGGATGCCGCCCAGGTTGACTGCGACCGTCCTCTTGGTCAGGTCGATGAGTTTCCTGGTCGCCGGGTTGACCAGCGGGCTGATCTTCTCAAGCGGCACACCACTCTTCAACTGCTTGCCTGCATCATCATACAGGTCAATAGTTTCCTTGTATTTCGCCATAATCTTTCTCCATTACCCTCTTTATGTGCATACAGTCCGTAACTGTGAAGTGAACACTAAAAGTATCGCTGGTTGTATCTGATGGTAACTACTGCACGTCCTCGTGGGACAAGAGATAGTAACCTTCTCTGATGATATAAGCATTGCTATTTATGTCTACGATCAGATATATATCCGGAGTGCAATACCAGATATCTGCTAGATAAAGGTCGATTGCACGGGATAGTGAATTTATTATACCCCCTCAGGAGGTGGTATGGATCACTTAAAAGTGTAAGACTTTGTGCTACTTTTTTAGCGCCCGGCGTGCGCTATCTCTATAGATTTACATCCCTTCGTATGCGCGGTAGAAAAATAGGGGGTTCAGGCCTTGACCAACTGGTACAATTTGCCGTAGATCTTCTGGCCTTTCCTCTTTCGGTGGCGTTCACCAAGGTCACCCTCATAGAGAGCAAACCGACCTTTGGTGCCGTTCACCTCAATATCGACATCCTCACGGTATGCAAATCCGGGCATCATAACGTCGATGTTTCCAAAGACGTAGATCTCGCCCTCCACCATCTGGCCTCCAAGACGGCTCTTCGCATTGCCCTTGATGACGATCTTCCCACCTTCGGCATGGGTGGCGACGTGAACGTCGACATCGCCGCCGACGACGATCTCGCCGCCGTTCATGAAGGTGCCGAGATCGCTTCCGGCATTGCCTGCGACAGAGATCTTCCCGCCGGCCATCCCACGCCAGTCGCCACGGTATGCGGCGCCGAGATAATTCCCGGCATTGCCGGTGACGGTGATCTCACCGCCTTTCATCCCGGTGCCGGCAAAGGCGTCAACGTTCCCGTTCACGGTGATCTTGCCGCCCTGCATCCAGGCGCCGACGTACATGTCGGTGTTGCTGTTGACGACGATCTCGCCGCCGGTCATCTGCTGGCCGATCCTTTTAACCCGGGAGAGGTCGCCGCCGACGACGATCTTCGTCTCGGCCGGGGTCGCTCCGGCTTTGCCGGAGACGTCGAAGAAGTCTCCGAGCCGGTGCTGCTCTCGCCCTACGTAAACAGGGAGGTCGACGATCTCTTCCGCCTTCTTCCCGGCGAACGCATCGGGAGTGATGGTGTCAGCCTCGAGGTACAGCCCGGGCTGGTTCTTTATGGTGAGTGTAACGGTTTCCATCCTTCTCTCCCCTCACTGTGTAGCATCAACCTCAATCACGTACGGGTTCGGAAGATAGTGGCCGCTAACCTCGTAGTTGTTTAAGGTGACGGTGTAGTAGCGGAGGAACTTCTCCTTGACGTCACGCATCACCTGCGGGTTCTCGTTGACTTTAGTGTTCACCCAGAGCGTCCGCTTGTTGCCGTTCGAGACGATCTCGTGGTCGTCGATGACCTGGACCCCCGCCTTGAAGAGGCATTCTGCGTTCGAGAACGCCGTCTCGATAGCGTCGGGCGCGTAAGGCTCGTTCGGGTTGAAGTCGAAGACTGCAACATCTCCTTCGAGGCCGGGCGCAAGTCCGCCGTACATGTGCGAAAGACCGAGCGACTTTGCCGGTCCTGCGCGGGTCATCTGCGCGATCTCGTAGAGGTCGAGTTCGCGGTCGATGCCGGCGAGGTTGGTCGCTTCGATGACCTTGTCCTTGTGCTTGAAGGCGTCGAACTGCTGCTTCCTGGCCTCCTCGCTCATGAGCCACTTCATGATCCGCGGGTAGCGGATGAACGGTCCGGCGTTCGGGTGGTCGGTGGTCATGAAGACACGCATCGGGTCTTTTGCGAGCAGAGCGAGTTCAAGACCGATGCACCACTGGATGGCGCAGACCTTGATGTTCGGGCTGTAGACGTAGGGCACGACACCGGACCCGGTCTCGAGTTCGACATCGGCGTTCGCCCACTTCAGGTGGTTCAATTCCGTGAGGTGGTGCTCGAACGGTCCGTCGGCGGTCATCGTCGTGGTCTCGTCGAGCGTCACCTGACCCATGTCGATGGTGAGGTTGTCGTGCGAGTTCACGTAGGCCATGATGTCCTTTGCCCTGGACTCCACGTTCGCCCAGGAGTCTCCACCGTAGGAGTGGAACTGGACGTGGGTATGGTGCATCACCTGATCGCGGCCGAACTTGCTGTTCGGCTTGATACCCTCCGAGAGCTTGAACGTGTCGAGCGTCGTCGTGTAGTTGCCGGGGTTCCCGAGGTTGTTCGCGTGAACGTGCATCGAGTGCGGGAGACCGAGATACTCGTTCGCTTCGATGAGGCCCTTCACGATCTGGGCCGGCGTGATGTCGAAGTAGGGGACCGGGTCGTGAACGTTATCGCAGTTCAGGCCCCATCCCCAGGCTTCGGTGCCGCCGGGGTTGACGACCTTGACCGCGTAGCCCTTCGTGGCTCGCAGGAGCCAGGCGATGTAGGCGGCGGTGTTCTCGATCTCGTGGTTCTTGAGATACTCGAGCACGAACCAGTTGTTCCCGAAGACCGGGTAAGCGCCCTGGTCGAGGATCGGTGTGTCCCGCATCTCCTCGTGGGTGTGCCGGGCGTAGAGCGGCGGCATGGCCGCTTCCATCACGGTGGTGTAGCCCATGCGGGCGTAGTTGTAGCCGGTCCGGAGCGTTGTCGGGACCGAAAACCCACCCTGCATTCGTTCGATGCCGTGTCCGGGCTTGTAGGTGAAGAGTTTGTCTTCGGGGCGGAAGTTACGACCGATGTTTACCTTCGGGCCGGCAACATGAGCGTGGACGTCGACACCGCCCGCCATGACGGTCTTACCGCTGGCATCGATGATCTTTGGGCTGCTGAGAGCCGTTGTCTCGACGATCTTGCCGTCCTTGATGGCGATATCGGCCTTATCTCCCTTGATCCCGAGAACCGGGTCGAAGACGAAACCGTTCTTAATGAGAAACTCTGCCATCGCTTATACCCCCTTGAGTTCCTTGACGCGTGCGAGGACGTGTGTGAGGAACTCTTCGTCGGTCATCATGCCTTCGGGGGCATCAACGACCTTTCTGGTCTCAATCGGTACGTTATCCATACGGTATGCGCACCCACCTATCTCGACGCCCACGAAGGCGACCGGGACATGGACCTTGCAGACCTCGGTGGTCGGGGTCTCATGGGGATCGATAGCGACTGACGGGAGGTCATAGATCTTCTTGACCGAACTGAACGGGAAGTGCGCGCCGGGGTCGCTGCCGAGAACGAAGACCGCGTCCACCTCGTCCCTGCGGAGCAGGTCGTTCGAGGTCGTCTCCCCGGGGTTGTAGCGGGCGAAGCCGCGGGAGAGGTCCACCGCGTAGGGGAACCCGAAGAGCCAGCCCCAGACCTGACCGGAGCCGGTAACGTTGTAGTGCCCGCGCATCGGCATGATGGCGGCTTTCGTGTACTCGTTCAAGTCACGGGTGACAGCGATGGCCGCGTCGATGTTGTGGTTCTTCCCGATCGACTGGGTCACACCCATACCGAAGAAGATGATCGCGAACCTGCCGCTCTTGAGCGTCTCGGCAACCTCGTAGATCTTTGCTTTCGGAATCCCGGCGACGACGTCGGGGAGTTTCTCACCTTTGAACGCCACGCGGAGAGCATCGAGGAGCTCGTAGTCGCGTCCCTGCTCGATCTGGAGGTGGACATCCGCGATGCTCGCGGTGTCGGTGGGGCGCGGGTCGACGACGATCACCTTTCGGCTCGCATGACCCTTGCCGGTGAAGAATCCACGGGGGAAGATCGAGTAGCGGGACATGTGCCTTGGGTGGGCATGTGCCGGGTTGCAACCCCAGAAGAGGATCCGGTCGGCACGGTTCTTGACCTCCCCGAGCGTGCAGCTTGGGATACCGATATCCTGAACCGCGATGAGGGAGGTGCCGTGGCAGACGGTAGCCGTGTTGTCCATGACCGCTCCGACAGCTTCACCAATCTCGGACCCGACGGACTGGGCCTCACAGTTTGTGGAACTCCAGCCATACATCAGGGGTTTCTTTGCGTCGGCAAGCATCTTTGCCGTGTACTCGATTGCTTCGTCGTAGGAGATCTCCTTCCAGGAGCCGTCTTCCTGCCGCATGCGGGGTCGGGTAATACGGTCCTTTGCCTGGGAGTGGAGGAACTTCTCGGCGCCGATGGCGCACGCGTTGTAGACTTCGAGGAGCTGCTTGTTGTCATCGCTGACAACGACCTCAAGGTCGTCGCAGAGCGTTCCGCAGAACGGGCAGATAACGTCGGTTACAGTCTTCGTCATGCTAGTTCACCCCTGCACCCCTTGCGCACCAGTTCCAGTGAGCCGAGTACGGGTTCGTTTTTGGCGACCTCCACCTGAACAGGTGTACCCTTAAACGTTGGCATGCCGGTAGAGTAGGTGTTCGGATTGACCACCATGTTTGCCCATGGCCCCATCGGTATATATGCCACGCCGGGATGGGGACCCTGGGTTGCCTCGACCGCCTTGACGACGACACTGCCGTAGTCGCTGGTGACACGTACGTGCGTGTTGCGGTAAGCTCCCAGCCTTTTGAAGTCCACCGGGTCCAGCTCGATGATCCCGCAGGCGGTGGTGTAGGCGGGTTTTTCTTTCCCCGCCTCCATGGACACCCCCTGCTGGATGGTGCGACCCGTGATCAAATTCACACTGATTGCCATTGTTTGTATCCCCTGTCTATTGATATTTGATATTACCTGGCAAACTCTTTGAGCGGGCTTGGGCCGAGCTCGTTGATGGTCTTGACGACGTCCGTCATGACCGTCCCCCATTTTGCACCCTCGGATGCGGAGACAAAGGTCATCCTGAGACGCTTGTCGTCAAGACCGATGTTCTTGAGGACACTCTTCAAGAGGAACATCCTCTTGGCTGCCTTAAAGTTGCCCTCAAGGTAGTGGCAGTCGCCGAAGTGACAGCCGGAGACCAGCACGCCGTCCGCCCCGTCCTGGAATGCCTTCAGGATGAAGAGGGGATCGATCCGGCCCGTGCACATCACGCGGATGGCACGGATGTCCGGCGGGTATTGAATACGGGCGCCGCCAGCGAGGTCTGCGCCTGCGTACGAGCACCAGTTGCAGATGATGGCGATGATCTTGGGATTCCAGTTCTCGTCTGCCATTTACTGTTCACCCCCGAGGAGGAATGCATCGATCTGTGCGATGATCTGTGGGGTTGCAAAGTGCTGCATCCAGATTGCACCGCCGGGGCAGAATCCGCCGCAGGTGCCGCAACCCTTACACTTGGCTTCAGTGACCTGCATGACCGTGCGGCCGTCCTTCTCGACGAGCGAGAGGGCGCTGTAGGGGCACTGGTTGATGCACATTCCGCATCCGGCACACTTATCCTCCATGCACTGGGCGAAGTAGGGCTCGAGCTCCACTTCTCCCCTGTGGATCGGAATGGATGCCGCGGATGCCGCACCCTCTGCCTGCGCGACCGTATCGGGAATGTCTTTAGGTCCCTGGCAGACGCCGGCGAGGTAGACACCGGCAGTGGTGGTGCCGCACGGGTTCAGCTTCGGGTGGGCCTCAAGGAGCCAGCCGTCCTGCGAGCAGGAGACACCGAAGAGCCTCCGGGTCTTCTCGGTCTCGGCGCTGGGCTGGATAGCTGCCGCGAGCACGACCAGATCGACTTCCATATCGATTGGCCGGCCGAGGAGCGTGTCCTCTGCGTTGACGTGAAGGTTCTTGGTCACCGGGTCTTCGAGGATGTTTGCCACGCGGCCGCGGATGAACTTCGCACCCTCGTTCTGGATGCGGTAGTAGAACTCCTCGTACATCTTGCCGAAGGACCGGATGTCCATGTAGAAGATGTAGGGTATTGCGCCGGGGATCTTCTCGATGATCTGGTGGGCGTGCTTGAGCGAATACATGCAGCAGAACCGCGAACAGTACGGCTTGCCGACGCCGGTCGAGTCACGGGAGCCTGCACAGAGAACGAACGCGATCCGCTTCGGAGTCTCGCCGTCGCTCGGGCGGACGAGGTGGCCGCCGGTCGGGCCGGACGCACAGATCAGACGCTCGAACTCAAGACTCGTGATGACGTTGTCGTAGTTCTTGTAGCCCCACTCGAACTTCTTCTCGATGGGGAATATGTCGTATCCCAGCGCGAGGACGACGGTACCGACCTTGACGGTCATGAACTCGTCCTTTGCCTCGAGGTCGACTGCCTTCTTATCGCCGCATGCCTCGACGCAGAGGCCGCACTTGACACAGGCGTCGAAGTCGACGGTGTAGATCAACGGGGAGACCTGCGGGTGGTAGATGTAGATTGCCTTTCTCGGCGCCATGCCGAGTTCGAACGGGTTCGGCTTGATGACCGGGCAGACTTCCGAACAGTCGCCGCAGCCGGTGCAGCCGCCGCCGACGATGCCGCGGACTTCCGCCTCTGCCGGGGTGATGACCCCGCGTGCCTTCTTTCGGAGGGTCACGTCGAAGTTGCCGATGTATCCCTCAACAGCCTCGACCTCGGTATAGGTGAGGAGTTCGATCCCCTCGTTCCGGTAGACATCCACCATCTTCGGGGTAAGGATGCACTGCGAGCAGTCCAGTGTCGGGAAGGTCTTGTCGAGCTGGGACATCCTGCCGCCGATGGTGGGGCTCTTCTCCACGAGGTAGGTCTTGATGCCTGCATTCGCAAGGTCGAGTGCTGCCTGCATGCCGCCGACACCGCCGCCGACGACCATTGCCGCCTTCTCTACGGGGACGCTCTTCGGGACGAGGTCCTCAAGCAGGGATGCCTTTGCTACGGCGATCCTGACTGCGTCCTTTGCCTTGGAGGTGGCCTCTTCGGGCTGGTGCATGTGCACCCACGAGTTCTGCTCGCGGATGTTTGCCATCTCGAACCGGAAGGGGTTTAAGCCACCTGCCTTGGTCGCATTACGGAACGTGGGCTCGTGCAGACGCGGAGAACAGGCCGCCACGACGACTCCTGTCAGTTTCTGCTCGTTGATGGCCTCTGCAATCTTGTTCTGGCCGGGGGTCGAGCACATGTACTGGTAGTCATCGGCGACGATGACGTTCGGGAGCGTCCTGGCGTACTCCATTACTGCCTTAACGTCGATGGAGCCCGCAATATTGGTACCACAGTGGCACACAAAAACGCCAATTCTTGGCTCTTCGTATTTTTTGACTTCTGCCATGTATTTGCACCTCACAGGATCTTCTTCAGGAATGGCTCAACATCGATGGCATGGAGGTCGAGTGCAAGATCGTCCGGGCTCATGCCCTGTGCCAATCCCAGGAGTTCATTGTAGTGCAGGACGGGGATGCCGTGTTCGACACCGAACTTCTCCTTGATCTCGATCTGGCCGCGGTCGAACTGGAGCTGGCAGAACGGACAGACTTCGGTGACTGCATCGACGCCTACCTCCTCCATGTTGATCAGCTTTTCGTTCGTGATGTCGAGCGCGTGCGTGATATCGTATCCGCGGACACCGCCGCCGGCACCGCAGCACTGCATCTTGTTGCGGTACTGGACCGGCTCGGCGCCGAGCGCGGCGACGAGTTCTTCCATCCACATCGGGTTCTCGGTGTCCCCGAAGTGCCGCTCTTTGCTCGGCTTCATCAGGTGGCAGCCGTAGTGGACGGCGACTTTCGCGCCGGTCAGGGGGCGCTTGACGCTGTCGGCGAGTTTCTTGACGCCCACGATCTCGGGGTCGTAGTAGAGCTCGGCGAGGTGCCAGACATCGGCGGTCCCCTTGAATTCCATATCAATCTCTTTGAGCACTTCGTTGACTCCGTCGCGGAGTTCATCATTGTGCTTCAGCTTGTGGTTGACTTCCCAGATGGACTTGTAGCACCCGTTGCAGACCAGGGCGATATCCATGCCCATCTGCTCGGCGAGTACGACGTTCCGGGCCGCCATTGCGTACCAGACGTTTAAGTCGATCGAACCGAACGCACCCGGTGCCGGGCAGCAGCTTGCGCCCTTCAGGGGGAGGAGGTCGATGCCGACGTTCTTGCTGGTCTGGATGGCCGCTGCCTCGATTCCCGGATACCGGTTCGGGGCAATGCACCCGAGGAAGAATGCATACTGGTGTTTGTTCTTGCTCATGGTTTCACTCACCCTGTGCCAGTATTCTGTCTGCGTTCTCTTTCAGCCTGTAGTGGTCGAGGATCTTCCTGATGCCGGGCAGGTACTCCGGGTACTTGTGCGTTGTCTCAGGCTCCTCATCGAGGCCCAGTCTCTTCCGGGCGGCACGGTTGGCGTCGTTGTTGGGGACGCCGTGACCACTCTTGTAGATGAGCTGAACCGTCTGGAGGAAGTTGCGCGGAATGATGTCCCGCTTGAACGCGAGGTTCCTCATCGCCATGATCGCGTCGGTCGGCGCGAGGTCACGGGGGCACCGGTCGGTGCAGCTGTAACAGGTGGTGCAGAGCCAGAGATCCGGGTCGGTGAGGATCTCTTCCTCGAGGCCGAGGATTGACTTGCGCATGAACAGCCGGATACGGTACGAACTCCGGGGTGCCGAGGGGCACGAACCGGTGCAGGTGCCGCACTGGTAGCACATATGGGCGGCCGTCTGCCCGATCTTCTCGACATCCTTGATGAACTCGGGGTTGCTGTCAGGGATGTAATATTTCCTGTCCCGAAGTTTCTCAGAGAGTTTCTGGTCCTTGTAGTCTTTCTTTACTGCCATTGACGATCCCTCACGCCTCTTGCGCTTTTCCCAGAACTTTGACCTCAACCTCGCCGGCGGAGGTCTCCTTGACCTTTGACGTCCTCGGGGTGAGCAGTTTCTCCTTGATCTGCTTGAAGAGATCCGTCTCTTTATCCTGCATCCGGATGGCCGTCCGCCGCAGAACGATCGCATCCTCGCTCGGGCAGGCGTTCACGCAGGCGCCGCAGAGGATACAGAAGTCCTTGTTGATGGCGATGTTGGGCTCAATCTCTCCCTTCATCTCCTTCGCCGGGACGGGGGAGGGCAAGTAGAGCGCGTTGCAGGGGCAGACCTCAACACAGGTCGAGCAGCCACCGGGGCACTTCTCGGGGTTGATCTCGATATCTCCCTCGAAGATCTTCTCGACGGTGATTGCTTCCTGGGGGCAGGTCTGGACGCACCAGGTACAGGTGCAACAGTTCTCCTGCTCGATATCGACCTTGCCGGGCAGCTTGTCGCTGACGACCTCACGCTCAAGGGTGATGCACTCCTGGGGGCAGGCCTCCACGCAGATCGTGCAGCCGTCGCAGGTGCTCTCTTCCCACTTGACTTCCCCTTCGATCTTGCCGGTCTCGGGGTTTGCGGGGTTGCGGACGACGGTGATGCTCGGGCAGAGCTCGCCGCAGATACCACAGACGTCGCACTTCTCGGTGTCGACGGTAAACGTGGTCTTCGTCTGCAGTGCGGTCTCACGCGGCCTGCCGGCCTCGTCGCCGCCCTCGAATGCGGGGACATCACGTGCGATGGCGTCCCGCGGACAGACCTCCTCGCAGATGGTGCACCGGTCGCACTTCTCCTCATCGATTACAGTGACCATGTCGTATGTCGGGAACCCTTCTTTCTCAAGGATCGGGAGCCTCTCCTCCCCGTCGACCTTGAGTGTCATCGCGTTGAAGGGACACATAATGACGCAGACGCCGCAATACGAACACTTCTCGGGGTTGACGTCGACAGGTGCTGCATAGTCGATTGCCCCACGGCGTGTCGCACCCACGGGTCCGAGCACGATTGCCTCTTCGGGGCAGGCGTCGACACAGATACCGCAACCTGTACAGGTCTCTGCGTTCAGGATCAGGTTGTTGACTGCCTTCAGGAGCTTCTGCTCCATGATGACATTCTGTCCTTCCCGCGTTTTGGAATACTTTGGAAACAGTGCCATATTCTAATATCACTCCTAAACTTCCACTTTTCGGGCCTTTGCCGGGCTTTCCCACGGTCCCACAAGCTTGATAACCCCATAGGGGCATGCCTGGACGCATACGCCGCAGCCGGCGCAGAGTTCGGAGTTGAAATCAAGGATGACGGCTTTGCCGTCCTTGACCTTGTAAATCTTCTCCTTGGTTACCGGATCTTCGGTAAAGAGCTCAAGAGCATCCACCGGACATGCCACCACGCAGTTATTGCAGCCTGTACATCGTTCCATATTGATGTGCAATGCAAATGCCATGGTATCACGCACCAGATCTGATCGATTAAAAATCGATATAAAAAGAATAGTCAAAGAATATACATAAACTTTCTGAAATTCGGCAGTCTTATATTCCAGAACCCTGATTATCTGTAAATTTTTATAAATTAAAGGAATTGTTATGTAAATCCGATGCTCCATATCCCGTCGTTAAACGCACTTCCCGGGGAAACAACGAATCGAAACCCTTAAATTGTAGATCGGGCGTTCTGGTGAAAATCGGTGGCTAATTCGGGTCGGTAGTGTTGAGCGCAGGCAGAATCTCCACGGAACTCGGGCATAATCCCCGGTCCATCCAGGCGGAATGCCCACCATCTCTTGCGCGGTGCGAGTAGCAACCGTTTCTGTATCCGCCGACTCTCCTCTCTTTGTGCCGGGTGCATCTGCTTCGCCCGGGAGTGCCTGCCCCGATCCCCGCCCACGATCTCGACCACATGCCGGATAGGGCTTCCCGACGGGGCTCGCGGCCTGAGACGTGCTTAACTCGACTCTTCCCGATGGTAGAGGATAATCTGCATGAATGCAAGTCTGAATGGTGCAACGGGGGAGCCCCGGGCGTCCCACGATCCGATCGCCGATCCTATTCATCCTTACTCCGCACGGGTGGTGGATATCGGTGGGTCTGCGGTGCCGCGCGGTTTCGGCTCCCCCCTGACTCCCGGCCGTCGGCCGCCGCGCCGCCGGGAAAAAAAGAAACCTTATTCTGTCCGCATTGTAACATTGTAGCAAACGAGGTGTACATTGTCCATGGAACTGAATGGCGTTACTATTGATGATACCTATGCAGAGGCGTTCCCGACCTGGGTGGCACGGCCGATTATCACCGCCGTCACCGAGGAGTGGGCATACAAGGCAGCAGTGGAGGCCGTCGGGTTTGCCACCTCTACCATCGGATGTCCGGCGGAGGCAGGTATCGACTGCTTCGTCCCTGCCGACGAGACCCCCGACGGACGCCCCGGGTATGCGATCATGATCTGTGCGAGCAAGAAGAAACTGAAGGAGCAGGTTGTGGAGCGGCTTGCCGAGTGCGTCCTCACCGCGCCGACGACGGCGGTCTTCGACGGCCTCGCGGACGTCGTCGCCGAGGTCCCGGAGAAGCTCCCGGTCAAGCTCCACTTCTTCGGCGATGGGTTCGAGGAGAAGCGCGAGGTCGGCGGCAGGACGGTATGGGCCATCCCGATCATGGAGGGCGAGTATATCGGCGAGGAGGAGTTCGGCGCCGTCAAGGGTGTTGCAGGCGGCAACTTCTTCATCATGGGCGAGAACCAGATGGCCGCCCTCACGGCCGCCCAGGCGGCTATTGACGCAATCAGCGGCGTCTGCGGCGTCATCACGCCGTTCCCCGGCGGCATCGTCGCGAGCGGCTCGAAGGTCGGAAGCAAGAAATACAAGTTCATGGGCGCAAGCACGAACGAGGCCTACTGCCCGACGCTGAGGGAGAAGGTCGAGGGCAGCAAGGTGCCCGAGGGCGTGAAGGCGGTCTACGAGATCGTCATCGACGGTGTCGACGAGGACTCGATCAAGACCGCGATGGCCGAGGGCATCCGTGCGGCAACCAAGGTGCCGGGTGTAAAGTTCATCAGCGCCGGAAACTTCGGCGGGAGCCTCGGGCCGTTCAAGTTCGAACTCAAGGATGTCCTTGCGGACTATCTCTAATCTCTTTTTCTCTGTGGCGGTTCTTGAGGGTGCCGTCTGGTTGGCCCTGTTGTTGGGGTCGTGAGGCTGGTGGTCGGTGAAGATCCCCGGTGTGATGACGAAGGGTGGGGCCCTGGGGTTTGAGCACCGCTACTCAAGTTGCAGTTATTGGGATGCCCAAATCGAGGGAAAAGCCCGGTACAGTGGACCGTGGGAGCTCCTGCCCTTCGGCCAAGTCGCTTATCGCCACGCACTGCCCCCGCCCCTTGGGGCTGGGAACGACTGCTGGAACAGCAGGAGTTGGAGCACCGCAGGTGCGACTGAGGAGGCCGGAGGCCGGGTGGGGTGGGGGTTGTAGACATCAGTTGACAAGTAGAGACAGGGGAGGGGGGTCTCCCCCCTCCTCGTCAGCCCCTCCCCCTATGGCGATACCCCCTTGAAATCCGTGTCATAAGTTTGCGACTGGCAGAAGGTGCGATGGACCGAACGTCCGAAATTTGAATCCGTTTGGCCTCCCACACTTCCATCACCAACTTGACCCCCCCCTCATGAAAGAACCGCCCCCCGTGCATCTTCATTGCCCACGCCTGCGGCGAGGAACCCATGCTCGTATATGAGCCTCCCTCATCGGCCACCCCCCCGCCGAAGCCCGCTCTGGCTCACCTGCTCCCCCTCGATCGATCCCCTTAAATACCGTTATCAACGACATTCTTGTTAACGATAATTTCGGTGACATGATGATCACGCTCACACCTGATGAAGTCAGGGCCCGGTTCGGGCCGTTATTCTCGATGAAGTATCTCGCTATGGTCGATCAGAACGCCGGTCTCGCGGAGATCCGCGAGCAGTGCCGGGCCCGGGGGACCATCGAGTGGGATGCGGCGAACCGGGTGCGGGCGAAAGGCGCGGTCCAGTCCTGCCACGTCGAGGGCACGACGATGACGATGCTCGCCCGGCTGGGTGCATCCCCGGCGAATTTCGGGGCTGCCGGTAAGGAGATCGGCGGGCAGGCACTCGAGGGTGTCGAGGTTCTCGGGGACGACGTGGTGACGACGTGGTCCGGGATCGCCGGAGCGGGCGTCGGCGTCGCCGCCTGCCTGACACAGGCGCCGGGCGTGACCCGGGCCGAGTACCCGTCCGATGACGACCTTAAGATCGGCGGCGCCCGGGTCTGCCGGGTGCGGATCGTCTCCCCTCTCTACGAGAAGGTGACGATCGGGATCGACGACACCGACACCCGCGAGGAAGGCGCCACGTGGGTCCTCGCGCTCAAGTGCGCTGAGGCCTGCACAATCCCCGGGGTGGAGTACCTGGACATGCGCCTTGTGCAGTTGAACCCCGCCGTCCCGAAGAAGACGACCAACTGCGTTGGGTCCGCCCTGAACTTTGCCGTCCGCCCCGGAAAGGTGGAGACGCTCCTTGAGTACGTCCGCGACTTCGTCGAGTCGGAGGCCGTCAGCAACGATACCGGCATTGCCGTATATCGCGGGATCGCATTTGCCGAGGAGTCCCCCTACTTAAAGAGGGTCAAAACCGAGCTCCTGACGGTCGACGACGCAGAAGCGGAAGCTGCACGGATGGGCGTCCGGTTCATCGACTCAAACGCACGGAAAGGCCGTATCGGGGCGTTGGGGGCCGTTCTCTGGGGGAACAAGGGCGTTGAGGCGGCTGGTCTGTATGGAGAGACTCTCTGATCCTTACACGATACGGTATCCACAGATCGTGGCGGTGGCCGACGAGAGCGGAGAGCACGTAGAACTCATCGAGTTCTTCGACTGCATCGGCGGGGCGATGTGGGTGAAGCGCCACTACGCGCAGAGCCCGCTTGTCCGCTCTGTCCGGACCGTGGGCGCGACGAATCGCTACATCCTCCGGATCGGTGTCGCCGACCTCGCGCTCGAAGGTTCGGTCTTCCCCGCGGGGATTGCCGGCGTTGCCGTCGAAGGGGACATGATTGCCATCACCTACCGCGGCCTCGGCGGCGGCGGCGTGGGGGCATCCATCTGCCGCGCCACCGCTCGCGGCGTCGCCCACCAGAGAAGCGATCCGGCTGGCGGCGGGCGTCTTTCGGGCTCGACGATCTGGCTCCCCCGGCGCGAACGGGTGATCATCGGGGTCGACGACACCGATACCCCGGAGGAGGGTGCCACCTGGACGCTCGCCCACAACATCGCGCGCGCCGTTGAGGACGACTGTTCCCGCTATCTCTCCCATACCATCGTGCAGCTCTATCCTGTCCCCTACCGGACCAAGAACTGTGTCGCCATCGCCTGCGAGTTCGCCACGTCCGATCCCGCGGGGCTGGTCCGGCGCTACCACGACTACCTGAAGGAGTACACGCTCTCGGATGAGACCGGGATGGCGGTCTGGCAGGGATTCGATTCCGCCCCGCTTGAGGAGTTCGGCGAACGTGTGAAGCGGGGGGAGGTCTCGCCCACCGACCTTGCCGCTCTCGCCGACCGGCGGCTTTCCGTCGTCATGGACGGCCGTGGCGCGATCGGGGCGGTGGCGGCGATCCCGTTCGCCACACGGTATGAGGAGGCGCTGGCGTTATGGAATGGATTCGGTTAAAGGCCCGGCTGCTTGAGGCTGGTTCGGTCCGCATCTCCGGCGAGCCGGTAGACCGGTACGTATCCCGTTCGGCGGCCGGCCCTTCGGCGGGGGGGAAGTCCGGCTCGCTCTTCTTTTCCGCTGGTGGCCGGCGGGTCCGTCTCGGTATCGACGAGGCAAGTCTCATTGTGCTCTTCCACCGGGGAGGAGGCGAGGCGGTCCTCACCCTTGACGGAGAGGAGGTTTACGGTCGCCTTGAGCCTGCCGCGCTCCATTGCCCCTGCCAGGCCTACATCACGGTCAGCGGGGCGTGTATCTTCCACTGCCGCTACTGCCGGGTCCCGGGCCTCCCCGGGCGGCGCAAGGAGATCGCCGAGATCGTCGAGATGGTCGGGAGCGCGGTCGACCGGGTCGATGCCATAGCGATCACGAGCGGTGTCGCGTCTTCGATCGAGGAGGAAGAAGCCTACGTCCTCGAAGTCGTGGCGGCGCTTGCTCCGTTCGGCCTTCCGATCGGGGTCTCTATCTACCCCGGCCCCGAGACGCCGGCACGGCTCCACGCCCTCGGCGTCGTCGAGGTGAAGTTCAACATCGAGACGGCAACGGAGGCGCTTTTTTGTCAGATGTGCCCAGATCTTTCGTGGGATGGGGTCTGGGAGGCGTTACGATCCTCAGTGATGCTCTTTGGGCGGGATCGGGTCTTCTCCAACGTCATCGTCGGCCTCGGGGAGACCGATGAAGATCTGGAGCGGGTCATGGGTGATCTTGCCGCGATCGGGGTGATCCCGGTCCTCCGCCCGCTCACCCCGGCGGCATCTCTAGCCGGCCGGTCCCGCCCGTCCTCCGCCCGGCTGCTCTCGCTCTATGACACCCACGAGCGGATCCTCCGGCAGGCCGGGCTCAACCCCCGCCGGGCGCTGACGATGTGTTCGGCATGCACCGGGTGCGACCTCGTGCCGGGGAGGGACGGATGAAGGGCACGGAAGCGCTCGCCCTGGCGCTCCTCCGGTCTGCCGACCGCTGCTACGCCGTTCCCGGCTACCCGGTCTCGGAGCTCGCCGCCTCGGCCGGGGCCACGATCACCATCAACGAGAAGGTGGCAATCGAGTATGCCCTCGGCGACTCCCTCTCCGGGCGGCGGGCGACCGTGATCGTCAAGCACGTCGGCCTCAACGCCTGCGCGGACCCGCTGGTGCATGCGACCGCCCAGGGCCTCCGTGCAGGCGTCGTGGTGGTCGTCGGCGACGATATCCGTGCGGCAGGATCGGACGTCGTGCAGGACTCCCGCTACTACGGCGAGGTTGCCCGGGTGCCTGTTCTGGAACCCGACGGCGAGACACCCGGGCCGGCGGTCGAAGCGGCGTTCCAGGCTTCCGAGACCTTCTCCCGCGTGGCGCTCGTCAGGGTCACGCCCGACCTCCTGGATGCGGACGTGCCGGAACCCCCCGTAATCCGCACGGATCGGACGGGGGGCCTCGCAGACCCGGACCTCACGATGGCCGGACGGGCGCAGACGGCCGATCGGCGGACGGCGGCGATGTTTGCCTGGTCACGCTCCTCACCCCTCAATCGTTCTGCCGGTGGGGTGTTCCGGGCCGTCACCGTCTACCCGCCTCCTGCAGATCCGGACGTGCTCGCCCGGCTCCGCGAGACCGGCCGCCCGTTCCTATCGGAGCACCGGCTGCTCGCTCCACCTGAACCCGCCGGGGAGCCCGAACGGTTCTCATCCCGGGGCTTCTCGCGGACGTTCTGCCGGGGCTGCCCGTTCCACCCTGCCCTCGCCATCCTCTCCGGGCGCGGGATGCGGGCCGTCTGCGACGCAGGGTGCGCGATCCTTGCAATGAACCCACCCTACCGGGTCGGCATCGCCACCTACGGCCTCGGATCGTCGGTTGCCGTGGCGGCGACCGGCACGGGCGTCGCGCTCACCGGCGACTACGCGCTCCTGCACTCCGGGCTAAACGCCCTCATCGACGTCTACGAGCGCAAACTCCCGCTCCTCTGTATCGTTCTCGCGAACAACCGGATGGGGATGACCGGCGGTCACCCTGTCCCCAACGTCCTTCGCTACATCGCCTGGGCGGATCCGGTCGTCTGCGCTGCAGACGACACCGCGGCGCTCCGCCGGGTCCTCGTCCCCCCGGAGGGGGGACCCCGGACGGTGGTGATCGAAGGCGCCTGCCCTGAAGGTGCACGACATGAAACCGTGGCATATTGAGATCTGCGACGTAACGTTGCGGGATGGGGAGCAGACTCCCGGCGTCTCGTTTACTCGTGATGAGAAGATGGCGATCGCGGAATCGCTCGACGATATCGGCGTGGAGGTGATAGAGGCCGGCTTTCCGGTGGTCTCGGCGATAGAGAAGGAGTGCGTCGCCGCCATCGCACACAGCGGTCTAGATGCGCGCATCTGCTGCCTTGCACGGGCATTGCAGCCCGATATCGAGGTGGCCATCGACTGCGACGTTGATATGGTCAGCATCTTCATCGCGACCTCGGACCTCCACATCCGGCACAAGTACCGCAAGCCCCGTGAGGAGGTGCTCTATGACGCCCTCGGTATGGTGGAGTTTGCCGCCGATCACGGGGTTCAGGTACGGTTCGCTGCCGAAGACGCATCGCGAACCGATCCGACGTTCCTCGTGGATATGTACATCAAGGGTGTCGAATGCGGAGCCAATCTCGTCAGTTTCGCGGATACCGTCGGGTGCCTTACCCCGCTTGAGATTCATGCGGTCGTCTCGGAGATCCTCGGTGCGGCCCCCCTCCCCCTCTGCATCCACTGCCACAACGACCTCGGGTTTGCGGCGGCAAACACCATCACGGCCGCGGCTGCGGGGGCGTTCCAGCTCCACACCACCGTCAACGGCATCGGCGAGCGTGCCGGCAACGCCGCGCTCGAGCAGGTGCTCGTCGCCCTGCGGATGAAGGGCGGCGTCGACCGCTACGACCTCTCCCGCCTGCAGGAGACATCAAGGCTGGTTGCCCGGGCTTCAGGCGTGGCCCCGGAGCGCACCCGGCCGATCGTCGGCGAGAATGCCTTCGCCCACGAGAGCGGGATCCACATCGCCGCTATCCTTGAGGATCCCTCAACCTACGAGTACGTCCCTCCTGAACTTGTGGGCGGCGAGCGGCGGTTCGTCCTCGGGAAGCACACGGGGAAGCGGGCGCTTGAACACGTTGCAAAGGCCTACGGGTTCGCTCTCTCTGATGAGGAGGCGCGGTGGGTGCTCGAACAGGTCAAGCAGAAGAGCGAGGGCAAGTGCAGCGTCACCCCGGATGTGCTCTGCGGGTTCCTCAGGCAGGCAAAGGAGGGGATCTTCCTGTGAGCACACTCTCCGAGCGGATCCTCGGCGCACCGTCGGGGGCATACGTGGACCGCGAGGTCGATATCGCCTTTGCCCATGATGGGACCGGCGTCCTCGCCCGGGAGGCCCTCCGGGAGATGGGCGTGGAGAATCTCCCCCACCCCGAGCGCTTGCGCCTTGTCTTCGACCACATTGTCCCGGCAAACACCGGGACGACGGCGACGCTCCAGGCGGATCTCCGTGGGTATGCCCGGTCTTCGGGGATAGAACTCTCGGACGCCGGAGGCGGAATCTGCCACCAGGTGATGAGTGAAGGAGTCGTCCGGCCCGGCATGATCGTCGTCGGCGCCGACTCCCATACCTGCACCCTCGGTGCCTTCGGTGCGTTTGCCACCGGGGTGGGGGCGACCGATATGGCGGCGATCTGGGCTTCCGGGGGCACGTGGTTCCGGGTCCCGGAGACGATCGCGGTCAATCTCGCGGGGAGGCTCACCGGCGCCGCGGAGCCGAAGGACATCGCCCTTACCTATGTCTCGAAACTCGGGATGGAAGGAGCAACCTACCGGGCACTGGAGTTCATGGGCGACGGGGCGGCGGAAATCTCCATGGACGGGCGGCTGACCATCTCCAACATGGCGGTCGAGACGGGAGCAAAGGCCGGGATCTTTTACGCCGATGCGACCACTGTCCGTTACCTCACGGAGTACGGCCTTGCGGCATCCCCCCAGACCCCGGAGGACTGCCGTTATGAGCAGACGGTCGAGATCGATCTTGCCGATGTCGTGCCCCTCGTCGCGGTCCCGCACCGGGTGGACACCGTCCGCGAGGTGGAGGGCGTCGCGGGCACGCACCTCGATCAGGTCTTCGTCGGGACCTGCACGAACGGCCGCTACGAGGACCTCGCCCGGTTCGCCCGGATCATCCGGGGTAGAAAGGTGGCGGTCCGCACCCTGGTCGCCCCCGCGTCGCGCGCGGTGCTCGCCCGGGCGATCGCCACCGGCGTCCTCGCCGATATCGTGGATGCGGGATGCATGGTGGCGCCGCCCGGGTGCGGGCCGTGCCTCGGGGCACACGCCGGCGTGCTCGGCGAAGGCGAGGTCTGCCTCTCCACCGCCAACCGGAACTTCAAGAACCGGATGGGCGTTGGCGGCGAGATCTACCTCTCGTCGGTTGCCACCGCCGCCGCAAGCGCCATCGCAGGCGTAATCGCCGTGCCGGAGGGGGCGTAATGCAAGGCGTTGGGCCGGCGGTCTGCCTGGGGAATGATATCGATACCGACGTCATCATCGCGGGCCGTTACCTGCGGACGAAGGACCGCTCGGTCTGGGCGAAGCACGTCTTTGAGGACCTGGATCCCTCGCTCGCCGGCCGCATCCGGGGTGCGATCATCGTCGCCGGGAGGAATATGGGGTGCGGGTCGTCCCGGGAGCAGGCGGTGGTTGCCCTCCGGGAGGCCGGGGTGATCGGGGTCGTCGCCCCGTCGTTTGCCCGCATATTCTTCCGGAACGCCGTCAACGTCGGCCTCCCGGTCATCGAGGCCGAGGTGGCCTGCATCGACGGGGCTCGCGTCGTCTTCGACCTTGATAGCGGATGGGTGGAGGTTGATGGAGAGCGGCATCCCGCTCGCCCGCTCTCGGAGAAGATGGTCGCCATCCTCCGGGCCGGAGGGCTGGTCCCTTACTGGAGGTCGTCCCGATGATCTTCCCTCCCCACTGCAAGTATGTCGGGTCTGCGACCACCACCCCGTATGGCGAACAGGTTTATTTCCTCTCGCGCTACCTGGTCCGGGAGACCACCGGCGGGATGGAGGTGCTTGAGGTTGAGCCCGACCCGGACGGGACCGGGCTGATGCGCAGGGTGCTCTCCACCCGTGTGCTCGCCGCCGGCGATGAGGTCTCCCGCTACCCGGATCGAGTGAACGTCCACGACCGGACATTTCTGGTACGGGAAGCAATGCGGTCCGGGCACCGGTGCACCGTATTCACCGGCCACGGCGAGCAGACTACATTCGTGCTCGACCCGGACCTCTCGGAATTCCTCCGTATCCACGTTTACGACATCACCCCGCCCCGCCCCCATCTCTCGGCCACGCTTGCCGACCTGGAGCGAACCGGACTCTTCGGAGACCTCGAGGTCATCTTCGAGCACCATGTCCGGGATATCTGTGAGATCGATGCTGACATCTACCCCTGCCATGCGGCTGGTTTCAGCCGCACGCTCGACGCGGATCCGGTTCGTCCCGGAGACCGGGTCGCGGGCTGCCTGACGGCGAGAGATCTGGTGCGGGAATGTTGTGGCGACGGGGTGACGGTGGAGAACATCTGCCCGCTCGAGGTGGTGGCGGAGGAGCCGTTCATCGCCCGGTGCTGCCGGAGCGAGCGGGGGGGTATCGGGTACCGGAACGGTCTGTTCGGTGCGGTGGTCCACTGGGGCGCGTCGCCCCGGGATATCGCGCAGGCGGTCGTTGACGTCGTTGCCGCATGGAGGGGGCGGGATGGTGAAGGTAGCGGTCGTTGAGGGCGACGGCATCGGGCACGAGGTCGTGCCGATCGCCCGCGATATCCTCGCGGCCGTACGCCCGGACTTCGAGTTCTTCGACGTCGAGGTGGGGTATGGGCTCTGGGAGCGGACCGGGAGCGCCTGTGGGGAGGAGACGATGGCTGATCTCCGGTCTGCGGACGCCACTCTCTTTGGGGCCGTCACGACACCGCCTGACCCTGACTACCGGAGCGTTATGCTGCAGATCCGCCATGCCCTCGACCTTTACGCAAACGTCCGCCCAATACGGGACGAGGCAGTCGATATCATCATCGTGCGGGAAAACACCGAGGGGCTCTACTCCGGCATCGAGTGGACGGAGCCCGACCGGGCCTGCACCGTCCGGGTCGTCTCCCGGCGGGGGAGCGAGCGGATCGCCCGCTACGCCTGCACCCTCGCGAAGTCCCGCCGGCACCTCACTGTCGGCAACAAGGCGAACGTTTTAAAGTCGGACTGCCTCTTCGTCGAGGTCTGCCTGGCGGAGGCTGCCCGGGTGGGCGTTCCCTGCACGGCCCGCTACATCGACGCGCTCTGCCTCGATCTCCTGATGCACCCGGGCGGTTACGATGTGGTCGTGACCACCAATATGTTCGGGGACATCCTCTCCGACGCCGCCGCCTACCTGGTGGGGGGGCTGGGGATGCTGCCGAGCGCGAATATCGGAAAGCGTGCCGCCCTCTTTGAGCCCGTGCATGGGAGCGCCCCCGATATTGCAGGGCGGAATATCGCAAACCCCATCGCAGCGATACGGAGCGGAGCGATGCTGCTCTCTCACTTCGGCGACCCTGCATCGGCGGTTGCCGTGGAGGACGCAGTCTCGCGGGTGCTTCGTGCGGGCATCCGGACCCGCGATCTCGGCGGCAGCGCCGGCACCCGGGAGTTCGGGACGGCGGTGCTCCGCGAGGTCGAGCGAAGGAAGGCCTAAACGCTTCAGAGTCGAGAGTTACGTCATGGTGCTGGTGGGATGTCATGTCTCCATCGCCGGCTCGATCGACCTCGCGGTCGGGAGAGCCGGCGAGCGGGGTTGCGACACGTTTCAGATCTTCTCCCGGAACCCCCGGGGCTGGAAGGCGAAAGACCTTGATGCGGGCTCGGCCGATGCGTTCAGGGCGGCGATGCGTGCATCCGGGCTCGGCCCGGTCGTTGACCACATGCCCTATCTCCCGAACCCGGCTTCGCCCGACGACGAGATCTATGAGAAATCAGTCGCGTTGCTCGCCGCAGAACTCCGGCGGTGCGCCCTTCTTGGGATACCCTACCTCGTGACCCACCTCGGGCACCACCGCGGCATCGGGACCGAGGTGGGGCAGGCTCGGGTCATCACCGCCGTAAACCGGGCGCTCGTCGATGCCGGCACGGAGAGCGTGATGCTGCTCCTCGAGAATACCGCCGGAGAGAAGAACAGCGTGGGGACGACCGTCGCCGACCTCTTCCGGATCCTCGATGGGATCGAAGGGGAGGGGAGGGTCGGGATCTGTTTTGACACCTGCCACGCCTTCGCCGCCGGCTACGACCTCCGGACGGCGGAGGGTGTCGATGCGGTCTTTGGGGAACTGGATGACCGGATCGGCCTGTCCCATCTCCGGGTCATTCACCTCAACGACTGCAAGGGTGACCTCGGGGGCGGACTCGACCGGCACGAGCATATCGGGCTTGGGTCCATCGGGGAGGAGGGGTTCCGGCATATCCTCCACCACCCGGCAGTCCGGGATCTCCCGCTCATCTGCGAAACCCCGGTGGACGAGCGGCGAGACGATGCCGGGAATGTTGCGAAGGTCCGGGAGCTTGCCGGGACGTAATGTATCTGCAGGGTCGGGCCCAGGAAATATGTTCTCATTTTTATAAAAATATTCAATAGTCTCCCGACCAACCGGGAGGCGTAAGGGATATATAATTATAGTCCCATCATGCCCTTCACGAACCCTTTATCTGGCGGGACCCGGTGATGCTCCGGAACCCTGCATGACCTCAGTTTACACGCCGGCGGGTTGGGATGGGGTCTCAATCCAGCCTGCAGGTACCATCGTGTGAGACGAAAGGGGGCGTTCTCATCGTGGTGATCGAAGCATGGTTGGGCGTATAACGCTGATAGTATCCTATATTGTCGTTCTCGCCGGACTGCTGGCCCTCCCCGCTCTGGCGGTGGAGTCGGCTCCCGGGGAGATGGTAGTCTTCTGCACTGCCGGCGGGTCGCAGGAGCATCCGGATATAGACGGCGATATGGTCGTCTGGGAAGACGGCCGGAACGGGAACAGAGGTATCTACTCGTCGAGCGAGCCCGGTCCGGGTGCACGGATAACAGATGAGACCGCCTCGGAGGAGAGGCCGTCGATCTCGGGAGATTACATCGTCTGGCAGGAGAACCGGGACGGGAATTGGGATATCTACCTCTACCGGCGCTCAACGGGTGAAGAGACACAACTCACCACCGATCCGGGCAACCAGTGGCTCCCCATCGTCCGTGGGAACCGCGTCGCCTGGTACGACGACAGTAGTGGCAGGACGAACGTCGTCCTCTACGACATCACTGCAAAGGCCGTGAAGACCTCCATCGACGCTGACGCAAAGACGACGATTCCCTACGGGTCTACCGGGTTTGCGCCCGCCCTCTCGGATAGGTATCTCGGCTGGGTAAAGGGGGGAGACGACAGGATCTGGTACTACGAGATCGATACCGGCGAGACGGGTCCGGCGTCGCCGGGCGGGGGGCCCCAATCCTGGCCGTCGCTATCCGGCAGCCGGATCGCCTGGGAGGACTACCGAAACGGAGATCCGGATATCTACCTGGCCGATCTCGGTGATCCGTCCGGCGAAGTGGAACAGATCACCGACAATCCTGCCTGGCAGGTCTCCCCGGCGCTCAGCGAGGAGATCATCGTCTGGGAGGATACGCGGGACGGGGTATCGAATATCTACATCCGGGACTTCTCCCCGGGGGAGGCGGTGCAGATGCCTCTTGCCCCTTCCGATATCGAACAGCTCTACCCTGCCGTCAGCGGCAACCGGATCATCTGGCAGGAAGGTCGTGGTGGGAAATCAGACCTCTATCTCTTCACCTACGCCGGCGGAACGCCGCCGGTGGCGCAGTTTTCGACAAACACGACAGAGGGAATTGTGCCGCTCCCCGTCCGGTTCACCGATCGATCAACCGGTAACCCGGTATCGTGGGAGTGGAAGTTCGGCGACGGAGGTTCGTCGAAGGAGCGGAACCCGGTGTACACCTACGAGAGCCCGGGCGAGTATACGGTCTCGCTCACGGTGAGCAACCGGTTTGGGTCCGACACCGTCACGAAGGTCGACCCTGTCCGCGTCGAGTCGCCGGAGCTCCCGGCCGCTGATTTTTCTGCCGTGCCGGTATCGGGTGGTGCGCCTCTCGTCGTGAAGTTCACGGACGGATCGTCGAACAGTCCCACTGCCTGGTTCTGGGATTTCGGGGACGGTGCAACCTCGGACGAGCAGAACCCGTTTCACACCTACGCGGAAGCCGGCACCTACACCGTCAGCCTGACCGCCGACAACGCGGCAGGCAGCGCGAACGTCACGAAACACGACTACATTACCATTATCAAGCCTCCGTCAGCCTCGTTTGAGGTCGATGCCCGGAACGGGACCCCTCCACACACCGTCCGGTTTTCGGACACCTCAACCGGCGATATCAAAGCCCGGTCCTGGCGTTTCGGTGACGGCGGGTTCTCCTCTGACCGGAACCCGGAGCATACCTACACGGCTGCCGGGACCTATACTGTCTCGCTTGAAGTCGAGAACCCGGCCGGAAGCGATACAGAGACGAAGAGCGGCTACATCACCGTGATTGAGCGGCCGGTCGCGGCATTCACCGCGAGCGCGACGACCGGAGTCGCCCCGTTCGCGGTCAGGTTTACGGACGCCTCGACCGGGGCCCCGGCCTCCTGGTCCTGGAGTTTCGGGGACGGAGGGGTCTCTGCCGACCGGAACCCCGTACACACCTACGAGAGTCCCGGGACCTATACCGTCTCCCTGACCGTCGAAAACGGTGCCGGAGAGAGTACGACGGCCCGGGCCGGGTACATAACAATCCTTGAACCTCTGGCCGCCGGGTTTGAGGCGAGCCCGACGGTGGGTAGTGCGCCGCTTTCCGTCCGGTTTACCGACCTCTCTCTCGGCCGTGTTGAATCGTGGAAGTGGGAGTTCGGCGACGGCAGCTCATCGAGCGAGCAGAACCCGACCCATATCTATCAGGGCGCAGGTACCTACACCGTGAGACTCACCGTCGCGAACGAACTCCAGAGCGATACCCGGGAGATGACGGGCTACATTGCGGTCACCGCATCGCCGGCGGCCGAGTTTTCCGCGAACGTGACCCGCGGCAGGGTTCCGCTTGCGGTCTGGTTTACGGATGCGTCGGCAGGAGGGCCGATCTCGTGGTCGTGGGCCTTTGGTGACGGCGGGTCGTCCACCGGGAGGAGCCCCGTTCACGTGTATCCGGTGCCCGGGACCTATACCGTCTCCCTGACCGTCGAAAACGATGCGGGGAAGAACACCACGGTCCGCACCGGCTACATCACAATTCTGGAGCCGCTCGCTGCCGGGTTCACCGCCAACGTGACCGTCGGGGCCACCCCGCTCGCCGTCAGGTTTGCGGATGCGTCGGTGGGGAAACCTGTGTCGTGGTCCTGGGACTTCGGTGACAACAGGACCTCTACCGTACCGGACCCGGTTCACGTATTCGAACTACCCGGGACCTATACCGTCAGCCTGACCATCTCCGACGGCAGCGACCGCTCCACGAAGACCGTGCAGGTTCGGGCCTTCGGTTCGCCGGCCGCAGGGTTCAGTGCCGCGCCCCTCAACGGGACAGCCCCCCTCATGGTTGCGTTTACCGACGCTTCCACCGGAGAACCCTCCTCCTGGCTCTGGAATTTCGGCGACGGGAAGACCTCGACTGAACGCCATCCCTCGCACACCTACACCGCCGTCGGGAACTATTCCGTCAACCTGACGGCAGGAAACGTCGCCGGGAAGAATACTGCGATGAAGACCGCATACATAACGGTCCGCCCCGCCCCGGCAACCCCTACTCCGACGCAGACGTCGAGTGGCGGTGGCGGTGGCGGCGGAGGGGGAGGAGGCGGTGGCGGCGGCTTGATGAGCCCGGTCTGGAACATCCCGACCCCCGCCCCGACCCCAACCGCGAGCATGACGCCGACCACCGCCCCGGAAGGGGCTCTTCCCGGTCGGCTCCCTCTCGGGGGGACCGGTCTCGTGGAAGAGATCGTCAGGATCGGTTCGCCCGACGGCACTGCGAGCCTCACCGTTGCGGAGGGTGTCAGGGCCGTTGATGCCGCCGGGGCCCCGCTTCATGCGGTGACCCTCGAAGCGCTCGATCCGGCCGACATGCCAGCGGTGCCCGCCGCGGGAGCATATGCGTTTGCCGGGTACGCCTGCACCCTCGGGCCGGAGGGTGCCGTCTTCTCACCGCCGGTGGCCCTGACGTTCAACCTCACGGAAGAACAGTGGGATGCCGTCTGCAACGGCAGCGAGCAGACTGGGCTCCTGGTGCAGTGGTACAACCGGTCGGCGGACGCCTGGGAGGGTATCCCCACCACCGTCTACCCGGAGAGCCGGAGCGTCACGGCGGAAGTCTCGCACTTCAGCCCGTATGCACTCTTTGTCGAGGTATCCGGGAGCGGCGCGGCACAGGTGGTCGCGGACGGCGCTCAACCGCAGCCGGAGGCCGGGCAGGATCTCCCGTATGCGTCCCTCGTCCCCGGTCTGCTTGCCCTCATCCTCGTGGGGGTGGGAGCGTTCCTCTATTTCCGGAAGGAAAACCCCTGAAATAATATTTGTGATAAAAAGGGTGGGTGCGAGGTAGGGATTACCTTCGCCGCTTCCTTCCCGCTACAAGGAGAAGGAGGAGTGCCGCCCCGGCCCCGATCGCACCGAACCCCGGTGCTGTCGGAGTGGCTTCGGCCGTTGTCTCCTCAAGACCGGCAAGCCAGGCGGCGCTGGTATCGGGTGAGAGGAACCGGATGCCCGCAAGGGTGTAACCGCCGGGAGCGCCGGTGGCCGCGTAGACTCCGGTTTCAGGGAACGTTGTGTTCCACCGGATTGTCCCGTCCGGGTCGGTCCCGAGGACGAACCCCTCTCCGCTCCTGATATCCGTGCCTGCAACTATATACCCCCCGGAAGGCCGCAGGACAACGCTGTATCCGGTGAGGCCCTCCATGTTCTTGAGCCAGACCTCCTCCCCCTGTGCGTCGACGAGGCCGTACCAGTAGTTTCCTGAGTAGACGAATCCGCCCTCATCGGTCTCTTCGATGTCCATGATGACCGGCGCCGCATAATTCTTCCTCCAGAGCGTGTTGCCGTCGACATCGAGACGAATGAGGAAGGCGTCCCCGATGTCGTTATTGAAGGGCGACGTCGTACCCCCGAGGATGTATCCGCCGTCGGCGGTCACGAGCCCCGCGTTCGCGGAGGCACCGGGGAACGTCCGGCTCCAGACGGGCGCACCGTTGCCGTCGGTCTTCGTGACGATCGCCGTGGTATTATCCATCGATTCCGATGGGCTCCAGAGCCACCCGAAGGCGACGTATCCGCCGTCAGCGGTCTCTGCGACGGTTGAGACCTTCATATTCGGCAGGACCTGCCGCCACGCCTCCGCCCCGGCGGCGTCGGTCCTGATCAGGACCGAAGAGCCGCTGTAGATGGAGTTCTCGTCCACCACGGTTCTCGATACATTGTAACTTCCGATGATATACCCCCCATCGGAGGTCTCTGCAACGGAAGCCGGCGCCAGGTCGGGGAATCTCCCGGTCCACACCTCGTTCCCCACGCCGTCGGTCTTTACGAGCAGCAGGCCTTCTGTGCCCCCGTAGACCTCCGTAAGGGCGGAGCCGAGAGCGATATAGCCACCGTCCGCGGTCGATGCAACGGCATCGAACTTATTGTTGTTCTCCGGCGAAAACGTCACATTCCAGGCGATCGTCTCTGCGGTCTCTGCTGCAGAGACAGTCACGATCGCCAGCACTGCCGTGATGAGCAGCGCCACTACAATCGTCCTGAAGTGTCGGAAATATCGGTAGATTTTCGTCATGGAATCGATCATTGATGCGGTCCGGCACGCAAAAAACGTAGTGGTCCATCTTCCCGGCGGTGCCGGCAATCCATTAATGAACGTGAACTTCCATATAGTTTGAGCACGTGTTGGCAATATTTGACGGAACCTGGGTACGCCTCGGCGGCGAAGGACGCACGCTCTACGAGCAGGGCGGCTACGGGAGGCTGGAAGGAACCGGGCTTCGCCTCTCCCCCGAAGAGGCGCTCTATCTCATGGAACGAAACAAGATCGACGTGAAGGATTTTGGTTTTGATGCCCTGCTCGGCCTCTTCGCCGGTCAGCCGAACTTCGTCCGCCGGTATCTCGTCTACCGCGACATCCGTGAGCGGGGATACGTGGTTCAGCCCGGCCCACAGGATTTCCGTGTCTTCCGTCGCGGCCACAAGCCCGGGGTCGGCAAGTCCCAGTACCTGATCCGGGTTCTTTCCGAGCGAGACCTGGTCGACTTCGACCGGCTGAGCCAGGACGTGCTCACCGCGGTCAACATGCGTAAACAGTACCTTCTCGCGGTCGTGGACGATGAGGACGAACTGACCTACTATGAGGTGCGGGTGCAGGACCTCCCCGGGGTCGGGGAGCCGGCCGGGTGCGCAACACCGGTGGAGGCATCCCTCTTTGGGACCTACGCGCTGGCTCACCTGCCGCCGGGAACCCCGCTTGAGGAGGATTGGTACGGTAAACGGCTTGATACCGAGCGGCTGCTCCTTCGCCCGGTCGAGTCGATCTTTCTCATGCGCCGCCGGTGCCTCTCGATCACGCGGGACGGAGAACCGATGACCGCAGAGCAGTTCCTCGGCGCGGTGGCGGAGAAGGACGTCGAGATCCGGGAGAAAGAACGGGTCTTCTCTGATCTCAGGGAGAAAGGCTACATCCCGAGAACCGGATACAAGTTTGGGCATCATTTCCGTGTCTACTCCGGGAAGAAGACCCACTCCGAGATGCTCGTCCACGCCGTCCCGTCCGGAACCACCACGCCGATGAGCGGCGTCTCCCGCTCGGTCAGGCTTGCTCACAGCGTCAAAAAGAAGATGTTGTTTGCCTGCATATACAATACCGATATTAAATATGTCGAATTCGCCCGAATAAAATTGTGAGCGTCAGGCCATGCAGTCCGAAATGAATCCGTGGTCGAGTAACCAGACCGTCGATGTAGATCGACTCTTTGCCGAGTTCGGCATCGAGCCTATCGGTGAGGTCGCGCGAAGACTTCCCGAGGTACCGTCATTTATGCGCAGGGGTGTCGTCGTCGGGCACCGGGACTACCAGCTGGTCGTCGACGCCATCCGGAATCGCACCCCGTTTCACGTGCTGACCGGGTTCATGCCCTCAGGCCTCCCGCACCTCGGGCACCTGATGGTCATGAAGGAGGTGGTCTGGCACGTCCAGCAGGGCGGGAACGGTTATGTCGCCATCGCCGACCGAGAGGCGCACGCAGTTCGCGGCATCTCGTGGGAGAAGTGCCGCGAGTTCGGGAAGGAATACCTCAAAGCCCTCTATGCCCTTGGGTTTGAGGGAACGACCTACTACCAGAGCCGGAACGAGCGTTTGAAAGACCTGGCGTTCGAGGCGTCCACGAAGGTGAACTTCTCGGACCTTGCGGCGATATATGGGTTTGGACCCGAGACCTCGCTCTCCCATGCCATGAGTGTCGCCACCCAGGTGGCCGACATCCTCTTCCCGCAGCTTGACGCGAGCCCTGCTCCGACGGTCGTCCCGGTCGGCCTCGACCAGGACCCGCATATCCGGCTCACCCGGGACGTGGCCTACAAACTGAGAATGTTCACGGTCGAGGACCGCGGCGACCACATCAGCGTCCGGTCGAAGAATGCCCCCGAAGCGGCCCTCGAAGCCGTACACCGTGCATTCTCGCGGTCAAAGAAATATGCGGGCCACGTGGACGTCACCGGTCACCCGATGGACCGTGTGGAAGGCGCTGTCCGGGAGATCGAGATAGCCAACGGGGGGTTCGGGTTCTATCTGCCCTCGTCGACCTACCACATCTTCATGCCCGGGCTCCAGGGCGGGAAGATGTCGAGCAGCGTGTCCGACAGTTCCTTTGGGTTCTACGAGTCCGACAAGTCGGTCAAGAAGAAGGTTATGGGGGCGCTGACCGGTGGGCGGATGACGCTCGAGGAGCAGCGGCGTCTTGGCGGCGAGCCCGATGTCTGCTCGGTCTATCTCTTAAACCTCTTTCACATGCTCGAGGACGACGTTGAACTCGCCGACCTTCGGCGGCGGTGCGAGAGCGGCGAGCTCACCTGCGGGCAGTGCAAGAAAGAGACGTATGAGCGCGTGCAGGCGTTTCTCTCGGAGTTGCGGGATAAGATGGATGCAGTCGAACACCTTGCAGAGGAGGTGTGATGAGTGGAACTGACGTTAAACGAGAAGAGACTCCTGGTTGTTCTGGGGGCGATGGGATCGGCCGACGCGGCCACCCTTGCGGAGAAGATGGATACCCGCCGGGAGGCGGTGGTGCAGTACGCGAACCTTGCCGGGGAACGGGGGCTCGTGGACGTAGAGAAGCGCGTCTCCCGGCGGTATATCCCGACCGAGGAGGGGCGGGCTTACGTCGGAAAAGGACTCCCAGAACGGCAGGTGCTCGAGAGTTTTGAGGAGTCAATCCCGATGCGGGACCTCCAGGCGCATCCGCTCGCAAAGATCGCCATCGGCTGGATGCGCAAGAAGGGCTGGATCGCCATCAGGGACGGGGTCGTTCAGAAGTCCGGCAACACCGCTCCGGGGCCCGACGAAGCCGCGTTCGCCAGGATAGCCGAAAGCGGCGAGATCGCCGACGGCGAAGGTGTCGCCGATCTCGCGAAGCGCGGGCTCGTCGAGGAGGAGGAGACCGTCGCCTACACCGTCTCGATCACGCCCCGTGGCCGCGAACTTCTCGCCGAAGGGCTCGACCTGCAGGAAGAGGCGGGCACGCTCACCCGCGAGCAGATCCTCTCCGGTGAGTGGAAGAGCCTCCCGCTCCGGCGCTACGATGTTACGAAACTCCCGAAGCGCGCCTATCCCGGGAAGGCACATCCCTACCAGCGCATTATCGACGAGATGCGCCGTGTCCTCTTCGACATGGGCTTTGAGGAGATGGCGGGCGGGATTGTCCAGAGTTCGTTCTGGAACTTCGACGCCCTCTTCCAGCCGCAGGACCACCCGGCACGGGAGATGCAGGACACCTTCTTCCTCGGCGAGCGCTGGCCGCTCCCCAGGGGTTACGAGCGCGTCCGCGAGATGCACGAGCACGGCGGCGAGACTTCCTCGACCGGGTGGGGAGGCACCTGGAGCGCCGCGAAGGCGCAGCAGTGCGTGCTCCGGACCCATACAACGAGCCTCTCGATCCAGCACCTCGCCGCGCATCCCACTCCCCCGGTGAAGGCGTTCTGCATCGGCCGTGTCTACCGGCGGGAGGCGATCGACCCCACCCACCTTGCGGAGTTCGAGCAACTCGAGGGGATCGTCATGGACGAAGACGTCAACTTCCGCCATCTTCTCGGGTTCTTGAAGGAGTTCTACGCCAAGATGGGCTTTGAGAAGGTCCGGTTCCGTCCCGGCTACTTCCCCTACACCGAACCCTCCGTGGAGCCCGAGGTCTACGTCGACGGCCTCGGCTGGGTGGAACTCGGCGGAGCGGGCATTTTCCGGCAGGAGGTGACCGCGCCCTTCGGGATCGAGCACCCGGTGCTCGCGTGGGGTCTCGGGATCAGCCGCGTGGCGATGCTCCGGCTCGGGCTGCGGGATCTCCGGCAGCTCTACAGGAGCGACGTCGAGTGGGTCCGCGAGACGCCCACTTACGGCGGGAGGCGGTGAGATGGCAATAATCACGTTACCCTACCGATACCTGGAACGACTGGCCGGGACCGACCGGCAGACAGTCATCGACCGCGTTCCGATGATCGGAGCCGATGTCGAGCGGATCGAGGTAGACCACGTGGACGTCGAGTTCTTCCCGAACCGGCCGGACCTCTACTCGCCCGAGGGCGTCGCCCGGGCGATGCGCGGCTTCCTCGGGATCGAGGAGGGGCTTCCGGCCTACACCGTCCGCCCCTCCGGCATCACCTTCTCGGTCGACCCGGGGCTTGCTGATATCCGGCCCTACCTGGGCTCGGCCGTGATCCGGAACGTCAATCTCGACGAGGAATCTATCCAGAGCCTGATGAGCCTCCAGGAAGCCCTCCACTGGGCGGTCGGGCGCGGGCGCGGCAAGGTGGCGATCGGCGTCCACGACCTCGACACGGTCACGTCGCCCTTCCGCTACATCGCCTCGCCACGGAGTCGTGCCTTCGTCCCGCTCGACTTCGAGCGGGAGATGACGATGGAAGAGATCCTCACCGACCACCCGAAGGGCCGGGACTACGCCCACCTGGTGGAGAACTTCCATACGTTCCCGCTGATCGTCGATGCCGAGAACCGGGTGCTTTCTTTCCCGCCGATCATCAACGGCGAGCTGACGAGGGTCACGGCGGCGACGAAGAACATCCTGCTCGATTGCACCGGCACCGACAGAAAGGCGGTGATAACAGCGGTAAACATCATCTGCACGGCGCTCGCCGAGGCCGGGGCGACAATTGAGAGTGTCACCGTCGAAGGGGATGAGATGCCCACGCTTGCCCCTGTGGAACGGGTGGTCTCGGTCGGGGAGTGCTCCCGCCTCCTCGGCCTCTCCCTCACGCCGCAGGAGATGGCGCGGCTCCTTCGCCGGATGCGATTTGGGGCCGAGCCCGACGGCGCCTCACGGGTCCGGGTCCTCGTTCCCTGTTACCGCTCGGACATCCTCCACGACTGGGATATCTTCGAGGACGTGGCGATAGCTCACGGCATCGAGAACTTCGATGCCGTCCTCCCGGCGACCTCCACCGTTGCACAGGAGCACCCGGTCACTGCGATCGGGAGGGCGGTCCGGTCGGTGATGACCGGCCTCGGGCACCTCGAGGTGATCCCGTTCACTCTCACGAACGATCGGGTGCTCTACGCGAACATGCAGCGGGAGCCCTCTCCTGGAACCTTGCGGGTGCTCCACCCGATCAGCGAGGAGCAGACGGTGGTCCGGACCGACCTCCTTCCCCTGCTGATGGAGATGCTCCAGGCAAACAAGCATCGCGAACTCCCGCAGCGGCTCTTTACGGTGGGCGACGTGGTCGTGGACTGCATCACCTCCCAGAAAGCGGCGGCGGTCAGCATCCACCCGGCGGCCGACTTCTCGGAGGCGTATGCGGCGGCGGATGTCCTCTGCCGGGAGCTCTCGCTGCTCTATACGGTCCGGGAATCGGCGGATCCGGCATTTATCGACGGCCGCCGTGGGGATATCATCGTCGATGGAAGAGTTGTGGGGGTGTTCGGGGAGATCCACCCGGCCGTCCTGACGGCGTTCGACCTCGAGCACCCGGTCGCGGCGTTTGCGCTCGACCTTAGAGCCGTACCGGGATACCCCGTCCAGCCAGGTACTCCTTGACCTGGCGGACGGTGAACTCACCGTAGTGGAAGACGCTTGCCGCGAGGCAGGCGTCGGCCTTCCCTTTTGTAAACCCGTCGTAGAAGTGCTCGAGCGTGCCCACGCCGCCGCTTGCGACCACCGGGATACCGACCGCCCCCGAGATCGCTCTGGTGATCGGGATGTCGAACCCTTCCTTCGTCCCGTCGGTCTCCATGCTGGTGAGCAGGATCTCGCCGGCTCCACGCTCTTCGGCATCTTTCGCCCAGGCAACGGCGTCAAGCCCCGTCCCCCGGCTCCCGCCGTGGGTCACGACTTCATACCAGCACTCCCGGCCGTCGGCAAGGGCAACAGGGGTCAATCCCTGCTCCATGTCGTAGTTTCGCCGGACATCGACGGCGACGACGATGCACTGGGTGCCGAACCGTTCTGCGCCCCGCGAGATCAGTTCCGGGTCCTGGACTGCGCTTGAATTGATGCTCACTTTATCCGCTCCCGCCCGGAGGATCTGTTTCATGTCGTCGATCGTCCGGATGCCGCCGCCGACGGTGAGCGGGAGGAAGAGTTCGTCCGCCGCCCGCCGGATCACGTCGATGATGGTGCCCCGGTTCTCCCTGGTGGCGGTGATATCGAGGAACACCACCTCATCCGCACCCTGCTCGTTGTAACGCTGGGCGAGCTCCACGGGATCGCCCGCATCGCGCAGGCCGATGAAGTGCGTACCCTTGACTACCCGCCCGTCCTTGAGGTCGAGGCAGGGGATGATCCGCTTTGTCAGAACCATGAGTAGTGGTTTTGAGCGGGAGGTGATGAGGGTATCTCAGGTCCCCGGCCCCGGTGGGGCGTCGTTCCTGGCGGAGCGTCGCAAC
>NZ_DAXW01000007.1:0-39847 GCF_002506585.1 Methanoculleus sp. UBA430 | reverse complement strand
GCGGAGCGTCGCAACTCGCACCTTACGGTGCTCGACCTCCGTTCCTGGCGGAGCGTCGCAAGTCGCACCTTACGGTGCTCCTGCTCCGGCCGCTCGCTTCGCTCCCGCCCGTCGCACCTTACGTTTAAGTAATCCTGAAAGATACCTTTACAGGCAAGCCGGACGCATATCCGGACAGATTACCGGTCTGGTGGTTTCATGGAGTCAGGAGATTTAAAAATTGCGTGGGCGCGGCAATATATGCCGGTACTCTCGTCCATTCGGAAACGGTTTGTTGAGGAGAAGCCTTTCTCCGGCATGACTATCGGCATGGCACTGCATGTCGAGGCAAAGACTGCGGTGCTGGTCGAGACCCTGGCGGCAGGCGGTGCACAGGTGCATATCACGGGGTGCAACCCCCTCTCGACCCAGGACGACGTCTCTGCGGCGCTCAACACCCGTAAGGGGATTCACTCCTACGCCCGCCGGGGAGCCGATGTCGAGGAGTATTACGCGGCCATCGACCGGGTGCTCGACGCCCGGCCGGCAATCACCATCGACGACGGCATGGACCTGATCTACCGCATCCACACCGAACGGCAGGATGTGCTTGATGGTGTCATCGGCGGGTGCGAAGAGACCACGACCGGCATCCACCGGCTCCGCGCGATGGCGCGCGACGGGGCGCTCAAGTTCCCGGTCATGGCCGTCAACGACACCCCGATGAAACACTTCTTCGACAACGTCCACGGGACCGGGGAGAGTTCGCTTGCATCGATCATGATCACGACGAATATCCTCATCGCCGGTAAAAGGCTCGTCGTCGCCGGCTACGGCTACTGCGGCAGGGGACTTGCGCAGAAGGCGCGGAGCCTCGGTGCCCGCGTCATCGTGACCGAAGTGGATCCCCGGCGGGCGCTCCAGGCGTATATGGACGGATTCGACGTCATGACGATGGACGATGCGGTACCCCTCGGCGAGATCTTCGTCACCACCACCGGGAATGCGAGCATCATCACGGAGCGGCACTTCCCGAACCTGAAGGACGGCGCGATCCTCGCGAACGCCGGCCACTTCAACGTCGAGATCGACGTCGAGTGGCTCGCATCGCATGCAGATTCCACTCTCCACCGTGACGGCATCGACACCTACCTCCTCGGCGGGAAAGCCATCCACGTCCTCGCTGAAGGGAGGCTCGTGAACCTCGCGACGCCGAAGGGGATGGGCCACCCCGTCGAGGTGATGGACCTGAGTTTCGCCGTCCAGGCTCTCTCTGCGGAGTTCATCGCAAAGCATGGCTGCGAGCTCGCTCCGGGAGTCCACGATGTCCCGTCCGCCATCGATGAAGGGATAGCACGGCTGAAACTTGCCACACTCGGCATCTCGATCGACCGGCTGACGCCCGAGCAGGAAACATATATGAGCAGCTGGACGATCGGGACGTAATTCCCCCTCCTTTTTCTCATCGTCGCGGGAGCCCCGGCACAAGACCTGGGGTAGATGGTCCCGGGCCCAATACGCCGTCAGGTCGGGTGGGCGTCGTCATCACCATTCATTCGCACCATAAACCCGTGGCCGCATTCACAGCACCGGTATTGTGCATAAAGGCCGTGATCGGGGGCGTCGACATCGCCGAGGAGCTCTCCGGGAGAACCGCACCGGGGACATGCCGGCCCTACGTCGTCAAACCAGCGGCCGCACCTGAGACACTGGTGGATAGTATGGATCCGCGGAATTGCAGCGACGATGTCTTCGATGTGGTGCCGGCACCCGCAGAAGGGGCAGGGAGTAGATGCGTCGTCTCCGGCGTCATCCGACGGGTGCGCTGACTTCCGGTTCCCATCTAACACGCGCACGCACCAATCCCCCTCCATCCGGTGAGGTTGCTCCTCTTCGTGATGGTGCTATTCCGCCCTTTTCGTGCCTGCTGAACGCCTCCCGGCAGGCACAGGCCGACCGACCTGCTCTGTCTCATACACCTTTATGGGGGCTCCGATTGCTTAATGATACCTGTTGGTATCTTATGGTATCCGGCTGGAAGAATAATAACAGTGCAATATAATTGTTCTGCCGGGATACCTGAATGGGAAGATGGAGTCTCCCGATAACGTTTCAAGCAAGCAGGTGGGTGTGCGGCTGCCGGGCCACCTCTACCGGTGGCTGAAGAATAAGGTCGACAACGGCGAGTACTCGAATATGGCCCAGTCCGTCATCGGGGAACTTACGAAGGCCAGGACGCTCGAAGAATCTCGGTGCCGGGAGACCACACTATACAATACCTGCGAGGACGAATCCCTTGCCCGGATGGTGAACGAGCGCATCGAGGGAGTCCGCCGTGAGCTTCTGGACGAGATGAAGCGGCGGCGTACCTGATCGGACCTATCATCGTTCTACGTGTGCACGATCGTCGCATGCCGGATAGAGGTGTCCTCGCCAATGCACCTCCTATGGCCGCACCGGCCGTGCGGTACTCCTGCGCCGGTGCGTGCGAGGCGGGGAACCTTCTTACTCCGGGCCGATGGGCATGAAAAACTCCCCTGAACCCTTCTTTTCATTCGCTCCGGCACCGGCCGCCTGCCTGTGGACCGGACCACTCACCCGACTGATGCCCCGGCATTTCGCCCATGTTCCGCGCGTCGGATCTCCAGAGGCACCGCACACTTTTAATACTCTCCCGGGTTGTAAATAAAATTCGCTTTATATTGGTCAGGAATCAACGAAATTAAATATATTGAGCCGCAATTGTCATGTGAGAAAGGTATCAGTATGAAAACGTCAACCTCGGCAACCCTTGTTGCCATATGTCTTCTGGTGATCGCCGGTCTCCTGGTCGCGGGGTGCACGACCACCACCGAGACCCCCGAGCAGACGACTCTGACCGTCTTTACGGCCGCATCGCTCACGGGAGCCTTCACGGATATCGGCAAAGCCTACGAGGCACAGAATGAGAACGTCAAGGTCGACTTCGTCTTTGACGGATCACAGACCCTTCGCACCCAGATCGAGCAGGGCGCGAATGTGGATATCTTCGTCTCGGCGAGTACAAAGCACATGAAGGCGCTCCAGGACGGCGGGTTCATGGACAACAGCACCGTGGCTCCGTTCCTCGGGAACAGTCTGGCTCTGGTAGTCCCGGTCGATAACCCGGCAACCATCAATGGTCTTGCCGACCTGAACAGATCGGGGGTGAAACTCGTCATCGGCACCAAGGATGTTCCCTTCGGCGACTACACCCGGCAGATGTTCGAGAAGATGGCCGCCGATCCTGCCTATGGTCCGGCCTACAAGGACGCCGTGATGAAGAACGTCGTCTCCGAGGAGACGGCGGTGAGCTCGGTGGTGCCCAAGTTGGCGCTCGGTGAGGCGGATGCGGCGATCGTCTACAAGTCGGATGTCTCAAAAGACGACCTGACCAAAGTGACCCGGATCGAGATCCCGGCCCAGTACAACGTCGTGGCCACCTACCCGCTCGGTATCCTTGCGGAGTCACCGAGCAAGGCCGAAGCAGAGTCGTTCATAGCATTCGTCCGGGGTCCGGACGGCAGTGCCATCCTGACGGAATATGGTTTTGACCCGATCCCTGCCTGAGCGTGGGATACCCCTGCTCGGCAGCCGGACGGTATTGAGGAGGGTGATGCTCTCCCTCTTCACCACCGTCCTTCTTGTAATCTTCCTCCTCTTCATCACGCTGCCGGTCGTCTCGCTCTTCCTGCGCATATCGCCGGAGGCGTTCTTCCACTCGCTCACCGAACCGGTGGTACTTGATGCGCTCTCTCTCTCCTTCGTCACCGCGACGGTGAGCACGGTGATCGTCGTCCTCTTCGGGACACCGCTTGCCCTGGTGAACGCCCGACGCGACTACACGGGGAGGGAACTCGTCGACACTCTCACCGACCTCCCTATCGTCCTCCCGCCGGCGGTGGCGGGACTCGCGTTACTGATGGCCTTCGGCCGTCGGGGCGTGATCGGGCAGTACCTCGATATCTTCGGCATCCATATCGGCTTCACTACGACCGCGGTGATCCTCGCGCAGGTCTTCGTCGCCTCGCCGTTCTACATCCGGCAGGCGCGGGCGAGTTTCGAGGCGGTCGACCGCCTCTACGAGGATGCGGCGCGGACCCTCGGGGCCTCACCCGGAGCTGTCGCTCTCCGGATCACCATCCCGCTTGCGTGGGGCGGACTCGTCTCCGGGGCGATCCTCTCGTTCGCCCGGGCTCTCGGGGAGTTCGGCGCCACGATCATGTTTGCCGGGAACTTTCAGGGCAGGACCCAGACGATGCCGCTTGCGATTTATACGACCATGCAAGGAGACATGAACGCCGCGATCAGCCTCTCCATCATTCTTGTCGTGATATCGTTTGCGGTGATCTCTGCCGTGAAGGTCGTCACCCGGAGGAGGTACTGATGCTCTCCGTCCATGTCGTGCGGCAACTGCGGGACTTTGTCCTCGACGTCGCGCTCTCGGCCCGGTCAGGCGAGACCCTCGTCCTCATCGGTGAGAACGGATCGGGCAAGTCCACGGTGCTGAACCTGATCTCCGGCATCCTCACCCCTGACCGCGGCGAGATCACCCTCGAGGACCGGACGCTCTTTTCGTCCGAAAAAAAGGTCGCTATTCCTCCCGAGAACCGGAACATCGGCCACCTCTTCCAGTCCTATGCCCTCTTCCCGCACATGACCGTCTTTGAGAACGTGGCGTTCGGCCTCCGGAGCAGGAAGGTCCCGAAAGCCGAAATAGCCGATGCCGTGGCCGAGCAGCTCGCGACGATGCACCTCTCCGACCTCGCGGACGTCAACGTCGGCCGGCTCTCGGGAGGCCAGCGGCAGCGAGTGGGCCTCGCACGGGCCCTGATCCTCGACCCCGCACTCCTCCTCCTCGACGAACCGCTTGCGGCCGTCGATATGCGGGCTCAGGCGCCGATGCGGAGTGAGCTCCACGACCAGATCCGGAACGCCGGCATCCCCTGCATCGTCGTCACCCACAACCTCCGCGACGCCCTGGAACTGGGGGATCGCCTCTGCCTCATCGAGGAGGGGAAGGTGGTGGTCGACGGTGCGCCGGAGGAGGTGCTCGGGATGCGGGAGAATGGGTTTATCGAGAGCTTTGCCGGAGAATGAGTGAGAGAAGGCATGAGGGGTGGAGGTTCCCCCCAAAAAAGATTTCGTCACGTTCTTACGTCTCGGGTGCCCACCACCCGGTCAATGGTACATGACCGCCGGGCCTCTCTCCTGCTCCTGGCACTGGTCGCGGTTCTTACTCTCGTCCCGGCATCGGATCCGCAACAGGAAAGAATGAGCCTCACCCGGGCCGACTCGCCGGGCCCCGTGCACAATAGAGGTACTCCTGTGCGTACCCCGCGTACTCCCCGAAGTAGTCCCGGCTAAATCGCCGGATCCGCTCATACTCCGCCGGGGTGCACCCCTTCCCGGAGAGGTCCGGGAGGTAGGTCTCCGCCACGATCCGGCGTATCCAGACGTCGACCGGGAACGCCTCGAAGAACCCGAACGCAAAGAGCAGCACGCAGTCCGCCGCCTTCGGCCCGACGCCCGTAAATTGCATCAGCGCCCGCCGCGCCTCTTCGAAAGGAAGGGCGGCGACTCGCTCTGCCCAGTCCGGGTGTTCTGCCACGTAAGCAGCAGCCTCGCAGACGTAATCCGTCCGGTAACCGAGTTTGCAGTCCCACAGGTCCGCGTGGGAGGTTTCTGCAAGCACCTCCGGCTCCGGGAACGCATGCGCCGTTCCAGAATGTCCGTCGATCGGCTTTCCATAGCGCTCCGCCATCAGCGCGACCCGCCGCTTCACCGCCGGGATGTTCGTGTTCGTGGCGCAGATGTAGGAGATCAGGCACTCCCAGGGCTGTTGTCTGACAAGCCGGAGGCCGCGGCACTCCTGGATGGCAGCGCCGATGATGGGATCGCGGTCGATGGATGCGAGGATCGCGGGGAGGTCCTGGTCCAGCTGGAAGTAGGCGCGGACGAACCCCGCATCCGCCCCCTCAAACGTGAGCCGGTTTGCATCCTGCCGTATCCGGACAGCCCGGCCGCAGGAGACCCCCTGCCACCACCCGTCCGCCTTCTCCCAGCGGAAGGCCTGGCCGCAGGAGAGCGTCCGGTCGAGGTCAAACGACCGGTCGTCGTGAAGCGTGATCGTCGTCATGGCCGGCGAGCCCGGCAGGTGAAAAAGAGTTGGTTATTGTGCCTTCTGCTCATCCTTCATCTGTTGGTAGACACAGGACTGCACATCCTGCCCGAGTTTCCCGATCGCGTCCGCCCGACAGCGTGCGCAATGCCGCATCTGCTTGATGAACGGGGCGCACCGGTCCTGCATCTCCCGCTTATCCTTCGGCGTCGGGGGGGTGATCCCGGCGAACTTGTACTGCGGGATGAGGGGAATGACGTTGAAGGTGAACGCTCCCATCTCACCGACCTTCTTTGCTATCTCGGGTATGTGCTCGTCGTTGATCCCGGGGATGTAGACGGTGTTTATCTTCACAAACATCTTCTTTGCAACCGCCATCTCGATCCCCTTCATCTGCTGGGAGAGGAGGAGTTCCGCCGCCTCACGCCCATGATACTTCTTCCCGTTGTACTCGACCCAGGAGTAGATCTTCTCCCCGATCGCAGGGTCGATGGCGTTGAGCGTGACCGTAACGTTCCCGACATCGTACTTCGCCAGTTCCTCGATCGACTCCGGGAGCATGAGGCCGTTCGTGCTGATGCACATGATCAGGTGCGGGAACTCCTCGTGGACCAGCCGGAGCGCCTCAAACGTCTCGGGGTTTGCAAGCGGTTCGCCCGGCCCCGCGATGCCGATCACCTTCACGTAGGGGTGCTCCTGCATGACTTTCCGGACAAGGTCGAGCGCCTCCTCCGGCGGGAGGACCCTGCTCGTCACACCCGGCCGGCTCTCGTTTACGCAGTCAAAATCCCGCACGCAGTAGTTGCACTGGATATTGCACCTCGGGGCGACGGGGAGGTGGCATCGCCCAAAGGAGTGACACGCTTTATCGGAGTAGCAGGGGTGCTCGCTGATCTTGCGTAGCTGCTCCGGATCGTAGGGGACCTCCCTGCCCTGGACCGTCGCGGTCCGATACGATTCATCGGCCATATAACATGATCTATGCGCCAGAGGATATTATATACTGATGGGTGCCGGCGGGCTTGCGGCACTCGTATCCTGCAGTCCGATCGGCCGGCTCCGTATGCACCAGGCCTTCGGGTTCCGGTGTGGGTTTTGGGGGCGCGCCGTGGCTCCTGTCAAGGATAACGGGGATCTCGGGGAGAACGAGATAAACCGGAAAGAAGCCGAAGATGCTATGATACTCCGCTGTGTACATCTGCATTCGCCTGTAGTCGCTCTGCATCCGCGATAGTTCCGCCACGAGGTCCGCAAGATGCCCCGTGCTCTGGATCTCCTCCGGAACTCTTGGGACTGTAGTGAGACGGTTCAGGATCTCGTCTCGCAAGACATGGACCTTGTAGCCGCCTACTTGCAGGAAGAGTTCGCGGCTGTAGGTCCCCTGCAGGTACCGGACGATCACGACCTGCGAGGCAAATATGGCAAAGAGCGGCAGGAGGCCCCACCCAAGAGCGAGGTTGACTGAGGCGAGAAACGTGGAGAGTGTCATCCCCGGGAGGAAGATCGCCGATACGGCGAGGATCCCGCTCGCTGCCCCCAGGGCGGTGACGAGGAGGATGACCCGCATTGCCGCCCGCCAGCCTGCCCTGATCTTCTCCTGCAGGTTCGTCCGCATTCCATCGAGTGAGAGAAAGAAGTCTGTTGTATATGGCTTGACATGCCAGATGCCGGCATAGAAGAGGATGATTGCAAGGGACTGGAGCGTGATCAGTGCTGCCGCTCCCGGCTTGAGGGATCCCGCAACCCAACCGCTGAAGAACGCAAAGAGTATATTGATGCCGAATAGCAGCCCGAACCCGGCGGCGAGAGGCTGACTGTTGATGAAGAAGGTGTCCCAGAAGACCTTCCCGAACGTCCTCCCCTCGCGGCCCAGGAGATAGGAGACCCCTCCTGCTTCCCGGATCGATCGGACGATCTCTCCGGCGGTCTCCCTGCCCCGGAAGGCCATCTTCCCGCTACCGGTCGGGATCATCAGGATGAAGGGATTCACCATATAGAGGATGAAACTCGAGACGATCCAGTAGAGCATGAAGCGGGGGAAGACGAGCAGGAAGAAGAGGTTCGCGAGGACAGCGACGAGGATGAAGGGGCCTGTGGCGTGGAGCCGGTCGTCGCGGGCGAGGAGGGACGAGTGCCGCTCCTCCTCACGCGCGATCTCATCCTTCACGTCTCTTGCGAGCGCCCCGGCCTCCCGGGCGTACCTTCCAGCGTGAATGTTGTTCTCCGGTAACACCATCTGCGGGAAGACAGTGGTCTCTCCAGGATAAATGCGTTCGCAAGATCTGGACCGTTCCCACTCCGGCGAAAGATTGGGTAGGTCAGGCTGTCTGCCGGGTGAGATCGAGCGAGGAAGACCCGGCTTCGGCCTCCCGCGCTGACCTTTCCTGCTCCATACCTAACCGCTCCTCCGCAGATTTGAGAATCAGGCCGAGCATCTCAGGATACGTCAGGCCCGCATACTTTGCCATCTTTGCGAGGTGGCCGTCCCAGCACCAGCCGGGGTTCGGATTGACCTCGAGGAGTTTCGGGCTGCCGTGCTCGTCCAGGCGCCAGTCGAACCGACAGTAGTCGCGGCACTCCAGGCGCTCAAAAAGGGCGAGACAGCACCGCACGACCAGTCTTTCGGTCTCCTCGGGGAGATCCGCCGGCCTTGATACGATCTTCCAGTACGGCGAGTCTGGAAGCCACTTCGCTTCGTAGCCGCAGAGCCGGGGAAGGTCCGGGGGCAGCGCGGAGTAGTCTTCCTCGGTGATGGGAAGCACCGTGCAATATCCCGATGGATTCCCGATGATGCCGACGCTGATATCCTTTCCCGTAAGGAACTCTTCGACAAGGAGCGACTGGTTGTATCCGAGCGTCGTCCGCAGGGAATTGATGACGTCGGAGAGTTCTTCGATGGTATGGGCGATGCTCCGTTGCGTAATGCCGTATGAGGAGTCGCCTGCGTTCGGCTTGACGATCACCGGGAGATTCATCCCGACATCGTAGGTACGGTCGCCAGGAGTGATGAAGCAGGCGTCCGGCACCGGAATTCCCATCTCTTTCGCGACTCCGCGCACGAGCGACTTGTCATAGCAGAACGCGAGTGATTGTGGTCCGGATCCCGTGTACGCGATATCGAGGATCTCAAGGAGCGCCGGCACGTGGAGTTCTTTTCGTGGATCGTTGTTGAATCCCTCGTCGCAGAGGTTGAAGGCATAATCCACCTTTCCTTTTAGTTTCGGGAGGTCCTGCATCAGAGTCTCGTGTTTACACAGGTAGGTGAACCGGTATCTTTTCAGTTCCCGGAGGGCCGCCTTCATCTGGTCGATGGTGTAGAAGTCGTCGTCGTCGAAGGTACAGGAGGGTTTCAAGGCATCGGGTTTGGCGGGGTCGCCGAGAATCACCGCGACATGTTTTGTCCTCTCCTGCCCTCTTGCCTTCGTCGTCGCCCACTCCTTCTTGAGAACCGCGGTGACGATGTGGCGGCGCTCCATCATGCCGAGGTCCTGGTTCCGTTGTGACTCCGTGGCGATGCCGTGGAAAGTGATGCCGGAGAAGCCCGCCCGTTCCAGGAGTTTTCTGAGCGCCTCGGGGGTGTAGAGACGTTCGGCATAGAACTGGTCGGCGACGACGCCCTTATTGACGTCGGTGATCACTTCCCTTGAGATCAGGCGCTGCGAATCAAGCGAGAGGGACCGCTCCCGGCAGACAAACATCGTATCGTCGATCCACTCCCACGACCTCGCCTGAAAGTGCTCCTTCAGGTACTCGCCGTCGGCCACATCCAGGAGCACCCGCCCCCAGGGCTTGAGGATGCGCCGGAGTTCGGTGAGGACCCGCAGGTCTTCCTCGACGGAATCAAAGTAACCGAAACTGTTCCCGAGGACGAGGACGACATCGTAGGTGTCGGTGCGATAGGGCAACCGGCGTGCGTCTCCTTCCCGGAACCGGATCGAGAACCCCTCTTTCTTCGCGGTCGACCGGGCACGCTGGATCAGGTAATGCGACTGGTCGAGCCCTTCGGCGTTGTAGCCCCTGCGCACAAGTTCAAGGGTGTGCCTTCCCTGGCCGCAGCAGAGGTCGAGGATCTTCGCGTCGGGCCCCAGGTTCAGGACCTGGGCGATCCGGTCGATCTCGTTTCTGGTTATCTGCTGGTCGTCGACGACGTCGCCGTCGGTCTTCAGGTAGAGACGGTTGAAGATACCTTTCCACCAGTCGGATTTCACATGCTCTTCAAGGTTCGGGACCGGACCGAACGTCCTCCTGTCCCGGTGTTTTCCCTTCAATTTGCTATCAGGGGGTTCGTCTGTGTGGATCTCATCGGTCATGCTGAGCCTCTCATCCTAATCCCATCTCCGGGATAGAATCGGCGTTTTGCCAGGTTGCAAAAGAGAGCGGTTGACACGTGCCATAGTTGGATAATCATTGAGTAGGATGGCATCGATAAAAGCGTTATGTCATCGTTCTCTCTGTCAGAGTAAACAATCACGTGATAAGAGGGTTTCACCCCCCCTGAAGCCCCCCTCACGCGCCGGAGGATGTGGGACCTGTGCTTCCCGGTGCGTGGTGGGAACCGGGTGGAGTGAGCAGATCAGGGCCGGTTTTGGTCTCCGGGATCCCGGAGAAACACCTATATGCAGGCAGGTTATTGTATATGTGCAGACTATCTGCATGGTTGAAGTATATGGATGAGAGATATCCGAGCAGGGGTTCCCGCTCGTTTGAGGGCCGCCCCCGCGAGTTCCACAAGGCAGTCTGTTCCGACTGCGGCAAAGAGTGCGAAGTTCCTTTCAAGCCCACGGAGGGCAGACCCGTCTATTGCCGCGACTGCCTCCCGAAGTACAGGAAACCCCGGTACTGAGTCGTTTGTGTGAATACAGTTTCCCACATGTGAGTGAAATCCCAATGAATGAGAGATATCCGAGCAGGGGTCCCCGCTCGTTTGAGGACCGCCCCCGCGAGTTCCACAAGGCAGTCTGTTCCGATTGCGGCAAAGAGTGCGAAGTTCCTTTCAAGCCCACGGAGGGTAGACCCGTCTATTGCCGCGACTGCCTCCCGAAGCACAGAAAACCCCGATTCTAACTTTTTTTGGCGCGCACACGTGAGGATCCGCTCCTCGGAGTTGCCGGCCATGCGTCCGCCCCGCGCATGCAGCCCTGAAGGGTTTGCCCATTGTATTCTCCTGCCGCTCACACGATAAGCCGCCTCCTCATCAACCTGATGGCGAGGACGAAGAAGAATACTGTCGCCAATACGATCCAGACAAGGCTGAGGAGATTGATTGGTGAAAAGTTCGAGAGCGTTATCGCCCGGTTGATGCCGACGATGTGCGTCAGCGGGAGAACGGCGAGGGCAAAGTACTGGATCGGTTGCGGAAGCAGGTCAAGGGGGAAGAACGTCCCCGAGAAGAGGAACATCGGGGTGATGAAGAGGAACGAGGGATAGTTGAGCGCATCAATACTCGGCGTGATCGCCGTGAAGCACATCGCAATACCTGCAAAGAGAAGGCCGGCAAGGTAGGCGAAGGGGATGAGCAGCAGGGATGACGGCATGGCCACGACGCCGAAGAGGAGGAGCACCGGGAGCATCAGGGTTGCATAGATCATCCCACGGGTAGCGCCCCAGAGCATCTCCCCGGCGATCACTTCGTCGATGCTGACCGGCGTTGCGATGACGGCATCAAACGTTTTCTGGTAGTACATCCGGACAAACGACGAGTATGTGCACTCAAAAAATGCCGAATACATCACCGATATCGAGACGAGGGCCGGTGCGATGAAGACCGGGTATGGTATACCGTCGATAGCCTCGACATACGTGCCGAGGCCGAATCCCAGGGCCAGGAGGTAGAGGACCGGTTCAACGAAGGGCGGGATGAAGTTTACCCGGTAGGTCCTGAGGAAGGCGTCCCAGTTCCTCCGCCAGACACTCCATACCCTGCCGGTGATGTCGATCATCGCTCGCTCACTCTCGCAGGCTCCGGCCGGTCAACCGCAGGAAGACGTCCTCAAGGGTTGCCGGGCGAACCGTCACCGCCGCCTCGTGCCGGCAGACCTCGAGCAGGTTGCGTGCCACGTCGTGGGGACGATCCGTGAAGACCTGGATTACGTCGCCAGCAGGGTCATAGTTCACGCCAAGTCCGGTCAGGCAGGAGATCACCTTCTCTGTCTGCTCGACCTCGACGATATCGCTCCCGGCATGCTCCCGGATGAGGTCTGCCGGGGCGCCCTCGACGAGGATCTGTCCGTGATCCATGATTACCAGTCGATCGCAGAGACGTTCCGCTTCGTCGAGATAGTGCGTGGTGAGGACAAGGGTGTTCCCTGCCGCCTGGAGGCTCCGGAGTTTCTCCCAGATCAGGTGCCGCGCCTGTGGGTCGAGCCCGATGGTGGGCTCGTCGAGGATGAGCAGTTCCGGTGCGTTGATCAGGGCCCGGGCGATGATCAGACGCCGTTTCATTCCGCCCGAGAGTTTGTCGATCAGGACATCCCGTTTCTCCTCAAGTTGCATGAATGCGAGGAGTTCTTCCGCCCGCTGCTCTGCCTCCCGCTTCGGGATGCCGAAGTAGCGGGCGTAGACCAGCAGGTTTCGGTAGGCTGAAAAATCCGGGTCGAGGTTGGTCTCCTGCGGCACCACGCCGATGTGATTTTTTATCTCCCGCTGGTGGGTATCCACATCCATATCGAAGACCTGCAGGGTGCCCCCGGTCTTAGGGGAGACGCACTGGATCATCTTCATGGTCGTCGTCTTTCCCGCGCCGTTCGGCCCGAGGAACCCGAATATTTCCCCTTCTTGAACCCGGAAGGCTATACGGTCGACTGCGATGAGATCCTCAAACCGCTTTTCCAGGTCGCGCGCTACGATGACGTCGCCGATGATCGTTCCTCCTGATCTGTCAGTGAGGTCGTGCGAATAGAACACTCTTTCGCTTGCCCATCCCTCTCTCCGGCGAAGGCGGTCTCTGGCTGTCTTCCTGTATTCATCGGGAAGAAACAGCCGTAATTCTCTCTGGCCCGGCCCGGAGGCCGCATCCTTTTTGTCCGGACAGGGTCTACTAGTATAACTCATACGTATGGAGAAGCGACGATACCATGATTGATGGTGCTGGAGGGCGGGGTGCGGATCCGGACGAGGCCATCTTCCCTTCCGATCTTGTCTATGTCTCTTCGTCGGATTGTCGTGGCCGTGGAGTATTCGCCCGCCGGGATCTCGTGGCCGGCGATCTGATCGAGGTCTGCCCGGTGATCGTGCTCGGGGGATTGGATGAGCAGGAACTCCTCGATAAGACGCGCCTCTTCAACTACTACTTTGCGTGGGGGGAGCACCAGGAACTGGCCGCCGTGGCGCTGGGCTATGGGTCACTCTACAATCACTCCTACCACGCGAACGCAGACCATGTCTGTGACGTCCTCCGGGGCGAGATCCGTATCTACGCCCATCATGCCGTCCGGAAGGGCGAGGAGATCACCATCAACTACGGCGGCCGGCCTGACTGTCCGGATCCCGTCTGGTTCGATGTGGTGGAGAATTGAGTTCTCTTTATCATCTCCGTGTTCGCACTGGTTCGCTCCCGCGGAGGCGCCGGAGCACGGTTGCTGCCGGAGGAGCAGCGGTGTTTTACCGGCACCGGGAACCGGGGGTGGAGGCAACGTCCCGGTCCTCCCGGGCCGCTCCGGGTTGCGCGCCTGGATCTCCAGTGGAAATCAGGGGGTTTGCCATAATCTCCCCAGATCGTAGAGATTATCTCGATCGCCCGTAATGTCCGCCGACCCCTGTAACCGTCCCGCCGGCCCTGCAGGTGGCTCAGAAATGCCCGTCATTTTTAAGGATTTTATGGGATTAAAGGACAATTTAAGGATATCATGCCTGGCCATCTGCAACGCGGGGGCATGATCGCGGCGATATTGCCCGGAACTTCCCGGGATTTCCCTGTAAAGGCCGTGCCGGCCGATATACCGTACCGGCGTTCTAGCGTCGGATGACCAGTTGCACCTGCTCCGTCCGCACGGTCTCCCCTCCGGTCGCCGTCACCATGGCGTCCACGGTTGCGGTGGAGACAAGGGGCGGGAGGTCGGGCGCCACGACGTCGTACGTGAGCGGGGGGTAGGGCGGGGAGACCGTGCCGAGGTCGTGGTTGTCGCGGAAAACGCCCCCGAGCGCCGTAGCGGAGACAACGACATGCACGGGTGCGGAAAAGCCGCCTTTGGGGTGCACTCTGAGCGTGAACCTGACGGTATCGCCGGGCCGAACCGTGGCGGCTCCGGGGGTGACGCTGACGGAGAACGAACGGGAAACGACCTGCACCGGGGCTCCCGTCGCCACCGGCGTCCCCTGCGTTGCTGTCGGGGCCGGGAGAGGTGCGGGCTGTCCTGGAGGGGATGCGTCCTCGTCCGCGAAGAGGCCGTAGGCGATGACGATGCCGGTGAGCACGACGCAGATGAGGACCGCGATCAGCATGGGGGAATATTCTCGTACCATGGTGCCGGTACTCCCTCGATGGGTATGCTGCCAACGGTTGCTGGCGTATTTATGCGTTGCTGCCCTGCCGTTTCGGGAACTGCAGGCCGGGGAAAAAAGGGTGGGGTTGTTCAGTCGGTAGCGACCATGACATCTGTCGACTTGACCCCGGCGTAGACCTTCTTGCCGACGGCAAGCCCAAGGTTCTCCACGGACTTTTTCGTGATGACTGCGATGAGTTCGCCGTCCCCGCTAGGTTTTGATCCCTGAAACCCTGGTGCGGTCGTGCGTATTCTTCCCGTGCAGGCGGGGGTTCCACGATGCCCCCTGTCGCCAGGGATGAGGAAGAGCGCTGCTGCCTGCTCTGTCCCCGGAGTGAAAAAAAGGCTTCCCGATCAGGGTGCCGTATCGACCCTGCGCAGGAACTCCCGCACGGCCGCGAGGTACGCCTCGGTCTCTTCGAGGTGGTGGCTGTGCGAAGCGCCTTCAAAGACCTCGAGGTCCGATCCCGGCACCAGGCTCTGGTAGTATATCATGGTCGCGGGCGATGCCTCGTCGTACTCCCCGCAGGTGAAGAGCACCGGGACCGAGAGTTCGGCGAGCCGGTCGGCGACGCTGAACTCCCGGAGGATCCCCGTGCAGGTGAACTCGCTCGGCCCCCACATCTGCAGATAGATCGGCATGGCGAGCCGTTCAAGCGACCTGTTCAGGCACTCTGGCCAGGGGTCCGTCCGGCAGACGTGCCGGGCGTAATACGCCTCCATGGCGTCCTGGTATTCCGGCGAGTCGAAGTTCCCGCTCGCCTCCCCCTCCCGGACGGCCTCCTGCATCCCGTCGGGGAACGCCGCAAGGTTCGCCCTCTGATCCGCCACCCACCGATCGGCGTCCAGCAGCGGCCCGGAGAGGATCAGGCTCTCGACGCCGCCGGGGTTTGTGGAAAGCACGTATTCGGCCGCGAGGCCGCCCCCCCACGACTGGCCGAGGAGGTGCACCCGACGAAGTCCGAGCGCGTCGCGGACCTCGCCGACCTCTCCGACGTAGCGCTCCACCGTCCAGAGGGCGGGGTCGTCCGGAGCACCGGAGTTCCCGCACCCGAACTGGTCGTAGAAGACGACCGGCCGCTCGTCCGCGAGGGCCTCGAGCGGCTCGAGGTAGTCGTGCGTCATCCCCGGACCCCCGTGGAGGACCAGGAGGGGCGTTCCCGCGCTGTCCGCGCCGACGACCCGGAACCAGACCCGGCCGCCGGCGACGTCGACATAGCCTTCGCGGGTGTCGCCGTCGGTTTCTGTTATGGTGACGCTTGATGCGTCGCCTGTCCGGTCAGTCGTGATGCAGAGCGCGAGCAGCAGCGCTGCAGCTGTGAGAAAGATCAGTAACATGAGATATCCCCCGTGACCTGTTGCCCGGCATGGTTGAATCCTGAATGCACCATCAAGGAAGGTTGTCGGTCGCCTCCCCGATGTATGTGCTCTGCGGAACTGTTTGTCAGGATGTATTTAGAACGTTGCGGAATGAAATCTGAAGCGCATCCCGGTAGCGTCCGTGTTGTTCCTTCTTTCCGGATGTCATCGTCCGGTGTGAAGCAGGCCGCTCCTGAATGCTGCGTCGCGCATTGCGCTGAGTCTGTCTAATTTTCTTTCATAAACGTTTAAATTCCCTGTATCTTTGTTCTCCGTCGCCTTACCTCTTCGATATCTTTAATCCTCCAGGTGATCTTTCTTCAACCATGCATGTTATGCCCTCGCCGAAGACCGCTATAGCCCTCTTCGTTCTGGTGATGCTGGTCATACCTCCCGTGACTGCTATGTCCGCCGGGACCCTCGTCATTACGGAGCCCTCCCAAAATGAGACCACCTTTGCCGAGATGCGGGACTTTTATGTTTACGGGATCTTTCCGACACCGCTCACGCACCCCGGGAACATCCGCATCGTCCTCAAAGACGATAGCGGCGCTGTTCTCCGCACGGTCATGAGCAGCGTCGATGAGACCGGTGTTACAGCGGAGAGTTCGGTGGATATGAGTCTTGTTCCGGAAAAGTGGGGAGGGCTGTTAGCCCCGGACGTGATCATCTGGCCGGGAGGTATTACAAACGGCAGCAACAAGGTACTGGTGACCGATACCTACTACCTTGCCCTGGTACAGGGCGGCGTAACCAGGGGGATGGGAAGTTACACCGATGTCAGCGGCGGGAGACTGGAGCCGATTACGCGGGATCTGACCGCCGGAACCTACACGCTGGTCGTGGAAGGACTGGACGGGGATCTTGCCGGAGAGAGGGTGGAGAAGGAGATCGCCTTCGGCACGACCCATGCGTCCCTTGGTGTCTTCCGCCCCGATGAGAACAAGCAGAACGTAATCGGCTGGGCGGAGGAGAGAACGCCGCCGCTCCGGGTCTACCTCGGCTGGCTCCCGGGATACTTCCGGAGCGGCGACGGCGGGTATGAGATCCCGGATCGGTGGCAGGCGAATAACGCCATTGAGGTGGTAAACGACCTGCCGGGGACAACGGTCGATAGCGTTGCAACTGCAGAGAACGACTGCCTCATCTACAACATCGGCAACACCTCTGCGACCTTGCAGGTCGAACTTGCCGCGATCCTCAGGAACGGTCTTGAGGATTCCGACCATACGACGTTCACGCACTACGATGTCGGTGAGGCGTCGATGGCCTGGACGGATAGAGCGAGCGGTGCGGTCATGTCGGTAACCGGACGGTTGGTGGCGCACCCTGCCGGGACCCGGGTCGTGTACACCCGTGCGGAGATCACGGATGAGCCGGTGCGGGATAACCACTTCGCCACGGTCGTGAACGACAGCCGGAAAACGGTCGATATAACGCCGATGCAGGTGAGGATCGTGCAGGGGGAGAACCTGACGTTCTATGGGGTGACGCGGCCGAGTGCAACGACGCTGACGGATGCCGGCAGCGCCTACCGCTACATCCCTGACGACCAGATTGTCACATACGTCTATGAGAACGCAACGCTGGGGCGGTTCACGTTCACCGGCTGCCTGCATCGCGAGTTTGAAGGCGGGTACATCGGGAGTGCCAACTACGAGTTCGGGCACGCGTTTGCAAACACCTCAACGATGCCGGCAGGAACGTGGCTGCTCGCGGTGAACGCCTACAACACGACCGGGGCTCTCGTAGAAGAGACGAACCGGACGATCGAACTGGAGGTGACGGCACCGTCGCCGGCAACGACTCAGTCCACGGCGGCGGCTGTTGCTGTTGCGGCACCTGCGCCGACGGGGGCAGCGGAGGTACCCGGGTTCGGGGTTGTTTACGTGGTGGTGGGGCTTCTGGTGACGGTTGCGCTTCGCCGCAGGTGACTGTCCGTTCAGGCCCTTTTTGTTTTTCCTCGTCGGGGCTCTCCCGGGGGCTCTGGAGCAGCCCTGGATAAGTTAGACCAAAAACTGAAACCAGAAATACATAACCTGTCGGTATATACGGTTTGTCCGGTGGCAGAATGCTGCATACGGTGAAGCTGTTAGAGTTTACAACAGTGGGGAAGAAGGTTCCGAAATCCCACATGGTCTATCCTATCGTGTGTCTCCCCGAGGAGTATTCCGACCTGATTGGAGAGCGCGTGAGTATCTACGGGACTGATCACCTGGGGCAGCGGGCATTCCTCATCGTGCCGGAGAACGGTGTTGCACAACCCGGTAACGTCAGCACACAGATCTGCAGTGAAGAGCGGCTTCAGGCGCTCGAACTGCGCATCAAGAATCTGGAAGGCCGGGTGGAGAATCAAATGCGAGATAAACAGCGCTACGCTGGCAGTGCCGTGCCGCAATGGGCCTGGCCGGATTCGAACCGGCGATCTTCGCCGTGTAAGGGCGACGTCATGACCAGCTAGACCACAAGCCCTGTGGATGCCTTATAGTGTTTTGCACCGTGACGGATAAACGTGTTGCCTGCCGAGAATCCAGTGGGTCCGGTTTCCTCCTCGAAAAGGGGCTCTGGAGAACTATCCCGTATCCGTGTCACCGAAACCGGCGAACCTGCCGCTCCACCGCTGCAAACCGGACCCCGACACTCTTCCAGGTTCGTGGTTGCTCGCAAGGACGCTCATCGGAGTTTTGGGGAGAGATCCTGCCGGGAGAGAGGAGCTCACCAAAAAATGGGTTAGATGAACCCGAAGGACTTCAGCGTCACCTCGGGGTTGACGGCTCCCACGTGGTAGACCTTGCCCTCGGAGAGCTCGTTGATGACGACCTCGGCTGGAGAGAAGAGCGAGGTGTCGATCTGGTAGAAGTCGAAGTTGGCTTCCTTGAAGATATCGTAGAACGGTTTTCCGTATCCCTTGGACTTGTTGCTCGGGATCCGATCCAGGTAGTCCTTGATCTCGGGAGCGTTCATCGTCAGCATGATGCTGCCGTGGTAGATCGTAGCATCGTTGGTACTGCCCATCGCCTTCATGCCGTCCTTCTTGACGGGGGCGATCGGGGCGTGGCCGATGCCGGCGGTGATCTTCTTCGTGTCAAAGCCAAGCTCGTTCAGCTTGTAGACCGCGGTCTCGACACAGCGACCGGCGACCTGGACCGACCCGACGATCGATGCCGTGGGGGCGACAACCGCGCAGGTGTTCGCCACGTCCACGTTGCACTCTTCGGCGACCTTCTCCATCACCCCGGCGTTCGGGAGGTGGTCGCTTTCGAGACAGATGACCGCGTAATCGAACTCATCCTCGTAGTCGATGACCTCGTAGGTGTGCTTTGGCTTCAGGGAGAGTGCCCGTGCCGGCCCGCTGCCCATGGCGAAGTACTTGTTGACGTTGATTGTCCAGCCCGCTTTCTGAGCGCCGAGGCACGCGATGGCCGGGAAATCGGTGCTGACCTCGATGAACGGGATCGGGACGTCCCTGATCCGGCCCATCGTTATGTCGACCTCCCCGAGGCCGCCCATGCAGATCTCGGTGAACCGTCTTCCTGCCAGGTACCCCCCGGTGGTGCTGACGCCGCAGTCTACGATACGTGCCCCGTTGTCGAGTTCGTATGGGACGGCATGGAACTCCTCGGCATATTCGAAGAGTTCCTCAAAAATATCCAGTGCCAGTTCGTTCACGCTGAGCATGTGGAAAACCTCATCAGAATACAAACGGCGGCGAAATAGATAATTCTTATCAAACAATCCGCTCCTACCGCAGGTACTCCAGCACCCGCCTGGGATCGTAACGGAGGCTGATCAGCCTGGTCCGCCCCTTTCCCTGACCCTTTCCCTGGCGGTAGTGGAGGTTTATGAGCCGCATCGCGTCGAACTTCCGAAGTATCTCATAATACTTGGTGTAGCCGACCCGCACTTCCTCTTTGACGAAACGGTAGACGTCGCCGGCGTTCATCTCCCGATCGTCGCGCGCCGACATCTCCGCAATCCTGCCGAGCACCCCCCTCTCCTCAGCTTTGAGCGCCCGGAGCGAGTACGTAAGATGCAGGTATCGGGAGACCTCGTATGCTTTGCAGATGTCCTCCCGCTCGACGGAGCGGCGCGCCTCTTTCTCAGCGTTCAGGGTCGCCCGCTTGAGGAGGTCGATGCCCACCCTGAGGTCGCCGCTTTTCATCGTCTGTTCGACCACAAGATCCAGCATGTCGGACCGGAGGACGTTCAGGTAGAGCCCTTGCAGGATCCGCTCTTCCAGGATGCCGCGGACCTCTTCTTCCGAGTAGGGGGGAAAGTATATCTCGGTGGGCCGGAAGACCGATGCCACCCGGGCATCTACCTCGTTCTGCAGGCTGACGGACATATCGCTGACAATGGCGATGACACCGATCCGGACGCCGGGGTAGGCTTCATGGGAGCGGAGCAGAGGATAGAGGACGTGGTTGATCTCGTTCTCGTAGAGAAGGTAGTTTGCATCGTCGAGCGCCACCAGGAGCACCTGTTCTTCCCGGAGGAGTGCCCGGGCTATGGCGTCAAAGACCTGCTTGAACGACGTGCCCGATGCAGGTGGCGAGCGTCCGGTGACCTTCCTGTAAATCTGCGAGAAGACGGCGAATTTGGTGTTGTCGATCTGGCAGTTGATATACACGGGGGCCAGTTTCTTCGTGGCCTCCTCAATCTCGGCGAAGACCTTCTTGACGCTCGTCGTCTTCCCGGTCCCCGGTGGACCTCGACAGACAGTGTTGAGGGGACGAGCTCCCCGCAGGCCCGGCCGGACCTGGAAGGCAAGTTCCCTGATCTGGGCATCACGATGGTTGAACTGCTCAGGGACGTGATCGATCTCGAAGACCTCGGGATCTCGAAAAAGTGTCTCGTCCCACATAAGCAGGTTCTTCTTCATTATACAATCCTCGGGTATTGTAGTATATATAACCCCCTGGTTGTTATTTCCTCATCGAGCGGATCTAACAGGACCTACGGCTGTTCCATGCACTTCTTGCAGAGCGTTTTACTCATGAAGAGTTGAGAAAGTTTCGCCTGTGATTTCGTTACTTCTGCTCCGCACATCTCGCAGACACCCTCTCCCGGGGTGGCAGGCGGCTTTGCCGCGACCGGTTCCTGGTGCGGCGGCACCTGTACGGGTGGCGCCTGTTCGGGTTCTGGCTCTGGAGCTATCTCCGGTTTTGCGGGTGGTTCGGGGGTCCGGGGCGGCTCGGTGTGTTCCGGCGCCGGGGGGATTGCGGTTTCGATGGTCCCGGGGGAGGGACAGGCATTCTCTTTCTGCCGGTGAGCCGGTTCCGTTCCAGGGGTTGCCGGTGCCGCTGGCCCGGTAGCCTTCTCGTCCGGCACCGATCCCGCGGTCGGTGTCTGCGGCCCTGCAGGTCTGGCTGCGAGAACGCGCCGCCGGTATGCATCCACCCGCTCGGCGGTCGCCGGATCACCGCGCCCGAATCTGGCAAGCATCCCGTCGAGGAACGTGATAAGGTCGTCCACATCCTCACGGGTCTCTACATCGCCCTCGACTTCGAGGCGGAGGTTTTCATAGTTCTCGAGGTTGACGGTGATCCCGATGGTGACTTCCTTCTTACTGGTCATATTTCAAGAATAATATTGTATTTCTTTATATACAATTCCTCCGGCGACCCCCACCGCCTCTCAATTCCGTCAGCCTGGTCCCGAATTCCCTCTTGCGTCTCCCGGTGGCGGTTCCGGCCGTGAACCGGAATCCGGTATCCGTAAACGCCCCAATTTTCTATCGGCGCCATTTCCTGCTCAGAACGGGACAGGCATCTCTGGCAGGAAAATATGGGCCCGCGGCAACTCGCAGGATTTGGTTGTGTGCAAGACTGGAAATACCCTGATCTCAGGGCTATATGAGAACGTTGCACCATCTGACTTTTATAGTTCTGTGCTTATGGTAAGTCGTGGTTCGCCGGATGCCGGGACGGCACCCGGGTTGCCCGGACAGGGGCGTTGTTCCCGAAGCCCGCCTTAACCGACATGCACGAACATACAACAGTGACGGAGCGCCGATCTCCCTGATGTGGCTGTGTGAAATAACCTATGCAGGTATTCGATGAGTGGTGGTGACAGTATGCCCGGTTCCGTGGCTGATGAGTACAGTCGGGGCGCTCCACACCGGGAGGCCCCGTTCAGCCTTCTTCTCTTCGGTCTCGTTCTCGGCCTCCTCTTCGTCCAGAGTGCTGCTGCAGCACCGGGAACCCCGCTCGTTGTGGCGGCAGCCGATAGCGATCCTGTATCGAAGGCATGGGCAGGCTACACCTGTGACGGCTTCGACGATCAGGTGGAGATCCAGGCGGCGCTTGATGCACTGCCGGACGGCGGTATGGTCGTCCTGAGCGGGGGTACGTTCAACTGCTCGGGGAGCATCGTTCCGGCGGCGGGGACGACGCTCCTCGGCGGGGGCCCGGAAGCAACGTCCCTTGAGTTCAGCCGGAACGGGATGCTCAACGTCTCGGAGGAGCACGTTACCCTGGACGGGTTTCATATAGCGGGGTTCGGCTACGTGAACGCGAGTACGAACACGACCCTTGACCTCGGCCAGTGGCTTGGCGTGCTCACGATCTATGCGAGCGGCGCCCGGGTCTACAACGTCACGGGAACAGCAGATGCAAGCATCCAGGCGGTCTTCCTCCTGCTTCACAACCCGAACGTCTACGCCCCCGTCCTCGAGGATATTGAGTTCGTCAATTGCCGGGCGATCGACACCGGGACCTACGGGTTCCTCCACAATGCCTGGGGATCGGAGAATACAACGATCCAAAACGTTCGCTACGAGAACTGTGCCGCAATCAACTGCGGCAGGTATGGGGCGTTCAATCCCTGGGTGACCGGGTTCGATTTTGCGGAGTTAAACGACATCGAAGGCCTCCGGGTGAGCAACTCTTCTGCCGAGGGGAGCCTGGAGTCCGGGTTCCACTTCGAGTGGGATCCGGCGAAGCGTGACTGCATATTCATCAACTGCTCGAGCAGGAACAACGGACAGAAACCCCGTCCTGACGGCTACCTGGTGGGCGACCCGGACTTCTTCGGGTCCGGTTTCTACCTCCCGGGAGGTCAGGTCTCCCTGATAAACTGCCGGGCCGAAGGGAACAGTGCATTCGGGTTCTTCATCATCAACCCGGACGGTATGCTCCTCTACAACTGTACCGAGAGCGGCACCGGTCGCGTCCCGGCCAGCGGCTCCTCCTCAAAACCCGTCTCCTACTGCATCCTCCAGTCCCTGCCCATCCCGACGAATCCATCTATCGTGATGGATCACTGCCGGAGCCTTGATTCGAATGGTTGGGGTCTTTTCGTCTGCGGCACGAAGAACGCCCTCATCAGGAACTTCACCATGACCAATCCGGCAGGCATTGACGGCATTGGGGCGGTATTGGGGTGCCCTTCCGGAGAATTTCCGGTAAACTCGACGATCGATGCAGGCATCTCCAACTCGGTCATCGATCTTGCCGCGTCGGGAGACGGGCCGCAGACGCTCTTGTACATCGTGAATAATAGAAACGTCACGTATTCCGGCAGGGTCATCTCCGATGCTGCTCAGCCGGTACTGGTCGAGTGGACCCTTGCGGGAGGTCCGGACCTCGCCGGCCTCGAGGTGCTGCGGATCAACAGCACGGCGTAGGGATCGGGACCGGCTCCATCGCGATCGGGGATGCTCCCATCCTGATAACTTCGCGTGTAGATCTTTAAGCCCCTGCATGGCCGGAAAACCTGCCATTGGTCTGCCGGGCTTCTGCACCAATCCCCTCGATTGGTGCGGGTCGGCTAAACCCTTAAATGGTACTTCTGCATCATAGGGGTATTGACCGGGTAGGAGACGTTGCGGGCTCTCCCGATCCCGTCTCCGGACGGTTCGGTTCAACCCGGGATGGTGAACTCTCACGGTCGCGGCACATCAGGACACCACGGCGACAAACATAGACGGGTCGTAATTTTATGTCAGCAAGACCATCTCTGGGGACCAGACGCATCCTCATCGCCATCGCGATCGTACTGTCGGTGATCGGCGCCGTTGTGCTGATCATGCACGTTTATCCACCGGGCCCGGTCCCGCCGCCTCCGCCTCCCCCGTTGATAACTCCGATTCCCACGACGCCAGCGGTGCCCCCGAAGGTTTCCGGGCCGACGGTCATCGTCGCGGCAAGTGACAGCAGCCCCACGTCGAAGGCCCGGGCCGACATTCTGTGCGACGGCACGGATGACCAACGCGACATCCAGTCCGCGTTTGATGCCCTGCCATTGTCGGGCGGCACGGTCTGCCTGACCGAGGGCACGTTCTCCTGCACCGGGAGCGTCTACCCCCGCGCTGATTCCATGCTTCGCGGGGAGGGGCCGAATGCGACATTCATTGAGTTCAGCCGGAACGGGCGGCTCAACATCTCCACGGAGTCCGTCACGCTCTATAATTTTCACGTCAGGGGCACCGGCTATCCCCGTATCGAGCCCGACCTCTGGCTCGGCGTGGTCACGATCTATGCAAGCCACGTGAAGATTATGGAGGTCGAGGGGACTGCCGATGCGAGCACCCAGGCGGTCTTCCTTCTGCTCCACAACCCGAACGTCTACGTCCCCGTCCTCGAGGATATCGAGTTCGTCAACTGCAGGGTCGTGGACACCGGGACCTACGGGTTCCTCCACAACGCCTGGGGGACGGAGAACACGGTGATCCGGGATGTCAGGTACCAGAACTGTCAGGCTATCAACTGCGGCAGATATGGGGCGTTCAATCCCTGGATCACCGGATTCGACTTTGCGGAGTTAAACGACATCGAGGGCCTCCGGGTGAGCAACTGCCTCGCGGAAGGCAACCTGGAGTCCGGGTTCCATTTCGAGTGGGACCCCGAGAAGCGTGACTGCATCCTTGAGAACTGCGTGAGCAGGAATAACGGGCAGAAAGCCTACCCGACAAAGGCCTACAACCTGGACGATATGTCGACGCACTACTTCGGGTGCGGTTACTACGCCCCCCGGGGAGACATCACCTTCATCAGTTGTTACTCTGAGGGAAACAGCCGGCACGGATTCTACGCCACCAGCGGTGGCAAACTCTACAACTGCGTCGACCGCAACGTCGGCGCCGGGAAGACCGATTACCGGATCATACAGCCGGCATCGTTCTACGCCGCCCCGACCCGATCAATTACTCCGTCTCTGGTGCTTGAGAACTGTTCAAGCATCGATTCAAACGGTTATGGTATTCAGATAGACTTTGCAAGCGATGTCTGGATTAAAAACTTCCGCCTGGAGAACCCGGCCGGGATCGACGGAAAGGCGACGGACCTTGGTGGATCACAGGGAGGACCGATGGCCAACTCCATAGTGAACATCTATGCATCGGGAGACCGGGCTGAGACGCTGATCTGGGCCCGGAATAACGAGAATGTCGAGTACTCGGGCCGGATTGTCTCGGATGCGGCAAAACCGTTTGTGATCGAGGGCGATCGCACCAGGAATGTCCGGATCAAGGATATGGAGATCGTCTCGGCGGACCTCGCACTGTTCACGAACGGCGTGGTCCTCGCAAATACGGTGCCTTCCGGGGCGGTAAAGTTTGAGAACGTGGTGGTCACCTCGAGCGTGCCGTGATGCCCCGTGGCGTCGATTAGGGGTGCGGTATCCGCAGGCGTGAAGCCGTGGTGTCCTCTTTCCGAATGAGGGTGAGAGGTCGGCGGGGTCCTGTCGATGCGTCGGTAACGATGCATCTTTCGGCAAATTCTGTTCCGGCCCGGGTGTCGCGTGGCATGGTGTCGCAGGTATCCCTCCCACTCCGGGGTGCGGCAGGGGATGGCTGCCGTCCTGATTGATCCGGCACGGATCTCGTTAAGCTCACGAATTTTTTTCATAAGATTGTTGGATGATCTTCTGCATCCGATGTCCGCTCACCGGTCCGGGGTCCCTCCTGGGTTCTCCGGTTTTGCCGGGGGATCGGTGTTGCGCCTGCGCTAAAGTTTAATTTATTATATATAGTTTTCTATTATAAGTTGAACTTATGAAACAGTGGAAATATGTGATTTTAATGATATCTGGCAGTTTTTTTAACATTCGGAATTATATATTTCGTTGAATTAAATTAAAAAAGATTTTAAAACATTGCTATCAGATAATGCAGTATCTCCCAAGAGGTGAGATAGTGAGAGATAGACGGACAACGAAGCTTCTAATCGCAGTGTTTCTGATTATCGGGCTCATCCCGATCGTCGGGGCACTCGAGACGACCCCCACCACGATTGTCGCGGCAAGCGACAGCAGTGCGGCCGATAAAGCATCGGCTGCCTACGTCTGTGATGGGGTCAATGACCATGTGGAGATTCAGGCAGCACTGAATGCCCTGCCATCATCCGGCGGTGTTGTCCTCCTTTCCAGTGGCACATACAACTGTGCGGGGATCATTGCTCCCAAAGCAGGCTCCACTCTCATGGGGGAAGGTGAATCTGAGACATTCCTGAAATTTACCCGCGATGGGCGCATCAACGTCGACCGTGAGTCTATCACGCTTGACGGGTTCCATGTCCAGGGGAGCGGCTACAGCAGCGGCGTCAAATGGCTCGGTGTAATAAACATTCGGGCAAGCCACGCAAAGCTCCACAACATCACGGGCACCGCGGATGCGAGCATCCAGGCAGTCTACCTCCTGATTCACGATCCGACAGTATACGCTCCGACCCTCGAAGACGTCGAATTCGTCAATTGCAAGGCCGTGGACACCGGGACCTATGGGTTCCTCCACAATGCCTGGGGATCGACGAACATGGTGATCAAGAACGTCCGCTATGATAACTGCGCCGCGATCAACTGCGGCAAGTTCGGCGTGTTCAATCCCTGGATCACCGGATTCGACTTTGCGGAGTTAAACGACATGGACGGCCTCCGCGTGACGAACTGCCTCGCGGAAGGCAACCTGGAGTCCGGGTTCCACTTCGAATTCGATCCGAAGGTGACGAATGCAGTCCTTGAAAACTGCACGAGCCGGAACAACGGGCAGAAAGCCTTCCCGACGAAGGCTTACAACGTAAACGACATGTCGACCCACTACTTCGGGTGCGGCTACTACGCCCCGAACTGCGACGCAACGTTCATCAACTGCGTCGCGGAAGGCAACTCCATGAACGGGTTCTACACGACGAACGGTGGTAAGCTCTACAACTGCGTCGAGAAGGACACCGGCATCGGGAGGACCGACTTCTCCTACCGGGTACCTGCCGGCTACTACAGTGTCCCGTCCCGCTCGGTTAACCCTGCCCTGGTGATGGAGAACTGCACGAGCATCAACTCGCGCGCGTACGGCCTTCAGGTCGACCTCGCGAACAACGTGAAGATCCGGAACTTCCACCTGATCGATCCGGTCGGATACAACGGTAAGGGTTCAAGCCTCGGCGGCACAAACGGTCAGTTCGACAACGCCGAGGTGAGCATCTACGCGTCGGGCAACCGTCCTGAGACGCTGGTCTGGGCGAAGGAGAACGAGAACACCCTTTTCTCCGGCCAGATCGTCTCTGACTCCGCAAAGCCGTTCGTGATCGAGGGGTACGGCACCCGAAACGTCCTCGTGAAGGATATGGAGATCGTCTCCAAGACCCTCCCCGCCGGTTCCTCCGGCGTGACCATCGTGAGCACGGTTCCGGCCGGTCAGGCGAAACTCCAGAACGTGAAGGTAACGTCCACCGGTGCTCCGGTGCCGACCCCGACCGTTCCGGTTCCCACGCCGACTACCCCAACCACTCCGACCCCCACCACACCGGTTCCCTCCGGGAAGCCGGACCTTGTGGTGACCGATATCTCCTGGAAGCCGGCAGACCCGGCCACCGGGAGCGCGGTAACGCTCTCGGCCACGATCAAGAACCAGGGTGACGCCGCCACGCCTGCGGGCGCGAAGCACGGTGTCATCTTCACCTTCGATGACGGGGCCGCCGGCCCCGGTGTCTGGTCCGACACCCACACCGGCTCGATCGCTCCGGGCGCATGGGTCACGCTGACCGCGAACGGCGGCTCGGCCGGTGCAACCTGGAAGGCCACCCTCGGTACCCACACCGTGAAGGCCAACGTGGATGACGTCAACCGGATCGCCGAAAGCGACGAAGCGAACAACGTCCGCACCGAGCAGATCACGGTCTTGAAGGCCGGATCGACGCCCACCCCGACCCCCACCACACCGGTTCCCTCCGGGAAGCCGGACCTTGTGGTGACCGGTATCTCCTGGGAGCCGGCAAGCCCGGCCCCCGGGAGCGCGGTGAAGCTCCTGGCCACGGTCAAGAACCAGGGGACGGCTCCCACGCCTGCGGGCGTAAAGCACGGTGTCATCTTCACCTTCGATGACGGGGCTGCTGGTCCTGGTGTCTGGTCCGATTCCCACATCGCATCGATTGCTCCGGGTGCATCGGTCACCCTGGCCGCCAGCGGCGGCTCGGCCGGTGCAACCTGGAAGGCCGCCCTCGGCACCCACACCGTGAAGGCCAACGTGGACGATGTCAACCGGATTGCAGAGAGCGATGAGAACAACAACGTTATGAGTAAGGAGATCGTTGTCGGCGCCAGCCCGGCTCCCGTCAGGGGAGACCTCAACGGAGATGGCAGCGTTGACTGGGCCGACGTGACGATCGCCGCCGGGATGGCGCAGGGAACCACCAGCTCCAATACTGCTGCCGACTTCGATGAAGACGGCACCGTGGACTGGAACGATGTTGCCCTGCTCGCCGATCTCTTCTTCGGCAGAACCTCCTCACTGTAATGTCTGTAGCGGGAGTCGGGGTTATCCTCCGACCACCCATCTTATTTTAATCTTGCCTGTCCGGGCGAAGGCAGCCCCGGGCTGTACCGGCCAGCGTGGCATCGAAGACCTCTTCCCACCGGCTATGCAGCCTCGAAGAGGTCGGAGCGGCGGATACATCTATATAGGTGCTGTCCGATACTGGCGCCGATGGCAGTTGCACTCCCCAAAAACTTCAGCAAGGTCAGGCAGCAGTTCCGGGAGCCGCTTATCAGGAACTCGTTCTTCATCATGGCGTCATCGTTCGTCGCTGCAGGGTTTGGGTTCTTCTTCTGGATGATCGCAGCCCGGCTCTATTCGCAGGCGGATGTGGGTATTGCAACCGCTCTGATGTCGTCTATGGGGCTCCTCATTCTCATCTCCCGGCTCGGCCTGGACCAGTCGGTGATCCGGTTCTTCCCCAGTCGCGACAAGAACAAGGTGCTCGGAACCGCCATCCTTGTGCCGACCGGGGTGGCGCTCGGCGCGGGACTGGTCTTCATCGCCGCAGTGGACATCGTATCCCCCGAACTGACGATCGTAAAGACGATTGCACCGCTCTACCTCCTCTTCCTCGGAGCTTACTCTATCACCTGGGTTCTTGAGGGTGCGTTCAACGCTCTACGGAAATCCGAACACTATTTCGCCCTGAACCTCCTCTACGGGTCGAGGATCCTCTTCCTCGTCCCCCTGGTCTTCCTCGGCGCGACGGGCATCTTCAGCGCCTTCGGTTTCTCGTTCGTCCTCGGGCTGATCTTCGCCCTTCTCCTCCTCGCCCGGTGCTCCATCCGGCCGGCATTGGGTGTGGACCGGGTCTTCCTGCGGGAGGCATGGCAGTTCTCCGCCGGTGCATACGTTGCCGGGATGCTGATGTCCGCCCCGAACATGGTCATCCCGATCCTGGTGCTCCACGTGCTCGGGGCCGAGAGCACCGCTAACTACTACATCACCTATGCGATCGTCTCGATACTCTTCATGATCCCGTACGCGTTCACGACTTCGCTCTTTGTCGAGGGGAGTCACGGGGGGGAGATGAAAAAGAGCGTGCTTCGGACGCTCGCAAGCATGTTCGCTCTGCTGATTCCTGCAATCCTCGGGATCTCCCTCTTCGGGGAGCAGATCCTCAACCTGATCGGCAAGGACTACGTCGAAGGGATAGCCCTGCTCCGGGTGCTTGCGTTCTCCGCCCTCTTCGTCTCTATATGCCAGACCTTCATATCCATCGCCAAGGTCAGAAACGAGATCCGGAGCCTCATCATCCTCAGCGGGTTCGTCAGTGTCGGCCTGCTCGGACTTGGTTACACCATGATGAACCGGTTCGGCCTCATCGGCATGGGGTATGCGTGGCTCGGCACGTACGTTGCAGGCACGTTGCTGGTCGCCGCGATCCTGAAGAAGAAAGGGTGGCTATAACTTCCGTCCTGCCTTGCTACCTCTGCAGGTAGATGGCGGAGCCGGCATTATCGTAGATCCTGTTCTGGTCCCAGGTGAACCGCCCGGCATCGACGTAGCCCGCCACAGTGACGGCCTGCTGCACTTCTATCCGGACGCTCTCCCGTACAAGGTTATACGTGCCGAAGTAGAGGTAGGAATTTGGCTCCACCAGCGACGGGTTTGTGGGGAGGTACCGCTGGTAGCCCGGATTGAATCCCAGCAAGAGCCACCAGCGCGTGCCGTCGACATAGGTGGGGCGCTCACTCCCTTCCGAGAAGAGCCATCTTGCTCCCTGCACCTCTTTGCCGTTGAAGACGGGCTTATCCCCGGTGGTTTCGAGCGCCATCGATGTCGGGCTGTCGTTCACAATCTGGTAGACGACCCCGCTGTTGAAGAGGAAGAAGACGACGAAAAAGACCGACAGCGCCTGATAGGCCGTTTTCATGAACGGTAAGGCCTGGATGGCGTGTATCTTCTCGACTATTGCCTCATAGAGCGTTATACCGCCGATGATTGCAAACGGAGCAAGGAGGATCAGGGTGATGTGGTAGAGCCGGCTGGTGTTGAGCGAGCTCGCAAAGAACGGGACGATGATGCCGGCTATGTTGATGAGGAGGAAGACGAGCGAGACGGCGAGGTAATCGGGTTCAATGCGCCACCGTTCGCGCTTGAAGATGGTTGCAAACAGTCCCACGGCAATGAGTCCCTGGGTGGCGATATGGACGACCTTCGCCAGGTTGTGCAGGGGTGTGATCGACTGGCTGGTGAGGATATGCATTCCCTGGATGGTTGTCGGGTCGAAGGATTCCGCAAAGAGGGTGTTCCATATCTTATCGCCGATGCCGGCGATGGTAGCAAATGCCGTGCCTTCGGCTACCGTCGAATACCAGAAATACGCGAGGGCGGCAAAGATGAGGATATAAGGGAGGACAAGCGTCCGGATCTGTGATTTTTTAGCGGTACTCTCCGGGGAGAGCGGGTCTACCTCCGGGGTGCCTGTCATCCAGTTGAGTCTCTTCTCTATTCCAGGCGGCAGGCGTTCAAGCGTGACCAGCAGCAGCCATGCCGGAATGAGCGAGAAGAGGTAAATGTACGAGAGGCCGTAATGTGAGACGATCATGGCAAAGCCGAACGTGACCATGAGAAATGCCTGCCTGCCCCTGTCCATGGACTTATCGATCATCACGAGGACTGTCAGCACGAGAAAGAGTTCCGCGATCTGCTGGCGGGCAAGGGAGATCATCTCTGTATAGAATGTAAAGAACGAGACGAAGAAGAAGACCGAGAGAAACCCGATCTTCGCGCTCGTCTGTTTCTCTACCGCCCGGTAGAGCCCGAGCGGCACGAGCGCAAAGAGGAGGGGGTAGAGGATCTTGAAGACCCAGACGGGATCCAGATCGCAGATGAGCGAGTAGATGGGGGCGAGCACAACGACGGAGAGCATCCCGTTTGTGTTGTACGGGATGGTCATGTCCCAGAACCCCGGTATCAGAACGCTGTTTACCAGGTGGAGCTCGTGGTGGATGTCATAGCCCCAGACATACTCCGATATCAGCGAAGTATGGTAGAGGAGCGCGAGCGCAATGGAGTAGACCGCCAGTGGGTAGCAGGAGACCGGGATGAGACGGTCAGATCCTATGGCGATTCCAATTACGGCGATCAGGACGAGCAGCAGGAAGAGGAGTGTCACCATGTGATACTCGTCGCGTATATGCGTCCCGATGATCGCGAGGAACGGGAGGATTATCAGGAACGGTGCTACCGGAGAGAGGGAGATCTCCATCTTTTGATTCACACCGGCATGTCCCGGATCCCTGGTGAGCGCGAGGTAGAGCAGAACCTGCACGACGGCGATGATCGTGAGAAAGAGAATTGCAAATGAGAACGGCCGCGTATATCCGAGTAGCGGGTAGGCGATGTTTGCGGCAAGGCCGGTGAGCATGAGGACCGCAAGGCTCAACCCGGCAGAGTAGAGGACCGTCTCAATCGTGCCGAGGTTATGAAGCCTGAGTGCCTTCAGCACGAGGACTCCGGGCAGGAAGGTGAGGTAGAGAAAGGCCAGGGCCTCCCGTGCGATAGGTATGTGATACCCGGCAAGGCCGAGGCAGACTACGCCGATGAAGGCAACCTGGAAGGCCTGGAATACCCAGAAAAACGTTTTGTTATCCCAGTCGTTCATCCTGAACGGGTTAGACAGGTGCATGTATGTGGTACCTCTGGCAAGTCTCTGATCGGTCTTGTATCCGGGAGATGTATCTTCCTCTTGTATGGCGTGTGGCAGGCCCGTATGCCGTGCACTTACTATCGGGTCTGTCTATTAAATCCTTCGTATGGTCGATAGTTCGGGGGACAGGTTGTTCTTGCGTGTCGGTTCCGGACGGGGGTCCTCCCGCGTCTCCGCTGCCGCTCATCGTTCCTTTCTGCCTGCGGAAACTGCCCCGGTGACGACCTCATCTGCAGGAGTTCTTCCCCTCCGCGGGATCGGTGCCAGCTCGCCGTAGACCGCGAGGAGGGATCGCGCGATCGTGGACCAGGCCATGTCTGTCTTCAGTTTCGTGTAGCCCTGCTCCCCCATGCGCCGGCAGGCCGCAGGATCCTTCAGCAGATTCACGATTGCACGAGCCAGTGCTTCCGGGTCGCGGGGGGGCACGACATACCCGGTCTCCCCATCTTCGACAATCTCCGGCAGGCTCCCCACGTCTGTGACTACCACCGGCCGCCGGAACCCGTATGCGGTCGGTACGACGCCGCTCTGGGAAGCTTCGAGATACGGGAGCACCACGACGCTCGCCTGCTGGAAGAGCCGGGCGCCCTCTTCATAGGGTATCCTGTAGTTGTGGATCTCGAACGTGCCCCGGCCTGCCATCGCCTCCTCGTACCTGCCGAAGTCCTCGCCCGTTCCGGCGATGACGATCCGGGCGTTCGGGATTTCCCGGGTGATGAGCGGCTCTGCCCGGATCAGGCAGTCGAGCCCTTTGTAGCGGTGGATGCGGCCGAAAAAGAGAACCCGGAGGCCGTCGGGCTCCACGTCGTCCTGCTCGAACTTAACAAACGGCGCCACTTCGTGCTCACCGATCGGGATGACGTGCACTCTCCGGCCGGAAATGTGGTACTTCTCCACCAGGATCTTCTTGAGCGCATTCCCGTGGACGAAGATCCGGTCGGGCAGGACTCGTGATGTAAAGAGAGTGAGCCGGTAGAGCAGGGAGCCTACATCCAGGAGACGGTCTTCGCCGGGATGTGGTTCGATGTCATGGAACGTTGCCACCAGCGGGTACTTCCGGAGCATGGGGAGGAGCGGGCAGAGCATGGGGTTGTTCACCTGGAAGTGGATGACGTCGGGCTCGAAATCGTTGATTGCGGCGACGATCTCCCTGAGCATCGGGTAGCACGACGGACCGAGCCTCCCGGCGTACCGGGAGTAGCCGAAGAGGTGGACCTGCACCTTCGGGTCGATGCTCGCCAGGTACTCTTCCGACCTGTAGTCGGGGAGGAGCAGCAGCACCTCGGTATGCCGGGCAAGTTCGTTTGCCATCTGAATGGTGTAGTCGTAGAACCAGAAGGTCAGGCATGCCACTCGCATAGGGGCACTCTCTGGGAGGACGTTCTATATAGAGATTGTGCCGTGGAGCGCCGTTGGAGCGATCCGCCATGGATAGGGGCGTGTGAGACCGTTGGCCTTCATTGGCGTATCGCCTCTCTTCCAGGCTGTTTTACCGGGACTCCCTGCCACATCCGGCTCCGGCGGCTTTGGATCCCGGTTGGGGGGACGGAGGCTGCGGTGTTTCGCACCGCCGGCCGGCGGTGAGGGCCGGGGTTCCCGGGTCATACCGGCGCACAGAACCGAATATCCATCCGCTCTGCGTGAAAGCGTTTCGAGAAGGGCCGTTCCCGACGATCAGCGACAGAAGGCGCGGCTATTTATAATTTTTGGTTTCAATTTCAACAATGGTATAATATGTTTTTGTATGATTCTATCTCCGGTGTGCTGAGTCTTAACCCGAACTAACCGGGTGTTTGGGTCCTATATTGTTGAATTGGCCTCATATGGGATTTTATCTTGGCAATAAAATATTTATACTGTAATGGAAAGACGGTAGTAATACCTCACAAAGAGGCTGAATGGCATGACAGATAGGCAAAATATACTAAGACTGGCTGCAGTACTTCTGGCGTGCTGCCTTATCCCGGCATTCGCTCCGGCAAGTGCAGCCGAGTCTGCAACTCCGGCCACGCTCACCGTGGCTGCAAACGATAGCACCGAACTGTCGAAGAACCAGGCAGACTATGTCTGTGACGGAGTCAATGACCAGGCCGAGATCCAGGCAGCGCTAGCCGCACTGCCGGAGGGCGGTATGGTCGTCCTGACCGAGGGCACGTTCAACTGCGCCGGGGTCATCGCACCGGCAGCGGGCACGACGCTCTCCGGCCAGGGTCCGGATGCGACGAACCTTGTGTTCACCCAGGATGGGCGCATAAGCGTTGATAAGGAGAACGTCACGCTGGACGGGTTCCACGTCGAGGGGAGCGGCTACAGCAGCGGCGTCAAGTGGCTCGGTGTAGTTACCGTCCGTGCGAGCCATGCTGCGATCCACAACGTCACGGGAACGGCGGATGCAAGCATTCAGGCGGTCTACCTCCTGATTCACGATCCGGCGGTGTACGCTCCGACCCTCGAGGACGTCGAGTTCGTCGACTGCAAGGCCGTGGACACCGGGACTTACGGGTTCCTCCACAATGCCTGGGGGTCTTCCAATAAGGTGATCAAGGACGTCCGCTACGAGAACTGCGCCGCGATCAACTGTGGCAAGTACGGGGCGTTTAACCCCTGGATCACCGGGTTCGACTTTGCGGAGTTGAACGACATGGATGGTCTTAGGGTGACGGACTGTCTCGCGGAGGGCAACCTGGAATCCGGGTTCCACTTCGAGTTCGATCCCACGGTGACGGACGCAGTCCTCGAGAACTGCGTGAGCAAGAACAACGGGCAGAAGCCCTACCCGACAGTGCCCTACAAGCAGAGCGACATGTCGACGCACTACTTCGGGTGCGGCTACTATGCTCCGAACGCTGATGTGACGTTCAAGAACTGCACCGCGGAGAGCAACTCCCTGTATGGGTTCTACGCGACGAACGGCGGCAAGCTCTACGATTGCGTCGAGAAGGATACCGGTGCCGGGAAGACCGACTACACCTACCGTAAGCCGGCCGGCTACTACAGTATCCCGAGCCGTTCAGCGAACCCCGCCCTGGTGCTTGAGAACTGCACGAGCATTGACTCGCACGGTTACGGCATCCAGGTCGATCTCGCGAAGAATATCCAGATCAAGAACTTCGAGCTCGTGAACCCGGCCGGGATTGACGGCAGGGGTGCTAGCCTTGGCGGTACGAACGGCCAGTTCAGTGACGCATCGGTGGATATCGTCGCCTCCGGCGATCAGGTTGACACACTCGTCTGGGCGAAGAACAACCAGAACGTCCAGTACTCGGGCGAGATCTCCTCCGACTCGGCCGATGCGTTCCTGGTTGAAGGCGGCCAGAACGTCAGGACCGAAGGCATGACGGTTGCGCCTGCCGGCGAGTAAATTCGTCAATACTATCGGACTCGATCCGGGTCCGCCCCATCTTTTTTTTTGGTTTTTAGAGATTTTGCCCCGGAAGCCCGCTTCCGGCTCCCGCAGGCAGACTCCTATCCCGGCCCTTGTTTGCGACATCTGCATAGAAACCCTCGATGTCACGGACGATTGCCTGCCAGTTGTACCTTGTCCGGACGAGTTCCTTCGCCTGTTCCCCGAACCTGGCCCGTAAGACGTCGTCGTCGAGCAGGCGCCCGATGGCACCGGCGAACGCTTCCGGCGTGTATTCTGTAGTGAACCCGACCGTGTTGTCGACCCACTCGAGCAGGTCCCCCTGCCCCGTCGTCACGATGGGCGTTCCGCAGAGGCATGCTTCGAGGAACGTCATAGGGAAGCCGGTGAAACTCGGTGTCACGAAGACGTCGGCGTCGGTGTATGCGGCCATCTTGTCTTCCTTGCTCACGAACCCCGTGAAGACCACCCGGTCGTCGAGGTTGAGCGATCGGACCCGTTGCCTGAACTCATCGTTGTGACCCATGTCCCCGCCCACCAGCATGAGGACAGCGTCGTCGAACTCCCGTGCGACCTCCGCAAACGAGCGGATCAGAAGGTCGATCCCCTTCGTTGGATCGAGCCTTCCTAAGTAGAGCACAACCCTCGCGGCGCCGTCGATGCCCCACGCTGCACGGAACCTGCCGCGGGCCGGAAGGTCAGAGTGCTCAGCGGGGTCGATGCCGTTCGGGAAGATCGCGATCTTCTCCTCCGCGACGCCCAGGGCGCGATAGCATTCTGCCTCTGTCTCGTTGAGCGCTATCACCCCCGAGGCGCCGAGGATCACCTCCTTCGACCAGAGTTGGTCGAAGAGTCGTTTCATTCGCCTGGAACCGGTATCCTGCGGGAGCGCCCCGTGCGCCTGGAGCACGTAGGGGACGCCGCACTTCCTCGCGTAGTGCGACGCGATGACGGTGAGCATGGTGCGGTGGTCGTGGATGTGGACCAGGTCAAACTGGTTCATCTCTCTTCGTGCGACCGCCGGCATGTAGTAAGGCAGCACCGGCGCAGCCTCCATTGGGCAATACTTTCGCAGATTTTCAAAGTAGTAGACATTCATCCCGTCGACATCGACCCGGCGGTTCGTCGGCAGGTCGCTTGGGTAGATGCTCCGGTTAGTCGTATAGACCGTGACATCGTGTCCGCTCTCGTGGAGGGTATGCGAGATGTCGTATGCGACCCGTGCCACCCCCCCCGACTCCCAGAGCGGTTTGAAGAACGGGGTGACCTGTAGTATCTTCATGCATCTCCCCCAGTGTTGCGTCCCCTCAGCCGTCTCCGGATCAGACCGGCATAGCAGTTCAGGCAGAACGGCGTCACCAGCCAGACCCCGCATTCGGCCAGGGGGGCGAACCCGTGCTGCCGGATGCGGTAGCGGTAACTCTCCAGGTTGTAGGCCAGGTAATCCTCGCTGATCTGCTCAAACCACCACTGCCGGGTGACCTCTCCGTTCTGCACTCGATCAGAGCACCTTGCTATCCAGCGTTGCACCTTCTCGCGGGTCTGCCCCTTCGCCACCTCCGGTTGGAAGTCGCTATTGATGACGCCGGGGGTGACTGTGTAGCCCCGGATACCGTGCCGGTCAAAATCTACCGAGAGGATCATAGTGCTGTTAATCTTCTCTTTGAAGATCTCGGTATCGAACTGGAAGTTCCCGAGGGAGTAGGCGATCAGGCCGCCGTTGTACCGTTCCAGCCCCTGGATGGTATGTGAGTGGTGCCCGAGAATAAGGGTTGCACCGCTGTCGATGAGGGCATGGGCAAGTCTGGTCTGGTCAGGGGAAGGATAGTAGGTGTTCTCGATCCCCCAGTGCAGGGAGACAACGATATGGTCGCACCGGCCCTTCAGTGCCCTGATGTCATTGATGATGGCCTTCTTCTTCAGTTTCGATACTGTGACGCCCGGCGGGGACCGAAATCTCCCGCTCGTATAGCCGAGGAACCCCAGCCGGATCCCGTTTCTCTCGACGACCAGCCCTGCCGGAGGTTCGTCGCCTCGCACCCCTCCGATGTAGGCGATGTCACGGGATTCGAGACCCTCAAGGGTCTTCTCAAACCCCTCCCGCCCCATGTCGAGCGTGTGGTTGTTCGCCAGGCTGAGGATATCGAACCCGGCGTCTTTGAGGTAATCGCCCGCTTCCGGCGGGGTTGTATTAACCCAGCGCTTCTGGCTCGGATCGCCGCTCTCGGAGAGGACCGTCTCCAGGTTCCCGAAGAGCAGGTCTTTCTGCCGGAATTGGTCCTGGATCAGGGCGAACGGTTTTTTTTCGTTCCTGATCCAGAGAAGCACATCTCCGACGGCCTGCAGCCGCATGGATGTCATATCTCTTCTCCGGCAGTCACTTTTCTGTTTACGGAGGATCTGGACCCGTAGTCGGCCTTCTTCATCATCTGCAGGTCCTCGCCCTCTTCGAGAAAGACCTTCATGTACGGATATCCCGGAATATTGACTTCCCTCCCTCGAAGTGTTGAGTTCCAAACTGGCAGTTCGGCGATATATATCTTTGCCCCGATTAAGGCTACGGGCGAGCCTCTCTCGGCGCGTATGGCAGTCCCGTAGGTTCCCGGGACCCACCTGTAGGTTCCCGGGCTCCACCGGGGCATAGAATGGTTCCGGCAGCAGGACCGCCCGGAATGCCGAACCATTAACTTCATGCAGGTCGAACGCTTCAATACAATATGCGGCAGATGATGAGAGTTACCCCCACTGACCGATGATGAAGCAGGGGACTGATGCCGTTCTGTGTTCATCGCAAGAGTCTGTTCTTCATATCAGGAAAGGGGCACCTGGACCTTGGAGCCTTCTTTTCCTAGAGTTCCCCTTCCGGGGTAGCCAGACATAGCAAAACCGACCGGGCGACTGTAACTGCTGTACTTTCTAGGGTTGCTGATTGAACGGCAAGACTTGTCGAGGTGGCGGCATGCCGGCTGCCAGGGGTCTTCAACCACCCAGACGAGAACTATCGACACGATAGAGTTTCAAGCCCCGCCCTTCAGGGCGGGGTAGTTGACCTCACAGAGATGAACGATATGCGGTGCGGTGTTTTCTCCCGAAGGTACGGGATAACCGGCTATAGTCGAATTCTCTGGGCCACGTCGGTCCCTGGCTGCTATCATCATCGATGGACCGAATTGGGCTGACCGGTGCAGTTACCTCCTGTCCGTCGACTATTTGGGTCGTGAATAATCTTTACCAGGCAACCGGAACTTTCATATTGCAGGACCGACTCTCAAGGAGTGGATAGGATCTGCTTGCGATTCTGTTAAAATTATTCGTCTGCTCTCTATGGGATCAGGATATCCGTTCTCCCTGATCCAGGGTTCGATCTTGGTCGAAGATCGGGGAAACGCCACACTAACGCCACTGCAGAAACATAATCTCAACAGGGTCTATCCCATAGACTCACGAAGACAGCTTAATTCAAGGGGTAGCTTAATTCAGGGTGGTGAGTATCATTGTTGAAGGTTTCAATGGGGGTCTGATTTACGCCGATTGGAGACTTGTACCGGGGAGGACTTATGGCAGCCCAACAATGGCACCATCTAATCTGTGAGAGCGTTACTGACTTCGTTTTCATGTCCATAGTCTGGTTAAGACGATCGCTACCCGTTATCTATCTCATAATTGGATCACCAACTACATCCAGTCCTTGCGGTATGCCGCTGAATTCCGTGGGTGTCGCGAGGCAAATGCAAGTAAGAAGATCGGTCTCCTGAGTTAGCAGACGAATGTCCCTGTACCGCTGGTTACACAGAATAGTGTCACGGAGGTTGCCTCTCTTCAGGTTAGAACTCTGGAGTGTCCACGGCAAACAAATCATGATTCAGAGTGCAATAAATATGGGAATCCTCGTGCTGCTCGCGATATTCATGAGCACGATGGTTATCTTAACATTTATGCAGGAAAATAGCGAGCCTGTCGCCCCTGTTTCCACGAGTAACACCATTCTGGTCACCGCACACGACAGTCCGGAAGAGTTAAAGGTGCTCGCGGATTACATCTGCGACGGCACCGCTGATCAGGTTGAGATCCAGCGAGCACTTAATGCTCTCGGCAGCGCGGGAGGCACGGTCACCCTGAC
>NZ_DAXW01000012.1 GCF_002506585.1 Methanoculleus sp. UBA430 | reverse complement strand
CCCCTTGAACCCCGGATCTGTAACCGGAAAGGTTCAAAACCCCCACTCCAGGCTGCCTTCAAGGCCGGCCGGGGGCCCGGGGTCAGGCCTGCTCGCTCGATGCCGGCCGGCACCACCACTGGCTCAAAATGCTTTACAGCCGGATTGACGGTTTTTTGGTATTACATCACAGCAACATTTTTATTCACCGAGTGTAATGTGGCGGAGGCGTGTCCCGACTATGCGGGATGCCGTCAGATAGGTGGTGAGAACTATGGCAGAAGAAAGACCTTCAGTTAAAGGTGGAATGGCATCTGCGGCGCAGGCTGCATCCGTTGAAGAACTGAGTGCATCTGCGTTCCAGAAGTATCTTGGAGGCATGGACTACCCTGCCGGGAAGCAGGACCTGATCAGCCATGCCAGAAAGAACAATGCGCCCGATGCGGTGATCCAGGTCCTTGAGATGTTTGGGGACAAGACCTTCCAGTCCGCAGCAGAAGTGAGCCAGGAGTTTGGCAGGGTCAAATAACTCTTTTTTTGAGCGTTTCAACAGCGCATGTGGGATTATCAGTGGGAGGCCACTCCCGGGGCGTCCGGAATGACCGCGAGGCCCGGGGATCTCCCGCCGGCAGGAGTTGTCAAAGAGGGGGAACGCGGGGCGGCCTGCCCTCATTCCTCGAAGGTGAACTCCGCCGCCCAGTCGAACCCCCGGTTGTCTTCGTACCACTGCGGCCAGTGGGAAGACCAGGCAGGGACGCTTACACCGCGTACCCGTTCGGTAGCCGGAAGATAGGGCTTGATGTCCAGCACCGGCGTGCGATCGTCGGCATCGATGAATGGTACCTCGATGGTGCCCGCTGCGGCATCGATGCCGAGCACCGGAACCACTGAGAGCGCGATTGGATTTGGCCGGACCGGAGACCGGGTGGCGAAGATCCCGATCGTTTCGGGGCCCTTTGTGTAGGGCTTTCTGCAGACCGTTTCCGATCGGCACCCTGCCGTATCGACCCGGTCACACCACCAGAGTACGAGTATGTGGCTGAATCCATCGAGGCCCAGGAGCGCGGGCCGGAACGGTTCGGCGATCTCGATAGAGAACAATTCCTCGTCGGCATGCACGGTGCCTATCGGTTTTACGGTGAATGTGCGTCTCTCCATACCGGTAACCTTCCCTGAGCGTGATGCCGAACCGGCAGAAAACGGTCGCCCGCGCGATGCAGCATTCTCCCGCTCAATGCAATGGTAGGCACACCAGGACAAAAAAGGCTTGAGTCCGCCCGGGGTCAGGGTTCGGCTTCTTCCGACCGGGGCGATGGGAGAACCGGCTCTCTCCGGCCTTCGTATTACAGGTCCGTTCCAGAAAAGGACGAGCTGCCCGATCCGCCCGGTGAGCGAAGATAAGATCAGCGGTTCCCGGGTTGAGATGATGATCCAGAAGAAGAATGCGAGAGGCCGGATTCGAACCGGCGAACTCCTACGAGACCAGGCCCTGAACCTGGCGCCTTTGACCTGGCTTGGCAACTCTCGCACGAAATTATGGCGGACCTATCGCCGCTGACCCGGCCCGACGATCCTCGCGCCTGATACTATGGTATCTTCAACAAAATAAATGTAATTACTCCCCGCCCTCTCCGGAGGGCCGGGAGGCATGGGAATTAGTATCCATGAACCGCTGTAACTCCATCTCACGGAGTTCGTACCGCTTGATCTTGCCGGAGATGGTCTTTGGGAGTGACTCCACGAACTCGATCTCGCGGGGGTATTTATAGGGCGCTGTCACCCGTTTCACGTGCTTCTGGATATCCTTGACCAGGGATTCCGAGGGCCGATACCCCGGTTTCAACACGATGAAGGCCTTGACGACCAGTCCCCGGATCACGTTGGGCGACCCGACGACCGCGACCTCGTGGACGGCCGGATGCTCCAGGATCGCACTCTCCACCTCGAACGGTCCGATACGGTATCCGGACGACTTGATGACGTCGTCGTCACGCCCCATGAACCAGAAGTAGCCGTCCTCATCCATCCGCGCCTTATCGCCGGTGTAGTAGAACCCGTTCCGGCAGACTTTGCTGGTTTCTTCCTCGTTATTCAGGTAGCCGCGGAAGAGCCCTACCGGGCGCGGGTTGAGTTTGATTGCAATGCGACCCTCCTCCCCGACACCGACCGGGTTCCCGTCGTCGTCGTGGAGTTCGATCTGCCAGCCGGGCGCCGGCCTCCCTATGGAGCCGGGTTTGCACTTCATGCCGGGGAACGTCCCGATGCAGAGCACCGTCTCGGTCTGGCCGTAGCCTTCGTAGATCGTCCTCCCGGTTCCCTCCTGCCATGCCCGAATCACCTCGGGGTTGAGCGCTTCACCGGCGCTGCAGCAGTGGCGCAGGTCGGAGAGATCGAACTTGTCGAGGTCGGCGAGGATCAGCATCCTGTAGATCGTCGGGGGGCAGCAGAACGTCGTGATCCCGTACTTCTCCAGCAGCGGCAGGATCTCGGTCGCGTGGAACCGGCCCCGTATGTCGTAGACGAAGATGCACGCGCCGACGATCCACTGGCCGAAGAGTTTCCCCCACGCGCTCTTTCCCCAGCCGGTATCGGAGAGCGTCAGGTGGAGGTCGTTTGGACGCAGATCGTGCCACACGCGCCCGGTGACGAGATGCCCGAGCGGGTAGGAGTGGTCGTGAACCACCATCTTCGGCTCGCCGGTGGTGCCGGAGGTGAAGAAGATCAGTAACGGGTCCGTTGATTTGGTCCGGTGCATACCCGGGAGGTTCACCAGTTTGTGCGAGCAGGGCGCGGGGTAGTCGAGCTCGACGGGGTAACTGACCCATCCGTCCCTCACGCCGTCGATCATGAGCCGGACCGCGAGCGTGGGGCACTCTTCCCGGATCTCCTCGACCTTATCCGCATGCTCGGCCATGGTGATGATCATCTTGACCTCGGCGGCCAGGATGCGGTACTGCAGGTCTTTTGGGGTCAGCATCGTCGTTGCGGGGCAATACACGGCGCCGAGCTTGATGAGCGCGATGACGAAGATCCACCACTCGGGTGTCCGGGGGAGCATCAGCATGACCCGATCGCCTTTCTTGATGCCGTATTTTATGCAGATGTTGACTGCCTGGTTCGAGAGGCGCATGAGGTCGAAGAATGTGTATTTCTTCTCGTTTCCCTTCTGGTCCACCCAGATCATGGCGAGTTTGTTCCGGTCCTTCTTCGCCCATGCATCAATCACGTCGAAACCGAAGTTATAGTATTCAGGGACGTCTATCTTGAAATTCGCGCAGAGGTCTTCGTAGGACACTGGTTTTTGTTCATCATCTGCCATAACGTGATCATAAAGGTTGCGCGTTCATAATTTAAAGAATTCACGAAGTTGAGGAACACTCCAGATTCGGAATGGGCATAAAGATTATCCATTAGTATTATGGTCCAAAAAATGATACTCATATCGATGGATGAGAAGGGATACGAGTCACTGAAAGTTGAGAACATCGTTGCCTCCGGGGTGATTGCCGACTCGATCGACCTCGAAAAAGTATCTGAAAAAATTAAAAACTGTGAACTGAATACCAAGCGTTTCCCCGGAGCGGTTTATCGTATTGAGAAGCCAAAGATTGCATCCCTGATATTTTCCTCGGGAAAAGTGGTGCTCACCGGTATCAGGAACAATCCGGACCTTCACGATGGTCTTGAGATCATCATGCGTTCGCTCAGGGATGCCGGTATCGATACGTACGATGAGCCGCAGGTCGCGGTCACGAACATCGTCTGTTCGTATGATATGGGCAGGTACATCAATCTGAACAAGGTGGTCATCACTCTCAATCTCGAGAATATCGAGTACGAACCCGAGCAGTTCCCGGGGCTCGTCTACCGTATCGAAGATCCGAAGATCGTCGCCCTTCTCTTCAGTTCAGGTAAGATCATCCTGACCGGTGGAAAGACTATCGAGGATATCAAGAGAGGACTCGATTTCCTGGAGCAGCGGCTCGAAACTATAATGTGAACTGTTTTCCCGTAATTTTTATTCCAGCAGAGGGGGGGCCGGGGGCCTCATTATTTTTGATCGGGCATGGTCGGGCTGTCAGAACTTCCTGCCGGTGTGTGCCGTTGGACTACCCGGGCTCAGGTTGGGCTCCGTTGCATCCACCTCCGATGACGCTCGGGGCCCTGGCGTGCCACCGGCTTCACTCGATAGCGTTGTTCTTGAAGTGTCGCGACTCCCATACACGGATTTCCAGTGGATATCGCCCCGGGGGGAAGGGGCTGACGGGGAGTGCGATGGGTGGAATGCCCGGAGTTCGAGCACCGGAGGTGCGAGGTGCGAACGTAGTGAGCATGAGAAGACCGGAGGTCTTCGAGGGCGGTCTCCCCCTCCCCTGTTCCCATCTCACCCGCACCTTCGGTGCTCCTGCTCTGTTCCCGTTGGAACATCACACCCTGCGGCCCATCGCCGCTCGCACCTCCGGTGCTCGAACTCCGGTTCTATGAACTGTCGCTACTCGAAAACGCTTCGCGTTTTCTCAAGCTCCGGCCCCGAAACCCTCCGGTTCTATGAACCGTCGCTACTCGAAAACGCTTCGCGTTTTCTCAAGCTCCGGCCCCGAAACCCTTTGGGTTTCGGGCCCGTCGCTCACCAGAACCGATGCGTCTTCACATAGTTCCGCTCGGCTTTGAGGATCTCCCGGTAGAAGGCGTCCCCTTCGGAGAGGGTCGCGAGGATCCGGGACGCTGCCTCCGGGCCAACACCCTTCGCGGCGAGGGCGGTCACCGCCTTCTTGCCGCTGGAGAGGACGATGTTCGCGTTCCGGAGGAATCGAATCTCGATCGCTCGTTCTTCCTCGGACTTGTCCTTTTTCCTCATAGCAGGAATGAGCTGCTCGTCCCAGGGTTTTAACGCCGCGATGAGGCGGGCGCTGCAGAGCGGGCACTGCGGGCGGTCGGGGACCCGCTCGACGACGGTCCGGCTCTTCCACTTCCGGCAGTTCATGCAGAAGAGGACGACGTTCTCCTTCTCAAGGCGCCGCATCAGCGTCCCGATAACCGCCTGGTCGACCATCGGCGGCGGGATCATATCCCGCGAGGAGGAGAGCCCCTTGCTCCCGAGCGGGCTTAACCGCCCGGTGGTGACGGCGATCCGGCCGTCGCGGAGGCCTGAGAGGATCTCCTGCGCCGCATCCACGTCCATCGAGTTGCTGAAGAGCTCACGGTAGGCCTCGGACGCAATGACGGTCCCGTCGAAGAGGTCGATGAGCCGGTGAATGCTGAACCGCTCGTAGTCGGCATCCGCATCGATGGCGCCGAACTTCTTTGCCACCTGCACCAGTTTCCACTTGAAGAGCGCCGTCCGTTTCAGGGCGAGTTTCAGGATCCCCGGGAGATGCGCAGGTTCGAGCGCGGCTATGGTCTCCTGCACCTCCAGTGAGCGGACGTTATTAGGCAGGCGGAGGAGGAACCGGTAGGCGCCGACCTCGATCCCGACGGCCGTCCCGTAGCGGGCTGAGAGGAGGACCGAGAGCGCTCGGGCCAGTGCTTCGTTCGCCTTATGCCCCCCGCAGACGTTGCAGACTACTCCCTCGTCCGTGTTCTCGATGGTGACAAGTTGGTCCGAAGGGACCGGGTAGTTGCCCTCGTCCATCCGGGCAATCCACCGCTCCGCGTAAGCGATGGCGGGAGGGAGATCCGAGTACCGGTCGAATGTCCGGGTCCTCCGGAGCGCCCCGACCTCCCGGGCAACGGCGAACGGCACCGGGATCTGCTCACCTTCCCATGACGGGACCTCCCCCTTCGCCTTCGTGGCCGGCTCGACCGTGATCTTGCCTCCCTCCATATCGAGCACCCGCCAGAGCTGGCCCTTGGTGATGAAGACCGCCCCGGTGTGCATCCACCCGAGGACGAACGACTCGTCGAGCGTCCCGACCGTCCGGCGCGAGACGATATCGAAGATCTCCATCTTCCGCTCGTCGTGGATCATCGAGAGGTTCTCGATGAGGTAACGCCGGGCCCGTCCCGTCCGGATGATCCGGGTCCCGTCGAGCCGGATCAGCCGGTGCTCCGCCATCTGGCGGCAGACATCGTCAAGAAGTGGCCCGCACCCGGTAAAGACGCCCGACCGTTCGATCATCTCCCGGACGCGGGAGACCTCGATCTCCCCGTACTCGACCGCGATCGCCGCCACCTGGTTTGCCAGGACATCGGCGGCGTCGGCGGGCGGGACGATCCGCTCGCACTCGTTCGCTCTTGCCCGACGTGCGATCACGAACGACTCCAGGAGGTCGTCAAACCCCGTCGCAAGGACGGTGCCGCGCGAGATGGTATCGAGGTGGTGGCCGGCCCGGCCGACCCGCTGCACCAGGCGCGAGACCTGGCGGGGCGATCCGAACTGGACGACGTGTTCGATATGCCCGATATCGATCCCGAGCTCCATCGAGGATGTGGCAATCAGCGTCCGGATCTCGCCCATCCGGAACCGCTCCTCGGCGTCGACCCTGACGTCCCGCGAGAGCGAGCCGTGGTGGACCTCAACGTCCCCGCGGGGATAGAGCTGGTGGCCGAGGGCCTCGGCGGTCACCCGGGTGTTGACGAAGACGAGGGTCGAGCCGGGCGCGTCCAGGCACTTCCCGACGGCCCGTGTCTGGGCGGCGAAGTCTTCCCCGGCAAACCGGACGCTGATGTCGAGGCTGTTCGCCACCGGCACCTCGACGAGCGAGAACGGTCGGGACCCGCAAAGGAACCGGCCAATCTCGTCGGGATTTCCGACGGTCGCCGAGAGGCCGATCCGCTGGAACTCCCCCGTGTAGGCGGCCAGGCGTTCGAGCCCTACCGCGAGTTGCGCTCCCCGCTTGCTGTCGGCGAGCTCGTGGATCTCGTCGATGATGACGTACCGTATATGCCTGAGATGCTCCCGGAGGCGTTTGCCCATGAAGATCGCCTGCAGGGACTCCGGCGTGGTGATGAGGAGGTCAGGCGGGTTGAGCGCCTGCTTCCGCCGCTCGTTCTGCGGCGTATCCCCGTGCCGGACGCCGACCGAGAGCCCGAGTTCCCGGCACCACCACTCCATCCGGGTGAGGATGTCCCGGTTTAAGGACCGGAGCGGTGTTACGTAGAGCGCCTTGAATCCCGGGCCGGTGGTCTCAAGGAGCCGGTCGAAGACCGGGAGCATCGCACTCTCAGTCTTACCCGTGCCGGTCGGTGCCACCAGGATGAGGTTTCTGCCTTCGAGCAGCAGCGGGATGGCCTGCTCCTGGGCCTCGGAGAGCCCGGTAAATCCGCGCCGCCGGGCGACCTCCCGCACCCTCGGATCGAGGAGGTCAGCGGTCGTCTGCGGGGCAGAGCGTGGCCGGGGAGCCGACGTATGTGCCATCTGCTAAAAACACCTCCGCAGTCGTTCTGTTTATGCACCGGGAGAGGGGGCCGAGCCCGCTCTTCTGCAGCCGCTGGATATCGATCCCGCCCGCGAACTCGTTGAAGGCCGGGACGAAGAGGAGCCGGGTGCGATCTCCAGGAGGCGCCTCTGCCCCCTGTAGGAGGCACGGCCCGTCGATCCCCGAGTAGAGGTAGGCCGGCCGGGCGCGTGCGGCACACCCGACGGTATCTATCAGGGAGACGACCGGGTGGTGGTGGCCGAGGACGATGAGGTGACCGAAGAGTTCGGGGGCGGGATGGGTGTGGCCGTGGAGGTAGCCGACACCGTCGACGAGCGCACCGCCGGGGGGCAGGAGTTCACCTGGCTCGAGGAACCGCCCGATACCCCCGTCATGGTTTCCAGGGGCGACGGAAATCGGTACGTGGTCGCGGAACGTCTCAAGGACACCGGGGAGTTCCCGGTACTCCTGCCTGCTCGTCACCGGAACGTTGTGCTTGACGTCGCCGAGGAGGAGGAGGAGGTCGGGCTCTGTCTCCTCGATGCAGGCGACCACCCGGTCGACCCGGGCGGCGCTCCGGCTCATGATGTGGACGCCGTGACGTTCGAGGCCCGACTCGATCCCCATGTGCAGGTCGGCGACGACCAGCACGCGCCGGTCCTGCTCGACCAGAAGGGCCGGGCCGCTCTCAATAAAATGCAGGTGCATATTGTGTCAGATACGTTTGATCATGCCCGATGCGGGCTGGTAGCATTCCCCTTCGGCGAGGAGTTCTTCGAGCGCCTGCTTCGCGTCCCGTGCGGAGAGGCCGGCCCGCACCCCGGCGGCGACGGCGTCCTCGACCGCGATGCCCCGGGCGCCTCCCTCGTCCACGAGGGCGGCAAGGAGGAGGTCTCGCTCGACGACCGGCGCGATCTCATCGGGGGCGGTATCGGGCCGGACGCTCTCAAGCGCCGTCCGAACCATCCCGGCCATCTCCCGAAGACCCTTCTCTGTGGTGTCGTAGAGCCGGAGGACGGTCGCGGCCCGCTCGTCACCGCCGTCCCGGAGAGCCTTATCGAGCGTTTCGAGCCGGTCGAGGGTCGCGCCGGCGGTCGAGAGCACCCAGAGGTCGCGGACGGTGCGGTTCACCACGTTGATAGCCTCGGCGTCTACCGCTGCATGCGCTCTCTCGCCGGTTCCGGTGAGCGTCGCCCGGCCGGTGACGGCGACGAAGGCGGGCGGTTCGATGCGGTCGAGCGTCTCGACCGCGTCCGGGCGCTGCCAGTCCGCCGTGATCCGGAACGTCCCGGTGGGGTCGGCGATCCGGGCCTGCATCAGGTCGCCGCTTCCCTTACGCTCGGTGAGAGCCCCGACGATGAAGAGGCGGCGACACCAGGCGCCGGCAGGCGTCACCACGTATGAGCCGTCCCGGCCGCCCCCGGCGTCCACCGTGTGCCGCGCCGCGGAGAAGTCTCGTGCAAATACCCGTTCTGCAGGTTCCATGCGTTTCTGTCCGTTCCGAAAGGAGTCCTGGTCCCGGGGTACCGCCGGGTCGGAACTCCACACGAACTCATGGTATTTCCATAGAGTTCTGTACCTATTTTATTCACCTCAACCCTCTAAAAAGGATCACTGGAGAGAGGATAACGATGCTTTTACGATGCACGAGCGCCAATACCCTATGCAAATGGACGACAACCACACCATCTGGATAGAGAAGTATCGGCCCAGAAGACTCGACGAGATGGTCGGACAGAAGGATATCGTGGTGCGTCTTCAATCGTACGTGAAGACCGGCAACCTGCCGCATCTCCTCTTCACGGGCAGCGCGGGGATAGGAAAGACGACCGCTGCGGTGGCGCTCGCGCGGGAGTTCTTCGGCGACTCCTGGCAGATGAACTTCCGGGAGATGAACGCCTCAGACGAGCGCGGCATCGACGTCGTCCGGAACCAGATCAAGCAGTTCGCCCGGACGTCGCCGCTTGCCGGCGCGACGTTCAAGATTCTCTTCCTCGATGAGGCGGATGCGCTCACGACGGACGCCCAGGCGGCTCTCAGAAGGACAATGGAGACCTACGCCCGGACCTGCCGGTTTATCCTCTCGTGCAACTACTCCTCGAAGATTATCGACCCCATCCAGAGCCGGTGCGCCATCTACCGGTTCAGGCCGCTAGATAGGGAGGCCGTCATCGAGGAAGTTCGGCGGATCGCGGCAACCGAAGGCCTCACCGTCACGGAGGGGGCGCTCGACGCCATCGTCTACGTGGCCTCCGGGGATATGAGGAAGGCGATCAACGCCCTGCAGGGCGCTGCCATCATCCGGCCCGCCATCGACGAGGAGACGGTCTACCAGATCACCGCGACGGCACGTCCGGCGGAGATCGACGAACTCCTCGACCTCTCGATAGCGGGAAGATTCGATGAGGCCGAGCTGGCGCTCAGCGAACTGACCCGCGGCCGGGGCATCGCCCCGAACGAACTGATTAACCAGTGCTACCGGGCGCTCGTCCAGCGCGACATCGACCGGACGCTCAAAGTGAGACTGATCGATGCCCTCGGTGAGACCGACTTCCGCCTCTCGGAAGGGGCAAGCAGCGACATCCAGATGGAGGCGCTGCTCGCCCGGTTCGTCCTCGCTGCAGGGCAGAACCGGTGAGGATTCCAGCCGTGGATGAAGAGGTAACCGTCGAAGTCACCGACAACGTCGGTGAGTGGACGAAGTTTTTAAAGAAACAGTACAAGCGGGAGCTCGCCGAGCTCTCCCGCGAGTATCCCCATAATCGGTCGCTCATCATCGATTACCGCAAGATCCTGAACAACAAACTGGCATTCGAGCTCCTGCGGAACCCCGGCAAGGTCATCGGGGATATCCGGGACGCGATCGTCCAGAACAAACTCTTAAAACTCAAGGACAGCCAGGACCCGGAGCAGCTCAATATCCGGTTCACGAACCTGCCGCAGAAGACCGACGTCCGGGACATCAGGGCCGATCAGATCAACACATTCGTCGGCATCGAGGGGATCCTCAGGAAGACCACGGAGGTGCGCCCCCGGATCGTCAGCGCGGTTTTCCGGTGCCGTTCCTGCGGAAAGAACACTGAGCCGGTCCCGCAGGGCTACGGGCGGTTCGATGAGCCCGACTTCTGCCCGAACTGCGAGAGGAAGACCCGGCTCGACCTGATCATGAACCGGTGCCGGTTCGTCGACGCCCAGAAACTCCGGATCCAGGAGTCGCCCGAGGGGCTCCGGGGCGGCGAGCAGCCCCAGACGCTCGATATCGACGTCACCGACGACCTCACCGGGATGGTCTCGCCGGGCGACCGGGTGGTGGTGAACGGCATCCTGCGGTCGGTGCAGCGGGTCAACTCCGGCCAGAAGAGCACGCTCTTTGACATCTACCTTGAATGTAACTCGATCGAGATCGCCGAGAAGGAGTTCGAAGAGGTCTCGATCACCGAGGAGGACGAGGCGAAGATCATGGCACTCGCCCGTGACCCGATGGTCTACAAGAAGATCGCCCGGTCGATCGCGCCGACGATCTACGGGACCGACGACGTGAAGGAGGCGATCGCGCTCCAGCTCTTCGGCGGCATCGCGAAGGAGATGCCGGACGGCTCCCGCCTCCGCGGCGACGTCCACGTCCTCCTGGTCGGCGACCCGGGTATAGCAAAGAGCCAGATATTGCGCTACGTCGTAAAACTCTCGCCCCGTGGAATTTACACGAGCGGGAAGTCGTCGACGTCCGCCGGGTTGACGGCGACGGCTGTCAAGGACGAGTTCGGCGACGGTCGCTGGACGCTCGAGGCCGGTGCGCTGGTCCTCGCCGATATGGGTATCGCCGCCGTCGACGAGATGGACAAGATGGCGAAAGAGGACCGGAGCGCGCTGCACGAGGCGATGGAACAGCAGTGCTACGACGACGAGACCGAGGTTCTCACGGAGAGTGGGTGGAAACTCTTTCGGGACGTAACCGCAGACGATCGCGTCGCAACCCTCTCTCCCGACGGCAGGCTCGAGTACGCATCCCCGTCCAATTTCGTGGTATCAGAGTACGACGGAGAGTTGTACTACGTCAAATCGCGGCAGGTTGACCTCGCGGTCACGCCGAACCACCGGATGTACGTCAACCTGAATCGGCGCGCCGACGAGTGGGAGGGGTTCCGGTTCATCCGCATGGACGAGATCCCCATCCACAAGCGGATGCGGTTCAAGAAGAACGCCGTATGGACAGGAGAACGGCAGGAGACCTACGAGATCCCGCCCGTCGTCAAGTTCGCGAACCAAAACGCCGAAGGGAGGCTCACCGAACCCATCCTCGTCAGGATGGACGACTGGCTTGAGTTCCTGGGCTACTTCCTCTCCGAGGGGTCGGTCCAGCGGCACTCCAGGACCGGGGTCCCCTACCGCGTGATCGTATCTCAGACGAACCCCGAATCAGCCGAGACAATCCGGCAGTGTCTCGAACGGCTGCCGTTTAACTTCTCCTACGACGGCAAGAACTTCGCGATCAGCGCAAAGCAACTTGCGGAGCACCTCGCGCCGTTCGGCAGATGCCACGAGAAATACGTCCCTGATTATGCCAAACGGCTCCCCCCGGAGCAGATAGTGATATTGCTCGACGCGCTCATGCTCGGGGACGGTTACGTCAACAAGACGACCGGGGTCTCGATCTACACGACCTCCTCAAAGAGGCTTGCCGACGACGTCACCGAACTCCTGCTGAAGAAGGGGTGGTCCGGGAACGTCCATCTCATGCAGGAGGCCGGGACCGCCGCGGCCAATCCGCGGGGAGGGACCACGACCACGACCCACGATATCTACCAGGTGACCTTCATCCGCGACGGCCAGAACGAGCCGAACATCAACACAAACGGGCAGCGGCATATCGAGAAACGGCTCTACAAAGGGATGATCTACTGCCTTGAGGTCCCGAATCACACCCTCTATATCCGGCGAAACGGCATCCCGATCTGGTGCGGCAACTCGATCTCGGTCGCAAAGGCCGGCATCACCGCGACCCTGAAGTCCCGGTGCGCCCTCCTCGGCGCGGCGAACCCGAAACTGGGGAGGTTCGACCAGTTCGTCCCGATCGGGGAGCAGATCGATATGCCGCCCTCGCTACTCTCCCGGTTCGACCTCATCTTCGTGATGACCGACCAGCCCGAGGCCGAGCGCGACGGGGCGATCGCGCAGCACATCATCAAGACGCATTCCGTCGGCGAGTTGATCAAGCAGCACGCCTACACGCCGCTGCCCGACGTCGATGAGGCGTACATCGAGCGGGCGCTTGCGCCCGTCATCCCCGACATCGACCCGACGCTGCTCCGGAAGTATATTGCCTATGCGAAGAGGACCTGCTTCCCCATCCTCTCCAGCGGTGCCCAGGAGGCGCTGATCGCCTACTACATGCGTCTGCGAAACCTCGCGAGCGGGAACAAGCCCGTCCCGGTCACCGCCCGGCAACTCGAGGCACTGGTCCGGCTTGCGGAGGCGAGCGCACGGATGCGACTCTCCAACACCGTCGACACGGAGGACACCGACCGGATCTTAAAGATCGTGGACGCCTGTCTCCGGCAGGTCGCCTACGACGCCGAGAGTGGGAGTTTCGATATCGATAAGCTCGTGACCGGGGTCACGAAGTCGCAGCGCGACATCATCCGGTCGGTCAAGGAGGCTATCCGGAACGTCTCCGGCGACTCCGGCGGCCAGGCGAGGGTCGATGAGGTCATCGATATCCTTGTGCAGCAGGGCTTCTCCCGCGACAAGGTCGAGCATACCCTCGAGCAGCTGAAACGGGGCGGCGAGGTGCTCGAGCCCCGGCACGGGCTGGTGAAGCTGATCGGGTAGGCTGCGACCCCGGCGGTGCAGGTGCCCGATCTTCACCTGAATACCCATCCGCATGAACTTCACGTAGGTCGCGGCGAAGAAGGCCGCAGGGAAGACAATGAGCGCGGCGATGTTCATCCAGACCCGGCCGAAGGCGTTGGCAAGCCCGGATCACTTCCTACACCTGTCCATCCGCCTGCGTCTCGCCCGGGAGAACCTCATCGCCATACCCCGTATCCAGGATCTACACAGGAGGATGAGTGGAAATGGGAGATACAGCGACGGTTGATGATGCCGGGCGGCCCGGAAGCGTTCCGGTGCGAGGCAAACCCCGCCATCTGCGGTGCCCCGCCCGTCCTTTCTCCTATCTGCTCGGGGAAGGGGCCGCGATCAAGAACCCTTTCTCTGAGTCGTCCCGACTTCTGGCGGGCTATGTGACGATCCGGAGCGTGGTGGTCCCCTGCCCCCGACGCGGTCAATGTACTTACTGTCGTTAGGCGAGGTCACTCTTGCAGGACTTAACCAGATGAGACAGCCTCTCTCCTGTATCCGCATCCCACAGGGCGGGATGGATCGCCCCACTTCTGCAAACAACCGATAGACGTGTAGAGAAATAGGACAGAAAACATAAATGTCCAAACGTTCAGGTTACTGTGCGGATGTTCAAAACAGCGTTTGCAAAACCGCGGAGGCTCACCCAATCCGTCCAAGGCCGGATGAACCCCCCACTACCCGAAGGCAAGAGATAAGTTTGCACTCCTTGTATTTTAGGATTGTGTCTCCTTTGCCTCCGGTAATATACAGGAGGAAAAACTCATGAACGGAACCATCGGAATGCGGGCACTCTCCATGCTCTTCGCCGTGCTGCTGGCGAGCATGGGCGTCGTGACGGTGGTGAGTGCGAGTGAAGAAAATAGCGGGAACGCACCCCTCACCGGTATCGATGCGCCGATAACCATCACCGTCACCTCCCCGACCGACGGAGCTGAGGGCTGGATCGATGTCGTTCCGCCCCACGTTGCGGTTCTCGGCAAGATCGATGCCCCATCCGGCATACGGAGCGTGGTTGTTCAAAGCGAGATAGGGGAAGTTTCGTGCGGGAACGAAACGACGTTCGCGTGCTCCGTGCCGGTCTCTAAAGGGGAGAACAGGATCACGGTCATAGCGACCGACAACCTCGGAAACCGGGCCGAAAAAAGCCTGAACGTGACCATCCACAGCGGAATACCTCCGCCGCGGGCGATCAACGTTTCGGGCAGGGTGACGGACCCTGAAGGCAACCCGATTCACAACGCATCCATGCGATTTGAATCGGTCTTTGAGCTGGATGACGAACCCCTCTCGGTGACGAACACAACGGGAAGAGACGGCAGGTATCTGATCGAAAAAGCAATCGGGTACGATCAGACCATCATCGTTCAGAAAGAGGGCTACCTCCCCCTCCAGCGCGAGATAATTTTTGAAAACCTGACGAACGAGCTCGATCTGGAGCTGGAGCCATCCGGGAAGGAGGTTCCGGGATTCTGTCTGCAGGCAGGTATTATCGGGATATTGGGAGCGTTATTGGTCCTTCAGGGCAAGAAAAAGTGATATCGTGCTTGTTCCTGTGCAGGATGCCCCGTCCAACCTAACAGATTATTCGAAACGATGGACACCGCAGATCGTGTCTCTACCGCCACTCCACCGTCTCCGCCGGCGCTGGCTGTCCCCCCCAAACCGGTAGAACGTGAGATCACGGCAGAACGCATCCCACCAAGAGTGGAAAAGGGAGAACCGGGGAGAACAGTGTACGACCGGGTGCTGCTTTCCGGCGAAGCGTACCTGCCCGAAATGATTCAAACTGCTGGCGCAGCCCCCGAAACGGAGAACGACCTGCAGATGCCGGGTGCCGCCTCCCCGTCGGGTCTCGCGGGGAAGGAGGCGTGACCGGATGGACCTGCTTGCCTTCTTCGTAGTCCTCGAAGTAATAGGTCTCCTTTCGTTTCCGATAGTCCGGACCCTGGCCGGGAACCTGCGGGACACCGGCTACTCGCTCGCCCGGCCGGTCGGGATCGTCATCGTCTCCCTCGTTGCCTGGCTGCTCTCATCCCTCCGGCTGGTCACGTTCGCCGCAGGCGTATATATCGGTCTGTTCGTCCTCATTGCTCTGGCCGCGCTCGTCGTCTACCACCGCCGCGACCTGAAGATAGAGAGGGGACTGCTGGTGCAGGAAGGACTGTTCGTCGCGACGTTTCTTCTCGCGGCACTCTTCCTCATGCAGAAACCGGAGATCTACTTCGGGTACTCCGAAGACTTCATGGATGCGGCGTTTCTCCAGTCCCTGTTGCGGACCGATTTCCTGCCGCCCGCCGATCCCTGGTCCGCGGGCATGAGCCTGACCTACTACTACTTTGGACACCTGACCGCCGCCGTCCTTATCGCGCTCTCCGGGGTGCAGGCTGCCGTCGGCTACAATATTGCCGTTGCCGCCTTCTTTGCCATGGGCGTGCAGACGGCATTCGGCATCGGGCTCAACCTGACCGAGCGGTACCTGTACGGGTTCGTTGCAGCGTTTCTCACCATGGTTTCCGGTTTTCCGGCAGGGTTTGTACACCTGCTGGCGTATGTGAGCGGAACGGATATCCTCCAGTTCCACACATTCTCAGGATCGCTCCCTGAATGGCTCTCCTCCTTCGACTTCACGGCCGCGACAGGCGTGATTCCCCATACGATCACCTTTTACCCGTTCTATACCTTTCTCCAGGGAGACCTGCACGCCCATTTCGTATCGATTCCTTTCCAGCTGGCCCTCGTCGGGCTGTGCCTCGCATTCTCCAGAAACTTCTCGTGGGCGACCTTCGCAACAGCTCTCGTCACCGCCGCATTCCTCGTCGGCGTGAATGCCTGGAGCCTTCCCGCCAGTCTCTTCCTCTGTGCCGGGACGGCCTATGTCGCGACAAAGAAGAAAGCATTTCTCTTCGTCATCGGGCTCGCGGGCTGCATCTTCGCAGCATCACTGCTCACGGGGCTGGTCGGCGTCGTCGATCCCGGCCAGAGAACGGATATGACCGGTTTCCTTCTCATATTCGCTGTCTTTGCCTTCATGGCGCTTGCATACCTGATCGACCTGCATACATTTTCCAGAAAAGATATCTTCGCGGCGGCCGTGGTCGTCGGCGTTGCGCTCGTCGCCTGCTCACTGAACTTTCCGCTGGCGGTACTGCCGCTTCTCGCCCTCCCGTTCTTCTATCGTGCATGGTTTAACGACGAGTACCCGGCCATGCTCGCCGGTATCGCCCTGCTGATGATTGTTTTCTGCGAGGTCTTCTTCATCAACGATGCCTACGGCCAGCCGTTTGAGCGCCTGAACACCGTGATGAAGTTGTATCTTCAGGCGTGGGTGTTCCTGGGGGTGGCGTCGGCGTACTTCCTCTCCCGGATACGAAGCAGGGTTCTGGTGGCGGGAGCGGTCGTCCTGATAGCTGTTGCTGCTATTCATCCGGTTGGATCGCTCATAGCCATGCCCGGCGCAGGATACATGGGTGGCACCGGAACGCTGACGTTTGACGGGGCAGCATGGCTCAAAGAGCAGAAACCCGACGACTATGCCGCACTCTGCTGGCTTGGAGAGACGGCGAAGAGCGGAGATGTGGTCCTGGAAGCCCCCGGGGACGCGTACACCTACTCGTCGCGGGTATCGGCTTTCACGGGGCTTCCCACGGTTATCGGGTGGCGTACCCACGAAGTAATGTGGGGGCGGGGATGGGAAGAGATCGAGCGACGGTCTCTGGACGTCGACCGAATGTACACGGAGAACCCGAAAGCGCTCTTTGCGAAGTACAATGTACGCTACATCTTCGTCGGAGAGACGGAGCGGGTGAAGTACGGGAGCGGCCTGAAAACGCTTGCGGAGTGCGGGGAAGTCGAGCCGGTATACTGGTCGGGACCTACAATCGTGTACCGGGTATCATGAGCGACGGGCCTGGCGCATAGTACGCATTACTCGATCGATTGCGGCCGGCAGGAAAGCCTCTCATCGCGGCGGACTTCCACCGGCAGAACCGGATCACTTCCCGTATCCATCGTCCTGCTCCGGCTTGAGCACCCTGTCGAGAAGGAAGAAGAACTACCTAGCACCCGGGGTACCCCGTTCTCCCCTCCTCCGGGCAATCGCGCTCGTCGGCATCGTTTTCCCCTCCTCTCCATCAGGGAGCGGCGGCGCACGCCGAAGAGAACGGACCGATGACCGATCCAATCCCGCCGCGAGAACGACCTCTCTCCTGTATCCGCATCCCACAGGGCGGGATGGATCTCCTCACTTCTGCAAACAGCCGACGGACGTGTAAAGAAATAGGACAGAAAACATAAATGTCCACACATCCAGGTCATTGTGCGGATGCCCGGAACGCGCTCGCAAAACGGCGGAGGCTCACCCCATCCGTCCAAGATCGGGCGAGCTCCCCACTACCCGAAGGCGAAAGAGCGGTTCGCATTCTATGTACTTAGGGTTGAGCCTTTTTTGCCTCCGGGAACTACAGGAGGAGAGCAAATGAACGGGAATATCGGAACGCGGGCTCTCTCCCCGATGATGCTTCGGTGATGTACGCATGAAGATTGATACTATTGCCAAAGAAGAGTTGTGGCGTTCAGTTGCAACCTTTGGGGTCTCGCTTATCGTCACCGCTTTCATCATCACAACAGACTACCTCCCATTGCCATCGTTTTTGCTCTTACCCCTGCCATTGACGATCGCTGCAGTAGTCGCCTGCGTTATGGTGTGGTATAGACGAAAAGAAGGCCTGAACGACCCCAGTCCAGCGAATATCCTTCGCCATGCGCTTCGACTGGGGAAGCACGAAGAAAGGAAGACGGCACGGAGAAGAGGCATCGTCGAGAAGGTGATCGATGCCGCCCTTCTCGTCACGGTCTTCCTGATCTACCTCTACGCGTCCCTTGCATATTCCATCAACCAGATCCTCTGGCTCCCTGTCCTTCTCATCGTCGCCCTGCTCCTGACGCGCATCATCTTCACCGATGGCGGCGAGCGCCGCGTCACTTTCACGCAAGGAGTTGTCTTCTACCTCGGAGCAGCCGGGATCGTTCTTCTGCGCCACCTGGCACTGGGGCATCCCGTCCTTCCCCTTCTCCGGGGGATCGCGCTTGTTGGTATCGTTGCTTTTCCCATCCACTATGTCTGGGAAAGGCGACGCACACCGGAGGGAACGGATTGATGGTTGAGAGAGGGGCTGCGGAGTGGGATGTCTTATGCTGAGATCGTTCAAACTCTTTTTTACCTTTTTGACCCTTTTTATAGCCGCTACGATCATCCGGTTCGGCGCTCTGATCAGGTATCCGGAATACATAGATCCGGCGCACCTGTTATCATCGATATTGCTTGGGCTGGCCGTAATCCCCCTAGTCCTCCTGGTCATGCTCTCACGTTTCGTCACCGCCAAATTTGCCGCTGCAGGTCTCAGCCCTCGCACTATACGTTTGTACGTGATCATAACCTCTGCTCTTTTAGCTGTTATGACGTTCCTGGAGACCTATTATGAACGGCCGTCGCTGTTGTGACGGCGGAGGAGCCGCTATGTTAAACGGATTGGGGGTCTCCTTACCATAGCCGTTGTTTACCTTTTGTGGAAAAGAAGTGCAATGCGAAGAAATCCTCACGCGAACGCAGAGCGGGGGTACGATAATCCGGCAAGGCACTCTCTCCGCAAACCCCATTTACCCGGACGATGCTCGCCTGTATCTGAATCGCCGACTGTGGATAGGCTTGCCTCGCCATGAAAAAGTCTCTCTTCCCCGCCCACGGCCCCCAGGGCAGGATCGATCGTCCCGCTTTTGCGAACAGCCGACGGACGTGTAGAGGGAAGGGACAGAATTTATAAATAAACCTGCGTCGAGGCTCTTGTACGATGGAGCCGGGCCCAGATAAATACGATAAAGAACCTGGATTCATATTCGGGCTTCTGCTGGTCATCATCTGGATTGCTCTGTTGCTCTTCGTTCAAGGCGCCCTCTTTCCGCGCCAGGTATTCACGCAAAACCCATTCACCGCCTGGCTTACCCTTGGCCTCATCCCGTTCGTCGTAATGATCGGGGACCACCAGATATACCGCCGGGAACTGGGCGGCATCGAGGCCGTTCGCAGCGTGATCGGACTTAAGAGCAACCTCCTGGGCTTTTTGCTGTGGTTCCCCGTTCTCGGGATATTGTATCTTGGAGGCTACGCCCTTCCCTATCAGGTCAACGGGGTGGGTGGTCTTCTTACGATCCTCGTTCTATATCTGGCATGGGACTGGAGCGCAACACGGAGAAAGCCTCACCCGAACATGGAGCAGGGGTGATCTGATGAGGCTCTCACTCTCCGCAAACTTCCACCGCCTCTACGAACACCTCTCTCAAAGCCGGTTGCGCTTCGCAATCCCACCGCTCGTAGCGGTCATCGCGTGGGCCGTCTGGGTCGTTGTCGCCAGCATCGCCTCAGGTCATCCAGAGCCCGTACCGCTCTTTGCCCTCCTCACCCTCTTTCTGGTGATCCTGACCCTTGCAATTGCGGGGGCCGCCACGCCGTTCCCGCTTGTTGCAGGCGTCCTCTCGTTTCACGGGCGAATACAGACGATGCTCGTTACCGTCGCAGCAACGGCTCCGCTTGTAATCGCTCTGTTCGTAACCCCGCACCGCTGGAAAGGCGAGCCCCCGCTGCTCGCGGACAGGCTGCCGCTTCTCGGGTGGTTCTTCGACGGCATCATGAACGTCCTGCCGCTCGCGGAAGGCACATTAGCATACAGTCTGGTGTTTTCCGGGTTCACGCTCCTCGGGTTCTACCTCGAGTGCGTACTGGTCGCTACCATCTTCTACGCTATTCTTCGGGTGGTCATCTTCCTCCGCCGCCCGAACTCCGGGGGCGGGGGTAACGCGGAATGAAGCCGGGGCATGCCCGGAACGAACCCGGAGAAATCGGGCTAAAGTATATCGCCGGACAGGTCAAATATCACCCTGATCGCCCCTGCTCAGATCGAATAGAGGGGGGATGAATCCATGAAGACCTTAAAGATCATCGTCGAGAAGCACCCGGACGGCTATGTCGCCTACCCCCTGGGTCTGAAAGGCACTGTCGTCGCAGAGGGGGACACCTACGAAGAAGCACTTGCCGAAGTGAAGTCTGCCATACAGTTTCACATAGAAACCTTCGGGGACGACGCGTTCGAGAACGACGACATCATGGAGACCTTCGTTGCCGAAGTCGGCATCCAAGTCTAACGTCGTGCGGTTATCGACGACTTGTTTCATGCTGCCCGCTCCTCTCCTGGATCTCTCCATATCCTGCTGACTCACGCGAAGCCGCGAAAGTCGCGAAGGGGAGTAATATCAACTCTCTGCTAGTCTTCGCGTTCTTCGCGGCTTCGCGTGAGACCATATCACCACTCTTGCGCAGATTCGGGAGTCCCCGAACCACAAAACGAAACCCTCTCATCATACTCTCCTCCGGGGGGGGCGCACCTTCTTACTCCCGCACCCCAAATCTACTAACCATGATCACCGACCGCGAGAAAGCGGCGTTCGAAGCCGGGATTAAGCTCGGCGCTCTCTACCACCAGTTCGTCGGGACCCCCATCGCCCGCGAGACCGCCGCGACCGTCGAAGCCGCCATCGAGCAGGCCGTCGGCCTCCAGCCCTACGTGACGGATATCCGCGTCCGGCTGAACCGCGACATGATGGTCTCGAACCGGTTCGGCTACTCGGAACTTGCCGGGAAGATGTTCGATGCCGAGATCACGACCGAGGTCGGGGCGACCGTCTGCCGGGCCCGGCTGCACCTCGAGGACGATTACCCCATGATGGAGATCGTCGAGTACCATGAAACCTCCCGCGATACCGATCACTGACGACCACATCCACATCGACCCGCAAAACGGCCGGGGGATCGAGGCCGCGAAGGACTTCCGCCGCAGCGGGGGGACGCACATCTTCCTGGTCGCGAAGCCCTCCTGGTCACTCGGGGTCGAGCCCTCATCAGGCGAGGATTACCGGGAGGTCTTCGATGCCACGCTCCGGGTGGCGGAGATGGTCCGCGAGGCCGGGCTCGTCGTCTACCCGGTCCTCGGCGTCCACCCGGCGGAGATAGGCCACCTCGTGGAGCGGATGAGCCTTGAAGCGGCCGCCGGCGTCATGATGGCCGGGCTCGACCTCGCGGCCCGCTACGTCGAGGACGGGCGGGCCGTCGCCCTCAAAAGCGGCCGGCCCCACTACGAGGTCGCGCCTGAGGTGCTTGCCGCCTCGAACGCGGTCCTCTTTCATTCGCTCGAACTCGGCGCCGACTGCGGCTGCGCCGTCCAGCTCCACGCCGAGAGCGGTCCTTGCACCGACGTCGTCACGATGGCCGCTCAAGCGGGAATCCCGGTCGAACGGGTCGTCAAACACTTCGCGACGCCCGACACCCCACTGATGCCCTCCTTCATCGCGCGGCACGAGGATATCCCCGCGCTTGCGCGGGCAGGCCGGCGGTTCACGATGGAGAGCGACTACATGGACGAGAACTCCCGGCCCGGCGCGGTCATCGGGCCGAAATCGGTCCCGCGGTTCACGCGCCGGTATCTTGAAGAAGGGCTCATCACCGAAGAGGATGCCTGGCGCATCCATCGAGAGACCCCCTCGCGCACCTACGGCGTGGATATCGTCCTTTCCTAGCCACAACAGCGCACCTTTTTGACGACTCCCGTCCAAGAGATCTGAGATGCACCTGAAAGTTCACCGCATGCCCGGCGCCGGTGAGGTGGTGGCTGCCTGCGACGCCGAACTGCTCGACGTCACTCTGGCGCATGGAGACATAGAAATCTGTATCACCGGAGGATTTTATGGTACGGAGCGTGCCGCCGAGGAGGAGGTCAAGGAGGCTCTGTCGTGCGCGACGAACGCTAATATTATAGGGAAGCGTGTCGTAGCCCTCGCCATCGCCATAGGGCTGATCGCAGAGGAAGACTGCATCATGATCGGCGACGTGCCCCATGCCCAGATATTCAGGATATAACCTATGACCATACAGACGAGCATCTGCCCCCGTTGCGGGAAGCCGACCGAGGAAGGACTCTGCCCGCAGTGCCGGGCCGCGGACGTCCGGCTGCTGACCTGCCGGCCCCGTGTGATGGCCGTCTACTGTCCGGTCTGCGAGTCGCAGAAGCGTGGCAAGACCTGGTCGGACCTGAAGGTGCCGCGTGAGGACCTCATCGCGGAGCTGGCGGTATCGGCGGTCGATATTCACGAGGATGCAAAGGAGATCCGGGTCACCGTCAGGTCGGAGGAGACCGGGTTGAGCCGGACGAACTGCACCATCGAGGTGGAGGCGACCCTCTACTCGGTCCCGGTCCGGGAGACCTGCGAGACCCAGATCCTCTGGCAGAAAGAGTCCTGCGACCGGTGCAGCCGGATCTCCGGGGGCTACTACGAGGGGATCGTCCAGGTACGGGCTACGAACAGAAAGATCAACGCCTACGAGCGCGAGATCGCGACGAAGATCGCAGAGCAGATCGAGGAGACGCTCCAGGAGTCGGGGGACCGGTTCTCGTTCATATCGGAGCTGGAAGAGTCGAAGGACGGTGTCGATGTCACCGTCGGGTCCCAGCACCTCGGCCAGGAGCTCGCCCGGGGGATAACGGGGGCTCTCGGCGGGCGGTATACGACCCACCCGAAACTGGTCGGCGAGAAGGAGGGGAAAGCGCTCTACCGGATCACCTACTCTATTCGACTTCCGTTCTACCAGAGAGGTGACGTGGTGGTCTCCCGGGGCGGTTACTTCGAGGTGCGCGAGATCGACGGGCAGCGCCTCCGGGTCTTCGACCTGCAGAGCGGCATGACCCGGACCCTTGCCGAAGGCGAGGTCGAGCGCCTCCTCGGGAACACTCGTGACGCCGAGTCCGCGCTCGTCGTCTTCACGCAACCGGACCTGGTGGGGCTGATGGACCCGAAGACCTACCAGACGCGGGAACAGAGCCCGGTTCCCTGGACGTTCCCGGTGGAGGGGCAGCCGATCCGGGTGCTCCGCGACGAGGAACAGGACCGTCTGGTCATCGTTGGGTGACTGCCATGCGTGCTCGGAAGATGCCGGCGGGCGCCCTCGCCAGCCTCCAGGATGCAGAGTGGGTGGACCGCACCCGCCGGCCTTACGTCGAGGGCGGCATCGCCTGGGTCCCGGTCGGGGAGGGGTATCCGGCCGACACGGACCTTCCCGAGCGGGAACCCTACCGGGGCCGGGGCTACCACCTCATCGGCGATATCGCAGTCCTCCACGGCGAGGTACCGTCGGAGGAGGAACTCGCCGCGATCGTGCGCCACTGCCGTCCCCGGGGGATCGTCCGGATCAGGGGGTATACCGGCGCGATGCGCGTCCCTGACGTCGAGGTCCTCTACGGCACCGCCGGCGAGGTCCGCCACCGCGAGCAGGGCTACACGTTCATTCTTGACCCGACAAGGGTGATGTTTGCGCAGGGCAATCGGACTGAGAAAGCACGGATCGCCTCCCTCGTCCGGCCCGGCGAGCGGGTCGCCGATATGTTCGCCGGGATCGGGTACTTCTCCATACCTGCGGCCGCAGGCGGTGCGGCGGTCCACGCGATGGAGATCAATCCGATAGCCTTTGAATACCTGAGGCGCAATAGTATGGCAAACCATGTCGCGGACCGCATCACGGCGGAGGTCGGGGACTGCCGGGACCTCGTTTCCGGGGTCTACGACCGGGTCCTGATGGGGCACTTCGACGCACCCTCGATGCTTGCCGACGCCCTCGCCCACGTCCGGACGGGCAGCGTGCTCCACGTCCACAGCATCGGGGAGCAGGCGGACACGATCCGGGAGCAGGCGGCAGAGGCGGGATTTCGGGCGGCGATCGCCTCCCGCCGGGTGAAGAAGTACGGTCCGCACGCGTGGCATATGGTGCAGGATGTGACGATATCGTGAAGACGCTTTCGGGAAAGACGGTGGTCCTCGCCGTGACGGGGAGCATTGCGGCCGTCGAGACGGTGAAACTCGCCCACGCCCTCCGCCGCGAGGGCGCGACGGTGCAGGCGGTCATGACGGAGGCGGCGGCCGGGATCATCCACCCCGACGCCCTGGCTTACGCGACCGCCCGCCCCGTGGTGACCCGGATCACCGGTCTCGTGGAGCATGTCCTCTATTGCGGGGAAGGCGGGGCGGCGGACCTCCTCCTCATCGCGCCCTCGACGGCGAACACGATCGGCAAGATCGCCTGCGGGATCGACGACACCCCCGTGACCACCTTCGCCACGACGGCGCTCGGCCGCGGGATGCCGGTGGTCCTCGCCCCGGCGATGCACGAGAGTATGTACCGCCACCCGGGTGTCGCCGAGAATCTCCGGCGGCTCCGCTCCTGGGGCATCGAAGTCATCGACCCCCGGATCGAGGAGGGGAAGGCGAAGGTCGCCGATAATACGGTCGTCGTCCTCCACGCCGAGCGGGCGGTCTCCGGCCGGCCGCTCGCGGGGAAGAAGGTCCTGATCACGAGCGGGGCGTGCGCAGAGCCGCTCGACGACGTCCGGGTCCTCACCACCCGATCGACCGGGCGGATGGGCCGGGCGCTCGCCCTCGAGGCCTTCCGGCTCGGCGCCGATGTGACGGTGGTGCATGCGGGCTCGTTCCCGTGCATCCGAAACATCCGTGTCACGACCGCCGCAGAGATGCGTGAGGCGGTCCTCTCGGTCTGCCGCAACGAGGGGGTCGATGTCTACGTCAGCGCGGCGGCGATATCGGACTTTGCCCCTGAACGGCGGGAGGGCAAGATCCCGAGCGGCTCGCCCCGGACCGTCCGGCTCAATCCGCTCCCGAAGATCATCGACGAAGTGATGGCGGCCTGCCGCCCCGTGACGGTGGCCTTCAAACTCGGCTGGCACGAGGAGGAGCGGGCGCGGGCGATGCTTGAGGCGGGCGCGAGGATGGTCGTTGTGAACGCGCCCCCGGCGATGGGGGCGGCGGAGGGGTCGTTCCGGCTCATGACGGCCGGCGGGGTCACCGATGTGACGGGGAGCAAAGAGGAGGTCGCGGCGGCGGTATGGTCCGGACTGCTGTAGCCTTCTCCCCAGGCCACATATCCGGGTACTTCAAACGGGTCGAGGGGGGCGACCCCGCAGCCACCGGGAGCGTCGGGGCCGGCGTGGTCATCGATGAAGGGGTGCGCTCGACCGTCAGCCCCGCCCGTGCAACAAGCGTCCGGGTGGTCCGGCAGGGTCGTGTTACCGCCGGATCGCCGCCGGTCGAATACGCCCTCGAACGGCTGGGAGTCACGGCCGTCGTCACGACGGAGTGCCGGCTCCCCATCGGCGCCGGGTTCGGCCTCTCGGCGGCGGCGCTCCTTGCAACCCTCACGGCGGCAAACCACCTCTTCGACCTCGGCCTCTCGGCGGACGAGGCGGCCGAGAGGGCCCATGAGGCTGAGGTTCTCCACCGTTCCGGCCTCGGGGACGTCGCCGCAAGCCAGGCCGGCGGGGTCGTCTGCAGAACGGGGCCGGGGATCCACGCCGATATCACCCGATTCTACCCACCGGAGCCGCTCTACGCCATGAGCCTCGGCCCGCTCCCGACCGCCTCGGTCCTCTCCTCGGGGGAGGCGATGGCGCGGATCGCCGCTGCATATCCGGACCGCTGCCCACGCGGCCTCGCCGACTTCTGTCGTCTCTCACGAGGATTCGCGGAGAAGAGCGGGCTCATCGCGCCGGAGGTGCGGGGGGTGCTCGAGGCCTGCGACGGCTCGGGGGTCCCGGCCAGCATGACGATGCTTGGAAACGGCGTCTTTGCCTGTGGCCCCGGCGCGGAGCGGGTGCTCTCCCGGTTCGGGGAGGTCTACCGCCTGGAGGTCGCACGCCGCGGCGCATATCTTATCGAGACGAGACCATGATACCCAAAGACCATCCACGCTACCGCTCCCTGATCGCCCGCGAACGGCTGGCTCAATACGCCCGCGAGGGCGTCGTCGCCCTCGAGGGGCTTGCAGCCCACGGGCGCGGGGAGGCGTTCGACTACCTGCTCGGTGAGAAAACGACCGAGAGCGCTGCTCTCGCCGCCCGGACGGCTGCAGCGATGCTTCTTGCCGCCCGGCACGCGGTGATATCGGTGAACGGGAACACGGCGGCGCTGGCGGCGGCTGAGGTCGCGGCGCTCCAGAATGCGAGCGGCGCCGACGTCGAGGTGAACCTCTTCCACCGGACCGACGAACGAATACGGCTGATCACCCGGCTTCTTACGGAGCATGGCGCCCGGGTCCTCTCCGGGACACCGGAACGGCTCGTCCCGCTCTCCCACGACCGCGCGCTCTGCCTTCCGGGGGGGATCGGGGACGCCGACGTCGTTCTCGTGCCCCTTGAGGATGGGGACCGCTGTGAGGCGCTCCGGGCGATGGGAAAGACCGTCATCACCGTCGACTTAAACCCGCTCTCCCGGACCGCCCGCACGGCGACCCTGACGATCGTCGACGAGGTGACGCGCGCCATCCCCGCGATCACCGCGGCGTGCGCCTCCCTTGAGCCCGGCGAGGGTGAACGCCTGATCGCCACGCTTGACAATACCTATCTTCTCCGGGCGGCAATAGATGAGATGAGAGAGAGATTGGCCCATGCTCTGGAGTGAGGTCTACCGGCCGAAACGGTGCGACGAGATCATCGGACAGGATGAGGTCGTCCGCCACCTCGTGTCGTTTGCGGACAAGCGGAGCGTGCCCCACATGCTCGTCTCCGGCCCGCACGGCACCGGGAAGACCGTGGCTGTCGAGTGCCTGGCGCGGAGGCTCTACGGCGAGAACTGGGAAGCAAACACAACCATCTTCAGCGCCGCCGGCCTCCTCGGGAGAGGGAAGAGCGCTCTTGAGACGGACGAGCGGTTCGCCCTGGTCTACCGGAAGGACCAGAGCCTGATCACCAACTTCAAGTACATCGTGAAGTGGTACGCCTCGATGCGCCCGCTCGATGCGGACTTCAAACTGATGGTCGTCGAGGACGCCGAGGGCCTGACGTTTGAGGCGCAACAGGCCCTGCGCCGGACGATGGAGCGCTATAGCGCCACCTGCCGGTTCATCTTCGTCACGACCCGGCCATCGGCGATCATCCCCGCGATCGCGTCGCGCTGCCTGCCGCTCTTCTTCGCCCCACTTGAGAGCAGGGTCATCCGCGCCCGCCTTCAGGAGATCCTCACCGCGGAGGGAGCCACAATCCCGGACGACGAACTCGACCTGATCGTCCATGCCGCACGGGGCGACCTGCGGCGGGCAATCATGTACCTCCAGATCACCGTCGCGTCGGGGAAAGACCTCGACCTCGCAGAAGTATCCCGCTCCGAGACCGCGAATGTCGCCGCGTCTGCGTTCGACGCGCTCCGTGCGGGCAACTTCGACGTTGCACGCCGGATCACCGAAGCGCTGATGATCGAGTACGGGCTCTCGGCCCGGGACGTCGTCGGCGAGCTCCGCCAGGTGATCCGGCGCGAGTACAACCACCCGGCCCTTGCGATCGCACTCGCCGACGCGGACCACCGGCTCTGCCACAACGCAAACGATTTTGTTCAGATCAACGCACTCCTTGCCCGGATCGCCCGGGAGGTGTTCAGTGAAGAAAGTACAGCAACATTATGACGAGGTCGCGGACGTCTATGACGACCGCTACGACGGTCGCCGCGGGAAGTGTTACCACAAGCATATCTGCGATCACGTGATGAGCGTGCTCCCAAGGGACGGGTTCCTCCTCGACCTCGGGTGCGGGACCGGGCTCTTCGTGCAACGCTACGTCGAGGAGGGCGGCCGGGCCGTCGGGCTCGATATCAGCCCGGGGATGGTCAGGCACGGGCGGCACCGCTGCCCTGAGAGCGGATTCTGCGTCGGGACCGCCGACGTCCTCCCGTTTAAGGACGAGACCTTCAACGCCCTTGCGAGCCTGCTCGCCTTCAGCTACGTCCCGGACCCGGAGGGAATGCTCAGGGAGTGCTACCGGGTTCTGAAGCCCGGCGGCCGGATCGCCATCTGCACCTTATCAAGGACAGTCTTCACGAGCATCGTTCCGCTCTTCTACCAGGTGGGGGAGAAGGTCGGACTGAAGAAGGTGGGCGTCGGCGACTTTGACGAGCACTACTACACCAACGCCGAGATCGCCGGACTCTTCCGGGATGCAGGGTTCGAGGATGTCTCGGTCGGCCGGTGCTCGTTTGCACACCTAAACCTCGCCGACCCGGTCTTTAACCTTGCCCGGAAGGTGGAGCCCTTCGTCGAGGAGAAACTGCCGTACCTGGCGTATAACGTCTGTGCGGCGGGGAAGAAACCAAAAGAGTAGGCTGTTTTGTGAACGGGCGCAGGGGTCGTTCCCTGCTCCCGCCCGACCCGGGCTGCGCGGAGAGGCTTCATCTTACGCTACGGCGACGGTAACGGAATCGTTATATCCCGCCTCCCCGAACTCCTTCCCATGGAGCCGGTCGATATCGTCCTGACGAAGGATTCGTTCGAGGTTCTCGCCTCGGGGACCCGGCTTGATATCCTAAAAACTCTGAATGAACGCAGGATGACGGTCACGGAACTCGCGGACGACCTCGACCTGGCGAAGTCCACGGTTCATCACCACCTGCAGAGGCTGACCGACGCCGGTTTTGTCGCTGCCGATGGTGACGGGCACGCCTGGGTATACTACGCGCTCACGCCGGAGGGGCGCGGCCTCCTGCAACCGCACGGCAGCGCCCGGATCCGGATCATCCTGACGGCGGGCCTGGCAAGCCTCGCCGGGGGGATAACCGCCCTCACGGCCTTTCTGACGGCGCCGGTCCGGGAGGTGCCGGTGCCCCCGCTGCCGGGGGGTGGTGGTGTCCCGGGCCCGGAGGGGCCTCCCGTGGAACTGCTCGTTGCCGGGATCGCGCTCGCGGTGATTGGGGGAGCCCTCATGACGTATGCCTATGTCCGGTGGCGGAAGAGGCGTGCGGCGACGCAGTCTCCCGATCCTGCGGGTGGGAAGCCACGTGACTGATATAGTTTTTGAACCCGTTCGACCGGGATCGAACGTTTTCGCCGGTATTATCGTCTTCCTGCAGAAAGACTCCGTGTGGATGCCCGGAAGTTACCCGGTTCGCGGATCACCGGCCACCTCGATGCCATCCACGGGAGAGAACGATGCAAAGACTATTGATCTCTGGAATAGGCATCCTGGTTCTGGCGCTCATTGTTGCGGGACCGGCTGTCTGCGGGACCGTACCCCTGAGCACGAATTCCATCTCCGGCGTACACGTAGCCGACGATAGTGTGGCGGCCGGGAACAACCGGTTCGCGTTCGACCTCTTCCGGCACCTCGCGGCCGACCCGGCGCATGCGGGAGACAACCTCTTCTTCTCGCCCTACAGCATCTCGTCGGCCCTTGCGATCACCTGCGAGGGCGCCCGCGGCGCGACCGCCGACGAGATCGGGGCGGTGCTGCACCTCCCGACGAACGAGACCCTCCGGCGGGAAGGGTTTGCCGCGATCGACGCCGGGTTGAACCGCGGAAGCGGCAACTACACTCTCCGCACCGCAAACGCCCTCTGGGCTGAGAAGACGTACTCCTTCCTCCCGGAGTATATTGAGACGGCCGCCCGCTGGTATGGGGCAAACGTCACGAACCTTGACTTCATCGAGAACCCCGAGGGGTCGCGGGAGACGATCAACCGGTGGGTGGAGGAAAAGACCGAAGAGAAGATCCGCGACCTCCTGCCGCCGGGTTCAATCGACTCCATGACCCGGCTCGTGATCACGAACGCGATCTACTTCAAAGGCACCTGGGTCGAACAGTTCGACGCGAACGAGACGACAAAAGAGGAGTTCCAGGTCGGACCGGGCAAAACGGTGACTGTCGCGATGATGCACGGGAACGCCGTCTACCCGTACGCGGAGACCGAGGCCCTCCAGGTGCTCGAGATGCCGTACGCGCACGGGAACGAGACCGAACTCGCGATGCTCGTCCTCCTCCCCGGAGGGGAGAACCTGACGGCTGCGGAGGAGGCCCTGGACGCGGAGAGGCTTGCCGGTCTGCAGGATTCCCTGGTCCCGCAGAACGTCAGGGTCTTCTTCCCGAAGTTCACGCTGGAGACGGGGTATCCTCTCCCGGGAGCGCTTGCTGCGATGGGGATGCCGACGGCGTTTGCCGGTGATGCCGACCTGTCGGGGATGGACGGCACGAAAGATCTCTTCATCACCGGGGTCTTCCATAAGGCGTTCGTCGACGTGAACGAGGAGGGCACCGAGGCCGCGGCCGCGACCGGAGTCATAGGCGGGCGGGGTGCCACACCCGTCTTCCGTGCGGACCACCCGTTCGTCTTCCTCATCGTCGAGAAGGACTCCGGCGCGATTCTCTTCATGGGGAGGGTCGTCAACCCCGGAGGCGCGTGAAGGGGGGCTGCTCTCTCCCCTACTAGGGGCGGCAGGGTGCCCTCCCATCCGCAGTCTCGATGCCCGCCACACTCGCCCACCTGCATACTCCTGCAGGAGACAGGAGAAAAGAGCAGGTTAACGACTACGAGGGCGTTGCCGAGAACGCCACCCTGATGGCAGGCGCGGGGAACGGCATCTCCTCTGACTGCGGATACCGATACCGCCGACCTCGTCGTGCGCGTCTGATAAGATGATGACAGATAATGTGATCTGGATGTGGCAACCATGTCACCATCAAACTTATCCCTGAAAAACCCAATATCCCAATTACGCAGAGGTGTAACTTCATGCTGGTCACATTTGAAGTAACGTATGCCGAAGGATGGTGGAGCGCCAGCGCACATGCACCTGAAAATGCCATCTTTACCCAGGGCAAAAGCATCGGAGAACTCATCGACAACATCCTGGAAGCAACATCGCTCCATTACACGGAAGAACTCGAAGCGGGAGAACGGATCACCGTTGTAACCAGATATAAATCAGAGACCCACGAACAGGAGAGCCCAATCCCGCCAAATTTCGAATACAAGGTCGATATCATTGCCGCGACACCCGGTTGTTAGTGGACTCGGGATGATCAAAGTCCTTGAAAAACTCGGGTTTTCCTTTCTCCGGCAGGCTGGAAGTCACGTCCAGTTGCGTAAAGTTGTTGGAGATAAACGGCTCCGGGTTACCGTTCCCCTTCACGACGAACTCAGCATGGCCACGCTGAACACAATCGTCACCGACGTCGCAGAATTTGAGGGTATGACGAAAGAGCAGATATACGATCTCTTACGATAACCCTCGTCTTAAGACAACAGATATCTTTCCGCCAATCGAGAATGCATCCGATCTCCTCACGAAGACCGGAGCCGGGAGAGGATCCGGAGTTTCTTTGCAAGCGCAGCTTCCGCCGCCCGTTCGACCCCGGTTTTCATCTCCTCAAAGTTCCTCTTGTCTTCGTCCACGACCTTCTTGACCGGGGTGTAGGCCGACTCCCGGAACCGGGGCGTGAAGTCCCGGATCTCGCCGCTGACAGAGAGGACGGACTCGGGCTTCCCTTCCTCGACGTAACCGACCTCTTTCATCGCGACGCCCGCGGTCCCGACGACCCGCCGGATCTCGGGTGCAACCTCGGGCGGCGCGACAACCAGGAGGGCGTCGAGCGATACGCCCAGGTAGTCGATCTCGAGAGCGTCGAGCATCGAGAGGACCTTCGGCCGGACGAGCGTGCGGAGGTCGTCCTCGACGACGACGATCCGGCAGCCGGCGGTCTCGGCCATCTCGTAGGCGTCGCCCCGGAGACCACCGTTCGTGACGTCGGTCATGGCGTGGATGCCGGAAAGGACGTCGCTTGCAAGGAGCGCCTCGCAGGCTTTGAGGAAGTGGAGGTTGATCGTCTCCTCGACGACGTCGGGGAACCCCGAGTAGATCGCGGCGGTGGCGATCGTCCCGCCGCCGGCACCTTCGGTCATGAGGAGGACGTCGCCGGGGGTGATCTGTTTTCTGGCCGTGAGGTGCCGGGCGACGCCGACGGCGCCGACGCACCCGGTCAGCCGTGTCCCGAGGACCATGTCCCCGCCGATGCGGAGGGTGGACCCGGTGACGAGCGGGACGCCCATCGCCTCGCCGACGGCTGAGACCCCCGCCGTGTAGTCGAATATCTTTGCAACGTCCCCATCGTCGGCGACGTGGATATCGGAGAGGAGGGCGACTGGTTTTGCGCCCATCACGTAGACGTCGCGGAGCGTCGCCCGGGTGACGTGAAACCCGGCGAGGAACGGAAAGTCTGAGAGACGGGAGTGCATCCCGTCGACGGTGGTGATGATATATTCGCCTCCGGCACGGACGGCGCCGGCATCGTCCATCTCGTCGACACCGACCGCGGCGTCCGTCCGGCCGATGATCCGGGCGAGTTGCCGGTGAGCGAAGAAGTCCCCGGACCCCCGCGACCCGACGCCGAACTCACCCATCGTCGAGCCGGAGGGCTCGAAGGTGAAGAGGTCGCCGGAGAGATCGGTCGAGTTCTTCGCTTCGGCAAGGACCGCCCGGGCGAATGCCTCGGCGTAGGCGGGGGTTACGTGGTGGCGCTTTATGGAGAGCACGTCCCGGGCGAGGATGCGCACAATCTCGTCGTCAGGGGTGCCAGCAGCGAGGTGCCGGCGGCTGATCTCTTCTACATCCATTGTAGAAGTGGTCGGTGCGGGATCAGATAAAGGGAGTGGCGGGGGAGAGGCAAAGATTCAAGCAGATCCATGCCGAACGATGAAGAATGACGGGTGCGCAGATGATCGCCGCCTGCTCCATAGCCGGTTCCGACTCGGGAGGAGGAGCGGGTATCCAGGCCGACTTGAAGACGTTTACAGCGCTCGGCATCTGGGGGCTGACGGTTATTACGGCGGTGACGGCCCAGAATACCCGCGAGGTGCGGGGGACGTGGGTGCTCCCGCCGGACGCGGTTCGGGCCCAGGTAGAGACGGTCGCCGACGATTTTCTCATCGGAGCGTGGAAGACCGGGATGCTCGCCGACCGGTCGGTCATCCGGGCCGTTGCGGAGGCACTGCCGGACGGGGCAGACCTCGTCATCGACCCGGTGATGGTCTCGACGTCGGGTCACCGGCTGCTTAGCGAGGACGCCGTCGCTGACCTCACGGAACTGCTCATCCCCCGGGCGGCCGTCGTCACCCCGAACATCCCCGAGGCGGAGGTGCTCAGCAGGATGCGGGTCGTGACCGTCGAGGATATGGCGGAGGCCGGCCGGCGGATCCTCGACCTCGGGGCCCGGGCCGTGGTGGTGAAGGGGGGGCACCTTGCCGGCGGTGCGGCGATCGACCTTCTCGTCGACCGGGATGGGGTGACGGAGGCCTCCGGGATACGCTACCCCTATTCGGTGCATGGGTCGGGGTGCTGCTTCTCTGCAGCACTCACTGCGCACCTTGCGCGGGGATTGGATGCGCGGCGTGCGCTCATCGCGGCCCGTGAGTTCATCGATACGGCCATCCGGGAGGCGGCAGGAGGTCCCGGACCCACCAGAATCATCAACCCCGGGGGAACGAACGGTTACCGGGGCTGAAATAATTTTTCTCGCCGGCATGAGGTTGTGGGTATCGTTTCCTCTTTTTCCCGGTATGATTCTGTTTCGTTATACCCTGACAGAACTTCAGCAAATATCCAATATGGCAGGCATTTTTGATTAGAAATGGAAAAAAGATGTTTGAGAGTATAAACTAAATACGGAATTTTAATATCTAAGTGCCTGTAATTACTCTATAGATGGACGAGATCGACGATGCGATTCTTCGGGAACTGCAAAGAGACGGGCGGATGTCCATGGCAGAGCTCGGCTCGATGCTGGACATCGCACCATCGACGGTCTTTAAAAGGATCGAGAAACTGAAGAACGCCGGTATCCTTGAACGGTTCACGATCGTCGTCAACCAGAAGTGTTTCGAGCATACTCTGGTCGCTTTTTTGAACGTCAGGGTCCACCCGGACGGAAAGCCTGAGGTCGAGGAGTTCATGCAGGGTCTCCCGTGCATCCTTGAACTCTACGAGGTGCTTGAGCCCGGGGACTTCTTCGTCAAGGTCCGGGTGCAGAACATATCCGAACTGAAACGGAGCGTCCTGGTTCCGCTCTCCAGTCTTCCGGGAGTAAAGGATATCCAGACGATCATATCGGTGAGGAAGGTCAAGGAACAGACATGAACGGATTGCAGATTGAGACCATGCAGCAGATGCTTGCGATCGTGACGCTCCTCCTCGGGACGCTCCTCATCGCCTTCATCTTCAACGCCTACCGGATCGTGCGGCAGCCGACCCTGCTCCTCTTCATCTACGGGCTCTTTACGTTGGTCGTGGGGATCACGTTTGCGGACTTCGTGAGCATCTTCACACCCGACGCCTTCATCATCGCCTGGTCGGCGGTCTTCTCCCGCGTTGTGGTGATTCTTGGCCTCTGCGTGATGACTTACGGCATCCTGAGAGGATGATATGCGTACCGGTATCTCATTTGCCCGGGACTGGCAGCTCATCAAAGTAGCCCGGGCCCTTCGGCGGCACGACGTCACGGGGCCGCTCGTCCGGGCCCTCCTCCATGATGCCTCCCCGGCCTTCGCGGAGCAGGTTGCCGTCATCGCCGGGCGGCTCGGCGCGGAGGACGGAACAGCGCTCCTGGCCCACAACGAGGAGCGGTTCGACCCGCCTACCCTGATGGAGGGGCTTCTCCTGATGTGGGGGATCCCCTGCGTGTCCGGTGAATCCACCGATGGGGGTACAACAATCATCATCGACGGCGACGGCGCAGCGGCGGCGGTCCGGGAGACTTTCGCAGACAAACGGGTGGCCGAACCCTACCTCACGGGGTATGCCCGGGCGCTCCAGCAGAATGCGGTGCTCGAACACGGTGCCGACGGGAAGATAGCGATCCGGTTCCCGCCCCGCGGGGAGTAAAGCGGCACTTTCAGCCGGGGGACGACCCGGCAATCGTTGGCGCTCCGTCGCCCTCTTCTCCTCCGGGCGGTTGCGGCGGCACCGTTCCCGTAACCTTTTGCAAATGGTTATGTACTGCAGAGGCCGTTCATCTATTCTGAGCGTTTCAGCGCCAGGAGAAGACCTTATGGAGACGAACAAGACACGAACGTGCCAGAGTTGCGGCATGCCGATGAGCGAAGCGGAGCATTTTGGGACGGAAGCGGACGGAAGACTCTCAAAAGACTATTGCACCTATTGTTACCAGAACGGCGCTTTCACCGAACCCGGGGCCACCATCGACGAAATGGCGAAGAAGTGCGGGGCGATCATGTCGCAGTTATACGATATCCCCGCCGGAAATGCAGAGCGGTTCGCCCGGGAGCAGCTCTCCTGCCTGAGGAGGTGGACCGGGAGAGACGTTGCCGTCTGCAGGAGTTGTGGGATGCCCCTTCTCCGCGACGAGGACGCCGGGACGGAAGCGGACGGATCGCTGAGCACGGAGCACTGCACCTATTGCTACCGTGACGGGGGGTTCACCGAACCTGATCTGACGAAGGAGAAGGCGGTCGAGAAGTATGCGCCGATGATGGCTGCAAACCTCGGGATACCCCTTGCAAGAGCAGAAGAGATGGTGCGGCAGTATCTCTCGACGCTGCCGAGGTGGCGGGGGTAAGTCCCTGCACCATTGAGCATCTTCAGGGCCCGCGGATCGATGGTGCGGGATAGAGGAGGGACCGCTGTGCCGGCAAGTGAATCGCCCGAACTGGCGCACGGATCGGATCAGACCAGTTCGTTTCTCCGCAGGAACTCCCGGATCTCGCGCGACTCGACCCAGCCCTCGTCGAGCTGCTTGACGAGCCCGTTGATCCGCTTCACCTGCTCCCGGATCGTTGCCGATGCCGTCTCGTCCTCGATCAGGTCGGCCATGCCGAGGATCACCTGCAGGGGCAGGCGGATGTGGTCCGCGAGGACGGCGAACTGCTCGATATTCTGCTCGATCTGCTCGAACGCCTGCAGCCGCATATCCTCGTAGCACTTCCTGTCCGAGACATCACGGCCGACGGCCTGCACGCCGACCACCCTGCCGCCCTCGACAATCGGGGATTCGTTCATCTCGACGGCAGCGACCGTCCCATCCTTTCTCCGGAGCTCCACCACCAGCCCCTCGACGGGCTCCCCCCGGGCGATCCGGTCCCTGGCCTCCCGCCAGTCGGAACGGGTCTTTGCGAGAACGTAGTCGTTGCACTGCTCGCCGAGCATCTCATCCGGAGTGTAGCCGAGGATCCTCTGCACGGCCGGGGAGATGTAGGTGATCCCCCGGTCGGTATAGCACGTGTAGATCATATCGAAACTCCGCTGGGCGATCTCCCGGAACCGCTCCTCGCTCTCGAGCAGGGCGTCCTGCATCTCCCGCCGGTCAGTGATGTCTTCCACCATCCCGATGACGAGCCCGCGCTCCTCCGGGTCGCGGAGCAGTGAGGTGGTCAGCCGCCCCCAGACGACCCTGCCGTCCTTCGTCACGTAGCGTTTATCCTGTGCGGCGTTCTCCCCCGGGAGATAACCGGGCCCCTCCCTGTCGGGCGGGTAGATCAGGTCGCAGAACTGCATGGCATACAGTTCATCCTCACCGTAGCCGAACATACGCACAAACGCCGGGTTTGCTCTTGAGATCCTCCCCTGCGGGTCGATGAGCACGATCCCGGTCCCTGCCTGCTCGAAGATCCCCCTGAATCGCGCCTCGCTCTCCTGGAGGGCGAGTTCCGCTCGCTTCTGCTCGGTGATCTCCTGCCCCGTGACGACCAGCCTCCCGGCCTGTGGGCGGTAGATGTGCAGGTCATACCACCGCCCGGTTTTCGGTTCCTGCAATCGCCGCCGCGTCGGAACACCGGTCTCTGCAACCTCCCCGTAGAGAGCGCGGGCACCCTCACGGATCGCCGGGAAGATATCGAAGAGCCGCCGCCCGACCAGTTCGTCACGGCGGCGGCCGAATACGCCGGCTGCTTTCTCGTTCAACTCGACAATACGGTAGTCGACGGGGTTTCCATCGCCATCCCGGACGACCTCGTAGAGGGTGTAACTCTCGAGCATCTGCTCGAAGAGGAGGCGGTACTTCTCCTCGCTCCTTCCGATGACCTCTTCCGCCTGCACTCGCTCAATGATTCGGCCGATCCTCCCGGCGACGGCATCGATCAGGCGACGTTCATCGACAAGGTGCGGCGCAGTATCCGCTCCCGACTGTTCGTGGCGGTAGCAGACCTCTATCTTCCCGGCAGCCCGGCCATGGACGACGATCCGGCACTCCTGCCTCCAGGGAGTCTCAATAAACCCTGCTGACCCATATTCCTGACAGTTGACCGTGATCCGGGCGGCAACATCCTCCGGGTGGAGCCAGCCCGCAGGAAGGATGACGGCAACCTCCTGGAGGATCTCGTCGACCGATATCCCGGGCCGCTCGACGATGCCGTTGATGGCATAGAGTGTCGTGAGTTCTCGTATCCGGCGATCCTGGTCGACCTTCTGCTCCCGGATCCCCTTTCCAGCTCTCTTTACGGCACCGTCCGTGGCGGTGGTGGGCCGGGCGGGAGCATCTGGTCCATTCGGAGGAGGTGTTGGAGGCATCGTTCAGATCCTGCAGGAGAAGGGGGCAGGTAGCCGGTATGCCGGGCTGCACCCGGGCATACCGTACGAGTTATCTTTGCGATCACTTGGAGCGATATCGTCATAATGTTTCTGTTTGGTGAATAAGCGATCTCCTGTTCCATGCCGGTTTCCCGGAGGGAACTACGCCGGATGCAGGTCCGGGAGTGCGCCCGAACCATTTTTATCTTGCGGGGGTGAAGGGGGCGGAGCGGGAAGACCCCGCCCTTCAGGGTGGGGATGAAAGCGGAGCCGCCCTTCGTCACACAATTACCAGAGGTTATATATTTTTATAAGGCGCGATAATGTTTGTATGCTTCAGGCCTACAAGTATCGGATGTCTCCTTCTCCGGAGCAGATCTCGCTCCTCGTGCAGCACATCCATGCCTGTCGGTTTGTGTATAACCATTCTCTGGAGCAGAAGATCCGGGCATACGAACAGGAAGGGCGAAAACGCTCCTGTTTCGACCTGAACACCCACCTCCCCGCCCTCAAAGAGGAGCATCCGTGGCTCAAAGAAGTCAATTCCCAATCGCTCCAGAGCGCAAACAAGAACCTCGACAATGCCTTCACCCGGTTCTTCCGCGAGAAGAAAGGGTTTCCCCGGTTCAAGTCAAAGAAGAATCCGGTACAATCCTTTCAGGTACCGCAGCACTACACCGTGGACTTCGAGCAGGGTCGGGTCAAACTCCCGAAGATCGGTGAGATAACAACCGTCTTCCACCGCGTCTTCACCGGGAAGATGAAGTATGCGACGGTTTCTGTGACTTCGACGGGGAAATGGTTCATCAGTATCCTTATCGATGACAGGAAAGCCGAACCAGAACCTGCGCAGTTCTCTCTGGACACAACGCTTGGGATCGACGTTGGGTTGATGGATTTTGCCACCCTCTCCACGGGAGAGAAGATCGAGAACCCCCGATACCTGCAAAACTCTCTTCAGCGTCTGAAAGTGTTGCAACGACGGGTATCCCGGAAGAAGAAAGGGTCGAAGAACCGGCAGAAGGCAATCCAGCAACTTGCCCGGTGCCATGAGAAGGTCGCCAACCAGCGCAACGATTTCCTGCACAACCTCTCTTTTCGCGTTGTGAGCGAGAACCAAGCCATTGCAGTCGAATTGTTGAATGTCGCTGGAATGCAAAAGAACCATTGCCTTGCCCGGAGCATCTCCGATGCATCGTGGAGCACGTTCTTCGCGATGCTGGAATACAAGTGCCGGAAGTACGGCAAGACCCTCCTGAAGATCGGACGATTCGATCCATCATCGAAGATGTGCAGCAAATGTGGGTATCTCAAGCAGGATCTCGCCCTTTCAGACAGAGAGTGGGTCTGTCCTGACTGCGGGACGACCCACGACCGCGACATCAACGCGGCGATCAATATCAAGAAGTTCGCCCTGCAAGAGCAGAATCTTGTCGGGATAGCAGGTGCGGAACGCACCGTCGAGCCTGTGGACTCGCTCCCGATGGGGAGGAGAATGAAGCAGGAAGCCCCGCCCGAGAGGCGCGGGGTAGTTCACGTGAAACGCAGTCAACAATCCTGTATGCTATGATGGAACCCTACACCTCGGGGGTCCCGGCCGCAGGCTGCCGGCTCCCTGTAGACTGCCAGGAGGGGAACCGTGGCCGCCGATGACGGGTGTCCCTGCCCCCGTTGCCGGGCCGGGATCTGCGAGGTCCACGGGCCGGTCGTCGACCGGCGGGAGATCGCGGTCTTTGCGGTCTCGGGGGTTCTCCTCATTGCAGGGATACTCGTCGAATACTTCACCCCCTACCCCGGCGCCGGCACGGCCCTGCTGCTCGCCGCCGCGGTCATATCCGGCTACGGCGTCCTGAGCGACGCGCTCTCCTCGATCATCCGGCTCAGGTTCAGCATCGCCGTGCTCATATCCATCGCGGCCGCGGGTGCGTTCCTGACCGGGAACCCCGCAGAGGGGGCGACCGTCCTCTTCCTCTACGCCATCGCGGAGTTTCTAGAGGAGTACGCAGCCGGGCGGGCGGAGCGTTCGATCGCGTCGCTCCTCGATCTCGCGCCGCAGACGGCCCGGGTCCGGCGTGACGGCGAGGAAGTGACCGTCGGCGTCGACGACGTCGCCGTCGGGGAGACCGTGATCGCGAGACCGGGCGACACGGTCCCTCTCGACGGCATCGTCACCGCCGGCGCGTCCTCGGTCGATCAGGCGGCGATCACCGGAGAGAGCGTCCCGGTGGCGAAAGGCGTTGGGGACGCTGTCTACGCCGGAACCCGGAACGCCGAGGGCTACCTGGAGGTCCGGGTGACGAAGCCCGAAGAGGAGAGCACGATAGCCCGGGTCGTGGCGCTGGTCGCGGAGGCCCAGGCCCACACCTCCCCGACCGAGGCGTTCATCGAGCGGTTCTCCCGCTACTACACGCCGGCGGTCATCCTCGTCGCCGCCCTCCTCATCGTGGTCCCGCCGCTCGCCTTCGGGGTCCCGTTCCTTGAATCGTTCTACCGGGCGCTGATCCTGCTCGTCATCGCCTGCCCCTGTGCGCTCGCCATATCCACCCCGGTCTCGATGGTCTCGGGGATCACGACCGCGGCGCATAACGGCGTCCTCATCAAGGGCCGGGACTCCCTCGAGGCCGTGGGGCTCGCCCGGGTGATCGTCTTCGATAAGACCGGGACGCTCACGACCGGGAGGCTCGATGTGGAGGATGTCGTCGCCTTCGGGGTGCCGGAGGAGGAGGTGCTCGCCGTCGCTGCGTCGCTTGAGTCCCGGTCCGGCCACCCGATTGCGGAGGCGGTCCGGCGGCGGGCGGATGAGGAGGGCATCCCGCTCCGGGACGTGGAGGAGTTCGCCTCGATCACCGGCCGGGGCGTCCGGGGGAGGATCGGCGACGCGACCTACGTCGTCGGGAACACCGGACTCTTTGCGGAGATCCCCCGCGGGGCATGGCGGGCGGCGTACGACCGCCTGGAGAGCGAGGGAAAGACCGTTGTCCTCGCCGGCACCGACTCGGCGGTCATCGGGCTTCTCGTCCTCTCGGACGTGATCCGGGAGAATGCGAAAAAGACCGTAGCCGATCTCAAATCGCGGGGCATCAGGACGGTGATGCTCACCGGGGACAACGAGCGCGTCGGCGAGGCGGTTGGACGCCGTATCGGGATCGACGAGTGTCATGCCGGGCTTCTCCCGGAGGAGAAGGTGACGATGGTCGAGCGGCTGATCGACCGCAACGGACCGGTGGTGATGGTCGGCGACGGCGTGAACGACGCACCGGCGCTGGCCCGGGCGAACGTCGGGGTCGCGATGGGCGCCATCGGGTCGGACGTCGCGATCGAGGCGGCCGATATCGTCGTGATGGAGGACGATATCGCAAAAGTTGCCTACCTCGTGGCTCTCTCGGAGAAGACGGTCTCGGTCGTCAGGCAGAATGTCACGGCAGCGATCGTCGTGAAACTCGGCATCGCCGCACTCGCCGTCCTGGGCCTCATCTCCCTCTGGATGGCAGTGGCGTTCGGGGACATGGGGCTCTCGCTTGCGGTCATCGCAAACGCCCTCCGGATAGGCCGGCCGGACGGCGGCACTTCATTCTGAGCGCCAGAAAAAAAGATGGGAGAGAACCCTCATTCAAAGAGGCCGGTCTTCTCCGGCACCCATGCCGGGTCGATGAACGAGAGAACCTTCGTCGTCGAAGCCGCGACGTTCCGGGTCTCCTTCACCAGGTCCGGCGGGATGCAGGCAGCACTCCCGGCAGGGACCCGTACCGCCTGCCCGCCGGGGGTGCTGACCTCGATATCTCCTTCGATGACGTAGAGGAGGTCGGATGAACCCTTGATCCCGTCGTAGCCGAGGTAGCCGCCCGGCATGAGTTCCACGTACGCGAGGCTGTAGTCGATCGGGAGAGCCTTCTCCCTCATCAGCACCGGGTTTATCAGGGTGTAGACTGCCACGCCGGATTCGAGGTCCCACTCGATCCCCTCACGGGGACCGGCGACGACGACCGGTCTTGCGTCCGTTGTCATGCTCAGGGTGGCAAGCTCATCGCCGGAGAACTCGATATCGGGGTGGAATGGAGGCTGAACCACGGTGAGGTAGAGGAGATCCGTATCCCCGATCGAGGTAATCGACTGGAGGACCCGCTCGGGCAGGAGCACGGTCTCCCCTGCACCGGCGGTCACCGTCGCGTTGTCGCACCGGATCTCCGCCGTTCCGCCGATCACGTAGACGAGTTCGGTGCTCTCGAAGAGCCGGTGTGGAGGGGTCCCGTTCCCGGGCGGGATGATGCAGTACGCGACGCTGTAATTTGTCTGGATACCGGGGTTTTCCCGGCCGATGAGGTTGCTCAAGGTCCCCGTGCCGTCGAAGAGGGCGACGGGGTCCGCCGGGGCGACCAGCACGATACCTGCCTCCGCCGGCGGCTCACTCGCGGTGAGGCACCCGGCGGAGAGGAGCAGACAGGGTAGGAGGAGAAGAAGAGGGATCCTGTGCATGACAATATCTTGCCTGACAGGGGAAATAAATCCAACCGTTTGCACCCGGCGAGCCGGAGGAGCGATTCGGACGCCGGGGCCCGTGCGATAGGGTCAGGCGCTCCTGTCGCATCCGGCCTTCCGGAGGGTGAACCGGAACGCCGCGCCCTCCTCCGGGCGCCCTGCCACGCGGTCCTCGACCCAGACCCTGCCCCCGTATCGTGCGGTAAGCATCCGGCAGATCGAGAGGCCGAGGCCCTGGCTCCCCCGCCTGCCCCCCTCCCGCTCGAACCGGTAGAAGAGGGATTCCTTCACATCGTCGGGGATACCGGGGCCGGTGTCGGCGACGGTGACGAGGACGGTCTCTTCATCCGTCTCCTCGACCGTCACCATGACCTCGACCCCGGGCCTGCCGTGCTTTGCGGCGTTGCCGATGAGGTTCGTGAAGACCTCGGGGAGAAGGCCGTCGGCGAGGACCTCCACAGGGAGGCTGTCGTAGTGAATACGGAGGTCGGGGAAGTGTTTGACCTCACCCAGGATGACCGCGTGGAGGTCGACGGGTGCAAGTATGACCTGGCTCTCGTGGATCTTCCTGATGGTGGTAACATTTGCGGTGATCTCGATGCTCTTTTTGATTCCTTCCTTCAACTTCCGGGCATGCCGGACCACTTCCCCGTCAAGCTCGTCGATGAGGAGGTCGGCGTAAATATTTGCGACGTTGTCGGCGTTCTTGATGTCGTGGGTGAGGATGTCGAGGTAGAGGTTCGCCTCCCGATTCGCCGCTTCGAGTCTCTGGTAGAGCAGTCCCCGCAGGATACCGGCCCCGATCTCCCGGCCGACCGCCTCGAGGAGCCCTCGCTCTTCGGGGGAGAAGGATCCCCGGTCCCTGCTCCCGATAAGGAGCGCCCCGAAAACATCGGACTCGACAACGAGCGGGATGCAGGCGAGTGCGGCAAACCCGAGTTCACGGAGGAGACGTGACGCCGAGGTGCTCGGGTCCCGGTTCTGCTCAAGGTAGTAGGGCAGGCCGCCGGCAAGGGGCCCGGCGCACGACTCGCTCATAAGGCTCTCCGCCAGCTCCAGGTACCCGTCCGGCATGTTCCGCTCGTATGGGAGCGTGATCCTTCTCCGTCCGGCGCCAGCGCGGCAAACGGCGCCGCCGTCATAGTTGAGGAGGTCGAGGATCTGGTTGAGGGCGGTCTCCAGAAGTTCGCCTGGCGATCTGGCCGATGCTGACGTGCCGATGATCCGATTAAGCAGCATGAGATACTGGTTGCTTGCCTGCAGCCGTTCCTCCGCCTGCTTTCGGTGGGTGATGTCCCGCATAACCACCTGGACCGCGGGTTTGCCCGAATAAAGCAGCCCCGTGCCCCTCCCCTCGACGGGGATCGCCGTCCCATCAACCCTGACGAGCAGCAGTTCGAGGATCGGCGTCTCTTCCCCCTCGAGGTCCCGCGCGATAACCGACCTGATGGTGTCCCGGAATGTGGGGTGGGCGATATCGAGGATGGCCTTCCCGACGATCTCCTCCGGGCGCGAAGCGCCGAGCATCTTCATGCCGGCAGGATTGATATACACGATCCTCCCGGCCTGGTGGATCAAGATCGCCTCGGCCGAGTGTTCGACGAGCGACCGGTATTTCTCCTCGCTCTCCCGGAGTTGCACCTCCAGCTGCTTTAAGGGGGTGATATCCTGGATCCCGGCGAGGAACCCCTGGCAGACGCCGTCAGCGTCGATGATCGGGGTTGTCGCCATCAGCGTGTGGATGCGGGCGCCGTCTTTACGGATGAGATTGATCTCAAAGACCTCGTGCGAGTTCTGACTCAGGCTCTGCAGGTATGCTCCCAGACACTCAGCACCCTCCTCATCGACGAGCGCGCCGACCGGCATCCCGATCAGTTCGTTGACCGGGTAGCCGGTGATATCGGCAATCCTCTTGTTGGCAAAGACCGCGACGCCCACTCTGTCGATGAGTCCGATGCCTTCGTTGAGGTTCTCGACAAGGAACCGGTATCCATTCTCGCTCCCCTGCAGGAGTTCCTCTATCCCGGTCATGGCGGAGGCGCCGGTGACAGAATCCCCGGCGGAAGGGGAGGGCACAGGCGAGAGACGGATGACCCGCATACCCGGAAGCGGCCCCTCGTCGACGACCCTGCACGAGCAGCGGACTCGTTCCTTCTCGTCGCCGGCCGCTTGCGGTCTGCATATGACGTCGGCAGACCGCAAGCGGCCGGCGAGGAACGCGAGGATCTCGGCCCGGCACGACTCTCCGACGATGGTCCGGCGGATGAGCCAATCCGGGTCGGCCCCGCTGAGGGCGGCCCGGTCGGTACCAAGAATACGCTGGAGTTTCCCGTTGGCGCAGGCTATCTGGTTGTCGGGGCCGATGACGAGCACTCCTTCTTCAAGCGTCTCCAGTACAGCAGCAAACGCGGTTATATTGCCGTATGCAGGCGCATGTTCATGCATTTGCCGGAATCACCCCCTCCAGGTTATAGGCACTTTTATACTTAATACCAAATAAAATGTTCTCGCTATTGCCAAACGGTTAAAGCTTGTATTCGACGGAATTTTAGATTTTATCGCCTTTGTCGAACGATTTTACACGTTCGTAGGTAGTATGCCTGTGCATCATGATATATATATTTTCTTATATACTCCCGGGAGATCGCCGTCATCTTTGCGGCAGCCCCACACGGACCTCGTGCTCACCGCGACTGCGCGCACAGACCGGGAAGAGCATTTCGGGGAGACGAGGTACCTCCGATGGTCATATTGCGGACGTCCTGTCCGTTTCAACCGGCATTCCCCGGCCTGCGGCAGTCGGTATATTTACATCTTACCGGATCGCTATCCGCCGGCATGGGCGAATACCGCGCGCAGCAGGACCGGGAAGAGGGGTTGATGTGAACCACGATCACAACGGGCACGGGGTCCAGCCCGCGGAAGCGCATCTCCCCCCCGGGGGCGGTCGGGGCTCGCGCACCCGCCATCACGCTCTCGAGGACTTCCGGCGGCGATTCGTCGTCTCGACCATTCTCACCGTCCCGATCCTCCTCCTCTCAGCGCCGGTCCAGGCGCTCCTCGGGATCACCATCACATTCCCGGGCTCGGAGTATCTCCTCCTCGCTCTTGCGACCGTGGTCTACCTCTACGGCGGCTGGCCGTTTCTCTCCGGCATCGTGACCGAACTCCGGGCACGGATGCCCGGTATGATGACACTCATCGCCGTCGCAATCACCGTCGCCTACGTCTACAGTTCGGCAGTCGTCCTCGGCATCGTCAGCGGAGAGGGGTTTTTCTGGGAACTCGCCACCCTGATAGACATCATGCTCCTCGGCCACTGGATCGAGATGCGCTCGGTCCTCGGGGCGTCGAGGGCGCTTGAGGAGCTGGTCCGGGTCATGCCGGCGGAGGCGCACCTGGTCCGGGACAAAAGGACCGAGGACGTGCCCGTTGATCGTCTCGTGCCGGGCGACCGGGTCCTCGTCCGGCCCGGGGAGAAGGTGCCGGTGGACGGCGTGGTGGTTGAGGGCATAACGAGCGTCAACGAGGCGATGCTCACCGGCGAGTCGAGACCGGTAAAGAAGCGGCAGGGGGACGAAGTCATCGGCGGCGCGATCAACGGCGAGGGCTCGGTCGTCGTCGAGGTCAGGAAGACAGGGGCGGAGACCTACCTCGCGCAGGTGATCGACCTCGTTCGGAAAGCGCAGGAGAGCCGGTCCCGGACCCAGGACCTCGCAGATCGGGCGGCGTTCCTCCTGGTCGTGATTGCTCTTGCTGTCGGTGCGGTGACGTTTACGGCCTGGCTCGCCCTCGGGGCAGGGACCGGGTTTGCGGTGGAGCGGGCCGCAACCGTGATGGTCATCGCCTGCCCCCATGCGCTCGGCCTCGCCGTTCCGCTCGTGGTCGCGGTCTCGACGGCCCTTGCCGCCCGCTCCGGGTTCCTGATCCGGGACCGGAGCGCGTTTGAGCGGGCAAAAGACCTCGCAGCAGTTGTCTTCGATAAGACCGGCACCCTCACGACGGGGAGGTTCGGGGTCACGGATATCCTCGCCTTCGCCGGCACGGCGGAGGAGGACGTGGTCCGGGTGGCGGCATCGGTGGAGGCGCACTCCGAGCACCCGATTGCCCGGGGCGTGGCCAGGAGCGCGAAGGAACGAGGACTCTCTCTACTCCGCGTCGAAAATTTCCAGGCAGTTCCGGGCGTCGGCGTCGAGGGAAAAGTCGCCGGCCGAATCGTCCGGGTGGTCGGCCCGGGCTACCTCGCAGAGCAGGGTATCGCCGGGGACAGGCGGGTCGAGAGCCTCCAGCGGCAGGGCAAGACCGTCGTCTTCCTCCTCGAGGACGACCGGCTCACCGGGGCGCTCGCGCTCGCCGATATCATCCGGCCCGAGTCGGCGGAGGCAATCCGCCGGCTCAAAGCGATGGGCGTCCGGTGTATGATGCTCACCGGCGACAACCGAGACGTCGCCGCGTGGGTGGCGGGGGAACTCGATCTTGACGAGTTCTTTGCCGGGGTCCTGCCCCACGAGAAGGCCGCAAAGATCCGGGAGGTGCAGCAGCGCTACCGGGTGGCAATGGTGGGCGACGGGATCAACGACGCCCCCGCACTTGTCGAGGCCGACCTCGGAATCGCCATCGGGGCGGGGACCGACGTTGCCGTGGAAAGCGCCGATATCGTCCTCGTGAAGAGCGACCCCCGGGACGCCGCGGCGGTCATCGCCCTCTCGAAGAAGACCTACCGGAAGATGATCGAGAATCTCCTCTGGGCGACCGGCTACAATGCCGTTGCCATCCCGCTCGCCGCCGGCGTCCTCTTCTCCGCCGGTATCGTCCTCACCCCGGCGGCCGGCGCGATCCTGATGAGCGCGAGCACCGTGATCGTCGCGATCAACGCCCGGCTGCTCCGTGTAGAGGGGACGGTCTCCGCACCACCGCCCGGGTGATTGATTGAACCGGGAAGTTCCATGCGGTCAAATAGGAGAGGATCGTCAATATCTATCGGAGACGAGTTAACCCATGAAACGTGACACTACTATCCGAATCTTCTCCCTGCTGATCGCCCTTTTCCTGGTGGTTCCTGCCGTGCAGGCCGCCCTCACGGTCGATGCAGGGGACGACCGCATCGCACTCGCCGGCGAGCCGATCACCATCCTCGCTACATACAACGACACGGACGTTTTCGATGCGCTGAATATGAGCGCCTCCGTCAACTGGAGCACGGCAACGACGGCACCGGAGATCGTGCCGGATGACGACTACAATGGCACCATACAGGACGTCTACACGTACTCTGCCGCCGGCACCTATGTCGTCACGGTAAAGGTCGCGAACAACGCCACGGGTGCTGTCGCCTGCGATACCCTGAACGTGACCGTCAGCCCGCAGTCGGCTGAGGTGAAGGTTGTCCCGAAGACGCTGAATCAGAAGAGCAACGGTCTCATGACCATCTTTGTCGACCTTGCGGAATGGCTTGGGTTCGGCGATTCAAGCAGTGCAAACGTGACGGTGCCGGATCCCTCGGAGTTCAGGATCGGGAACGCAACGCCCGAGAGAGTCAACTTCTGTATGAAGGACGGCGGCACGCTCATCCTGAAGTACCGGCGAGCGGACCTCGACCTCAACGCCGGTGACGGCAACCTGACCGTGACCGGGAACGTCACGACAGAGGAGGGGAACATCCCGGTGCTGGGCAGCGGCGCCGTATCCGTGATCAACCCGGGCAACAAGAAGATGGAGAAGGATAATGGGCATGCCGGAAACGGAAAAGAGAAGATGAAGAACCAGAACGCGTTCGGTGACGAGCACCCGAGATTCAACGGGAACGCAAAAGGACAGGCACCGTAACGGTGCACCGGGGGTTGGGGGAACCCCGCTTCTCCCGATGTATGGTGCCTGGCCACCGGCACACCACCAACCTTATCGATTTTTGGGGTCAACCAGTATCCGGATGGGACGATACGTCAGTGGAGACGTCGTTCTGGCCTCCGTACGTATCGGGGGTCTCGGCGAAGGGAAGGTGCGCCCCGTAGTAGTCATTGCAGCAGGGGAGAGCGGGGACCTGCTCATCTGCCCGGTATCGAGCAGCCCGTCCACCGACGGGATCTCGATTCCGCTCTCGCTCGACGACTTTGCCCGGGGCGGGCTGGACCTCTTCACAGAGAGTTACGCTCTGACTTACCACGCCGCCACCATCCGGGCGGCCGACGTCGTCGGGAAGAAAGGCTCTCTGCTTCCGGGGCCGCTCGCCGACATCCGCGAGGTCGTTGCCCACCCTCGCGAGACGAGGCCGCGCCGGCGGCGGTGATCGACTTAGAGTTCGTAGCGCTTCAGGAACTCCCGGATCTTCCGGGACTCCACCCACTCGCGGTCAAGCTCGCTGATCTGAGCGTTGATCCGCCGAACCTGCTCGCGGAGTTTCTCAGCGGCCGCATCGTCGTCGAGCAGGTCCGCAACCCCCATGACCACCTGGAGCGGGTGGCGGACATGGTCGGCAAGGACGGCGAACTGCGCGATATTGCGCTCGGTCATATCGAGAGCCTGCTCCCGGAGCCGCTCGTACAGGATCCGGTCGGATATGTCCCTGCCGACGGCCTGGAACCCCACGACCTTCTTCTCGATGATTGGCGAGACGTTTAACTCCAGTATGACAGTCTCCCCGTCCTCCCTCCTGCCCTCGACCTGGATCTCTTCGACCTGTTCGCCCCGGAGCACCTTCCGGCGCCCCTCCTCCCATACCGGAAGGCTTGAAGGGAGGATATAATCCTCCCAGGCTGTCCCAGCCATCTCATCAGGGGAGTAGCCGAGTATCCGCTCCGTCGCCGGCGAAACGTAATTTAACCCGCCTGATAGGTAGGACGTCACGAGGAGGTCAAAACTCCGCTGGGCGATCCCCCGGAACTTCTCCTCGCTCTTCTGGAGCGCCGCCTCCGTCTGCAACCGTTCGATGATCCGACCAAGCCGCTCCGCGACGGCGTCAAGCAGCATCTGCTCTTCCGGCAGGAACGGCCCTTCAGCCGCTTCCGGTTTTTGGCAGAGGTACCGGACCTCAATCTCGCCGACCCTTTCGCCATGAACGACGATCGGGCCCACCTGCTTCCAGGGCGTCTCTTCCATGCTGCCCCGGCGGTACTCCCGGTCATCGATCCGGATCCTCACCGCGGTGTCGTCCGAATGCTGCCAGCCCGAGGGGAGGGTATCGGCAACCGCCTGCAGGAGCCTGTCAAGTGTTATCCCAGGCACCTCGACGAGGTGCGTGACGGTGTAGAGGCACTGGAGTTCGTTCATCCGTTTCTTCAACTCGTCCGTCTTCTTCCGGAGCGCCTCCTCCGCCCGGTCCCTTTCGGTCACGTCAAAGGCTGTGCCGGTAATGCCGACAACCTTCCCCTCTGCATCTCGAAGGGGTTTTAACGTCAGGTCCCGGACGCGAGTGTCGTCTGCAACGGTGATGGTCACCGCTGCCCGCACGGTCTCTCCCGTATCAAGGACCCGGCGTTTGAGCGCAGTAAGGGTCGCGGCGTTCTCGGGAAAGGCCTCGTCCTCCCGCATACCGACGATGAACGCATCGGCTGGTCCCAGTTCCTGGTTGTACGACCAGGTGTAGCGGAGGTCCTCGTCCTGCGCAAAGACGACCACCGGCGACGCTTCGAGCGCGGCTTTGAAGTGGTGCGCATTCAGGTCCGTTGTGGCATCCCGGATCCTGATGAGCCGATGACCGACAAAGACCGTGATCGCCACGTGAGATATCGAGAGCCAGCGCAGGGTGCCGTCGGGTCTCCAGGCACGACAGAGAAGGGTGGGCGGGTCCGCGCCGTGCTCGAGAGCCTGCCGGACCATGCGTGCCGAGTCCTGATCCTCGATGGTAGGGAGAAGGTGCGTATCAAAGAGAGAGCCCGCGTCCATCCCGATGATCCCTTCCTGCCGGACGGCAAGCATCCGCGCGAAAGCCGGGTTGTACCAGAGAACCTTCCGGTCGTTGTTTACCATGAGAAGTCCGTCGTCGGGCACCGGCAGGTCACGGGGCGCCCGGTCACTACATGAATCTTTCATTCTCCTCTGGCACAGGAATGCGATAGCTGTAGTGGTTGTGCTCCAGGGGGATAAAATACATATCGATCCGGTTCCCGGGCAGAATATACCATTTCTTCGCTCCCGCGGCGAATTTAGGCGGCATGCGCGATATCCTGCAGGGACGGATCCTGCTCCGGCGCTCCGGAGGCGGGACGAGAGGAGGTCGAGGCCCTCCCCCCCGGCGATTTCTCCCCAACATACATATCACCGGCGATCTTTAGGGGATGGTATGATGACGGAACCAGAGACAATCGGGATCTTCTCCGTGATCCGGGAACGCCGGAGCGTCAGGAACTACACTGACCGGGAGGTCCCGGATGAGGCCCTCAGGGCGATCATTGCCGCAGGCATCCAGGCACCGACCGCTCTCGGATTTCAACCCTGGCAGTTCGTGGTCGTGAGAGACCGGGACCTGATGCAGCGGGCATCCGACTACTGCAAGCCGCTTCTCCTGGAGAAGATCGGAGCGGAGCCCCGTCCCGGGATGGAAGAGTTCCTCGCGGCGCTCGAGAATCCGGAGTTCAGCATCTTCTACAACGCTCCGGTGCTGGTCCTGGTCCTCGGCGCCCGGGATGCCGTTTCAAGCGTCCTCGATTGCACGCTCTGTGCGGAGAATATGATGCTTGCCGCCTGGGCGCTCGGAATCGGCAGCTGCTGGGTCGGTGCCGCGACCCTCGTCGAGCAGAATCCCGGCCTCCGCGCGGCGCTGAAGGTCCCTGACGACCACCAGGTTGTGGCGCCGCTGATCTTCGGCTATCCCGCTCCCCTGCCGCCGAAACCGGCGCGGCGGGAACCCCGGATCGCCTGGGTTCCCTGACCGGCTCCCCGCCGCTCACCCGGCGACGGGAGATGCGACCGCTTCCGCCGGGATGATCGGGAGCGTGATCTCCCGCCCTCCCCGGATAAGCGTCAGGGTTGCCGGTTCTGCTATGGGCCAGGTGGCGAGGAACCGGTGCAGGTCGTCGATACACGCAATGGGTATCTCGTTGATCGCGATGATCAGGTCGCCCGGCCGAAGCCCGGCCCGGCCGGCGGGGCTTGCCCGGGAGATCGAGACGACCTCGACCGCATGCCTCCCGGTAAGCTCGAGCGCCGCAACAAGCGATCGCGGGAGCGGTCGCGACTGGCCGACGATGCCAAGGTACCCGCGCCGCACCCTGCCGTCGGCAACGAGCTGCGGGAGGACCCAGGTGGCGGTGTTCGAGGGGATCGAGAAGCAGATGCTCTGGGCCATCGGGATGATGGCCGTGTTGATGCCGATGACCCGGCCGCGTGAGTCCACCAGAGGGCCGCCGGAGTTGCCGGGGTTTAAGGGAGCGGTGTGCTGGATGATGTTCTCGATCCGGCGACCGTCCCTGCTCCGGAACGCCCGCCCGAGAGCGCTCAGGACTCCCGTCGAGACAGTCGAGTCAAAGCCGAGCGGATTGCCGATGGCTATGGCGAGCTGGCCGACCGAGAGCGCCTCCGAGTCGCCGAACGACGCATACGGGAGATTCTCGGTATCGGCACGAAGCACGGCGAGATCGGTCGCCGCATCGGCCCCGACCAGGCGTGCAGGAAGAGCGGTCCCGTCCGGCATCCGGACCTCGATCCTCCCTGCCCCCTGTACCACGTGGTTGTTGGTCATGATGTAGCCTTCCGGCGCTACGATCACGCCCGAGCCCGCTCCGATCTGCTCGCCGCGCCGGCCCTGGAGGTTCTTTTCCACGGCCACGCTCACGACCGCGGGCCCCGCGGATTCAACGACCCGGATGACGGCCCGGGAGTAGGCGTCGAGGAGGTCGGCATCCGATTCCCCGGCACCGGGGACTGTAGCGGTCCCGTCCACACCGGTTGCCGGAGGAGCGTTGCCGACCTGCTGGAAGGGTTTGTGCCAGATTTTATTCATTTCACTATATATTTGTGCTATTAATAATAATGTAGTTTCTGCACGGGTCCGGGAGGTACTGTCGCTTACGGCGTGCAGGCCCGCCCGCCCTGCCGTCCGATTCAACCCCCCCGAACCCTGCCGCAAAGGACAAGTAGCACAGCATCTACTTCACCCCATGCTCGGGACGACGGCAGTCGAAATAGATATGACGAAGGTCGAGGTGCATCTCACGAACGTGCGACGGGTGCCGCAGGTCGGCGAGTCCTATGACATCGTGGAGATAGAGACCGACCGGGGGACGACCACCTGCCGCTACTACGCAGCGGAGGCGGCACGCGCCGGTCTCGTCCTGGTGGGCGGGACCGGCGGCGGGTTTGACACCCCTGCACGGGATCTCTACCCGCGTCTGGCGCATGACCTCAGAAACGACAGGATCAGCACGATCCGGGTCCGGTACCGGCACCCGGCCGATCTGGTGGAGTCGACCGTCGATACGATCCTCGGTATGCGCTACCTTGAGAGCCAGGGGATCCGGGTACTCGGGCTCGTCGGTCACTCGCTCGGGGGGGCGGTGGCGATCCAGGCGGCGGCGAGCGATCCCGCGGTCAGGGCAGTCGTCGCGATCGCCACGCAGACTGCCGGGACGGAGCCGGTCGCAGGCCTCGGGGGGCGTGCGGCAATCCTCCTCCTTCACGGGGACGCTGACACGGTCGTCTCCTTCCACTCTTCAGAGGAGGTCTACCGGCGTGCCCATGAACCCAAACGGCTGGTCATCTACGAAGGAGCGGGCCACAACCTGGATGAGGCGGCGGAGAGCCTCAGTGTCGAGGTGAAGGCGTGGCTTCTCAAGCACCTGCCGGGGATGCTCGTCTGACCCCGCCGTCATCTCGTGGGAGCCGGCCGCTCCAGGCCCCGCTCCTGCAGGTACCGTCGTGCGGCGCAGGGGTCGTCGGTCGCAAACCAGTCGATGCCGAGCCGGACTGCTTCCCCGAACTCCTCTTCTGTGTTCAGCACCCAGGGGACGACGAGCAGCCCGGCGCTGTGCGCCTGCTCCACCACCTCGCGCGAGACGCGGTCCCACTGCGGGAGGATAATCTCGGCCTGGACCGAGCGGGCGAGCCCGACGGGGTCATCGGTCTCCCCCGAGCAGATGATGCCCGCCTCTGCCCCGGGGAGGAGCTGCTTCGCCATCGCAACGCTTTTCGGATGGAATGAGACCAGGAAGAGCCGTTCCGGCAGCCGGTCCATGAGCACTGAAGCGATGATCGCCTCGGTGCCGGGCTCCTTGATCTCCGCGACAAGCCCGGTCTGTCCGTGAAGAAGGTCGAGGACTTCTCCGAGCGTCGGGATACGCTCGCCCTTCCCCGCGTCCAGCCTTGAAAGGTCCTCGATAGTGTAACCTTTGACCGGTCCGGTCCCGTCCGTCGTCCGGTCGACGGTCGCGTCGTGGATGGCAACCGGGATACCGTCCCTCGTGAGGCGCAGGTCGACCTCGACGAGATCGGCACACGCCATCCCTCGCCGCAGCGCACGCAGGGTGTTCTCCGGCTCGAGCGCTCTCGCGCCACGGTGTCCGACGATGAGCATGCCACGGCATGCACCCGGGGATCAGATATAGATGGCGGCGTGGTACTCTTCACCGGAAGGGCAGCCCACGCTCCCCGAGTACCTCTGATCGCCGGGCTCCCGGCTCCGGTCACCGGGAGCAGAGACCGGCAGGTGCCAACCGCAGCACCTGCATGCGGCCGAAAAACGATTACTTTCCCTGAATTTTCTGGATCTCGGACTTGATATCATCCGAACTGCTGTACTGCCTGTCCTCGAACCGGTTCAGCATGTCGAGGGTGCCCTGAGATGCTCCGCTATCCTTTGCCTGGGAGATAAGACTGTCTTTCGATGCAGGGAAGTTGATCCTGGAGGAGATCTGCTCGATGATCCGTGGGTCGAGTTCCTGCAGGGACCCGGCGACTTTCGACATCCCGCTCGTGGCGGACTCTTTCATGCCTTTCATACTTGCTCACCACCATATCCGCACTCCCTTCCGGGAGGCGACCCGTGAAGGATTGGATGCAATAAATACCTTTTGCCCGTACGGCGGCGGGGAGGGGCACCCTGTATCGGTCGGCAGGATCCTGGGTCATTCCAGAACCCGGGGAGTGGCCGGACCCCTTCTGCCGCAGGCAACGTCTGGAGGGGCTACCCCGGGCCCTTGCTCCGGGGGAGAAACTTCGTCACATCCCGGGCAATCCGGCGCACCGTATCCCCAACCTGAATCTCCCGGGCTGCCAGCAACACTTAAGTATGTGGGGATTGGGAAGAAGGGGTATGCCACCTGCACCCGATATCAGGATCCCCCTCGATGTGCCCCCAAAAGAGCAGGAAAGATACCGGAAGAATTATCAGGCGATCACCCACGGCACCGGGAGGCTGATGCTCTTTGCCGGGGACCAGAAGATCGAGCACCTTAACGATGACTTTGCCGGCGAGGGCATCCATCCCGAAGACGCCGACCCCGAGCACCTCTTCCGGATTGCGAGCCGGGCGAGGATCGGGGTCTTTGCGACGCAACTCGGGCTGATCGCCCGGTACGGCGCGGATTACCGGGACGTGCCGTACCTTGTCAAACTCAACTCCAAGACCAACCTGGTCGGAACCTCGCAGCGTGACCCGCTCAGTTCCGAGCTCAACCATGTCCAGCAGGCCGTCGACCTCCGGGACCGGACGGGCCTCTCGATCCTCGGCGTCGGCTACACGGTCTACCTCGGAAGCGAATACGAGCCGATGATGCTCTATCAGGCGGCCCAGATCGTCAATCATGCGCACGCAAACGGTCTCATCACCGTCTTCTGGATGTATCCCCGGGGCAAGGCGGTCAGGGACGAGCGGGACCCGCACCTGGTTGCAGGGGCGGCGGGGGTCGCGGCGGCTCTCGGGAGCGATTTTGCGAAAGTGAATCCGCCGAAGAAGGATGGGTCGGTCGATGCTACGCTGCTCCAGGAGGCGACGGCGGCCGCAGGCAGGACCGGTGTCGTCTGTGCGGGCGGGTCCCACGCCGATATGCAGGAGTTCCTGCAGCAGCTCCACGACCAGATCCACATCGGCGGCACGGTCGGGAACGCGACCGGCAGGAACATCCACCAGCGGTCGCTCGAGGAGGCGGTCCGGTTCTGCAACGCCATATCGGCGATCACCCTCGACGGTGCGAGCGTCAAAGAGGCAAATGAGATCTGCACGGGAGGCAGATGCTGATGACGACGGTCGGCGTCCTCACGGGAGGAGGCGACTGCCCGGGCCTGAACGCGGTGATCCGGGCGGTTGTGCGGACGGGGGCAAAGCACGGGTTCGACACGATCGGTATCCGGGACGGGTGGCTCGGGCTGGTTGCCGGGAACGTCGAGCCGCTCACCGACTACTCGGTGACCGGGATCCTCCCGAAAGGCGGGACGATCCTCGGGACGTCGCGGACGAACCCCTTCAAGAATGAAGCGGACGTCCAGCGATTGCGCGACAACATCAGGAAGTTCGGGATCGACGCGATCGTGGCAATCGGCGGCGAGGATACTCTCGGCGTCGCGAACAAACTCTCACAGATGGGTATCCCGGTGGTGGGGGTCCCGAAGACCATCGACAACGACGTCGCCGCGACCGACTACACCTTCGGGTTCGACACCGCAGTCTCTATCGTCACCGAGGCGATCGACCGTCTCCACACGACGGCGGAGTCGCACCACCGGATCATGGTGGTGGAGGTGATGGGCCGGCATGCCGGGTGGATAGCGACCATGGCCGGGATCGCGGGCGGGGCCGACGATATCCTCATCCCGGAGATCCCGTTCGACCTCGACGAGGTCACCCATCACCTCCGGGCACGCTACGAACGGGGGAAGAAGTTCAGCATCGTCGTGGTCGCCGAAGGCGCTCAGCCGAAGGGGATGAAGGAAGCGATCGCACAATCCGCCCGGACGGATGAGTTCGGCCACGTGACGCTCGGCGGCGTCGGGAACTACCTGCGCGACGAACTCGAGAGCCGGCTCGGGATGGAGGTGCGGGTGACGGTGCTCGGGCACGTCCAGCGGGGCGGTTCTCCGACGGCGCACGACCGTGTGCTCGCGACCCGGTTCGGGGTGGCGGCTGCGGACCTCATCCAGAAGAAGGAGTTCGGGAAGATGGTCGCGCTCCGGGGGGACGATATCGTCGCGGTCCCGCTCGAAGAGGCGGTGGCGCACCTCAAGACCGTGGATATGGACCTCTACAAGATAGCGAGCATCTTTTATGGGGGGTGATCCGGTCGTCATAGGACGGTTGCAAGATGAGGTTCCAACGGCAGAAAAAGAGCAGGTTACGCAGGGTATCATCGAGCGCGTCTTTGACGAACCCGACGATCTTTTCAACGAGGACCGCGACGCGGCGCTCGCCCCGGGCACGAAGGAGGGGGCGGTCGAGAATATGGACCGGTTCGCCAGACTCTTCGAAGAGTCGGAGGGGGGCGGGTGAAGACCCGCGAACAAAGGTTACGGGAGTAATTCGCTCATATAATCAAGGAATCGCTCTACGGTTGCCGTCGCGTAGGGCCCTTCCTCGTAGGCCGTCATGACCGTCAGGCGTCCGCGGAAGGTTGAGGCCGTCATCAGGAACCCGTACGGCCAGCAGACACAAGGGAGATACTGGACGTCCAGGAGGTCGAGCGTTGTGCCGTTCTTTCCGGGGACGGGGAGGTAGTGGCCGGGGTCGAAGATCCCGAGGTTGGAGAAGACCGGGTTCTTCAGGCCGGATTCCAGATACCTCCCGACCATCCCGTCAAAGAACGCTTGCAGCGCCGGCAACCCGCCCGCCATGATCCGTTCGTAGAAGAGGATGGACGCAAGACCGAAACTTCCTGCCTTCCGGCGGGCCGTTATCCCCGCGATCCGGCGGACGAACTCCGGGAGCCGCGTCTCCTCCCCGGTGAGGAGCGTGACCTCGTAGGCGATGGAGAGGTTCGTGGAGAGATCCGTCCCGTGTATCCCGGGGTGCTGCCGGCGCAGGTCGGCGGAGGTCAGGACCGATCGGGGTGCTCCCCGGTCCGACGGGTCGCTTCGGATCTTCAGGAGGGCGAGGAAGTATGCACCCAGGAGGACGTCGTTCACCGTAGCCCCGTGCTCTCTGCCGAACGCTTTCGCCCGGCCGAGTCGCTCGGGCGCGAGGGTCCGGTGCGCAACGCGGGGCGTTCCCCTTCCGGGCCGCTCGACCGGGAAGCGCCACCGGTCGATGAAGGGCTCCTCTTCGGCAAGCGCCCTCTTCTGCTCCTCTTCGGGATAGAGCGCAAGGACGCGGCCCGTCCCCCGGTCGCCGGGGGCCGTGGGGGCCGGTGAAAAGTCCGGGTCCTCCATGACCCCCCGGTAGGCCGCAAAGACCCGCCGCGCAAGGGTGATGGCGCCGGAGGCGTCGCAAAAGCCGTGGTGGCAGGTGACGGCCACGGTATCGCCCTCGATTCTCCGGTAGAGGCTGACCCTGACCTGCGGCCCGGCGCGGACGTCGAGCGGCGGCGGGGGCGTCGTGAGAGGCCGGTCCTCATCCTCGCCGGCCGGAACAAGGACGAACGCCCCCTTCCATCGCTCCTCCGGGATCTCCTCCCAGAAGGGCCGCCCATCGACCTCCGCGTAGCGGGACCGGAGGTAGGGGTCGGATCCGATCAGCCGTATTGTCGCCTCCCGGAGGGTCTCACCGTCGACCTCGCCGTCGAGGACGAAGACGACGTGCATCGTCGGGTCGTAGACGCGCTCGAAGTAGACGTTGCAGACGTCAAGGGTGGGTGCAGGGTAGCGGATCGGGGAAGAGGACATTACTCTACAGTTCTCTCCGCTCCGGGATAAACTGCTTTCGTGTCGGGATCTTTAGCCACAAACGCTTTTGACCATCGGCGACGAAGAGACTGAATCATACGGAGAGAACGGGGATGAAGCGAAAGATCATCGAGATCGATGAGGAGAAGTGTACCGGGTGTGGTCTCTGCATACCGGACTGTCCGGAAGGAGCGCTCCAGATCATCGAGGGTAAAGCAAGGCTCGTGAGCGACCTCTTCTGCGACGGGCTCGGCGCCTGTATCGGGACGTGCCCGGAAGGCGCGATCTGCGTCGTCGAGCGGGAGGCCGGGCCGTACAGCGAGGAGGCGGTGATGGAGAAGATCGTCCCCCAGGGCGAGGCCGTCATCAGGGCGCATCTCGAGCACCTCCTCGGCCACAATGAGGGGGCCCTCTACCACCGGGCAATCGATTACCTGAACGCCAACGAGATCCCGGTCCCCCCGCACGAGACCCCCGCCGCCCCGGCGGCATGCCCGGGCTCCATGGCACGGACCCTCCCCGGAGGAGAGGCCGCGGAGACTGAGCAGGCCGCACGGGTGGAGTCGGCACTGCGGCAGTGGCCGGTCCAGCTGACGCTTGCAAACCCCGCGGCCGCCTACTTCGACGACGCGGACCTCCTCGTCTCCGGTGACTGCGTCCCCTTCGCCTACCCCGAGTTTCACCGGGACTTCCTGCAGGGCAGGATCCTGCTCATCTTCTGCCCGAAACTGGACGCGGACGTTCCCGGCTACGTCACGAAACTCGCCGATATCTTTTCGCGGCACACGGTCCGGTCGATCACGGTCCTGCACATGGAAGTCCCGTGCTGCAGCGGGGTGCGCTACATCGTCGATGAGGCTCTCAAGCGGGCAGGAAAGGAGATCCCGGTGGCCGAGAAGACGATAACGCTCCAGGGTCAGGCGGTGGAAGGGAGCCTGGTCCGGCGCCGGGGCCCCGGCGGGGGTCACCGCCGCGAGATGTAGCGGCTCCCCTTGAGGTAGAACCGGAGGGGAAGGTCCGCCGCCTTCGTGATCCCGATCCGGGTCGTCCGGACGATCTCCCCCTGCCACCCCTCCGGCCGGCGGCCGGGGAGGCTCTCAGGCGACCAGACCTGGAGGGGGCCCTCGGAGAGCGAGGTCCCGTCGAGGTCCATCGCGATGCCGAGGGCCTGCGTCAGTTTTCCGGGCCCGCTCGCGAGCGCGAGCGGATCCCCGGTCCCCCGCCGCGCCTGCATCAGGTCGATCCCGCAGACGGGTTCGAGCGCCCGGACGAGGACCGCCTCCCCCGCACCCTCCGGTCCGGTCACGACGTTGACGCAGGTGTGCAGGCCGTAGATCCGGTAGACGTAGGCATGCCCCGCCGGCCCGAACATCGCCCGGTTCCTCGCCGTCTCGCCCCGGAACGAGTGGGCAGCCGGGTCGTCCCGGAGATAGGCCTCGACCTCGACGATCCAGCCCATCGTCGTCCCCGCATCCTCGCGGTGGACGAGCAGGCACCCCGGCAGGTCCTTTGCGACGGTCACGGTATCCCGTTCGTAGAAGGCAGGCGGAAGTATCATGGCGGTCCTGGTTTCCCCTTCAGGGTCTCTCCTGCCGGTGCATCAAGGTTCCGGGAGCGGCATCTTCCGACCTCCCGGAGATATAGTCCGGTTGTAGGCGGCCGGGACCGTGGCTCCGGTTATCAGGGCCGGACGCGGGAAAAAAGGGCGGGGAGTTAGCGGCGCCGGAGCAGTAGGAACCCTGCCGCGATGATCACGACGGTCCCGAAGATCATGGCGATGGCGGCCAGGGGAAGGTCCCCGGTGGCTGCCGCGCCCGGTTCACCCTGCGTGACCTCTGCGCCCGGCGCTCCGGTCATGGCCGGGGTGGCCCCCTCCGCCGGGGATGCTGCGGCCCAGGTCAGGGCGAAGAGGCTGAAGTGCGAGACCTGTGCCGTCACCGTCCGGGTTGCCGGGTCCACGGTTGCGGGGACCTCCTGCCACTCGCCGGTTCCGGGATTGTACCACATCACCTGCAGGGTGGCGGGGTCACTGACCCTCTCCCACTCCTCCTCGGAGAGCGTATAGGTGATGGTGACCGGGGGGTCGAAGGTGGCGCCGGCCGGCCCGCAGGTGAGGGCGAGCCCGATCGCCGTCCCCGGCGGATTCGGGGGCAGCCCGGCGGCGTCGGCACGGACTATGGTCACTTCGCCGAGCGGATTTCCGTCTGCGTCGCGGGCACGCGTGCCCTCGCCGATGGTCAGCGAACCGACGCTGTCGCCGGTCCTGACCGTCACCGATTCGCTGACCTCACCGGTCGCCGAGAGGGGGAGCGATGCCTGCCCGACGGGCACCGCCGGTGCGGATGGGGTAGGGATGGGCGTGATGACAGGACCGCCACCTCTCGGACCTCCGCCGCCCCCGCCTGTCGGCGTGGGCGTGGGGGGCGCCGCGCTCGCGGTGAGCGTCAGGTTCGTGAAGCCGCCGCTCTCGTAGACCGCCGACTCTCTTGCCGTGACCCCGTAGATGGAGAACGTGATGGTGTCGCCCGGGTGTATGGCGGCATTCCAGACGGCAAACTTCTCGGCGTCCCCGTCCAGGGGACCGACCCCATACTGCCCGGCCGTGGTCACGGTGGTCGTTCCGGAGGCGTTCCCCGCGACAGATGCGACGATGATCGAGCCTGCCGGGGCGTTCGAGCCGTCCACGTTATAGACCTGCCCGTAGAAGACGTGCGGGATCGTATCACCGCCGTTGGCGAGCGCGGGGACGGCAAGGAGGCTGACTGCGATGAGGAGCGTGAGGATGGTTGCTGGTGTTCGCTTCATAGTTGTTCCTCAAAATGGGTTGGTGGGTCCCCGCCCTACAGGTCCCATGCCCATCCGGGCATGGGGAGGGGGGTCGAGGAGAACCCGGCAAGTTCGACGGGGTTCTTCATGTAGACCCAGTAACCGCAGGTGGCGTCCATATCGTATCCGTCGTCCCAGTAATTTTCCCAGGTATAGACCCAGGCTTCAGGGTTGATGGACGGGGAAACGACGATGCTGTAGCCTGTTAGGCCTGCCGGCGTCTCTTCTGCGGAGGTCAGCGCCTCCCAGACCGGGGTCCCGTAGGGCTCGCCCCACCAGAGGTAGGGATCGCCTATCGGCCCATTATCGAGGTCATACGCCGGGCCGACCAGGTTCCACCCTGCCTTGAGGCTCTTCACCGGCGGGTTCGTGATCTCCGGGCTGATCGCGACCGGGAGACGGTCGTATTCGTTCATCCGGATGTAGACCGCATCGAGCGGGTTGATCTTGCTCGTCGCAGTCATCTGGACCCACCGCTGGCCGGCAGCGTCCCAGGTCCAGGCGACGCTGTAGTTGAGGCCGTCGCCGGCGTGGGTAACCGCCTGCCAGGTGTTGTTCTCAAGCGCCAGCGGGAACGAGAGGGTGTTCCAGCCCGGCTCAAGACCGTCACGGTAGCCGTCGCCGCCGATGTTGGGCGACCCGATCTCAAGCCCGAAACAGGACTTGCCGGTCTTGAGGACGACGTCCGCCGGCTGTGTCAGCCAGGGCTCGTAGTTGGTGCCGGTGACCGGGCTTCCCGTGCCGGGGCCAAAGCCCGATGGGCCGCTCGCGTCGCCCCACCAGTTGTAGAAGGCGTAGGGCTCGTACTCCTCCTCTTCGTAGTAGTAGGGGAGCCCGATGTAGCCGTTGCGGATGTTGTTGAACGTCGCATCGCTGCCACGCGAGAGGATGCCGAGGTCCAGGCCCAGGAACAGGACGCCTTCTCCGTCCACCCGGTCACCGTTGACCATGGTGATGAGGGTCATGGAGACATCCCCGTCCACGCTGTTCCCATCGATGTAGGAGGGGCTCAGGCTCACGATGCCGACGTCGGCCGCCACGGCGCCGGCGAGGATGCCGGCGTCCTCGAGGAGTTCCTCCGTTGATGCCTCAACGACGGCTTCGGAGTTCGCCGCGGTGTAGACGGTGTTGTTCTCGATGTAGGAGCGCACGGTCAGGATACCGCTGGAGACGGCGACTCCCAGATTCGCGGCCCCGGCGCCGGGCAGGTCGATCTCCGTTGCCTGCACGGCGAGGAAGGGTGCCTCTTCGATACGTGCTTCCGCAGCGCTGCTCTGGTTCGCGGTCGTGCTGACGACGTTATCGAGCACGTCGGCCTCGGGTGCGACGATGCCGAAGCTCGCTGCGGCTCCTCCCGCGCCGGAGAGCGCGTTCGACGACCCGTCGAGGGGTGCAGGGAGCAGCATCTCGGCGAGCGAGAGAGCGTTGATATCGTTCGTGACGGCAATGGTGTTACCTTCGATGACGCTTGCGAACCACTCGTTCGGCGCGGGGGGAGCGGGCTCATAGGTGTCGGGATCGAGGACCTCGTACGGATCGAGGACGATACCGATGCCCACGCCCGCCGTAGCGGCAACGCTGAGGGCCGTCCTGTCCTTAACCATGTTGAACGCCAGGGTCTGGGCCCGGCTTCTCTGTGCGACAGTAACGTTGTTGTTCACGACGCGCTCGTCGTCTGCACCGGCAAGAACTCCCACTCCGAGGAGGAGGTTTGCGGTGCCTGCTACTGCGTCGGCGGTCTCGTTATCGCCTCCCATGGCCTGGCCCAGGAACATGCCGTCGGTGATCACATGGATACAGTTCTCTTCGACGTCGATGGAGTCACCTGTTCCGGCGAAGCCGAACGCCGCTACAATGCCGACGGATCCAGCCGCCGGGTCGGGCACATCGAGGTCGCCGCCCTCCGCGAGTGCAATGCCGGCAGCGCTGGTCTCTACCATGATCTCGTTGTCGTGGATCACCATCTCTCCCTCGGCGTCGTTGACGTAGACGCCGCAGCTCACCGAGAGCGGGACCGCGGCCGCAAGCCGGGTTCCGTTCAGGAACTCGAACGCTTCCCCGTCTTCCATGAGTGCCTGATACCCGGTGAGCGTCTCGTCTTCAGTGTAGGCTGCAAGAACACCGGTATCTCCGGCGAGGACGGTTTCCGTGATCGCCGCTCTCTCCTCTTCGGAGAGGTTCTGCCACCCGTTGCCGTTCTCGTTGATGAGGCCGAGCAGGACCGCCCGCTGCACCTGCTCATCCGAGAAGGCCTGGTCGATAAGCCCTAACGAGAAAGGAGTCTGGAGCGTCACGTCAACGTCATTGACCGGCAGGTCACCCGCAATGACGGCGACGTCCTGGTACACCGGCACGTAATTGCAGCAGACCTCCGGGTTCAGGACATCTTCGAGGACGATGCCGGCTGTTACCGTGAGTGCGGCAGCGAGGGTTGCCTCATTGATGTCCGGTTCGAACTCAAGGTCGCTTCCCGTGAGGGTCGACAGGCCTTCGGTGTCCGCGAGGCACGCTGCGACGGAGAACTCCTCACTCTCCTGCATCATGCCGACATAACGGGCGCGCAGGGCGCTGTTGTCTGCAAGGGCGGTTAGTACCTCTTCTTCATCGAGTTCCAGTTCGGGAACCAGATAGGTCTGCGTCTGCGCCCTGACCACGACCACGTTCTCGTGGACCACGGGGTTCACGAGGAGGTCGTCGGAGGCGCTCCAGACGTGGATGCCTGTCAGGACGAGAGCGGAGAGGGCGCCCACATTGAGGCCCCCGGCAGTCTCATCGTAGGTCATGACAGTGCCGAAGGCATGCACGACGTTATCGCAGATCTCGGGTTCGTTGCTCACTTCAACGTCGATGCCTTTAACCCTCCCGACCCCCAGAGTCAGGGACTCTTCGTCTTGAGTGGATTCGTCACCGTCGACCGGCAGGTTGAAGATCCCGGTCTGGATGATGACAATGTTCTCGCTCACCCGGGACTCATCGCATCCGCGAATGTGGATACCCGCTGTCGACGTCATGGCCAGCTGGCCTGCGTCGGTGACGGTGAGCGTGTATCGAACGTCGTTCCTGAGAACCTGGGCTTTCGGCGAATTGTCGGCTATGATGCCGGCGGCCTCCGGACTGATTTCTCCTTCGTCGGGCTCGCCGATGCAGGTGGCCTCTACCTCGACCTCGTTATCGAGAACCTGCCCCTTCTCGGCCTCGGAGATCACGATGCCTACCGGCAGGACGACCCAGGACTCGGTGATAACCTCGACCGTGTTGTTCTGGACGAGTGCGTTCTCGCCGTTGCCGAGGATACCGACCGTCCAGGCTGCGTCGAGAGCCATTCCGACGACCGTGACGTTATTCTCCAGGATCTTCAGGCTCTCCGAGTTGCCGGACCGGATACCCCAGGCCTCAACGGCCGAGTGGTGCAGATCCGGCTCGTCCGGGGTGCAGGCGCCCACGGATACGACCCGGTTGTTCTCGACGACGACATCAGCACTCCTGATGATCAGAACCCCGAGGGACTCTATCGGAGGAGCGGCGTCCTCAGCAGCGAAGGCTGGGTCATCTTCTTCTTCAAGGTCAGGTGCGACACGAATCGTAATGGGGTTCACCCCTACTGCTGTCGATTCACGGTGCTGCGAGACCGCCACGACGTAGTTGTCGTGGATGCAGGCATCGGTCACCTCATCGACCGTGATGCCCGCCTGAGCGCTGCTCCCGATGGCACGCACCTCGTTGCTGTCTATGCAGACATCCGTGCCGACCTGAACCAGGATACCATAGGTGATCGCATAGATCTCCTCGAGGACCGAGACGTTGTTGTGGATGATCTCGACCGCTTCAACACCATGGGCATAGATCCCGACCCCGGAAGCGTTTTCGACCTTAAACCCCGAGAAAGAGACCTGATCTGCGGTGATCTCGACACCGGTATGCGCACCCATGGCGTCGAGGGTCACCCCATCAAGGCCAGGGCATTCAAGGTATGAAACAGTCGTGACGGTCATGCTTCTGTCGATCACGACCGACTCGTTGTATGTCCCGTTGTAGACCCAGACCTCGCCGCCCTCCGTGACGCCGTCAATAGCGTCCTGGATGCCTGAGAAGTTCAGTACCCCATAGTCGGGCGCTTCATCGTCATACGATGCGTTCACATAGACCCTGTCGGGCAGGGCCTCTGCAGCTGCCGGTGCTATCAGCATTGCGCAGATAAGCACTGTCAGCGCGAAAAAGATCTTAATCGGGCGAATTCCCTTCACCCGGCCGTTATCCATTTCGATCACCTGAATTTACATTCAGGTGTAACTCTCGTGGAATACTATTTAGAGATATGGAAAATATCCGATGACGTACAGCACAGTTAAGAGAATATTATTGATTATAGTAGTATTTTGAAGGAAACGGATCGATCATATCCCGCCCCGCCGGAAGCTGTCACCCCTCTCTCCCTCACCACGCGCAAAAGCACAGGGAACAGGGCACCTGCAGGGGCGGGACCGGACAGACCGGGCTCCTCCTCTCCCCCTGCACGCAAAAACCGACCGGCATATAGTTTCTCCAGAGTAAACCGGCCAGCTACCGGCACGCCGCTGCGGCCGGAGCGACTCTCGTGAGGTTTACCATATGCCTGAATTTTCACAACCGTTTGCCGGGAACAACATCGACCGGACGATGGGCCACAACGAACGTATCCGTGCCATCCGCTACACGATCGCCGCTGAATACGAAGCCATCCAGTTCTATCTCCAGATGGCCGACGCCACCGACAACGAACTGGCCCGCGAGGTCCTGCGGGATGTCGCGGACGAGGAGAAGGTGCATGCAGGTGAGTTCTACCGCCTGCTCATCGAACTGGACCCGAAAGAGAAGGAGTTCTACCAGCAGGGCGCAAAAGAGGTCGAAGAAGAGATCGAGAGACTCCGGGCGAAAGAGTGATGCACGGCGGGCACCGGGTCTGCCCGGAAACCCGGATCCGCCATCACCCGTTTTTCGCCGAATTTTTGATTATTTTCCTGAAAAACGGCGTCTCACGAATTTTTTGTGGCCGCCAGATATTTACATATGGATAGGATTATATTACCCGCTCATCAACAATGATCCATGCTCGGCATCGTCCCGGATGTCGGTCCGGAGTTCTTCTCCCTGGTCGTCGTCCCGGCATTCATCTTTCTTGCACGTATCTGCGATGTCACCATCGGGACGATGCGGATCATCTTCGTCTCGCGGGGGATGAAGATGGTCGCCCCGATCCTCGGGTTCTTCGAGGTCTTCATCTGGATCATTGCCGTCGGCCAGATCTTTCAGAACCTCACGAACCCGCTCAACTACTTCGCCTACGCGGCCGGGTTCGCCACGGGAAACTACGTCGGGATGATTGTCGAGGAGAAACTCGCGATGGGGCTTGCCCTCATCCGGATCATCACCCAGCGGGATGCAACGAACCTCATCAACTACCTCCGCGCCGCGGGCTACGGGGTGACGGTCCTCGACGCCCAGGGGAAGCAGGGACCGGGCAAGGTCATCTTCTCGGTGGTCAAGAGAAAGAATATCAAGAACGTGGAGGACGCCATCCACGAATTCAACCCCAAGGCGTTCTACTCGATCGAGGACGTCAGGCGGGCGGCGGAGGGGACGTTCCCGATCATCACGCCGGGCCCGACCCCGTTCCCCTTCAAGAGAGTCGTCAGGAAGGGGAAGTGACCCCCGTATAGGTTATCCGGTAGACGGCGTTCGCCCGATCGTCCGAGACCAGGAGCGAGCCGTCGCCGGCAACCTCGACATCGACAGGCCTTCCCCATACGTCCCGCCCCTGGAGCCAGCCCTCCGCGAAGGGCTCGTAGGAGACGGGCGTCCCATTCTCGAGCGTGACCGTCATCACCCGGTAACCGATCGGTTCGATCCGGTTCCAGGACCCATGCTCGGCGATGAAGATCCGGTTCGCGTACTCTTCCGGGAACTGCCCGCCGTCATAGAACCGCATGCCGAGCGCGGCGACGTGCGGGCCGAGTTCCTGCTCGGGCGGGGTGAATTCAGCACACGACCGCCCGGCCCCGAACTCAGGATCGACGATCGATCTCCCGTGGCAGTAGGGAAACCCGAAGTGCATCCCGGCCTCCGGCGCCCGGTTCAGCTCGTCGGGCGGGACGTCGTCGCCGAGCCAGTCGCGGCCGTTATCCGTGAACCAGAGTTCACCGGTCTCCGGATGCCAGTCGAACCCCACCGTGTTCCGGATGCCCCGGGCGTAGATCTCGAGTTCGGTCCCGTCCGGGTTCATCCGGTGGATCGTGGAGAACCGCTCGTCGTCGGGGTTGCAGACGTTGCAGGGCGCCCCGACCGGGACGTAGAGTTTCCCGTCGGGGCCAAACGCGATGAACTTCCAGCCGTGCGAGGCCTCACCGGGGAAGGCGTCGCTCACGACCGCCGGCTCGGGCGGGCTCTCGAGGTTCGCCTCGATATCGTCGTAGCGGAGGATGCGGCTGATCTCGGCGACGTAGAGGGAGCCGTTCCGGAGCGCGACCCCGTTCGGGGAGTTTAGACCGCTCGCGATGACGATCACCTCGTCGCCCCTCCCGTCGCCGTCGCGATCGGGGATGGCGTAGACGTTTCCGGCACCGCGACTCCCGACAAAGAGCGTCCCGTTCGGCGACAGGGCCATCGACCGGGCTCCGGTGACGTTCCCGGCGTAGACGTCGATCGCAAACCCCGCAGGCAGGGTGATCGTATCGAGCGGCAGGGGGCCTGCGGTGCCCCCCTGCGGCAGCACGACGGCCACGACGATGCCGAGAAGGACGAGCACCGCAACGGCGGCGAGGATGATAACGGTCCGGCGTGACATAAGGTTCATCTCCGGGACTCCGGAGGGCGAGAGCGTATATAGCCGTTACTCATGCAGGACTGTCCCCGGATTCGTTCCAAAATGTTCATCACGCAGTCCGAAAACCTTCAATATCGGGTGTGACGACCCCCATGAAGACCCTCGATCTTCTCGTATTGTTTTCTCCCTGGCTGATCTTTGCCGGCCTCGTCGTCTACACCCCGGTGCCGTTCGAGTTCATTCTTCTCCTCTCGCTCGCCGCATCCCTCCTCGTCGGCTACCGGGACTCAAAGACCGGTTCATCATCGCCTGGACGACGACGCTCATCTTCGCGATCGTCTCCGTCCTCGTACTGGTCCCTCTGCCGGTTCACTATCGTCCCGCTCCTCGGGGTCGTCACGGACATCTGCATATGGCTCCCGATCTTCATCGGAGCGGTCTTTTCGGCCCGGCACCCGGATTACGCGGAGAGGAAGGCCGGGCCTGGGGGGTCTGCTTGAGTTGCGGAGTGCCCCGTTCCGCGCCTCACCGCCTGAAACGATCGGCAATATTCATGTAGACGACGCCCCCGACGATGACCGCGAGGAAGAGGATCCATGATACGATGGCGAGGCTGTCCGGTGCTCCGGCAACTGCCGGCAGGAGCCCGCCGGGCGAGGAGGACGATGGAAGCGGCGACCAGAAGGTTCCCCACGAACCTGGAGAGCGGTCTCTTCGTCGTACCTCGCCCGCTGCTCTGAAGGCGCGGTGTTGTAGCCCGCAATGAGGCCGCTCGCGTTGAAGGCCCGGGTTATGATGCCGATAAATAGCGTGACCGTTCCGTCGAGGACGTTTGCGATCCACATAGTCTGCCGGGATCATATCAGGTTCCCGGGCGCTATGCTGTTTCGGTATCCCTCGAGGGCGCATATCTTCCCGTCACGCCGCAGGGTACCGGCTGTCCACCTCCACCCCCCCCTCTGAACGCCGCTGCCGGGGTCGCGACGACCATCAGGACGCGGCGGAAGTCTTCCGGGCAGGTGCGTAGGTTTATCAACTCTCCAAAAAGAATCACATATGTTGCCGACCGGCATTGGGAGATACTTGAATGATAACCATTGTTGCTAAATGCAGTACCAAAGCAGGCAAGGCAGACGACCTCGTGAACCTCGCCCGGGATCTGGTCCAGGCCAGCAGAAGCGAGGCGGGAAATGTCTCCTACGACTTCTATGCCGACATCGGGGACCCCGAAAAGTTCACGTTCGTCGAGGTCTGGAAAGACCAGGCCGCGATCGAATTCCACAACAACACATCCCACTTTCAGGGTTTTGTGGAGAAAGCAGGACCGCTGTTCGCCGGTCCGCTTGACATCGCCCTGTACCGGAAACTCACCTAGACGGCGGGTATCCCCACCATCTCTCCCTTCTTTCTACCGCATCGCGCACCCGGCCCTTCACATACCGGGGATCTCCAGATTGAGCTTCTCGGCGATTCCCCGCACCTGCTCCGGCACCTCGGTTATCCGTTTCTCGTCCCCGTAGACCACGGAGTAGACCTCCGAGAGTTTCAGGAGGAGGCCTTCGGGCGAGAGGTGCGCGGACAGCCCTGCCTGTCGAATTCTGTTCCGGATCCGGCAGTAGAGGTAGAAGCAGAGGAACCCGACGAAGACGTGGCCGAAGACCGCTGTGGCGTCCTGGAGGTAGGGCTTGTCTGCCAGGATCAGGTTCTTGAACGCGTCAAAATGGTCCTCAACCGTGTTCCGCGACTTATACAGTTCGTAGATCTCCTGCGGGTCCGCCACGATCGAGGAGAGGAGCATGATCCTGCCGGCGCGTTTCATGCGCTGGTTCAGCGTTTCCCGGTCGATCTGACCCACTTCCAGCAGGCGATAGAGAGTCTTCTTCTCCTCAATCTCGAGATCGGCATCCTCGTAGAGGTAGAGCATCAAGCCGTTGACTTCGCGTTTGCCGGCACGAATGAGCTGTTTGCGGTAGAAGAAGTGCTCGGTGAGATGGATCCTGGTTGCATACCGGGCGTTGTTACGGCGCTGGAGGACGACGAACGGGATCTTTCCTTCCTGCAGGAGCGTCTCGTTTGCCTCTGAGACGGTTCTCCGGTCGAGGACGAGCGTTGTCCTTGCAGTATCGCTCCCGGCGAGGGATGCGATGAGGGTAGCGGCGTCCCCGACCGTTCCCGGCAGGATCCGGAACATCGTGGGGAGGCGGGTATCCGTTGCGACGGAGAGCGCGATGTTGATCTGCCGCAACCAGACGTTATCAGTATTATTGCTGAATTCGCCGAGGTTGAAGATGTCCGAGCAGGAGAAGACAAACGAGAGGTCGTAGACGAACTGGTGCGCCTGTGTGGAGAGGTGCCGGAACATCGCCTGCTGGGCGGCATGATCGCTGCCGATTGCAGGGAGGACCTGAGAGAGAGCGCCAAGATTACAATCCGGCGTAATACCGAGGACGTTGTCGAGTTTCCCCCAGGTGTCCCCAACCCTCGCGAGCGGGGTGTACACGGCGGTCCGGGTAAAGGTGAGTGCGACGATCTCCTGCCAGCAGGTGGGGAACGCTTCCCGGAGAACGGGGATCAGTTCACCGAGTTCCTCTGCCATCAGGGCGGCATTTCCGTGTTCATAAACACTGCGAGGTTGTAAAGAGGTGCCCGCGCGCCTTGTTCCTTTGGCGATGAGGCCGTGTTCTTTCGTGAGCCGCCCGAGGTAGGTGCTCACCTTCTTCGGTGATCTGGTCGCCCGGTCATAGACGCTCGTTGAGCGATAGACGTACGGTTTGCCCTGGATCTCCTTGATCTCGATGCATCTCTCGCCCTTTTGCCGCTGCTCTTTCAACCATGTACGGACCCACTCCTCCATATGATATAATATTAGGGATTATACTCCATAAAGATATTTCTATCTTGAACCTTCAAAAGCCAAAATGGGGCGAATATTGGCCACTATATGCCCTAACTGCATGAAATCCGTGTTTAGTCCCTCACTGCACCTCATTCCTGAATTACTGAATAATTACCGCGGATGAGCGAAAAAGCCTTGAAATGGCGTTATAATTCGCGGTGTGATACAGAACATAAATTATATATGTCTCGCTCAGCAACTGGGAAACTATGTCGGTTGATCATCCGGTCGCAAAAGTGTCGATCGGGCAGGTATCGATCGGCACAGGTCCATGAGCATTGCTCGTGAGGCCCGCGTGAACCTCCGGTTCACGAGATAGCCTAATGGATGGATATACTATGGCGAAAAAAATTAAAGGACTTGCAATGCGCAAGATCGGCGAGATCGGATGGATTGAGAAGGAAGCACCCAAGTGCGGCCCGCTTGATGCACTGGTGAAGCCGCTTGCAGCTGCACCGTGCAGCTCCGATATCCACACCGTGTGGGAGGGAGCGATCGGTGAACGCACTGACATGATCCTTGGACACGAAGCTGTCGGAGAGGTCGTCGAAGTCGGTTCAATGGTGAAGGACTTCAAGCCCGGCGACCGCGTTATCGTCCCGGCGATCACTCCCGACTGGATGTCCCGCGAAGCCCAGGCAGGATTTGCGACCCACTCCGGCGGCATGCTCGCAGGCTGGAAGTTCTCGAACTTCAAGGACGGTGTCTTTGGCGAACTCTTCCACGTCAACGAAGCAGACGGAAACCTCGCGATTCTCCCGGACTCCATCCCGGTAGCAGAAGCAACCATGATCACCGACATGGTCCCGACCGGTTTCCACGCAGCGGAACTCGCTGACATCAAACTTGGTGACACAGTCTGCTGTATCGGTATCGGCCCTGTCGGACTGATGAGCGTTGCCGGTGCAAACCTGATGGGTGCGTCCCATATCCTTGCGGTCGGCAGCAGGCCGGATTGTGCCAACGCAGCACGGGGCTACGGTGCAACCGACATCATCAACTACAAGAACGGCGACATCGTCGAGCAGGTTCTTGAGAAGACCGACGGCAAGGGTGTCGACAAGGTCTGTATCGCAGGTGGCGACGTACACACCATGGAGCAGGCAGTCAAGATGGTCAAGCCCGGCGGAAAGATCGGGAACGTCAACTACCTCGGCTCGGGCGACTACGTCTTCGTTCCGCGTGTCGACTGGGGCTGCGGTATGAGCCACAAGTTCATCCACTGCGGTCTGATGCCCGGCGGCAGGCTGCGGATGGAGAAACTCGCAAGCCTCGTTGAGACCGGTAAGCTCAACCTCTCCCCGATGCTCACCCACCGGTTCAAGGGCTTCGACAAGCTCGAGGAGGCTCTGCTCCTGATGAAGGAGAAGCCAAGAGACCTCATCAAGCCCATCGTCGTGATCGAAGAGTAACTCACTATTTTTGAGTTGCTCTCCATTTTTGAAGCCACCTCTCTGGTGCGCACGCCGCAAGCAGGGGAGATAACCTGCTTCGCGCTCCCCATTTTCCAGAATTGCCGTAGAGCGCAGCCCGGAACCCGTCTCTCCCCCCGGGGTCTCGAAGCAGCCCCGCACCGGACGTGAGACGGCGTCCCTTCAGGCAAACCGACGGATGCCCGCGAGCGGCGGGAGGACCACCGCCTCGCCGTCGACCTCCACCACCGGCTGCAGGCTGCCCGCATCAACGCGGTGAAGGATGGGCGAGAGGAAGTCCCGGCCTCGCGCGTAGTTCACCACGACGCCGGGAGAGAGCGGATTGAAGGCAGGCATCACGATGAGGTCCTTCCCGTCTGCCGCCCTCTCGCCATAGAGGAAGCAGGGGAACCGGGCCATATCGATCTCGATCGCCGGGTGGTCGTGGCCGATGACCAGCGCCCCGTGGTCGGCGACCTCCCGGTCGCCGTGGACCACCGTGTAGCCACCGCGGTCGTAGCGCTCGACCGTTCCTCCTGCGATAGCGGGGAGCATGGTGTCGTGCGATCCGCGGACCAGAACGACCTCGCACTCCGCCCGCAGGGTCGCAAGGACCGTCGAGAACGTCTCCCGCACGTCCCGGCTCACCCGGTCGAAGGAATGGAAGATGTCCCCGTCGAGAACGAAAACCTCCGGCCTGAACCGCTCCAGGATCGTCTCGAACCGATCGAGCAGTGTCTCCTCCTCGTGGAGCGGGAAATGGAGCCCCTGCCGGTAGAGCGTCTCGGCAAGCCCGATGTGGACGTCGGAGACGACGCAGAGGCCAAGGTCCCGGACGTAGAGGGCGCCCTTGTAGAAGCCGAACCGGGAAAGGATGTCGGCCTCGGCGACCGCGTTCATGCCACAGCCCCGTCTTCGATGCTGGTCATCACGCGGCGCTGGAACTCGCGGAGCATCGTGAGCCGGTCCTGCGCGTAGACCGCGTCGGAGACACCGAGCGTCGCGATCCCGAACGCCAGCGGGCTCGGGGACGCGGTATGGGTCAGGACGACCTCGATCCCCCCGTCGGCGATCCCGTCGACAATCCGCCGGATGTTCTCCGCCTCGAACCGGTCGTCGATCACCTCGCGGTAGGTCTCCCGCATCACGGCGAAGTTCGGCAACCGTTTTGCAAACGCAATCAGCATATCGGCGCTCACCTGCTGGCGGCGGGCGCTCCTCTTGCGCCCCATGTAGTTTTTGAGGATCATGAACGACCGGGCCGCGTTGATCCGGAAGACCCTCTTTTCAAGCTGGGTGCCCTCGACGGCCGCCTCGAGGACCTCCCCGCACTCGTCGGCCCGGATGCCCCGGAGGATGCGGGCGGGATCGGCTCTCTTCTCAAGTGGTATCGAGACCAGAAAGCCGGTATCGCTGATCCCGACCGAGACATTCGTCGTCACGTCCCGTGCAATCATATAGGCGACGATCCGGGAGAACCCATCGTTGAACCGCAGCCCGTAGTTGGTCATAAAGTAGTAGAGGCGGCGGCGGTTCTCCCGGTCCACCTGCTCCTCGACGACGATCCTGTCCGGCGTGGGGACGGCTTCCTCCCCCAGGTAGAGGACCTGCTGCTCGAAGATCGCGCATATGCTCCGGGCGCTATTCTCGTCGATCGGGTAGTCGGCAAGGAGCACATCGACGATCTCCTCCGTTGCAGACGTCTGCATCGCGCGAAGCATCCTCTCCTTGAACCGGAGGACGTGCAGGCCGAGGTCGAACGAGAGCGGGAGCTTCTCCGAGAACCAGCTCGGTATCGTCGGGCGGTCGCCTGTCGGGTCGACGTAGAGTTTCCCGCCCCGGCGGTAGGCGAACTTGTAGCGCCGCCCTCCGAGGACGAAGACGTCGCCCTTGTTCATCCGTTCGAGATACTTCTCGTCCAGGGTCCCGGTAAAGACCCCGTCCCGGGTGAGGACGTCGCAGGAGAACTCGTCCGGAATGGTCCCGGAGTTTAAGAAGTAGATCATCCGGGCGTTCCTCCCCCGCTTTACGATCGTCCCGGTTGCCGGGTCGTGCCAGATCTTGGCGTAGATGTGCCGCTCCTCGAGCCCCGCATACTCCCCGGCGAGGTAGCGGACGACGCTCATGAGGTCTTCCTCTTCGAGGTTACGGTAGCAGTGGGACCGGCGGATGACCGCAAGCATCCCGTCGATCTGCTGCTCCCCCTCGAGGGCCATCCCGAAGACGTGCTGGGCAAGGACGTCGAGGCAGTTCTCCGGTATGTGGATCCGGTCCACGAACCCATCCTGCCCCTCCTTGAGCATCACCGCGCACTCCACGAGCTCGTCACGGTCGAGGACGACGATCCGCCCTTTCACCACCTCGCCGAGGCGGTGCCCGGCCCGCCCGACCCGCTGGAGGAGCGCTGCCACGGACTTCGGGGACCCGACCTGGAGGACGAGGTCGACGTGGGGCATATCGACCCCGAGTTCGAGCGACGTCGAGGTCGTCACCACCTTCACCTCCCCGGCCTTGAGCCGCTCCTCGACGAGGAGCCTCCCTTCCGTCCCCATCGAGCCGTGGTGGCACCCGGTGTTCTCCTCGGTGTAGCATTCCGGGTAGCGGACCCGGAGGTTGTGGAGGATCCGCTCGGCGCCGTTTCTGGTATTCGTGAAGACGAGGGTGTTGTTGTGGGCCTGGATATGGTGGTGGATCGTCGCGTAGAGGTGCCGCGAGAGGTCTTCGGGCGTCGTCTCGATCAGGTCGGGAACCGGGCAGAGGAGCGCGAGGTCGAACTCCCGCGCGAACCGGGTATCCACGATCTCGACCTCGCGCCCGGCGCCGACGAGGAACCGACCGACCTCGTTGAGAGGCTCGATCGTCGCCGAGCACCCGATCCGGGTAAACCCGCCGCCGGCCTCCTTCACCAGTCTCTCCAGGCGTTCCAGGCTCACCGAGAGGTGGACACCGCGCTTCGAGCCTGCAAGGGAGTGGATCTCGTCGACGACGACCCACCGGACCGTCCTGAGGCTCTCGCGGAACTTCGGGGAGTTCAAGAGGATCGCGAGGGTCTCGGGGGTGATGTTGAGGATGTGCGGGGGTTTTCGCGCCATCTTCGCCTTCTCGGCCTTCGATACGTCGCCGTGCCGGATGGCGTGCCGGACCGGCGTCTGCTCGACCCCGCGCTCCCGGGCGATCTCCCCGATCCCCTCGAGCGGCAGACTGAGGTTCTTATGGATGTCGTTTGCAAGCGACTTGAGCGGCGATATGTAGAGGCAGTAGACGCTATCCTCGAGCCTTCGGGTCCGCGCCCGGACGAAGAGGTCGTCAATAATCGCAAGAAATGCCGAGAGGGTCTTCCCCGATCCGGTCGGCGAACAGACGAGGACGTTCTTCCTCTCGTGAATGAGGGGGACTGCCATCCTCTGCGGCGGCGTGAACCGCCCGTTCAGTTCTCGTATGCACCATTCCCGTACACTCTCGTCGAGGAGACCGAGGATCTCCTCGTCCGAATGCTCTTCCTGCCCCGCCGGCCGAGTTTCCATCTTGTCACCTGTTGTTGTCCCTTGAGTCCCACCGTGCGCCCCCTGCATAGCGGTGCGGGGGGCGGCAGGCACACGTAATCCCTGATCTGCCTCATCGTGCAGGAGCATTTACCCCAATTTAGCGCTACGGTGCAACACAGGCGAGAATAGTGCCACATATGAGGATTTTAACGGCAGATATTCGCGCACTTCACCCGAGTCATCACGCTGAATTTTGTATATATTTGCAATAATCATCAATAGCCTTTTGCGTTGCCCGGGATGATCGAGCAGAATGGTTGATGAATAATATCCTGAATACACTCCAGTATTTTGCAGTCCGGGCACAATTATGCCGATATTTGATCCCGGCAGCCGCCGGCACCCGGCCGCGGCCGCCCTCGCTTTTGAGAAACGCCTCTCCAGGACTTTTCAGTCATTGAGGGTTCTCGCCGGCGGCTGATCCGGGTCCCCGGAAATGTTCCGCACATCGGCGTACCTGAGATATTCTAATGTATCTTCTCGTGAAACGTAACAGAGGAACTACGATGACAAATCACCCGGTTAAGAACATGATGCGGTTGATGTCGACCAAGATCAGGACCATCGCGGATGTGATGTCCGACGAGCAGATCGATGCATTCTTAAACGAGATCCTGAACGCAAACCGTATCTACACTATGGGCGCGGGGCGCTCTGGGCTGGTTGCAAAATCATTTGCCATGCGCCTGATGCACCTCGGCCTCTCCTCATTCGTCGTCGGGGAGACGGTGACCCCGGCCATGAAGCCGGGAGACGTCATTATCGTCTTCTCCGGGTCCGGCGCGACCAAGACAATCGCGGATATCTCCGAGACTGCAAAGGAGATCGGCGGACGGGTCTCCCTCATCACGTCGAAGAGGGAGTCCCGGATCGGGCGTATCGCTGACTGCGTCGTCGTCATCGAAAGCCAGCGGGATAAGGTCGCCGACGAGTCGGCCGAGTTCGAGATCCGGCAGATGATGGGCGAGCACAAGTCGTTTGCGCCGCTCGGTACCATCTTCGAGACGACCGCCATGGTCTTTGCGGATGCAATCATATCCCGGTTGATGGAGATCACCCAGTGCCGGCCCGAAGACCTTCAGTGCCGACACGCGAACATTGAGTGAGGAGATTATGAGCGAACACAGGTATGCCGACCGGGTCCGGTCGGTGGAGATGTCGGGCATCCGGAAGCTCTTCGATGCCGGGGGGCCGGATGCAATCAACCTCGGTATCGGGCAGCCGGACTTCGATACGCCCGACCACATCAAGATGGCCGCGATCGTCGCGATACGAGAGGGAAAGACGGGTTATACCCCGAACGCCGGGATCCCGGAACTTCGCGAGGCAATCTGTGAGAAGTTCGAGCGAGAGAACGATCTCGCCTACCGGCCGGATCAGGTCCTCGTCACGGCAGGGGGGAGCGAGGCGCTCCACCTCGTCATGGAGGCGCTCGTGGATCCGGGCGACCGCGTCCTCGTCACGGATCCGGGTTTTGTCTCCTACGCAGCCCTCGCGGCGTTTGCCGGCGGGCGGGCGGAAGGGGTGGGACTCGATGCGACCCTGCATATCGACGTCGAGCGGGCGAAGGAACAGATGGACGGGGCACGGGTCTTCGTCCTGAACTCCCCCGCAAACCCGACGGGCGCCGTCGAGAGCGAGGATTCGATCCGCGCCCTTGTGGAGTATGCAGGCGATCGGAAGGTCACGGTCATCTCCGACGAGGTCTACGAGCACTTCGTCTACGAGAAGAAGCACGTCAGCGCGGCCCGGTTCGGCGAGGACGTCATCACCGTCAACGCCGCGAGCAAGACCTACGCCATGACCGGCTGGCGGGTCGGCTACCTTGCGGCACCGGAGGACTACATCCCCGAGTGCCTGAAGATACACCAGTACGCCCAGGCGTGTGCGACGTCGATATCGCAGTATGCCGCGCTCGCCGCTTACACCGGCGACCAGGAGCCGGTTGCCCGGATGCGGGAGGAGTACCGCGCCCGGCGCGACCTCCTCTATACGGGGCTCACCGCCCTCGGCCTCGACTTCCCCCGGCCGGAAGGCGCGTTCTACATGTTCGTCCCGATGAGACAGGCGCTCATCGAGAAGGCCGTCGCGAACGGTCTCGTTGTCGTGCCGGGCGGAGCGTTCGGCTCGCGGGCACCCGATCACGCACGCTTCAGCTACGCGACGTCCCGGGAGACCCTCGCCCGGGCTGTCGAGCGGCTCGGGGCTCTTATGGAGTGAAGGGAATCATGGTCAAAGAGTTACTCAGGAAGCTCTCAGACGCCCACGGCGTATCGAGCAGCGAAGGAAACATCCGGGATATCATCCGGGCCGAACTTGCCGGGGCGGTCGACGAGATCCGCGAGGACACGATGGGCAACCTGATCGCCACAAAACGCGGCGACGACTTCTCCATCATGCTCGCCGCCCACATGGACGAGATCGGCCTGATGGTCCAGTATATCGATGATAAGGGGTTCATCCGGGTCGTCCCCATCGGCGGGTGGTACGGACCGGTGCTCTACTGCCAGCGGGTGATCCTGCACGGGAAGAACGGGCCGGTCATGGGCGTCCTCGGCGCGAAACCCCCCCACGTCATGAAGGACGAGGAGCGCAAGAAGGAGATCAAGATCGAGAATATGTTCGTCGACGTGGGCGCAACGAGCGAGGAGGAGGTGAAGAACCTCGGCATCGAGATCGGCACCCCGATCACCATCGACCGCGAGTTTGCGGACCTTGCCGGCACCCGCATCACGGGCAAAGCGTTCGACAACCGGGTCGGCGTCGCGATGCTCATCCGGGCCCTGCAGCAGGCGAAGTCGCCCCACACGATCTACGGCGTCTTCACGGTCCAGGAGGAACTCGGGCTGAAGGGCGCGAAGGTGAGCGCATACTCCCTAAACCCCGACTGCGCGATCGCGACCGACGTCACCATCCCCGGCGACCATCCGGGGATCGAGAAGAAGGACGCGAGCGTCGAGATGGGCAAAGGGCCGGTCCTCGTCATCGTCAGCGCGAGCGGCCGCGGGCTCATGGCCGATCCGCGGATGACCGCGTGGCTCCGGGAGACCGCCGGGAAGAACGGCATCCCGTGCCAGCTCGAGGTCGGGACCGGCGGCAACACCGACGCGACGATCATCCACCTCGAACGGGGCGGTATCCCGAGCATCCCATTCTCAATTCCCGCCCGCTACATCCACTCGCCGGTCGAGGTGGTCGACACCGCCGACGTCGAGGCCGGGATCCGGCTCCTGGTCGAGGCGCTGAAGAGCAAGCCCGCGCTCTGATACACCCCTCTTTTTTGAGACGCCTCTGGCAGAAAGGGCTATGGCACCCCTGCACACTGCGGGGTATGAGCGCTGGATTCCTGGGAGAGATCTTCTTCGGCAACCCTGCCTTCCTGGGGCGGGTCCTGATTGTCGATATCCTTGCGTATGTGGCCCTCGTGATCATCGTCCTCTTATCGGGAAAAGGAACGTTCTCGTCGATGAACCCCTTCGACTTCATCGTGAACGTGGCCATCGGCTCGATCCTCGCCTCGACGATCGTCTCGCGGGACGTCTCGCTTGCGGAAGGGGTCCTGACCCTCGGCCTCCTTATCGTGCTGCAGTATATCATCTCCTGGTCGTCCGTCCGGTCGGAGAAGGTGCAGAAGGCGGTGAAGTCAGAGCCCCGCCTCATCTTCCACGACGGAGAGTTCCTGTATGATGCGATGCGGCGGGAGCGGAGCGTCGCAAGCGAGGTTCGGCAGGCGTTACGATCGGAAGGAATTGGTTCTCCCGGAAGCGTGTAGTCAATCGTCCTCGAGACGAACGGAAACCTCTCGGTGCTTACGAAGAGCAAAAGCGACGGCACGGGATCGCTCACCGATGTGCGGTAGGGGTCCGCAGGTGATGATCGGGAAAAAGGTGCCCAAGAGATGGGCTACAGCCCCGGACACATTTCGGTTCATGGTGCAGTATTTTCTCGTGTTCGCAGGCCGTAACCGCCCAGGTCTGTGAACCTGCTGCATCATGTTGATGTGCCTTCTGGTTGAACCCCCCTCTCAGGCAAGATCCCCCATAGCACTGAACGTATATAATTTTTATCCACCAATTATGAATAATAATTTTCCTGGGTTTAATGACCATAAAAGCCTTTCTGCTCCCCCCGATGGCCTTACTCTTCTACTACTATGACCGTCACCGGGCACGAGTCGGCAGCCTCCACCACGCAGTCGGCAAGGTCGTCGGGCACCTCTCCCTGTGCAGGGTCGTTGTTGACCCGGTACTGCTCAACGATCGAACTCAGGCCGTCGTTTGGGTCCTGTTCAAAGACGTCCGGGCAGAGCGTCCAGCAGGACTCGCAACTGATGCAGCCCGGCCTGTCGATGGTAACTTTCACCACTCTCATACCTCCGTTCTGCGTCGGGAAGGACCGTCCTGTATGTTAAAGGTGACGGAAGCGGACGGTCCCCAGGGTTCTCCGGGAGAGCGGCCCACCGTCCGGCACTCCGTGCCGGGACACCGGCAAGGTATATCCCCCGCCCGGCCGGATCTATGAGGAGCCATGCAGAACACAGCCTGGATAACCCTCTTCTTCGCCGGCCTCCTGGAAGCAGGCTGGGCGCTCGGCCTCAAGTATACCGAAGGGTTCACGAGAGTTGCGCCGTCAGTGGCGACCCTCGTCGTGATGGGGGGCAGCATCTACCTCCTCTCGCGATCGCTCTCCGGCCTCCCGCTCGGGACCGCGTATGCGGTCTGGACGGGGATCGGGGCGGTCGGGACGGTCATCGCCGGGATCGTCCTCTTCGGCGAGTCGCGGAGCGCCGGCCGCCTCCTCTGCCTCTTCCTGATTGTAGCGGGCATCGTGGGGCTGAAGTTCTGCTCGGACGCGTGAAAGGGCATTGCCAGAAAAGAGGGAGGTTCCCGCCGATCAGGGCAGCGGTGCCGGCGGCGATCACGGCCCCGATGAGGAATGAGACGAATATGCGGGTATCCATGAGAGGGTTCACTCCGCAGGACGGTTAACCGTTTCTTTATCGCCCGGAGAGGGGCCGGAGATGCATCTCGTCCTCCAGGGCCGCGAGAAACGCGAGAAGGAACGCATGCCTCTCCCCGGCGATCTCCCGGGCGCTCTCTGTGTGCATGCGGTCCTTGAGATTCAGGAGTTTTTCGTGAACATGATCGATTGCGTCCCCGATGCCCCGTCCCTGTTCTCCCGATTGCATGAACGTCCTCGCGATCCCGACCGCACCCATCGCGTCCAGGTTGTCGGCGTCCGAGAGCACCCGGGCCTCGAGGGTCTCGGGGTCGATCCCGGCACTGTAGCGGTGCGCCCGGACGGCGTGGACGATGCCTGCGATACGGTCCGCCGGATAGCCGACGGACTCAAGATACGCTGCCGCCATCCGTGCCCCCTCTTCTTCATGGGGGACGCCCGCCTCCTCTTCAATGGGCCGGGCGATGTCGTGGAAGATGGCGGCCGGGATGAGGACCGCCATATCCGCTCCTTCGCGGGCGCCGAGCGTCTCGCAGAGGCTGACGACCCGGAGGGTATGGTCGAACCCGTGGGCCCCGGATGCCGGGAGCACGGCTTTAACGTGGTCGAGCATTGCGACGGTCTCTTCGTTCATGAGCCATCTCTGTCGCACAAGGGCAGAACTCTATCTCCCATACGGAGAACCCGCTCCGGCTCACCGGTCCTGCACCTCGCGCACCGCATCAGGTTCTCAGCATACGCCTCGATGAGATCACGCATGGCGAGGCACTCCCGCCACGCCCACGGGATCGCGGCAGCCCCGTAATACGCCCCGGCGAGCTGCCCGTAGATCGCCCCGGTCGTGTCGGCGTCCTCCCCGAGGTTCACCGCGAGGAGGCAGCCCTCCGCAAACGTGCTGCTTCGCGAGAACGCCCAGAGCGCCGCCTCAAGCGAGGCCGCGACGTATCCCCGCCCCCGGATCGCCGGAGGCTCTTTGCGGAGGTAGGATCCCGCCGCGACTGCATCGATCTCGCCGGCGAGCGGGTGCTCTTCCCAGTAGCCCGGAACCGGGGAGTACCGCTCCGAAAGCAGCACCTCTTTCGGGGCGCCGGCAAGGGCGCCGAGGATCAGCCCCCCGAAGAACCGGCAGGCGTCGACGGCAACCGGCAGCGCGTGGGTGGTCCGCGAACTCTCGCCGGAGAGTTCGATCGCCCGAACGGGGTCGGCGGCGTAGAACATCGGCACCGGGCAGACCCGCATCAGGGACCCGTTCCCCGCCGACCGCTCGTCCGTCAGCCCGGGAAAGGGCTCCCGGGAGAGGCTGAACCGTTCGAGCGCCTTCCGGGTCGTCGTCCCGATATCAAAGCAGGTGCCGGTGCTTGAGAGGTGCCCCTCCCGGTACCAGCGCACGTAGCGCTCCAGCTGGTCGACTGGGTCAAACCCGCTCTTCTCGATCAGGCTCTCGGCGAGGGAGAGGGCGAGCGAGGTGTCGTCGGTCCACTCGCCCGGCCGGAGGCCGAACGGCCCGCCGCCGACCATCCCGGTGATCGGTGCAAACGTCCCCGGCGGCCGGAATTCAAGCGTCGTCCCGAGCGCGTCGCCGGCGGCCAGGCCGAGGAGGCAGCCGCGGTAGCGGTCGATTCTATCCATGCTGTTGTTTCAGGTCGCTTTTGTCAAAGACGGTTCCGGTTTGTGCCGGCCAAAATAACAACACTCATCCCTCCTCCTTCCTAAACACCTCACCAGGAGAGTTCATCGGATGTCCACCGCCGTTCTGTACCGCCAGTTGCCCGGAGAGGGTCTCGACGTGTTCATCGCGGAGTTCCGGAAAGCCGCCGGCCGCGACCCGTTCGGGACCGTCTTCATCGTCCCAACCTCGAGCCTCGCCCGGGAGGTCGCCCGGCGCCTCGGGAAGCAGGGTGCCCCGCTCGTCGCCGGCGCAGTCACGACCCTCCCCGGCTTCGCCCGGAAGGTCTTTGACGACCACACTGCGTCGGAGATCCCGATCCCGGCGGCCGGAACCCGGTTCATCCTCGCCCGGCTGCTCGCCGCCGGGGATTATCCGCTCCTCTCCGGTGCCGGGGCCGTCGACGAACTCGCGACCCTCTTCTCGGTCCTTACCATGCGGAAGGTCAACTACCCGGCCGCGCTCGGCGAGATGCAGAGCGCAAAGAGCGCCGAGATCGCCCGTCTCCTCAACGCCTACCTCAGGTTTCTCGACGATCGCCGCCTCGTCGACGAGAGCACCCTCCTCTCCCGGGCAGTCCGGCTCCTCGCGGGCTCGCGAGAGGTCCGGACGGTCTTCGTCTACGGGCTCTTCGGGCCGATGCCGCTCGAGCGGGACCTGCTCCTTGCCCTGCGGGAGTCCGCGGACGAGTTCCACTACGCCCTCCCCTTGGCCGCAAACCCGGCGATCTTTGCGGACGACGGCGGGTGGCTGCATCCGGACGTGGTCGTCGCGGCGGACGGACGCTCCTCGCACCTCGCCGCCCTCTTCTCCCGGGGCCCGCCCCGAGACTGCGGCGGGTTCATCCACATCGCCGAACGCCGCGACCGGCTCGACGAAGTCCGGGCGATAGCGCAGGAGGTCCACGACCTTATCACCGCCGGGGTCCGGCCGGACGATATCGCGGTCGCGTTCCCCGACCTCGACGCGGCGGTGCCGTACGTTGAAGAAATCTTTCCCGACTTCGGGGTCCCGTACGCCGTATCCGGCGGCCGGCGGCTCTCCACATCGCCGCTCGTCCAGGCGCTTCTTTCGGTCCTCACCGTCCCGGCCCGCGGCTACCGGCGGGAGGACGTCGTCGCCCTCGCGACCTCTCCCTACCTACCGGACACCCGCGGATGCGAGATCGACCTCCTCTCCCGGGAGGCCCGGGTCACCGCCGGATCGGCCGCCTGGGACGAGCGGCTCGCGGCGCTCGCCCGCGCCCTCGAAGAGGATCGGGCGAGGCCGGATACACCGGCATCCGCCGGGCGCAGGCTCGAAGCAAGAATCGCCTCGATTGAAGCGGTGCGAGACGAGGTTCACCGGCTCTTTGCCGACCTTGCGACACTCACGGGGACGAAGACGATCCCGGAGCACCTCGCTGCATACCGCTCGCTCCTGGCTACGTGGCAGGCCCCGGCGATGCCCGGGGAGGGGGAGCGAGACCTGCTGGACGGCGAGGCGCAAGACCTCCGGGGATTCGTAAAGACCCTTGCGGCGCTTGAGGAACTCGCCCGGCTGCTCCCGGAAGAGAAGGTGCCCCTTGCGGAGTTCGCCTCCCTCCTCGGCCTCCTCGTTGCCGGGACCCGGGGCAGCCGGCGACGGAATCCTCGTGCCGTCCAGGTTTTCGGCGTCCGGGAGGTCCAGCACCTCGCCGTCCCCTACCTCTTCATCGGCGACCTCGTCGAGGGCGCGATGCCGCGGCTGACCACCCGGCTCCCGTTTACCACCGATGCCGAGACACGGCGCCTTGCGACACGGTCGAAGGACGACGTCCTCCGGGAGGAGCGCTACCACTTCATCGCGGCCCTCCTTGCCGCCCGCTTCCGGGTCTACCTCAGTTTCCCCGCGGCCGAAGGCGCAACACCCCTGGTGCGTTCCGGGTTTCTGGACGCCGTCCGCGAGACCTTCTCCCCGGAGGCGTGGGGGAGCGACGACTTTCCGGACTCCACGCTCGCAGCAGCCCGACGCGCCGGCGCCCTCCTCGCCCGGGGGGAGGTGCCGGCAGAGATGCCGCCGGGAATTGGGGTGCATGAGGCCATCCGCCGGCTCAACATCGAGAACTATCACCGGAAGGGCGGTTACGACTCCCCCTACGACGGCCTGCTCGGCGGTGACCCGGCGAGCATCGCGATACTCGCCGAACGGTTCGGCGAAGGGGCCGTCTTCTCCCCGACGGCGCTCGAGACCTACGCCGACTGCCCATTCCGGTTCTACCTGGAGCGGGGCCTCGGCCTTACCTCGCTCCCTCCGGCTGATCCCGACCTGACGGCACAGGAGCGGGGGAACCTCGTCCACCGGGTCGCCTACCGGTTCTACTCCGGCTGGAGACGCGACGGCAACGACCCGGTCACCCAAGCCTCGTATCCGGAAGCTCTCCGGCGGATCCTCAATGCCGGCCGGGAGGAGGCCGATCGGTTTACGTTCGAAAGCCCGGCCTGGGTCGCAGACAGGGAGCATCTCCTCGGGTCGCCCGCGGCCGGCCCGGGGCTGCTCGAGCGGTTCCTCCGGCACGAGACGGAACTCGCGGTCTCCGGCCTCCTCCCGCAGGCCTTCGAGGTCTCGTTCGGCCTCCCGGTCTCGCCGGGAGAGGTCGACCCCGTATCGATCCCCGACGCAGTCGCGGTCCCGCTCGGCGACGAGATCCTCCGCCTGCGGGGCAGGGTCGATCGGGTCGACGTCCTGCCGGACGGCCGGTTCGCGATCACCGACTACAAGACCGGGACCTCGCACCCCGCCCTCAAGGATATTCTGGCAGGGAGAGCGCTCCAGCTGCCGCTCTACATCCGGGCGGTCGAGACCCTGACCGGGATGCAGGGAGTCGCCGGCACCTACTACACCCTCCGGCGCGGGGAGGTCCGGAACCGGCCGGTCTTCTGGGATAAGGCGATGAAAGACTGTTTTGTCTGTTTCCCGGGATCACGGCAGAGCGGCGTTGAGGACGTCCGGGCGCTGGTCGAGAATGCTCTCGGCTGGGTGGAAGAGTACCTCGCCGGGATCCGTAGCGGGCGCTTCCCGCCCCGGTCGGATGCCGGCCCCTGCCCGCGCTACTGCGATTTTGCGACGATCTGCCGGTTCGACGACCTGCGGCTGCTTAACACGGAGGTGACGACCGATGGGACTGACTGAACGCCAGGCGCGGGCCGCGCTCGACCACACGAGAAGCAAGTGCGTCACCGCCGGGGCCGGGACGGGAAAGACGCACGTTCTGGTGCAGAAGTACATCAGCCTGCTCGAGAGCGGCGTCGACGTCGGAGATATCCTCGCCCTGACCTTCACCGAGAAAGCGGCCGCGGAGATGAAGGTCCGGGTCCGGCAGGCCCTCGCGGAGAGGGGAGGCGAAGCGTGGGACGCAGTCCGCGACGAGTTCCTCTGGGCGAAGATATCGACCTTCCATGCCTTCTGCGCCTCCGTCCTCCGCGAGTTCCCGCTCGAGGCCGGTGTCGGGCCCGGCGTTACCGTCCTCGACGAGCGGGAGGCGATCCTGCTCGCCGATGAGGCAATGAATGACCTCATCTACGGTGATCCGCCCCAAGGAGCCCGGGACGCGGTGATCGGCGTCCTCCGTGCGGTCGGGGCCTACGAGTTGAAGAACTACCTGGAAGCGCTCTACTCGCGCCGCGATGACTCTGAGACGTTCTTTGCCGCCTTACGAGGGAGCGAGGAGGTTGTGCTCGACGCCTGGACGGCAGCCGTGGAAGGAGAGCGGGCGAAGGCGCGTGCAGCCTTCTTCGACCGTGCCGGCCCCTCGCTTGAGACGCTCAAGGACCTTTCCGCCCGCTACCCCGGCGAACGGGACCCGGCCGAGACCTACCTCCGGGCCGTCGAGCCGCACCTCGCTGCAGACGCGGTCGCAGCACTCGCCGGGGTCCACACGGGTTCGCGGTTCCGGGCAAATATGGGACAGAAACAGAACTGGGCGGGAGACGACCTCGAACGCCTCCGGGCGGCCTACGGCGTCCTGAAAGGGTGTCTCAAGGACCACGAGACTGCCTGCCCGCCTGCCATCGACCCGGCCGACCCCTTCACAAGGGCGACGCTCGACTTCCTCCACGACCTCGGCACGGTCTACCGCGCCTTCACCGGGGCGGTGGAAGCGGAAAAACGGCGACGAAACGCTCTCGACTTCGACGACCTGGTCAACCGTACCCACCGGCTCTTTGCCGACCACGCGGATATCGCGGCGCACTTCCGGGACCGGTTCCGGTTTGTCCTGGTCGACGAGTTCCAGGACACCGATCCCGTCCAGATCGCTATTATTCACGCGATCCTCGGCCGGGAGCCGGGGAACCTTTTCATCGTCGGCGACCCCAAACAGTCCATCTACCTCTTCCGGGAGGCCGATGTCGCTCAGTTCCGGCATACTCGCGACCTGATCGAGCAGGACCTCGGCGGCGAGACGATCGCGCTCGACGTCAACTTCCGAAGCACGCCCGAGGTCGTCGGATTCACGAACGCCGTCTTCGGCGCCCTGATGGCAGAGTCAGGACGTCCCTGGGAATTCCTCTACGAACCGCTGCGAGCGTTCAGGCAGGAGGCCGGATCGGTCGAACTCCTCCTCTGCCCGAAGGTAAAGGACCGGGCGGCCGGCCGACGGGCCGAAGCCGAGATGGTCGCCCGAAAGATCCGGGCCATCGTCGAGCGGGGGGAGAAACAGGTCTACCGGAACGGAGAGGGCCGGCCGGCGGGCTACGGTGATATCGCCGTCCTGCTTGAACGGCGGACGAACCTCTCCTACTACGAGTGGGCGCTCGAGCGCTACGGCGTCCCCTACCGCGTCCACGCGGGCCTCGGGTTCTACGAGCGCCAGGAAGTCTACGATGTCTACAACATCCTCCGGTTCCTCGTAAACGACCTGGACGACGTGGCGCTCTACGGCCTCTTGCGGTCGCCGTACTTCGGGTTCTCCGACGCCCGGCTCTTTGCCGTCGCCGGGTCGGAGGCCTCGCTCTGGGAGCGGCTGCAACGGTCCCCCGACCCGGATGCCGCCGCGGCGGTCTCGACTCTCCGGGGGTGGCTCTCCGTCGCCCGGAGGCTCCCGCCCGCCCGCCTCATCCGCCGGATCGTCGAGGAGTCGGGGATCGCCGTAGTCTTCGGCGGGATGGCCGGGGGCGAGCAGGCGGCCGCGAACGTCGAGAAGTTGATCGCGATCGCACGGGAGGCCGACTGCTCCACGCTCGCCGACCTCGTGGGGGAACTCGGGCGCTGCATCGATGAGAGGCAGCGGGAAGGGGATGCCCCCCTCGAACTTGCACCGGGAGATGGGGTCTCGATCATGACGGTGCATGCCGCAAAGGGGCTCGAGTTCCCGGTCGTCGTCGTCCCCGACCTCGCGGAGACACCGAAGACCGGCGGGGCGACCATCATGGTCGGGGGCGGGCTGCTGCTCGGTGTCTCGATACCGAACCCGGCAAACGACCACGAGCGCGAGGAGACGCCCGTCCTCCGTCTCCTCAAGGCAGAATACCGGCAGAAGGAGGAGGCGGAGAGAAAGCGGCTCTTCTACGTCGCGGCAACACGGGCGCGGGATCACCTGATCCTCTGCGGGGTGATGCCGGGTGAGGTCCCGGAGACCCTTCCAGCCGCAAAGACCCGGATGGCCTGGCTCGCGCACTGCCTCGGGCTTTCTTCGGAAGTTTCCGCCCAGGAAGAAGCCGCCCTGGGGGCGCTCCGCATCGCGCTCACCCTCGACCCGGCGAAGATCCCGGTCGACGTAGATGAGACTTCCCCGGTCTATATCCCGGTTCCGGACGACGTCCCGGCAGCGGGCGGCGGCCCGGGGAAGGTCCCCCCGGTCACCGGGGAGGAGGAGCACGTCTACTCGGCAAGCGAGATTGAGCACTACCTCAGCGGTCCGGGGGTATCCCGGCCGCCGCGGTTCTCCGCCGGTCCGGATTCGATAACCCGCGGCCTGATCGTCCACGAGGTCTTCCGCGGCCGGGACCCCGCCGTGGTGTTGCGGCGCTACGGCCGGGACTCCGGGTGGGCGGAGGAGCTCCAGGGACACTACGAGCGGTTCCTGGCATCACCCCTGATGCAGGGGAAGATCGCCGATCACCGCGAGGTGCCTTTTTGGGCGCGGGTGAACGGCGTTCCATTCGAGGGAGCCATCGACCGGCTGGTGCAGCGGCCGGACGGTGCCTGGATCCTGGTCGACTACAAGACCGGGACGCCGGGGGGCGTCGAGGAGTATGCGGTCCAGATAACGGTCTACCGGCATGCCGCCGCTCAGCTCCTGGGGCAGCCGGTCACGCCGTACCTCTACTTCGTCGACGCCGATCGCTGGGTGGAGGTTGCGGTGGACGAGGAGCAGGTCTTTGCTACGATCGAGCAGGCGGTCCGGGGGATCGAAGAGAGGAGTTTCTGACGACTGGAGTGCCGGGAGCCGGGGAGTGCCCTGGATGGAGTGAACTGGAGCGATGCGGAGACGGCGCTCCATCCTCTCTCATCCGAAAGTGATGATGCTTGCCGGAAGGTAATATCGGCATAGAGGAGTCCGGTGCATCCAATCATCCGCGAGAAGATCCCCGAGATCGCCTGCATTGCTCGCCGCCGCCGCGTGAGACGGTTCGGGATATTCTGCCAGGCAACAGGCGACCGGTTCGACCCGGTAGCGAGCGACATCGATTTTGTCGTCGAGTTCGAACCGATGGCCCCGGCGGAGCATGCTGAGGCCTATTTCGGTCTCGCCGAAGGCCCGGCACGGCTCTTTTGCCGCGAGATCGATCTCGTTGAACTATCGGCGATCAGAAACCCGATCTTCCGTGAATCCGTGAAAGAGAACTGCAGGGACATCTATGCCGTCGCGTGAAGGCCGGAAATATCTTTACGACATTGTCCTGATTCACGGTTTGCGCGGGGAGCAGCGCTCCACGATGAGATGCGCCGGAAACGAGCCGGATCGCAGGCACGGCGGCACCCCTGCGTACGACCTCCGGTTCTTTCACCCGCACCCTTCAGTCGTAGAGGCCGATCGCCAGGAAGTCATCGTCCGAGAGTTCGTCCCAGAGTTCGAGGACGACAGAGCCGTCGTCAAGGACGTCACCGGGGATGACCCATTCGGAATCGACCTCCCGTACCTCTTCAACCCCGCCCGGGGTTCGTACAAGCACCTTCATCCGGTATTCCCCGGTGCGGTCGGCCGGATCGAGGTCCTCTCTTGCATGGGCATGCTGCCGGCCGCCTGCGCGAGATGATGGTCCGGGCCGGATAAAAAGGTTCCCGATCCAGCGGTTGTTTTCGTGAACTCAGGGTTATGGAGGGGTATGGGATGTCCGGTTACGGGGAAGGTGACGCCGGTGATCCCGGGCATCGTTCAGGTCTCCGCTCCGGCCCGCTTGAGGATGAGCCGGTAGTCCTCCTCGGGGATCTCGCGCATGGCGATGCGGAGGTCTCCGCTCCACATCGTCTTGTTCGTGATGATTTTCGATAGGTTGAACTCCGGTCGTGCCCGGTAGATCTGTTGAATGAGCCGGGGGACAACCTCAGTGCGAGGCATTGTGCTCTCCTGTTTACGACCCGGGTATATACGGGTTTCTTTATCGTCCGGGGTTGACCGGATGCCCGCCATAACGGAGATCGATCCCCGCATTCCCTCTCAAAACCATATCGACGCCCGTAATCCCAGGGCAATCTCCTGCAGTCCTATCCCTCGCCGTCTCCCGCGCTCATACCGCTACCCCTGTGCCGCGATCCGGGGGCCCGGCGGCCGGCCGGGTCCGATCGTTGTGGGTCACCCATGTCCCACAAATATTCTTGTGGGCCATATATTGCGTTTTCTGACCCACAAATTCCGTTGTGGATCGTAGATGACCCACAAACACTTCCTGGAACAGGGTTTGTGTATATCGGGGTTTTGATATACACAAATCTGTTTGCTGGTACCAGAATACTCACAGTCGGTCCCCCTCGGTGATGGCGATCAGGCGCGAGAAGACGTAGGTCGTGGCGCGCCGTCCCCCACCCTCCGTAAGGGCGGTAATAATATCCTGCTCCCGGAGTTGCTGGAGGAGCCGGTTTGCCGTCTTCTTCGGTATCCCGGTCTGCTCGTAAAACTCGGATGGGATGAAGACCGGCACTTTAAAGAGGGCATCAATCGCGGCGATTGCGTACTGTGACCGGATCACCTCCGGCACCGTCTGCTTCATCTCGTCGTAAAGGTCGAGGATCGCCTTTGCTTTCCGGCCGTTCGCCCCGGCCTGCTCCTCGATGGCGTGGAGGAAGAACGCGATCCAGCCGTTCCAGTCCCCGTCCTGTGAGACCCCGAGCAGCCGCTCGTAGTAGGCCGGCCGGTTCCGCTCGAGGAATGCGCTGATATAGAACATCGGGCTCCCGATCAACCCTTTCTCGTAGAGGATGAGGGGGACGAGCATCCGCCCGATACGCCCGTTGCCGTCGCAGAACGGGTGGATGAGCTCGAACTGCGCTTTCAGGACCGAGAGTTGGACGAGGACGTCCTTCTCCTCCCGTTGCAGGTATGCCTCCCAGTCCGCGAGCGCCCCGGAAACATCCTCCGGCGCCGGCGGGACATAGATTGCGTGCTCGATGTGGGCGTCCCGCCCGATGAAGTTCTGGATCGTGCGGACGCACCCCGGCTCCCGGTCCATGCCCCGGCTGTCGGAAAGAAGGATCCGGTGCAGGTCGCAGACGAGCGCCAGATCCAGCCGCCGGGTCTTGAGGGCTTCCACCGCGGTATTCAGCGCTTCCCGGTAGTTGATGATCTCCTGGATGTCGGCGAGGGTTGTACCGTGGAGTGGCTCCTTTGGGTTCGCCTCAAAGCGCAGGACGTCCTCAAGCGACGCCTGCGTTCCCTCGATCCGTGACGAGAGCACCGCCTCCTGCGTCAGGAGCGGGGAGAGCAGGAGCCGTGGGTTCGGGATCGCCTGGAGGATGCCGTCGTACCGGGCGAGAGCGCGGTTCGCCGACGCGATCTGCGGGATGTGAGCCTCCCAGTCGATGGGGGCCGGGGGCAGCGGCTCCGGGACATAAGGCTTCATCCCATCATCCCCTTCACCATCACCAGGGTCTCCGCTTCGAGCCCCTTGATCTCCGCATCGAACCGTCCAGCCGAACCGCGCTCAAACTCGGCCTTAATGAAGTCTTCCTCCTGCTTCCAGGACTTCCCGTAGGGCGGGTTGCAGATCATGTAGTCGAACTTCATCCCCGGATGCCCGTCTCTTGAGAACGAGGAGCCGCGCATGATATTGTCCGCGTCGCGGTCGTCGCCTTTGATCAGTACATCGCTCTTGCAGACCGCGTAGGTCTCGTCGTTCGTCTCCTGCCCGAAGAGCCGGATGTCCGCGTTCGGGTTGATCTCGGAGACGATGTGCTCCTTGGTGACCGAGAGCATCCCGCCGGTCCCGCAGGCCGGATCGAGGACCGTCTTGATGATATGGTTGTGAGTAAGCATATCCGCGTCGCCCGCGAGCATGAGGTTCACCATCAGTTTGATCACCTCGCGGGGCGTGAAGTGCTCGCCGGGATTCTCGTTGTTCTGTTCGTTGAACTTCCGGATGAGTTCCTCGAAGATGTAACCCATCTGGTGACTGCTCACGCGGTCGGGATGAAGGTTCACCGTATCGGAGGCGAACTTCTGGACGAGCAGGTAGAGCGACCCTTTCTCGTGCAGCGCCTGGATGGAGTTCCTGATCTTGAACCGGTCCAGGATATCCCTGACGTTCTCGGAGAAGCCGTTGATGTAGTCGATCAGGTTCTTATGGATGTTCTCAGGATCGTCAAGGAGTTGCTTGAAATCGTATTTTGATGTGTTATAAAAGGCATAGCCCGACTCGTGCTTGAGCACACCGTCGAGGTTCTGGATCTCGTCTTTTAATTCTGTGTATTTCTTCAGCACATTCTTCTTGGTCGGCGCAAGCACACAGTCAATACGGGCGAGGACGGTGAACGGCAGGATCACGTCGGGATAGTTAGAACGTTTAAAATCATCGCGAAGGACATCGTCCGCAACATTCCATATAAAACTGGTGATGTGCTGAAAATTCTCCATATAATTATCCGATGGTGCGAAAATGTATTAAGATTGATTGTTTACGATCGTAACGTTCATGGCAGAGTATATACGGCCGCGTACGACCTGGCCAGGCAGAGTACGCGATTGCAGAACCGATCTTCCTGTATTCGCAGCCAACCGGGAGTATGGAAGTTGGCAAAAGATCCCACCCCTCTAAAACCCAGATCGGCGCCTATAAGCCGCCTCCCAGGGGCAAAAATCTCTGTCGAGAGGCAGTTAGATGGCCAGGCTCCTGCACGCGGCCGATTGGCAGATCGACATGAAAATGGGGCATGCCAGCAAAAAAGCGGAATTCGTCAGGCAAAAGAGATTCGAGACGGCCGGCCGTATCGTTGAACTCGCGAAGGCCGGGATCGCCGACCTGGTGCCCGGGACGGGACGCCATCGCCGCGGCCCATGGTACGACCTTGGCCTCTGGACGGGAGGTAGCCGGCAGCGATGCCGCCTTTCCCGGTCGAGCGGCAGACGAAATAGTAGAGGTTAAATAGAATGAACTGATAAGCCTGTTTAGGCACTCGATGATTGGCAACAACGTAGAGTCCTACCAGTGCACCCCGGTGCAAAACCGCACGTCAGTGCGGAACGCATTCTTCTTTAGGTAGGGAACCGGCCCTTTCGCTGCGTTCCCGTGTAATGTAACGGTCTTTTCCGTTACCGTCAGGTGGTTTGTTATGTTCGGCATCACCGATCCCGCGATCTGGGTTGGGTATCTGCTTGCGCTCGTCTTTACGCTCGCATGCTTAGTGTATGGCCTGTTGAACTGGAACAACGGAGCGGAGGAAGAACGAGATGGCAGTTGATACAGGTCTTTTCGTCGGAATGACACTGGTATACCTCGTTCTCGTCATCGGCCTCGGCTACCTCGGCTACCGTCAGACGAAAGGAAATGACGATTATATGGTGGCCGGCAGGAAGATCAGCCCTGTCGTTCTTGCCCTCTCCTACGGCGCGACGTTCATCAGCACCTCCGCCATCATCGGGTTCGGTGGGGTTGCGGCACAGCTCGGCATGGGGATGATCTGGCTGACTGTCCTCAACATCGGGCTCGGCATCTTCATCGCGTTCGTCGTCTTCGGGAAACGGACCCGCAGTATCGGGAGCAAACTCCGTGCCGTGACCTTCCCCGACCTGATGGGGAAGTGCTACGGGTCGCCGTTCATGCAGTACGCCGCAGGGCTCGTCATCGTCATCGCCATGCCCCTGTATACGGCGGCGATCCTGATCGGCGGAGCCCAGTTCATCACGAGCACGCTGCAGGTCCCGTATACCACCGCGCTCATCGGGTTTGCCGCGGTCGTCGCCCTCTACGTGGTGCTGGGCGGGCTCATCGCCGTCATGTATACCGACGCGCTGCAGGGCGGGATCATGCTCGTCGGGATGACCATCCTCCTTGTCCTCACCTACGTCCAACTCGGGGGCGTTATCGAGGCGCATACCGCCCTTGCCGCGATGTCGGACCTCGTCCCGGGGACGCTCGCCGCCGGAGGGATGACCGGATGGGCCTCCATGCCGGCGTTCGGGTCGTCCATCTGGCTCACCATGGTGACGACGCTCGTTCTCGGGGTAGGCATCGGGGTGCTGGCGCAGCCGCAACTGGTGGTCCGGTTCATGACCGTCAAGGACAGCCGGTCACTGAACCGTGCGGTCCTCGTCGGGGGACCGTTCATCCTGATGATGACCGGCGTCGCCTTCACGGTCGGCGCGCTCACGAACGTCTACTTCTACCAGAACCAGGGCGTGATCGCTCTCGCAGCGGCCACCGGCGGCAACGTCGACACGATCATACCGAACTTCATCAACGCATCGATGCCGGACCTCTTCGTCGTTATCTTCATGCTGGCGCTCCTTGCCGCCGCGATGTCCACGCTCAGTTCCCTCTTCCACGTCATGGGCACGTCGCTCGGGTTCGACGTCATACGGCGCACCGGCTCCGGGAAAGCGGCGATGCGGCCGATCCGGGTGGCGACCGTCGTCATGATCGTCGTAAGCGTTGTCCTTGCCTTCATCCTGCCCGGCAGCATCATCGCCCGGGCGACGGCGATGTTCATGGGCCTCTGCGCATCCGCGTTTCTGCCGGCATACGCCCACGCCATGTACAGCAGCAGGCCGTCGCTCCGCGCGGCGAAGATAAGCCTTGTTGCCGGAGCGGCCGCCTGGTTTGTGTGGACCGCCTTCGTCCACGTCAAGGAGTCGGCCGCGCTCGGTCTCTCCGACCTCCTCTTCGGGGTTCCGGCGGTCCTCTCCGCGCCGTGGCAGGACGTGGACCCGCTCGTCATCGCCCTCCCCCTCTCGACGGCCGCACTCCTGGTCGGGTTGGTGCTCGACCGGCACGCGGTGATTGCGGAGGGACCGACCGGGGCAGCCTGACGGTGGCCCCGGCCCCCGGGACCATTTTTTCCGCATCCGGCGACCACCGGGAGCGCAAGCGGTATCCTCCGGGAGAACGGACGACTCCCGTTCATCATCGTCCCGGTAAAGAGCCTTGAATCCGTGCGGCGGGCGGCGATCGACCACGATGCCTACGAAACGCTCATCCGCACGACGGAAGCAAAAACCGTCTTCATCTTCTGCCCGGAACCCTACCGGCCGGAGAACACGTTCAACGCCCGGATGTTCGCCGACCACTTCGGCGTGTCGGAAGATCCGGCAACCGGCAGCGCGAACGGGTGCCTTGCCGGCTACCTCCTCCGGCACGGCTACTTCCCGGGCGACTCGCTCGATATCCGCGTGGAGCAGGGCTGCGAGATACACCGCCCGTCCCTGATCCATTGCAGGGCGGAGCGGCACGGGGAGTCTATTACGGTGCAGGTCGGCGGCAGGGTCATTCCGGTTGCCCGGGGGGAGCTCCTGTAGAGAGAACGTAACTCCCGTCGATCCGCACCTGGCCCCACCCCCCGAACATGAGCCCCCCCTCTTCCGGGCGGAGCAGGCGGATGATGTTCGGGTTCGCCCGGTTCGGCCCCTGCTCGATGACGAGCGACCGACTGGTCCAGAGGTTCTCCCGGATGAGGAAGTTTCCCAGCGCGGCGTTCCCCGAGCCGGTCGCCGGGTCTTCCAGGTACCCGAACGGCGGGGCGAAGACCCGGGTGTGCAGGTCGTGCTCCGGAAACGCCGTCTCGCGGGTGTAGATGGTGACCACGTCGACGGAATGAGCGAGGGCGAACGTGCGGAGCGTCATGTAGTCGGGGGAGCATCTGACGCATGCGTCGAGCGAGACGAGGGGGACGAGCAGAGTATCGAGGCCGGCGTTCACAATGCCGATAGGTATCGCAGGATCGATATCCCGGACGCCGAGGCCGAGGGCGGCAGCGGTCTCTGCAGTATCCGGACGTGCATCGGAGAACGCCGGCTCGGGAGCCCGGATGTAGACCATGCCGTCCTCGCCCGTCCGGTTCAGCACCGTGACGACACCTCTGTTCGTCCGGAGGCGGAGGCTCTCCCGGTCCCTGAACCGGTCGTCGTTTTGCACCACATCGCCCATGATGGCTATCGTCGCGTGGCCGCAGAACTCGACCTCCCGCTCGCAGGAGAAGTAACGTATCGCAAGATCGCATACCCCCGGCATGCCCTCGCGGAGAAAGCCGACTTCCGAGACAAAACCCTTCAGTTCACGGGCTATCCGCTGCATATCCTCATCGCTGATCTCATCGTCCGGGAGGAGGGAGATGTATCCCGCGGGGTTCCCCGGCGACCCTCCCGATGCAAAAGCATCGATCTTCTTGAACCGGTAACGTTTCATGAACTCATCTCTTTCATGTGCCGGCAGTCCCCTGCCGTTCCAGATACCGTTCCGGCCCTGGCGGTGCCTGCCGCAGACCCCGGAACCGACTTCGGGCGTCGATCCAGCGATCGTACTCTCCCGGAAGGGAAAGAGTTTACCATACATCCGGGCGATCCGCCGCGTCGGGAAGCGGTGGTTTGCTTCTTACCCCCACGGGGATTCCGGGAACCATGCCGCACGGCCGGGCTCTTCGGAGGGGGGTGAGACTGCTGCTGCCGAGCAGGAACAACAAAAAAGAGTGAGGGGTCAATTCTGCTTTCTGCCTGCAACCAGCAGCCCCACGATCAGTAGCGCCCCGCCGACAACAACCGGGGAGAGAGGCGATTTCTGCGTGGGAACCGGTGTCGGTGCGGGGTTCATCGTCACGTAGAGGTCGACCGTCTCGCCTTTGGCGGGGTGCCGGTCGATCGTGCCCGTGTAGGGCTGATACCCTTCCTTCGTCACGGTGTAGGTCGAATACGGCGTCCCGGTCGTGTAGACCTGGACGGAGAGGACGCCCTGGTTGATGGTGCCCTTGACCTCATTGTCGAACTGGACGGTTGCGCCGTCAACGTTGGCGTGGACGGTGTACCAGCCGATATCTCCCCCGATTATCGGTCCCTGTGTGGGCTGGACCGGGTTGATAGTCGCGTAGAGATCGAAGACCTCGCCTTTCCCGGGAACAGAGGTTACGTCTCCGTAATACGTGGTGTATCCGTCTTTCTCGACGCGGAACGACTGGTAAGGAGCGCCGGTAGTGTAGACCGCGACGTACAGCACGCCGGCGTCGATCGTGCCCTTGTATTCGTCGTCGAAGTAGACCTGTGCTCCATTCACGTTACCGTTGACCGCATACCACCCGTTGTCTCCGCCTACGGGCGGCTGAGCACTCGCAGGAAGGACGATGGCACAACAGGCAACAAGCAAAATTACCAGAAAATGGCGTAAAACGCTCTTCATAAAAGCCTCCGCTTCAATTAATAAAATATCTATTTGCATATATGCCTTCCTTTCTTATCGCGCCAAAAATACAATATTAAATGTACTTTATGAGATGAATTTTCGAAATTTTCCTCAGCCACGGCCATTGTGTGCCCCGTGCGAAAATTCCAGCAGGAACGCACCCGCGCACGCTCCTCCGGGTAAGGCGTCTCCTCATGGTCCGTGCCGGGACCCCGGGGGGCACGGAAAATTCCGAAAAATCCCCGGGCTGCCTGAAGAAGGCCCGAATAAATAAAAAGGCTTTCCCGATCCGTATATTCTCTCTTCCATGGATCACCGCACGATCACTGCTTTCCTGGTGGCATCCGTCCTGCTTCCCATCGCTGCAACAGGGTGCATCGCCACAACGGAAGAGAAGAACGATCCCGGTGCACCGGCCGACGAGGCCTACGCCCGGGGGCTCGCCGAGTATGGAGCCGCCAACTATCGTATCGCCGAAGAACGTTTCGGGGAGGCCTACGCCCTCTACACCGGCGCAGGCGATCTGGATAAGGCACGGACGGCACGAGATGCCATGTTCCGGGCGAACAGGACATATATTGAGTATCCTCTCAACAGATCCGCTGCAGAGGCAGCACTGCGGGAGAGGGTCCCCGGCATCACCGACGCGAGCATAGCCGACTGGCTGGATAACCGGGCCCAGACGATCGTCTCGGAGGGCGAGGCGCTCTACTCCTATGACGTCGCCGGCAACTACCTCTACGCGCACACCGATGAGATGCAGAAGCAGAACGAGAGGAATCTCGACTTCGACTACGTCGCCCGGTACGCCTGGTCGGAGAACCGATCCGGGGGGACCGGGCCATACGTAAACCCGGTACACTACGCCGGTGTCGAACGGCTCGAGATCCCGCGCGAGGCGCTTCCCTCATCCGGGATCCTGAAGATCTGGTTCCCCCTCCCGGTCGAGACGGATTCGCAGCGAAACGTCACCGTCGCGAACCTCTCGTGCCCTGACTTCATCGTCGCCGGCCCGTTCACCACGGGGGCCATCGGCTACGTCTACTACGAGATCCCGGCCGGGGCGGTCAACGGGGACCTCGTCCTCACGGCGGATATCGACTTTGTTTCCTATGAGCAGATCTTTAGCGGTATCGACCCGGCAAAGGTCGGGAAGTACAACACGAGCGACCCCGAGTACCTGCTCTACACCAGGTCCGAGAGGAACATCGAGATCACGGATGCGGTTCGGGAGAAAGCACGGGAGATCGTCGGGAACGAGACGAACCCGCACATCCAGGCGCAGATGATCTACCACTACATCATCGAGACCTACCCCTACAGCCACGTCCCGCACTGCTCGCTCGATGCCCGCGAGCCGAAGATCGCTGAGTCCACCTACATGTTCGAGACCGATCATGGCGACTGCGGCACCCAGAGCATGCTCTTTGCGGCGTTCTGCCGGTCGCTCGGGATCCCTGCCCGTGCCATCGGGGGCTACCAGATGCTCATCACTAAGACGCCCGGCACCCACTTCTGGGCGGAGTACTACCTGCCCGGCTACGGCTGGGTTCCGAACGACCCGACGGCTGCCGAGGCGGCCGACGGGGTTGTCATCTCCGACGAGAAGCGGTCGGCGTTCAAAGAGTACTACGCCGCAAATCTCGATCCCGCCCGTCTTGTCATCCAGAAGAACGTCGATGCTCCGATGAAGCCGGCCCTGCCGGAAGGTGCCGCCATATTCAGGATAGTCAGGCAGTACCCGGCGATCGTCTCCGATACGGCGGACTACGATATAGATCTCTTCGGCATGATGGACTGCTTCAGGGTCGAACTTGCGGCCGTCGACTGATCCCACCCACTTTTTGACGCGGAGGTATCTCCGGTATTCCAAAAAAGAGAGGTTGCCGTCTACTCTTCAACGATGACGACCGGTTTGATCAGGTCTTTGGGCTTGTCTTTCATCAGGAGAAGGGCCTCTTCGAGTTTGTCGAAGCCCTTGAAGACGTGCGTCGCCATGAGCGCGGGGTCCATGCGCCCGTTCATCACCACCTCGGCGAGCCGCTCCATCCGCACCCTCCCACCGGGGCAGAGTCCGGTCATGATGTTCTTGTCCGCCATCCCGAACCCCCAGCCGACCCGGGGGACGGGTATGACGTCCTTGTCGCCGACACCGCTGCCGAAGTAGTTGATGTTCGAGATCACCGACCCGGGCCTCGCCACGTTGATCGCGTCCATCATGATCTCGGGGCCGCCGCCGGCGATGATCACGGCGTCGACGCCGGTTCCGCCGGTTTTGTCAAGGATCTGGTCGACGGTGCTCCCGTCCTTGTAACTGATGATGTCTGTCGCACCATACTCTTTCGCTACTTTGACGGAAGCAGGCCGGGTCCCGACGGCAAATATCCTCCCGGCGCCCCGCAGTCGTGCGCCGGCGACACCGCACAGCCCGACCGGCCCGATCCCCAGGACGGCTACCGAGGACCCGATCTGGATCTTCGCGTTCTCGGCGCCCATGAACCCGGTGCTGAGCATATCCGGGAGCATCACCCCGGCCTCAAGCGACATGCCCTTGGGCAGGTGGGCGAGGTTGTAGTCTGCCAGGTTCACGTGGAAGAACTCGCCGAAGACGCCGTCCTTGAAGTTCGAGAATTTCCAGCCCCCGAGGGGCCCGCCGGTCTGCGAGGGGAACCCGCGTTGCGCGGCCTCCGTCTCCCAGTCCGGGGTGATGGCGGGGACGATGACCCGGTCGCCGGGCTTGAAGTCTTTGACCTCTTTCCCTACTTCGTCCACGATCCCGAGGGCCTCGTGCCCCAGGATGAGGTTGTGCCTGTCCCCGATTGCCCCTTCCCAGACGGTGTGGACATCGGAGGTGCACGGCGCGAGCGCCAGCGGCCTGACGATAGCGTCCCTTGGACCGCAGGCCGGTCGGTCCTTCTCGATCCATCCAATCTCACCGATCCGTAGCATTGCTAAACCTTTCATCGTTCACCTCGTTTCGATCCGGCCCGGATAGGTATAAGACTATAAAAAGGTGAGGGGCGGCGAAAAGAACCAGGATTCATAGATTCATAAAGCGAGGGTGAACGATACGCACGGGGGTTCCGACAGGACGCGATCGGCCGGGACCGGGTGAGGGGATCGGCCGGGACCGGGTGAGGGGATCGGCGGACAAGCGCGACGGTCGTGGTGCTGGAGGAACAGCGCCATGAAGGCGCTTGAAAATGAGAAGGAAACGCCCCGGCCGGGATTCGAACCCGGGTCGAAAGCTCCGGAGGCTTTCAGGATATCCACTACCCTACCGAGACTGCCATATGATGTTGTCGTGTATGGTATAAAAGGCCAGCGGAGGAGAGGGCGTCAAACCCTCCTCGATTCGTAGAGGTGCCAGATCTTGCAGGCTCCTTCGTGGCTGACCATGCAGGGGCCCACCGGGGTCCGCGGGGTGCAGACTTTCCCGAAGAGTTTGCAGTCCGAGGGCCGGGCGACGCCGCGCAGCACTCTATCGCAGATGCAGGCGGAGTGCTTGTCCACGTGCCGGATTGTGATATCGAACTTCTTCTGCGCGTCGTAGCCCTCGAACACCGGCTTCAGGCGGAGGCCCGACGCCGGTATCACGGGAAAGCCGCGCCATTCGACGTCGGACGGCTCGAAGACTTCATACATCAGGCGTTTTGCCTTGACGTTCCCTTCCCGGGTGACCACCCGCGGGTAGGCGTTCTCCACCCGGTGCACCCCCGCGCGGACCTGCTGCACCGCCATCAGGAGGCCGAGGAGGATGTCCTCCGGCTCGAACCCCGCGACGACCTGCGGGACGGGGAACCGCTCGTACTCCTCGTAGCCCATCACCGCGCAGACGTGCCCGGGAAGGATGAACCCGTCGAGCGCCGCCTCCCCCTGGCCGAGGAGCCACGCCATCGCCGGCGGGACGAGCCGGTGGCACGAGAGGATCGAGAAGTTCTCCGGCGGGCGGGCGAGGATCGTGGCGGCGACCGTCGGCGCGGTCGTCTCGAATCCGACCGAGACGAAGACGACCTCACGGTCGGGCTCCCGCCGGGCGATCTCCACTGCCTTATGGACGCCCTGCACCACCCGGATGTCCCCGCCGCTCGACTCGAGCGACCCCTTCGTCCCCGGGACCCGGAGCAGGTCGCCGTAGGTCGCGATGGTACAGTCCCGTTCCACCAGGTCGAGCGCGGCATCGATCTCGCCCTGCGGCGTGATGCAGACCGGGCAGCCCGGCCCCATCACGATCTTGAGTTTCGGGGGGAGAACGCTCCGGAGCCCGGCGCGGGCGATCGCCGCCTCGTGGGTGCCGCAGATGTGCATGAGCGTTATGTCCCGGTCGACGAGAGCGGAAAGCGTCGTGAGTATCTCCTTACCAACCGCCATGGATCCTCATACATATCTTTCGCCGGTACGGCATATTCGTGCCGGTGGTGGATACGGGCCGGGTTCAGGTCGCCCGGTAAAATACGCCCCTCTTTTCTCGCACCGGTTTGACTACCCCTTTCTCCTCCAGGACCCGGAGATACTTCGTCACCTCGGCCGGCCGGAGGCCGGAGGTCCGGGCGAGGTCGGCGACGGTGCTGGGGCGGCGCCGGAGCGTGGCGAGCAGGGTATCGGTGACTTCTCTCGCCTCCGGGACCATCGCCGATTCATCCGGCGCCGCCCCGATCACCTCTCCACCGAGCATTCCGGCGACCCGCTCAAGGGTCCGGGGAGAGGCCGCCCTCACCCGGATATCGGTTCCCGGCCGATCGAGGGTGTTCACCTGGACACGGTCGGGATTGATTGCCGCGACGGCGTCCCTCAGGCGCCGGACCTCCTCATCCGTGTCGTTTATGCCCGGGACGATGAAGACCTCGAGCCGGACCTCGCCGGGATACTCCCGGACGAAGGCAATGAGCCCCGCAAGCACCCGCCCGGCGGTGAGGCCCTGATGCGGGCGGTTGAGGGCCTGGAAGACCTCTTCGGAGACGGCGTCGAGCGACGGCACCACGAGGTCCGCCCGCATCAGGGCGGCACGGACAGCCGGGTCGGGGAGGAGCGCGCTCCCCGTCAGGACCGCGACCCGGTAGCGGGGGTAGCGGTCTTTGACGAAGGCGATGATCTCGCCGATTCCGGAATGCAGCGTCGGTTCCCCGGAGCCGGCGAACGTGACGTAGTCGAGGTCCGGGGCCGTCGCGAGATAGGCGTCGAGTTCCGCGATGACCCGGCCGGTCGGGACGTACTCGCGCCGCTCGCAGGTGAGGTCGGTCGTCTTGCCGCACTCGCAGTAGACGCAGTTATAGGTGCAGGTCTTCTGCGGCACCAGGTCGACCCCGAGCGAGATGCCCAGGCGCCGGGAAGGGACCGGACCGAAGAGATGACGGTATGGCATGAGGGTTATCCGGAGTAGTGTCTGGCATGCGGGAGCATCAGGGTTCTCCTCACGTCTCCCCTATCTTGAGCATCCTCGTGCAGAAATGGTCGACCGAGATGAAGACCGCCCGGTTGAGGCCGTCCGGGCGGGTCGGGGCATCGTCGGCGGTGATGAACTGGAGCAGGTCGACGTAGTAATTCAGCGAGGGGTATCTCCTGCGGAACTCATCCAGGCAGAGGGACGCCTGCCCCCGTCGCCCCCGGAAGAAGGCGTATGCATAATCGATGAGGCAGAGGATGTGGCCCGGCATCTTCATCGACTCGGCATGTCTCCGGAACTCGTTGAACTCTCCCTCGCGGGGGAGGTAGAGGGCGGTTCGGAGGGCGTAGTAGACCGGCTCGAGGTCGTCGGGGAACCGTTGCAGCATATCGCGGATGAGACCCAGGGCATCGTTGAGGTCGCCCTGCTCGAACTTGAGGTGGTAGGTCTCCCGGTAGAAGAACATATCACCGGGAAACCGAACGAGACCGATCTGCAGCATCTTCACCAGCGCCACGTCGTTGTTCTCCTGTTTTGCCCGTGAAAGACCGATCTCCAGGAACCAGCGGTTATCCGGCACCCACTCGGTCGCAAGAAAGATCATCACCCAGAACGGCTCGGCAAGCCACGGGTCCTGTTCGGGTTCCCCCCTGACCAGCCGCTGGAGGCCCGGCCGCAACTGCCCGAGTTCCTCCATGTGCTGGCGTGCGGTCTTTAAGTAGTTCCACCGTTCCGCGGCCGAGTAGCCGGGCTCGGCCGAGCCTTCCTTATACAGGAGATAATGGCAGTAGGCATGCCAGCACCCCACCGTAGCGTCGTGCTTGCGGTACGGCTGGAGGTAGGCCGCCGCCGCAAGCGGCATCCCGATCTTCATCAACTTGACGGCGGCCGCAAGATAGACGCCGGCCTTCCGCTCCTTCTTCCGCTTCATGCCGCAGGCGATATCGCAGACACGGCTGACGAACTTCAAGTCGTCTGCCCGCTTGCTGACGGTAAAGACCCGGTATACGATTGCATCAATGAATTCGTCGTGCGCCGCATCGGGGATGGGGACGCCTGCACGGTCGAGGATCGTGACGACTTTTCCGAAGAAGGAGGGGAAGTTCTCGTCGATGGCTTTGGCATTGGACTCGATGAAGGAGAAGACCTCGGTCTTTGATTTATCGAGGTGGTTTGAGATGACAACCTCCGGGACGAAGCCATCGACCATACCTATTCATTTGGGACGGAGGCAGCATAAACCATACGGATTGGCCCTTTTTACCGCCGGAGAGATGCCCGTGGGGCGGGTCATGAGCAGCCGGATGGCGGGGATGGCAGGACCGGTCGCGGGTATCCGGGCGATGTGCCTATGCCGAATCTATTTATCGTCCCGGCTGGAACACTCTGTATGTTTGGCATCTCCACTTACTGCCTTCACCGCGAGCCGCTCTCTCGCGCACTCGATACTCTCGCCCCCATGACCGATTGCGTGGAGGTGATGGATGAAGGGCTGCACTACCTCGCGAGCGCAGAACCGCTCGAGAGCCACACGTTTCGCTACTTCATCCACGCGCCGTCCCGGGGGGTCAACATCGCAAGTGTCCTTGAGCCCATCCGGCGGGCGAGCGTCGAGGTCCTGACGCAGACGTTCGCCATCGCCGCGGAGGTCGGGGCGGACGTGGTCATCCACCCGGGCTACTATGCGTGGATCGAGGAGCAGGCGCGGGCCACGGAGCGGTTCCGGCAGTCGCTTGAGGAACTGACGGCGGCGGCCGACGACCTCTCGGTCACGTTCTTCGTCGAGAACATGGGGAACTGGGAGTACTTCTTCCTGCGCTCCTGCGACGACCTGCCGCTCATCGACGGGATCGGGTTTGCGCTCGATGTCGGCCACGCGAACCTGAACGGGTGCCTGGACTGTTTCCTCGCTCACCCGACGGCACACTTCCATCTACACGATAACGACGGCACCGAGGACACGCATTCGCCGGTCGGGGCCGGGACGATCGACTTTTCGACCGTGATGGATGCCGTGCGCCGGAGCAGGGTGACGCCGATCATCGAGGTGGAGACCCTCGACGGGGTGACCGCCAGCATAACGGCGCTCGCGGCGATCGATGCCGCGGCTGAGGGGGAGTAGCGAGATCCCGCCCGGTTCTCACCCCGGTCCCGGCCGTAACCTTTTATAGGGTAAACCTCCAACATAATTGGTGCTTCACGCCTCAGTGGCTCAGCCGGTAGAGCGCGTCCTTGGTAAGGACGAGGTCGCGAGTTCGAATCTCGCCTGAGGCTTGGATATCATTTCTTTTTCGAAATTAGATCCCGGTTTTATCCCATCTGTCGCGGAGAGGAACCCCACTCTACTGGCAAAACCTCATATCTCGTGATGGCGAAGAGTTATCATCGGCGAATCCCGGAGGCGATCGATAGTGGAGGGATACCAATCCATCAAGCCAAGGGTTCTGGCCCTTCTTGAGCGTGAGCTCCCGACCCTCCGGGAGAGGTACGGCATCGAAACAATCGGTATCTTCGGCTCGGTATCGCGTGAGGAGGATACACCGGAATCGGATGTGGATGTCGTATACTCGTTCCGCCCGGAGATGGACACATACGAGAATCTACTGGACTTAGGGGATTTTCTTGAGGATTTGCTCCAGAGAAAAGTGGATCTGGTCTCTGTTGAGTGGATGGGCGAGAGATTCCGCGTATGCGTGATGAGGGAAGCCATCTTCTGTACGCCTGAGAGAGGTACGGTATGACGGAGTTGCGGTTGCGATATTATCTTGCGGATATTTATGAGCAATCTGAAAATATCATGAAGGCAACCGAGCGAATGAGTTATGAGGAATTTCTCAAAGATTCGCTGTACAACGCGGGTATCATCAGATTCTTCGAGATTATCGGGGAAACTGCGAAACATGTTCCGGATGACTTCCGGGATGAATACCCGGATATTCCATGGAGAAAGATTTCAGGCCTTCGCGACAGGCTGATTCATGATTATCCTGGCATGAATCTGAAATATGTCTGGACTCTGGCAACGGTAGAAATACCTATTCTGCACCGGCAAATTGGAGATATTCTCGCCGACCTGGAATAAATCATCCACAATGGGGAATTTTAACAGCGCTCATTCAGTGGCATGCTCCGGGATCCGCTGCACCCCAATGAATTAAAACCCCTGCCCGACAAACCGATCAAGCACCCATGCCACCCGTAACCGACGGCGACACCCTGCTCCTGCACTTCACCAGCACCCGCCCCGACGGCGAGATCTTTGAAGACACCCGGTCGGGCGAGCCGGTGCGGGTCACCCTCGGGGCGAACCAGATCAATCCCCTCTTTGAAGAGGCGCTGATCGGAAGAGAGCCGGGCGAGACGGTGACCGTGGTGCTGCCCCCGGAGAAGGCTTACGGGAAGTTTCGCAGGAAACTCGTCGTCACGATAAAACGCAAGAAACTGAAGCTCGATCACGAACCGGCCCCTGGAGACCTCGTCCGGGTCGAGGTGATGGGAAAGCCCTGCCTGGTGACCGTCGTCGACCTGGACGAGAAGAGCATCACCGTCGACGCCAACCACCCGCTTGCGGGAGAGACAATCACCTATACGATCACGGTCGAAGCAATCCTCCAGCGGGCCTGCTAGACCCCGTGCCCGCCCGTAACCTGCAATCGCGAGGGAATGCACGAGACAGCATCGCCGCCCGCCCCCTCTTCACACCTGCTCTGAACCTTCCGGCACTCCCGGGCCCGCGGATAATCCGGCAACGCCGTTCACCGGGAGAGAGAACGTAACGGCCCGGGCATCGGTCCGGGGCCCCGCTTCGGCGACGATCGCCTCCATGATGCGGCATCTCGATTCACTCTTCGTGACGATCAGGATCAGGTCTTTCTCGGGCAGGATGGCCACGCCGAAGAACTTCTCCATCTCCTTTGAGCCGGTACCCCGCGCGTGGACGACGGTCCCTCCCGTAGCCCCTGCGCCCTTGGCCGTCTCCATCACGACATCGGCAAACCCCCGGTTTGCAATAACCACGATCAGATCGTGCTCTCCTCTCTCTTCCATAACTTGCTCTCCCCTCTCTGTTTCCGATATGCCGAGCAGGCATTTCGCTGCCGGACCTCCGCAGACACTCCGGATGGGCAGCGTAAAGGCGATGCCGCGATTGGGTTTATCCGGGCCCACCACTTCACCGACCTGCCTGAGCAGGACGTCTGATGCTTCCGACGACATCGTGCTGAAGAGAAGCATCTTCTCCGTCTCCCCGAGCCCCAGGTAACTCAAGATCTGCGAGTTTGCCGTGCCCCTCCCGAGGGCCAGCAGGTTGAACGTCACACCCTCATGGGTAAACAGGTCCATGACCCGTTCATCCTGCCCGCGGTCGAATATCGTGACCATCAAGACGAGCGGTGCGCCGGGGGATGTCTCGTGCAGCATTTTTCATTCCTCGTTACAACTCAATATTCTCGATATTCTCCTTCTCAAAGGTTTCTCTTCCGGCCCGCTCCTTCTCCGCGGCCTTTGCCCTCCGCAACTTGATCTGATAGACCAATCCTATGACCTGCACCGTTATCAGCGGCATCATGGCCACCATACCAACAATCCCGAACGCATCCAGCAGCAAGGGACCGCCTACGGCATCGGTGGCGCCGAGGGCGAACGGGAGCAGGAATGCCGCCGCCATGGTGCCCGCGGCCACACCACCGGAGTCGAACGCGATCGCGGTGAAGATCTGGGGCACGCAGAACGTCAGCAGGAGGGCGACGGCGTAGCCCGGCACGAGGAAGTACCAGATCTCAATACTCGTAAGAATTCGGATCATGGCAAGGACAAGGGCAATCCCGACGCCGATCGAGAGGGCCAGCATCATGACCCGTCGCGAGATGGCGCCGTTCGTGAGATCCTCGATCTGCTTGTTGAGGATATGCACGGCAGGCTCCGCGGCGACAATGAAGGAACCGATGACGAGGCCTAATGGGATCAGGATCCAGTTGTACGGCAGCGACGCGATGGCACGCCCGAGGTAGGTCCCGGCGGGCATGAACCCGATGTACACCCCGGTCAGGAAGATCGTGAGCCCGAGGAGGATGTAGACGAGCCCCACGCCGATCCGGATCAACTGGCTTCTCGGCAGCCTCAAGCGCAACATCTGAAACGCCCCGAAGAAAACGACAATGGGCAAGAGGATGAGGCAGACCTCTTTGAAGAACCCGACCAGCCCCCCGGCATACAGCGCCACCAGTTCCCCGATGCTGTCTGCCGTGGCGGGGGTCTCAAAGGCGTAGCCGGTACCGGTGGGGTCGTAGAATATCCCCATGATCAGAACTGCCAGGATCGGCCCTATCGAACAGAGGGCGCACAACCCGAAACTGTCCTCCTCGGTACTCTTCCCTGCACGGACCGCCGAGACGCCGGCACCCAGTGCGAGGATGAACGGCACGGTGATGGGGCCCGTGGTGACGCCGCCCGCATCGAACCCCACGCCCATGTACTCCGGTGCGGTGAACGCGGCGACGATGAAGATCAGGGCGTAGGTGAGGATGAAGAGGTGGGAGATCCTGACCTGGAAGAGGATCCGCAACATGGCGATCACGAGGAAGATGCCCACGCCGAAGGCGACCGTGGTTGCGAGGACAAAGTCCGGCACGGCGGGGACCTGCCGGGTCAGCACCTGCAGGTCGGGCTCCGCCAGCGTCAACGCCAGGCCCAGCAGGAAACTGATCAGGATCATCAGCCAGAGGTTTCGCGACTCGGTCAGTTTCGCGCCTATCAGTTCGCCCATCGGCATCACGGCCATGTCGGCGCCGAGGGTGAAGGCGCTCATGCCCAGGATGAGCAGGACGACCGCCGGGAGAAAAAGCACCAGCGTGCCGAACGGCAGGGGCGCTAGAGTGAAGTGAAGCAGAAGAATAATAACCGCAATCGGCAGAACGGACTGTGCCGATTCTTTCAATTTATCCACCAGCGCTCTCTGCATACTCTGCGTCCTTGATATAGTTCGATACCGTGCGGATATATTTCTTCGTGATGCAACCGTCCGGGCGCGGAGCACCGCCCCGAACGGGCGGGACCCAACCTATATATGCCATGGCACCGCACGGCCCAAAACGGGGTCCGCCTGGTTGGGCCTCCATATCGAAGAGGAGACCGATGATATGCCCGAATTCAGCCATCCCTTTGCCGGGAACCACATGGAACGCAGACTGGACCGGGGAGAACTTATCCGGGCGATCCGGTTCTCGATCGCCGCCGAGTACGAGGCGATCCAGCTCTACGACCAGATCGCCGAGTCGACCGACGACCCGCTGGTCCGGAAGGTGATGCGCGATATCGCAAACGAAGAAAAGGAGCATGCAGGAGAGTTCCTGCGTCTCCTGCGGGAGATCGACCCTGACGAGGAGGGATTCTACCGGCACGGCTATGCCGAGGTCGAGGAGATGATCGGAGAGGTGAAGAAGGGCGGGGAGTGAGGTTGATAACACCCCGGTGGGGACCGGCACCTTCGGTTCCGGGATCAGGGGGATCCGGCGGAGAGGAACGCTCCCGCCTTCCTGGGCCGGGCAGCGCCTGCCGCAACCTAAATGATAAATAGTCCCGGCGCAACACATTGCAACGTATAAGCACTATCCCAAAAGGGAGGTCACACCAATGAAGAAAGGATTTATGGCAGATATCGAGACCGAGACCGTAAAGAACAACGACTTCCGCAGGGTCCTCTACACGGGGAAGTTCAGCCAGCTCGTGCTGATGTCGCTCAAGCCCGGCGAGGAGATCGGCGAGGAAGTCCATGACGACGTCGACCAGTTCTTCCGGTTCGAGGAGGGCGAGGGGAAGGTCGTCATCGACAACACCGAGTACAAGGTGAAAGACGGCAGCGCCGTGGTCGTGCCGAGCAGCGCGAAGCACAACGTGATCAACACGTCAAAGACCGCCAACCTCAAACTCTACACGATCTACTCCCCGCCGGAGCACCAGGACAAGGTCGTCCGGAAGACCCGTGAGGAGGCCATGGCCCAGGAAGAGCACTTCGACGGCAAGACGACCGAATAACCCTCCCGGGCACCCCATCTCTTTTTTGGGACGATGATCAGTCCCGCTCGATCTCGCCGCCGGCCTCCCGGATGGTCGTCTCGATCAGCCTGAGCAGGTCGGGGTCGTGGGTGGCAAAGTCCAGCATCGAGAAACCCGCCACAAGCGGGATCGGCTTGAATATCGCAAGCGGCTCTTTCCCGTCTCTCTTCGGGCTCTCGCCCGGGGCGATGACGGCGGTCGTTCCATCCGCCCAGACGGCAAGGTTCCCGTAGCCCTGTGCATCCCAGATCTGCTTGATGATCTCGCGTGTGTGGAGCATACTCACTTCCTGATAGGGAAGATGCCCGCCGGGATATCAACCTTCCGGGGGGATGCCGCTCCTACCGGGCCTCCGGCGCGCCGACGCCGCTGCCTTCACCCGGGGACACCCCCATAAAGAGGTGGTCGACCCCCAGGAGCGTGTTCACCCAGGCCCAGTCCTCGCTCGCCTGGAGGAGCATCAGGACGATAAGCGTGAGCGGAACGGCGAAGATCATCCCGGCGACGCCGAGCGCCCATCCCCAGAAGATGACCGAGAGGATGACCACGAGGGCGGGGATATCGAAGCGCCGCGATGCGAAGTGCGCAAAGATCGGGTTTTCTACCAGCGCGTTCAGGATGGCGACGGCTGCAATCACCGCAATCGCGCCCCAGGGCCCGAACTGGAGCCAGGCAAAGAAGACCGCCGGGAGTGCCGCGACGATCAGGCCGATGTAGGGGATGTATGCGAGCAGAAACGTCAGCACCCCCCAGAGGATAGCCGAATGCACCCCCATACCCCAGAGGAACGCACCGAAGAGGAAGCCGTGGACGAGGTTTGCCTCGGTCCTGACGATGACGAAGTCGATCAGGAACCTGCTCATGCGGGAGAACGCCTCGACGGTCTCGGTTCGGTCTCCCGTCACCTTCCGCAGGCGCTCAGGCATCCGCGGGGCCTCGAGGAGCATGAAGATCGTCGTGACTGCTATGAAGAAGAGATAGAGCAGAAGGTCTGCAATACTCACGGCGGACGAAGAGAGGAACCCGGCAAACCGCTCCAGGCTGACGGCGGATGGAGAGAACGAGCCCGTCTCGATACCGGACCGGTCCAGGAAGGCGAGAGCCTCCGAGAGCCTGGCGGTCAACTCCTGCTGGTAGAGGGGAAGATCCGCGATCAGGCTCTCAAACGAGAAGAGGACGGTGTAGCAGATGAGCAGGAGGAGAAGTGAGGCGATGACGGCGACCACACCGACGGCAACGCCCTCCGGCAGACCCCTCTTGCGGAGCGCTTTCGCCGCGGGATAGGCGATCATGGCGAGGATCATCGATACAACGATGAGGGTGACGATATACGAGATCGCCTGGATGCCGATGATGAGGAATATCGCCGCCGTCAGTAAGACTACGGTGCCGAGGGGCCGGGGAAGAACGGGAGTCTTTGCCATGCTGAGTGACGTGTTTGGCAACTATATCAATGCCGCGAAATGCCCCGGCGACGGTGAGGACGGATCCGGCCGTTCTACTCCACTGCCCCGACACCACCGGCCTCCGGAGCCTCCCGGACGGACGGCTCCAGGGTACTCCCGGCGATGCAGGTCAGCCTGCCGGGGAGTGCCCATGCCCCCGTTGACCGGGGACCTTCTGCTCCGTTCCCTCGCCCCCAAAGGTTAAACCCTCTCAACGGTGAGTTATACACACAGATGGTGCTCACTCTCGAACTCGTATTTGTCGGCATAGCGACGCTCTTCCTGATCAGCATCATAGCAAACAAGTTCTCAGAGAGGCTCGGGGTTCCTGCACTCCTTATCTTCCTCATCGTCGGGATGCTGGCTGGCTCGGAGGGTCCGGGCGGCATCCCGTTCGACGATCCCGCGATTGCACAGGTTATCGGCATCATCGCACTTGCGTATATCCTCTTCTCGGGCGGTATTGACACCCGGTTGGAACAGATCCAGCCCATTCTCTGGCCGGGGATCGCCCTCTCCACAATCGGCGTCGTCCTGACCGCTGCCCTTCTGGGCATATTTGCCGTCGTGGTCCTCGGGTTCCCCCCGCTCACAGGTCTCCTTCTCGGCGCGGTCGTCTCGTCCACCGATGCAGCAGCGGTCTTCTCGGTCCTGCGGACGGCACGGGCACGCCTGAAGGGAAACCTGCGGCCGTTCCTCGAGTTCGAGTCGGGGAGCAACGACCCCATGGCGGTCCTGCTCACCACCGGGATCATCGGCCTGATCCTTACTCCGGGCTCATCGATCCTGGATCTCGTCCCGACGTTCGTGCAGCAGATGGCGGTCGGGGGCCTGCTCGGCTACGCGCTCGGCAAGTTCATCGTCTATCTCCTGAACCGGATCAAGCTGGAGTCCGAAGGGCTCTACCCGGTGCTCACCCTCTCGATGGTGCTGCTGACCTACGGGCTGACCACCGTCCTTGGCGGAAACGGGTTTATCGGGATCTACATCGCCGGGCTTGTCGTGGGCAACAGCATCGTCGTTCATAAGAAGAGCCTGATCCGGTTCCACGACGGGATCGCGTGGCTGATGCAGATCGTGATGTTCCTTGCGCTCGGGCTGCTTGTCTTCCCCTCGGAGCTCGTATCGGCGTTCGTCCCCGGCCTTCTCGCCGCCCTCCTCCTGATCTTCATCGCACGGCCGGTCGCCGTCATGCTCACGCTGCTCCCCTGGAAGATGCCGCTGAACGAGAAGGCCCTGGTCTCCTGGGTGGGGTTGCGGGGCGCCGTCCCGATCATCCTCGCAACCTACCCCCTCGTCGCAGGGGTGCCCGGTGCAGAGATGATATTCAACATCGTCTTCTTTATCGTGATCATCTCGGCGCTGGTTCACGGGACGTCGATCCCCTCCGTCGCCCGCTGGCTCGGTCTCGCCGCCCCGCTCGAGGAGACCAGCAAACTCTCCCGGGAGTTCGAGGTGGACCCCGATACCCAGAGTGAGCTGCTCGAAGTGGTCATACCGTGCGACGCCACAGCAGTGGGCAAGCAGGTCGTCGACCTCGGGCTGCCGAGAGGCGCCCTCATCATCCTGCTGCAGAAAGGGGAAGAACGCTTCGTCCCCGGCGGCAGCACCGTCATCGAGGCCGGCGACACGCTCCTTCTCCTGACGACGGACGACCTGGCGGATACCGTCCGCGCCAGACTGCTCAGCCCGAAAGAAAAGAAAGAGACACCGCAATCAACAGCCCTCACCGTGCAGGAATCCCCGGAGGGTATACCCGATGTCGACAGGATCCCCTCCGGAACGGCGACCCGGGTCCGAGCGCAGAACTCGCCGGAGGATATACCCGACGTCGACCCCCTCCCCGGGCAGGAGGATTCATCGGAGGATACGACCGGGAGCGACCCGTCATTGCCGCGGTGAGACCGGGGGCGGGGAGGCGAGAGCTTCTCCGGTCATTGCCGTAGGCCTCAATCCTGCTTCGCCAGCGTGAGCGTGAACCGGAATGCCGCCCCGTCCTCCGGACAGCCGGGCACGCGGTCCTCGATCCAGATCCTTCCTCCGTAACGCTCGACGAGCGTCCTGCATATGAAGAGCCCGAGCCCGTCGCCCTTCCCCCGGGCCTTCCCCCGCTCGAACCGGTGGAAGAGTTTCCCCTTCACGTCGTCGGGCACGCCGGGTCCGTTGTCCTCGACCGTCACCAGCACCTCGCCGTCCCGCTCCTCCGCCCGGACGACGATCTCCACGTCCGGGCCGCCGAACTTGACGCTGTTGCCGATGAGGTTCATGAAGACCGTGGAGAGGAGATTGTCCGCCAGGACCTCGAGCGGTGGGACCTTCTGCCGTATCGATGCTCTGCTGAAATTTCCAATCTCCTCTTTTATGACTCCGTTGAGGCTTACCGGCGCGAATTTCGTCAATTCTGTATGGATCCGCCGGATTGTCGCCACGTTCATGAGGATCTCCGTGCTCCGCGCGATGCTGTCGTGGAGTCTTTGAGCGTAGGTCTTCTCGGTGCCCTCAAGGAGGTCGAGCATGAGGTCGGCGTAGATGCCCGAGACGTTGTTCGCGTTCCTGATATCGTGCGTCATGATGTCGAGATACAGGTTTGCCTCCCGGTGCGCCTCCTCCAGACCGGCGATCAACCTGTTCCGCTCCTTTTCGGCCTGTTTTCGATCGGTGACGTCGCGAGCGTTCACGATGAATCTCCGGTCTCTCCCCTCCCCGAGCAGGTTTGCACCCGTAACGTCGAGGAATATCCACCGCCCGGCCGCATGCCGGATCCTGATCTCGAAGGTGAGTCTCGCCGATGGCCGGGTCGCTGCGGTTCTCATCGCTTCCACCACCCCCGCGAAATCATCGGGATGCGTGAGGTCGAGTATGTTCATGCCGATGAGGCCTTCAGGGTCGTAGCCGCCGATCCGCTTCACCGAGGGGCTCGCATAAGTGATGCACCCGTTCGTGTCGAGAAGTATGATGATATCGGACGCGTTCTCGATGAGAGAACGGAAATGTTCCTCGCTCTCCCGGAGGACCCGGTTGAGATGCACCAGTTCGTTGCTCTTCTCCTGGAGTTGCCCGGTGGTGAATTGCAGTTCTTTGTTCTGGACCTCCATCTCTTCGGCGAACTGCTGCAGTTGTTCCAGGAGCTCCTGCCTCTGTGCTTCCACCCGTTTCAGTCCGGTGATCTCCGTTCCGACGGCAATGATTCCGGTGATCGCTCCCTGCAGATCCCGGAGAGGCGTTTTTGTCGAGTAGTAGATCCGATCGCCGATCTCTTCCTCAAAGGTCTCGGTGATCCCGGTCTCCATGACGCGCTGCTCGTGGGCTACGATGGGTTCCCCGGCCTCCGGACCGAGGAGTTCGGCTTTCGACTTCCCGAACACCTCGGGGTGCGGTCTGCCGATCATCCGGAGCACGGCAGGGTTGCAGATCACGAGCCGGCTCCGGCGATCGGTGACATAGATGGGTGCCGGCGTATTCTCGCAGATGGCATTGAGGATGGCGTTGGCCTTCGCGAGTTCGTCCGTACGTTCGATCACGCGCTGCTCGAGCGTCTCGTTCAATCTCTGCAACGCCTCCTCGGCACGCTTGCGCTTTGTAATGTCGATGCCGACCTCTAATATGTGGGGGGAGCTGTCCGCTTCGGTGAAGGGGAAGTCGAAGATATCGTAATCATGGTTGTCCGGCCCGGTCCACTCCCAGTGGTGGGGCGCCTTTGTCTTCAGGACACGATAGGTCTCGCAGTTCTCGCAGGGCTCTGTGCGTGAGAAGAGGTACTCGTAGCAGCGCCGGTCATCCGACTCCCCGAATCGTTCCCGGAAGAAACGGTTCGCGAAGGGCACCCGATAATCCGGCGAGAGCAGGATCACGTACACCGGCAGCGTCTCCAGGACGTCGTAGAGACGCTGCCGCTCGGCCTTCACCGCCTCCTCCGCCCGGACGCGTTCGGTGATCTCCGCCTGCAGGGCCTCGTTCATCTCCCGGAGCCTCTGGGTGCGCTCCAGAACGCGCATCTCCAGTCTGTCGTTCGCTCTCTTGAGCGCCTCTTCGGCCCGTTTGCGCCCGGTGATGTCCTGGCCCTGGGCGATGACCGAGGTGACCGTTGCCCGATCGTCACCGTACACGGCGGCGGAGTTCCAGAGGACCGTCCGGATCCTGCCGTCTGCCGTGAGGATGGGGATCTCGACGGTCTCCCACCGCTCCCCTGCCGTCGTCTTCCGGATGAGATCCATCAACTCTTCACGCCGTGTTTCGGGAAAGAGGATCTCCGGCGACCGGCCGATGACCTCGCCCGCGGTTCGACCCGTCAGCCGCTCGAAGGCGTTGTTGAACCTCGTGATCCTGAGGCCTACGTCCCAGACGATGATGGGGGCGTTCGCGTAGGTGATCAGGTTCTCCAGGTACTGGGTCGTTTCGGCCATCCTTTTGAGCAACGAATCATCCAGTGCCAAATCTCGGATTCTCCTTCAAACGACGGGTTGCCAGGCGGAGCGAGCTCGCCGGAAGCCCGCCCCGGCTGGCCGGGGCGTTTCACCGGTCTTGTTGTTCTCGGCTCCGATATACTTCATCCTTCACCTTCGGACATCTGGGTTTTGCTCTCCCTGAGCGGGATGTATACCGCCCCTGTGGCAGGAGTATCTTCGTGCCCACTTTCGCCATTTCTGCCTGAAATCCTGGATTCCTCACCCCGATGGCGACAGTGGGGTTCTCAGGGTGATCATGCCTGCCATCCCAAAAGAATCTGATAACCCATCCTCAAAAACTACTGCATTCAAAGGATTTCGGTCCATTATGGCTATCCCAACAGGATCTTTGTTCTCTGGAGCCTTCTGTTCCGCCCCAGGTCTCGAAAGCCAGACGAAGGGTGTTATCGATATCCAGCCTATTTTATGACCCGTAATGGCAATTTAATAATTCAGGATCTTCTGACTCAATCAATGTCGGTCCTGAAGTAGTTTTGGGACTATCATGCTATTCAATGTTGTCTTTGTATATCCTGTAAGTGTGGCGAGACCGTTTCGGGTAGATCCGGATTTTCTCGTGACCTCGTGCTTCCGGATACGTTCGGAGATGCCGGCGGCCGTCCCGGAGAGTTACAATTCCGCGTTCCGGGTACAACCGATCCGCTCCGGAGCGTGTCGCCAGCAGTCCGGCGGTTCCCTCATTCGAGCCACGTTGCGGAGCAGCACGTGATCGGAACGATCGGAACCAGAGCGATCCCTGTCGCAAGTGACGTCCGGCCTCTCTCTTCCGGGACGCCGTTGCCGCCTCTCCGCATCACCGGTAAATCCTACCCCGTACGGGGGATACGCAGGGCCGTGAAGTGAGGACGCGAGGCTGTCTTTTGCTATTGCGGGATCAATCCCCGCTCGCGCAGCAGTTTCTGCTCGTCCCCGGTGATGTACCCGAATATCCGGGGTTTTTCGCCGATTGTCTGGACAAAGTAGATGTTCTCGAAATCAATTTGGTCATCGCTGCCGTCCTTCCTCCGATACACCGATACCCAGTGCACCTTTGCCATCAGGTGATAGTCGTCGAGAGGTGTGACCGCAAGCGACGCGACCCTCATGGATTTCGTCCCGATGCTCCGGTAGAACTCAAACCCCTTCGGGATCTGAGCGCGGAACTCCTCGCCGTTCCTTCCGCAGGAGACACCGTTCGGGTCCGCCGCGATGATGCAATCGGCAAACGCCTCTGCCGTGGCCTCGACGTCGATCTCCGGCGCATCGACAAGGGCCTTGTTGAAGCCCGCCGCATACGCAGCAAAGAAGTCTTCCATCATGCTCAAACGTACATCTGGGTCCATTATTTTACGAGCAGCCTTTCCGGCCTTATATGCTTTGTCTTTCCGTTCTGCCGTGCCGAAACAGTAACGAACAATTCGCCATCCTTTTAAGTCCGGGTTATCATTTTTCTTTATGCGAAAGCGTGTGGATATGACTGTTTTCTTACGAAGCGCCCTCTGCCTGTTCGTTGCATCCCTGGTGGTCTCGAATGCAGCGGCATGTACCGTCTTTGCGATAACGCCCGGCGCATCCGAAGACGGGTCGATGTACGTCGGGCACACGAACGACGGCGTCGGGAAAGACTGGAGGAACATCGACGACATCAGCATACTCTACGTCCCCGCGGCCGACCATGCTCCCGGAGAGAAGAGAGCAATCGTTTTCGATCCCGACAGCGGTTCGGATACGGCGGGAGGTGCGAGCGGCGGTGATTCGCGCATGGTTCTCGGGTATATCGACCAGGTGCCGCACACCTACGCCTACTACACCGGCTCGTACGGCATGATGAACGAGCACCAGCTCCTCTCCGCCGAATGCACCGAATACGCGAAAGTCGAGCTTGATGCAGCCGAAGGAAAGCGGATCTTTTACTCCTCGGAGCTCTCGAACGTGGCACTCGAGCGGTGCACGAAAGCACGGGAAGCGGTTAAACTGGTCGGCGACCTGATCGACACCTACGGCTATTACGGAACCGGCGAGACGCTCGTCTTTGCCGACCCGGAGGAGGCGTGGGTCATTGAGATCTGCTCGAGCCTCGATCCGGAAGACGGCGGGGGCCTCTGGGTCGCGCAGAAGATCCCTGATGGAGAGGTCTTTGTAGCGGCAAACGAGTTCAGGATCCGCGAGGTCGCTCCCGGAAACCCCGACCAGATCTACTCGGCCGATCTCTTCACAAAACTCGAAGAAGCGGGCGTTTGGTCTCCCGGGGACGGCACCCTCGACTGGCTCGAAGCCGTCAGTTACGGCGAGTACTCGCACCCCTACTACTCGCTGATGCGGGTCTGGCGCATCCAGGACCTGCTCGCCCCGTCGCTCAACCTGAGCCCGTACGTCGAGGACTCGTACACGAAGGCGTACCCGTTCACCATCGCGCCCGACGAGAAGGTCAACCTGACCGGAGCGTTCTCGCTCTTCCGGGACCACTACGAGGGAACCGGATTCGACCTCTCTACCGGCGAAGCCGCAGGGCCGTTCGGGAACCCCTACCGGTACCTGGGACCCGACGACGCCCACACGAATTTCCAGAACGGGTCTTCTATGGAGGTCCGTGCCGGGGCGAACCCGCGGGCGATCTCGGAGATCTTCTGCAGTTACAGTTACGTCGCCCAGGCGCGGTCGTCCCTCCCCGACCCGGTGGGAGGCGTGCTCTGGTTCGGCCCCGCGGTCGCATACGAGACGGTCTATGCGCCGATCTACGCGGGGTCAACGAACGTATCCTCCGCATACGCGACCGGCGACCGGTTTGAATACGATCCAGACGCCGCCTACTGGACGTTTGATTTTGTAACGAATTGGGCCATGCTTCGCTACGACGCGATGATCGGTGAAATCACCGAAAAACAGGTCGAGCTCGAGGCCGAATCGATTGCCCTTGTGCAGCAGACCGATAGAGAGGCGGCCGAACTCATCGCTGCCGGCGACCATGAAGGGGCGGCACGTCTCCTCACGAACGTCACGGTCATGCGGGGTGACGAGATCGTCGACGAATGGCACGGCCTCGCGGGCACGCTGGTCGTTACGTACTCGAACGGCCTCATAACCGACCCGGCGACGGAGGCTGTCGAGGAGCCTGGGTACCCGGCATGGTGGCTGAACGAGACCGGGTACCAGTACGGGCCGCGGGTCTACGAACTCGACGAACTCCGCACCGCCGGCGGGCTGAACTACACCGAGAGCGCTGTCCGGGTCCCGAAGAACGCAACGTTTGCGGATATCCGGGAACTCATCTGACCACTTTTTTTGCCGAACGGGCGTCACCGTTATATGACGTGAGCAGGATGAGGGTGCACCCTGGGACGGGGGGGTAACCTATGAGAAGTATGATCCTGCTTGCAGCGGTCGTATCCCTGCTCCTTCTCGTCGGCGGTGTGGGCGCCGCCGACATCGGGACTGCCGGGATGCGGAACGGAACGACGGTGAACATCCAGAGCGACGGCCAGAGTTATCCGGCCTACATCACGACCCCCGAAGGCGATGGGCCGTCCCCGGCCGTGGTGCTAATCCACTCCTTCAACGGCCTGGAGCCCGGATACCGGGTTATGGCCGACCGCCTGGCGGCAGATGGGTTCGTCGTCATCGCCCCGGAGTGGCAGACCTTCGAGCAGGCGCCACAGGACAACGTGACGGAAGAGCTGATCCGGGATACGGTCGCGTATCTCGGGACCCGGCCCGAGGTGAACGCGAGCAGCATCGGGCTCGCGGGGTTCTGCGCGGGCGGACGCTACACGATGCTCTTCCTGCCCCGGATCGAGGAGTTCAGTGCGGGTGTCGCCTGGTACGGCTTCCCCTACTCCGGCGGGCAGGCGAACGGGACGGCGCCGGCAAGCCAGATCGGCAACATCACCGACCCGATGCTGATCATCCACGGCACGGCGGACGAGGCGAGCCCGGTGGCCGATATCTACCGCTACGCGACCGAGCTCGATGCGGCCGGGAAGTACTTCGAGCTCAAGGTCTACCAGGGCGAGCCGCACGGGTTCATGATCGGCGAGGACGGGGAGCTCGTGGAGACGCCCCTCACGGAGAGCGCGTATTCGGAGATGGCGGGGTTCTTCAACCGGACGCTCGGTTGAATCCCCCGTCCGCTCATTTTTGGGGCGAATGGAGGCTATTGCTCCGGTCTATCTTCTTCATCACCTTCTCCCAGGACTCCGTGATGAGGAAACTCTCCTCCATATAGCCGATGACCCTCTCGAACTTCTTCATGGGAAATGCCATCGTCAGGACATCCAGCGGGACGCAGGGCCGTGCCGAGGGGTCGAAGATCCCGAGCACCGCTCGTGGGTTCTCGCTCTGCTGCTCAAGCCAGGGGAAGGAGAAGACCGAGCTGCACCCGGCGCCGAAGGGGGTCACGACCCCGTATGGGTCGGCCCGGTCGAAGTTCGCAAGCGTGAAGAGGCCGGAGAGCACTTCCGGGCGGGCGAAGAAGACGACGGCGTCCGGGTTGTCGGCGTCCGTGAGGTTGTCCCAGCGCTTGAAGACGATGCTCCGTCCCTTTGTCGGTATCCGGGGAGTTCCCCGGTCGAGTTCGTCGACGATCTCCGGCGTCTGCTTGTAGCGCTCCCCTTCCATCTCACCGGGTTTCCCGGTGGAGAGGAAGTAGCGGAAGTCGGGGAACCGCTCTGCGTCGTAACCGAGGTAGAACCTCCCGCCGCGGCAGCCGATGGAGTCCTCGGAAAAGACAAGGCTCTTTCCGTTTCGTACCTTTACAAGGTCGCAGACGAAGCACCTCCAGCCTTTCGGGGCGGGGGCCTTCTCCACTTCATCGGTCGCGCCTCCGACCTCGAAGGCGATCGGGAGTTCTGTGCCCGGGAAGTACTTCTCGTGGAGTTCAATGTAGGCGTCGCGCAGTGCGGTATCCATACGGTTCTGTTCCGGGGGAACGGCGATTAATTTTCTGATCCGCCTCCCGGTCGGGGAGCGTACACCCGGCGGCCTGTCACCATCCGGTCAGGGAAGTGGGGTATGACCCGGGCGCTATCCGACCGCCGGGAACCGCACACGAGCCGGCTCGACGGGAAAGATCGAAATGTATATATTGTCAACCCCTGAATGTTGACGCATGCCTATCCCCTTAAACGACAGGCAGTTTGCGTTCTGGCAGCTCCGCCGCACCGGCCTCCCGAACGTCAGCATCGCAGACCGCTTCCGCATATCCCGCCAGGCGGTCTCGAAGGCGCTGCTCGCCATGGACCGGAAGGTCGAGGAGACGCTTCTTTCGATGGCGCAGGCGAACCAGATCGAGATCGAGCGCCTGAACGCGGGAGTTGGCGTCCTCCTTGGCCGCTCCGTTCCCTTCGACGCGGCGGCCATCGTCTTCGTCTCGGCGGACCGCGGGGTGCAGGTCTGGTACGAGCACGAGGGCGACTGCGGCGCGTGCCAGCGGTACGCCCGGTGCATCGAGCTTCTCTGGGGCTACGCCGACGAACTGGGGATTACGCTTGAAAAGACCGACGACCCGACCCGTATGGCCGACGAACTCTTCGCGAAACTCCGGGAGATGGTCTGATGCCGCTCATGGAGACGATCCGGGCGTATCTCGGATGGTGCCCCATGACGGGGGCGATGCGGCCGGAACTCGCGGTGCGGTCGGCTGCGGCCGCGGCGGCGGGCGGGCAGGACGGGCTCTTCCGGGCCGAACCCGGGTGGTGGCACCGCTACCACAACCAGCTCTTCACCATGGCGCTGGCCGCATCGGCGGCGACAGCAGCGGTTTATCTCCTGATCGGGGATGAGTTGGGGTATCCGGATGTGTGGACGGGCCTTGCCATCGGGGCTGGAGGGGCCCTCGGCTTCCTGCTCGGTCACCGGAAGCAGTATGCGCGGGTTGCCGCCGGCGAGTTCATCAGGGCCAACATGAGCCGGTGGCAGCGCGTCATCCGGGACCTGGGCGGGCCGGTGGCCCTCATTCTCTCCGCCGCTATCGTGGTGCTTTTTATTCGGAACGAGATGTTCGGCCAGATCATCGGGTTCATGCTGGCCGTGAGCCTCATTGGGTGGGCGACGTACGGTATCACGATCCTCTGGGAGCGCAGACACCGCACAACCCTGATCGCGGAGAAAGGGTCGATGTATACCCTGGATACGACAGCGGAGGGTGAAAACGCATGATGCTGAAGGTCACCGGGGCGATACGGAGGCTTATGGGCTGGTGCCCCATGACGGGGTCGATGCGGCCGGAGCTCACGATGCGACCGGCGACTGCCGCGTTACCGGGCGGGCGGGACTGCGTCCCCCGGACCGAGCCCGGGTGGTGGCGAATCCACCACAACCAGCTGCTCATCGCGGCGCTGGTTGCATCAGCGGTGGCAGCGGCGCTCTTTACCCTGGTCGAGGATGCTTCAGGGCACCTTGCCATGTGGACGGGTCTTGCCGTCGGGGTAGGGGCGCTCCTCGGCGCTCTGCTCAGTTATCGGAAGCGGTATGCGCGGGTTGCCGCCGGTGAGTTCCACAGGGAGAACATGACCCCTGGACGGCGCATTGTTCAGTACCTGAAAGCACCGGTGTTCTCCGTTCTCTTTGTCGCCGGTATGGCGTACCTTGTTCTGGGCGAGATGTTCGACCGGATTCCCGGGCTCATGCTGGGCGCAAGCCTCATCTTCTGGACCTGGTACGGCCTCACGATCCTCTGGGAGCGCCGGCACCAGGCGATCATGATCGCGGAGTGGGGGTCGGTGTATACCGTGGATACGGCAACAAAGGGTGAACGCGTATGATAATGAAGTTCTCCGAGACGATACGCCGTTGGATGGGCTGGTGCCCGAACGCGGCGGCGGCCGGCACTGTCCGCCGGCGGTATGCCGCGCCGGAGGGCGAGGTCGGTATGGCGAGAGAAGGCAACCGGGATGTGGTGGAGGGTGCACTGGTGGACTACGGCCCAATCGGCACCCCGGGGAGGCTCTTCCTGCTGCTGCTTGCCGGCGCCTCTCTCATCGGCTGCCTCGCTGTGACAGCTCTTGCTGGCCGTCTTCTCCTGCTGGCTACCCTGCTGGCTTTCTCCGGTGTGGAGTTGTACGGGGTCCTGCGAAGAGCCCGCGTCGAGATTGCTTCGGACGCGATCACCATCAGGCGACCGCTCTTTCGGCCCGTCGTCATCCCTAAGGATGCCGTCGTGAAGGTGGAGGTGGGAGAGAACAAACTCCCCGTCCCCTTCTGGCTCCTCGCGACGACGCTGGCGGCGCTTCTCGTGTCGGCGGCCGGCAGTATATACCTTGGATGGGATAACCCGACCTCCATGCGGTTTATCTTCGGGATTGGTGGCGCAATCTTCTTCCCCGTGATCGTCTACCGCACCTACGTGCGGGCACGTTACCCGCGAACCCTGACGATAACGACCGCGGAGAAGAAACTTGCTGCTATCTACGCGGACGACCCCGAACGGATAGCCCGCATGCTGGAGGTAGCCGGATGATGGTTTTCGTGGAGTATATCCGGAAGAGACTCGGCTGGTGCCCGAACGCGGCAGCCGCCGGGGTCTGCCAGCGCCGGTATGCTGAGCCGGCCGGCGAGGTCGGGCTCGGGGCTGCGGCGGACGGCAATCGGGAGGTGGTGGAGAACGTATTCGTGGACTACGTCAGTCCCCGCCTCTTACCGCTGATGCTGCTTGCCCTCGGTGGGTTCTTCGGGCTCCTCGTAATAGGCTTCCTGATCCCCCAGTTGCGTTCCGGGTTCTATATCCTCCTCGCCCTCACCTTCACGACGTATGCCGCAGTGCGCCTCTATCTCGATACAAAACAGACAGTAGTAGAGTCCTTCGGGGATGCCATCATTGTCCGGAGACCGCATTCCCAACCGCTCGTCTTCGAAAAGGATGCCGTCAGGTCGGTCGAGGTGAAAGAGACAAACCTTCCCATTCCTCGCTGGGCGGTCGCGTTGCTCTTTCTTCTCCTGGTTGCGGGGATATTCTTCGGCCTCGCAGGGAGGGGGTTGACGCAGTTTTTAGGCGGCCAGATGGTCGACCCCGAGTTCTCGTTTCATCTTCTCTTTTCAGCCGGCTTTGCGGTGTATTTGCTAGCGAAGTTATATCACGCCCTTCTCAGTCTGCGGTATCCCGGTTACCTCAAGGTGAAACTGGAGTCCGGCGGGTTCCTCCACGTCTACACGGACGACCCCGAACGGATTGCCCGGGTGCTGGGGGGTTCCTGATGACGGTCTTTATGGAGTATCTCAGGAAGAAACTCGGCTGGTGCCCGAACGCGGCGGTGACCGGGACCGTCCGCCGACAGTATCCCACCCCCGACGGCGAGATCGGGCTCGAAGCCGCTAAAGGTTGCAGCCGGGAGGTCATCGAGGGCGTATTTGTGGATTACACCAGTCCCCGTTTTTTACCGGTCTCGATCCTCGTCTTCGGCGGACTCTTCGTGGCAGGTCTCCTGATCCCCTCCCTGCGCTTCGTGTTCCTTATCCTCACAGGCCTCTCCTTTATAGCGTATGCCGCGGTGCATCTCTCTCTCGATACGAAACGGGCTGAGATAGAGTCATTCAGGGATGCCATCGTCGTCCGGAGATCGCGTTCTCAGCCGCTCGTCTTCGGAAAGGATGCTTTCAGATCGGTCGAGGTGAAGGGGCCGTACCCTCCCATCCTCCGCTGGACATTTGCACTCTTCCTGGTTCTCCTGATTGCGGGGGTATACTTCGTCAGGGTGTGGGTTGGGTGGATACGGTATTCGGGCGCCCTGGCTGTCGATCCCGAATTCCTCGTTCGCACCTTCTTTGAGGTCGGCGTTGCGGTGTTCATGCTGGAGTTGCTCTATCGTTTCCTGGTCAGTCTGCGGTATCCCGGCCACGTCAGGGCAGCGCTCAAGCCCGCCGGGTTCCTCCGCGTCTACACGGACGACCCGGAGAGGGTTGCCGCGCTGCTCGGTGCCCCGCGGTGACGAAAGCGTACCTTTTGACGAGAACCGTCCAACATACACAGCGACAATCGATGGAATCCCTGTACCGAATACCCCACCCGACGGAGCGGCCGGCATGACCGATAGCACCGCCGGCGCTCAACAGTCACCGCCGCTCGTCGAGTTCAAAAACGTCAGCGTCGTCCGGGACGGCCACAGACTCCTCGACTCTGTATCGCTCACGATCCGCGAGGGAGAGCATATCGCCATCCTCGGGCCGAACGGCGCCGGGAAGTCGTCGCTCATCCGGGCGATCACCCGCGAGTATTACCCCTCCTCGCCGGGCCCGGAGGTCACGTTCCGGTTCCGGGGGCAGGATACGTGGGACGCCTTCTCCTTGAGGTCCCACCTCGGGGTCGTCTCCGCCGACCTCCAGCAGACTTTCGTCCGCAGGATATCGGGCCGCGAGGTCGTCCTCTCGGGGTTCTTCTCGAGCATCGGGCTCTTCCTCTCCCACGAGGTGACGGACGCGATGGAGCGGAAGGCCGACGAGATCCTCGAGTTCCTCGACGTCGCCCACCTTGCCGATCGCCCGATGACCGAGATCTCCTCGGGCGAGGCCCGCAGGCTCCTGATAGGGCGGGCACTCGTCCACGACCCGGGCACCCTCGTCCTCGACGAGCCCACGAACAGCCTTGATCTTCACGCGCTCCACACCTTCAGAAAAACCCTCCGAAAGATCGCACAGTCCGGCACCGGCATCATCCTGGTGACCCACAACCTCCACGATATCATCCCCGAGATCTCCCGGGTCGTCCTGATGCGGGACGGCGCCGTCCGGCAGGACGGCCCGAAGGCGGAGGTGCTGACCGACGACGCTATCGGCGGGCTCTTCCGTGTCCCTGTCCGCGTCCGGGAGGAGGACGGCTACTACTACGCGACGGGCTACTGAACCGCCCCTCGACAATGCCATTTTTTAATCGGCACAACGCTTAAGACCGGTGACGATCTCTCCCGGCGCCTATACCCCGGCACCTCCGTGCAAGGGACGGGGAATCCGAGAGGAGAGAGAAAACATGGTCGAGATTGGCTATAAACTCTTCACCGAGTCGCACAGTGCGCCCGAACTGGTGAAGAACGCAAGGCTTGCCGAGGACGCTGGCTTCTCGTTTCTGAGCATCAGCGATCATTACCTCCCGTGGATCTCGAACCACGGGCACGCCGGGTTTGTCTGGTGCACCATCGGCGGGGTGTCGCAGGCCACCTCGCGGGTCAGGGTCTCCACCGGCGTGACCTGCCCGCTGATACGCTATCACCCGGCGATCGTCGCGCAGGCCGCTGCAACCGCCGCCACGATGATGCCGGGAAGGTTCGAACTCGGGCTCGGGACGGGCGAGAGTTTGAACGAACATGTCGTCAGCGGCGTCTTTCCGACGTCCGAGCCGGTGCGGCTCGATATGCTCCGCGAAGCGGTGAAGATCATCCGGACGCTCTGGAGGGGTGGCATGCAGGACTACTCCGGCACCTACTACACCCTCGACAACGCCCGGATCTACGAACTGCCGAGGGAGTTACCGCAGATCCGTATCTCAGCGGAAGGGCCGATCTCGGCGGAGGTTGCCGGCGAGATCGGCGACGCGCTCATCCACTTCGAGCAGAAGCCCGAAGAGGTCATCGAAACGTTCCGTTCGTCGGGCGGCGAGGGCAAATCGTGCATGATCGAGACCGTGGTCTGCTACGGCACGAGCGAGGAGGAGGCGAAGCGCACGGCATACGAGTGGTTCCCTATGGCCGCGAACAAGGGGGAACTGAACTGGATCGTCCCCACCCCGACACACTTTGAGCAGTTGCAGCAGATGGTGACACCAGAGGATGTCGCAAAGAACGTCCTCTGCGGCCCTGACCCGCAGAAGATCATCGAGAAGGTGGGCAAATTCGTCGATATGGGATACGACAGCGTCCTGCTGCACCAGGTGGGCCCTGACCAGGAGGCGTTCATCAACCTCGCCCACGACGTCATCCTGCCGGAGTTCGGGATCAAGCCCCCGCGGCCCGAGTCCGGGGGAAGGATGGTTCCCGGGCCGGGTCGCGCACGGTGAGCATGAGCCCGCCGGTCTCATCAGCCAGCCCCCGGTGAAGGAGAGATGGCGCACAACGTGACCACCCCAACCGTCCGCGGTCTCATGGCGGAGTTTGCCGCCCGGACCGGGCTTGACCCGCCCCACACCCGCCCGAGACGCTACCTCTGGACGGACGCCTACGCGGTCTGCAACTACCTCGAACTCTCTCGCCGGACAGGCAACGGGGTCTACCGCGACCTCGCCCTCCGCCTCGTCGACCAGGTACACCACACCCTCGGCCGGCACCGCGAAGACGACTCTCGCACGGGCTGGATCAGCGGACTTCCCGAAGAGGAGGGCGAGGCGCACCCGACCCGGGGCGGACTCCGGATCGGTAAACCGCTTCCCGAACGAAGGCTCGGTGAGCCGTTCGACGAGCGGCTGGAGTGGGACCGTGACGGGCAGTATTATCACTACCTCACGAAGTGGATGCACGCGCTCAACCGGGTGAGCAGGGCGACCGGAGACCCGGCCTATACCCGGTGGGCGGTGGAACTTGCACAGGCTGCCCACGCCGCGTTCACCGACACCCTCCCCTCCGGCGGCAGGAGAATGTACTGGAAGATGAGCATCGACCTTGCCCGGCCGCTCGTCCCCGCTATGGGCCAGCACGACCCGCTCGACGGGTTCGTCACCTACAGCGAGCTCAACGCATCTGCAGGGGGGATCGACCTCTCGATCGAGATCGCCGATATGGCCGGCATCTGCCGGGGCGGGAGCCTCGTTACGGACGACCCGCTCGGCATCGGCGGCCTCCTTTACGATGCCGGAAGGATCGCACACCTCGCGGGCCAGGTCAGGTCCATGTCCGACGACCTGCTGGCATCCGTCCTCGACGCGGCCCTCGCCGGCCTCGCCGCCTTTGCCGGGGGCGGGACGCTCCGCTACCCCGCGGATTACCGTCTCGCCTTCCGGGAATTCGGGCTCTCCATCGGCCTGTCGGGGGCCAGGGCGCTCGCGGAGCGAGTCCGTGAGAATCCTGACCTCTCCCGGCGGGCGGACGCTCTCATGCAGTACGCCCCGCTCGCCGATGAGATCGAGCGCTTCTGGATGGACCCGGAGAACCGGAAAGCCGGCACCTGGACCGGGAACCCCGAGATCAATACCGTGATGCTCGCCACCAGCCTCGCTCCCGGGGAGTTCCTGGCGGTATAACGTGGGTGGAAGAGATCTCCTCAAAACGAGACCTCCCGGCGGCCCACAGGGTTCATGCGGCCCCATACCCATACCTTTTTAGGGCGGAACGATAAGTTCTGGTCCAGAGGAGGAATGTACCTGTGTCATCAAAATTGATGGATTACTTCAACAAACAGCCGAGGCTCGGTGTGCTCAGCACCGCGAACAAAGAAGGGAAGATCGATGCGGCGGTCTTCGGCTCGCCGATGATGGTCGACGAGAAGACCGTCGTGATGGGGCTCGGAAATAACCGCACGTTTGCCTACCTGCAGGAGAATCCCAATGCTGTCTTCACGATCATGGAACAGGGAGCGACGCTTGCGGACTGGAAGGGGCTCCGGGTCTACCTGAAGATGAAGGAGTACGCGACCTCCGGAGAGACGCTCGATACCTACCGAAGAAAAGTCGCCGAGGCCGCAGGCAAGGAGGCGGCAGCGATGATCCATGCCTCGGTGACGTTCGAGGTAGGTGAGGTGCGGCCCCTCATCGATATGGGCCAGGGCTGGGAGAAGTCCGTCTGAACGCTCTTTTGGGGCTCTCCCGGTCCATCTGCAACTACCGGAGAGACGGGATCGAAGTGCACCGGGAGTCTTTCTGCCGGGTCTTTGCCCGGCAGCAAGTCCGGCTAGATCGGGCTGCCCCCTGCTGGACGCGCATCTGTTGCAGACCGGGTTGTGTCAGGCGGCTGGCATCCATATTCTGTTAAAACCCTTAATTCTCCTTTTCTCTGCCTCCCGGGGTGAGGTATCCAATTACCGGGTCATGAGCAGGCCCGTTTCTCACTGCCCGACGCAGGCGGCATCGCTGTCTGTTGGCCATCCCGCGGCAAGGGGTGACATTGCCTGTCGGAAACGTCGGTTCGCGCCATAAACGGCGCAGTCTCTCATGTGCCTGATGCAGTTATCCTCGTTTTCTTTCAGCGGAATCGACGGCGATTATACTGCGTGGGCAGTATGGAAACATTTAAGGGGTACAATGCGCAGCTTCTTCTCAGAGAGGTCGCCCTGAAACCCTCTGTCGGGAGGGGACACCCTTCCCGTTCTTCCCACTCGAAACCCTCCGGGTTTCTCGAGCTCCTGCTATCTGGTAGCCGTTAATCGCACCATTGGTGCACACAGACCCGCCGTTCCACCGGGCGCACCCCCTGACGTGATATACGACTGCCGTTCCGGTAGGAGCGAGGGGCATCGGTGTGACTGCAGATGACCTGCGTACAGGTGCTTTGCTCAGGCCTGCCTATGGTTCGCAGTTCGTTTTGGGGAGGCCTCTGAGACGAATAGGCGACAGGATTAGCAAGAATGAAAGCCATGGTCCCAATGGGACGGCACGGGAAAGAGGGCCAGCTGAATGCGGCCGTCATGTAGTTCGCGAGCGACAAAGCGAACTACATCACGGGGACAACCGCGGTTGTCGACAGCGGATACACCCGTATCCGATGCATAGAGCAACGAACACGAATCTGACAACAGTAAACAAATTGAAGTGATTAATACATGACGATTGGAGTAATCGGTGGAACGGGGGGTCAGGGTCTCGGGATCGCCCTCCGGTTTGCACAGGTAGGAGAGACCGTCATCATCGGCTCGAGGACGCTTGATAAGGCCCAGGCCGGTGTCGACAAGGTCAAGGAGCTTCTCGGCGACATCCCGAACATCAGGGCGGCCACGAACCCCGACGCGGCAAAAGCCGCCGACGTCCTGGTCCTCACGGTGCCGCTCGCGGCCCAGAAGGACACACTGCTCTCGATCAAGGAAGGTGCGGCAGGAAAGCCCCTGCTCGACGCGACCGGACCGCTGGAGTCCTGCATCGGCGGGTCGGCGACGAAGTACATCGACCTCCCCGAGGGGTCCGCCGCGGAACGGTCCCAGTCGATCCTGCCGGACGCGAAGGTGATCTGTGCGTTCAACAACATCTCCCAGACCTGGTGGATGCAGCTGAACGAACCGATCGACTGCGACTGTCTCATTTCCGGCGACGATAAGGCGGCCAAGGAGCTCGTGACCCCGCTGATCGAGAAGATCCCGGGGATCAAGGTCGTCGACTGCGGCAAACTCGAGCGGGCCTGCATCATCGAGAAGATCACGCCGCTCCTGATCGGCCTCAACATCAAGAACAAGTGCCAGTTCGGCGGCATCCGGATCACCGGCCTCGACAAGGGCCGCGCCTGCTGATACAGCACATCAACCTGAAACCACGGGGGTGCCGCACAGGCATGTGCGCTCCCCGATTGTGGTACCGGTCATGACGGGACAGCCTATCCGAATTTCCCGGAAGGGCTCTCCCGGTCCATCTCCGTTCCCGGGATACACCGTTTCTTTCCCCTGCTGTCTTCTTGAACACCGCAAGAGGATAGTACTGCCCATCCGACCCCCCGGATCACGCCGAATCTTCGCATCTCTGCTATTGCAGTTGACCCTCTTTCTCCCGCAGTTCCCGCAACATACGTGGCAGGTATACCCCGATCTCCAATAGGGAAACCTTTATCCTGCGGGGGTGAAGGTGGCGGAGCGGGAAGCCCCACCCTTCAGGGCGGGGCAGTCCGCATGCGAATCGATTCCGCCTCCGGCATCACGACGATGGACCCGGAGTCGTGTCCGTGACCTGGAAAGCGACCGGGCGGAGTATGCTCACGAGAAAGTATTTTGCAGAGTGAGGGCGACAACCTGTCATAAGTACGATGTCCACTGAAATTCTATCGTTCCCGGCATCACGGCAACAAGGTTGGCTGTGCGAGATACAGGGTGCGGCATGACGGACTCCGCGACCGGATACCAGGAGCAGTTTTCCCGGATCCTCGACCTGCTCGAAGAGCACGCGACGACAGGGATGTCCGTGACGGCGGTCGCCCACGAGCTCGGCATCACCCGCGTCTCCGCCGCCAAATACCTCGAACTCCTTGCCGCGAACGGCGACGTCTACATGGAACGGTTCGGCCAGAAGAAGCTCTACCGGCGGTCGCACCGCCTGCCCCTGCGTGAGATCTTCGACCATTCCCCGAATGCGCTGGCGATCCTGGACGCCGACCTCCGGATCTGCATGGTGAACGCGAGTTTCATCGCCACCCTCGGCATCCGGTCGGGCCACAACCTGATCGGGGTTCCGCTCTTCGATCTCGACCTCCGGATCTTCTCTGATATTGCGGTCCGGCGGAACATCGAGCGAATCCACCAATCGGAGACCTACCTCGAGGAGATACAGTTGATCGACGAGCGAACGGACCGGATCTATCTCGTCAACTTCGCGCCGATCGTCTCGCAGACCGAGAGCCCGGAGATCCTGGTCACCCTCCGGGAGATCACCGCGTTGAAGAAGATCGAGATCGCCCTGAAGAACTCGGAGTGGAAGATCGCGACCCTCTTCGGGACGGTTCCAAACGGGATCATCATCTTCGCCGCCGATGGGGCTATCCTGAACGCCAACCCCGCCTCGCTCAGGATCCTCGGGCTGTACACCTTCGAGCAGCTCTCCGCCGCGAGCATCTTCACCCTGGCCTGTTCCCCGGGAACGCTCGAGTCGCTGGTCCATGCAGGCCAGGTGGCCGAGATCGAGCTCGCCTGCGACTTCGACCGCATGAGGCGGGAGCAGATCCCGAGCACCAAGTCCGGCGTGGCCTACTTTGATGTGAACTTCACCCCGATCCGGCAGGAGAACGGCGGCCCGCCGGACGAGTTCGCCATCGTCTTCAAGGATATCACGAGCGACCGCAGGGAGCGAAAGAATCTGACCTTCAGGGAGACGCGGTACCGTTCGCTCTTCGAGAACGCTTGCAACGGCGTGATCGTCTACGGGGTGATCCGCGGTGGTGAGGGGTTCGTCTTCAACGACATCAACCGGGCGGCCGAGAAGATCCTCGGGTTCAAGAAGGAGGAGCTGATCGGCCGGAATGTCTGGGATGTCTTCCCCGCTCTCGCCGAACCCGGGTTGTTGGAGGCCGTCCAGCAGGGCTTTGCCCGGGAACGCCCGGTCTTCCTCCCGCCGCTCCAGTACCGGGAGGGAGACGACGTCTGGATCTGGCACTACCTCTTCAAACTCCCCTCGGGCGAGCTCGCCTCTCTTATGATCGACGTCTCCACCGAGGTCTGCGACGGGAACGGCCCGCCGTCGAGCCCCGGTATTCGCTGACAATCCATGGTATACGATCCGCTGATCGAGCGACCTGCGCGATCGGCGGGAGTGACCGGCACCGGTACTCCAGAGGGGTCGGGATCCCCGGAGGGGCTCATCGCTGAGAGAGGGGCCAGGGGGACTGGCTCTCGTAATATCATATAAATCTTGCACCCTAGTGATTCTCAGTAAAACGAAATTATATGGGCAGCCGTACTCTTCTTTCAATCATATACAGGTGACTGAATGAAAGGCCTTGCAAGAACTGGTAAAGGCAGGATTGGATGGGTCGAGAAAGACAGGCCCGTTGCCGGGCCGCGGGACGCTATTCTTCGGCCGCTGGCCATCGCCCCGTGCTCCTCGGAGCTGCATATGATCTGGGGCGACATGGGCGACTACATGCCCCCCGACCGCATCATGGGCCACGAGGCTGTCGGTATCGTCGAGGAAGTAGGCAACGAGGTCGGGGACTTCAAGCCCGGCGACCGGGTCATCGTCCCCGCAATCACCCCCAACTACCTGCGTGTCCCCTCGCAACGGGGCTTTGCCCAGCACTGCGACGGGATGGCTTCCGGTATGCCGTTCTGCACGCAGAAAGACGGTGTGTTCGCAGAGTATTTCCACGTCAACGACGCCGACGCCCAGCTCGCGCTGCTTCCCGACGGGGTGACTCTGGACCAGGCCGTCATGATCGGCGACATGATGACCACGGGCTTCTACGGTGCCGAGATGGCCAACGTCCAGCTCGGGTCGACGGTCGCCGTCTTCGGGATCGGGCCGGTCGGGCTGATGGCCGTCGCCGGTGCGCACCTGCTCGGGGCTGCACGGATCCTCGCTGTGGGGAGCCGGCCGAACTGCGTGCAGGTCGCTAAAGCGTACGGGGCGACCGAGATCATCGACTACCACAACGGCGATACGGTCAAGCAGATCATGGACCTGACCGACGGTGCGGGAGTGGATGCCGCGATCACGGCCGGCGGCGGTGTTGAGACCATCGGCCAGGCGATCGAGGTCCTGCAGCCCGGCGGCACGCTCGGGAACATCAACGCCATGGAGCATGCCGAGTCGATCCCCATTCCGCTCGCTGCATGGGGCGCAGGCCTCGCCAACAAGACGATCAAAGGGGATGTCTGCCCCGGCGGAAGGGCGAGAATGGAGCGGCTGGCCGCCCTCGTCAAGGCCGGGCGGATCGACCCGAGCAGGCTGATCACGCACCGGTTCACGAACTTCGAGGATATCGAGGAGGCCCTTTTGCTGATGCACGAGAAGCCAAAAGATCTGATCAAGCCCGCAGTAATTCTTGAGTAACCAATCGGAGAGAACTATGCCAATGTTTGACTTACACGGTCGCGTTGCGGCCGTAACAGGCGCATCATCGGGTATCGGCGTGCAGATGGCAAAGGCCCTGGCTGGCCAGGGTGCGGACATCGCCATCATGGCACGGAGAAAAGAGAAGCTGGACGAAGTCGCCGCGGAGATCCGTGCCCTCGGCGTCCGGTGCCTGGCGGTGCAGTGCGATGTCACGAGCACCGAGTCGATCAAGAACGCGGTCGGCGAGATCGTCAAGGAATACGGTAAAGTGGACATCCTGCTGAACAACGCGGGAAACGCCCACATGGCGCCGTTCCTGGAGTACTCCGACGAGGGCTGGGAATCGACGATCGCCGTAGACCTCACGGCTGTCTTCAAGGTGGCCCGCGAGTTCGCGAAAGTGATGGTCAAGAACAACTACGGCCGGATCATCAACACAGCCTCGATGTACGGCCTCGTCGGCGCCACGGCGTCGACGGTCGGTTACCAGGCAGCAAAGGGCGGCGTGGTCAACGTGACCCGCCAGATGGCGGTCGAACTGGCACAGTACAACATCACCGTGAACGCGATCTGCCCCGGGTTCTTCCCGACGCCGCTGACGAAGTCCGCGCTCGAGTCCCCGGAATGGCAGGCCTACGTGAAGGCCATGGTCCCCATGAACCGGAACGGGCGGGACGGCGAGCTGAACCCGGCCATCGTCTACCTGGCAAGCGACGAAGCGAGTTACACCACGGGGACGACCACGGTCGTCGACGGTGGCTACACCTGTATGTAAGTATAGCGAGACGAACACGAGAACAAACACAAATTCAGAACGGTGAACGACATGACAATTGGAGTAATCGGCGGAACAGGGGGTCAGGGTCTCGGGATCGCCCTCCGGTTTGCACAGGTAGGAGAGACCGTCATCATCGGCTCGAGGACGCTTGACAAAGCCCAGGCCGGTGTCGACAAGGTCAAGGAGCTTCTCGGCGACATCCCGAACATCAGGGCGGCCACGAACCCCGACGCGGCGAAAGCCGCCGACGTCCTGGTCCTCACGGTGCCGCTCGCGGCCCAGAAGGACACGCTGCTCTCGATCAAGGAAGGCGCCGCAGGAAAGCCCCTGCTCGACGCGACCGGACCGCTGGAGTCCTGCATCGGCGGGTCGGCGACGAAGTACATCGACCTCCCCGAGGGGTCCGCCGCGGAACGGTCCCAGTCGATCCTGCCGGACGCGAAGGTGATCTGTGCGTTCAACAACATCTCCCAGACCTGGTGGATGCAGCTGAACGAACCGATCGACTGCGACTGTCTCATTTCCGGCGACGATAAGGCGGCCAAGGAGCTCGTGACCCCGCTGATCGAGAAGATCCCGGGGATCAAGGTCGTCGACTGCGGCAAACTCGAGCGGGCCTGTATCATCGAGAAGATCACGCCGCTCCTGATCGGCCTCAACATCAAGAACAAGTGCCAGTTCGGCGGCATCCGGATCACCGGCCTTGACAAGGGCCGCGCCTGCGACTCGAAGTGATCCGAATACCAGTGCAAAGGAGGAGTTATCATGGGAAGACTTGAGGGAAAAGTAGCAATTGTAACTGGAGCGAGCTCCGGGATGGGTGCGGCAATCACGAAGCGCTTTGCCGCGGAAGGCGCGAAAGTCATTGCCATTGCACGGAGGAAGGAGAAACTCCAGGGCGTCATCGACGAGGTCGTCAGGAAAGGCGGCACGGCCATTGCCGTCTCCGGCGACGTCGCGAAGGAAGAGGACGTCAAGAACGCCGTGAAGACTGCCGTCCGAGAGTTCGGCAAGCTTGACATCGTCGTCAACAACGCGGGCAGCCTGGACAGGGTGGCCCCGGTCGGAGACCTCGACGATAAGACGTGGGAGCAGGTCTTTGCCGTCAATGTCGACGGCCCGATGTACATGTTCCGCGCCGCGCTCCCCGTGATGCTCAAGAACCCCGGCGACGCCGAGGGACTCAACAAGGGCGCCTTCGTCACGGTCTCATCCATCGGTGGGACCCACGGCGGGCACAGCGGGGCCGCCTACACGGCATCTAAGCACGCGAGCCTCGGGCTCGCAAAGAACACCGGCTACATGTATGCCAGGAAGGGCATCCGGTCCAACATCATCGCGCCCGGCTACGTCGCAACCGAGATGGTGGAACTCTCCCGGACGACCCACAGCCACCCTGAGGGGATGGAACTCGTCTCCGCCGGTGTCGGGGCCAACCCGCGTATGGGTAAGGCCGAGGAGATCGCGAACCTGGCTCTCTTCCTCGCATCGGACGAGGCGAGCCTGGTCAACGGCGCAGTCGTCCCGGCGGATGCCGGCTGGTCTGCGTGGTAACGTAGAGAAGACGAACAAACCCTGCCGGGCGGGCGGACGGGCTGGACCCCGCGCCCCGGCAACGGCAGGAACGACCAGCATCTTCGCTCGAACCCGGCCGCCGGGGAAACGTCATGGGATGACCGGATATCTGGGCGGGATTGTGATTGTAGGTGCTGGATCGCGAGACTGCACGTCCGGACAGGATGGAGCAGCTGAAACGAGGAGAGCATAACTATGATGAAAGGATGGGAATTTACCTACACCCATAAACCGCTGAGACTTGTTGAAAAACCTGATCCGGTCGCGAAACCCGGTTACGTAGCACTCGATGTGAAAGCCTGCGGGCTCTGCCACTCGGACGTCGGCGCAATGGAGGATGAGAAGTGGCTGGCGCTGATGAAGTATCCGCTCATCATCGGTCACGAATACGCCGGCGTCATCACCGAGGTCGGCGAAGGCGTCACCGGATACAACGTGGGAGATAGAGTCGGCGTCTGCCCCATGCCCACCAAGGATGGATACGGCGGGGGATACGGCCGGGACGGCGGCTACGCCACGAAGTCGACCGCTCCGGTCGAGATGCTGGTCCCGATTCCCGATAATGTGTCATTCCCCTATGCTGCGGCCGCTACGGACGCGGGGATGACCTCCCACCATGCGGTAGCCGTGGCGGGCGGGGCTAAGCCCGGCATCAACATGGGGATCATCGGCATCGGTGGCCTGGGCCAGATCGGCACCCGGGTTGCCGTCCTCAAGGGCGCCAACGTATACGCGGCTTCCCGGAACCCCGTCGCACGGGAAGAGGCCATGAAACTCGGATGCAAGGCCGCATACTCAACGATCAGCGAGGTCGCCGAGCACGTCGACCTGGACGTCATCGTCGACTTTGCCGGGGCCGGTAAGACAACTGCGGACGCCCTCGAGGCAGTCGGCGTCAACGGCCGCGTGGTCCTGGTCGGCATGGCAAAACTGGAGACCACCCTCAACACGATGCCCCTGATCACGAAAGAGGTTACCATACTCGGCAGCCAGGGCGGCAACGTCGACGATATCGCCAGCGTCTACACGATGATGGCATCGGGCAACCTCAAGCCGGACGTCACCGAGATCGGGTTCGATGATATCCCTGCGGGCCTGGAAAAACTCAAAGCAGGCGGCGTAAGAGGCAGACTGGTTGCCGTCATGGACAAATAAGGGGATCCACAGAGCAGCGAAACGTTCGCAAATACATCCGCATCATTCACCCGGGTAGTTTTCAACGTCCTGCCCATTTTTGGTGGGGTCCGGGCGGTGTTCCCATAGGGCGAGGGACCTTCCGGCCCGGGCACCCCGCCTATTCCGAGAGGAACGAAAAGATCCGCACTAAGTCCTCGTCAAGGGGTTTCTTCTTCTGCCAGGTATCTTCAAGCGGGGTGCACGTCAGGTCGCCGCCTCTCTCTCCCACCATGCACCCGCTCCGGCCCTCGAGCAGCGCCTCGATGGCGGCGACACCGAGAAGGCTCCCGAGCACCCGGTCGCGCATCGTCGGCGGCCCGCCCCGCTGGAGGTGGCCGAGAACGACGACGCGGGAGTCGAAGGCAAGGCGTTCCCCGACCTCCCGTGCAATCCGAAAGGAGATGCCCGGCGCCTCTCCCTCCGCCACCACCACGATCGCGCTCTTCTTCCCGACGATGAACCCCTCACGTATGCGATCGCTTATCCGGTCGATCGAGACCTCTTCTTCCGGGATGACCAGTTCTTCGGCGCCGCCGGCGATACCGCTCTCGAGCGCGAGGAACCCGGCCGTCCGCCCCATCACCTCGATGAAGAAGAGACGCTCGTGAGACCGGGCCGTGTCGCGGATGCGGTCGATCGCCTGGACGGCACAGTTCGCCGCGGTATCGAACCCGATGCAGTAGTCGGTCCCGTAGACGTCGTTGTCGATGCTCCCCGGCACCCCCACGAGCGCCGCCGTATCCGTATCGGCGGCGAGCAGGGTTGCGCCATGGAACGTCCCCTCACCCCCAATCAGGATGACGCCGTCAAGCCCCATCCGCTCGATCGCCGCCGCCGCCCTGAGCCGTCCTTCCCGGGTGTAAAAGTCCTTGTTCCGGGAGGTCTCGAGGATCGTGCCGCCCAGGTGGATGGTGTTTCGGATCGCCTTCCGGTCGAGCGGCACCGTATCGCCGGCGATGAGCCCGGTATACCCCCGGCGTATCCCGACAATGACGAGGTCGTGGGCGAGCGCGGTGCGCACCGCCGCCCGGATGCAGGCGTTCATCCCCGGGGCGTCGCCGCCGCTCGTCAGGATGCCGATCCGTTTCACGGCTCCTCCGCATCGTCGAGCGCCGTGACGCCGGGAAGCGGTCTCCCTGCAAGCATCGTGAGCGCGGCCCCGCCGCCCGTCGAGACGTGGGTCAACCGGTCATCAAGCCCGAACCGCACCACCGCATCCGCGGTCGATCCGCCGCCGACAACCGTGGTGCCGCGGAGATTGGCGAGGGTCGCGGCAATCCGGCGCGTCCCCTCCGCAAACGCCGGGACCTCGAAGACCCCCATCGGCCCGTTCCAGACGACAGTCCGGCATCTGCTCAGTTCGTGGCTGAACTCGTCGGCCGCCCCGGGTCCGATATCGGCGATGAGCCAGCCGTCCGGGATCTCTGTTGCAGGTACAACCCGGGTCGGCGAACCCGCCTCCAGCCTCTCCGCGACGACGATGTCCCGGGGCAGGAGGAGGCGGAGACCGAGTTCTGTCGCTTGTGCGGAGATCGCCCTGACGGCGTCCAGGCGGTCGGTCTCGACGTGCGATATGCCGGTCCCGTAGCCCCGGCTTGCAAGGAACGTGGCCGCCATGCCTCCCCCGATGAGGAGAAGATCCACCCGGGAGATGATGTTCTCGAGGACTTCTAACTTGTCGCTCACCTTGGCCCCGCCGATGACGGCGGCAAACGGTCTCTCGGGGTCTTCCAGGATGCGCCTGAAGGTCTTCACCTCTTTTTCGAGCAGGAGCCCGGCCACCGCCGGCAGGTGTTCCGGGACGCCCACGACCGAGGCATGAGCCCGGTGGGAGGCCCCGAAGGCGTCGTTGACGTAGACCTCCGCGAGGCCGGCGAGGTGCTTCGCAAAGGCCAGGTCGTCCGCTCGCTCCTCCGGGTGGAACCGGAGGTTCTCGAGGAGGACGATATCCCCGCCGCTCATCCCCGCGACCGCGCTCTCCACCTCGGGGCCGATGCAGTCCCGGAGCGCGACGACCGGCCGGTCGAGGAGGACGGAGAGCCGGTTCGCCACGAGGGCGAGGCGTAACCGCTCCTCGACCACTCCCTTCGGCCGGTCCAGGTGGGAGCAGAGGATGACCCGCGCGTTTTGCTCGCAGAGGTAGCGTATCGTCGGCAGGCTGGCCCGGATGCGGGTGTCGTCGGCGATGGTGCCGTCTTCGTCGAGCGGCACGTTGAAATCGGCGCGGACGAGCACCCGCCTCCCCCGCACGTCGACATCCCGGATGGTCTTCTTCTGTCGTAGTATCACGTTCTGCATACCGGCATACCCCCGGAGCAGCGGAGATGGACCGGGCAGGTCCGGGTAGATAAGCGGCTGCACCGCCGTCCGGCTTCCCGGTCCCTGCCGTTCCCCGCAGATTTACGGTTCTGCACTGCATGCGTTCATGGACATATATAGTGTTCGCCGCATCGTCCCGGGTGAACGGGTGCCGCCGGGACGGTCCGGCGGCGGCGCCGGCAGAAAGAGAACGTCGTCGGGGAGCACGCAAAACGGGTGAGCCGGCACAAGAGCGAGGTGAGGAAAGGGTTTGAGGCGGGGGTTACCACGCCTCGGGATACGCCATGTTCGTGTAGAGATCCTCGAGCCGGGCCTTGTGCCCCTTCTCCATGTTCGCGAGCTGCTCAAAGACCATCTTCTGTCCTGCATCCGCAGAGGCGGCGGCAAGCTGGGTATACATCTGTGCAGCCTGAAGTTCCTTCTTGACGGCGAGAAGCAGGCCGTCGAGCGGCTTCATGTCGACCGAGAGCGCGGGCTCGTCGATGGCGTCGGTGACCTTGTAGTCACGGGCCGCTACGAAGCGCATCTCGTCCGCACCACGGAGCAGAATGCCCTGCAGGTACTCCCGGTGGCCTTTTTCCTCCTCGGCAAGGTCGAGGAAGAGAGTCTTGAGGCTTGTGTCGCCGACTCTCTCGGAGACCGACTTGTAGAAGGTATACGACTCTACTTCGCTGTCGATAGCGTTGGTGATGATCTTCTGGAAGTCTTTGGTATTCATGGTTGATTCTCCTTTTTTTTGTTCTGCAACTTCCCGGCCCGGGGCCGGTTGCCATATCGTCCGTGTATGTACGAACAATACAGAGTATATGGGATGATACTATTTATACATTCTGTTTTTGCCCGCAGGGGTCCGGCAGTGCGGCCCCCGACCGCACGGGATGAAGCGGCTGCTCCGCACCCGGGCCAGAGAAGCCCGGTGAACCGCCAGGGCATCAAGGGTCGTCTTAGCCGGTGCGCCTCTTTTCGGCATCCGGGCGCTCCTCCGGCTCCCCGATATCCCGCGGGTGAAGCGTCAGGACGGGGTCAGATTTTTGCTCTTTCCGGTCCAACGGTAGAGACTTGATGAGGAACGCATCTCCGTGCAGGAGGACCGGATAGTGCGAGGTGCGGCTGCCCCCCGGCGGGTCGTCGAAATCGTCCGGGACCGGCACGGGAACCCTATCGAGATCTTCGACCCCCCGTTCTACCGGGAGGAGTTTGAAGACGCCTACCGGTTCATCATCGACGAGTACGTGGTTGCGCCAAAGGAGATCGGCCTCTTCCTCCCCTGCTCCGTCCGGAAACCCTACAGCCAGAGCCCGAGCCATAAACTCTTCCGGCGGCTCATCGACGGCGTCCTCGCCCCGGAGGAGTACCACATCGTCATCTTCGGCACCTGCGGGACGGTCCCCGCGGAGCTCGAGTTGATGTACCCCTACAAGAACTACCATTACATGCTCGGCAAGACCATGGACGAGCGGATCCGGCGGGATTTCCACCGGATCGAGGTCTACCGCCTGAAGGGGTACCTCAAGAAGACCCGGGAGACCTACCGGCACCGGCTCGCCTACTGCATCGGGCCGTTCCGCAAGGCGATGGCGGAGGCCTCGGAAGAGACGGGGATCGCCGTCGACCTGCTCCCCTCCGACCCGATGATCGAGCGGCTCTACGATATCGACTGCCCGTTCCCCGAAGGCAGCCTCTCGATGCAGGGCTACATCGACGAGTTCCGGGAAGGGCTCGTGAGACTCGCAGAGTCGATACGAAAAGAGTGATTATTTGGGCTTATAGTAGCCCCACTTCTCAAGCGCACCCCTGAGTGCCGGGGCCTTCTTCGCCTTCTCGTCGAGAGTTTCCCCGTCCTTCCAGGCCTCGATCGCCTGCATCGTGGCCTCTGCGCCCGCCCGCGTCCCCTTCGGGTGGCCGTGGATGCCGCCGCTGACCAGGAGGACGAGTTCCGTGCCGTAGATATCGAGGATGTCCGGCACGAGGCCGGGGTGGAGCCCGCCCGACGAGACCGGGAACGCGCTCTTGATGCTGCCCCAGTCCTGGTCGAGGGCCATGTGGTCAACGGCGAACGTGCGCTGCTCCCGGAGCATATCCGCAAGCAGGGTGGCCTCCGCCCGCGTGCCGACCAATTTCCCGACCGCTGTCCCGGTGTGGATCTGCGCAACACCGACAAGGCGCATCATCTTCGCCAGGAACTGCATCGTGATCCCGTGTTTCTCGTCCCGGTCGAATGCCGCGTGCATCGCCCGGTGGGCGTGGATGGCGAGCCCGAGGTCGGAGCAGTAGTCCCGGAGGGTCGCGACGGCGGCGGTCCCGGCAACCACGACGTCGATCATCGCGTAGTTCCAGCCGGAGTCCGCGAGCATCTTCGCCCGCTTCTCCATCGTCCCGGTATCGGCCGTGATGTTGATGAACGCGGACTTCACGTCGCCGGTCTCCTGCTCGGCCTTATCCCGCATCTTCGTCATCGCCCGGACACGGTCCTCGAACCGGTTGAACGAGTGGGAGGTCAAATTCTCGTCGTCTTTGACAAAGTCGAACCCGCCCATCCAGGTCTCGTAGCCGACCGCGGCGTGTTCCTCGGCCGTGAACCCCACCTTCGGCTTCGGCACCGCACCCGTGAGCGGCCTGCCGCGGACCTTCATCATCTCCCGGACCCCCTCGATGCCGAAGTGCGGCCCCTTGAAGTGCCGGAGGTAGTCGGCCGGGAGCGAGGCATCGATCAGCCGGAGATTGTTGAGCGCCTTCATGCCGAAGATGTTCCCGGCGATGCCGCTCAAGAGCTGGGCAGCGTTCCCCTCCTCCCAGAGGGCAAGGGGATAGGCGATCTTCACATAATTTCCCTCGATCTCGAACGCCTTCGCCTGGAGGTCGCGCATCCGGGGCGGCATGGTAAAGAGCGTGGTCCAGGTCCCGGTCGAACTCTCGGACGCGATCCTCCCCACCGCCTCCTCCCTGCTGATCCCCTCCGCCGGCTCGAAGTAGTAGAGGGCTACCAGCTCGTCCGGGCCGGGGGTATGGGTTACGTCAACAAACTCTTCATACCAATCAATCGCCATAGAATCACCTCTTGAAGGAAGGGGTGCCAGGGTAGAAAAACCTTCCATTCGGAGCAGGGCAGAGAGGCCTGTAGCCGCTTGCTCCCTGCGGGCGCCGAATTTATCAGCCGGCGGGTCCAAAAGGTGCATCATGGGAAGACCCGTTGAGAACGCCCGCTCGCTCTTCGACTACGACGCAGGGGAACCGCCCGGCGCCAGGGCGACCGGCATCGATGTGACGATCCGCGACCTGACGTATCAGGCCGCTCCGGACCGCTGGGTCCGGGCCTATCTGGTGGCCCCGACCCCCGATCAGTCGCACCACGCCGGCATCCTCTTCCTCCACCCGGGGCCCGGGAGCCGGGCCACGTTCCTCGCCGAGGCCGTGACTCTTGCCGGGATGGGTGCGGTCTCCCTCCTGGTCGATGCCCCCTGGGCCGATGACGGGGTAGCGGCCTGGGGCCGGGCGGTTACGGACCCCGGGGAAGCGGTGCGCGAGCATATCCGGACGGTGATTGACCTTCGCCGGGGAGTCGACCTCCTTCTTGCGCGGCCGGACGTCGAGCCGCTCCGGATCGGGTTCGTCGGCCACAGTTTCGGGGCGCTCGTCGGAGGGGTGCTCGCCGGCGTTGATCGACGGCTCTCGGCCGCGGTCCTGATGGCGGGCACCGGGAGGTTTGCCGACGTCGCCGCCGTGAACCTGCCCGACCTGCAGGGCGAGCGGCTCGACGACTACCGCCGGACGCTCGCGGAGGTCGACCCGGCGGTATGGGTCGGCCGGGCCGCCCCCGCCGCGCTCCTCTTCCAGTCCGCTCTTCGCGACGAGGTCTTCACGGAGGAGCAGTCCCGGGAGTTCTTCGAGCGGGCGAGCGATCCGAAGTCGATCGCGTGGTACGACGCGGGGCACTACCTGGATGAAGAGGCACGTCGCGACCGTATCGCATGGCTGGCAGAACGGCTCTCGCTCAAGCGGCGGGAGGCGGGCGGTTTCCGGTAGCGACCTTCGGTACCGGGAAGTTGCTACAAAACACATTTTTTGTTATAAAAGATAAACATTATTATGTAAGGAATTCTTACTACTATGTGGCCAGGCATTCTGCGCGATGGAACCCTGCCTGCGCCTCGTCTGTCATGCCCTTAGACGCGCCGCTGCACGTCCTTCATACACCCACCAATCATTTTTTAGGGCACACGGCGACCTCACTCAGAGATCCCGTCAAGGACCTTCTCGATCCTGTCCACCTTCGCCTCGATCCGTTCCACTGACTGCCGCAGCATCTGGAGTTCCCCGCCGGCCGCACCGCTCTTCTGTCCCGCCGCACTTGCTATCTGGTCTTCGATCCACTCCTTGAGCCTTACGACGATGATGAGGAGCAGCGTCAGAATACCAAGATTAATGATGACGTAGGCGGATCCGGCAAGCACGGCATTCAAGGAGTTCGAACCGCCAAGCAAGCCGGCGACAAGGCTGCTGATCACGAGCAGCACGATGACGGCGCCCCAGAGCGCCTTCAGATAGAGTTTCCACCTATCCTGTTTCATCTTTTGACCTCTCTAATGACATAATCACGTCCAGGTTCAGCACCACCTCAAACGGCACCGCACGGTAGTACCTCCGGAGGTAGGGTGGTTCGTCCGATGTCCGGCTGACCCCCTCCGCGAGACCGAATTTCTCCAGCTGCCGCAGGTAGATGGCAGCCAGCGGGCGCGATATTTCGAGTTCTTCGGCAATCTCGCGGGCATACTTCTCTTCGGCCGCGATCGCCCCGAGTACGGCGAGCCGCTGCTCGTTCCCGAGCAGGGAGAGCAGCCGCGCCAGTTCGGGGAGGGCGCTGAAAGATAATGTCAACATATGTAAATAATTTTTTACACATATATGTGTTCCCGTGTGAAGTCCCGCATGCTCTCCCCTGCCCGGTGCTGCCGGCCATCCCGGTCAGAGGATCACGCAGGGCCGCCGAGCCGTAACATTCTTCCCCATCGGGTGTGTTCACGCGCTGCAGGTGATCGGGTATGACAGCCGACAGGGTGCGGAAGAACACGCCGCCCGGGATCAACGCCCGGATCGATCGCGAGATCGCCGGGAGTATCAGGCAGTTTGCCGGAGAGGACAACTTCGCGATAACCAGACGAATCCGTGAACTGGACCGCGAATGGGACGTCGAGCGGGCGCTGGAGGCGAACGCGGCATTCTTCGGGATGACGGGGCTTGCGCTTGGGGTCTTCCGTGACCGGCGGTGGCTGATCCTGCCGGGTCTTGTCCTGCCGTTCCTTCTGCAGCACGCCGTGCAGGGATGGTGTCCGCCGCTCGAGGTCCTCCGGCGGCTGGGGTTCCGCACGAGAAAGGAGATCGACCGGGAGAAGTACGCCCTGAAAGTGCTGCGCGGCGACTTCGCGGACCTCCCCGCTCTCGCCGGGGGCTCAACGACGGGACGCGCAACGGCAGCCCTTCAGGCAGCGGATGCGTGGCATGGATGACGGCCGGGGAGACCTCCCGGGGTTGTGCCGCCCCGGGAGATATCGTTCTGGTCAGGATAGGTGTGTACGAGGTACGCTCTTCTCCCCGCCGGCATCGCGGGTCCCGTTCCGGGGTGCATCCGGTCGCGGGCCCGGTTTCTGACGTTCGCGTGGGTATCGCCGTTACCCGGGCGATCTTCAGGGCACTTGCTCCTTTGAGCACATCTGTGTGGTCCGGCCGGCACTCCCGGGTGCGACGGCGGGAGGTGGGTCACCCCGGTCGTCGCGCTGCCCCTTTTGCGCCGGGAGTGAACCCGTGCCGGTATACAGAACTCGGTCCGGCCGGCGATATATTCCTACGATGACCCGGGTGAGACCATTGAACCGGGCGGTTCAACGCCTCCGGCGAGATCCCTGATGTATTCGAGCGCAAGCAGCGCGTCCTCGCGCTTCCTGTCGACGGCATGCTCCCCGGCAAACGCCAGAAATCGGGCGAGGTCCTCCGGGTCGGCCTTTCCTTCCGCCGCCTCGACGACCATATCGTAGGTCCGGTCCGGGAAGTAGAGGCCCCGGGCGGCGTCGAGGAGCGTCCGGGCGGTATCGGCCCCGATCACCCCGGACGCGAGCGCCTCCTGCAGGGTCGCCCGGATGTTCACGAGCGGTTCGGAGAGCGGCACATACGTCTCGGGATCGAAGAGGAGCGCCACCTCGTCGTCGGCGACGAGCCTCCCCTCCCGGTAGGCCCGGTAGATCTCCCCGACGCCCTCCATCCCGAGGCTGTCGAGTTCCGCGGCACGGAGCGCTCCCATGCTGGAGGCCCCGACGACCCGCACCCCGGCACGGAGCGCGGCGAGAACCTCCCGGTGGGCGACGGCGCAGTCCTGGAAGAAGACCCCGTCGATGAGCCCGATGATCCGGGCCCCGTCTTCGACGGCCCGGGTTATGTCGCCCCGTTTCGCCGGAGGGCGGTACTCGGCGTCGAGAACCGCCCGGGCGGTCGCGTGGTCACAACTGGGACCGAGGAAGACGACGACTCCGCGCGTCACGGCACCTCCCCCCCATCCGGTCCTGGTCCATCGCATACATCTCGAGCCCCGGCACGATCACCCGGACGACCGGGATGCCGATCTCCGGCCGGGTGAGGTCGACCACAACCACCCGGGAGAGCCCGGCCGCCGCGAGCCGGCCGGTAACGTGGCGGATGTCGGTCAGGAAGTCGTCGCTGTCAAACGACGGCATCTCCGCAAACTCGACCGCGTCGCTCTCCGCAAACCAGTGCCGGTTCAGCCGTTTCGTCCGGTCGTAGCCGATCCGCTTCCTGACGTCCGCAGTATCGGTATCCTCTCTCGCGCCGTGGATCTGGGTCAGCCTGCTCTGCGCGACCTCCGTCAACGCCCGGAGGACCGCGATCCGGGCGCTCGTGTGGGATCCCATCCCGATCGTCAGCAGCGCCGGGTCCCGGAGCACCACGTCGTCGGCGACCGCGGCCACCGTGGGGATACCGATATCGCTCGTGATATCCTTCAGCGTGACCTCGACGCCGGCGGCCGCGAACTTTGCGAGCAGGTCGGCGGCAAGACCGTCGTCGACCCCCTCGATCCGGGGGCCGGTGTTTCTGGTCACCTCGACAAGCGACCAGGCGTCGCGCTCGACCACCTCCATCAGGGCATGGAAGGTCGCTTCTTCGAGGGTGTTGCCGGAAGCAAGCCCGTTGGTGTTGGTCCGGAAGAGGCGGCCGCAGGTCAGCGGGAGGGGGTGGAAGACCGCGTGGGCCGGGACGAGGACCTCCTCGTCCCGCACGATGTCGTAGCCCTCGACCCAGGGGACCACGAGATCGGCCGGGACCCTCTCAGGGAGGATCAGGGCCGCCGGGTCGAGCGCCGTCCTTTCGGCCGAGACCTCGCTGTACCGTCCGATGACGGTCTCCCTGCCGTCCATCTCGCCCGAGTAGCGCTCGATCCCCTCCATCATCGCCGAGACCTCCGCCTCGATGGGGGTGGCGCCTTTCCCGTTGTAGACCGATATCGCTCCCGCCTCGGCAGTCGGCCGGATGCTCGAGAAGACCGGGATGCCGATCCGGTCCAGGTTCGTGATATCGGCGACCCGGGTGATCCCCGCCGCGGGAAGTCTCGCCTTCGCCCGCTCGAGCGTCACTTCGGGCGGGATACACCGCTGGGTCTCCTTCGCGTAGGCCTTCCGGCACGATTGCAGCCGGATCATGCGTCGCCCCCGGACGACTCGCCCGGCACCCAGCGCTCGCCGTCTTTCCCGATCTCCTTCTTCCAGATCGGCACGCTCTGCTTGATCCGGTCGATGATGTACTCACAGGCGCTAAAAGCCTCTTTCCGGTGTCCGGCGCCGACGACGATGAGGAGGATCTTCTCCCCGACACGGAGCCGTCCTACCCGGTGAATGATCTCGACGGCCTCGATCGGGTATTGCTCAAACGCTTCGTCCCGGATCGTCTCCATCTCCTTCACCGCGACCTCCTCGTAGGCCTCAAGCTCCATCACGTCGATCCCGTCGTCCCGGACGACACCGAGGAAGGTGACCAGGGCGCCCATACCGGGCCGTCTCACCCGGTCGATCACGGCGTTCACGTCAAAATCGTCTCTGGTTACGCTGATCATTCCGGTCTCCTCCGTCACCCGCCCGCCACCGGCGGGAAGAGCGCGACCTCGTCGCCGTCGGCGAGGGGAAGCGTCCCGGTCTCCGCACGCCGAAGGCGCCTGCCGTTGTGCATCAGTATCACGTATCCACGAAGCTCTCCGTTCTCCTCAAAGAGCGTCTCCCCTGCCTCTTTTGAGGTCTCACCGACCGCCGCAAGCAGCCGGCTCATCGTCGCCCCCTCGGGGACCTCCAGCGTGAGGTCTCCCCCGATCGTCTCTCGCAACCGGGCAAACGCCCTGACCCGAACCTGCATTCCTCTTCTCATCTCCTCTAGGACCGGCCGCACGCTCCAGGCAGCCGGCGTCGCCCATCCCGATCCGTGGAGAGACCGCAAGCAGGTCTTCTCGGGCAAGGCCCGGGCAGTCCAGCGTCCACGGATGAATACGCAAGTTATGTGGTGTCCCGGGCGATTTGAAGATTGTCATTCCCCCGGAGCCGCCCCTTCCCGGGAAAGGATACCCGGTACCGGGGAGCGACCGTCCTCCCCGAAGGAAACGTATATATTCGAGGTCACGAATACTTCGGCAGAATCAGCAGAGAGATAGAAGCGGGGGGGAAAGCGGTGACAACGCGGCTTATTGATGATGGAGACGTCTGGGATACGTTTGTAGACGAGAGCGCCTCGGGCCGCCTCTTCCACAAGTGGAACTTCATGAAGATTACAGAGGAGCATACCGGCTTCACCTTCCTCCCTTACGGGGTCTTCAAGGGCAACGAGTTGATCTGCATCTTCCCGCTCTTCCGAAAGCAGATGCACGGGGTCACCGTCCTCCTCTCGCCGCCCCCCCTCCAGTCGGTGATACCGTATCTGGGGTTTGTTATGGGCCGCCGCTACGATACGGCCAAACAGAGCAAGAAGGAGTCGATGCTCAAGGCGGTTGCGGACGAGATCGAGGCCGAACTCGCGGTCCTGGCCCCGAACTACCTCGCGATAACCCAGGTCCCGGGGTTCATCGACGTCCGGCAGTTTCTCCAGGAGGGCTACGATGCCCGGATCCACTTCTCGTACGTCATCGACCTTTCGCCGCCGCTCGCGGCGATCTGGGACGGGTTCTCCTCGAACCTCCGGACCAAACTCCGGAAAGTGGAGAAGAGCGGCTACCGCTTCGAGAAGAGCACCGACCTCTCGATCTTTTACTCGACGGTTGCGGAACGGTTCAGCGAGCCGGAGATGAATATCCCGATGATCAGCCGACGTTACTTCGAGGACCTCTACCGGGCGTATCCCGACGAACTCGGGCTCTACTACCTCTACGACGCCGATGGCGCCGTGATGGGCGTGCAGGCCACCCAGGAATACAAGGCCTTCACCCTCTGGATGGGAGCCCCGAAGATGACGACCCTGCCGGGCAACGAGTTTCTCCAGTGGCTCCTCCTCGGCCAGGCAAAGGAGGGAGGATACCGGCAGATGGAGAACGTCGGGGCGAACAACGAGAACTTAAACCTCTTCAAGTCCAAGTTCAACCCCTCCCTCACCCTCTTCCTGGAGGTGAGCCGGCAGGACCTCTTCGGCAGGGTTGCACGGTGGGCCTACAGCACCATCGCGAGCAAAGGGGCAGTGAAGCGCAAGGTCCTCTCGTATATCGAGTGACGGCCCGGCGCTCCTCATGCCCCGCCTTCGAACCCGGCCAGTGCCGGCGACGGCGGCCTTCCGGCGAGTACCGGGGGGCCGGATATGCGCGGATCTGCCGGAAAGATGACGATATCATTCTATTTTCAGAATAAATCCCGGATCACAATGCTTATGCTTCTTATCGTTAATGTCTCCGTTAGCAGGAAGTGTGATGTTCCGCATTCTCGCGGTCGACGATGAGCCGGCCCTTCTCGAACTCACCCGGCTCTTCCTCGAACGAGCCGGAGATATGCACGTGGAGACGACGGCATCGCCGGTGAAGGGATTGGATATGCTTTTGCAAACCCAATACGACGCCGTCGTCGTCGATTACGAGATGCCGGAGATGAACGGCATCGAGTTCTTAAAAGCAGTCCGCAAGCGCGGTATGGGGACACCGTTCATCATCTTCTCCGGGCGCGGCCGCGAAGAGGTCGTCATCGAGGCGATCAACAGCGGTGCGGACTTCTATCTCCAGAAAGGCGGCAACCCCTCCGCCCAGTTTGCGGAACTCCGGAGCATGATCCTCCAGGGGGTCCGGCGGGGACAGGCCGAGACGGAGGTGCAGTGGTCCCGGGACCTCTACCAGAGCATCTTCGAGCATACCGGCTCCGCAACCATCATTATCGAGGGGGACATGATGATCTCCCTTGCAAACAGCGAGTTTGCGTCTCTCACCGGCTATTCCCGGGAAGAAGTGGAAGGGAAACTGCCCTGGACGGCCATCGTCGCCGGAGAGGACCTGGAACGGCTCAAGAGGTACCACCGGCAACGGCGGGTGGACCCCGCTTCGGCGCCGCGGACCTACGAGTTCCGCATGGTCGACCGGGCAGGAAGAGAGCGGGATATGCACATGACGGTCGGGAAGATCCCCGGAACGGATCGCTCCGTCGCGTCGATGATCGACATATCCGACCGGAAACGATACGAGGAGGAGCTCAGCGCGGCGAACGAACAGATGGCCGCAGCGTTCGAGGAGGCGCTGGCGAGCCAGGGGTCGCTCGCGGCGCAGTGCCGCGAGATGGAGGATTACCAGGCAACTCTCCGGGGCATCATCGATTTTCTTCCCGACCCGACGTTCGTGCTTGACCGCGACGGGAAGGTGATCATCTGGAACCGGGCGATCGAGTCGGTGACCGGGGTCCTGAAGAACCGGATCATCGGTTCAGAGGCAAGGACGATCTCCGCATTGACATCCGGGTTGCTTTACCCACTGTTCGCAGAGACCCCCCTCTATGACAGGCAGCAGGACGGTATCTTCCGGGAGATCCACATCCCGTCACCCGGCGGCGGAGAGGGGACCTACCACTGGGGAAAGGCGGCGGCGCTCTACGACGCACAGGGGAAGGTTTCAGGCGCGATCAAGTCTTTCCGGGATATCACCGAGTCGAAACGGATGGAAGCACGGATCCGGCGCCGGATAGAACTCGAACGGATGGTAAGTTCGATCTCCGCGCGGTTCATCGCCCTGGACCCGGCGGACCTGAACGACGCCCTGAACGAGACGCTCCGGGTGCTCGGTTCGCTCTTCGATCTCGACCGGAGTTACATCTTCTGCTTCGATGGCGACCTCGCCCGCGTGAAAGAGATCCATGAGTGGTGTGCGGAAGGGATTGAACCGCAGATCGACGTATTGCAGGACCTGCCGGCCGACGTCATCGCCTGGGCGATGAAGCAGATCGAGGCCAGGAAACCGATCTGCATCCCCGACGTGGCCGCTCTCCCGGCAGAATCAGCGGAACGCGCGTTCTTCCAGGAGTTCGGGGTCCGGTCAATCACCCTGGTCCCGGTCGCGACCGCTGATGAGGTCATGGGGGCCATCGGGTTTGAGACCGCCCGGAAGACCCGGACCTGGTCGGACGAGGACGTCACGCTGCTCGAGGTCGTCGGCAACCTCGTCGCCGACCTCTTCTCCCGGATCCGTGCGCACGAACGCCTCCAGAAGAACGAGGAGAGGTTCAGGACTCTCGTGGAGCGGTCGCACGACTGCTACATCCGTGCAACGACGACACCGCCGGCGATCGAGTACATCAGCCCCTCCTGGGAGCGCCTGACCGGCTACCCGCCCGGAAAGCACCTGGGCGACCCGGAGTTCATCGAGGGGCTTCTCCACCCCGACGACCGGGAGGCGACTCTGGCCCATCTTCTGGAGCCGGATGCCGCCCGGCTGTACACCGTCAGGGTGCTCCGGAGAGACGGTGGCTACACCTGGGTTGAGGTCTGCCCGATCCCGGTCTACGCCGACGACGGGCGTCTGGCCGCGATCGAGTACGCGGTCCACGACATCGACGCCTGGAAGCGAACCGAGGCGGCGCTCATCGAGGCCAACAAGAAGCTCACGCTGATGAACAGCATCATACGGCACGATATCTTAAACCAGGTCACGGTGATTCTCGGGCATATCGCCCTCCTCCAGGAACAGCCGCTCGACCCGGTCGTCGCCGCAGCCCTTGAGAAGCAGCAGACCGCCGTCGATATCATCCAGTCGCAGATAGAGTTCACGCGGGATTACCAGGACCTCGGCGCCCACTCCCCCCGGTGGTCCAGCATCGACCCCCTGGTATCGATGGCGGTGAAGATCCTCCAGCCGCTAGGGATCAGGATCAAGAGAGATCTTGCCGGCGTCTCCGTCTACGCGGACCCGCTTCTCTCGACGGTCTTTACCAACCTCCTCGACAACACGCTGCGGCACGGCGGGGGCGTGACGGAGATCCGGGTCACGGCCGTGCCGGAGAGCGGCGGGGGGGCGCGGATAATCTGGGAGGACAACGGCGTGGGGATTTCCTACGCCGATAAGCAGCGGATATTCGAGCGGGGGTTCGGCCAGCATACGGGGCTCGGGCTCTTTCTTGTACGCGAGGTCCTCTCGATCACCGCCATCGCCATCCGGGAGACCGGCGAACCGGGGCGCGGCGCCCGGTTCGAACTTACGGTGCCGGAAGGCGGCGCCCGGTTCGAGTGAACGGAGCCGGGCAAAAAGAGAGGGGGCCTACCGCCGCCCATACTTCTTAAACATGTACCAGAGCCCTGCGACGACCCCGGCCATCACCAGGAGGCCGAGGATCGCGACGTAGGACTGCTCCTCCACGACGATCCGGAACTCGTCCTCTCCTTCGGCCTGATCGCTCTTCACCTGGGCGATGACCTTGTACTCGCCGGCGACGATATCGGCCGGCGGGACCACCGTCACCTGCACCGTCGCCCGCTCGCCGGGCTCGAGGCTCGCGATCGAGGCCGGGTCGACGGTCGCCCGCCACCCTTGCGGCGCGCTCATGTTGATCCCGATCTTCGTCAGCGCTCCCCCGACGCCGGCGTTGGAGACGGTCATATCGAACGTGAGGGTCTCGCCGCGGTTGATATCGTGGCGGTAACTCTTTACATAGGTCCGCATGTTGTACGACCCCCGGAGCCGGAGCGTCAGGTTCTCCTCGTACTCCCGGGCGGCCGAACCGATGACCGCCGTGAAGTTGTACTCGCCGATATCGACCGAGTAGGGCGGGATGAAATCGAGGAACAGGGCCTTTTCTTCACCGGCCGGAACGTAGATCTCCGAGACTTCCTCGGTGGCGTCGCGGGTCTCCTTGAACCGGGCATACCACTGCTCGGGGAGCCCTTCGACGGCGAGGGTGTAGGTATCGTCGTTTCTGCCGGCGTTCTTTAAGATCATCTCGTACTGCGGGTTCGAGCCGATCGCCGCCATCCGCGACGGGGATTTTACGCGGATCTCGGCAAAGAAGTTCTCCTTGTCGAGCGGCACGATGCCGAGGTCGGCCGTCTTACCGATCCGGATCTCGACGTCTTCCTCGTCCCACGACCGGTAGCCGGGCTTGGCGACCCTGACCGTGTAGATGCCCATCGGGGCGCCGATGGAGACCTTCCCCTCGGCGGTCGTGAGCATCCCCTCGACCCGGTTATCGCCGTCGTAGACGGCGACATCTGCGCCTTTCACGACGTTTCCTTCTTTATCGACCACCGTGAGTTCGAGGGTTCCGGTCTCGCCGCTGTGGGTCTCCGTGACCCTGACGTAGACCCAGACCGTCCCTGCGCCGATACCGACCCGGATGGGGTACTCTCCCACCGCAGCATGGCCCGAGGTCTCCACCACCAGGCGGACGGGCTTTGTCTCGCCGGCCGGGATCAGCATCCGGTAGACCTCGCGATCCCCGTCCTCGAACCGGATCTTCCACCCATCGGTCCCGCGGAACGTCCAGTAGTTGAGGAGGAACGTGCCGGTATCCCCCCGGTTCGTGACCGCAAGATCGAAGACGGCGGCATCGCCCGCCTCGATCAGCTCGCCCGGGAAGTCGCACCGGATCTCCGTGGACATCGCTCCCTCCGATGCGGCCGACGCCCCTGTGACGAACGATGTCGCGACGAGAAGGGCAAAGAGGATGAATATTCTTCTCCCGGTCATCATCTCACCTGATATCCATCCGCATGAACTTTACGTAGGTCGCGGCGAAGAAGACCGACGGGAAGACGATCAGCGCGGCGATGTTCATCCAGACCCGGCCGAGGGCTTCGGCAAGGCTGCCGGGCTCCTCTTGCACGCCAGCATCGGTATAGGAGGAGATCATCAGGGCGATCCGGGGGTTCGTGACCGCCATCGCGACGGTGTAGTAGTTCATCTGCGGCGAGAGGAGGTTTGAAATGTCGTTGATGAATCTCCGTTTCTCGATATACGTCTTCATCTCCTCTTCATACTCCCTCCACGCCGGATCTTCGGTTCCGCCGTATACCACGCTCTGCGAGGCGGTGCTGACGAAATACCCCCCGCTGCTCGCAGTCCCCACGACCTGTTTTCCCATGGGGCCCATCTCGGGCGCCTCCGGCGGGTCGCCCGCGAGGGCGTCTGCGGCCATCATCCCGAGCATGGGAAGGAGCGATGAGACGATGGCGAAGATCACCAGGGTGTAGATCAGCGCGTTCCCGCTCTCTTTTGCGACCGTCGACATCGTGAGGGCGATGGCGAAGTAGGCGAGCAGAAGCCCGAGCGAGGCCGCCCCGAAGACCAGAATGGCGGCGAACTCGTCCACCGTCGGGACGACCGAGAAGATGAGGAGCATGGCGATGGCGATGGCAAGCGAGAGCGCCATGGCGAACCCCAGGGCGCCGACGCCCCCGAGCACCTTGCCGTTGATGATCTCGTCCCGGTAGATCGGGTGGGAGAGGAGGGTCTTTAACGACCGGGACTCCTTCTCCTTTGAGACCAGGTCAAACCCGATGGCGAGAGCAAGGATGCCGCCGAGGGCCGTCATGTAACTCATCATGGAGATGAAGACGTACATGATCGAGGGTTTCTCGGGCATCCAGCTCGAGTACGGGTCTTCGAACTCTTCCATGCGCTGGAGCTGCTCGTTATATGATTCCAGGCTGTTGTTGTAGTTCTCGATGCCGTCGTGAATGCTGACCGCGGATATCACCAGGAACAGGGCCAGGATGATAACAAAGCGCCTGCTGGTGATGTGGTCGGAGAACTCTTTCCGTGCTACGTTGAGCAATCGATCGAGCGCCATACGTCACCTCCGGTAGACCGCCATGAAGACGTCCTCGATATCCGGCTCTTCGATCCGCATCTCCCGCACGTGAAGCCCCTCTGAAAAGAGGGTCTCCGTGAGCCGGTCCCGGATGTCGGTCTTCGCCCGGACGACCGCCCGGTTCCCGTTCCTTTCGACGGCGAGGATCTCGGGATCTTCGATATCCGGCAGGTGCTCCCGGGTCTCGACGACGATCCGGACGACGTCGCCGTCTGAGGGGGCGAGCGTCCGGGCGACCTCGTCAAGCGTCCCCTGCGCGACGAGTTTCCCGTTTGCAAGCAGCCCGACGGTCCGGCAGACCGCCCTGACCTCGGAGAGGATGTGCGAGGAGACGAAGACGGTCTTTCCTTCACCGGCGAGGCGTTCGACGAGGTCCCGGTACTCCCGGACGCCTTCGGGGTCGAGGTTCGCCGTCGGTTCGTCGAGGAAGAGCACAATAGGATCGTTGATCAGCGCCTGGGCGAGCCCGAGCCGCTGCTTCATCCCGCGGGAGTACTCCCCGGCCTTCTGGGTGACCCCGTCGAGGTGGACGAGTTCGAGCAGTTCGGCGATCCGCGCTTTTCGCTTTTTCGCGTCCATCCCGTAGAACCGGGCGAAGTAATCCAGGTTCTGCTCGCCGGTCATGTTCCCGTAGAACCCGACGTCCTCGGGGAGGTAGCCGATGATCTCCTTTACCTTCAGCGGGTCTTTCGCGACCTCGATCCCGTCGACCAGGCACCGCCCGCCGGTGGGCTCGATCATCCCGGTGAGCATCAGGATCGTCGTGCTCTTCCCCGCTCCGTTCGGGCCGAGGAAGCCGAAGATCTCGCCTTCCCCGACCTCGAGGTCCAGGCCGTCGACGGCCTTCTTTCCGTTGTATACCTTCGTGAGGTTCTCTGTCCGTATCATCTCATCACGTCCCGCCGGAGCCGGGCCGGCGGCGCCTACTGCAAACTTTGGTATCTTCTTATTAACGTTTTCTGTGACAAACGTCTACACGTCGGGGAGGAGGCACGATTTCAACCGTTGTGAGACCGCGATCCTCCTCAAAGAGCCCGGAGACCAGCCGTGGATCCGGCGATCGCCGGCATGCCGGCCTCCGCGCGGCACGAGCTGCCGGACCCCTGTTCGGCGCTCTACGCCGGAATATGGGCGGGGACCGGAGATAAAACGATGGTTGACTACGAAAAAATTCGGACCTATGCGCCCCGGGTTCCGGGTGACGACGTCTCTCCAGCCCCCTGGTGCCTGTCGGGCCACGATCCGAAAGCCTTTTCTGTGGGGGGGTCCGAAGTGCTCCTGATACAGTATGAAACGGTTATTCGGCGCGGCAGCGGTCGTCGTGCTCGCAGTCCTGGTGCTCGCAGCCGGGTGCACGTCGCCCCAGCCCCAGACGGGCTACGTGACGGTCAGGAACGTTGACGTCAGCATCCCGGAGGGGCAGCCGCCGTCAAACGTCACTACGGTCGTGGTGGTCCCCTACCTCGACGCGGTCTATGCGGAGGTGGGCGGCGTCGACCTTCAGGTCAGCGTAAAAGAGGCCGGGACGGATGTCGTCGTCACGGAGACGGTTCTTCCCATCGGCAACCTGACGTTGGGGAAGACCGCAAGAGAGGAGATAACGCTCACGCTCGAGAACGGCAGGCGGTACGACATCTGGGTGACGGTCTGGCAGGACGGGCGTATGCGGGAGTCGGGGTCGGTGAACGTCTTCCTCCCGGACAGGACTGTAGTCGCGCAGCGGCTGGCCTACTCGCTCCTCTCGGTCTCCGGGATCGACGTCATGACCCCTGACCTCGACGCCGACCCGATCGCGCTCGACATCATCACTACGATCGCGAACGGCGGCAGTTCCTCCGGGAACCTCGCGATGGAGATCCGGGTCGTCAACCTCCAGACCGGGATCACGGCCGTCCGCGAGTCCCGGCCGCTTGGGACGGTCGGCGCCGGGACGGCCGAGAAGCAGGTGAGCGTCACGGTCCCGAACGGCTACGACTACCAGATCAGCATCAGGCTCGTCGAGGGCGGGGCGGCGTTTGCGACCAGCACCGGCCGGATCACCCTGGCCCCGCCGCCGCAGGTGGTCCTCGCGGACGGCACAGTCCTCGACACGGCGAAGGGCACGTCGCCGGTCGCTCTCCCGGTCCCGACGACGACCCCGGCGCCGCCGTCCTCAGCCGCACAGGTCGGGCAGTTCCGGGTCCAGAGCGGCGGCGCGCCGACGCCGACGCAGTCCCCCGGGTTTGGGGCCGCGCTCGCCGTCGCCGGGCTCCTGGTGCTCGCGAGGCGGAGGAGGTAGGTATCGTGGTCGAGGGCCTCACCGCGTGGAGGGCCTACCTCTACGCGGTCTCGTTTGTCGCGCTCATCGTTGCGATCGCAGGCAGCGTAGGTCTGATCGCCGTCGCAATCGAGGTCTTCATCTACCCACCACCCCAGCCCTACCCGGTGCCGGAGTATTACCCGGGGTTGCCCGGGAGCGTGGCGCAGGTCGCGGTGGGGCTCGTCGTCTGGGCGTATCACTGGCGGCTGCTCTTGAGGGAGCACTGAAAGGCAGTTCACCGCTTCCGGAGCCGTCCGGCGGCAATCAGCAGCCCTGCGATCGCCCCTGCCGTGCCGGGGCCCGGTAACGGGGTGGGTGCCGCCTCTGTGGGGAGAGACGAGGTGCCCGGCGTCACCTGCACGGAGGCGTGGGGTGCCGATTGCACCGACGTGTAGACGTGGACCGTCCCTCCCGGCGGGGGCAGCGGCGGGAGGTGGTGCCGCGACATCGTCCAGCCGTCTTCCCCCCGGCAGACGAACTCTTGTGGGGGCGGGAGCGTGGTGTCCACCGCGACCCGCAGTACGCCGCTCTCGACGACGCCCACGAACGTATCGTCGAAGTAGATCCCTTCGCCGTCATTGCGATAGATCCGGTACCAGCCGGTCTCGTTCACCTCCGCACCCGGGGCGGGCTGCTCGACCTGGTAGCGTTGCGGGAAGAGGTGAACCGTCTCCCCGGCGGCCGGGGTCCTGTCGATGAAGCCGGTATATACCGGGCGATCTCCTTTCCGGACGGTATACTCCCGTGCGGGCGGGTTCGCCGCCACGGCAAGTTCGGTGCCGGCGATCGTCCCCTTATACTCGCCGTCGAAGGAGACCTCGGCACCGTCGCCGTTGAACCAGTGGACGACGTACCGCCCCGGTTCCTCCGCTCCGGCGGCTGCCGCCGGGGAAGTCGCGGCAAGAAGGAGGACGCATGCGAGGCAGGCGAAGGCTTTCATGCCCGTTCCGGTCCCCCCGGCTGAAAGATGCATGAGAGAAGAAGGGGGAGATTACCATATATCGTTTCTGTGCCGACCGCCTGGAGCCCCCCTTCTTTTCGTCGGGAGAGGAATCGGCCCTCCGCCTGCTCCTCTACTCCTCCCGCCACCCCCCGCCCGGCACCCTCACCTCAAACCGCGCCCCCTCGCCGAAGACCCCCGTCTCCCGGATCGTCATCCCCGTGATCCCGAGGATCTCCGAGACCAGGAAGAGCCCGTGGCCGTACCGGCGCTTATACGTCTTCCGGAAGATCGCTTCCTTCTCGCCGTCCGGGATGCCGGTGCCGTCGTCCTCGCAGAAGATCGTCAGGTCCTGCCCGGACTTCGCGCAGGAGAACCGGATCTCCGTCACCTTCCCCCCGTGCCGGACCGCGTTGTCGACGAGGTTGTAGAAGACCTTCTTCACCATCGGGTCAGCGTAGATCTCAAGGTCCCCGAGGTCCACCCGGACCCGGACACCCGCCGGGAGGCCGAGGTCCGCGACGCTCTCGCGGATGAGGTCGGCCGGCCGCTGCCAGGCGGGCGCCGCGACACCCATGTCCTGGTAGTCCCGGCTGAACTCGACCTGCTTCTGGATCTCCTCGACGGCGGCCCGGGCACGCTCCAGGTGAGCCTGGACGACGGAGTCCTTGCTGTCCTCCGCCGCGAACTCGATGTAGGCGCGGGCGACGGTGATCCGGTTGAGGATATCGTGGCGGGTGATTCCGGAGAGAAGGTTTAACTTCGTGTTCGCCCGGCCAAGCGCCTCCTCGGCATGCTGCCGCTCGGTGATATCCTCGCCGGAGCTCAGTGTCCCGTAGACGGCGCCGTCATCGTCCCGGAGCACCGTGGTGTGCCACGCGATGATCCGCTCACGCCCGTCCGCGGTGCGGACCGATGTCTGTACATACTCGTTCGGTTCAGTCTCGTCCTGCATCAGCTCAAGAAAGATCCCACGGCACCGTTCCCCTTCCGCCGGCGGGACGAACCGCTCGATCCAGGGCTCGCCCACGGCCGCATCCGCCGGACAGCCGAGGACCTCGGACGCCCTGCGGTTGATGAGGGTGACTCGCCCGTCCCGGTCGAGGACGACAAAGAGGGTTCCGGCGATATCCAGGTACTGCTTGAACCGATCTTTCTCCCGCCGCAGACGTTCTTCGCTCGATTTTAAGCCGGTAAAGACCACCGCGTAGGGCTGCCGGATCCCGGTCTCGACGAATCCCACATAGATGAGCCCGAACGCGAGCACCATCAGGAGGTGGCCGACCATGTTCAGGAGACCATACACATCGGTATACAGCGTGAAGGCAAGTTCCGATACCATCAGCACGACGATGGCCGCAGCCAGGTGGTTCACCACCCGGGGCGAGAAGGCGTCGCGCAGCCGGTAGACGGCGACGGCCCCGAGGGCGAGCAGGGCCACGATGACGTACTCGCTGATGATCTTGAACGGCGTCAGCCCCGAACCCTCGATGAAGCAGTCGGGAAAGACCGGAACGGCGAAGATCGAGAGAAGGAGGGCTCCGGTGACTCCCGCAAACGCGGCAAAGACCCACCGGGGTGCCGGATTTTTCCGGAGCAGAAGGGGAGCGGCAAGGAACGTCCCGGCAAGGAGGTAACGGGAGGCGACCCAGAGCTGCGTCGGGAGGTTTGCGTCGTAGCCGGCGAAGATCCCCATACCGTCATAGGCGAGGGTGTGGATGAGGCTGATCAAGGCCACGAAGAGCAGCCCGGTGCCGGCGACCAGCAGGTAACTGTTCTCCCGCATCGTCCGGGCATTCCAGGCGACGGTGAAGACCGCGATCGCTATCCCTACCGCGACGAGTTCGGTGATGACGTGGAAGAGGAGGTAGTTGTAGAGGCTGGTCGCTGCGAGGGCGGTGAGAAGCACCGTAAAGGCGATGACTGACCATCGGATACCGGATCCTGTGCTGTTCTGCTCCATACCTGCCAGACGATGATTATTCTTTGCGGTAAACGAGATTTCTATTCTTTCGATGCGATAGACGAGATGTGTCCGCTCGACCTTTGTTCCCCTGAGAGGCGAACAGGGCCCAATATGGGTATCTTTAGACCTTATATCCTCTGATTATGAACGTTCCCCGCCACATTCAGTTATAGAATATTGATATAGGTCCTCTTTAACCTGTGGAATGGGGCGGGAGATCTCCCGATCGTTATGCCGGGATGACACGGCATAATCGCCCGGGGCCGGGCCGTCTGCTCCGGAGGATGTGCCCTCCGGAGTGCATCGCCGCACGCTCACGGGCGAGGAAGAGAGGACGGTAAGGCCGGATTCGGCAGTACGGTCCGGTATCGGACACTCAACGGCAATCGGTCAGGCGGCACTTCCACGACTCGGTCAGGCGTCGTTTTGCAGGTCCGGTTCCGGCAACTCGATGCCCGTTCCGGGACAGTCGATCCCGAACCCCTTCGCGTAGTTCCGGTGCGCCTTCTCAAAGACCGAAAGGTCACCTCCGAAGAAATTCGAGTCTGCCGCCCTCTGCTTGAGGTCTCCGAGATAAGCGATGAGGTGCGGAGGAAGCGACAGGGTGCGAGCAGGGGGCGATATGCCCGGCAGGTAAGGGTGACGGTGCCAGTTGCAGGACCGTAAGGGTCCGGGAAGCGCGGCGAAGCGGAATGCTTCCGGTTCGATCTCGCCGAGCTCCGCCAGATACGCGAGTCCGAAGATATACTCGAAGATATCCAGGGATTCATCGAAGGCGTATCGGTTCGGGAACAGGCCCTGCATCACGGTATATATGACCTGGGAGAAGTAGTCCGTATGGGTGCCTTCCGTCTCGAAACGCTCAGGGGTCTGTCCGGCTATCCAGTCGGCGCCGGAGCCGGCGACCCCCTGAAGGTTTACCGACTCATGATAAGGTGCGGTCTCCCTCAACATGCCGTCGTAACGGTATTGCTTCGGTCTTCGGACGATCGCCTCCAGCGTGTCGAAGTGCCCGGTGCGTACGGCGGCGATGCCGGACGCGTAGAGGACGAGAAGGGCCGGGTAGTGTCGTAACCGGTGGAGGCCCTCGATGTACTCCCGGTCCGTCTTCTGGTGGATATTCTGGATCCCGGAGACCCGGGGCTTGACGTGGGGGATGTTGATCAGTCGCACGAGCATGTCGGTTATGAGGTCCGTGAAGGTGTCGTCGTGGTATGCCACCGTGGCGGCCATCGCCGCCAGCGGTGCAGCGGTATTTTCGAGACTCCGGAGCGTCGTCAGGTAATACTCCTTACCGTCGATGCCGGCGGCCTGGTACCGCTGCCTGTCCATGATGAACTCGATGACGCGATCGGTCTCGTCGCGGATGAGATCGGGAAGCATGAGTTCGGGCTTCGGCTCTCGCAAGATGCGTTTGACCTTCTGCACCCCGGTCGAGACGCTTATCGGTTCTTTGTGCTCGTACCGGCGCAGGACCTCGATACGGGAGGAGAGCTCTTCGAAGAACTCGTCCGCGGTGGCGATCTCGATCTCCGAGGGGTGGAGTTCCCCGACAACCTCTTTTGGGATGGGGGTCGAGTCTTTTCGCCGGCACCAGATGGTTGAATACCTCCGGACCCTTCGTTCTGTCCGCTCTCCGCCGGCGAGGATCTTCACGAGCCCCGTATCGTCCTTTGCGGACCATCCGCAGACGATCAGGCCGTACTCCGAGAAGATCCGGTCCAGGTAGTCTTTGATCTTGGGGCTGTAGTCCTTCAGATCCTCGGGCGTCATCTTCAGGTCGGTGCTCGGGTAGTCGCCGTTCACCTTGACGATCCGGCACCGGTCGGGGAAGACGGACATCATCTCCGGGTCGCTCAATCCCGTGATCACCACCGGCTGGACCCCCTGGTCCAGGAGCGCCCGCTCCATGAGGTCATCGAAGTTCGTGGTGACGATGAGGCTGATGAGCCCCTCCTTCACCATCGTTGCGATCGTCCTGTGGGCGGGCGTCGGCCCGGGGGCGACCCGCCGCCCTTCCGGGCCGACGACCGTGAAGTAGTCGTCGAGGATCGCTTCTTCGTCCCCGTCGCGGGCTTCGAGCGTCTTGAAGAGACCGGGGAATGTCGGTTCTCTACCGTACCGGTCCCGGTACCAGTCCAGGGGGTCTCTGTCGATCTCTTCTCCCGAGAGGGCGGCAATCCTCCGGATCAGGTCACGGGTGATCGCCCTGCCGGTGGGAAGGTTTCCTCCGGATACACCCGAGCCGAGGAGCAGGGCGTAGCGCTTCGGCGACGAGAGGACGGCGAATGCGACCGGGATGATGTCGTCGGGGATCACGATATTCTCATGATATCTTCTCCGGCGACCGGGATAAGATGTTCCCCTGCCGTGATCGTTTGCGGCAGACCGGGGGCGATCGGTCCGCCGATCATCCTCTCTCCTCCAGGCAGAGGCCGACCCTGGCTGGTGCACGGGGACCGCACGGCCGCCTGCTCGAGGATACGATCCGAACGAGGAGGCAGGCCCCGTCGTCACGGTCTTCTGGCGTCTCTGCGGCCGGGACTACCCCGGCCGGGCTCCGGGCGGACCCCTACCGGCACGTCCGGAAACAGGCGGGGTTTTTCAGGACTCCCGCCTACCGGCTCCGGGTGGGCACCGTCAAAAATTCCCCATAAGAAGCGCGACAGTCAGAAAAGGAGATTATGGGTTGCTTTACAGATATCGGGCAAAATCCTCAGGTTCGATCTTCGCCAACCGCAGGATGCCCTGAAGAGTACCGATCTTTAGCTCCCTACGGAGCGGGACAACTGTTCCCACCTCGCACCCTCCGGGTGCTCAAGCTCCTGTCCTGCGGGACAGTCGCATTCCCCACCGGCCGTCGCCTTTGACAGGCGCACATGACTCCCGGATTGTCCGCTTACGGCGAATTGGTATTCCTTCGTGAGGATTTTTATTACGGTCTCGCCGGAGGCTGGTTTAAGCCCCGGCACCCACGGCCACCTCAAACGTCGTGATGATCGGCCTTCGTCCGTCTTCCAGCGGGAATTCTTCGAGGTATAATTCCGTTGCTTCCTTGAGGTTTGCGACCGCCTCTTCCACCGTCTTGCCCTGGCTGACGGTGCCGACTTCCGGGCACTCGGCTACGTAAACGTCCTCTTCCTTATACAGCACGGCCGTGAATACCCTCATGTTCCCACCGATATAATGTGATATTACCTTCAGGGTGATAATACTGATCGAACCTTCACGACCGGGACTGCCCCGGCCCGGCAGAGGCTTTCCCCCAGGCTCCCGGGGGTGGCGGTTCCCGGATTGTGGTGTCAGCGACTCCACAATTCCACGTTGCGAGGGATCTATTGATATTCTGCCTGCTCAGGTACTCTGCCTTGAGCCTCGTATGGTTCGGCATCGGAGATGATGATCTGCGGAACCCCTCTATAGTGCCGTAGACAATTCTCCTGTGGAGGGATCGATTTGCCAGATACTCGTCTCCGCTATACCGTCCTTATGGAGCCGAATGAGGATGGAGGGTACACCGTGACGGTGCCGTCCCTTCCGGGGTGCATCAGCGAAGGGGCTACCCGGGAAGAGGCGCTGGCAGAGATCGAAGAGGCGATCTCGGGATACATCGAGGTTGGCCAGGAAGCTCGGCAAGCCTATTCCGGTCGAGGTCTCCGTCCCCCTGAATACGAGCAACGCAAGGATCTGAAACTTCCGAGAACCACCGGCGAGAAGGTGGTCAAAGCCTTGCGAGCAGCCGGTTTTGAGGGGGGTTGGCATCCGGGGCAGCCACCATTACCTCAACTACAGAGTATGGTACACCTGAAAATTGACCCCTGGAAACCAGAAAGATGATAGAGACACGATAGAACTAAGGGTTTTTTTTACCCACTCTGGAATTTTCCCGATCCGGGGTTTCCCGAAGCCGCCGGGGCGAAGCAACTATTAATACTCTCCGCCAAACACCAGTATCCATGCAATCCCGGGAAGAGATCTTTGCGACATTGCAGCGTCTCAAGGATGATATCACCGCACGGTTTTCGGTCAGACGGATAGGTATCTTCGGCTCTGTCGCTCGCGGCGAGCAGACTGAGGCAAGCGATATCGATATCCTCGTCGAGTTCTCCCGGCCGGTCGGGTTCTTCGCCTTCCTGGAACTCGAAGAGTACCTCTCACTTCACCTCGGCGCCCCCGTCGACCTGGTGACCCCTGACGCTCTCAAACCTGCCATACGGGAGCGGGTGGCCGTCGAGGTCGCCTATGCCTGAACGGTCGAACACCCATCTCCTCTGCGCCGATATCGCCGAGGCCGTTGAGCGCATTCTGTCATACACTTCGGAGATGACATACGACGAGTTCACCGGCGATATCAGGACACAGGATGCAGTCATCAGGAACCTGGAGATCCTCGGGGAAGCCGTAAAGAATCTTCCGCCCTCGTTCACGGAGCGGTACCCTGAGGTTCCCTGGCGGTTCATCGCCGGTATGCGGGACAAACTCATTCATCACTACTTCGGCGTCAGTCTTGAGATCGTCTGGGAGACAACACAGTCCGACATACCTGTGCTCCGGGAATGGTTGAGGGATGCCCGGCTCACACGGGACTGGAACACAGAAGGGACTAGATTCTAAACTGTTTCCAGGCGGCCGACCAGGTTTTGAACATAATCAGTTCATCAATTCACTGTGCCCTGCAACGGTATCGGTCAATTACACCAACCAGTTTGAGAAACCGTCAGGCTTCGAGCCGGGACACCGGAGCAGCACCTCCCGGCAGGGAGACGATCAAGAAACGTAACTGTTCCGGGGCTTCTGCCGTCTATGGAACGGTGCGGTAGGGGGCGTGCCTCCGGGATAAGATTTATAGGTCTGGTGGCGATGTATTTACTATTGGAGATATGAGCCCGGGAACCGACATCTATACCCTTCTCATCCAGAGACGGGACGAGATCCTCACTCTCGCGCACCGGAGGGGGGCAAAGAACGTCCGGGTTTTCGGATCCGTGGCGCGGAAGGAAGCCCGGGAAGACAGTGATATCGATATCCTGATCGATCTGGATCCCGACCGGAGTCTTCTCGACGTGGGAGGCCTTGCTATGGACCTTTCCCTCCTGCTCGACCGTCCGGTCGACGTTGTGACCGAAGCGGGACTCCGGGAGCGGATCCGCCCAAGGGTCTTACGGGAAGCGCGGGCTCTATGAGAGACGATCGTGAACGGGTACTGGATATTCTCGAAGCGATTGAGCGGATTCAAAAGATATCGGTGCGGGGCCGTGAGTACTTTTACAACGACGAAATGGCACAAGTCTGGGTCATTCACCACCTCCAGATCATCGGGGAAGCAGTGCGAGGGATCTCTCTGAAGTTCAGAACCGCAAATCCGGACATTCCGTGGTCGGATATCGTTGGGATGCGGAACGTCCTGGTTCATCACTATTTTGGGATCGACCGGAATGCGGTCTGGAACGTGGTCGAGCACGATCTCCCGGCACTGAAGGAACAACTCTTGCCCTTGACCCGGGAGTAGCGGCTTAGGTAGGGTTGCCAGTACACAGCTCATGTTACAGGAGGGGATCTAGCGCTGCCCGATCGCATGCTTCACATCCTATAATAACCTATAGGGATTTATATGTCCGCCACAACCGTCTGGATCACATCGGCGAACAAAGACCGCCTGGAGGGCCTGAAACGACACCCCAGGGAGTCCTATAACGACGTTATCGGTCGCCTGCTCGACATGACCGTCGACGACGAGCCCCTCTCGGAGGAAGCCATCCGGGGTATCGAGGAAGCCCTGGAGGACATCAAGGCCGGCCGGCTCTACTCCGAGGACGATATCCGGAAGGAGTTTGGTGTGGAGAAGAGATCGCCCACCGGGTCTTAAAGAATACTACAGGCCGGGAGGGTCAGGAAGGCCGCTCGTCCATATGATTTTCCGCACAGATCCGTTCTGCACAGACGACAAAATCTGTTGCCTTGGCGATGACCGAGACCACTTCTTCCCGCATAATGTTCCGGCAGATCGTGTAATCCACCTCCTCCCGGAGTTCTTCGACCAGGTTCAATGCCCTTCCGTGCTCACGAGCGAGTTCACCGGTCTTGACGTACTCCGAGCCGATCGCCGAGATCAACCCGGCATGAGTCTTTGTTTCCACGCCTTTTCGGTGCAGAAGAGCAAGGGCTGCAAGATACATCGCATAGTAGGCTCGATTGATTGAATCTTCGTAATGTCCCTCAGTGCAGAGGATACGTGCTGCATCGAGGCGCTGGTGCGATTTGACAAAAAGCGCCGTCATGACAGACCGGTCGTTCACTTAAACCGCCACGCCGTCATGAAGAACATGCCTGATGAAGGGGTACTGCCGGTGCGCTGCAACATCGGCTCGGGAGATGACCTTGACCGAGAGCCGCTCCCCGGAGAGCATCAACAGATCGAAAGCAAGTCCTGTGAGGTATTCACGAAGGCGAAAGTCCTCCCTGGATGTAATCACAAGGATATCAATATCGGAGTCCGGCCGATCGTCTCCCCGTGCCACGGAACCGAAGAGCAGGATCTCCTCGATTGCGTCGCCGCACGCCTCTCGTGCCTTTGCCGCAAATTCGTGGATGACCGGTCGCCTGGCCAAAAGCATACGATGGAGTTGTTGTGAGTGCGGGGCCATAATGATTACTGATCGAACCTCCACGGCCGGGACGACCGGCCGGGCTCCGGGCGGACTCCTACCGGCACGTCCGGAAACCGGCCGGGTTTTCCAGGACTCCCGTCTACCGGCTCCGGATAGATCGGTACCGGGTCATTCTCACGATCGAGGATGAGCGCCTCCTGATTCTTGTACTGGAGGCGGGAGACCGGAGCAGCATCTACCGGTAGAATCCTTCGCGGATCCGGCGCCACATACACCATATCGCCGGACTCGATCTGCACGAAAAAGAGCCGGGCTGCGGTGAATGTCGAACGGGTCCTGCTGTACCGGCATATCGGCGGCCGAGTCCATAGGGATATCCCCGGGGAACGGCGTGCTGCCTACGGGAGAAAGATAGTCTCGACAGTGTCGCGAGCATTGGTAGCAGTCGTGCGGGAAGGTGCAACCCGCCGCCCGGGGTGGGGCGGGGGGTGCTCGTGCTCCGGACGTCGTTGGGGGGCAGTCCCGGGCCGCACCTGCCGGTGCTCGTGCTCCGGTGTCGCGCAGCATAAGAAATCCGGGCCCGATACGGTCGGGGATTCTCTCCACCTGCCGCACCCCGGGGGCTCTGCAATGGATTTTGGGCCGGGTGAACCCGTATTATCCCTGAAATTGCGATCCCGGCCCGTTTGTTCTTTGCAACAACTCCTTTATATCATGAAAGGATCTTTCGCAGAGGGATGTCTGACAATATTTAATCATTCTGGAAAGAATCATTACGATATATTTAAATATAATTAGAAAGTAGGTAGTCTCGTCGACTGATAGCCTCATCAGGGGCGTGAGGTCAAAGAGGTGTAAAAGTATGATGAAATTCAGAGAGAATGAAGATGCAGTATCACCGGTGATCGGCGTCATCCTCATGGTGGCCATCACGGTGATCCTCGCCGCGGTTATCGCGGCGTTTGTGTTTGGGATGTCGTCGGACATGCCGGATACCACAAAGAATGTGGCTATCTCCGTTAAAGCGGCTACGGGTAACAACATTATGATCGCAATAGAGGGTGGTTCAGACCTGCCACGGTTAGAACACCTGAAGGTTATAGTTGAAAAGAATGATGGCTCTCCTGTTGGGACCTACTACACGCAAGACACGGACAAAAAGATCGATACTGACTCTAGTACCACGTCAAAGCCTGGAGATTTCACCATTGGGTCCACATGGCAAACAACTGCGACTCTAGCACCGCTGGCAGAGGATGGATCCGAGCATGTTATAGTTATAGGATCCTTTAACGACGGCTCTGAGCAGAAGCTCGTTGACACCTACCTCTAATCTTTTTTATATGGGCGTATCAAAATTAATCTCGCTAGCTTTCCTCGTGTCCTTTTTCTTTGCCATCACCGCCGGATACTCTTCTGTTTACATCACCGACGAGTGGATCACCGCCAACCAGCTCAACCACCTCATTACCGATCAAGATCTCCTCTTCGGCTACTCCCCCTACGGGGCCTCCAACTACGCCGCCTCCCACCACAACACCCTCTGCTACACCCTCGCCCTCCCCATTGCCTCCCTTCCCGCCTACCACCTCTTCTCGCTCTTCGGCGACGACTTCCGCCTCGCCGTCATCCTCCTCTGGTCTGCCCTCCTCCTCGCCGTCCTCCTCATGATCGAGTTCTGGTTCCCGCAGTATGCACGCTGGCGGGGGATCCCGTGGACCTGGGCCGGGATCGTCTCGTGGGGGGTGCTCTTCGTCCTCAACGCGGCTCTCTACCGGTCGTTCTGGTTCGTGCGGGGGGTGCAGCCCTATGACGTGGGGGTCTACCCCGAGGTCGCCGCAATCGTCTTTACAAACAGCGTCGCCTTCGCCCTCCTCGCGGTCGTCGCCTTCCTCATCTTCCGGGAAGTCCTCGGCTCCGACTGGTGGGGGCTCTTTGGGCTTGCCGCGACGGTCTGCTGCTCCTCGTACCTCTTCTGGTCGGGGAACGCAAAGGACCACGCGCTCGTCGCCCTCCTCTTCGCAATCGCGCTCTACTGCTTCACCCTCTACCTCACGCGGGAGAACGCCCTCTACCTCTTTGGTTCGTTCATCGCCGTCGGGTGGACGGCGTGGGCACGGCCGGAACTCGGCCCGGCGCTCGCTTTGGGGTTCTTCCTCTTCGGGGTTGCCGTCGCGGCCTCGAAGGGCCGGCGGGAAGTAGGGAAGGCCGTTCTCGCCGCCGCCGGGGTCCCGCTCGGCGCCCTCCCGCTCCTCGTCAACAACTGGGGGCTCTCCGGTCACCCTCTCATCCTCCCCTGGACGGCGGGGTATGCCTCCGCCGCGGGGAGGGAGATCCCGTCCGGGACAGAGAGCCTCTGGAGCACCGTGCTCGGGCAGTATACCCTCCGGCCCGATAGCCTCCTCTCCGGCCTCTACGGGGCCTTCTTCGAGCCCGTCCGTGCCGGGTCCGCCGCATTCTTCCAGGTCTCCCCGCTCTCGTTCTTCGCCCTCCTCCTCGCCGGGGCGGCCGGCTACGCACTCATCCGCAAAAGACCGACCGGGATAAGCCCCCGGGACGCACGGCTCCTCGCCTTCTTCGCCCTCGCCGCCGTCCTGGTGGTGCTCACCTACATCCGGCAGATCCCCGGGATGCCGGCAAGCCCCGGGATCGTCCCCGACATGCGCTACCTCTCCCCGGCCTACCTTCCCATGCTCGTCATCGGGGTCTACGCCTTCAAGCACGCCGGTCTCGACGCCGACGGGGTGCGGGAATCCCTCAAAACCCTCTTCTGGCTCGCAGTCATCGATCTCCCGCTCATCTTCATCGTCCTCCAGGTCATCGCCGGCAAAAGCCTCGGTGAACAGGTCACGTTCATCACGACCCTCACCTACCTCTTCCTCGCCGGGGCCGCGGTGCTTTATGTCGCCGTCATCGCCAAACGCGCCTCCCCCCGCCTCCTTGCCTACGCAGTGCCGGTGCTGATGCTCTTCTCGCTCGCCTGGCTCGCGGTCGTCGACTTCCGGTTCGCCACCAGCTGCTGGGAGGGCTACCACTTCTGGATACCTGTGGTGGAGTACGTCTGGTACATCCAGTACACGGTCTTCCCGCTCTGAGGGGGCGGGAGACGCCCACGGTCTGGCAACTCCAGGCGGCAACGGGACTCCCCTACCGGAAGACCCGGCGGCTCCTCATCTGCTCTCGCCTCCAGGAGAAGTGCCCTGCCGTCAGTGGGGTGGACTCGACGGTCATCGGCGACTCCGCCGGGACGACCGTCCGCCGGCATGAACTCCACTTCCGGTTCGACGCCGGGCGCTGCCGGGAGCGGGCGGCAGAACTCGCGATCCGGCTGGAGGACGACCCCGACGATAGGGGCAACGACCCGCATGTTTACACCTTTGCACCAGGTTTGCACCGGAATTCCGGGGAACGTGCAAACGAGGATACTGGCTGGAGTGGCGGTGATTCTTCTATCGGAGAGATATGTACAGATCAGAATGGTAATTTACACCATTTACCGGGAACGGAGAGTCTGCGTGCAGGAGCGAGTGACCCCCACTCCCGGTCTCTGTGAAATCCGCAGTGGTGCAAACATACTAACTATTCGCGAGGAGACCCTCCCGATACGGGAACAGCCTGCAACCTGCAGTTTTTCGAGGTGTAAACCAAGGTGCAAAGGTGTGCAAACCGGTGTAACTGTGCAAACGAATACCCCGGTCAACCCCGAATCCCCAGGTTGCTCCGCGCAAGACCACGTCGCCGTCCCCGCAACCGTTCCTTCCCGCGAAATGAGAAGGGCGCCCACCACCTCCAGAATACTTTTATTTGAACAGACGGTTAGTACTACTCATGACACCGGCTGTCACCATCGATGACCTCTATCTTGAAATCAAAAAGATACAGGAGACTATGGTCAGGCGGGAAGATCTTGACGCCCTTCTTGATACCGTTGAGATTCTCAGCAATCCCGAAACTATGGCGCAGATACGAATGAGCGAAGAAGACATCGCAGCCAGACGATATCGGGAGATATCTTCAATAGACGACCTGCTCGGCGAGCTGTCCTGATGGAATGGACGATCCGGAGGACCGATACATTTGTCGAGAGCCTCTCAAAGGTCAAAGGCAACAAAGAAGTAATAATCGAACTCGGAAAAAAACTTCAACGCCTGAAACAGGACCCCCTCAATACGGGCGGTTGGCTTTCGGGTGCATTACACGGGAAGAAAGCAACCCGGATTGCAAAGCGTTATCGACTGATATTTCTTCCCGACGAAAGAGAAAGAGCAGTGTACCTGATAGCAATTGATCATCGCCAGCACGTCTACAGGTTGCGGTGAAGACCTGCGGCATCACGGATATGCTCCATATAGTCGTCAGGCGTCCTGCCCCGGGTAAGATATCCGGTAATGCTCTCCGAAACATCCAGTGACGAAAACACCCTCACTGCATGAGTTTTTGCTATGGGAACAGGTTATCGCTCAACGTGATCCGGTCAGATTCAGTTCTACTCTGGAGCACTGCCTTGCTCCCCTCTCCTGTCCCCTTCGCGCCAACGCGAGAGCCCCCGTCTCCGTCCTCACAACCGTTGCCTCGCACACGAAAAAAAGGCCCTGCCCGCAGATAATGGCCGTCCGGTGCATCAGAGCGTCTTATCCAGCACTATCCACGACTCGCTATCGACAAACCTCCCGACGACGACAACCCTGACCACCTCCTTCGAGGTATACGTCTCAGTCGCCCCGGCCCGGGCATCGATCGTGAAGTTATCGTTCCCCTGGCCCACCCCGCCGATCCAGCACTTGATCTCAGCTACCCGGTCCATATTCATCCCGCCGTGGTTCATGAACGTGATCACATCCCCCGACCGCGTCGCCGTCACCACGACAGTCTTCGGCTCCTCAGGAAGTTCCATCCCGAAGACCATCGACCCCGCAATCGCCGCAAGGATGACAGCCATGGCCACCATGAGGATCGTGCTCACCACCTCCGAGACACCGTCTTCCCGGTCCCTACACGCCATATACAGGATAATCTCGGGTCTCTGTATAATAGGATGCCCATGTCGTGCTGGCCGGGAAAAATACTTCCCCTGAGGCTATAACGGCGGGAAATATTATTGTAGGAACCGCCCCTCCCCGGCGCCGGAAGAATTCGTTAGCCGCCCGGCCTGAACACCCTCTATATGCATGCTCCGCTCTGCAACGGGCCCGTTGTGCCGTCGCGGTCTAGGTCCTGAAGGTGGAGGAGGACGAGGACGACGAACCGGAGTATGAGAAAAAAATGAAGACGATTGGGAGGAGGCGGAAGGGGAGGAGGGACACTCATTCTCTCCCCTTTTTTCCTCGGTAGGATCTCCCTTTCTATTCGCCCTTGCCGTATCATCGTCGTCCTCACAGAACGTGCCTCCCCCCGCCTCCTCGCCTACGCGGTCCCGGTGCTGATGCTCTTCTCGCTCGCCTGGCTCGCGGTCGTCGACTTCCGGTTCGCCACCAGCTGCTGGGAGGGCTACCACTTCTGGATACCTGTGGTGGAGTACGTCTGGTACATCCAGTACACGATCTTCCCGCTCTGATGAGGAAACCGGCCCGACGAAGAACGAGACGGCGGCGCCCGCCGCCAGCGCCCGGATGGGGCGGGAGACGTCGCCGCCCGGCAAGCTCCAGGCGGCCCCTCAATGGCTACGTCGACCGGGTGTGGCCTCCCCCCCTCGAATAATGCGAGGGAGGGGGTGCGGGGAACGACTTCCCCGCAGGGGAAGGAGTTAGAGCACCGCGAGGCTGCGGCGAATCCGTGGCGTTTCAACCCCCACGAAACACCGATCCTCTCAATCTCAGGTGGCAGATGTCGGACACCTCAAAACGGAAGATGTCCGATATGTCCGATAAATGTCCGATAAATGTCCATTATCTATCAGGCCCTGTCATCGTATCAGGCGTTCCCGGGAGGCAACCGGGCTAAAACGTACTTTCTGCCCCTCCTCGCACCGACTGCCTCCAACAAGCCACGATGGACGAGATCGAGAAGATCGCGGTATCGGGTCTTCTCCGATACCCCCGGAGCAATCGATGCATAGTCTACAGCTGTTATAGCGCCGTGCTCCCTGGCAAAGGACATCGCCTGCAGCTGCCGCTTGTTCAGGCCGATGGCCCGCAGAGAACTCTCGGTAAACCGCAGGTCTTTTCGCATGCGCACAATGAACCCGAAGGAATCGCTTTGAAATTCAGGTTCCGGGAGTCCGGCCTCTGCGAGTGCGTCCACAATTCGCCCGATGCCGGAACCATACCGTTCGACAAACCCGGCGAGGTAAAATATCTTTGCTATGAGAGGGTTGCGCAGGAACGAGTAGTGCTCGGTCTTGAGCATCTCAATCGTGATTCCCTGGGGCAGAGAGCCCGGGTTATGGAACCGTATAGCGTCATCATAGATGCGGATCTGGGTCTGGATGTCGGTGTTGAAATAATCCCGGTGGATAAGCGCGTTAAGGAGCGCTTCACGAATTGCCAGTAACGGATAGTCCCAGATCTCCTTGCGCTGAAAGGACTCCTGCATTGCATCCGCCGAAATCTCATATCGGACATCGATGAAACTTTTCACCCGCTCCTCCGCCCTCATGAATTGCTGGATGAGGTTCCCGGAGAACTCCTCATCGCCGATGATGATATCTCCCCCCTTGAATCGGCCGACCCGGGTAGTGGTGTTGACAAAGAACCGCTGCGGCTCTCTGCCGAAGAGCATAATGGCGGCATTGGTCAATTTGCCATTGACAGTAAGTTCTAAGCGGCGCAGAATCGAGTCCACGGGCTCTTCTTCATCCGCAGTATCAAGCCGGTTCGACCGCTTTGCCAGACGAACGAACATCCTGACCACCCCGGGATCGATATCGCCGATGGAGTAGTCGCCGGTGACCGTATCCCAGGTAATCCCGGATTTGCTGATGAGAAAGTGAACAAGCTCCTGTCCCGCAAGGTCGAATGTGTTGCTTCCGCTACGCCGATAATACCGACCGTCGCACGAGACCGGGACAGGGGAAGGGGAGACCGTGATGCTGATGAGCTCTTTTCCTGCGACCGTTTCAGCGATAACGGAGGGGGTGATACTAAGTTTGTTTCGGATCTTGTTGGGCAGTTCTCGCAAGAGCCGCTTCACCTGATGGACGCCGACCGGTCTTCCGGCATCATCGATGCCTATCTTAAGCACCCCGCCGCTTGTATTTGCAAATGCGCAGAGGGTCTTGAGATATTCGTCCTTCCAGGACTCCTTGAATTCAACGTTCTGGCTCTCGATCATGGTGGATGCGGTTGACTGTTGATAGTACATCGGCGGTCATTCTCTTATAGACTTCCCGCCGATCAGGGCGAAGCGATTGGGGTTTCCCGGTGATGGTACTGCCTGCTCCCTTCGTGCGCGAGTCTGGACGCTCGATCAAGCAGATTCAGAGGGTATGTCTTATACTGGGTATGGGAAATGTAAACCATACACGCCGCCGGTATGTGCATCACGGTTCACAGGGCAGGATCCCCCCTTCATAAAACCCCCGATTGGCCACTGTATCGCCATATCTCCTCGCATATCGTCTTTCAAGGTATGTAATGGGCATGTAATCGGCCGTGCGGCACCCCGGGATGGTCATCATATCGATGCCAACAGGGGCCTCCCTTCCTCTATAACCCGCCCTCACGACCCCCTGCGCCCGGGTTGCGGGGTATGCCTCCGCCGCGGGAAAGGCGCCGCAGGGCCTCTTAAGCACCGTGGCCGGGCACTACGCCCCCCCGCCCGGCGATCTCATCTCCGGGCTCTACGGAGCCTTCTTCGAGCCCGCCCGGGCCGGGTCCGCCGCGTTCTTCCAGGTCTCCCCACTCTCATTCTTCGCCCTCCTCCTCGCCGCGGCGGCCGGGTACGCCCTCATCCGCCGCAGATCGACCGGGATCCCCTCCCAGGACGCCCGGCTCCTCGCCTTCTTCGCCCTCGCCGCCGCCCTCGTGGTGTTCGCCTATGCCCGCTCCCTCCCGGGGATGTCAGCCAGCCCCGGCATCGTCCCCGACATGCGCTACATCTCCCCGGCTTACCTCCCCCTGCTCGTCATCGGGGTCTATGCCCTGAAACACGCCGGTCTCGACGGCAACGGGGTCCGGGAGGCGCTCCGGACACTCTTCTGGCTCGCGGTCATCGACCTCCCGCTCATCTTCGTCGTCCTCCAGGTCGTCGCCGGCAGAGACCCCGCCGGGCAGGTCGCGTTCATCACAACCCTCACCTGCATCTTCCTCGCCGGTGCCGCAGTGCTCTACATTGCCGTCCTCGCCCGCCGGGCCTCCCCCCGCCTCCTCGCCTACGCCGTCCCGGTGCTGATGCTCTTCCCGCTTGCGTGGGAGGTCGTCGTCGACTTCCGGTTCGCCACCAGCTGCTGGGAGGGCTACCACTTCTGGATACCGGTGGTGCAGTATATCTGGTACATCCAGTACGCGATCTTCCCGCTGTGAGGGATGAAAATCCCTAATAGGTTTGCCTCTCATTTCGTTGGGGGCGTTCTGGAAAACCCCGCCGAAAGGACAGAAGCAACTCCTCGATAAGCTTATATGTCATACATACATACCATGCACCGTAGTGAGTAAATCCTTCCTGAAAAGGATGAGGCCGCCTTGAGGCGGGTGGGACAAAGTAAGGAAGGGGTCACTATTTTCTACTTTTGACGGTCTTTGAAATAATCAAGGACAACCGTTATATTTCCTTCGATGATGTGATAGTGATCTGCCATGGGCGCATGTCCTCTATAATGTCTATGGATTGCTCCTGCTATGAAATCAACTGCCTGTACGCAGAGGTTCTGTTTCGAATCAACATGGGTTACTTCTAATTGATAGTTTCCCGTGTGATACGAATTGTCTCGATCCAGAGAGCGATATATAAGGTATTTGTCGAACTCTTCCCGGCTCACTCCATCAAGAGACTTATCTATGATCACATTAATTTCATGGGAAAATCCGTATTTCGAGATTATATTTGCAACAAGCGAGCCTGTGAGATAATTATACAATATCTGACCGTTATTCCTTAGATTATCGTAAACCTGTTCTTTCCTGAGAACCACATATGCAATTTCAATCTCTGTTTTTGAAAAATCCTCTAAAATACGCCTCCTGTACGTATCATCTGTATTGTGATATTTGAGTTCTGCAATATTTTTGTACTTCTTTGGGAGTTTTCTCATGGTTCGTTTCATACAGGTCCTACATTTTTGAACCTGTTCCGGGCCCTGTGCGATTATTGCTGCGATGATAAAGTAGGGAGAGAGCTCTCCAGTAAATCCAAGATCCCCGGATTCGTCGATGTAGATATTAACTCCCCTGGGGGAGGGCATGATCTCGGGTATAATTATCACCTCAGAAAACAGCCGTGGGCTGCCGAAGATACGAATTCTGTAAAAATACTGGTGTTTCAACAATTAAACTCTTTACGATTGTTTCCAGACTGGACGGTTGAAATGCGGAACAAAACAGAAGTTCAGGTCACCAAAAGGCAGATCCTGAAGGTCTGCCTGCAACGGGGGCTCCCGATCACGAACCTCTGGAAGTTGCTGTGGTCCGTAGTATCTACCGTTATTTCCCTGCCCGGTGTTGCGGTGCTCTATATCGCCGTCTTCGCACCTGACGGTGCTCACGCTCCTGCCCCGCACCTTCGGTGCTCAAGCTCCGGACGTTCCGTCCGTCGCACCCTTCGGCCAGTCGCTCCTCGCCCGCCGAGCCTCTCCTCGCCTACGCCGTCCCGGTGCTGATGCTCTTCCCGCTTGCGTGGGAGGTCGTCGTCGACTTCCGGTTCGCCACCAGCTGCTGGGAGGGCTATCACTTCTGGATACCGGTGGTGGAATACATCTGGTACATCCAGTACGCGATCTTCCCGCTCTGAAGGGCGGGGAGTTGACGTTTGCAGGTTAGCGGCAGAGCAAAAAGACCCCCTGCGCAAAGCCGGGGGGTGGTTCACGCGGTTTTACGACATCACCGTCGGGCTGAATAGCTGCACGATAGGGTTAACAGTTGACTTCTGGGGTTAAAAACGCCCATACCACTTGTGCGCTCGCTCGATCGGCATCACGGCGAGAACATGAACCTCTTGCTCTGCCTTATGGATGCGATAGAATGCCGTGAAGGTATGGCTTATATGAAGGCGATAGGTGTCTTCCCGTCCCTGAACATACAGACGTTCTTTATCGCTCCCGCCACCGGGGAACGGATCATCTTGAAGCGTCTTCAGTCTCTCCATGACGATCCGCCGGCTCTTCGAGCGGAAACTCCGGATACTCTCAAGGGCCTTGCGGTTAATCAGTATCCGGAACGTCAAAATTCAGCTCCACGAAATCCCCCTCCGCCTCAATACGATCCATATCCTCGATGAATCGGCGCTTCTTCTCCAGTTCCACCATGTGGGAGAGGAGATCATCGAACGTCTGTCCCGGGCGCTTGAGATCGGAGATGTCCTCCCATACACCTTCTGAGACCGGTATCCGCTTGGTTGCAACCATGACAATACTGTAAGTGCTGGTCATATTTACAATGGTTGGTGAAGACTCTTCCGGCGTTCATCACGACCCTCACTTATCTCTTCCTCGCCGGGGCCGCGGTGCTCTGCTGTCCTCGCCCGCCGGACCTCTCCCCCGCCTCCTCGCCTACGCGGTCCCGGTGTTGATCTTCTTCCCGTTTGCGTGGCTGGCCGTCGTCGACTTCCGGTTCGCCACCAGCTGCTGGGAGGGCTATCATTTCTGGATACCGACGGTGGAGTACATCTGGTACATCCAGTACGCGATCTTCCCGCTGTGAAGGGGGCGGGACCCGGCGGCCGGAGGCCGGGAGTGCGAAGAACGAGGCAGTGGCCTCCCCCCGCCTCTTCGAAGGGCGCCCGGCGGCAGCCTCTCAGCATAATGGTTACCAGGAGTGTGGATGGGTATGCGATTCGGCGGCGGCATGTCATCCGGCAAGCCCGAAGAGACGACCACAATCACAATCAATACCTTCAAATCCGACCGGAACCGTCTGGATGAACTCCGCCGTTACCCGAATGAGCCCTACCGGCTATCGTTCGCCGACTGCTGGACCAGAGCGGCGACCCCGAACTCCGGAGTCCGGGGGCACTCACCAGCATCCAGGCATCGCTCGACGATATCCGGCGGGGCTGTGAGGCACGAGGCGCTGAAACGGGACCTGAGGAGCGTGACCCCCCATCACCTCCACCCATAGCCACGTTATTATATCTTATGACGACCCATAACTCGTTATGCCCGAGGAGACAACCACGATCGAGATCACCAGATCCGACCGGGACCGGTTGAACCGCCTGCGCCACTACCCCAGAGAGCCATATCGGACCATAGTCCGCCGGCTGCTGGACCAGAGCGAGGACCCCGAGCCCCTGAGCCCTGAGACGATCGCCGACATCCAGGCGTCGCTTGACGAGATCCGGCGGGGCGAGTTTGTAACGCACGAAGAGTTGAAGCGGGATCTGGGGATCGATTGAGATACTCGCTCATTTACTCGAAAAGAGCCCGGCATAAATTAAAGCGCCTCCCAGAGGAGGCTGCCACCCGGATCGTCAGGGCACTTGAACTGCTGGCGGAAGACGAATCTCCCCACCTGCAGGTGAAGCGCCTGACGAACTCACCACTATTCTCCCTGCGGGTAGGGGTGTACCGGGTGATCCTGGCGTTCGAGCATCAACAGCTCGTCATCATGGCGGTCGATCTCGACCATCGGAAAAATGCCTACGATAACCTGTGAGATTCAGTTCAACCCATCAAAAACCCATACCGGATCCGAGTGATCGAAGATCCGGGCACCCGGTCGATGAGCAGCGGTCCCCGTGGAAAAAACCCGACCATATCGGTCGCCGGATGGATATACGCCGTCATCAGTCTCCCCGTTTCTGGCAGAGTGCGATCCGAAAAAGACCTGTCCGGATCTCCCTCTGGCCATAAAGGCTCATAAGAAATTCTCGTTTTTATTATAAAAAAATGAGAATAAATATCCGTAAAGGTTATATATTTATACCACTATCCACCCCTTCACCGGCTACCCTATGACCGGGTCTTAACGAGAATTTCGCACTCCGCCTGCCAGGCACTCAGGCAAGCCCCTGCTTTAGCCGACCGTTCATTCCTACCGGCAGGTCTGCACCGGCGATTCCACAGGCGGAAGAGCGATCAAGGGGGGAAAACATGAAAAAACACACGCATCTGGCATTGCTGTACGCAATCATCGCCGTCGGGCTGCTGATATCGCCGGCTATGGCGGCAATAGCGGCCCCGGGGGAGGCGATCTATCGTCCCTTCAACGGAGCGCAGGAACGTCCTGATATCGACGGCAACACGATCGTCTGGGAAGACGACCGATACGATGAACAGGAAAAAGGAGTCAAGGACATATTTCTCGCGACCGTAGACGACTTCCGGAGCACCCTGCCGTACAGTTACGTCGGGACAAGGATAACGGACGACCCCGCCTCGCAGGAGAAACCGTCCATATCGGGAGACTACATCGCCTGGCAGGACAACCGGCACGGGAACTGGGATATCTACCTCTACCAGCGTTCCACAACGACGACGACACGACTCACCACCGATCCGGGCAACCAGTGGCTGCCCGCGATCTGCGGGAACTACGTCGCCTGGTATGACGACAGCAGCGGCAGGACCAACATCGTTCTCTACGACATCGCCGCCGGGGCCGTGAAGGACGTCATCGACGTCAACGCAAAGACAACGATTCCCGGCGGGACGACCGAGTTCAAACCCGCACTCTCGGAGCAGTACGTCGCCTGGGTAGAACCGGGAGACGTGACGGTCCATACCTACGACAAGGTCTATTACTACGACATCGCGGCCGGCAGTATAGTGGGGCCGATAGCCCCGAGACCGGAAGATGACCCATTGCCCTCGATCTCCCAGTCCTGGCCCTCGCTATCCGGGAGCTTCATCGCCTGGGAAGATACCCTCTACAGGATGGATCCCGACATATATATCGCCGATATCCACGATCCCGCCGAAGGGACGATGCTTATCACCAGAAACGATTTCGATCAGGTCTCACCGGCGATCGACGGGGGCATCATCGTCTGGGAGGACAAGCAGATTCCAGAACGGAGCATCTTCATGTGCGACCTCTTCGCCGTGGGAGACTTCCAGGGCGAAGAGATGTGCCTGGTTGAAGCCGAAGATTCCGAGGATGCACACCTCTACCCTGCCGTCAGCGGCAACACGATCGTCTGGCAGAGAGGCCGTGGCCCCAACTCGAACCTCTACATCTTCGTCTACCAGCCCGAAGCGCCGGTTGAGCGGGTCGTAACGAACATCGATGTCACACCGCCCACGGCCACCCTGAACGTCGGCGAGACCGAACCGTTCTCCGCACTCGCCCGCGACCAGTTCGGGCTCAAACTGTCCGGCGTTACGTTCACCTGGACGAGCGACAACGCAACTGTCGGCACCATCGACGACACCGGCCGCTTCACCGCGAAGGCCGCGGGCAGCGCGACCGTCACCGCGACGGCGGGCAACGTATCCGGAACGGCGACCGTCACCGTAAACGCAGGAGAGCCCGGAGGGCCGGTCGCAACAGAGATTACCATCACCCCGCTCACGCCCACCGTCACGGTCAACAGTACGGTGGCGTTCGAGGCAACCGTCCGCGACCAGTTCGGCAACGTCATGACCGGCGTCGACGTCGCCTGGGATAGCGGCAATGCGACCGTCGGCACCATCGACGCAAGCGGGCTCTTCACCGCTCGTGCCGCGGGAACGGCGATCGTCACCGCAACCGCAGGCACCATCTCTGCGGGTGCAACGGTCACGGTGACCACCGAGGAACCGGTCGCAACGAGCATCGTAGTCGCACCGGCCGCGACCACACTCGCGATCAACGGCACACAGCAGTTCTCTGCAACTCTCCGTGACCAGTTCAACCGCACCATGACCGGCATCGACGTCGCCTGGGCGAGCAGCAACGAGGCCGTCGGCACCATCGACGCGAGCGGGCTCTTCACGGCGGAAGCCGAAGGCACGACGACCGTCATCGCAACGGCAGGCGTCGCCTCCGGGACCGCGAGTGTCACGGTCAGCACTGAAGCACCGGTCCTCGACAGCATCACGGTCACGCCGCAACAGGCCATCCTTGTGGTCGGCGAGACACGGGAGTTCGCGACCGTCTGCTCGGATACGTCCGGCAACACCCTGCCGGGCGTTTCGGTAGCGTGGTCGTGCAGCAACGAGACCGTCGGCACCATCGACGCAAACGGCGCTTTTTCGGCCCTTGCCGAAGGCACGACGACCGTCACCGCGACGGCAGGCGGCATATCCGGAACGGCGGCCGTCACCGTCACCGCCGCAGAGCCGGCGCTCGCAAAGATCGTCCTCTTCCCGTCCGCGGTCACCCTGAACCCCGGGGACTCCCGGCAGTTTGAGGCCGTCGGGCTCAACTGCTACGGCGACTTCGTGCCGGATGCCGCGATCGCCTGGACGAGCAGCGACCCGTGTGTCGGCACCGTCAACGAGTGCGGGCTCTTTGTCGCCCTCTGTCCGGGCACGACGACCCTCACCGCATCGGGCGACGGCGCCGCCGGAACCACGACCGTCACCGTAGCCTGCAACGACCCGGTCCTCTCCCGGATCGCCGTCACGCCTCCCGCAATCACCCTGAACATCGGCGACGCGGAGACGTTCGCCGCAACCGCCTACGACCAGTTCGGCTGCACCATGCCGGACGTCGATATCGCCTGGGCAACCTGCGACGAGACCGTCGGCACCATCGGTGCGGACGGGGCCTTCACCGCGCTCTCCGCAGGAACGGCGACCGTCACCGCAACGGCATGCGGCGTTGACGGGACGGCGGACGTGACGGTCATCCGTGCATCCCCGGGCATCGTCGTCTCTCCGGCGGCGGTCACCCTGGACGAGGGGGAGACCCGGCAGTTCACCGCGCATGGCCTGCAGGACAACGCAGGTTCTGTTGTGGTCTGGTCGTGCGACGACGAAGCCGTCGGCACCATCGACGAGAGCGGCCTCTTCACTGCTCGCTGCGAAGGCACCGCGACCATCACCGCGACAGTCGAAGGGGCCGGCGAGGCCATGGTCGCTCAGGTCAACGAGACCAAAGCGATCGGGACCGCGGTCGTGACGGTCCGGTCGGCATCGGCGGTCCCGGCGCGGCTCGCGGTCAGCCCGTCCGACTTCACCATCGCCGCCGGAAACACCCTCCCGCTCACCGAGACCGTGTACGACCAGTACGGCTGCGTCATACCGGACGCCGTGGTGGTCTGGGAGAGCAGCGACCCGTGCATCGGCACCATCGACGACTGCGGCGTCTTTGCCGCCCTTGAAGACGGCGACGTGACCATCACCGCATCGGTGGACGGGATCTCGGGCTCTGCCTGCGTGACCGTCGGTCCCCCGATCCCGGTCCCGGCCTGCATCGAGGTCGACCCCGCGACGACCGCGCTTGCGCCCGGGGAGACTCAGGAGTTCGTCGCCACGGTCTATGACCCGAGCGACAACGTCATGGACTGGGTCCGGGTCGCCTGGTCGTCTTCCGACTCGGCCGTCGGCACCATCGATGCGGCCGGCGTCTTTACAGCGCATGCAGAGGGCTCGGCGGAGATAACGGCCCGGGCCGGCATCGTGGAGGCGACCGCGGCGGTCACCATCACGGCCGCACCCGGGCCCACAGTAGAACCCACAACAACTCCGACCGACCCCGGGGACAGCGGCGGGAACGACGGCGGCAGCAGCGGACCCACCTTCTCCGCCGGGATCTGCGAGAACCTGCGGAGGGGCGAGACGTTCACGTTCTCGGGTATCACCGTCTCATCGGTCAGCAATGTCGCTGTCACGGCAGCCGACACCATCCCGCGGTTGATGCTGACCGTGAAGGAAGGGAGCGAACCCGGCACTGCGGGGCAGTCCGCCGGTGACGTCTACGAGTACATCGAGATCACCCTCAACTGGGCAGACCCGCAGGACATCAGCCATGCGGTGATCGAGTTCACCATCCCGGCCGACTGGCTCGAGGAGCACGGCATGGCCCCGGAGGACGTCAGGCTCATGCGCCACGTCAACGGCGGCTGGCAGATCCTCGAGACCGAGGTCACCGGCGAAGGAGGCGGGAACTACCGGTTCCGGGCAACCACCCCCGGGTTCTCCACCTTTGCCATCGCTGCGGCACCGGTGAACATGACCACCCCGGTGGAGACGGTTCCCACGGTCACGGAAGAGATGAACGTCACCACCACCGTGACCACAGAACCGACAACGGAGCCGACCACCGCCGCGCCGACGACGACACCGGCGGCACCGCTCGTCTACGCGCCTCTCCTCGCCCCGCTGGCATTCTTCCTCTGGGCGAGGAAGAACCGCTAACCCTCCTTTTTTTTGAAGTTCGGGGACAGTGCGGCCGGATGCTTCTCCAGTCACCTCTCTCCATCGAGATGGTAGCGAAGACCCGTCCGGATCTCCCTCCGGCCATACAGGCAGTTGAGGTATACCAGTTTTTATTATAAAATTCTATGAATAAATCACCGTAAAGGATATATATTTATACCGCTATTCACCCGTTCACCGGCTACCCAATGACCGGGCTTTAAATCGGAACTCGCAGCACACCTGTCGGGTGCTCCGGTAAGCACCCGCTTTAGCCAGTCCGTTCGTGCCTACCGGCAGGTAGGCACCACGGTCTTGCAGGTGGAGAGCGATTCGCACAAAGGGGGAAACGAATGGCAAAACATACACATCTGGCACTGTTGTGCGCAGTCGTTATCATCGGGCTGTTGATATCGCCGGCCATGGCGGTGGAAGCGGCGTCGGGGGAGGAGATCTATCGCCCCTTCGTAAACGCGCAGGAACGCCCTGATATCGACGGTGACATGATCGTCTGGGAAGACGATCGGAACGGTAACAAAGACATCTACTTTGGGACCGTAGACGAATTCCGGAACAAATCACCGTCACCCTACATCTACGTCGGCGAGAGGATAACATCCGATGACGCCTCGCAGGAGAAACCGTCCATCTCGGGAGACTACATCGTCTGGCAGGATAACCGCGACGGGAACTGGGATATCTACCTCTATCAGCGTTCTACAACAACGACAACACAGCTCACCACCGACACGGGCGACCAGTGGCTGCCCATCGTCCGCGGGAACCACGTCGCCTGGTACGACGACAGCAGCGGCAGAGCGAACATCGTCCTCTACGACATCGCCGCCGGGGCCGTGATGGCCACCATCGACTCGGACGCAAAGACAACGATTCCCGACGGGAATACCGAGTTCAAACCCGCGCTCTCGGAGAAGTACGTCGCCTGGATAGAAGACGCGGACGAGCGGGCCTGGTACTACGACATCGCTGACGAGACGAAAATGCCGGTGTCCGCGACCGGGCTCCGCCACTCCTGGCCCTCGCTCTACGGGAGCCAGATAGCCTGGGAGTGTTACCTTGACAGATCCGGCATCCAGGATCCCGAGATCTACCTGATGGACCTCGATAACCCCTCCGGCGGAGAACAGCAGATCACAAACGCCCCTGGGTATCAGGTCTCACCGGCGCTCAGCGGGAACATCATCGCCTGGGAAGACATGCGGGATGGGCCGCGAGGCATCTACATGCACGACCTTGCCACCGGCGGGGAGGGGATGTCCGTATTCGTACCCGAAGACCCGAATGACGAACAACTCTACCCGACCGCCGGCGGCACCACAGTCGCCTGGCAGAGAGGCACGGGCCTTAACTCGAACCTCTACATCTTCGTCTACGGGACAGGATCGGTCGAGCCAGCGGTAACCACCATCACGGTCACACCGAACACGACCACGCTCGCGATCGACGAGACCGAAACGTTCACGGCAACCGTTCTTGACCAGGACGGCGAGACCATGACCGGCATCGATCTCGAATGGGCGAGCAGCAACGAGACCGTCGGCACCATCGACTCGGACGGCACCTTCACCGCTCTCGCCGAAGGCACGGCGAACGTCACCGCAACGGCCGATGAGATCGCCGGAACGGCGACCGTCACCGTCACCGCCGGAGAACCGGATGAGCCGGTCCTGGAGAGCATCCGGATCACGCCGGCTACGGCCGTCCTCGCGATCAACGACACCAGACTGTTCGCGGCAGCCGCTCTCGACCAGGACGGCGCCGTCATGACCGGCGTCAACGTCACCTGGGCGAGCAGCAACGAGACCGTCGGCACCCTCGACACGAACGGCACCTTCACCGCTCTCGCCGAAGGCACGGCGAACGTCACCGCAACGGCCGATGAGATCGCCGGAACGGCGACCGTCACCGTCACCGCCGAAGAACCGGATGAGCCGGTCGCAACGCGGATCGAGGTCGCACCGCTCACAACCACCGCCACGGTCAACGAGACGGTGAACTTCTCCGCGACGGTCTATGACCAGTTCGAAGCCGAACTGACGGACGTTGCGGTCGCCTGGGCGAGCAGCAACGAGACCGTCGGCACCATCGACGCGAACGGTACCTTCACCGCCCTTGCCGCGGGCATAACGGCCGTCACTGCAACGGCAGGCGATGCATCCGCGTCTGCGCTCGTCACCGTCAACGACGAAGAGCCGGTTGAACCGGTCCTGGAGAGCATCCGGATCACGCCGCCCGGGGCCACCCTCGCGATCGGCGACACCCAGCGGTTCATCGTGACCGCTCTCGACCAGGACGGCGCCGTCATGACCGGCGTCAACGTCACCTGGACGAGCAGCGATGAGACCGTCGGCACCATCGACGCGAACGGCACCTTCACCGCTCTCGCCGAAGGCACGGCGAACGTCACCGCAACGGCAGAGAACGTAACCGCGACGGCGGCCATCATCGTCAACGACGAAGAGCCGGCTCTCGCCAGCATCGCTGTCGCACCATCGGCGATCACCCTCGGCTCCGGCGACACGGCAACATTCACCGCGACCGCTTTCGACCAGTTCGGCACCACCATGACCGGTGTCGAGATCGCCTGGACAAGCAGCGATGAGGCCGTCGGGACCATCGGTGCGGGCGGCGTCTTCTCCGCGGTTGCCGACGGCACGACGACCGTCACCGCAACGGCAGGGAACATAACCGGGACCGCGGCGGTAACCGTCACCACGGCATCCTCGGGCGTTGCGGTCTCCCCGTCGGCGATCACCCTGGATCGCGGGGATTCGCAACAGTTCACCGCGACCGTGTATGACCCGGAAGGCAACGTAACCCCCGGTGCCGAAGTGACCTGGGAGAGCAGCGATGAAGCCGTTGGCACCATCGATGCCGACGGACTCTTCACCGCGGTTGCCGAAGGCACAGCGACCATCACCGCTACGGCAGAGAACGAGACCGGGACCGCGACCGTGACCGTCGACCTCCCGCCGGCCCCGACCCGCATCGAGGTCGAACCGGCCACGGCCACGATCCTGCCCGGAGATACCCAGGCGTTCACGGCGACCGTTTTTGACCAGCGCGACAACGAGATGGACTGGATCCAGGTCTCCTGGTCGTCCTCCGACCCGGAGGTCGGCACGATCGACAGTGCCGGCCTCTTCGGAGCGTTCGCAGAGGGATCGACGGACGTAACGGCATCGGCAGGCGACGTGGCAGGAACAGCAGCCATCACCGTCTCGGCGACCGCCGTACCTGAGCCCACCCCCGGGAACGGCGGCGGCGGTGGCGGCGGTGGCGGCGGCGACAGCAGCCCCTCCTTCTCCGCAGGGATACGCGAGAACCTGAGAAGCGGTGAGACGTTCACCTTCTCAGAACTGACCACCACATCGGTCAGCAGCGTGAACGTCACGGCAGCCGGCACCATCCCGAAGATGATGCTGACCGTGAAGAAGGCAAAAGCGCCCTCGGCTGCGGAGCCTCCCGCCGGCGACGTCTACGAGTACATCGAGATCACCCCCTACTGGGTGGGCCAAAACCAGATCGGCAACGCGACAGTATTCTTTACCGTCCCTGCCGACTGGCTTGAAAGCCACAACGCGACAGCGGAGGACGTTGTTCTCGTGCGCTACGTCAACGGCACCTGGGAGTCCCTGGAGACCGAGGTGCTCGGCGAAGAGAGCGGCAAGTACAACTTCCGGGCAACCACCCCCGGGTTCTCCACCTTCGCCATCGTTGCATCACCCGTGAGCGTGACCGCATCGGCGGTGGAGATAAACGCCACAACAGAGGTCACTGAGACACCGGGCGTCACCGAGACGTCCGAGGTGACCGGGAACGTGACGACGGAGCCGACCACCGTGCCGGCGACGACACCGGCGACACCCCTCGTCTACGCGCCCCTCCTCGCCCCGCTGGCATTCTTCCTCTGGGCGAGAAAGAACCACTAACTCTCTTTTTTTCGACACCGTAGCGTGGATCCGCCCCTTACGGGTCCGCTCGGGAAGACGAGGGGTGCCGGCGGGAACGGACACCGCACGCCGCCCTCAAACGTCGCGGCAACACCCGTTTTGCCGGAGTGATGACGCTCCTTCGTGGTGCCGGCCACGCCCGGCGCAACTACCTCCACGCTCTTTTGGCGGAGTTCTGCAGGAAAAAGAGGAGAATCGGCGCCGGTCCCCCTCCGCCAACCCACCTCGACGCTCCGGCTGCGTCAGTACCCGGTCTGGCCGCCGGCTGCGGTCGCCACGGTGGCGGGCAGTGTCTCAGTGGCGGTCGGGAACGTTACCGTCTCCGTGGGGGTCAGAGTTCCGGTCTCGGTCGGGATGGTTACCGTCTCCGTGGGGGTCGGCTGCGTGCCGTCTCCACCCGGCGAGACGCATCCTGCGGCCAGGATGCCGGCACTCACGAGGAGGAGTGCCGCCAGAAGGATCAGATCAGGTCTCATGGGGGGAGGCCATGACAGACATGATACTTATATCTTGCCCACCCATGCGGGACGCCGCTGTCGGGGTCCCCGGGGGCGCAGGCTCGGAGCCGGCATCCCCTCGCAGCACAGAAACGGTCATACCGGGCAGGGCCCGAACCCCGTCCGCTTCCGGGCACTGCAGAAGACAAAGAGACCGCACGAAGAGGAGGGGAGGAGCCCCGCCCTCCGCATCACTCCACGATGAACTCGCCGTTCATGTCGGGGTGGATGTCGCACTGGAAGTAGTAGGTCCCGGGTTCGGACGGCGCCGTGAAGGTGTAGGTGATCTCGGCAGGCCCGTCGATGACCTCGCCTACGAAGATCTGCTCCGTCCGGAGGGGGCTGTCGTAGACCGCGACGTTATGGGGGACACCGTCGTCCCGGTTCGCAAAGACCATCGTCACCTCCGCCCCTGCCGGCACCGTGATGGTGCTCGTGTCGAACGCGAGGTTATCGGCGGCGATATTCACCGTCGTCGCGGCACCGGCCGCCGTCGAGGTCGGGGTCATGTTCATGGTCTGGTCTCCGACCGGGGGAACAACCACAGGAGTCTCGTTCCCCGTCGGGGTCACGTTCATCGTCGGCGTGGTGCTGACATTGGTGGGTGCCGCGACCCTCCAGACCCGGCCGGTGCTGGTGGAGTTGTCCGGACCGCCGACATCGTTCGTCAGCACGTAGAGGTCCTGGTTGGCATCTTCACCGAACCCGCGCAGGAACATCCCCAGGGTCTCGTTGGCCTGGCCGGTAATGTTCACCATCTGGACTTCCCACATAGCGTTCGCCTCAGGAGTCAGGTTCGCGGCGGACTCCGGTGCGGTCCATCCCGCCGGCGGCGTGGCAGCGAGGAGGGTGCCGTTGCCCACCGTCCGGCTGTCGCTCCAGTAGCCGAAGATGTACCTGCCCTCGAGGTCCGGGACCACGGTCCCGCGGTAGACGTTGCCGCCGACGACGACGATGCCGAGGTCACGGCCGCCCTCGAAGATAGGGCCGATCAGCGGCTCGCCCAGAAGCCCGGTGGTGTTGCAGGACTCCGGCGGGGCCGTGGTGGCGTTCGGGTCGAAGCAGTGCGTGCCCTCGCGGATGTTCCAGCCGTAGTTCCCGCCGCGGTAGACGACGTCCACCTCCTCAAAGAGGTTCTGGCCCGCATCGGCGACGAAGAGCGAGTTGTTGCCGCCTGAATCAAACGACATGTAGGCCGGGTTCCGGAACCCGTAGGCGTAGATCTCCGGCGGGACGGAGTCGTAGGCGTAGGTGTCCAGGATCTCGGTCTGGTTCGCCGTGAACGGGTTGTCGGCGGGGATACCGTAGAGGCTGCCGGCAAGCGTCGTCCACGTCGGCTCGGGCGGGTTCGCGGTCCGGTTGACGGTCATGTTGTTGGTCTGGTTCATCGTCCCGGTCACGTTCTGCGGGATCGTCACGTTCCCGCCGGTGACATTGTCCACGTCGATCCTGAGCACCTTACCGTAGATCTTCGTCAGGTCCTGGGCGTTCCCGATGCCCGGGGTGTGGCCGTTCCCGACGTCGTTCGCCCTCCCGGCATCCCCGAGCGATACATACAGGTAGCCGTCGGTCGGGCTGAAGGCGAGCTGGCCGCCGTTGTGGTTATGGTAGGGCTTGTCGATGTACATCAGCACCTTCTCAGAGGTCAGGTTCACCCGGTTTTGGTCCTCGGGATCGACCTGGAACTCGGAGATGTGGTTCGTGCAGTTCCAGTCCTCAGGGGCCTCCGGCCTCAAGGGCGCACTGTAGAAGGCGTAGACCTTGCCGTTCTCCGAGAAGTTCGGGTGGAACGCGATCGAGAGCAGGCCGCGCTCATCATAGGTCGGCCGGAGTTCGACCAGGTTGTCCCGGAGGTCCAGGAACGGCTCGGGGAGCGTGGTCCCGTTCGCGTCGACGGCCCAGACCACACCGATCTGGTCCACAACGAAGATCCGCCCGGTCCCGTCGTCGGGAGCCGTGAGCGCGAGGGGCGAGGTGAAGTTCTCCGCGACGAGTTCAAGCCCGATCTCGGTCGTGGCGTTCGAGACCGTCGTCCGGGTCGCGTTGTCCAGGAGTTCTGCGGCTAGTATGGACCCGGCGTTCGTCAGGTCCGTCGCGTTGCCGCTGATGTTCTGCATGCCTCCATCGGTCGTCTGGTTTGAACTCTCATTGCCATCGCTGGTGTTGCTCAATCCCACCACCTGTGCACCCGCACCCGCGACGAGCGCGAGAGCCAGGAGGAGGAATGCTATGACAAGGGTAACTTTTGTCATACGGACCGGGACACGACACCGGGATAGATAAGGATTGCGCCGGATCTCCCGGCCGGGCTCCGGCAGCATGGGGGTCAGGATCTGCAATACTGTCTCCGGTGCGGCCACTCACGGCCCCGTCGGTCGGATGGAAGTCCGACAGGGTCGGACTGCGGTAAGAAGCATCAGCTCTTCCTGCAGGCCGCCTATCCCGCCAGCGGCGAAGAACCCGAAGGCTCCCGATACGATGAGGATCCGGGTGAGGTTCACCTCCCTCCTCGCGCTTCCCGTACCGGCCCCTGAGTAATACCCGTCTCCCGGAGACCGGGCAGGAAGGATCCTGCACACGTGATCACTCCGGCTCTTGAGCGCCGTATTCTACAACGCAGAGGGCGGCCCGCCGATTTCCCCGGATATCCCGGCGCGCGGGAACCGACGCAGCCTCCGGCGGGCATTCCAGAAATCCGCGCACCTTCGCTCGGGGTGATATGAGAAAATATATCACTGACCAGGAGACATGAATGCTGTTTACTATCCCTGAACCGCGATCCACCACCCGGCAGGGGGGAGCCCGGTATACCGGTTCCTGCGGCAAGAGGCCCGTATGCACCCATACATGACAGTCAGAACATCCCTTTCTGTCCGGTCGTCCCTGCGTCCGCTCACACGGCCCGGTAGGTCCGCCGGCGGTAAGATGAGGTAATATGCAGGAGATTTCTCTGGACCAACAGGTACAGGCCGTCCGGCAGTGTATCAGTGAACTCACCCGCGAGCCGCTGGCAGGTTCCGGCAACAGCGCATCGCCCGGGAACCTTCTTTGTGCTGCAGAGAGCCTGGCCGGAGCTGCAGCCCGGGCTGATGAGGAGCGGCAGCAGTTCCGGGACCTCATCGGGTCCTCCACCGACGGGTTCGTGGTGACGGACGCGGACGGCAGGATCGTCGAGGCAAACGCGGCGGCAGCGAGCCTCCTCGGGGAGCCGTTGCCGGGCACGTTCTTTGCGGCGTACGGTTCCCGCGACGCACAACCGGAGATCGCTCGCATGCTTGCCGACCTCTGTGCAGAGAAAGCGTGCGCGCCCCGGGAAACAACCCTGCGCTCACGGAGCGGCGTCCCGGTCCCGGTCACGATCACCGCCGCCGGCCGGGGTGCCGGGGAGAAGCGGTGGCTGATCCAGGAGCGGCCACGGGAGAACCCGGCGCTCCTGGAGAGGATAGGGGGGATCTACCGCCTCCTCTTTGACCGGATGCTCGAGGGAATCTACGTCTTTGCGATCGTCCGGGACGCTGACGGCCGCCCGGTCGACTACCGATACATCGACGTAAACCCCGAGGGCCTCAAACTGATCGGGCGCAGACACGAAGAGGTCATCGGCAAAAGCGTCTCAGAGGTCTTCCCGGAGATGCATAAATTCCTGCAGAACCTCTTCTGCAGGGTTGCAGAGACCGGAGAGCCGGAGCACGTTGAACAGCCGTCCCCCGCCCTCTTCAGGCACCTTGACGTGACGCTCTACCGGCCGCAACGAGACCTGCTTGCGCTGCTCGCCTACGACATCACCGACCGGAAGCGGATGGAAGAGGAACTGCGCATCCAGCAGCAGCGGCTCGAACTGGCCCTCAGCGCCGCGAGGATGATCGTCTGGGACTGGAACCCTACTACCGGCCGGCTCAGGATCAGCGGCGATTTTGAAGAGATCTACGGCCGCCCGCCCTTCGCCCGGCCCGGGGAGAGGCTGGCTCTTGTTCATCCTGACGACATGAACGGCCTGCGCTCCGAAGAAGAGCAAAGCGGGCTCTACCACACCGACTACCGGATCGTCCGCCCCGACACGGGCGCGGTGGCCTGGCTGGAGTCACGGGGTGAGGTCCAGAAGGATGAGGCCGGGAACGTCACCTGGGCCGTCGGCGTCACGATGGATATCACCGGACAGAAGCAGTCCCGGCAGGCGCTGGAACACCAGCAGGAGCTCCTGCAGGGGGTTATCGATACCATCCCGGTGATGATCGCGATCTACGACCCGGATCTCAGGTTCTTCCGCCTCAACCGCGAGTTCCAGAGGGTGCTCGGCTGGTCGGATGAGGACGGGGCAAGAGGCGATCTGATGGCGAGATTCTTCCCCGACCCGGATTACCGGAATATAGCCGACGACTACATGCGGTCCCTCAAGCCCGGGTGGCGCGACCTCCTGTTGGTCGCAAAGGACGGCTCCGTCGTCGAGACCGCCTGGGCCAACATCCGCCTCTCCGACGATACGCGTGTCGGAATCGGCATCGATATTCGCGAGCGGAAGCGGGCGGAAGCGGCCCTCCTGGAGAGCGAAGGGCGGTTCCGGGCGCTCCTGAACGCATCGCCGAACGTTGTGATGCTCATCGACCGCGCCGGCACGATCCTCGCCCTGAATGAGGTGGTTGCCGAGAGGTTTGGGAGGGGCCTTCAGGAACTGATGGGCAGATCGATATTCGAAATCCTCCCACCGGATGTCGCCGCGAGACGGAAGGCGATCATCGAAGAGGTCTTCCTGACTGGCCGGCCGGTCCGTTGTGTCGATGAGCGGGAGGGGATGGTCCTCTACAACTCCCTCTTCCCGGTTGCCGATGCAGAAGGAAACGTGGTGCGGGTCGCGGTGCTCTCCTACGACATTACCAAACAGAGACGGTCAGAAGAGATGCGGCACCAGGCATTCACCCAGATCGAGCAGAACATAGAGCAGTTCGCTATCCTCGGCGACCACATCCGTCTGCCCCTGCAGGTCATCCTCGGCACGGCGGATCTCCTCGACGACGAGCAGGCATCGGAGCGGATCCGCAAGCAGATCTGGCGGATCAACGATATCGTCGAGCAGCTCGACCGGGGCTGGGTGAAGTCACGGGAGATCCGGGAGTTCCTCCGCAGGCACGAACTGGTGTAGCGCCGGACGGCGGTCTCTCTCGCTCCTCCGGGGCGAAAGCGAACACCTCGACGAGGTTTTAGACCTCTTCGCCCGGTAACCCTGCGTTGCGACATCTCACCCCGCAACCCCCCAAAGGCGATAGCCTCCACGGTTCACAGCATGGGGAGATCTTGGAGGAACATCCAGCTCCGGCACCCACTCCATCGGGAAATGGGGGCGAGTACCAGAAGAGTTCGATAATTCGGAATCGCTGTACCAGTTGCTCCAGAGATGGATCTAGTGGATCCGGTGACCTCCGAGCGGGAACCAACGGGTTCTGGTTCTCCTGTACGCTCGAGCAGGTCCGGTTCGCCGGTGGTGAGAAGGTGCACACCTGGAAATCTGCGGGAGTGCGAGGGGCTTGACGGGGAGTGCGATGTTCCGATAGGAACGGAGCACGAGAAGCCGTTAGGCTTCGGGGGGGCAGGCCCCCTCCCGCGTGGATATTCATACGTCTCGCTCTGGCATTCCCCACCCCCCGGCCTTCGGCTTCCTCATTCGCACCCCGCTCCGGTGGGGCGGGAACAGTGTGTTGCGACACCCGGGAAAAGCCATGCCCCGGCGTGCCCCCGGGATTGAGACCTGCTAAAGAGTGTGAAATCCAATCGGTGCCCTCTTTGGTTGTACTATGTATGGAGAATCGCTGTACTGGTTTCACGACGGCAGCCCTCCACCCGAATCGGTGAGCTGCCGAATCTTGCGCGGATCAGCGGTTATAGGGCACTCATCGGTGGACGAGAGAACGAGCGAAACTCACCGGAAAGCAGGCCTGTGCTGCATTCTGCCAGAGCCCCGGCGATCATGAAGGAGGAGAGATTGGAGTAACCCCGTTTCCTTCTCCTGCGTCATTCCACGACGAAGTCGCCGTTCATCTCCGGGTGCACGTCGCACCGGAAGTAGTAGGTCCCGGGTTCGGCCGGCGCCGTGAAGGTGTAGGTGGTCTCGGCAGGCCCGGTGATGACATCACCCACGAAGATCGCCTCGGTCGCCGAGGAGTCGGTGTAGACCGCGACGTTGTGGGGGATGCCGTCGTCCTGGTTGTCGAAGTTCACCGTCACCTCCGCCCCCGCCGGCACCGTGATCGTGCTCGTGTCGAACGCCATGGCATCGGCGGTGAGATCGACGGTCGTGGCCTCGCCGCCCGCTGCGGTGGTCGCAGACGTTGTGACGCCTGTTGTCGCTGTAACGGTCCCGGTTCCGGTCGGCGCCGTCGCTGTGGGAGTCTCGATCTCGGTCGGGATTGTCGCCGTCTCGGTCGGCAGCGTCGTCGGCTGGGTGACGTTGCCGCCCGGCGAGGTGCACCCTGCGGCCAGGATGCCGGCAGCGACGACGAGGAGTGCGGCGAGAAGGAGTAGGGTAGGCTTCATGCGGGAGACGATCCCCGACCGTATATTTATATGTTGCCGAGCCGGCGGCGACGATGCTACCGGAAGTCGCGACGGTCGGGGAGTGGGGTGGAGGGGAGACGGTTTCGCACGAGAGTATTATGTGAGGGGGCGTCGTATCCCCGTCGTATGCTACGCACGAAACGAATCTATGAAGAACCCTCGGCGGACGACGGGACCCGGGTTCTCGTCGACCGGCTCTGGCCCCGGGGCGTCTCGAAGGAGGAGGCAAAGATTGACCGGTGGGAGAAGGACCTCGCACCGACGAACGAATTGCGCCGCTGGTTCGGGCACGATCCGGCGAAGTGGGAGGAGTTCCTGCGGCGCTACCGTGCCGAACTCGAGGGCAAGGAGGAAGTGCTCGCCCGGCTCCGGCAGGAAGCGACTGGTGGAACCGTCACGCTCCTCTACGCCGCCCGGGATGAGGAGCGGAACAATGCCGTGGCGCTGAAGCGGTATATCGAGGAAGAATAAGCGGCACCGATACTTTTTTACGGCTCCAGTCTGGTTCCCTCCTCCATGACCATGGAGAGCGACAGGATATCCTACCACGATTCGGTCCGGACCGTCTACGAACGGCTCAAGAAGGACGGCATGTCGAACGTCTGGGACCGCTACGAGGCCCAGGGCCTCGGGACCGACCCCGACCGGCGGTGCGCTTTCTGTCAGGCGGGCGCCCGGTGCGACTTCTGCTCGAACGGCCCCTGCCGGGCGGACGTCTCCCGGAACCAGCGGGGTGTCTGCGGGATCAACGCCGACGGCATGGCGATGCGGATGATGCTGCTGCGGAACGTCATGGGTGCGTCAAACTACCACTTCCACGCCCAGCAGGCGGTCAGGACCCTCCGGGCGACCGCGGAGGGAAAGACACCGTTCTCAATCGCCGAGCCGGAGAAACTCCGGACGTTTGCAGGGCGGCTCGGGATCGATACCGGCGGGAGCGACGCCGAGGTAGCCCTCCGGCTCTGCGACTTCGTCGAGGAGGACTTCCACCGGTTCACCTACGAGCCGAGCCTGATCGTGGAGCGGCTCGCCCCAGAGGAGCGAAAGGAGGTCTGGAAAAAACTTGGCCTCTTTCCGGGCGGGATCTACGGGGAGACGATCGTCGTTACCGCATCCACCCTGACGAACGTCGACGGCTGGTTCGCGAGCCACGCCATGCGGGCAATGCGCCTTGGCGTCGCTATGGCCTACCAGAGCCAGATCGTCCTCGAGTACATCCAGGACATCCTCTACGGCGTCCCGCAACCGCACCCGATGCGGGTCGACCTCGGGGTGCTCGACCCCGACTACGTCAACATCCTCCCGAACGGCCACGAGCCCTTCCTCGGGTTCGCCCTCATCGACCTCGCCCGCACCGGGGAGTGGCAGCAGAAGGCAAAGGACGCGGGGGCAAAAGGCCTCCGGGTCATCGCGAACATCGAGACCGGGCAGGAACTGATCCAGCGGAGGGAGATGGACGACGTCTTCTACGGCTACACGGGGAACTGGATCATGCAGGAGGCGGTGCTCGCCACCGGGGCGGTCGACGTCTTTGCGGCCGACATGAACTGTTCGCTCCCGCTCGATCCCCTCTACGCCGAGAAGTACCACTTCAAACTGATCCCGGTCAGCGAGGTCGTGGTCTTCGAGGGCGGGACCGACCGGCTCGAGTACGTCCCCGAGGAGGCAAAAGAGCAGGCAGCGACCCTCCTCTCGATGGGGATCGAGAACTTCAAGGAACGGCATACCACGATCGAGCCGATCCGCGGCCTTCCCGTCCGGGAGGCGGTGGTCGGGTTCGCCCCCGAGAGCATCGTTGCAGCGCTCGGCGGGAGCCTCGACCCGCTGCTCGGAGCAATCAAGGACGGCACCATCCGGGGCATTGTCGGGCTCGTCTCCTGCACCACGTTGCGCGACTCCGGGCAGGACGTCCACACCGTCGCGGTCGCAGAGAACCTGATCGCCCGCGACATCCTGGTCCTCGGGATGGGGTGCGGCGTCGCCGCGCTCCAGGTCGCCGGGCTCTGCTCACCTGAGGCGAAGGAGAAGGCCGGCCCGGGGCTGAAGGGCCTCTGCACGGCGCTCGGCGTGCCGCCGGTCCTCGGGTTCGGGACCTGCACCGACACCGGCCGGTGCGCCGACCTCCTCTTCTCGGTCTCCGACGCCCTCGGCGGCGTGCCGCTCCCGGACCTCCCGGTCGCCGTCGCCGCCCCGGAGTACATGGAGCAGAAGGCGACGATCGACGCCCTCTTCGCGCTCGCGCTCGGCCTCTACACCTACGTCAACCCGGTCCCGACCGTGACCGGGGGGCCGGACCTGGTCAAACTCCTCACCGAGGACCTGCCCGGCATCACCGGCGGGGTGCTCCACGTCGAGACGGATGCGGTGGCGGCTGCGGAGGGGATGCTTGCGCACATCGAGGCAAAACGGACGAAACTGGGGCTCTAAGCACCACAATCCTCTTTTTAGCCTGTCACCCGGGATGTTACAGGCCCTCGTCCGGCCCCGCGATCCGCTCCGCAGTCGCGATCATCCTGTTCACGAACTGCCGCTGGACGCAGGTGATGAACGGGAGGGTGATCACCACGGCGTTCCTGACCCCGTCCTCCCGGTAGACGATCATGCAGACCCGGTCATCGGCGATGAAGATATACTCGAGCAGAAACGCCGCCCCGTCCACCGAGATCGGGGCACAGTAGACCTTCTCAAAGACGTTCTCCTGGAAGAAGGTGCAGAACGGTTTCGGGGCGTAGAGCGATGCGTCTCCGAGCGGCTTTGTGATCCCGCGCTTCCCGTTCGGGAGGAGGACGCTCACCGGGTGGTCCCGTGACGTATCGGCGATCAGCCGGGCGAACTCACCGATCTCGCCGTAGTCCAGGCAGACGACCGCAAGGTCGCGGGTGACGCCCGCGGCGAGCGACTCCGCGTGGCGCCGGATGCTCCACTCCCCCTGCACGTACCAGATCGGCGAGTTCTTCGCCCGGGCGTCGAGGGAGAGCGCCTCCAGGTCCTGCACCGCCGCCGTCGCCGCGGCATCGGCCGCGCTCTTCAGGTGACGGATGACGACGGCGGGTTCGGCCGGGATGTAGACATAGGGGTTCCCCCGCCGGACCGTGATGAAACCCCGTGCGGCAAGCCCTTCGGCGATGTCGTAGACCCTCGGGCGGGGGACGGCGCTCGCTTCGTGGACCTGGCGGGCGCTCCCCTCGCCGATCCCGACGAGGGCCGCATAGACCCGGGCTTCGTACTCCGTCAATCCGAGGGTCGTCAGGTTCCGGACGAGACTGTCCATAGTTGTTACTATGAAAGTTACACCATGATTAAACCTCTCCGCGTCTCATGATCTCCTGTCAAGCTCTGGTGAGACCATGCGGCTGGAAACGATCCTGAACCGTATCCTGCGGCTCATCGGCCGGGAAGACCGTGAGACGTCCGGGGCCGGCCCCGCCGACGCCTGCTCCTTCATCATCGACCCCTTTGATGATGAAGGCGAGGCCGGGGACGGGCAGTCGATATCGGTGGCGGCGATCAGGAGAGCGTGCCGGCGAATGCAGGAGGCAACGACGAAGAAGGACCTCCTCCACGCGATCGCCGACGAGATGAACGCGTTTGACCTGCACGACCTCGAGACGATGCACGCCCGGTTCGAGCGGAAGGTTGCCGACCTCCCGGAGGACTACCGCGACCGGCTCCTTGAAAGCGTCCGGGAGGAGATCTTTTCGGCACACCACCGGCTGGTCCTCCTCTCCCGGAACGGCGGCGGATCCGACGACCCCCCGGACCCGGCTCTCGGCGCGTACTGCGCTATGGTGGCGGAGGCCTGTAGCGAGAAGGCGCGGGAGAAGGACCCGAAGTACCTCTACCTGAAGTACCTCCTCTCCGGGTTCACGATCTTTGTCCTCGAAGAGCCCGCCCACCCGGTCGGCACCCCGTTCCCCGGAGGGCAGATCGTCGACGAATGGGAGGGGGCCTACCTCTGCCCGGTCAGGGATAAGGCCGACGACGTATCGTATGCTCTCTGCCCCTACTGCCCGGCGGTCCAGAGCACGGAACCGACCTTCCCGGAGATGCGGGCCCGCCGCCACGAGCGGCGGCGGCGGGAGAGCCTCGAAAACTACTGGACGAATTATAAGGGATGAACGTGATACGACAGACTGGAGATGAATGATATGAAAATTGTTGATGTAGCAGAGGTGCCGATCAGCGAGACGCCGCACCATGTCGACGTCCGGAAGATCTACGACACCGAGCACGCGAACGCGGTTGTGATCACGCTTGCGCCGGGAGAGTCGCTCAAGAAGCACATCACCCCGGTGGACGTCTTCTTCTACGTCCTCGAGGGGACGGGGATCGTCGAGATCGGCGACGAGCGTACCGAGGTCGGCAAGGACCATCTGGTCGACAGCCCGGCAACGATCCCGCACCGCTGGATGAACGAGAGCGACAGCACCTTCCGGGTGCTCGTGGTGAAGGTCCCGAGGCCGACGACCGGGACGAGGCTGCTGTGAGCTACGATGGTCGTTGAGTCGATCCCGAACAGTGTGGGCTTCATCTACGCCCTCCTTGCTTTTGCCGCCCTTGCCTGGCTCTGGCGCTCGGGCCGGTTCACCCGGCGGCGAGCAGTGCCGTTCCTCGTCGTCTCGGTACTCCTCGGGTTCCTGGTCTTTGCGCCGGTCTTCCCCTACCAACTGCAGGCCGTCGTCCTCCGGGACGCGGCGGCCCTCGGGGCGCCGCTCCCTGCGGCACTCGTCGGGACGCTCGCCTTCATCGTCCTCACCCTCGTAGTCGGCCGGATCATCTGCGGGCAGATCTGCCCCGTGGGCGCCGTCCAGGAACTCATGCATCTCGTGCCGACAAAGAAACGCGGCAACAGCGACAGCCGGGTCCCGACGGCGGTCAGGGCGGGTGTCTTCGTCGTCTTCCTCGCCGCCGGCCTCGGGCTCGGGATAAACCTCCTCGGGCTCATCGGCCTCGCGGACTTCTTCAACCTCACGGTCGCGAGCGTATCGTTCTTCGTCTTCCTTTCGATCGTCCTCCTCTCCGCCGTCGTCTACCGGCCGTTCTGCCGGTACGTCTGCCCCTACGGCGCCCTCCTCGCTCCCGCGGCGTCAAGGGCCCTCTACCGGCTCCGGCGGACGGACGCCTGCATCGGCTGCCGGAAGTGCGAACGGGCATGCCCGACCGGAGCAGCGAGGCCCGATGACCGTCTCGGGGAGTGCTACCTCTGCGGCCGGTGCACGGAGGCGTGCCCGGTGGACGGAGCGCTTGTGTATACACGGGGCGAAAAGTAGATTGCCGGAAGAAGAGTGAGTTATACAGTGAGTGGTTGAATTATGTCAGAAGAGAAACGTGCAGAGTTGCGGGGGAAGGTCCTCCGGTTGGCGGACCTTGTCTCCTACCAGGACGGGACCGTGGCGAGCAGGATGGTTATCAACAAACCCTCGGGGAGCATCACCCTCTTCTCGTTCGACGAGGACGAGGGGCTCTCGGAGCACACCGCGCCTTACGATGCGGTGGTGACGATCCTCGACGGGGAGTGCGAGGTCTGGGTGGCGGGCGAGACGCACCAGATGAAGGAAGGGGAGACGATCATCTTCCCGGCAAACGCCCCCCACGCCCTCTCGGCCATAACCCGGTTCAAGATGTCGCTGACGATGATTCGGGAGTGAGATCCATGACAAACGAGAAAGAGGGCGACTACTGCACCATCTGCGGCGGGATCCGGCCGGACGCGATCAAGATCAAGACGGTCCTCGTGGACGGGAGGGAGACCGGCATCAACCAGCTCGAGTTCATTGTCGCCGGTGTGCGGGACCTGCATCTCGAAAACGACGCCGCAATCCGCGACGAACTTCTCAGGTGGGCGAGCGAGTTCAATTACATCCCGACGAAGAAGAAAGCGGCATACGGTGACGCCCTGATGCAGGAGTATACGGCAACGCCGGAGTGAGTGGCCCACGGCAGAAGGCTCCCCTTCACGCCGGGTCACCTCCACTAAAGACCTATTTTGCATCAGAGCCTGCTTCAGGCCGCTCCGCTCAGCCCGCGCCCATGCTGTTGGTGAAGCACGAGCGAGCGAGAAGCAACGGTCAAAAAAAAGTTAGGCGCTGATGGCAGCCAGTCTGCCATCCTCGGTCACGAACAGCCAGTAGCCCTCGGTCGGTGAGAGCCTCTGGTTCTCGCCCTGCGCCCCGGTCACGTTGTTGATGAGCGCCGGCCGGTAGGCCTGGTTCTCTGCGTCGAAGCCGACGACAAGGACCCAGACGTCTTCCACCGACGTGAGCGTCTCATCAGCAGTCCGTTCGGTCAGGTCGGAGTAGCCGATGGCGTTCCAGCCCGGACTGAGCGTCCGCACTGCAGGAGCCCTCATCGGATTGGTGCTGAGGTTCAGCTGCAGTGTCGTATCCTCGGCCGAGTAGACCCAGTATCCTTCAAGGACTTCCAGGGTCTCGTTATCGCCCAGAGGGGTGAAGCCGCTCGCCGGGGCAAAGGTGTAGACAGGTCGGCCGCCGGTGTCGAGATCGCCGAAGACCGCCGCCACGGTGTTGTTGCCCGCAGAGAGCGGTCGCGGGATCGAGACGAAGTTCCAGCCCTCATAAAGTTCGAGCTCTATGCTCTCCGCCCCCGGCGTCACCGGCGTCGTCGTCGGTGTCGGGGTCACGTTCCCGGTCGG
>NZ_DAXW01000014.1:49478-60730 GCF_002506585.1 Methanoculleus sp. UBA430 | reverse complement strand
ACCTGGTGAGACAGGGGATGGGGGCAAGCCCCCCTCCCCGTCAGCCCCTCCCCCAGGGGCGATAGCCACCACGGTCCACTGCAGCGGGACAGGCCCGGGGAAGAACCGGATCTAGAGCCACACACGGACACGGCTTCCCACTGGGTATCCCCACGCACTGCCCCCGCCCCTTGGGGCTGGGAACGACTGCTGGAACAGCAGGAGTTGGAGCACCGCAGGTGCGACTGAGGAGGCCGCAGGCCGGGCGGGGTGGGGTTGCGGGTACCGCCTTGCGAGAGACAGGAGAGGTCCCACCCCCCGTGGCGATAGCCCCCACGGTCCTGTGTATGGGGATAAACCTGGGGACAGGCCAGAGTCCAGACCATCCCTCTACCTGCGCCCCCCGAACGCGGCTTCCCTGGGTATCCCCACAAACACACCGGGCCCGGAGGCCAGCAGGCGGCACCTATATACGATCCGATAGAGAGGGCGGCAACCATGGAGCACGAGGCGATCAGCACCGACGAGGCCCGGGGCATGGCCGTCGACGACCTCTACCGGGCCCTCTCCTCCCGGCGGGAAGGTCTCTCCCAATCCGAGGCGAACGACCGGATCCGGACATACGGCTACAACGAGCTCCCCGAGAAGGAGGAGAGCGCGGTCAAAAAGTTCCTGCGCTACTTCTGGGGCCCCATCCCCTGGATGATCGAGGCGGCGCTTATCATATCCGCCGCCATCGGGCGCTGGGAGGACTTCGCGATCATCCTCGCCCTCCTCCTCGTCAATGCGATCGTCGGTTTCTGGCAGGAACGCCAGGCCGGGAACGCCATCGCCATGTTGAAACAGCGGCTCGCGCTCGAGGCGAGGGTGCTTCGCGACGGCAAGTGGCAGAAGATCACCGCACGGGACCTCGTTCCCGGCGATATCGTCCGGGTCCGGAACGGGGATATCATCCCTGCCGACATCAAACTCGTCGAAGGAGACTTCCTTTCTGCCGACGAGTCCGCCCTCACCGGGGAGTCGATGCCGGTCGAGAAGCACGCCTCGGATACGGCTTACTCCGGCTCCACCGTCAAACAGGGCGAGATGACGGCGCTCGTGGTGGCTACGGGGGATGCGACCTTCTTCGGCCGGACCGCCCGGCTCGCCGGGGAGGCGGTGACGACGAGCCACTTCCGGAAGGCCGTCGTCAGGATCGGCGACTACCTGATCGTGCTCGCGGTCGCCCTCGTCACCGTGGTCTTCATCGTCTCGCTCATCCGGCAGGAGAGCATCCTTGATACCCTCCAGTTCGCGCTCGTCCTGGTCGTGGCGGCCATCCCCGCGGCAATGCCGGCCGTCCTCTCGATCACCATGGCCGTGGGGGCGACGGCGCTTGCGCGGAAGGAAGCCATCGTCAGCAGACTCGTCGCCATCGAGGAGATGGCCGGGGTGGACGTCCTCTGCACCGACAAGACCGGGACGATCACGGAGAACAGGCTCACCCTCGCCGAGGTCGTCCCGTTCGAGGGGTTCGGGAAGGACGACGTCCTGCTCGCCGCCCTCCTCGCTTCCCGTGAGGAGGACCGGGACCCCATCGATATCGCGATCATCGAGTCGGAAGATGCGCAGGGTCTCAGGGACCGGCTCTCCTCCTTTACCGTCACCGGCTTCAAACCGTTCGACCCCGTGGCGAAGCGCACCGAGGCCACGGTCCGGGGCGCCGACGGCCGCGAGTTCTCGGTCGCAAAGGGCGCTCCGCAGGTAATCCTCGCCCTCGCCGGCGGAGGAAAAGACCTTACCGAAACGGTCGACCGCCTCTCCGAAACCTTCGCCGGGAAGGGCTACCGGATGCTCGGCGTCGCAAGGAGCGATGCCCCCGGCGCCTGGGCCTACGCCGGCGTTCTCGGCCTTCACGACCCGCCCCGCGCCGACTCCGCGGCGACCATCGGGACGGCGGCGAAGATGGGGCTCGACGTCAAGATGGTCACCGGCGACCACGTAGCGATCGCCCGGGAGGTTGCGCGGGAAGTGGGCCTCCGGCCGGAGATCGCCACCGCCGATGCCTTCGTCAAGGAGAGCGACCCGAGAGCCGCGGAGATCGTCGAGCAAGCGGCCGGGTTCGCCGAGGTCTTCCCCGAGCACAAGTACCGGATCGTCTCCCTCCTCCAGTCGCGGGGGCACATCGTCGGCATGACCGGCGACGGCGTGAACGACGCCCCCGCCCTCAAAAAGGCGGACGTCGGGATCGCCGTTGCCGGGGCCACGGATGCGGCGAAGTCGGCGGCCGCGATCGTCCTCACGAAACCCGGCCTCTCGGTGATCATCGATGCGATCAAAGAGAGCCGGATGATCTTCGAGCGCATGACCCACTACGTCACCTACCGGATCGCCGAGACCATCCGCGTCCTCTTCTTCATCACCCTCTCGATCCTGATCTTCGGGTTCTTCCCGATAACCGCCCTGATGATCGTCCTCCTTGCCCTCTTAAACGACATACCGATCATGACCATCGCCTGGGACAACGTCCTCTACTCCCGGTCCCCCGAACGGTGGAAGATGCGCGAGATCCTCACCCTCGCGACGATCATCGGGTTTGTGGGCGTCGTATCCTCGTTTACCATGCTCGCCATCGCACAGGGTCCGCTCAACCTCCCCCTGGAGGTCATCCGGTCGCTCATCTTCCTCAAACTCGCGGTTGCCGGCCACCTCACCGTCTTCGTCGCCCGCACCCGGGGCCCGTTCTGGTCCGTCCGGCCCGCACCGGTCCTGCTCGGGGCGGTGATCGTCACGCAGACGGTCGCGACCCTGATCACCGTCTACGGGGTATTCATAGAACCCATCGGCTGGCCGCTTGCGGCGTTCGTCTGGGTCTACGCGCTCATCTGGGCGCTTGTGATCACGGACCCGGTGAAGGTCTACGCTTACCGCCTCATCGACCACGCCGGTATACGGTTCGCCCGGTGAGGGGTATCACCGGGGTACCGGGGCCGCCCTCTTCGCGCCCCTGAGCCGCTCCTCCGCCTCCGCCACCCGGAGGGTGATCTTGAGGATCGCATCGGGCTCGACCGATATCGAGTCGATTCCCTGCTCCACCAGGAAGTCGGCGAACTCCGGATAGGTGCTCGGCGCCTCGCCGCAGAGCCCGCTGTGCCGATGGTTCCGCCGGCAGCCCTCCACGGCCATCGCGACCATCCTTTTAACGGCCGGGTCGCGCTCGTCGAAGGCCCCGCCCACGACCGCCGAGTCGCGGTCGATGCCGAGGACGAGCTGGGTCAGGTCGTTTGAGCCGATCGAGAACCCGTCGAAGTACTCGCTGAATGCATCTATCTCGACGACGTTGCTCGGCACCTCGCACATCTGGTAGACCTGGAGACCGTTCTCACCCCGGCGCAGATCGTTCTTTTCGAGCTCCTCGATGACTCTCTTTGCCTCCTCCGCCCGGCGGCAGAATGGGATCATGATGATCAGGTTCGCGAGGCCCATCACTTCTCTCACCCGCTTCAGCGCCCGGCACTCGAGGCTGAATCCCTCCCGGTAGCGCTCGTCGTAGTAGCGGGAGGCACCGCGGAAGCCGAGCATCGGGTTTGCCTCCTTCGGCTCGAAGTAGGTCCCGCCGAGGAGGCTCGCGTACTCGTTCGTCTTGAAGTCGCTCGTCCGGACGACGACGGGGTTCGGGTAGAACGCCGCGGCGATGGTCCCGACCCCCTCCGCGAGCCTCTCGGCGAAGTACTCCTCACCGTTCGGGTAGCCGTAGGTGAGGTCCGCGATCGATTGCCGGACGGATTCGTCCTCGACCCGGTCGGGGTGGACAAGTGCCATCGGGTGGACCTTGATGTAACTGCTGATGATGAACTCCATCCGGGCGAGGCCTATGCCGTCGTTCGGGACCATCGCCAATCCGAAGGCCGCGTCGGGGTTCCCCAGGTTCATCATCACCTCGGTCTTCGGCCGCCGCAGGTCCGAGAGCCGGGTCCTCTCGACGTGGAACGGGAGGGCTCGATCGTAGACGAACCCCTCCTCGCCCTCGGCGCAGCTCACCGTCACCTCCCGGCCCGTCGGGACCTTCTCGGTCGCGTCGCCCGTCCCGACGACCGCAGGGATGCCGAGTTCCCGGCTGACGATCGCCGCGTGGGAGGTCCGCCCGCCCCGGTTCGTCACGATGGCGGCGGCCGTCTTCATCACGGGCTCCCAGTCGGGCGTCGTGGTGTCGGAGACCAGGACCTCCCCCGGCTTGAACTCCGGGAGGCGGCTGACGTCGGTGACGATCCGGGCCTTCCCGACGGCGATCTTATCGCCGATGCTCTTTCCGGCGGCAAGCACCGTCCCGCGCTCGTCAAGGCGGTAGGTCTCGAGGACGTCTCCCGCCTTCTGCGACTGCACCGTCTCGGGCCGGGCCTGGACGACGAAGAGCTCCCCGGTCTCGCCGTCCTTCGCCCACTCGATATCCATCGGCACCGGCTTTCCGGCCTTCTCCGAGTAGTGGTCCTCGATCGTGAGCGCGTACCCGGCAAGCGTCAGGATCTCGTCGTCGCCGATGCAGAACCTTTTTTGGTCGGCTTCCGGGACATCGACCCTCCGGGTGACCTCCTTCTCGCCCCCGTGGCCGTAGATCAACTTCACCCGCTTCTCCCCGACGTTCTTCCTGACGATGGCCCGGTGCCCCTTCCGGAATGTCGGTTTGAAGACGTAGAACTCGTCGGGGTTGACGGCGCCCTGAACGATCATCTCGCCGAGGCCGTAGGACCCCGTGATGAGGACGACGTCCCGGAAACCGGTATCGGTGTCGAGCGTGAAGATGACCCCGCTTGCGGCGAGGTCGGAGCGGACCATCTTGATGACCCCGACCGAGAGGGCGACCTTGAAGTGGTCGAAGCCGTTGTCCACCCGGTAGGCGATCGCCCGGTCTGTGAAGAGGGAGGCGAGGCACCGGACGTAGGCCTCCCGGAGCGCCTGGTAGCCGCGGATGTTCAGGAAGGTCTCCTGCTGGCCCGCGAACGAGACCGTCGGGAGGTCTTCGGCGGTGGCGCTCGACCGGACGGCGACGTCGGCGTCGGGCCCGTACTCGTCGCAGAGCATATCGTAGGCTGTCCGGATCTCATTCCAGAGGTCGTCGGGGACCCCTGCCGAAAGGATCAGGTCGCGGGCCCGCCTTCCCCGCTCTGCGATGTCGGCGACGTCGCTGCGGTCGAGCCCGGCAAGTGCCTCTTTGAGGTCGTCGAGAATCCCTGCGGATGTAAGGACGTGCCGGTAGCCTTCGGCAGTCACGGCGAACCCGTCGGGGATCTTCACGCCCTGCGGGGTCAGCTGGCTATACATCTCGCCGAGCGATGCGTTCTTCCCGCCGACCAGGCCGACGTCCTCGTTCCTGATATCGGCGAGCCAGCGGATGTAGGTAGCGTCCTGCTTCATGCTCCCCCTCCGGCAGGGGCCTCTGCCGGGACCCGGTAGGTCCCGGCGACGACGTTCTGCGGGTTCCCGGCAAAGAAGGCCCGTATATTCTCGATGCTTGCATCGAGGATCCGGTCGACCGCCTCCCGCGTGTTGAAGGCGTTATGGGGCGTGAGGATCGCCTTATCGGAGTGCAGCAGGCCGAAACTCTCGAGCGCATCCCGGAGATCGTCCTCCGACGCCTCGCCGGCGCCCTGGAACTCCTCCTGGATCCAGACTTCTTCGCCCTCGAAGGTGTCGAACGCGACTCCCCCGAGGTGACCTTCGCGCAGGGCGTCCGCGACCGCTCCCGTATCCACCACGCCGCCCCGGGAGGTGTTGACGAGGAGCACGGTATCTTTGACCAGCCGCAACCGTTCTGCATCGATCAGGTGGTGCGTCGCCTTCGTGTAGGGGACGTGCAGGCTGATGACGTCCGCCTGCCGGAGAACGTCGTCGAGGTCCACGTAGCGGACGCCGTACTCCTCTGTGAGGGCCGGGTTCGGCTTCAGGTCGTAGGCGATCACCTCCATCTCCGCCGCACGGGCGATGCGGGCGAGGTGCGACCCGATGCGCCCGGTCCCTATCAGGCCGAGGGTCTTACCGGCGAGGTCCATCCCCTGGAGTCCGGCCCGCGAAAAGTCGCCCCGGTCCGTTCGCTCAAACGTCGGCCTGAACCGCCGGGCAAGGGCCAGGATGAGCCCGAACGCGAACTCCGCGACCGTGGTGTCGCCGTAGCGCGGGACGTTAGAGACGGCGATCTTCCTCTCCCGGCAGGCGACGAAGTCGATGTGGTCGAACCCCGTGGACATGGCGGCGATCATCTTGAGGTCCGGCAGCCGGTCGAGGACCTCGCGGGTGACGCGCGACATGACAAAAACCCCGATACCTTCGGCGCCATGGGCAAGCGAGACGTTCTCGATCGTGAGCGGTTCGGCATAGAGGGCGACGTCGTAGCCGCCCTCGCCGGCGAACGCCCTCCGGGTCACATCCTGCTCGTGCTCATCGAGGCCGAAGAAGACGAGTCTAACCATGGTGCGTCCCCCTCACTCCCGGGAGGCCATGTATGAGGCGATGTCGACCATACGTTTCGCGTACCCGAACTCGTTGTCGTACCAGACCAGGACCTTGACCATCCGCCCGCCGACGACGCTCGTCGAGCGCCCGTCGACGACCCCGGAGTGCGGGTCGCCGACGATGTCGGCCGACACGATCGGGTCCTCGGTATACGCGAGGTACCTCTGCATCGATCCTTCCGCCGCCTGCTTCATCGCGGCGTTCACCTGGTCCGCCGACGTCTCCCGCGAGAGGTCCGCGACGATATCGAGCACCGACCCGTCGGGGATGGGAGCCCGGATTGCAATCGCGTCCATCTTCCCGGTGAGCTCGGGGAGGACACGCGTGGTGGCGACGGCTGCGCCGGTCGATGTCGGGATGAGCGAGACCGCTGCGGCACGGCCCCGGCGGGGTTTCTTCGTTGCCCGATCAACCAGCGCCTGAGTGGCGGTGTAGGCGTGGATCGCCGTCGCCATCAGCCGTTCGACGCCGAACGTGTCGTTCAAGACCTTCGCCGCCGGCGCAAGCGCGTTGGTCGTGCAGGAGGCGTTCGAGATGACCGTATGCTTCGCCGGGTCGTACTCCCCCTCGTTGACGCCGAGCACGACCGTCTGGTCCGCGTCGGGCGAGGGCGCGCTGATGACGACCCGGGACGCTCCGGCTTCCAGGTGCTTTGCAGACCTCGCCCGCTCGGTGAAGCGCCCCGTGCATTCGAGCACCATCTCCACGCCGAGGTCCTTCCACGGGAGGCGGGCGGGGTCCCTCTCGTGGAGCACCCGCACCTCGTGCGACCCGAACCGGAGCCGGTCCGCTCCGGCCTCGACCGGGAACGGCGCCCGCCCGTGGACCGAGTCGTACTTCATCAGGTAGGCGAGTTCTTCCGTCGGGTTTGGATCGTTCACCGCGACGATCTCGATCTTCTCCGACGTATCGGTGAGGTAGTTGTAGAGGACTTTCCGCCCGATCCGCCCGAATCCGTTGATGGCAACCTTTTTCATGACACTTCCCCCTGTCAGACTGAGGCCCCCTCTGCGGGAGGGTATATATGATCTTTGCCACCGGCTACCCCGGCCCGGCCTGCCGGGCCACACCCCGTGCGGCCGCCGCAATCTCCTCCGGGTCGCCAAGGTAGTGGTGCCGGACGGCCTGCAGGCTCCCGTCCAGTTCGTAGACGAGGGGATAACCGGTGGGGATGTTGAGGCCTGCGATCTCGTCGTCGGGAACCCCGTCAAGGTGCTTGACCAGAGCCCGGAGGCTGTTGCCGTGGGCGGCGACCAGGACCGGCCTGCCCTTCCGGAGGTCCGCCGCGATTCGTCCCTCCCAGCAGGGGAGCACCCGCTCCAGCGTGTCGTGCAGGGACTCGGTCGAAGGAAGGCTCTCCGGGTCCAGGTCGGCGTAGCGGGGGTCGAACCGCGGGTGCCTCGGGTCGTCCCACGCAAGCGGCGGCGGCCGGACGTCGTATGCCCGGCGCCAGAGATGCACCTGCTCCGCACCGTACTCTTCGGCGGTCTCCTGTTTGTTTAAGCCCTGCAGGGCGCCGTAACTCTTCTCGTTTAACCGCCACGACCGGTATACCGGGACGTACATGAGGTCGAGGTCGTCCATGACGATCCAGAGCGTCCGGATGGCCCGCTTCAGGACGGAGGTGTACGCGACGCGGAACGTATACCCGCCGTCCCTGAGAAGTTCCGCCGCCCGGCGGGCTTCCTGTAGCCCGCTAGGCGAGAGGTCCACGTCGGTCCAGCCCGTGAACCGGTTCTCCCTGTTCCAGAGGCTCTCGCCGTGCCGTAAAAGGATCAATGCCACCATTGTGCTCATCTCCCGCGCCCGGTATACTCTTCCTTCCCGGATAAATGACGTGTATGCAGGGAAGACAATCCCCGTGGAGCGGCCGAACCGTTCAGATACCCCACGAGCCGCCCGTGCAACCTCAATGAAGCGTGTAGCGGCAAGAACCAAAATTCCGGGTATTCTCTCTCGGTTTGCCGAACCGGCTCCGTATAGGTTCGATTTTTTTCGTAGTCAAGCATGCTTTTATCTCTCTTTCCCGCCCATATGCTGTTGTATGGCACTGAACAGAAGAAACAGAAGCCACATCCTCGCGACGGCATCGCTGCTTGTTATAACTGCGGCATGCATCATCGCCGCGGGCTGCACGGCGGGTACGTCGGCGCCCGGTGCGGTCTCCGGGCTCAACGGAGTCACCTGGTCGCTTGACTCCTATCTCGACGAGAACGACACGCTCATCCCGGTCCTCTCCGGAACTGAAGTCTCCGCCCGGTTCGACGACGACGGCAAGGTCGGCGGCTCTGCCGGGTGCAACTACTACGGCGGCAACTACAGCCTTGATGGAACAGACCTCTCGGTCTCCTCGCTCGTCCAGACACTGAAACTCTGCACGGAGCCCGAAGGCATCATGGACCAGGAGGCCCGGTTCATGGAACTCCTCGGCTCGGCGGCAGGCTGCCGGATCGAGGATGAACGGCTCATTCTCACCGACGCGGACGGCACCGACGTCCTCGTCTTCACGAAGGAAGAGCCCGCGGAACTCGCCGGAACCTCCTGGGAACTTGCAACCCTCTCCGATGAGAACGGCGCGATGATCCCGGTCCTTGCCGGTACGAATGTTACGCTCGTCTTCGGCGCGGACGGCGGGCTCGGCGGCTCTGCCGGGTGCAACAGTTACGGCGCGGACTGTACCGTGGACGGCGCGAACCTCACCATCGAGCCGCCCATACGGACCGAGATGTATTGCAGCGAGCCGCCGGGTCTCATGGACCAGGAGGACCGCTACCTTGCGCATCTCACCAATACCTCCTCCTACCGGACGGAAGGCGGCCGGTTGATCTTCACCGACCACGAGGGTGCAGATCTCCTGGTCTTCGAACCGGTCGCCCCGACGCCCGACCTCCCGTTCACCGGGACGGACTGGGTGCTTGAGGCCTACAGCACCGGTGGAGACGCGGTCTCTTCGGTGCTCGCCGGGACGACGATCACCGCGAACTTTGCCGACGGGAACGTCACCGGCAACGCCGGGTGCAACCACTACGGCGGCCAGTACAGTCTCGACGGCGCGACCCTCTCGGTCTCCTCGGTCTACAGCACCCTGATGTACTGCGAGACGCCCGGCGTCATGGAGCAGGAAGGGAGGTTCATGGGTCTCCTCGCGAACGTCTCCTCCTACCGGGTCGAGGGTGACCGCCTGATCCTCACGGACACGGAGGGAACCGACGTGCTCTTCTTCGTGCAGGCACCGGAGGTCCCCCCGGCCCCGCTCACCGGGACCGGGTGGACGCTTGAGTCCTATAGCCTGAACGGCGAGGCGATCTCCTCGGTGATCGCCGGGACGACGATCACCGCAGAGTTCTCGCCTGACGGAAACGTCACCGGCAACGCAGGGTGCAACTCCTACGGGGCAGGCTACGTGCTCGACGGTGCAAACCTCACCATCGAGCCGCCTATCAGCACGAAGATGTACTGCAATGAGCCGGAGGGCGTCATGGAGCAGGAGAACACGTATCTGAATCTCCTGAGCAGCGTCTCGTCCTACCGGGTGGAGGGCAATCGCCTGAGCCTCGCGAACGAGGCAGGCACCGACCTGCTCACCTTTGTGCAGGCACCGTCGAGCGAAGGCCGGTGGATGTCTCCGCCCGATGGGGGCGACTACGACCTCCTCGATGAAGACGGAAATGTCGTAGCCTCGTACTGAGCGCAGATCCCCCTATCATGGCGTGACCTCCCGGTTTCAGGTGCCGGAAGGCCCCGGCATTCTTCTCCTTTCTTTTCCTCCTCTCTCCATAGTAAGGCGTCGCATCACGAGCCAGAGTCGGTTCGGAGTTCTTACAGCGGATCGACGCTGCACCCATCCAGCAACCCGGAAGCAGGCGATTGAGAGAACCTCGATGAAAATAGGTTATTTTTTCTTCTTTTTCCACCTACACCTATTCGTGGTACCGATGATCGGAGATGGGCATACCATACTCGCAAAGATCGCGCTCACGATCATCGTGGCGGCATGCCTCGTCTCGGCCGGCTACTCCGGCGGGACGGGAACGCCTCCCGACGACGCCGACCAGGTCGCCGAACCCCTTGCGGGGACGGCATGGGACCTGGTCGCGTTCCGCGCCGATAACGGCTCCGTCGCCGCACCCCTTCCGGGGGCGCAACCGCTCATCATCTTCGGCGACAGCGGCACGCTGTCTGGCTCCGCAGGATGCAACCTCTATGCGGCCTCTTACCGGATCAATGGTTCCGGCATCAAGGTAGAACCCGTCGCCGTCACGGCGGCATACCCCGCGAAGGCGCAGGAACTCATGCAGCAGGAGAGCCGCTACCAGGAACTCCTCGTTGCGGCTGCCTCGTACCGGATCGAGGACGAACGGCTGGTCCTCTCCGGGCCGTCGGGCCGCGACCTGCTCATCTTTGCCCGGGAAGAGCTGCCTGAGAGCGTGCCGCTCCTCGATACGGAGTGGCAACTCTCCCGCTACTGCACCGAGGGCAGCACCGTCGTCTCGCCGGTCCCCGGCACCACCATCAACCTGACGTTCGACCCGGACGGCACGCTCTCCGGGTCGGCGGGGTGCAACGCCTACTCGGCCCCCTACCGGGTCAACGAGACGGGGATCGCCGTCGAGCGGATCATCGCAACGAAGGCCTCCGCGACCGGGCCCGAGGGGATCATGGAGCAGGAGGCCACGTATCTCGCCCTCCTCCGGACGGCGGCGGGCTACCGGATCGTCGGCGACACCCTCGTGGTCATCGACGGCAACGGCCGGGCGATCCTCTTCTATACGCGATGTTCCGAAGGA
>NZ_DAXW01000014.1:41467-49187 GCF_002506585.1 Methanoculleus sp. UBA430 | reverse complement strand
AGCGGGAGCACCGTTAGGTGCGAGTTGCGACTCGCGAGAGGACAGGTGGTGGTAGTTCCCTGCTTCACCTGTCTTGTTTACCGCATCCGAGATCCAGACCGGCGCTCAATAGAGCAAAAATAGTTACGCCGCCGGATACGACTGCCCGGCCTCCTGGCCCTCTGCCGGGATGGAGTAGTGCAGGTGGGCAAAGATCCACGCGTGGCCCGTCCCGCGGAGCACCGCCGTCATCCGCCCGTTCAGGGTCTGCGGGACACCCCCGGCGACGAAGCGGTAGGCCATATCGGCCATGACCCAGGCGACCGTCCCCTCGGCACCGATCTGGATATCGGAGAGGTCGAGCGAGACTGTCTCCGCCTGCGCGAAGTCACGCTCGAGGTGCCGGCGATACGCCTCCCGCCCGATCGCCTTCTCGTCGGCGCCGGTTCCGAGACCGAAGAAGTCGGGAGCGGTGAAGGCCATGATGCTCTCGATATCTTTCTTCCCCGTAGCCTCCTCCAGCCGCCGGAGCACCGCCAGGATCTGGTTCTGTGTCTGTTCGCTGACTCGCATGAAGAGTAGTCTTATCGAAGGGGAGATATGCTTTTTGAGCAGGTGCGCCGGCTCAGGCCGGAAGCGCACCGCGTGAGGCTCCGTCCGGGGGTTCGGGATCGGTGCGGTCCCTTCCGGCCGCCCGGAGAAACGCCCGGAATCCCGGTGACCGGGCGGCCCGGACGAGGTTTGCAATGCGCTCGTCCGCGACAAGTTCTCTCCGGATCACCAGGTTGCACGACTCGTATCCGATCGAGGTGAACCGGAGCCCCGCCTCCTCTGCCGTGCGGGCCGGGCAGACGCCTGCATCTGCACGCCCGTTGCCGATGGCCGCGGCGACGGCCCCGTGCGTCCGCACCTCGTTCTCGTATCCGGTGACTGTCGCCGGCTCGATGCCCTGCCGGTCCAGCCACGCATCAAAGAGGACCCGTGCCGCCGTGCCCTTCGGGCGGTTGACGAACCGGAGCGTTTTGGGGTCGCCGGGACCGAGGTCGCGGGCCGAGGCGATCCCGAGTTCCGTCCGGGCCACCTGCACCCTGAGGAGCTCCGCGTCCGGCAGGTACCGGAGGACGAGGTCGTTCCAGGCAGTTCCGGTCTCCGGGAGCGATACCGTAGCAGCATGGCAGGTATTCGCCCTCAGGGCGAGCACCGCCCCGATCGTCGAGGCGTTGCAGCAGTGGAGCAGGTAGCCGGCATCCGAGAGGCAGTTACCGAGTTCCGCGAGGGCGGGATCGCGCGGGCCGACGCAGACTATCGTGCGGTCGATCGCGGAGAGCGGAACGGTGAGCCGGACGTGCACCTCCTCTCCCGCCTCGAGCCCCTCGCGAACGGCCGGGATGTGGAGGTAGCCGTTCGCCCGGACCACCGCCATCTGGATCCCGCCGCCCCGGGGATGCGGGGTCGCATAGCAGGTGCCGGCAACCCGCCCGATCGAGACCGGGACGAACTCATCGTATCCCGGATCGGACGCCAGCCGCCGTGATAACCGGACAACCAGCTCCTCGTCCGGGACCGGCGAGAGCCCCCACCAGGAAAGGAGATCCCCGGCTATCTCGCGAAGGATGGTCTGTGCGGCGACAGGGTATCCCGGCATGCCGAGGACCGGCTTGCCGTCGACCTTCGCAAGCAGCACCGGTTTCCCCGGCCTGATCGCGATCCCGTGGAAGACGATCTCGCCGAGCGTGCCGACGACGTCCCGGGAGAAGTCCCGGGTGCCGGCCGACGAGCCTGCCGAGAGGATGACGAGATCGTTCTCCGCGACGGCTTCTGCGAGCGCTTCCCGGATCAGGTCCGGGTCGTCGGGGACGATAGGGTAGCGGCGGCAGGTCGCTCCCATCCGCGAGAGGTAAGCCTCCGCCATGAGGGTGTTCGTCTCGATCGTCTGGCCGGGCGCGGGGGGAAGACCAAGGGGAACGAGATCGCTCCCCGTCGGGACGATCCCGGCACGGATCGACCGGACGGAGAGATGGGTTACGCCGTAGGTCGCGAGCGCACCGAGGTCGAACGGCCTGACCCGGTGGCCGTTCGGGAGGACGAGTTCCCCTGCACGGATATCCTCGCCCGCGTGCCGGACGTGCTGTCCGGATGCCGCGGACTTCCGGATCCGGATGGTGCCGTCCTCGTCCCAGGTATCCTCGATCATGATGACGGCGTCAAACGACGGGGGAATAATCTCGCCGGTATTGATGCGGACGCACTCCGTGAGAGGTAGAGGGCGCCGGTCCTGTGCCCCCCGGGTCTCCCTGCTTTTGACCGCGTAGCCGTCGAACTTTGCGATATCGATCTCGGGAACCGAGCGCATCGCATATACGGGCTCGGCCGTCACTCTCCCGACAGCCTCGCGTAGCGGCACGGTCTCGGCATGGTTTCCTGGGGGAAACGCCTGCCGCATGGCCGCGAGCGCTTCCGGGAGCGGGGTAAGATTCAGGTACCGGCGTGGCATACTCTTGACTCCTTGATGGGATGCCGGGACGGGTATTCTCCGGCCTCAGTCCCGGTTGTACAGGATGACCGGTCGTAAAACGGCCGGAGGTTATCATTCATCTTTCGGCTGGCGACGGGGAGCGAAGCTCGCAATCGAAGAGCGAAGACTCGCTGCATGCGAGGATCTCCCCGGTGTCTTCCGGCACGGTCCGGAGACGGAAGATCACCTCCCTCTCCGGACCGGCGACGACATAGCAGTCTCCTCCCGAACACCGCAGCCGGCGGTTTCCAGGGCGCGCGCCGGTGATCCCGATGAATGCGTCGGCGATACAGGGATCGGTGCCGAGCGTGACCGAGACTCGTGGATTCCGCAGGTCGCTTTCAACGATACGCATCGCCGCCTCCGCCATCCGCACCGCGACCGCCACGCCCGGACAGAGTTCCCCGTGATAGTTCACGGCCTCGCGGATGAGGCCTTCCCGGTACTCGCCGGGGCCCATCTTCCGGATCTTCTCCGTCCGGTCGTGGCCGGTCGCCGAGAAGACGCAGTCCCACCCTGCCTGGTAGGGCTTGAGGTCGAGCACCGGCGTCCCGTCGATCAGGTCGACGTTTGCGAGCAGGAGGAACCGCCCTTCCCGCACACTGCGCAGCCTGACCACCGAGACAGAGAGGGGGTTCGGCCGCGCCGGGGAACGAAGGGCAAAGACGCCCTTCTCCGGGAGATCGTGGGAGACTTTCCGGGCCACCGCCTTCAGGACTCCCCGGTCCGCCTCATGGAGCCAGCAGACCAGGAGCAGGTGCGAGTTCTCCTCGATGCCGGAGAGCGCCCCGGCGTAGTCGGGATAGACCTCCACCTCGGCATCCACGCCCTGGACCGGCATATCGTTGCGGGAACGGATGCTTGAATGCACGAGCCCGATAGGGACGAGTTCCATGCGGTGCATGCTGCGGCGACGGGGATTAAGCCCTTTCTCTCAGTACGCTACCTTCTCGTAGTAGGACTGGGACCGGCAGTCGGAGCATGCCCCGTTGACGAGCATATGGTCGGGGACCATCTCGCCGCAGATGTTGCAGATCGCGGATCGCCAGGGCCACTTCTGGGGAACTTTCACCCGTACGTTCTCGCAGGAGAGGAAGTCGCGTCCTGCGTCGATGATCTCGTCGATCAGCGCGATGCCGCGGGTTCTCGGGTCGAAGAGGGGGTCTTTGGTGTACCACAGGGCGAACGTCGGGTACCGTCCGATCTTCTCGCCGTCGACGAAGATCCGGATCCCGTTCACGTACGGGGCTTCGGCCGGGCCGTTCATGGTGATGGCGAACTTCCCGATCGGGAGCACCCGGAGGCGGTGGTTGCCGGTCGTGCAGTGAGCGATCACCTGCAGGGGGTCGGGCAGGCACTTCATGGTCTCGCAGACGGCGTAAACCTTCTCGTCGTTAGGAGGGTTCAGGAGTTCCAGGGCATAATCCACCATATAGACCCCGACCAGGAGCCCGGGGGCCGCAAAGGTGTGAAATTCGATGCATCTCCGGAAGTGATCGATTAACTCCGGGGTGGAGCCTTTCGACCTGAGCCGGGCCTCGATGTCCTCCCATGTGTGATTCAGTCTCGGTTGCATGGAAGAGTATTTAGTCAAAGGTAGTAGTAAATATTTTGGCCAAGTAAATAATATTTAGTTAACTCATTTGGGGCAGATACGGCATATTACCAATTTAACATCGTATTATCGCATAATAAGGAACATTGTCGAGACTACATTGTATACAGGGATTATGGGTTTATTGATATCAATTATACGACCTAATATATTGGCTATAGTTAATGCAATAAGTTTAAATTTATATACTATCGAGTTGAGTAAACCTAATGTGAGCATGTCCATCCATTCCTGGCATGCTTGGCAACCGACGTTGAATGCAACAACCGGGAGAATGTGAATGACAGAAACCAGTGGAAAGTTACGCTACGTTCCCACGACCTGCCCCTATTGCGGTGTAGGGTGTGGACTCAACCTTGTGGTGAACGACGGCAAACTCGTAGGGGTCGAACCTCTCAAGAGGAGCCCGATTAACGAAGGAAAACTCTGCCCCAAGGGAGTCACCTGCTGGGAGTTCGTGCAGAGCCCCGACCGGCTGACAAAGCCCCTCATCAAGAAGAACGGCAAGTTCGAGGAGGCAACCTGGGACGAGGCCTATGACCTGATCGCCTCGAAGTTCAAGGAGACCAGCGAGAAGTACGGACCGAAATCGCTCGGTTTCCAGGTCTCGTGCCGGACCCCGAACGAGGAGTGCTACATCATGCAGAAACTCGCGCGGGTGGCCTTCAAGACCAACAACATCGACAACTGCGCGCGCATCTGCCACGGGCCGTCCGTCGCGGGGCTCTCGCTCTCATTCGGCTCCGGTGCCGCGACGAACCCCTTTGAGGATGTCCTGAACGCGGACGTCATCTTCATGATCGGCGCGAACACCATCGAGGCGCACCCGCTCGCCGGCCGCCGGATTGTCCAGGCCAAGAAGGCGGGCAAGAAGATCGTCGTCTGCGACCCGCGCTACACGCCCACGGCGCGCCTCGCCGATGAGTGGGTCCGCTACAACCCCTCGACCAACATCGCCCTGATCAACTCGATCATGTACTGGATCATCCAGGAGAACCTCCATGACAAGGAGTTCATCGAGAAGCGGACGAGCGGGTTCGACGAATTGAAGAAGACCGTCGAGAAGTATGCCGAGGTCGAGTCGATCACCGGCGTTCCGACCGAGCGGGTCAAGGAGATCGCCCGGATATACGCCAATGCCAACAACGCGGTGATCATCTACTGTCTCGGCATCACGGAACTCTCGACCGGCACGGACAACGTCCGGTCGCTTGGAAACCTCGCGATGCTCACCGGCAACGTCGGCAGGCCGGGAGTCGGTGTCAACCCCCTCCGTGGACAGAACAACGTCCAGGGCGCCTGCGACATGGGTGCGTATCCGAACGTCTTCTCCGGCTACCAGAAGTGCGAGGACGACGCCACCAGGAAGCGCATGGAAGAACTCTGGGGTGTCACCGGGCTTGCAAGCGAGTACGGCGTGACCCTGACCGAACAGATCACCCAGTGCGGCGACCCGATAAGAGCGATGTACATCTTCGCGTTGAACCCCGTCGTCTCCTACCCCGACTCGAACCACGTGATGCGGTCGCTTGAGAAACTCGACTTCCTGGTCGTGCAGGACATCTTCATGACCGAGACGGCACAGTATGCCGACGTCATCCTGCCCGGCGCATCCTTCGCCGAGAAGGACGGGACGTTCACCAGCGGCGAGCGGCGTGTCAACCGTATCAGGAAGGCCGTCGAGACCCCGGGCGATGCAAAGGAAGACTGGCAGATCTTCGTCGATCTCGCCCACAAGCTCAATCTCAACGGCTTTGACTTCAACTCGCCGGAGGACATCTGGGACGACATGCGGCGGGTCACCCCGTCGATGGCCGGCATCTCCTACGAGAGGATGGAGAAGCCCGAGTCCGTCCACTGGCCCTGCCCGACCCTCGAGCACCCGGGAACTCCCATCCTGCACCGCGAGAAGTTCTCGTCGGCCGACGGTCTCGGACACTTCTTCGGTCTCGAGCACCGGCCGCCCGCGGAGGTCGCCGACGCCGAGTATCCGTTCACTCTGATGACCGGACGTCTGATCTTCCACTACCACACCCGGACCCAGACCGGCCGGGCGAAGATCCTCCACCAGGAGGTGCCGGAAGCCTACGTGCAGATCAACAACGAAGATGCAGCACGGCTGAAGATCCAGAACGGAGAGAAGATCCGGCTCCGGGGCAGGCGCGGGCAGGCAGAGGCTCTTGCCAGGGTGACCGATGAGGTCGCGCCCGGGGTGCTGATGATGACGATGCACTTTGGCGGGGTTGGATCTGTGAACCAGCTGACGAACACCGCTCTCGACCCGCTCTCCAAGATGCCGGAGTTGAAGCACAGTGCGGTTGCCGTCGAGAAGATCACGGGGGTGCAGTAAATGGCAGGAAAAGGAGATATGGTATACGCCTGGACGACGAGCCCCGATATCGCCAAAGTGGCGGAATGCGGCGGCGCGGTGACCGGGCTCCTCAAGTATGCTCTGGAAAACAAGATCGTCGACGCCGTGCTGGCGGTGAAGAAGGGCGTGGACCTCTACGATGCGGTCCCCACGATCATCACCGACCCCGCCGAGATCGCCCAGACGGCAGGCTCGCTCCACTGCGGGACGCTCCTGCTCTCGAAGCTGATCAAGAAATACCTCGACGGCGCCGGGGAGATGCGTCTTGGGGTGACGGTGAAGGGTTGCGACGCGATGGGCCTCTATGAGCTCGCGAAGCGCAACCAGGTCAACCTGGACAACCTCCTGATGATCGGCGTCAACTGCGGCGGCTCGGTCAGCCCGGTCCTCGCCCGGAAGATGATCCGCGAGAAGTTCGGGGTCGACCCCAACGACGTCGTCAAGGAAGAGATCGACAAGGGCCAGTTCATCATCGTCACGAAAGACGGCCAGCACAAGGGCATCTCGATGGACGAGCTCGAGGAGGAGGGCTTCGGCCGCCGCAGCAACTGCCGCCGCTGCAAGATGAAGGTCCCGCGCCAGGCGGACCTCGCCTGCGGCAACTGGGGCGTCATCGGCGATAAGGCCGGGAAGGCCACGTTCGTCGAGGTCTGCTCCGAGAAGGGTGCAAACCTCCTCGATGCGGCCGTGAAATCCGGAGCGATCGCAACCGAGCCCGCGAACCCCAAGGGAATCGAGATCCGCGGCAAGGTCGAGAATGCGATGCTGAAACTCGGCGACAAGTGGCGGGCCCGCTACTTCGAGGGACTCGGCGAAGGGAAGGAGCGCCTCCAGAAGATGATGGAGGACTCGAGCCGGTGCATCAAGTGCTACGCCTGTATCGAGAACTGCCCGATCTGCTACTGCAACGAGTGCAGCACGAAGAAGGAATATCTGGTGCCGCCGGGCGTGCTTCCCGTGCCATTCATGTTCCACCTGATCCGGTTCGCGCATATCTCCGACTCCTGTGTCAACTGCGGCCAGTGCGAGGAGAACTGCCCGATGGAGATCGCGAACTCGCTCTACATGCACGCCCTGCAGACGGATATGGAGAGGATGTTCGGCCACAAGCCGGGTGTGGATATGGATCTCCCGGTGCTTGCGCTCGTTGAGGAGCAGGCCGAACGCCAGCGCCTCTTTGAGACCGGCAGCGACCAGATCTACGACGTGTTTAAGTAACGACGCGTGCCCCTCGGGGCAG
>NZ_DAXW01000014.1:1897-41169 GCF_002506585.1 Methanoculleus sp. UBA430 | reverse complement strand
TCGGGGCAGGCGGAGTTCGAGCAAAGGATGCGCCCGGCCGGAACCGGCCGGGCGTCTAACGCCCGTTAACCAACCTACTTGAGTTCCATAAAAACCTCATTTGCGCCCGTGTCGGGGTGCTAAGGCTCCAGGCAACGCCCGGAGGTGGGGGAGAGAGCGACGCTCTCTCCCGCTGCCGGACAGCCGCAAAAACCTCTTCTGTGCTTTTACCGACGTTTTTGCATGGATTTTTCTCTGCACAGCGGGAGAACCGGCAATCAAAAGACTGAACTATCACAACCTCCTACGGGATTATCAGGAGCAGCCGGAGGCCCGATGGGTTGTGGGGCCGTCTGTCTCATGCGGGAGTTACCGGCGAACGCCCGGGATACGGAGCAGAATACGTATGAAGTTTGTGTGCCCGCTTATTGTTGTTCGTGACATGGAGGTCTCCAGGGCCTTCTATGAGGAGGTGCTGGGCCAGAAGGTCGGCTACGATCTCGGCGAGAACGTGTCGTTCGAGGGCGGCTTTGCGATCCACCTCCGGTCGCATTTTGCGGATCTCATCGGCGTCGATGAGGACGATATCCTTCGGGGGCCGAAGAACGCTGAACTCTACTTCGAGGAGGACGACCTGGACGCCTTTCTTGAACGGCTCAACGGGATGGACTCCGTGAAGTACGTCCACGGCGTGGTAGAGCAGCCCTGGGGGCAGCGGGCCGTCAGGCTCTACGACCCCGATATGCATATCATCGAGGTCGGGGAACCCATGGAGAGCGTGGTAAGGAGGTTCCTTGCGAGAGGGTTCTCGGTCGAAGAGACCGCACGGCGCACCTCGATGCCCGAGGAGTTCGTCCGGCAGTGTGCATGAACGGTGCGCCGGGGACGACCACCGGTATCGTCTAGTCCTCTCCCGTGCACGATCTCTCCAGAGAATCGATCCCGCCCCGGAGTGATCCGGCGACGCGTCCGGCATACGTGAAGTGAGGACCTATGTTCAAGAAAATTGCCTGCATCCGCATTGGCGGCGGAAAGATCGCCCTGGATGCCGCCGAGGAGGCGCCGGTGGCGATCTTCGTCAACGGCCGGCACCTGACGACGGTGATCCTGAGCCCGACCGGACTTCAAGACTTCGTCACCGGCTACCTCTACACCGAAGAGATCATCCGGAGCGCGGACGAGATCGAGTCGGTCAGGGTCGAGGAGAACCGGATAAGCGTCCTCACGACGAACATCTTCAAGCGGGTCAGCGTAAAAAAGACCATCCTCTCGGGGTGCGGGGGGGCCGTCTCCTACATCGACACCCAGAAACTGCCCGCGATCCACTCCGATCGTACGGTCTCCATCCCGGAGCTCGAAAAAGCCGTCACCGCCCTCCCCGCGCCCGGCATGATCGAGGTGATCGCCCTCATCGACGGCGGCCACATCGCCGCCCGCTCCGAGGACATCGACCGGCACAACGCCCTCGACAGGGTGATCGGTCGAGGGCTGCGTGACGGTCTTGACTTCTCCCGGACGGTTGCCGTCGGCACCGGGACGGTCACCTCCGAGATGGTCAGGAAGTGCCTCGTCGCAAACATCCCGGTGCTGGTCTCCACCGGTCCCCCGACCGCGCTTGCCGTGGAGGTTGCGGAAGAGACCGGCCTTGCCATCGTCGGTTCTGCCGGGACGCCGGAGATGGCGGTCTATACGCATCCGGAGAGGATTGAAGGGTGCGACGGGCCGTAGGGTGCGACGTTCCAGAGGAACGGAACTTGAGCACCATTAGGCGCGGGGGCAGGAGCGTGAGCACCGACAGGTGCGCACCCTCCACGGTCCACTGCATAGAGAGATCCCTGGAAGAACCGTGCACGGCTTCCCCCCGGTTATCGCCACGCACTGCCCGCCCCCCTCCGGGGGCGGGAGGAGCGCGAAGCGCGGGCGGTGGGGGGGTTACAGATATAGTCTTATGAGGGAGAGACAGGGGAGGGGGCATGCCCCCCTCGCACCTGTCGGTGCTCAAGCTCCGCTCCTTCGGAGCATCGCACTCCTCGTCAGCCCCTCCTCGCACCTTCGGTGCTCGAACTCCGCTCTTCGAAGACCTCCGGTCTTCTCAAACTCCTGTCCTACGGACAGTCGTTCTCCGGAGCGTCGTTCCCCTAATGGCGAATCCCCCACGGTCCACTGCATGGGAATTTTCTCTCGCTCCGGTCACTGCGTGTGCTTAAAATAAAATCCGGCAGTGTTCAGACTCTTGTACCCGAGAAGCCCAATCATCTCGGACTCGTGTACTGCAGGAGGGTCATTCTGATTGGAACGTCGCGAGTCGCACTTACCGAAACCCGAGGCCGCCGAAGACCAGACCAAATTAGAGGATTGAGGAGACGTCTCACCGTCCGCGGCTGATCTCGTCGACGGCCGCAACCAGAAGGTCGATCTCCTGCTCGGTCGTGAAGGCCGCCATGCTCGCCCGGACCGTCCCCTCCGGGAGGTTCAGGTGCTCCATCAGCGGCTGGCAGCAGTGGTGCCCCGACCGCACCAGGATATCCGCATCCTCGTCGAGCATCTGCGCGGCCTCCTGGGGGTGAACGCCGTCGATGGTGAACGAGACGACCCCGATCCGGGCACCCGGATTCCTCCCGGCGTAGACCGTGACCCCGTCTATCGCGGAGAGCCCCTCGATCAGCCGGGCGGTCAGGCGCTCCTCGTGCCGGTGGATCTTCTCCATCCCGATCGCCGAGAGGTAGTCCACGGCGACGCCGAGCGCGATCCCGCCGCCGACGTTCGGCGTCCCGGCCTCGTAGCGCTGGTAACCCTCCGCGGGCACATGCCCCTCTGCCGTCACGCTCGCGACCATGCCCCCGCCGAGGGTCGGCGGCTCGAAGAGCAGGTCCCGCATCCAGAGGACCCCGGTCCCCATCGGCCCGAACATCTTGTGCCCCGCAAAGCAGAGGATGTCGCAGCCGAGCTCCGCGACGTCCAGCGGCATGTGCGGCGCGGATTGTGCGGCGTCCACCAGGAGGAGGGCGCCGTGCTCCCGGCAGAGCCCCGCGATCTCGGGGACCGGTGTCGTCACGCCGAGGACGTTTGAAGCGTGGGTGACGGCGACGAGCCGGACACCGCCCCCGGCCAGGGTCTCCTCGAGTGCGGCAAGGTCGAGCGAATAGTCGGCGTCGATCCCGATCACGTCGAGCGCGACCCCCTGCTTTCCAAGCGCCCTCCAGGGGAGGAGGTTTGAGTGGTGCTCGAGGATGGTGGTCACCACGCGGTCGCCCGGCTTCCAGGAGAGCCCCTGCGCGACCATGTTGATCGCGTCGGTGGCGTTCTTCGTGAAGACCGTCACCCCCGCCTCCCCGCCGACGAACCGGGCCACCTTCTCGTGGGCGTGCCAGTAACGCTGCGTCGCGATCCGGGTCAGGCGGTGCACGCCCCGCCCGACGTTCGCCCGGTAACGGTGCTCGAACTCGACCGCCGCCTCCACCACCGGCTCCGGCGAGAAACTCGTCGCCGCGTTGTCCAGGTAGATGATATCGCCGAGGATCGGGAAGTCTTTCCGGATCGTATCGGGAGTGAACTCAATCTCTGCCGGCCGTGCCGGCTCACGGGTCTTCATCGTCTTCGTCGTTGCCACCTCCACTCTCTTCTTCACGGGAGCTTCCCGCAGGGTGAAGTCCTCGTTCACGCCGATGCCCCGCTCCCGGCAGACCTCGCGCATCTTCGGGGGCAGGGCCCGCCATCGCCAGAGCCCCCACTGGTGGTAGGCGTCCGGCATCCCGGTCTTCTCCGCCCACCTGATAAGGAATTCGTCCCAGCGCTCCGTCAGTTCCGGGTGCATCTCCCGGAGCCCCTCGTACTCGCTCTCGAGCGCCGCCGGGCAGAGGTAGCAGCCTATCCGCTCAAGACCCATCTCGTAGAGCGGGTTCATGGGGACTTCCTGCCACCAGAGGTAGAGGAAGACCTCGAGCGCCCGCCAGTTCCGGATCGGCGAGACGTTCAGTTGCAGGGGGTTCGCCGGGTTCTGGCTCGTCTCCTCAAGGTCGGCCCGATTCCAGGACTCGTACCAGCGGTTCCCCTGGATGGTGACGCAGGGGCCGGTCTCGGCGAGGTAGATCTTTAAGGGGTGGAGTTTTAAGAGTTTGCAGCACCAGCGGTGGTCCTTCCCCGGCGGCCCCGCCTTCTCGACCGCCTGGAAGAAGTCGCCGCCTTTCCGGATGATCTCGACGCCCTGTGACGCCACGAACTCCACGGTCTCGGGGAGTTCGATCCCGGTGTCGATGAAGAACGCCTTCTCCACCCCCGCCTTCCGGGCGAGGTGGCGGACGGCGGTGCTGTCCTTGCCGCCGGAGAACGAGACGTTCGCGCACGGCCGGTCGTTCATGTGCTTCTTGATGGTACGGACGGCGTTGCGCTCAAGGTTCTTTAAGTGGTAGCGGTTCCTCTCGATCACCACCTCCCAGCCCGGGTCGGGCCGGGAGCAGGGCGTGACGGAGACGAGTTCCTTCACCCGGACCTGCCCGTCCTTGACGACGCCGGTGCCGAACCGGTTCTTGTAGGCGACGATGACCGTCCCGTCGGGCACGCCGGCCGCCAGGGGGAACCGTTTCCCGCCGATGCGGCCCTTATGTGCACGCACGGCGGGCTCGGCCTCGAGATCGATGATGCCTCTTGTTGCATACGGGAGGATGTGCGGGAGCGCCTCGGGGGCGATATCGAGGCTGAATTTCCGGGTGACCGGGTCGAACGAGAGCCAGCCGAACCGGTCGCCGTGGACGATCACCAGGTCGGCCCGGTCGGCGCCGCCGGTCTTGTTGAGGAGCACGACATGGGGCAGGGGAATATCGCCGAACTGCTCGGAGAGAAGGCGCCGGATGAGGGCCGTATCCGCCGCGAGGGCCGGGCGGACGTCGTGCGGCTGCAGGAGTTCTATCTCCCGGACCTTCGCTTTGCAGGCGCAGGTGCGCCCGATGAGGGGGACGTTACACTGGTCGCACCAGTAGAGGACTTTTTTTACTGCCGGTTCGCGTATCACTTGAAGAATAGTTGGTTTTCCGCAGACATTAAGGGAACCGGTGAGGGGGGGCGCCGGGGTGCAGGCGGAGAGGAGGTGGTGGAGAAGAGCCGGGCAGCGGCACCGCCTCCCCTCACGGACGCCGCACGAGCAGGCTGAGACCGGCCCCGAGGACGACCAGCAGGACCGCCGCAACCAGGAGAAAGGCGGTGTCGAGGGACCCGGCCAGCCGGGTGCTGGAGAAGTCCGGGCCCGGTTCGGTGACGTTGATCGGGGCGCGGGCTTCGGCGCCGGAGACCGGGTCGGTGGCGACGAGCAGGAGCCTCCCCTCCGGCAACTCCGCGGATGCGATCGCCCCGCGGAAATGCCGGGTGTTGTCATCGGCGGCTGTACGAACGTCTTCCGGGATCGTATACCCTGCAACCGGCGAGCCGGCCCTGTAGACCAGCACGTCGACGCTTCCCGGGGGGCGGTAGAAACTCGCGTCCCGGCTCCAGACGACGAAGATATCAAGGTCTTCGTTCCCGGAGAGGGTGTCGTTCGATAGCGAGAGGGTGAGAGAAGGAAGCAGCGGGGGGGTCGCGCCCGAGATGGAGCAGGGAATGACGAAGAGGGCGGAAACGGCCGCCAGGAGGAGGAGACGAACCCCGGGTGAGCAGCCCGGCATGCCATACGGCTTCATACCGGAGTATCCGCCCGGTATACAATAACCTTTCCCCTCGCCGGGACAGCAACGGCCGTTGACACTCTCCCCGGGCTTTAGCCGGGGGCTTTCTTGCACCCCGGATCTGTAAAGGCCTGCTCTTTCGAGCAGCACCGGCGCGATGCTCTCAAGATATCCGGTTCCTCCCGTGTCGGGCGGCGACCCCGGGATCTGCGAAAGATTTATTCGTGACAATACGAATTATCTATGAATGGCATCGCGCTGCGTAAACAACCTGGGTGGACAGGTGCTTCTCATGGATGTGACGCCTGATCAGGTGAACGATTACGTGCGAAAGCACAGCAAGGAATACTACGAGATGGTGCCGGGCTTTGTCTTCAAGGATATCCGGATACTCTTACAAAAGCCCATGCTCGTAGGGCTCCAGATCCGGAAGAAGAAGGTCCTGCTGCCGTTTACGAAACTCTGCCCCGGTTACGGGACAGTGCTCCTGGAGATCGCGGCAAAGGACGCGGATCTCGAATTTATCCGCAGCAACCTCGTGAAGATCTCGGAGTGAGAGGGCGACGGGAGCGGCTCCGCACCGTTCCCCCATATCGGACGAGTCGTTCCCGGTACCCGGCCGGCGCGCTCACCTGAGAGGCTTGCGGTGCCTCCTCCCCTGTTTCGCCGTATCCCGCCGTTCTTTTCGGGCAGCAGGACCGATCGATATATAGTCCCTGACGGGAGAAACTTATAACGATCATCGTGGGCATTAAGGAGTGGGTAGTCCCTCAGGATAAGGTTTTTTTTGACCTCTTCGATGAGATGGCTAAAACAGTCGTTTCCGCAGCCGATCTGCTCGTTGAGTTCGTTGAAAATTTCAAGGACGTGAAAGAGCAGTGTCACCGGATGAAACAGATCGAGCACCAGGGAGACGATATTTCACACCAGATCTACGAGCAACTGAACCGGACGTTCATCACGCCGCTTGAGCCCGAAGAGATCTCCCGTCTCGCATCGGCGCTGGACGATATTCTCGACTACATCGACGGCACGGCACAGCAGATGTACAGTTACGGCATCACCGAGACCGACGACTCGATGATTGAACTTGCAAAGCTGATCCAGTTGAGCGTCATCGAGATCGAGAAGGCCGTCAGCAGTATACGGTCGATCAAGGACCCGAGCCTGATCGAAGAGCGGTGCATCGAGGTGAACCGCCTGGAGAATGTCGCGGATAACGTCCTCGGTCATGCTATCATGGACCTCTTCAAGACGAATGATGCGATCACCATCATCAAACTCAAGGATATCTACGAAAACCTGGAGATGGCGACCGATAAGTGCGAGGATGTCGCAAACGTCTTGAGCGACATAGCCATCAGACACTCCTGACTGCCATGGATCCGATCATCATCCTCGGCATCGCTCTCGCTCTTCTTTTTAACTTCGCAAACGGCCTGAACGATGCCGCAAACTCGATCGCAACCATCGTCGCGACCAAGGCTTTAACCCCGTTGCAGGCGGTCCTTCTCGCAGGGGTCTTCAACCTCCTCGGCCCCCTCCTCTTCACGACGGCGATTGCGGCGACCATCGGAAGAGGGATCGTCGACCCCTCATTCCTTACGCCGACGCTGATCTTCATGGCCCTGGTCGGCGGGGTGCTCTGGGTTCTTGCGACGTCTCTTCTCGGTATCCCGGTATCGAGCAGCCATGCTCTGATCGGGGGGCTCCTTGGTGCCGGGATTGCAGGTGCCGGGACAGGAGCGGTCATCTGGCCGTCGCTGGTAATGATTGAGCAGACCGCCTTCTATGGGCTTGCCGGTGCCGTCCTCGGTGCTGTCGCCACGGGGGTGTTCGCGCATCGGAGGGGCGAGTTCAAGCCGTGGAACCTCCTCGTTGGGGGACTCATCGGGGTGACGCTGGTCATCCCGCTCGCCATCGCAACAGGGTTTTTGAGTGTCAGCGGCATTCTCGGGGTCATCATCTTCATCGTCGTCTCCCCGATGCTTGGGTTCATCGTCGCGTTCATCTTCGGCATCACCGTAACTTACGTCTTCCGCAACTATGCTCCGCGGCGCCTGACAAACCTCTTTCGAAATCTTCAGATCTTCTCGGGGTCACTCCAGGCGATCGGCCACGGCGGCAACGATGCCCAGAACGCGATGGGCATCATCACCGCCATGCTCCTTGCCGGCGGGCTGATCTCCGAGTTTGCCGTCCCGCTCTGGGTGATACTGGTCTCTTCGCTTGCCATCTCGGTCGGTACCCTCCTCGGGGGCTGGCGGGTCATCGACAAGATGGCCACCAAGATAACGAGGATCCGGCCCTACCAGGGGTTTGCCGCATCGACCTCCGCCGGGGGTGTCCTGTCGCTGATGAATGTCTTTGGCGTCCCGGTCTCGACGACCCATGCGACAACCGGCGCGATCATGGGTGTCGGCGCGACGCGCGGCTACTCGGCGGTCAAGTGGGGCGTGGTCCGCGAGATCCTCATCGCCTGGTTCCTGACCATTCCGGCCGCGGCGATCGTGGCCGGGGTATGTTTCCTCATCGGCCGGGCGCTCTTCGGCCCGATCGTCTGACGGGGCCGGCGGGGTGGTGAACGGCCACACCGGATTTCAGGCACAATGCCCTCTGCCGGGCAAAGCACCAGCGCTATGAGCGCAAAAGGTCTTCCGGCAAAACTTCTTTTTCACTTTCACCATGCGCACGGCTCCCGCTTAAATAACCATCTCCCGACGATCTTTGTATGAGAACGCGACTCCTCATGTCCGACCAGACACTCTTCCGGAGTATCGATGTCTTCGAGATCGATTACGTCCCTGAGTTCTTCAACTACCGCGAGAGCCAGCTCAACGACCTTGCCTACCAGGTCCGTCCCGCACTCGAAGGCGGGCGGGCCCTCTCCGCCATCTGCAGGGGTCTGCCCGGGACCGGGAAGACGACCAGCGTGCTCCGGATCTTTGCCGAGCTCGAGCAGACCACCAAGAAGATCGTGCCGGTCTACGTGAACTGCCAGAACGACCGGACGAAGTACATGGTCTTTTCGCGAGTTTATGCCGCGGTCTTCGGCCACGCTCCGGCGCGGACCGGTGTCTCGATCAAGTCGGTGATGGACGCGATCGGCGGCGCCCTGCAGCGGCAGGAGAAGAGCCTGATCGTCTGCCTGGACGACGCGAACCTGCTCCACTACAACAACCTGCTCGGCGACGTCGTCAACTCCCTGCTCCGGCTGCACCAGGACTACCCGGGCGGCGGTTTTCGCGACGGTGAGCGACATGGACCTCGACCTCGCCGCCGACCTGAGCAAATGGGTCCTCTCGCCGTTTCGCCCCTCCGACATCTACTTCCCGCCCTACGACGCCGACGAGATCCGGGGCATCCTCCAGGACCGGATCCGGACCGGGCTCTACCCCGGCGTCTTCTCAGTACAGATGCTCGACCGCATCGTCGAGCAGACGATGGAGTCGGGCGACGTCCGGGTGGGTCTCGACCTGGTGAAGCGGGCGGTGCTGAACGCGGAGTGCGCCGCCCGCACCGAGGTCGTCGAGGAGGATATCATGAAGGCCTACGAGCAGGCAAAGCACGTCCACCTCGCTTATACAATCCGGGCGCTCTCGGCGGACGAGCGGCTGCTGCTCCGGCGGATCGCGGAGCTCTCGCAGGAGGAGAGCGGGCCGCTGGTCTCCGGCGCGATCTACGGCCGGGTCGAGGAGACGCCGAAGGTCGGCTACACGGCCTTCTCCCGGCAACTGCGAAAACTTGACTCGCTGCGGCTGGTCGACCTGATCCGGGTGCAGGCCGGCGGGAGGACGAGCGAGGTTGCGTTGCGCTATGAGCCGGAGAAGGTGGTGCAGATCTGCGGGAAGCGGGGGGTCGGCGGGAGGTGAGGGGGGCGGGATCTGTTTGCGATATAAAAGACCCGTTCTGGTGGAGGGTCGGCCGGTAGACTGGTCTGCCGGTGGAGAAAAACCATCTCCTGCCTCTCCTTGACACCAAACTCACCCGGATCATCAACTGTTTTTTCAGTAACACCAGGTCTCGTGGCTGAGTGGGGCCTGATTCAGCACATCCCGGTAATGTCGCCACTGGGGCATGAACCGATCCATCAGCTCCCTGAACCGGTCGGTGTGGTTTCGCTCGAGCAGGTGCACCATCTCATGCACAACAACGTACTCGAGGCATTGTACCGATTTCTTTGCGAGTTCCAGATTCAGCCAGATTCGCCGGGCTTCGATGTTACAACTGCCCCATTTGGTCTTCATCTTTTTTACTCCCCAGTCGTCCACCGTCACCCCGAGCGTCTCCTGCCACGTATCGATCAGCGGCGGAATCAAGGCTTTGAGTTCTTTTCGGTACCATTTGAGCATGACCTGTTCGCGTCTGACGGCATCGCTTCCTGCCGGAACGTACAGGTCGATCCCTGCCTTACCACGCACCTCGACCCGGGACGGGCCCGGATGCTCGATGACGTTTAACAGGTAGCGTCTGCCGAGGAAGTAGTGCGTCTCGCGGTAGGTGTACTCCCGCGGGCTCTGGCGTTCCTGGGTCCTGAAGCGGGTCTGCTGCCGTTTGATCCACGGCAGTTTCGTGATCACCGCCAGCCGCACCGCTTCATCGTCCACGCGTAACGGCGCCGCCACCCTGACCCGGCCTTCGGGAGGGTATACCCCGAGATGCAGGTTCCGGATGTCCTTACGGACCACGTCGACCTGCATGCCATTCACGGAGATCCGGTGCATTCAGGCATACTCCTGCTGGTTTTTGATCAGTTCAAGGATCTTGTCGAGTTTCTCGTCGTCCTGGACGACCTTCTTGATGGCAATACGGACCATCTTCGTCTTAATGGGGTTGTGCGTCCAGTCGTCCTGTTTGGTCAAGGTTACCGCTTCATGGACCGCGAGCGCGATCGCTTCGTCCTCGCCGAGGTTATCGTAGAGAGCCTGTTTTGCAGGACTGTCCAGGGTCCCGGGATACCGTGCGCCGTCGCCGGGGCGCTTGATCTGTTTTGTCAGTGCGACGATCTTTTTGAGGTATTCCTGGTACCCGAGTGCCTGTGCCCGGCGTTCTCTGATCAGCGCGTCCAGCAGTTCGGACATCTTCTCGTAGTACTTCGGGTTGATCGGTGTCTCGTCGATGATCAGTTTGCGAACGTTGTTCTCGATGGTCTCTGCAACCGCTTCGCGATCACGCCGTATGCCCGGCGGGAGTGTCTCTACGGCATCGGCACCACGCTCGAGGAGGAGCTGGACCAGCGGCATATCGTCGAACGCCGATATCTTAACGCTCTCTTCGGCCCGGATGTAGGTATCGAGGAGATGCCGCATGGCCGGCTCGTAGAGTTTCAGGTCGATATAGTCGCCGCTTGCCCGCATAACCTCTTTACGGACGTTGTCGTAGTGAGTGACCTCGGCCCGGATCTCTGCGGCCTCGGCGTCGGTGTATCCGGCATCGTGCATCTCGTTCGCCAGGCCGGCATACGCCCGGAGGAGGGCGGCGGTCAGTTTGTAGAGGGCAAGCCGTTTGCGCTCATTCTCCTTGAGCGCTTCGGGATCTGCGGTATCGGCCGCACAGAAGAAATGCTGATACGCAAGGGTGTCCCGGGGAGGCTCGACCGGCTCGCATAACGTCCTGATCGCCTCAAGGGCATCGCCAAGCCGCTCCCGCCCTGTCTCCAGGCGGTCTTTCAACAGCCCCGATACGTCCTCTCTGTCGAAGCCGCCGAAGGCTTCGCCGGTGTAGTCCTTGATCGACCTCTCAAGCGACCGGAAGAGGTCTTTGTAGTCGATGATGTAGCCGTACTCCTTGTCCTCGCCGTCGAGGCGGTTCACGCGGCAGATCGCCTGGAAGAGACCGTGGTCGCGCATCTGCTTGTCGATGTAGAGGTAGGTCGCCGGCGGGGCGTCAAAGCCGGTCAGAAGTTTGTCGACGACGATCAGGAGTTTCATCTGTCCGGGCTCGTTGATGAACCGCTTCTTCACCTCCTTCTCGAACTGCTCGACTTTGTGCATCGCCGCGTCCTCCGGTTCTTCGAAGTGGTCGGCGAGCATCCTGCGGTAGATGTCGTACTGCCGCAGCCTCTCGGTCAGCCCTTCGCCGGTCTCTTCGCCCTTGATGTCCGAAGGTTGCGGCGCGTAGGAGGTGATGATCGCGCATCTGCCCGCAAGGTCGGTCTTGTTGAACATCTCGAAGAACCGGCAGGCCGAGTAGATGCTGCTGGTGACGAGGAGCGCGTTCCCGCGGCCGCTCCTGAGCCGGTCGCGCAGTTCCATGTCGAGCAGAATGTCGGCGACGATCTTCTCCAGGCGGTCCTGTGCGCTGAGCACCTTCTGCATGGTTCCCCAGCGCTTCTTGAGCTGGGCTCTCGCGGCGTCGGTCAGGCCCCGGGTCTTGATCTCGAACCACTGGTCGATCTTCTCCTGGGAGGTGAGGTTCTGGTCGATGTCGCGGGCCTCGTACTGGAGGTCCAGGACGACGCCGTCACGCACGGCCTCGTCGTATTTGTAGGTGTGGATGTAGGGGCCGAAGACCTCGATGCTCTTCTGTTTGTCCAGTTTGAGCAGGGGGGTGCCGGTGAACCCGATCAGCATCGCCCCGGGGAGGAGCATCTTCATCGCCCGGTGCAGTTTGCCGGACTGGGTGCGGTGGCATTCGTCGACGAAGACGAAGAACTCGCCTTTGGGGGAGAATCCTTTCGGCAGGTTGCGTTTGATCTCTTCGATATAGGTCTCGAGATCGGCGTCGCTGAGGTCGTCGCCGCGGCCGAACTTGTGGACGAGCGAGCAAACCAGCCATTCGGTGTCGGTGTTGAGGACGCGGACGAGGTCGGCGCCGCTCCGGGTGCGGTAGATGTCCTCGCTGACGCCGAGAAAGACCTTCTCGATCTGGTCGTCGAGTTCGGTGCGGTCGGTGACGAGCAGGACGCGGGCGGCCGGCACGTGTTCGCGGATCCATTTGGCGAGCCAGACCATGATCAGGCTCTTGCCGCTGCCCTGGGTGTGCCAGATGATCCCGCCCTCGCGCCGCTTCACGCGCTCCTGTGCCGCTTTGACCCCGAAGTACTGGTTGTGCCGGCAGGTCTTCTTGGTCCCGGCATCGAAGACGATGAAGTCGTGGACGATCTCAAGCAGGCGGTCTTTGCGGCAGAGCTGGAAGAGTTCGCGGAGGAGCGGGCTTTCTCCGGCGTCGGCCTCTTTCCAGCGCAGGTAGTACTTCTCGGGGGTCTCGATCACGCCGTAACGGAGCCCTTCGGTCTCGTTGCCGGCCATCACGAGCTGGACGGTGGAAAAGACGGGGCGGATGAAGATCTTCTTCTGGTTGTCGAGGTTCTGACGGACGCCCTCGGATACGGAGACGATCGACCGCTTGAGTTCGAGGACGCAGAGAGCGATGCCGTTGACATAGAGCACGATGTCGGGGCGTTTGCTGTTCTCGCCGGCGATGGTGACCTCTTCGGCGACGGCGAAGTCGTTCTTCTCCGGGCGGTCCCAGTCGATGAGCCAGACGGTGATGTGCTGCTCGCCGATGTCGGGCCGGACCTTCACGCCGTAGCGGAGCAGCCCGTAGACCTCGCGGTTGGCGTCGTAGAGGCTCTTGTTCCCGCCGACCGCCTTCGCTTTGCCGAGCTCGTAGAGGACCTTGCCGACGATCTTCTCGCTGTAGCCCCGGCGGGTGAGCCATGCAGCGAGCAGCTCCTCCTCGACGTTGCTGTTCCCCTCGCGGTGCTCCCAATCGCCCAGGTAACGATACTTGAGGGCGTCGCGGAAGTAGGCGACAACCCGCCCCTGCGTGAGACGCTCACGCTCGCCGACATTACTCATCTTCGTCTCCGATAATCTCCCAGCGGCCGCCTTTGGCCGGGCCGATGCGTTGCACCTTTCTAGATTTTCTGAGTTTTGCGAGTTGCATCTCTATGGCCCGGGTGCTCTTGCCCGGTGCTCCGGCCATCTCGGGTATGGTGATCTCTGGCTGTCGCCGGATCATGTCAAGGATTAACCCCGAAGTTTTCCCCGAAGGTTCCTCCCCACCCCGAACCCGGCGGATGATCGTCTGGAATCCGTCGCTGGCGAGGTCTTCCCTAGTTTCTTCCCTAGTGCCTTCCCTGGTTTCGCCAGCACCTCTACCCGGAACCCCACTTAGTCCCAACTTGGTCCCCACAAGGTCCCATGTTGTAGTGACAACCACCCGATCTCGCTCAGGACGCCACAGAGCCTGGACCAATTGCTCGCCACTCTGCCGGAACTCCGGCTCTGGTGGGTCAGTCCGAGCACACTGCACGCTGCTGACGAAGATGCGGACGGAGGTCATGCCGCCGGCTCCGGCGGCTCGACGAGGGGGATGCGCCCGGTGAGGAGCTGCTGCATCATGCCCTGCTTGATCTGCTCCGCCTTCTCCCGGCGGCGTTCGAGGGCGGCGATCCCGGCGTCCATGTCGGAGAGGATTGAGACTATGGCGCCCTGCTCGGGAACTGGTGGAAGTGCAAGTTCGAGTTCTGCAATGTGATTCTTTGAAATAGCATATACCGAAATACCCGTGGCGATACGGGTAAGGGCTAACTTAAACGCAGGGATAAATTGTAGATACGCCTTAAACCCCCTAGCCCATTGCTCGGGATTACCCCGACACAAAATGGTGTGAAGGCCGGCAATTACATTTTTCCCCGATATACCCTGAACCTCGACGCTCTTGCCTGTTCCTTCAAGATCTTCAGATGCGTCGACCATAATGAGGTCGCCATCTTCCAGATAGGTGGCATTTCCTATTTTTCCTCGATCAATGTAAGGCAGCACACACACAGTACAATCTAGGACGGGCTTTGTTTGTGCATGGACGTCGCCATAGTGGATGTACTGTATCCCTCCATCGTCATTCAGGTCTGCTCTAGGATTATTGGCTGTTGGTAGGAAAGTGATAGTGTCTCCCAGTCGCTTCGTCTCCCATTTCCCGGTGAACCCCGGCAGCCTCATCTTCCCGGTGAGGAGCTGCTGCATGGCGGCCTGCTTGATGGCCCGCTTCTTCTCGATAAGCGCGTCCAGCGCCCTGATGAGCCCGTCCACATCGGAGAGGGCGGTGGCGATGGTGTATTGCTCGTGGATGTGAGGGAGAGGTATTTTCAGATTCTTGAAATATGGGAGACCGATGGTTTTGATCGTGTTTCCGATTGCAATGCGTTCAAATTCGCCCTTTTTAGATTGAAGCCAGTAGTAGAGGAAGTGATTATTAATATTTGGGCCACATCTCCAAGCCATAAAGTGTTGGCTCACAGCCATCGCTTGACCCATAATAGCGCTCTTGCCGACACCTGCATCGCGGGTTAATACAACTGTTTCGGGGGGATGAATTACAGCAGAAGAGTTTTGGATTCCGGCAGGGGTAATCGTCGAAGTTGTCTCGTAAATGTAACCATTATCAAGCTTTGGTGAATCGGCTAAAGAAATCCATGGTATAGATCCGTCCCAGTACTCTGGATGCTTCTTATCTGGAGTATGGCCACTACCACGTACCGCAATCGAATCAAGGAGTGATACTGACCAATCCTCCGGTATCATTCCCACTTCCGTCCGCTTATACCCCGGCGGCACTTCCTCCACCCCTGCCTGCCGGTCGGTCATTCTCCTTCCTCCTCCTGGTGCTGCACCTCTGCCAGTTCACGCTCGATCTCCTCGACCGTCGGCAGAGCGGATTTGAGATGAGTCGGGAGGGCACGGGTCAACTCGTAGGTCGATATCCCGATGGGCTTGTCGATACCCGATATGCTGTACTCGGCGAGCAGGTTATCCTTGCTCTGGCAGAGGATCAGGCCGATCGTCGGCTGGTCGTCCGGGTGACGGAGCAGGTCGTTCACCACGTTGCAGTAAAAGTTCAACTTCCCCGCATACTCCGGCCTGAACCTCCCCCGCTTCAGATCGATCACGATAAACGCCCGTAGCCGCAGGTGGTAGAACAGCAGGTCGATGTAGAAATCCTCTCCCCCGACATCCAGACGATACTGCCGCCCGACGAATGCAAAGCCCTGCCCCAGTTCGAGCAGAAACTTCTCGAGATGGCAGATGAGCGAAGTTTCGAGCTCGCGCTCGTGGAATGGCTCGTCGAGCGTGAGAAAGTCGAAGATATACGGGTCTTTCAGAGCCTGCTGTGCGAGATCCGACTGCGGAGAAGGCAGGAGTGCGCTGAAATTCGTGACCGCCTTTCCCTGCCGTGCGTGGGCCTCTGTCTCAACCTGTATGGCAAGCACGTTTCTGCTCCAGCCGTGCGCGAGGGTCTGCTCCATATACCAGAACCGGGTCGGGAGGTGCTTGACCTTCTCCATCAGGATAATTTGATGAGCCCAGGGAACCGCCCAGAACACCTCTCGCGGAATGTGCGCCCCCGTTTCCGGCATAGATGATCGCCCCGCCGTTTGTGCCACAGGTGGTGGCACAATTCCACCCCCGCCGAGCTCCGGGTACTCGCGGTAGAAGGCGAGCATCCGCTTGATGTTCCGCTCCGAAAAGCCCTTCACCTCCGGCAGCTCGTTCTTCAGCGCCGAAGAGAGGCGAGGGATGACCGCAGCCCCCCATCCCTCCGAACGCTGCCGCTCGTGAATGATCCGACCAACCTCCCAGTAGAGCCGGACGAGCTCGGCGTTGACCGCCAGAACCGCCCTGGTCCGTGCCGAGAGGATCCGCTCCTTCACGTCGACGAGCAGGCCGGCAAAATTGTCTGGCGTAACGTCCGCTCCATCTCTCATCCCCACTCCAACCCCATCCTCTTCAGGTGCTCCTCGACCTTCTTGCCGAACGCCTCCACCTCACGCTCCAGCTCCGGCAGCGGGCGGGCATACCGCTCGTCGAGTTCCTTCACCCGGCCGGCGAGCCGCTGCGTCAGCCGCTGCACCTCACCCTCGACGGCAGCCCGGATCGAAGCAAACCACTTATCCTCCACCACCAGCGTCCTGATCTCGTCCACTGTGAGGGTCGTGTAGCGGGCCAGCACCCGCTCGTCGAGCGCCGCCCGTGCCTCCTTCACCGCTTTGCCGGCCCGGGACTCGGCCTCGATCAGCGCCATGACCCGCGTGAGGGCGTCGCGCTCCTCGGCAAACTCCGGACTCCTGCCGATCTCCTTCAACCGGTCGTTCACTGCCTTTCTGGTGACGTTCCCCTTCTCGTTTACCGCGTCCTCGAGCAGCCCCTCCTCCCCGGTATGCTCCTCGACGAACTCCTCGAGTTCGCGGGCGGCGGTCTCCTGCCGGGCAGCGAGGTCGTCGATGGCCGCCTGCTCAGCGGCGAAGTAGCGGCTGACGATCAGGGCCGGCGGGATCAGGTCCATCTTATACTTCCGCCGACCGATGACCAGATCCGGCGTCTCCTTGATCTTCTTCTCCTTATCCTCGATGATCCCGCGGGGCTTCGCCCCTGCGACCCACCCCTCGGCGGCGACGAGATCGACGTCGTCCTGCATCCCCCCGGCCCAGTAATCCATCAGGCACTGGTAGGCGTCGTGCTTATCCAGCAGTGGCAGGCCGGCGAACCGCACGACCATATCCTCCGAGAGCGCACGGACGACCTCCCGCGGTTTTGCGCCGGCATCGAGCGCCCAAAGACGCGGCTCGTGCGCCGCCCGCCACTCGTCAAAGACGGCGGCGACCCGGGCCGCGTAGGCCGCAAACTCCGCGTGGGCGAGGATGGTCGCCTTCACCTGCGCCGGCTCGACCTTCGGCTCCAGGTACCCGGGCCGACCGTTCGACCGGAACAACGCATCCCGCAGCGTCGGGAAGACCGACCAGTAGCGCTCCAGGGCGTCGACGTCCCGGCCCGGGATGCCGCCGCTTAAGTGGGCGTCCAGGTCGTGGAGGTCCTCGGGCTCGCTCGAATCGATGTAGCGCGGGATGTTCAGGTTGTAATCGTTCGCACTGCTCGCAATCTCCGCGATGGGGACCATGCGGGAGTAGCGGGGCACCTCGATCCGGTTGTTGAAGACGTCCACGATCTTGCGGATATCCTGCGACCGGAGTCGGTTCTTGTTCCCGTCCTTCTCAAACCCTCGCGAGGCGTCGATCATGAAGATCCCCGTCCGGGAAGAGGCGTTCTCCTTGTCGACGACGATGATGCAGGCCGGGATACCCGTCCCGTAGAAGAGGTTCGGGGGCAGGCCGATGATGCCCTTGATTAGCCCATGCCGGACGAGGTTCCGGCGGATATCGGCCTCCTTATTGCCGCGGAAGAGCACCCCGTGCGGGAGGATGATCGCGCCCTTCCCGGTGCTCTTGAGCGACGTGATCAGGTGGAGGAGAAACGCATAATCGCCGTTCTTCGCCGGCGGGACGCCATACTCAAAGCGTTTGAACTCGTCGTTCTCCGGGTCGAGCCCGTTCGTCCAGGCTTTGGAGGAGAAGGGAGGATTTGCGACCGCGAAGTCGAACTTCTTCAGGCTCCCGTCGGGGTTCTTGAAGTGCGGGTCGGCAAGGGTATTGCCGCGCCAGATCTCCGCCCCCGGATGGCCGTGGAGGATCATATTCATCCGCGACAGCGCCCAGGTGGCGTTATCCATCTCCTGGCCGTAGATCGTGATTCCCCGCGGGGCTTCGTCACTCGCCTTGAGGAGGAGGGACCCCGACCCGCAGGCAGGGTCGTAGAGGGTCTGGTCCTGGCGGGTATCAGGACCGATGCCGACCACACGGGCGATGACCCGCGAGACCTCGGCCGGGGTGTAGAACTGCCCTTTGCTCTTGCCCGACTCGGTGGCGAAATGCCGCATCAGGTACTCGTAGGCATCACCGAGCAGATCGTCGCCCTCGGCGCGGTTTGCCCGGAGGTCCAGGCCGTCGAAGATCGCCACCAGTTTGGAGAGGCGGTCCTGCATCTCTTTCCCGCTCCCGAGCTTCGCCTCATCGTTGAAATCAGCCTGGTCGATGACCCCCTTGAGCCCGTTCGCCTCTGCGAGCCTGCCGATAATCTTGTTGACCTTATCCCCGATCTCCTTGTCGCCCTTCAGCCTCACCATATCGGCGAAGCTTCCTCCTTCAGGCACCTCGATGATCGCGTCCTCCTTCCCCGCGTACTTATCGGAGACGTATTTTACGAAGAGCAGCGTGAGTATGTAATCCTTGTATTGTGAAGCATCCATGCCCCCACGGAGTTCATCGCAACTACTCCAGAGCGAACGATAGAGTTCGGATTTTTTGATTGCCATGGTTTTCCTCCCTTATGTATTCGGTTTTTTGTCCGGTCATTCTTCCACAGATTTTGAATAATCTGACTTCAGGGTATGCGGATCTCTTGAATTTGCCGCAACCCGGGTTAGATTCAATTCGGACTGATGGATGTTAATGTTTTGCACCGGGCAGTCCCGATACGTCGGCGCAAACAGGATGCGACCCTCCGTTCCCGTTGGCCTACCCGGGCCGGCGTCTCCGCCACGAGTGCTCTCGGCACCTTTTTCCGAACACGGAGTACATTGCCAATGTATGACCCACTGGATCGCCTCCTCTAACCGCGACAACGCCAGGATCCTCGATGCGAAGCAGATCTGGGGAGTGCCCAAACGAAACAAAACCCTCATGCAGCGGGTGAAGCCCGGCGACACCATCCTCGTATACGTCCGGCAGGAGAAAGAGGGCGACACGCTCCTCCCCTCCGCGATAACCGGAGCCTACGAAGTCATCTCTGAGCCCTACGAGGACCAGGCGCCCATCTTTGTCACCCCGCCGCAGATGGGCGACGAGGTCTTCCCCTACCGCATGAAGGTCCGACCGATCGCGGTCTTCCCCGAACCCCTTGAGTTCAAGCCACTGATCGGGGATCTCAGATTCATCACGAACAAGACGATGTGGAGCGGCCACCTCAGGATCGCCATGCGCGAGATCCCCGAGGAGGACTACCGGCTCATCCTCAGGCGGGCAGGAGTGGAGGCCTGAACCATGCTCGAGTGAAGACCCCGGCCTTCAGGCCGGGGATGAATGCACCCCCAGATCCGTTCACTTTCACCCCACACGGCTATTCTTTATGCCCAGAAGAGCCCAATATGCCTGTAGAGCCGGGTGGGGCACACCCGGCTCACGCTTGCGGAGATCGGGACCGCTCCACCGCCGGCCCTGGCGATGCACGTCCCGGTCAACGAACCCGGAATCTCCCGGGCTTTAGCCCGGGGAGAGTGTCAAGTAGTATATCCAGATGTTCGGAGCTCGACTTTGAGCAGATCGTCCCGGCTTCGAATAGCCATCCCCCTCCGGTGGCGGCCGGGCCGGTAGGAGAAGGCGTTTCTCCTGACGGATATGAACGAGGAGTGCATCATGAACCGCCATAGAAGATCCGGGGATCACAGAAGAGAAAGCCCGGCGTTCGGCAGGATCTCCACAATATCGTACGAACAGGGGTGGAACTATGAGCGGAGATGAAAAGAAACTGATACGAAACAGCACGGTTGAATTTTTGCTATTTACCTCGGCCGCCGGTGAAGACTCAATCGAGGTCAGGTATGAGGACGAAACCATCTGGTTAAGCCAGAAGATGATGGCGGCGCTCTTCGATGTGACGGTTCCGACAATAAACGTACACCTGAAAAACATCTACGAAAGCGGCGAGTTGACCCGTGATGCAACTATTAGAAAATATCTAACAGTTCAAATCGAGGGTGATCGTGAAGTTTCACGGACTCTTGACTACTACAACCACGGACATATACGCTACAAGCCTCGACTACAACAGGAATGCACCAACAACACGCGAGTTTTTCGCAAACGTTCAGAACAAATTACATTTTGCGATACATGGGAATACTGCGGCTGAACTGATAATGGCACGTGCCGACAGCAGAAAGAAGCATATGGGCCTTAGCACCTGGGAAAAAGCCCCTGACGGGAAGATACTCAAAACCGACGTATCGGTCGCGAAAAACTATCTGAACGCAACAGAACTTGAATCACTCGGAAGAATCGTCAACGCCTGGCTTGACCTTGCTGAAGAGCGTGCCAGAAGAAAGATCCCGATGACTATGGAGGATTGGGCAAAACGCCTTGACCGGTTCCTTGAGTTCGATGATCGCAAACTGCTCGAAGACCTTGGAAAGGCCACAAAAGAGATGGCAAAGGAGTTCGCAGAGAGTGAATTTGAGAAGTACCGTGTTGTTCAGGACAGACTTTTTGAGAGCGATTTCGACCGGATGCTAAAGGAGGCCGCCCCGCCCGAAGGAGAGGAACGGGATAACAAAAACAATGAGACTACTGGAGACCTGAAATAAAATATCCCGTGGTGGGCGGCACCAGACGGGAGGAATACTTGATGGGTTGTATTCTGAGTGCCCGCTTCCGGAAATTAACGTCAGCGATATTGCTGGCGATCTGCATATATCCAGATATCTGCCGGCTTTTCCGTACTTGATGGGTACTTGATCCCGGCCCATGAAATCACCCGCATTCAGTTTCCGGTAAACGTTGCCGAGCGATAGAACAAGGGCATCGATGTTCTCCTCAGCCGGATGGTGAAATCGTATGCCTCGTGTCTCCAGACGTTACGCAGATCTGGATGTCAAATCTTACTCACATGTTCCCCTTTCGGGGTGCCATGGATGGGCAATCTACTCTTCAACAGCGAGGATGCTCACTGTTTCTTCAGGCCTTATTCCCCGGAGATATGAAACACCGTCGACGGTTCCTTCACGCCGGCGGCCGCCCGCCCGTCCGGTCTCCCAGATACCGGACATCGTGGAGGCTGGTTTCCGAAAGAATGAGTTCCCGGTTGGCGATGATGTGACGGTAGTCCCCGGTATAGAGCACCGTGCCGTCGATCGCCGCGGCGACGTCGTGGGCGTCGAGGAGCACCTCGCAGTCGTCGTAGTCGTCGATGACCGCACTGAACCGGTCCCAGATCTCGCGGTAGGGCTCCGTTCGTGCGTGGATGGCCAGCGCCTTCCGGTCGTCGAGGACACAGCGCCGCCGCCGGCAGAGTTCCTCATACCACTCCTTCACCGCGAGGAGCGTCTTGTGGGCCGCTGCCGGCTGCTCGCGACAGAGTTCGGCCACACGCCGGAGAAGCGGGACGGTCTTCCACCCCCGGCTTTCGGCCTCGGCGAGGAGGGTATCTGCCGAACCGTCCCTTTTTAAGTGCGCAACCGCCCGCCGGAACTCGCGGACGAGATTCTGCTGGATGGTGTGGCACCGGCCTCCCGTCCCGTCCCCGAAACACTCGGCCCAGACCCCTGTGCTCGAATGGTTCGGCTCCGGATCCTCGAAGACGTCCGTGGCCTCAGTTCCCCAGGTGTCGGCGACGTGAAAATAGTAGCCGATGAGAACGTTACTGTCGAGGAAATAGGGCAGGTTACCTCCTCCCTGCCGGCGACTCGCTGCACGCGAGATCGCGGGAGATGCGCATTGCCATATCGACGAGAGCCGAGACCTCGCCGTCGGAATCCGGTGGGGGCGAGGGCGGATTATCGCGGGTGATCGCGTCCCGCTCGGCGTTGAAGCGCCGCTCCGCGGTGTCGCAGAACTCCTGCAACTGCTCCTCGCTATACACAATCGGGACCATATGCGTCGCGACGACGTGCGAGACGAGACAGAGGGCATCGCAGCCTTCGGTCGCAAGTGCGGGGGCATGCGAAGGGTTGTGGCGGAGCGTCGAGCGGTAGGCGTCGTCCCACGCCAGGTATGCGTCGTAGAAGATCTCAAGGGCGGGCAGGGGATACGCCGCGATGAAGCTGTCCAGGACCTCCTCGACGGTGGCAATCCGCTCCGCATTCAGGGGGTGGAGCGCATTGCTAACCTCTGTTGAGAGAGGGAGGATGCCTGTGCAGAACGTGCGCTCAAAGCCGTCGGCATGCAGGCCGGACTGTTCCAGATACATTCTCTCGCGGCGGTTCAACTGGAAGTACTCGAGAGGGATATCTTCTCCATCTGAAAGCTCCTTCCAGAGACGGAAATAGTGGGTAATGTCACTGATGAGATCCGTTTTTTTAAACTTCATCCACTGGAGCACCGACCAGAGGAGGACTCGCTCGTAAGGTGTAAAGATGGTGAGAACTGCCTTGCTCCTGGGTCTGTATTCGTACGACTCGTAGGTATTTCTTCGGGAAAAACCGCCCGGATCTCTTCTTTCCGTATGCGTATTTGCTGTTGGGACCTGCACTTCAAAATATGCGTTCGATTCCGACGTTAATTGGAACGCCGCAGCCTCCGCAGGTCCTTTCGGCATGCGGATGTAAGTCGTCCCGCAGAGCGTTGTCCCTCGCTGGTTGTAGTAGATGAGGTCCACAAAGAAGATGAACTTCAGGAGCTTCGTCCGGCCGATGCGACCGTTCTGCTCCACCGCGTATAGCAACGCATTGATCAACTTCTGCTTCCGCATCCCATCACCTCGAACTTGAGACTACCGCTATAATCGGGAAACAAATCTGTATGTGTGCGTATTACCGGTACTAAAAGATAACCCTTTCTGAACGCAGGGATTAAGGCGCGATTGGCAGCCGGGACGGTAAGAGAACGTGCTCCGGTCATCCCGAGCACAACCGCCGGACCCTGGCGGGGCACGCGTCGTTGCTCGCACCTGGCGGTGCTCGAACTCCTGCCGCTCGCTACGCTCCCGCCAGTCGTTCACCGCACCCCCTCCCTCGCGTTCCCCTCCCGCACCAGCCGGGCATAACACCCCTCGCACCTAACGGTGCTCATGCTCCGGTTCTGCGAACCGTCGCACCTCGCAGAGGCTCGTCTGCGCCTCCCGCGAGCGGTAGACCGCCTTTCCCGTATCGCAGAGATCGCACCGGCCGAGCTCGACCTTCACCCGGAGAAACTCCCGGTGATCGAGGACCCCCGATAGGGGCTCTTGCGGCATGGGCCCTCGCCTTGCATCTCTTTTCAGCGTATTACAGCCGGCGATGCCAGCCGGAGGGCGACTGAATGGCGTCTGATTGATGTTTCCGCCCCGTGACACCAGTATCCCGGGATCGGTTCCGGCATTGTGGGTTTCACACGCACCCGCAGACGCACTCACCACGGAGCCGGTACCGGGGACTGTGGGTATGTTCTGCTGTACTTCAGTACTGAAAGGGAGACGCCTCTCTCTATCGGTACAAAGATCGGCCAATTCAACGTCGTTTTGAGCCGCTTGATCGTTGCACCCGGTGCTGGAATCCTGCGGTAAACCTGCTGCAATGTCGAAACCGCCAGTGCTCCCGCTCAAGTCTGGTGGCCCCCCCGGGTTATCGGGACCACCATCCCGGTCCCCATCCAGCCAGACCCCGCCGCCATGGGCCCAGCGCCGGTAGACAGCGCAGTCGAAGGAGAAGAGGTGCTCCCGCCGCCGCATCGCGTATCCTTCCACATCCTCGGTGACCATCGTATCGAAGAAACTGACCGCCGGGCATTTCTCAAGGAGACCGGAGTAGGCCGTCCCCCGGCTCGTATAGCCGTGGAGGATACGATAGGTCTGGTGGTAGGAGAGCCCGAGCGCCTCCTGGAGCATCTTGATCGTGAACTGCTCCCAGCCCATCGTCGCCACCGTCGCGAGCGCTGCGGCCTCGTTCTTCGTCGTCTTCGTCTCCTGCCCCCCGGTCTCGCCGTTGATCGCCGCATAGACCCGGGCCGCCGCCGTGAAGTCGTCCAGGTTTGCCCTGATGCCTCCATCATACGCCTCTCTCTGGAAGCGGTGGATGAGGGCGGAGGCCTTGATCAGGTCAAAGGGGATACCGGGGTTGCGACGGTTCGTGGTCGCTGAGAACTGCACGCTCCGGGCATACGGGATAGAGACGTGCGTGCGAATCCCCTTGAGGATCTGCCAGATCTCCCGGCAGATCACGAGATCGGGGTCCTCGCCGTCGCCGCCGTCCTCCCTCACCTCCCGCTCCTTCATGTACCGGAGCACCCGCTCGTCCTGTTCGAGGGAGTCATCGATCCAGACCGTGAGCATCCGGTTCGCCACCTGGTCGTCCCCGGCGTCCTCGACCTTCGCGAGCCACCAGACGCACCGCTCCGGGATGCGGCAGATCTGGAGTTTCCGGTCGGTGGTCACCGTCTGGTGCTCGATGCTCACCCGGAAGTTCGCGGTTGCGGCCTTGAGAACTTCCTGCAGGTCATCAGAGAGCGAGACATCATCAAAGAGGAAGACGGTCCCGGGTTGCAGGCTGCCGTTGTAGTAGAGGGCCTTGTCCGAGACCGTGCCGGCGAGGCGGTACTCCTCCGGGACCTGCTGGAGCATGGTGGTGCAGGCGTGGCTCTTCCCCTTCCCGGAGTTGCCGGAGATGGCGACATGAAGGCCGTTCGTGTTCTCGACCGATTGGGACGCAAGAGACATCACGAGACATTCCGCGACCGTCCGATCGCCGACATGGCTCTTGTTGAAGGTGTCGAGGAGGAACGCGAGCGGGTCGCCGGCCTGAAGGATCTCTCTTGCCCGGCGGCGGTGCTCGTCATCCACCGGTGCCGGAGCAGGGGGAGATGCGGGTGCCGCCTCTTTCTCCGGCCTTTTCCGCCCGTACATCCCCCGGAGTTCCGGCCACCGCTGCGCCCCACCGCCGCAACTCGCGTGGTGGCAGCCGGCAAAGACGGCGCCGTTTGAAAACTGGATGGCAAACGCCCCGTCCTTGTGCGCCGGCGAGAACGGGCACTCCGCGAGGACGTAGAGGGTGCCGCCCTGGTAAGGTCGCGTGCTCCGGACGGCGATGCCGTGCTCCGTGAGCCAGGCGGCGAGGTCGATCCGCCGGGAACCCTTCTTCGGCTGTGATGGTCCTTCCCGGGGGAGGATCCCGGCGAGGCGGTCTAGCCGCTCCAGCGGAACCACACCGATCTCCGGTGGAACCGCGAGGATCTTCGCCCGCCGGTGGGGGCGCTCGGGAGTGTTGTCGCCCTTCCGGGAGAGCGTGCCGTAGAGTTTCCAGATCCGGGCGGCGTTGTGGTTCGCGGTATCGACGGTGACGGCCTCGTTCGAGAAGAGGGCGTCGAGGGTGGCAAGCGCTCCCTTCACGAGCGCGGTTGCCGCTTCGTCGTTTGGAAGGTCGATCCTGTACAACAGGTGGGCGCCGTTGCCGGAGTCGGCCCGGAGGGGTTCCGGGAACCCCTGCTCCGCGAGATACGCCGCGATCCGCTCCGCGACAGCGAGCGCCGCGTTATGCTCCGCATCGGTCGACGAGACCCCGCTCGGCCGCACCGGGTCGATGTCGATTGGGAGCCAGCGCCGGCGGATGATGTCGGCGTCGGCGGTCGTCGCGTCTTTCCGGGAGAGCCGCATCTTGATCCGGTTCGCCCGGCGGGCGAGGAGGGCGGGGTTCGGGGTGTTCAGGGTGACGTAGATCCCGGCGACCGAAGGGTCGGCGTCGAGGGCCTCGACAGCCCGGGCGAGGCGCTCGTAATCGTCGAAGTAGCCGGAGTGCGTCACGCCGTCGGCGAGTGCCCGGACCTCGATTACGCCGCCGGGGGCGAGGATCTTCACCACGCTTCTGATCCCCTCGATCATGCTGTCACCCCGACCAGGGGGAAGAGGGGAGCGGAAATGGCCTCCCCGCGGGCGACCCGCTGGAAACTGACGAGCGGGATGATGTAGGAACCGGCGCGGGAATGCAGCATCACCGCCTTGCCCGACGCGTTCATCGCCGCGTGCCCCTCGATAGTGACTCCCGCGGCGGGGGCCTGCGAGCGGTCCTCGACGATCGGGATCACCCGGCCGTAGAAGAGGAGGCTCTTCAGGTCATCTGCCTCGATCCGGTAGCGCTCGGCCTCGACGGCGATCCGGAGCGTTCCGTTCGCACCGTGGCTGAGGGTACCCGCCGCGATGGTCCAATCGGACCGGAGCGGGAGAAAACCGAAGGTTTTCGACTTTTCGGTCATGACCGCCCTCGCTCGACATTTATTGCATACTGGTGGTTCCGGGTCCGTCGGACGTTGATCTCGCGGACGGCTCTCCCGTGGCGCCGGATTACATCCGCCACCGCCCGCGGGACGAGGAAGAGCGGGACAATACTGGCGCGTTCTTCCTCAGGAGATGGTCTTATCACTCCGGGCGGAGAAGAGCTGTTGGCAGTCCCGTGTGAATCGATGTTGGCGCACGCTTCATCATGGGGGCTGCCGTCTTTCCTATCTATGCTGTGCATTCTGTTTCCTCACCGTGTAATGCTATCAATCTGACTTTATCCTCAACGCCTTCTCCCGGATGAGTTTTGCCACCCGGGAGATGGGCCAGGTGGTTCCTAGGCGGCCTCTTGCCGCTCTGCTGAGATGCCGTAGTTCTGACATTGGTCGCCGGCGCCTCTCGCATAAAAATAGATGCATGTGAGATGATATGAGCAAGAACCGCGCGAAGTGTGAGTGAGAATCCCTTCAGTACCCGCAGTTCCCGGTAATACCGGCAGAGGTCCGCGACGACGCACCGGCGCGATCATGGGCGTCGGTGCAACCCGCAGCTACTCGGCGGTCAAGTGGGGCGTGGTCCGCGAGATCGTCGCCGCGTGGGTCCTGACCATCCCGGCGGCGGTGATCGTGGCCGGGCTCTGTTGTCTCGTCGGTCGGGCGGTGTTTGGCGGGGGTGTTTGAGGGCGAGATCTGGTTGTGGTGCAGGAGATCGAATCTTTTTGGTATAGGGGCGGCCGGGTGGGGCATAAATGAATGATAATGTTTATCCACCCTGTATTGAATTGTTAGATCGATGGCCGACCCTATCTACTATGCTCACTCCACAGATGTTCCCAATAAGCAGGACTGGCAACTGCTCAGCGTCCACCTCCAGAATGTTGCCGATATCGCATCGGATTTTGCGGACACATTCCACGCCAGCGATATCGCCTATGCCGGAGGTCTGCTGCATGACATCGGAAAGTACTCTGTCGATTTTCAGCGGCGCTTGGAAGGAGCTCGTATCCGGGTCGACCACTCGACCGCCGGTGCACGGGAGGCGAGAGCACTCTATCCCAAACAGTTCAGTCGTATTCTCGAGTACATCATCACCGGGCATCACGGCGGCCTGTTAAACTACGGCAGCAGCGAGAGTGGGCTCGAGGAACGCCTGGGGAACAGGTTTCTCCCGGACTACTCGGCCTATCGGGATGAGGTCCAGGCCCCGGACCTTGCTGGATTCCGCCCGGCTGTACGCCCGGTGCAGAAGAGAGCGGGGTTTACGATAGCCTTCTATACGCGTATGCTCTACTCGTGCCTCGTCGATGCGGATTCTCTTGATACGGAAGCGTTTTCGGCTCCTGCTACAGCCTCTGTTCGGGGGAGGTATGAATCGTTTGAAACCCTGTCCCGGAAATTCGACGAATATATGACCGCTCTCCTCTCTGGTGCCGAGGAGACCCCAATCAACAGGCAGAGGAGAGAGATCTACGAGCAGTGCAGAGAGATGGCTGCCCTCCCTCAGCAGATGTTTACCCTGACCGTTCCGACCGGCGGGGGGAAGACGCTCTCGTCGATGGCGTTTGCGCTTGAGCACGTACAGCGTCACGGCCTGGAGAGAATCTTCTACGTCATCCCCTACACAAGCATCATCGAGCAGAATGCCGCCGTGTTCAGGAAGATCTTCGGGAGCCGGAACGTGCTGGAACACCACAGCAATTTCGATCCCAGCACCGTATCCGACGATGATGTCGAATCTCTGGAGCAGTACCTCAAACTCTCGGCCGAGAACTGGGACGTACCGATCACCGTAACGACAAACGTCCAGTTCTTTGAATCGCTCTTCTCGAACAAACGATCGAGATGCCGGAAGATCCATAACCTCTCTCGAAGCGTGATCATACTCGACGAGGCCCAGATGCTGCCAACGAACTACCTGAGGCCCTGTCTCCAGGCGCTCTCGGAACTCGTCCGGAACTACGGCTCTACGGTCGTCATCTGCACGGCAACCCAGCCGAAGCTCGGCGAACTTCTGGATGAAAGCCTCAGACCCATCGAGATCATGCGCTCGCCAGGAGACCTCTACAAAATGTTCCAGCGGGTGAACGTGCATGATCTCGGACCGTTGAGCGATGAAGAACTCACTACCAGGTTGCAGGGACATCGCCAGGTGCTGTGCATCGTCAATACGAGAGCCCACGCGCAGCATCTGCATACTGCACTTTCAGAACACGGCAGGTGCTATCACCTGAGCGCCCGGATGTGCCCCGCTCACAGGAGGAAACAGCTTAAGGAGATTAAAGATCTGCTCAAGGAAGGTGCCGACTGCCGTGTCGTCTCGACGCAGTTGATCGAGGCAGGCGTGGACATCGATTTTCCTGTCGTCTACCGGGCAATGGCCGGTATCGACTCTGTTGCCCAGGCCGCCGGGCGGTGCAACCGCGAGGGGAAGGCAGTTCGGGGGGAGGTCTACGTCTTCCGATCGACCGAGAAATACGGCCAGGCCACCAGCTGGCAGCGGTTGACGGCGGAGATCGGCAGGATGGTCATGGATACCTATGACGACCCACTCTCCCTTCCGGCCGTCGAGAGTTACTTCCGGAAGCTCTACTCGTACAAGGGTGACGGGGGGCTTGACCGGGAGGAAATACTGCCGTCATTCGAGAGAGGAGCTGGCGACCTCGCATTCCCATTTGAGGATATCAGCTGGAAGTTCAGCATTATCGAGCAGGGTACGAAGGACCTTATCGTCCCCTACGGCGAAGAAGGGAGAAGACTCGTTGACGAACTCCGAACCAGCGAATCACCGTGGAAGTACGCACGGCGCCTGCAGGGGTATACGATCAACATCTACCCCAACGAATTCAAGGAACTGGAACGCGCGGGTGAAATCGACCTTTTCGGCGATAGGTTCTACGTGATAAACGATATGAGCAAATACTCCGAGGAGACAGGGCTGATAAATAGAAAGAGTAATGGTGGGGAGGGATCACTACTGATTGTTTAGGGAGGTGATGGCGATAGGGTACGGAATACGACTGAAGGTCTGGGGCGATTACGCCTGTTTCACCCGACCGGAGATGAAGACGGAGCGGGTGAGTTACGATGTGATGACCCCATCGGCTGCACGAGGCATCCTCGAAGCAATTCACTGGAAGCCCGCCATCAGTTGGAAGATCGACAGAATTCATGTCTTAAACCCGATAAAATTCGACAATATCCGCCGGAATGAGAGGGCGGGTAAGATCCCCGCGGGGAAGGTGAAGAGCGCACTCCGCGGAGGAGAGGTTGCTCTTTTCCAGGATTCGAGCCAGGACGCCGTTCAGCGGGCATCCCTGGTGCTCCGCGATGTCTGTTACGGCATCGATGCACACTTTGAACTGACCGATCAGGCCGGTCCCGAGGACACCGTCGAGAAGCACTACAACATCACGCTCCGCAGAATGCGAAAAGGACAGTGTTTCTACCAGCCCTATTTCGGCTGCCGCGAGTTCCCGGTTCGGTTCGAGCTCGTCGAGGGGGAGATGCCGGCATCCTGCTACACCGGGGAGAAGGATCTCGGGTTCATGCTCTATGACATCGACTTTGCCGACGGGATGAAGGCCGTCTTTTACCGGGCAGTTATGGTAGACGGTATCATCGACATTCAGAGGTGCCTCGCCTTCGGGGGCGTCTCATGATCATCCAGTCCCTCTGCCGCTACTACGACATACTGGTGGATGACAAGGATGTAGCGATCTCCCGGCCGGGATACAGCAGCGGAAAAGTCTCGTTTGCGCTGGTCCTCAGCCCAGAGGGGGAGTTGTCATACATCGCCGATCTCAGGAGCGACGACAAGAAGCCGCGGCCCAGGAGTATGGATGTGCCCCTGCAGGAGGTTCGCTCCTCGGGTATAGCGCCCTATGTTCTCTGCGATAACGCGAAATACGTTCTTGGTGTTGAAAAATTCAAAAAAAGTGAATTTGAGAAGAAATTCAACAGCACTGCTCCTGACTATACGGTGCTGGCGGGAAACGAAAAAGAGGTTATTCTGGTCCACCCGCGTTCGCAGGAATGTTTCGAGGCCTTCAAAGCCCGCCAACATGAGGTCTTCGATAACCTCGAAGATTCGGGCATACGGGCACTCCTCATGTTCCTGGATACCTGGAACCCCACCAACTTCAACAAGCACCCGAAGGTAGTGGAATACGCAGACGATCTCCTCGCTGGAGGGAGTTGTGTTTTTGAGTGCGAGGGGGTCTTCCTGCATCAGAAGCCTTCCGTGAGGCGGGTCTGGGAGCACTCCCACTCCAGTAACAGAGACCCTGAAACCTTTACCGCCCAGTGCCTCGTGACCGGAGAAGTGGATATGGTAGCGCGAGTCCACCAGAACTTCAAGGGAGTAGCCGGCGCCCAGATGTCGGGTGCTTCGCTCGTCAGTTTCAACGACGACTCCTTCTGCTCTTATGGCAAAACGGGAAAACGGCAGAATCTCAATGCGCCTATCAGCGAATCGGCGATGTTCAAGTACACCACCGCCCTGAAATATCTCCTTGGCCGCCCGGACTACCGCATGCGCATCGCCGATACGACGGTTGTCTTCTGGGCGGAGACGAGCGGAACCGGTTGCGAGGACCTTGCAAGCCTCTTCTTTGATCCTCGTGAGAAGATCGAAGAGGATAGCGGTGCGGAGCCCTCCGATCCTGCGAGGGTACAGGACCTGCGCAAGATAGAACTGCTTGGAGACATCCTCGATAAGGTTCGGAGAGGCCAGAAGATCCACACCGAGGATATCGGGGCGGATCCGGAGGCAAACTTCTACATGCTCGGCCTCTCCCCCAACAACGCAAGACTCGCGGTGCGGTTCTGGTATGTTGACACCTTTGGTAGTTTCATCGTGAGGGCCGCTCGCCATCACCTGGACATGGAGATCGTCAGGGACGGCGGTCCGCGATACGCGTCGATGTACCGCCTGTTGAAAGAGACCGTTCCACAGAGTTCGGACAACAAGGCCGCGTCCCCGCTCCTCGGCGGCCTCGTTATGCGGTCGATTCTGAACGGGGGACCATACCCGGTCCAGATGTACAGCGCGATCCTCAACCGGACAAAGGTTGAACGGTCGATTAACCCTATTCGGGCGGGCTTTATCAAAGCCTACCTGCTACGGCTCGCGAGAGCTGGCCTGACAAATTTATCGGAGGATATGATTACCGTGAGTCTAAACGAAGAGAACCCGAGCGTGCCGTATCGCCTTGGAAGGCTGTTTGCAGTGCTTGAGAAGACACAGGCCGATACGAACAGGGAGATGAAGAGCACAATCAACAGCAAATACTTCAGCAGCGCGTCGACGACCCCTGCCGTCGTCTTCCCTGTCCTGCTGAAACTTGCGCAGCACCACATTGCGAAGTCCGACTGGGGGTTCAAGACTACCCAGGCGATCGAAGAGACGTTGACGGGGGTTGACGAGTTCCCGGCATACCTGAGCCTGGAGGAGCAGGGGATGTTCATGCTCGGCTACTACCACCAGAAGAAGGCGAATTACAAGAAGAAAGAGGAAGTTGCAGGCGAGGTTGATTGATCATGAGCGAACCTATCAAAAACCGGCATGAGTTTGTACTGCTGTTTGACGTCGAGAACGGGAACCCGAATGGCGACCCGGATATGGGAAACATGCCACGGGTCGACCCGCAGACCGGGCATGGAATTGTCACCGATGTCTGTCTCAAGCGGAAGATCAGGGATTATGTCGATCTCGTGAAGGGTGAGACTCCCGGCTACGAGATTTACGTCAAATCCGGTGTGGTCTTGAACGACCAGCACAAGAAGGCGTTTGACTATCTCGGCATCGAACCCACCAATAAAAAGCCAAAGGATGATGAACTGACCCGTTTCATGTGCCAAAACTTCTTCGACATCCGGACGTTCGGGGCCGTGATGACCACGGAAGTGAACTGCGGACAGGTCAGGGGACCAGTGCAACTCAATTTCGCCCGCAGCATCGACCCGATCTTCCAGCAGGAGGTCACCATCACCCGCCAGGCGGTTGCGAACGAGAGGGATAGCGAGAAAGGCCAGACGATGGGGAAAAAGCAGATCGTCCCGTATGCGCTTTACCGCGCCGAGGGGTACGTCTCTGCTAACTTAGCTCAGAAGACGACAGGATTCTCCGACGACGACCTGGGGCTCTTCTGGGATGGCCTCGTCAACATGTTCGAGCACGACCACTCGGCCTCAAGGGGCAAGTTGTCCGCCAGGAAACTCATCGTCTTCAAGCACGACACGGCGCTGGGGTGCTGCCAGTCCCATCTCCTGTTTGACAAAGTCAGGGTGGAGCGCGTCTCCGGCGATATGCCCCCGCGATCTTTCGGGGATTACCGGGTTGCCGTTGACAGAGAAGTGCCCGCCGGCATCGAGGTCATCGAAAAGTTATGAGGAAGGCCCGGTATACCGACGAAGAACTGCTTGCGTTGTCAGGCATCCAGCACATCTGTTTTTGCCCGCGGCAGTGGGCGCTCATCCACGTTGAGCGCCAGTGGGAGGAGAACCTCCGGACGGCGGAGGGCCACCTGGTCCACCAGCGGGTGGACGATCCGTTCTTCACCGAGAGCCGCGGGGATCTCGTCATCTCGCGGGCGTTTCCCCTCGTCTCGTACACTCTCGGCCTCTATGGCGTGGCGGATGTGGTCGAGTACATCCGTTCCGGGGACGGCATATCCCTTCCCGGCCGCGAAGGTCTCTGGACGATGAGACCGGTGGAGTACAAGCGAGGGAAACCGAAGATTGACGAACGTGACGAGGTCCAGCTCTGTGCTCAGGCGATCTGCCTTGAGGAGATGTTTGACGTTCACATCAGCTGGGGCGACTTCTATTACAACGAGATCCGGCGGAGAGTCCCGCTCTCGTTGTCTGCCGAACTGAGAGAACGGGTTCATTCGTTGTCGGAGGAGATGCACGGTCTCTTCAAAAAAGGCGTCACACCTCCTGCCGACGCCTCCCGGAAGTGCAATCTCTGTTCCCTCCAGAACGTCTGCATGCCGAAACTGACGAAGAAGACCCGCTCCGTCCGCACATATGTGCGGAAACATGTGAAAGAGGCCTGTGTAGAGGATAGCTGATTACTGAGTGGCTATAGCGCCGCGTATCCCAGGAGACCGATCCCTTTCAACCAGGAACACTGTGCATGAGGAAACTGCTCAACACGCTATACGTGACCACGCCGGAATCCTACCTCACCCGCGAGGGGGAGAACGTCGTCGTCAAGGTCGAGAACGAGGAGAGATTCCGCATCCCTATCCATAACCTCGAGGGGATCGTCTGTTTCGGGTATATGGGGGCGAGCCCCCAGCTGATGCGGCTCTGTTCCGATAACAACGTCGGCCTGTCGTTTTTAACGCCATCCGGAAAGTTCCTGGCACGGGTCAACGGGAGAGTACGCGGCAATGTTCTGCTGCGGCGGACACAGTACCGGAGAGCGGATAGTTGCGATGAATCGCTGGAGATCGCAAAGTCCTTTGTCATCGGCAAGCTCGTGAACTGCCGGACGGTGCTCGGACGGGGCATCCGCGACCACGGCGCCGTCATCGATTGCGACAGGGTCCGAACGGTGGATGCCCTGCTGATCGAGAACCTCTTGAAGATCGAGGGATGTGATTCCGCCGATACTCTGCGTGGGATCGAAGGAAATTGTGCAAAATTCTACTTCATCACACTTGATGAGTTGATCCTCAAGCAGAAGGATGATTTCTACCTGATCGGGCGGAACCGGAGGCCACCGCTGGACAACATGAACGCTCTGCTCTCTTTTCTGTATACGTTGCTCGCCCATGATGTCGAGTCCGCCCTTGAGACGGTGGGGCTCGACCCCTATGTCGGGTTCTTCCATACCGACAGACCCGGCCGGGCAAGCCTGGCGCTTGATATGATGGAGGAACTGCGGCCATTCCTGGCCGACCGGCTTGCGCTGAACCTCGTGAACATGAAGCAGGTCGGCGGAGGCGACTTCCTCAAGAAAGAGAATGGAGGGGTCATCCTGACCGAGAACGGACGCAAAGCGGTCATTGGAGCCTGGCAGAAGCGGAAGCAGGACACGATCACGCACCCGTACCTGAACGAGACAATACCCATCGGGCTGCTCCCATATGTCCAGGCGATGCTGATGGCCCGTTTCCTGCGGGGGGATATCGACGGCTATCCACCGTACTTTATGAACTGAGGTGTGTTTGGATGATGGTCCTGATCACATACGATGTCAACACGGAGACCCCTGAAGGGAAGAAACGTCTCCGTAAAGTTGCAAAAGAGTGTGTAAACTGCGGACAGCGGGTGCAGAACTCCGTCTTTGAGTGTCTTATTGATCCTGCCCGGTTTGCAAAGCTTAAACATGATCTCTGTGAAATGATCGACGAGGAGAAGGACAGCCTCCGGTTCTACTACCTGGGAAAGAACTGGAAGAGCCGGGTGGAGCACTTCGGTGCAAAAGAGGGATACGATCCGGAGGGTTTATTAGTTGCATGACTCCGCGAACCCCCAGTGCACAGTGATTTCCCGGGAGGTTCGCAGGGAATTTTTGGAAGTTCTTTATTATCTTTATGGGCCCGGCCCGTTCTGGTCTGCATGGTGAGTGTTCGCCCGGGAGCGGAACCGGTTTTGCTGGGGCAAACTAACATTAATATAATTCAGCCAAGATTTTACTAAACTCGCGGTTTTTGTCGAGAAATAACATTTATCAGTCTGCGGATTGAATACCAATAGATTCGGTTTAGCCCGCCGTCCGGCAAAGGACCTGGCGCGGGTCTGGATCGTTTTGCAGTCACACCCCTCGCGGGTGTGTGGATTGAAATTTTGGGGTAGATTTCGAGGGTTTGGTTGACGACAGTCACACCCCTCGCGGGTGTGTGGATTGAAATCTCCTGCTCACTGGACTTCTGGCGGCCGACATCCTAGTCACACCCCTCGCGGGTGTGTGGATTGAAATATCACGAATCTTAGATATATACGCCCCGTTTTGGTCACACCCCTCGCGGGTGTGTGGATTGAAATGTGATCGGCCCGATCCACGGCAGACTTTCGAGGAGTCACACCCCTCGCGGGTGTGTGGATTGAAATTTCGGAAGATCATCACAGACCTGATGACAAAACAGTCACACCCCTCGCGGGTGTGTGGATTGAAATATGGCAAAGATAGGACTCGGCGCCCCGCCGATGGTCACACCCCTCGCGGGTGTGTGGATTGAAATCGGTGACGGCCGGCCCGCTCACCGGAGGGGGCACGTCACACCCCTCGCGGGTGTGTGGATTGAAATTTCGAGCGCGGGATGAATGTCTACACCGGAGCGCCGTCACACCCCTCGCGGGTGTGTGGATTGAAATCCCCGATTTTACGCGGGTTGGGCCCACCTGCGCAGTCGGGTCACACCCCTCGCGGGTGTGTGGATTGAAATTTTATTTACGGCGGCGTCACGGAGGATGTCGATAGTCACACCCCTCGCGGGTGTGTGGATTGAAATACTATTCTGCGCTACCCGCTCCAGGTCGCGCAGCCGGTCACACCCCTCGCGGGTGTGTGGATTGAAATCCCTATGAATGGGATATTGGAACAAAAATGGGATCGTCACACCCCTCGCGGGTGTGTGGATTGAAATTTCATTACAGGCTGAAAATTGGGTTGCCGGTAAGTCACACCCCTCGCGGGTGTGTGGATTGAAATCGGAGGTATTTCGGCAGCATCGCTGACGGTCTACGTAAGTCACACCCCTCGCGGGTGTGTGGATTGAAATCTATCATACGGATCAATCATCTGCCCGTTGTTAGTCACACCCCTCGCGGGTGTGTGGATTGAAATATCAGGCCGATGGTATCGGCCGCCTCGAGTGCGGCGTCACACCCCTCGCGGGTGTGTGGATTGAAATTTTTGGTTGCCGGGGCGCTCCTTGTTCCGGCGGTAGTCACACCCCTCGCGGGTGTGTGGATTGAAATCACAGTATCAGCATAGCGTTTTAGGCATACTCTGTCACACCCCTCGCGGGTGTGTGGATTGAAATATTACCTTGAAAGGGTTTTTCCCGAAAGGGATTTGGTCACACCCCTCGCGGGTGTGTGGATTGAAATACGGAGGCGGGCTCGGAGGCGGTCGCGGCAGGCAGTCACACCCCTCGCGGGTGTGTGGATTGAAATCAGGCGGGAAGAAACGGACTGTCGGGCGGTAGGCGGTCACACCCCTCGCGGGTGTGTGGATTGAAATATGGTCTCCCGGAAGGTCTTGAGAATCGTCTCAAGTCACACCCCTCGCGGGTGTGTGGATTGAAATCATTGTATCACCATTCATCGTAAAGAATCTCATCGTCACACCCCTCGCGGGTGTGTGGATTGAAATTTTGGTGTCGGCGGGGAGATTTGAGGCCACCACGTCACACCCCTCGCGGGTGTGTGGATTGAAATATGGGCCGGGCGTTCATCGGTCTCCAGGAGGGGGTCACACCCCTCGCGGGTGTGTGGATTGAAATTGGGACTACGTCGGCGACCAACTCCTGATGTATCGTCACACCCCTCGCGGGTGTGTGGATTGAAATCCGTCGACCGTCACCGTCACCCGGGAAGTTGACTCGGTCACACCCCTCGCGGGTGTGTGGATTGAAATAGCAACCCATTGCCATAAGTCCCGAACCCTATTCGGTCACACCCCTCGCGGGTGTGTGGATTGAAATCCCCGCAACGCATGATTTCCGCGGTTATGCGGACGTCACACCCCTCGCGGGTGTGTGGATTGAAATGGATAATAGTATCCTGCAGACCGGCACCCTTAGCGGTCACACCCCTCGCGGGTGTGTGGATTGAAATATTTTGCCAAGGTCGAAGCGGAAACTGTATTTCGTCACACCCCTCGCGGGTGTGTGGATTGAAATCCCATGACATAATCCCGTCGGCCGGCACCGCCTGTCACACCCCTCGCGGGTGTGTGGATTGAAATTGCAATTTGCCGCACCCCGGCCAGCCGGGAGACAGTCACACCCCTCGCGGGTGTGTGGATTGAAATCACTTCCGCGTCACGTCATCACCGCCGCCGCTTTGTCACACCCCTCGCGGGTGTGTGGATTGAAATCGATGAATGGCGGCTCCCTCCCCTTGTCGGGATTGTCACACCCCTCGCGGGTGTGTGGATTGAAATCCGGAACAGGTCGACGACGTCCGCGACTGCACTAGTCACACCCCTCGCGGGTGTGTGGATTGAAATTCTACCCAGGCTTCGGACCCGCCGGCGGTGAACTGTCACACCCCTCGCGGGTGTGTGGATTGAAATAAGGAGAACGCGCGGTATACGACCGTGCAGTTCGGTCACACCCCTCGCGGGTGTGTGGATTGAAATCTCAACCTCGACAAGCAAACGGCCCGCCTCATCAGTCACACCCCTCGCGGGTGTGTGGATTGAAATCTGCCGGTCAAGAGGGGTGTCCTGCAGGGTCATCGTCACACCCCTCGCGGGTGTGTGGATTGAAATTTGACGCGGAACGTGGAGCCGATGCCCTCGGTGTGTCACACCCCTCGCGGGTGTGTGGATTGAAATTGAATACGTTTGGTATCGGTCTCACGCCGACAAAGTCACACCCCTCGCGGGTGTGTGGATTGAAATCCCGTTATTTGTGCGACTATCACCGCCTACGCCCGGTCACACCCCTCGCGGGTGTGTGGATTGAAATTGTACAGGGGCGCTTAGTTTCACGGGTTCCTTGGTCACACCCCTCGCGGGTGTGTGGATTGAAATCTCCTGCTTCTGATTGCTCCAAATCCGGCTTACGGTCACACCCCTCGCGGGTGTGTGGATTGAAATAACATTCTGCGTTGCTTCGCGGCCTCCTTCGCTGTCTCGTCACACCCCTCGCGGGTGTGTGGATTGAAATTCGTAGACGTAGTTCGAGCTGTCGAGGTCAGGCTGTCACACCCCTCGCGGGTGTGTGGATTGAAATCCCTACATTCAAATTTTTATCAAACAAAAATCGGTCACACCCCTCGCGGGTGTGTGGATTGAAATATCCGCTTGCCCCTCACTAAGTCACAGAACGCCGTCACACCCCTCGCGGGTGTGTGGATTGAAATTTGCACGCCCCGCACCAGACATCCCGCCCGCTCGCCGTCACACCCCTCGCGGGTGTGTGGATTGAAATAGTCTGAAATTCGGCCGGTGAGAGAGGAGGATACAGTCACACCCCTCGCGGGTGTGTGGATTGAAATAAGGGTAGGCGCAAATGGTAAAAGGAGGACGTAAGTCACACCCCTCGCGGGTGTGTGGATTGAAATATTAATAGACGATAAAAGAGAATGGCTATCTGATGGTCACACCCCTCGCGGGTGTGTGGATTGAAATACCATGTCGGGAGTTTTGACGAATCAGGCTGAAGTCACACCCCTCGCGGGTGTGTGGATTGAAATAGGTATCCTGTCTGCCTGCTAAAACGGTCTATCACGTCACACCCCTCGCGGGTGTGTGGATTGAAATAATCAGGCCATCGACTTCGAGACCGACAGTCACGGATGTCACACCCCTCGCGGGTGTGTGGATTGAAATCCGATATATAATCCTACTACAAGCAGGAGCACGACGTCACACCCCTCGCGGGTGTGTGGATTGAAATAGTGGAACTCCGAGAGGCTCTCAAATGGGGCGCGGTCACACCCCTCGCGGGTGTGTGGATTGAAATAATTTCTGCAGTCCCTCGTAAGCATGGGATAGTGGTCACACCCCTCGCGGGTGTGTGGATTGAAATTGGCTCCTTTCTCCAGTGGAAACGGACCCCACCGTCACACCCCTCGCGGGTGTGTGGATTGAAATCGTAATGCTCGGATTCGGAGCCGTTATCGTCGGCGGTCACACCCCTCGCGGGGGGGTGGATTGAAAT
>NZ_DAXW01000014.1:0-1868 GCF_002506585.1 Methanoculleus sp. UBA430 | reverse complement strand
GCGGGTGTGTGGATTGAAATCGTAATGCTCGGATTCGGAGCCGTTATCGTCGGCGGTCACACCCCTCGCGGGTGTGTGGATTGAAATTTTACACCTGTCCAGACTGCACGGTTGACCGTCCCGGGTCACACCCCTCGCGGGTGTGTGGATTGAAATGGCCCGGAGGATACTGTGCACCCGGGCACCTACGTCACACCCCTCGCGGGTGTGTGGATTGAAATTAATCGGGGAGCGGAAGAGCGCCTGATTTTTTGTGTCACACCCCTCGCGGGTGTGTGGATTGAAATCCAATTTACGCCTCTTTCCGGCATTTCTCGGCCGTCACACCCCTCGCGGGTGTGTGGATTGAAATTCTGCTGCGCTCGTAAGTGTGCGGCCAGCGAAATAGTCACACCCCTCGCGGGTGTGTGGATTGAAATATAATCGCAACATCAGACATAATCTCACATCCTGTCACACCCCTCGCGGGTGTGTGGATTGAAATAATGTCTCTAATTCATCATAATAATCTTTCCCCGCGTCACACCCCTCGCGGGTGTGTGGATTGAAATCCGAAAGGGTAAGGGAGTGAAAAAAATGAGTGATCGTCACACCCCTCGCGGGTGTGTGGATTGAAATTCCATCTCTAAAGCCTTTACACGTTCTTTGAGATCGTCACACCCCTCGCGGGTGTGTGGATTGAAATATCAAACTGGAGGATGGATTGATGCAGGTTTCGGTGGTCACACCCCTCGCGGGTGTGTGGATTGAAATTATACTCACCATATGCGTATTTCTCGCACATTTCGTCACACCCCTCGCGGGTGTGTGGATTGAAATAAGCGCGGTTACACCCTCCCGGGCGCTTACCAGTAGTCACACCCCTCGCGGGTGTGTGGATTGAAATGCCTGCTGGAGCACCACACCCGACGCAGAATAGGCAGTCACACCCCTCGCGGGTGTGTGGATTGAAATCCGCGCAACGCATGGTTACCCCGGTTATGCGGGGTCACACCCCTCGCGGGTGTGTGGATTGAAATAGCATCCTCATACCCTCTTTGGAGGAATCTTTTGTCACACCCCTCGCGGGTGTGTGGATTGAAATAGGTCTCCGGCTAGACGCCGGTTCCCGCTTTATACAGGTCACACCCCTCGCGGGTGTGTGGATTGAAATATTATAGTCCTCCAGACTAATTGTATTGGTAAAGCGTCACACCCCTCGCGGGTGTGTGGATTGAAATTCATTGCGCTATTAATCGTCCCGACCATGGCGGCGTCACACCCCTCGCGGGTGTGTGGATTGAAATACCTCACCCCTATCGGCGGCATTCCGACGCCCGGTCACACCCCTCGCGGGTGTGTGGATTGAAATAACATCTCCGGTCTCTACTCCCCCGAGGAGATTGAGTCACACCCCTCGCGGGTGTGTGGATTGAAATTCCATCAAACCCGCAAAAGTCGGGATCAAATGGTGTCACACCCCTCGCGGGTGTGTGGATTGAAATATCCATGTGGACGCGCGGTTTGGCATCTGTAGGGTCACACCCCTCGCGGGTGTGTGGATTGAAATTAATTGTGCATTTCGACAAAAACCTTTCTACATCTCGTCACACCCCTCGCGGGTGTGTGGATTGAAATAGCGGACGATCGTTGACGGTCGGGACCGGCCGGAAGGTCACACCCCTCGCGGGTGTGTGGATTGAAATCGGTTGGGAATCACCAACAACCCCCCAGAGTTTTGTCACACCCCTCGCGGGTGTGTGGATTGAAATAATCAGGATATCGACTTCGAGACCGACAGTCACGGTCACACCCCTCGCGGGGGGGGGGATTGAAATTCCTTTGTCCTGTTGACGTACGGCTTACGACTGCGGCACACCCCTCGCGGG
>NZ_DAXW01000015.1:200492-200713 GCF_002506585.1 Methanoculleus sp. UBA430 | reverse complement strand
CCCCGGGGGCGGGGGCAGTGCGTGGGGATAGCCGGTGGGAAGCCTTGAATGGGGAGCGACTCTAACGATGGTTTCCCGGAGAAGGTAAGGTGAGAGCCAGAGATAGACGGGATCAGGTTCTTTTCCACCAATCCCAATACACTGGACCGTGGTGGCTATCCCCTTTGGGGGAGGGGCTGACGGGGAGGGGGGCTTGCCCCCCTCCCCTGTCTCACCGGGTC
>NZ_DAXW01000015.1:197576-200168 GCF_002506585.1 Methanoculleus sp. UBA430 | reverse complement strand
CACTGGACCGTGGTGGCTATCGCATCCGGGGGGGCCGGGGAGGGGAGACCCCCACCCCGCGAGGGGCGATTCGCTGTAACCCCCTCTCCCTGCAGGCGGGTACCCGTAAGTCCCTCCCCAAAAATCCCCACCCCGCCCGGCCTCCTGGAGCAGTGCGTGGCGATACCCGGTGGCAACCGGGCCATGGGTGTGTGCGAGTAGCGCTACATAACCCGCCCCAAAACCCGGTGTGTCGGCAGGTTCATATGATGTCCGGGGGATGCAGGGCCATGGCGGCGAGGGACCCTGTCTGCGGGATGCCGGTGGACCCGGCAACGGCAACGTATTCGGTGGATCTTCGGGGCGGGACCTACTACTTCTCGAACAAACTCTGCAGGGATACGTTCGTCGAGGGGGAGAAGATCGCCTACTTCTCGATGGAGATCGGCATCGAGAGCGATATACCGACCTACAGCGGCGGTCTTGGGGTGCTCGCCGGGGACGTCATCCGTTCGAGCGCCGACCTCCTCATCCCGATGGTCGCGGTGACGCTCGTCAACCGGAAAGGCTACGTGCGGCAGCGGCTGACCCCGGAGGGCGACCAGATCGATCTCCCCGACGAGTGGGACCCGCGAGAGCACATGCGGGAACTTCCCGAGCGGGTGAGCGTGCGGATAGGGGATGCGAACGTCGCGATCCGGGCCTGGCTCTACGACTACTGGAGCCCCGTCGGCGGCCTCGTGCCGGTCCTCTTTCTCGACACGGACCTTCCCGAGAACGCACCGGAAGACCGGGAGATAACCGATCGCCTCTATACCGGCGACCGGGAGTATCGGCTGAAACGGGCGATCGTACTCGGGATCGGCGGTGCCCGGATGCTCGCCGCGCAGGGCATCCGGGTCGGCAAGTACCACATCAACGAGAGCCACTCAAGCCTCCTCACCCTCGAGCTCCTGAGGCAGCCGGGGATGGACGAGGAGAGGGTGCAGACGCGGTGCATCTTCACCACCCACACCCCGGTAGCGGTGGCGTTCGAGAGGTTCCCGCGGGAGATGGCGGTCCGGCTGCTCAAAGGTGAGATCCCATCGACACTGCTTGGTAAGTACATCAGCGATGACGGACTTGCACTCGCGACTCTCGCGTTCCGCCTGAGCAAATACGTCAACGGCGTGACGACGGCGCACATGAACTTCTCGCGGCGGCTCTTCCCGGCCTTCCACATCCGGGCGGTGACGAACGGCGTCCACCCGCACACGTGGACGTCGGGACCGTTCCGGGATCTCTACGACCGCTACATCGCGGGCTGGGCGCAGGAGCCGGAGCTGCTCGTCAGGGTCGACGAGATTCCGCACGAGGATATCAGGCACGCTCACCGGCAGGCGAAGCAGGCCCTGGTGGACTACGTCAGGGAGAAGAACGGCGTCGACCTGGACCCTTCCGCCCTCACGATCGGGTTTGCCCGGAGGGCGGCGGCCTACAAGCGGGCAGCCCTGCTCTTCTCGGACCTTGAGAAACTGCGGGAGGCCGGGAGGCGGGGGGCGATCCAGCTCGTCTTTTCCGGGAAGGCCCATCCGGCGGATGCGGCCGGCAGGCAGGAGATCCGCCGCGTTCACGACGCCATGCGCGACCTTGAGGGGGAGGTGACGGGCGTCTATCTCGAGAACTACTCGATGGATATTGCGGCCCTGATGACCGCGGGGGTGGACGTCTGGCTGAACACGCCGCTGCCGCCCTACGAAGCGAGCGGAACGAGCGGGATGAAGGCCGCCCTGAACGGCGTGATAAACTTCAGCGTCCTCGACGGGTGGTGGATCGAGGGCTGGATCGAAGGGACAACGGGGTGGGCGATCGGCCCCGGACCCGGTGCGCAGGTGAGCGAGGAAGAGCGGCGGAGACGGGAGCTCCAGGACCTTTACAGTAAACTCGAGTACCTGATCATCCCAACCTACTACCTCCGGAAGGATGAGTGGGCGACGATCATGCGGAGCTCGATCGCGAAGATCGCCTACTACTTCAACACGCACCGGATGATGCGGCGCTACGCGTCGGAGGCGTATCTATAAAGGGGCCGGGGCCGAAAGGGGAGAGATCTTCTGCCCGATCAGCATATGTAACAGAGATGTTACGGGATCTCGGGTGTTGTTACAATATTGTAACAGTCCTGGCTGCCTGGTAACAAAACTGTAACACATAAATCCGCGGCCGCAAAACCATTCTCTATGTCCAGGGTCGTCCGGATCGACGAAGAGGCGCTGGAGGTCGCCCTGCAGTACGGGAAGAACCTCTCCGCCGGGATCATGAAGATGGAGGAGATGCTCAAGAAGCAGGAGAAGGCGAAGCGTGACTACACTGCCATCGAGGAGATGGTCCGCCGGACGATCCGCGAGGAACTCGAGGGGCTGACGTCGAGGTACTGAGCCGGGGCGGTGGTCTCAGAGGTAGGTGGTGCCCGGGGGCACTCTTACACTGAGGGCATTTGACTGTGGGAAGGCCTCCAAGGAGGTCGTGCAGTCCGCCAACGTTGAATGAGATTGTTCCCAAGAATTCCGGTAAACTGGACCGTGGTGGCTATCGCGCCTGGGGGAGGGGCTGACGGGGGGGGGGGGGGGGGGG
>NZ_DAXW01000015.1:192318-197462 GCF_002506585.1 Methanoculleus sp. UBA430 | reverse complement strand
GGGGGGGGGGGGGACCCCCCCCTCGCCTGTCCCCACCCCCCCGAGGCGATACCCCCTCGAAATTCGCGTCCGGGAGTTGCTACGAAGAATACCTGTATTCTAGGGAACGTCGCGCATAAATGCGGATAATTGCTCAATAAGCATCTACCAGATTTTCCGAGAAAATTTATTTCTGCATGCTTCCTGAGCACCACCGACTCACCCCCGCCCACTGAGTTCCGTCAGCCCCCACAGCCACTCAAATGGGGCCGTATCGAGCTCCTCCGGCGTCATCCGCCACTCCCAGTTCCCTTCCGCCGTCGAGGGGTAATTCATCCTTGCCGCTGCGTCGAGGCCGAGGACGTCCTGCATCGGGACGATGCAGACCCGGGCAACCGAGGTCATCCCGAGACGGACGAGCTCGCGGTGGACGGTGTCCGCCCCTACCTCCTTCCCGATGTAGGCATAGAGCCGCTGTCTGTCCTCCTCCGTCGCCTCCTCCTCAAACCACCCCCTTGATGTGTTGTTGTCGTGCGTCCCGGTGTAGCAGATGAGGTTCGGAATATAGTTATGGGGGATGTGGGGGCTCCTTGCGATCCCTTCCCCGAAGGCGAAGAGGAGGATCTTCATCCCCGGCAGGTCGAACCGGTCGAGAAGCCCCTGGACCGCCGGGGTATTCGCCCCCAGGTCCTCGGCGACGATGGCAAAGCAGGGGAGCCGCCGGGCAAGCGCCTCAAAGAAGTCTGCTCCCGGTCCGTCGACCCAGGTACCGTGCTCGGCCGTCGCATCGCCGGCCGGGACCTCGTAGTAGTCCGCGAACGCCCGGAAGTGGTCGATCCGGAAGAGGTCGTAGAGCTCGCCGGAGCGGGCGATCCGGCGCACCCACCAGTCGTAGTCCTGTCCCCGGAGCGCAGGCCAGTCGTAGACCGGGTTCCCCCAGAGCTGCCCGGTCTGGCTGAAGATATCCGGGGGCACCCCGGCGACAACGGTCGGGCGGAGGTCCCCGTCCAGTTTGAAGATCCCGGGGCTCGCCCAGACATCGGCACTCTCGTAGGCGACGTAGATCGGGATATCGCCGATGACCTGGACCCCGTGCTCCGTGCAGTGCCGGCGGAGGGCCGACCATTGCCGGTCCGCGAGGTACTGGAGGAAGGTCTCCTTCCGGATCCTCCCAGCGAGGCGCTCCCGCATCTCCCCGAGGGCCTCCGGCTGCCGGGTCCGGACCTCTTCCGGCCACCGGTTCCAGGAGAGCCCGTGAAAGTGGTCGGTGAGCGCGACAAAGAGCGCGTAATCGTCGAGCCACCACCCCGCCCCGGCGCGGAACGTCTCGTAACCACTCTCCGGCTCCGACTCGGCGAACCGCCGGTAAGCGAGCGCGAGGAGTCGATCCCGGTACCAGGCGGCCGCCTCAAAGGCGACCCGGCCCTCCGGGAAGTCGGGGTGCAGCTCCAGGTCTTCGGGGTCGATGTAACCGTCCCGGGCGAGGAGCTCGGGGCTGATGAGGAGGGGGTTTAGAGCGAACGCCGACGGGCTGCTGTAGGGTGAGTGAGCGTATTCGTTCTGTGTCGGGTTGAGCGGCAGGATCTGCCAGTAGTGCTGCCGGGCTCGCTCAAGCGCCTCGACGAACCGGTATGCCGCCGGGCCGAAGTCCCCGATGCCGTACGCCGACGGCAGGGAGGTGATATGCAGGAGTATGCCGCTTCCCCGTGTGTGGATCATCCGTTATCTCTCCCGGTGAACGGGCCGGACCTCCGCACGATATCGCCCATAGATCCTCACCGTGCCGGCGCCGGCACCTCCTCCCGCAGGGTGAAGAGGTCGCGGAGAGTGTCCCTGATGCAGGCCTCGAAGATATCCCGGACATGGGTGTGGGCGATCTCGAGCCAGTCCGTGACCCCGTCCAGCGGGACACTCTGGCCTTCCGCGAGGAAGTAGTCGATATTTAAGAGGAACGCGTTGTTCTCCGTCGACTCCGGCACGGCGTCGGTGAGTTCCACCCGGCAGTTGTCCCGGTTGTCATGGAACGTGAACTCGCACCCGGTGATGAACCCCTCCGGGACCCGCGGGAGTTCCGGCGGAAGGGTCGGGTAGAAGGCGAAGTAGTCCGAGAGCGTCACTTCCCGCTCCGGGATCTCGATGAGGTTGACGTAGCGGAGGTTCATGGTCCCGATGGCGTCGACCCCCATGACGTCCCGGAACCGGTCAAAAACGCTCTTGATCCGCTCCGAGAAGGCTTCCCAGTGGACGTAGGGCTTCTGGCAGCTCACCGAGAGGAGACGGGGCCCGACCTGGACGGCGCAGCCCTCGTCCTCGGCGAGGAAGATCGACCGTTCGGTGACGAGCAATTCCTCGCGGAGCCCCTCGGGACCGACGAGCATCACCACCTCGCGGACGTAGCGCTGGTCACGCTTCGGGTAGGTCTCTTTCAGGTGGCTGTAGAGTACGCCGGGATACGTCATGTCCCAGGGGGTCTCCTGGGGGAACCGGAACTCGCACATCACCTCAGCCGCAGGCGGGTTTACGTATTTTCGTACCTCTGCCATGATCTTATCCCTCACGGGGTGTAGGATGGAAGGAGACTACTTTAAAGTGACTGCTTCCCCCGGACGAAAGGCCCGATACCTGCCGGCATACACTGCTGGAGAAGAGCACTCACGCGATGCTTTATCTAGCAACGCTGCTATCTGGGTGCGATGAGCGAGACGTTTCGCCAGATAGTCCACCTTCTCATGGGGGTCATCGGCGCCGCGGTAATTCTCAGCCTGGACGACCGGGGAGCATTCATCTTCGTGAGCGCCGCCCTCGTCGCCCAGTTCCTCGTCTGCGACGCCATCACCCGCGGTTACGACATCCCGGTCCTCTCCCGGGTGATGGACGAATCGGAGCGGAACGAGAAGGTGCCGCTCAAGGGGGGCATTGCCTACGCCGCCGGCGCGCTCTTCTGCCTTGCGGTCTTTTCGCGGGAGTACACGGCGGTCGGCCTCGTCACGGTCGGGGTGCTCGATAGCGTCTCAACCCTCGTCGGGCTGCGGTTCGGGCGGCACGTCGTCCGGGGAAAAAAGTCGCTTGAGGGGACGGTTGCCGGAATTATCGCGGCCGCGCTCGCCCTCTCTCTCCTGATCCCCTGGTGGGCGGCGGCGGTCGTCGCGGCGGTCGGCGGGATCATCGAGGCATACTTCCCGCTCGACGACAACGTGGCGGTCCAGGTTGGGGCGTGCGTGACGCTCGCGGCGGTGGGGGTCGGGGTGGGGTTTGTTTGAGGCCGTCCCAGAATGCCTCTGCCGGGAGGGGGGACACCCCCTCCCGATCCCTCCCCCGGATGGCGATATTCAGTGGGAAGCCGTTTCACCCTTCTTGCCATAGATGTGGCTCAGATGATAGAATCCTCGGAGGAACGTGTTCTGATAAGGGGGCACTGAAGGTTCATACAGGTTTCTGGGACGACCTCTCTCTCATAGGAAAGGACCGGCAGGAAGGGGGAAGCGCCCCGCCCCCTTCAGCACTCGACGCCCCGCTTCTTGAGCTCCTCGGACTTCCGCTTCGAGCACGCCTCGCACCGGAACTCGGGGGCCGGGTCGTCGGACCGGTCATAGTTCTTCGCCCTGACCAGGCGATAGCCCCGGGCGACCGTGCCGCAGTCCACGCACCGGACCTCCTCTTTGACCTCCCACTGGGCGGCGAGCGTCTCGGAGGTGAAGATGAACCGGTCGACCCAGAAGAAGATGAGGCCGCCGATGAAGTTCGCGACGATGGTGGCGGCGAGCGCTCCGAGGCCCGCGAGCCAGTAGAGCACGACTGCGAGGATCGGTGTCGAGAGCTGCCACCGGATGAGGTAAAGGCCGTATCGTTTAAAATTTACTTCCACCTATAAAATTCGCCCGGCCCCCTCATAAAACCGGGGCCGGCACCCGGCAGGAAGTCACGCCGGGCTGTGCGAAAAAGGACATCATCAGCCCCCGTATCCCCGGAACCGTCAGGAGAGAACCAGGATCCGGCGCGTCAGGCTCTTATGCACCCGCTGCTCGTGCTCCTGCAGGATGGTGAAGTGCCGGGCGGCGATCGGCGTGATGTCGCGGTGCGTGACGACGACCGCGCGCCTCCCCGGCCTGAGGATCCGCCGGATCTCCGCGAGCGAGCCGTCGTAGAGCCGGTCCATGCTCTCCCCGTGGATCCTGACCGACTGGCCGTAGGGGAGGTCGGTCACGACCGAGTCGAGGGCGCCGTCGCAGACCGGGACCGCCGTGGCGTCGGCGATCATCACGTCCGAGCCGGGGAGGTTCTGCCGGTAGCCAGCGACCATCGCGGGGTCGAAGTCGCTGCCGAGGACCCGGACGCCGATCTCGCGGGCCTCAAGGAGGATGCCGCCGGTGCCGCAGAAGGGGTCGAAGATCAGTTCCCCCGACCGGACCAGGGAGATGTTCACGAGCGCCCGGCCCATCCGGGGCATCATCACGCCGGGGTGGAAGAACGGCCGACGCATGGGGTTCCGGTACTCGAACCCGCCCCGGTCGATCCGCGCAATCACGCGGCCGAAGTAGCAGCGGTCATCCGAGACGACGGCGCGGTACTCTTCGACGGGCTCACGGAGCGAGACCGGGCCGGCGACGAGACCACCGATCAGCCGCTCGGCCTCAAGACGCGGCACATCCATGTGGGCCCCCTGGATCAGTTTCACCCGACCGGCAAACGGCTTATCGGTCCGGATGGCGAGGTCGCGGAGGAGGGTTGCGAACGCCTCGCGGGTGGCCTCGCACTCCCCGAGGTACTCCATCACCACGTGCGTCAGGGCAAGCCGCCCGACGGCCTCCGGGTCCGGGCACTCGGCAACGGCGACCTGGGCCCGCCTATCGAGGACACGGCCCACGCACTCCAGTTCTGAGACCGGGAGGTCGGGGTGCTCGCCGGAGAGTTCGAAGAGCAGTTTCATCCCGAGAATATTGGGCCGGGAGGGCGATAAAGCGGGGGGATGGAGGGGAGCGACCGAACGCAGGGCTGGCTGTCGTGGAGATCGTGAACCATGCACCTCCACCCGATCGGGCTCGAAGCCGGGTTAGAACTCGGACTCCCAGATACAGTAGAAACGAGGATGAAGCCCGATACAGTGGACCGTGGGGATATCGCCACGCACTGCCCCCGCCCCAAGGGGCGGGGAACGACTGCCGGAA
>NZ_DAXW01000015.1:219-192209 GCF_002506585.1 Methanoculleus sp. UBA430 | reverse complement strand
GGGAACGACTGCCGGAACGGCAGGAGTTTGAGCACCATCAGGTGCGACTGAGGAGGCCGGAGGCCGGGCGGGGTGGGGGTCACAGGCATAACCTTGTGGGGTGGAGACAGGGGAGGGGAGATGCTCCCCCCTCGCACCTGCCGGTGCTCAAGCTCGCTATGCTCGCACTCCCCGTCAGCCCCTCCCCTAATGGCGATATCCCCACGGTCCACTGTACCGGGATATCCCCTCGCTCCCGCCGGTTCATTATCTCAATCGCAGCGGCCGGTTTCATCGTCTCAATCGCAGCCCTGATCCGTGAACTCTGCTGAACCTCCGGCTGGAATCCCACTCCCCCCTCATGGAGGCCAACCCGGTTAACCCAGGAATAGCATTTTCATCTCTCGAAGCGGCGATGAGTAAAGCCATGTCGGAACTGACGGTAAAGATAATCAAGGGCAATAAATACCTCTACTTCCGAGATAGGGTCAAAGTTAACTCAAAATCGCTGCCACTCCAGGTATACATCGGAAGGCTCGAAAAGGTATCCCAAGAGGACTTTTTACCAAAACTCCCTGAACTCCATACCCTGAGGTTAAAGACCTACCTCGATTACCGGCTGAAGCATTACTCCTTCACGGCCCTCACCGAAACTCAGGCGCTCGAACTTGAGACACTTCGTTACTTCTACGGTCTTTTCGAAGAGTTCTACCCTGACGAGAGCGAGCGATACGTGGATGCACTGTATCTCAGATACGTCCAGGGCACGACGGCGATCGAGGGAAACAGCATCAGTCTCCGGGAAGCGCAGGAACTCCTGGAGCATAACATCTCCCCGGCGGGGAAGAAAATGGATGAGGTATATGGGATCCTCAACTTCATCAATCTCCGAAGGTACCTCGAAGGGTATTCCGGGGACATAACCGGGACGCTCATCAGGAAGATCCACGAGATACTGATGAACGAGGTCTTCCGGAACCCGGGAGAGTACCGGAACATCCAGGTAGGCATCAAGCAGGTAGACTACGCGCCCCCTCCTGCGATCCTCGTCCCTGAGGAGATGCGCGCTCTCATCGGGTGGTACCGGCAGAACAAAGGGCACCTGAACCCATTCGAACTCGCCGTACTGCTCCAGACAAAATTTGAGATGATTCACCCGTTTGTCGATGGAAACGGGCGGGTCGGACGGGCGTTGATGAACCTGGTCCTGGAGCGAGCCGGTTATCCGACACTCTACCTGGGATTGGAGCACCGGTCGGCCTACCTGAACGCGCTCACAAAGGCGGATGACGGGGACTATGCGCCGATCATCGAGACGCTCTATGCCATCTACCGGGAACAGCACGGGCGTATTGCAGAAGAGGTCAGACAGAAACTCTCCGGCGGCAACAGCCGAATCGAGGAGGAAAACGCCAGGCTTGTCCGGCGGTTTGTTGAACTGAAGAAAAAGGCTTGATTGCCGATCGAGCGGTCGCCCGGGGTGCAGGACGACCCGGGCTCAGATCCCGGCCGGAGCGGTTCTTGTTTTGGGGTTGAAGTTCCCGTCAGTTCTAAGGTTATCAGGGTAAACGACCATTGCGTGACTCAAACCGCTCAATGCACGCCAGCCCGACGTGTGACAAGCCTTTTCACCTCCTCAAAGAGGGGTACGCAAGCCATCCCCTCGCGAGGGGTGTGGACGATGGCTTAATCGCTTCTGAGGATGGTGCCCTCATTGAAGCATTTGTCGCGGAGCTCCGCACCACAAATGGTATCGGCACGAGACGGACCAACAAGAATATCACCACGGCCCTGGTTTTGTGGTGGCGGCTCATAGGTCCGTTATACAGCGAATACCCTAACAGATCTGTACACCGGTGTTTCGCGCCTGCTTCAGGCACGCAACAGTGGCAAACCCTACAAGCAGAACACGATCCGTGATTACATAACGTTCCTGAAGTGGTTCTACGTATGGCTCATAACCGAGAGGCACTCCCCTATACTTCCGGACAAGGTGCAACGGACCAAGCCTCCCACATGGGACACGATGACGAAGACCGCATCTCAAATTTTCACCGAGGATGAAGTGCTAGCAATGATCAAGACCTGCATGAGTTCTTGGGACCGCGTGCTTATCAGCAGCCAATACCCTCGAGCGGTTCCTCCCGGGGCTTATGAGTTACACGGCGTTTCCGATACAACACCAGAAGTGGATACTAACCACGAACCTGGTGGAGAGAGTCAACAAGGAATTGAAACGGAGAACAAAGGTTGTAGGAACGTTTCCAAATGAGGAATTACTCCTCCGGCTGGCTGGTTCGATCCTGATGGACATCAACGAGGAATGGGTCACCGGCAGAAGGTATTTGACGATAGAGAAGGGATGATCAGACATAGAGACAGAGCTCAACGATTTTACAGAAGATCTGAAACGTTACCCGAGTTCACTTTAGTAATATTGACTGAAGACCCGGAAACGGATTTGTACAATTTAGCAATTCTACGTAAGGTATATATATAACCACAAAATACGGATTAGTATGCTAAATAAACCGTACCTAAAGCCACTTTGCCTGATTGTTTGCCTATTATTCTTATTTTCATGTACTCCTGGCTGCACTCAACAGAAATCTTCTGGAGGAAATATGTATGCTTCTACTGAACAGTCACCCTCCAACGCAGAATTATTTCCACAAACAGATAATTCACAGGGCGATTCAGAAAGACAAGAAGCTGAATCAGAAAACTACATATATCCTCCATCCCTTGACTTGGGAGCCCGTTTTAAATATGACGACCCATCCCAGCAGAACACGATATCCGTCTACTTCGATGAAATAATGGAAAAATCGTCGTATTCTGCCAAAGGGAAATACGACACAGATTACGAGACGTACGTTCCGAGATCTGGATATACATTCATATTTATTGGCGCAACGGCAACTAACGTAGCGCATAAAGGTGAGGGAGTTTATTATCAGGTACAAACCCCTCAAACAGGTCAGTTCAAATTGCTCTACAAAGGTAGAGAGTATGACCCCAATACCGGTATCACAGTGATCACAGGGCATGGTGATGCTTACCAGCAAAAAACGCTAGACCGATATGAATCTAATTCTGGATGGCTTGTTTTCGAAGTTCCCTTACCATTCAATTATAATAATGCAAGAGTCACTCTGGACCTGGAAGGATCAAATGATCCGTTATGGAAATTGGTTGTAAGTTAGAGCATAGATTGCACATCTTATGCTCTATTCTTCTCCTTCGATAGTTACGGCAGAGAGAACTCAATGGTCTGTGAGGTAGATTGTGTCCCATATCGGTTTTTTTGTATCTCCAGTTCAATGGCAACTGTATGTGATCCTGGTGAGAGCTGACTTAGAGATATTCGGTGAGAACCAGGTTCATACAACATCTCCGTGAACTTTCCATCTACAGATACCGTGCAGACCATTGCACGGTATGAGTTCTCCATCACAAGATCGAGGATCAGATCAACATTTGCTTTAGATACTTCATCGATTCTGGCGGTTAAATTTGGGCGAACGCGACATCGAGACCAATCAAACGCTACTACTGAGCCGATAAGCAGTGCAACAATAAACGGTATTGCATATAGGAACGTGTTCCCGACGTCAGGCTGCATATCAAGTGCGTTTGATATACCGTCATCGTCGACGTCACCTGCTAACTGGAAGGATTTTTCTGCAGATTCAAGTGCTGTGATATATTCGCCTTGTTCAAGATTTGCTTCTGCATTATCGAGTTCCTCTTTAGCAGTTACAGGACTATACTTTTCATTTTCCGCGATCTTGCCGCGCGCTTCTGCAATGATCTGGCGTGCGGCAGGGACAAGCTCAACCGAAAGTGAAAAGGGGGCATATGGAATGTCATACGTGTTTGAGAATTCTTCGAACCCCTGTGCCCGGAATAGCAATACATGCTTCCCATGTCCGAACGTCCCATAATAGGGTGTATTGCCAATTACAACCCCATCCAGTAAAATCTCTGCATTAACTGGAGACGAAATTATCGTAGCACTAACATTTTCAGGTATAAGATCTCTTTCCACATGGGCAACTTCACCGATAGTTACACTGATCCCTGTAGAATCATCGCGGTAGCCATATTTTTTTAAGGTAACGGTATGCTTCCCAGGAGAGATGTTCTCGAGAAGAGCTTCTGTTATCCCTGCTTGTGACCCGTCAAGATAGATCGAGGCTCCTTCCGGGTGGGAGAGCACAGCAATTGCGCCCGTCGTCGGTAGAGGCTCAAAGACATGATTAATTCGTGTATCAGCGTTATCGTAAACTACAATATCTGATGAGTAGTCCAGATAACCATCGAGCTGAAGAAGGACGGTATACTCACCCACCGGAATGCCCTTCAAGATCGTAGTGGATTTACCTTTGTATTTGTTATCAACGAATATTGCCGCATCGGTCGGTGTTGTTGTAACGACAATTGATCCTGTTTTTTGTACCAGATCGTGATGGACATACGTCGTGGAGCCCTCCTTCACCTCGACAACGGTAGTCCATGACCGGTACCCCGGCATCTCAAGGGTAGCGTAGTGGAGGCCAGGGTAAACGTTCTCGATGACCGAATTGGTCTTCATGTTTACCGCATCTCCGTTCAGGAAAATATCTGCTCCTGAAGGATTCGAGCTCACGGATATGCTTGCCGCCTCGCTAATTCCAACAAGGAGGAGGAAAATGAATGTTGCCAGCAGAAGACGCCGAATCAGATTAGTGTGCCCTCTGGAAGATCCCCCTGTGCTGCCACATAGCATGTTCAGTTTTCCCCCGGTTCTGCTTCAAGAGAAAGGTCCTGGTAAACGGCATACAGACCTCCTTCGTTGATGAATAATTCAATAGTGTGAGAGGTGCTGTTTATCGAACCGCCAAGAGGTCTCCACTGATTCCATGTGGAATCCATCCTTGCAATGCCCATTTTTGAGGTATTCGGTGTATCATTAATGCTAATGCTGAGCAGCGCCTGGGGATTGTACCGGATATCTGCCGGGGAGACATTGAAGATGCTATTGGATACAATCGTGTCGTTCGTGACATTTTGTGTCCCGGGAGGCAGCCATCCTCTACTCAGAGAGATGTTCACCGCGTGATCCATTGCATCCTTTGCAGTATGGTTGATGACCAGAGACGCACCGTCAATATTTTTTATTACATCGTTACCTTCTGAAGTCCCAAAATTGGTTAGCACCGGGTTAATATCCACATACCCTAGGGCGATAAGGATTATTACTGATACCCCAATCGCGACCAGGGCTATTATTGCCAGATGACCTAATTGCCATCCTGTCCCTTCGGTCTTATGATCGCTATAATTTCCAGAATATGTTGTCCACTGTGTAGCGGCTGGCTGCGGAGGTTTTGGATTAAGGGCATCAGAGATCCTTTTTGTTGCCTCTGAAAAATCCGGGTTTAACGATTGAAACTGGAGGAAATATCTCCCGATACGGTCGGGATTCCTGACAAATAACTCTTCAGTACGCTTAAAAAAATAATCCCATTTACTGGAGGGAAATTCTTTAAGTGTGGCAAAAAAATTTTGAGGATCAAAATCACTGCGTTTGAAGTGTTCTTCAAACCCCCGAACATCACGGTTACTGAGTACATTCTCAATAATATCTCGATCATTCAGTGCAATGGAATATCCAACAGTTCTAAAAAAGTTATGGTATTCTGTTCTCTTATCACAACTAGGACCAGACCCGATCATCTTACGGGCAATTATTTCCATTAGATTGGGTTTGGTTGCAGAAGTATTGAAATCCCTAATATATTTGGGCTTCCGGATTATTGAACCGATATCTTCGTATATATCAGACTGTGGCTTTTCATAATGATAATTACCTTCAGGTTTTATCGTAATATCAACAGGAGTTTGGGGAGGAAAATTTGGAAGTATCAAAAGATCTTCAGATTTATCAGTTGTCATTGCTACAATGAAACAATATCCGAGATGGAGTACTGGAGAAAGTGTATTCGCGGCTTGATCCATTAGTGAAATCGCCCATGCGAGATCCCTCCTTCGCATTTTCACATAGGCTTTCTCGCCTACCAGCAGTTTTCCGGCCAGGAACAATTCTACTCCCGACCGATTCTGCTGATAGCGAGAAGAGTATTGTATAAGATCATCAGGATTAGATGAAATCCTCTGGGCAAAGCCTTCATCGCCCCAGATAGCAAGCAGGTTATATCCAGCATCCTTTAGGATAGTTGCTCCTGAAGTAAAATAACGGTAAATTGCACCGGTGAGATCGGAACCAACGTCTTCATAGGGGATATTCTCAATGTAAATGCGGGTGTCCGGACGTTGCTGGGACTTCTGCACATCCCATGATGCTCCCAGCGTGATTCCATCACGGTCTGACCTAAAAAAGAACCCTGCGTTGACTTCGCCAATCTTAAGGGCGAGACCACTCTCTTTTGTTAAAGTCCCCCCCTCAACCTCTCCAGTTGTGGTATAGAGTCCGAATTGTTTTGGCATTTATATCACCTTCAAGTCGACTACATCGTAAACCGGAACAGTTGGGAAAAGCCCCATGGTGCTAATTCGCGAGGAGCCGGGTTCTCATCGTCGGTTTCATCAGTCGGTTCCAATGTCGGGTCGACGCTTACAGAAAGAAAATGAACGGAGATATCGTTCATCATGTTGATAAGGTTGCGGAAGACAAGGGTTTCATTAAGCGAAGAGAAGAGCTTATCTTCGAGAATACCAGCCCCCTTCGACTGCTCTCCAACGTCAGACAACCTATCGCTGTGCGTCAGCATAAGGGTGCCTTTTAGTTCATTTGACCTCCGCAGAATCAGATCGGTCTTCGTGACGACAAGTGCATACTTCTTATTCCCACCAAACACTCTGGACAAATAGTTTCTTTCGATATCCATGAGGGTCTTGATGTACTCACCAAACTCACGCGAGAGTTGACCGGCACCCTTCGAGGGGTCTGATACCTTTTCTCCATCAATAAGAAAAATGACTTTGCCCGCTTTCATGAGGTGGTGGTAGAGCGTCGAGATAATTATACTCCGGGTGAATTCCATGTCAGCAAGGTGATCTTTATGCTGCTCCTTGATAAACTCAATAAATTGGAAGCTACCAGCATTCTTTTTTAATTGCTCTTCGGGCATCTCTAGTACTTTGCTCAAATACGCAATAGCAGCAAGATATTCCCTTCGGTTGAGCCTATCGAAGTACTCTCCGGCATAATCGACAAGCGTCAATGAAACAGGAATTATTCCATATTTCTTACCCCGGAGTTCGTACATTGCCATATGATAGTTAAACGTCCGTGTTACGATTTTCTTGTCCTGAATTGTAGCATACAGATTGGCGAGCCGGAGATTTTTCTCATCTTCGGGATCGCCTGAAAGGATAACTTCGCGTGAAGGAAAAGCCCCAAAGTGATTTGAAATGTAGTCATGAAGTCCGAGAAGGAAATATGTTTTTCCTGATTTTCGTGAGCCAAAGACAAAGATATTCGAGTTTTTGACGCCAACGACTGAATACATCAAGAGCAGGAAGAATACGCACGTAATGATAATTCCAACACCATAAAAGAATGCATTTTGCGTAGTAACCATTGCAGCCTCTGCCGCTGTCAGTTCACTGGTAGAATAACTTTTTATGAAAAACCCAAACAGCAGATACCCAACAATAATGAGATAAGAGATACTCATAAGGGTTTTTGCAGACATTGCAAGGATATCAAAGCGATTCCGGATAATTACTCCGGATATCAACACAGCGCCAAGGAGTGCTCCAAAAAGCAGGGCATCAGGAATAACTCGATTCTGGTTGAGGAAATGATATGATATCACTGAGGTGGCTAAGACAAAAACAATCCCGTTTATGCGTGAATCCTCGGAAAAAAACATGCCCACGGCAATCAGGAGAAACATTCCCAATATAATATCAATAAGTACCGTCACCTCAAACGGAGCAATCATAAACCAATAAACTTCGAAAAGGTTGATAAAGAGCAGAGAGATAACTAATCCCATAATTATTGCCCCAAAAAGGATTATTTGTCTTTTTTTATTGTTTATGATCATCTTTTTGCAACCTCCCGGACATTCTTTATCTCATAGAGCTGCAATACCTGCTCACGCGCCAGTTGTTTATGTGAATCATCACCCGCTTCACGCATCGCTATGGATGCCGCTTCGGCCAGCGGGAGTTTCTGATTCCGAACAATATAGGAACCGTCCTGCAAGCCGATTACATGATGCAAGATGTTGTTCCTGCTCTTTTCATATTTTTCCCAGTATCCTCCCCCGCCAGTCAAGGGGGAGATATTATCCAGGAAAGCCGCTGCGGTAAAGAATGTTAAGGAGATCTCCCAAGGCCTCGTGTAGTTGTGAGTAGTAATCTTGGCATTATCTATATGCTTTAGACTGAGCTTGCTAAACGTGTAGTCTTTAAAGTCTCCAATCGAGTTATCAACCAGAGTGGACATGGCATGGGATCGTGATGCAACCACGAGAGCTGATTTTTCAAAATTCCATCGTTCCGTCCCAAAATCAATTGAGAGGTTCGTGACCCCAAGTTTCTTGGGGTCTATCAGATCTTTAAACTTCCATTTGACAAGCCGGAAGAGTTTATTCAGTTCTTCTTTTCCCTCGCTATTCAACTCCAGACTGCCCATATCCGTTCCCGTTGCAATGAGCGGGAGGACGTTTGGATTTATCTCTCCAAACCGTGTCTGGAACAACCCATCAACGGTGGAATGGCCCCGCTCTCTCCTCTCACTAATATTACGAATGCAGTCATCAAATCTGGTAAGATGATCACTATAGAATTTTCTTTCTGCAGAAGTGTTCTGAACCAGATCGTCAATCTTTTTTAGGAATGCGATCTGATCGCTCTGAAGTCTTCTTTCCTGCTCCATCTTCTCAGTATCAGATGTAATTTCTGCAATCCGTTTCCCAGATCCATTTCGGGATATAACGATATCAGTAAGTGCCTCCTTTAATGATACAGAGGCATTCTGGACATCAACCTGTTGCATGGCCAAAGCAAGCGTCGTAGACTCTTCTACTGTTAGCCCAAATGTCGATCGAAGCGGCCCAAGAACATTTGTTTCCAGATCTGTTTCCAGATTTCGAAGGAAATCCCTTGACACAAAACCTGGTGATACCTTAATCTCTAGAGGATCAACCTGAAGTATTTTATCCCGTCGTGATTCAATAGTCCGACTTATGCTGTCTTCTGCAGCGTTCCGCTCATGCACAAGCCTATCCCTAGGAATCTTAGCTCCAAGGATCCTATCAATAAAACCACGCTTATCCGAGAGCTCAATGAGGTATTTATTGTAGTAATAGAGGGCCTCATCTCTTGCCAGTCGCTTAAGGTAGTCCAGATCCTCCCCTGACGCCTTTGCGAGGGTTTCGATCTCGCCCTCAATCTTCCCTAATTGGACATACGTCAACCACTCGTCTCTTTTAAAGAGTTTAGGTTTATCTTTTGTGGAACCTGCTTTTGCAAGCTCGTTCCGCATTTTATCAATAAGAAACCCAAATCTTTCAATTACTGCATGTTCCCCCGATTCAATGGTTCGAATTGTATCTTTCCTAGATATAATGTCCTTAATTAAGGGGATGAGGGAATTGCACTCGAGGCTAATTCGCTCGACAGTCTGGTTTCTTTCCTGATCGATTCTTGTCAGCTCGGATTTCTGCTTCAGGATTTTATCATCCAGATCCGTGATACGATGGGTATTTGAAGAGATGCGGCATGTAATCTCGTTGTTCATTGCTGCCAGATTGGTTTCGGCGCGGATGATCTTCTGAAATGCCTGTTTTGCTGTTTGATATTCTTGGCTCCTTATGGAGAGAAGCTTTTTCTGTAGTACTGCAAATTGTTCGAGTTGTGCTAGAGCTTCGGTAACATTACTGTGAAGGTTACGATCGAGTTCATTCTCAAACGTATCCATCCCGGTCAGCAGAAATCTCCGCAAACGGGAAAGATATTCAATTAAGTTGTCATAGGTCTCGATATCGTTAAGATTCTGCAAATCTTCCGGAAAGTTGTTTTTGATATACGAATTAATCTCAGCCGTCGTCTGGAAGTTAAGATCTTTTGCAATCTCGTTATCCCACGTAATTTTGATTCTTTCAGCCTCGCGTTTCAGGAAGTTGATATCATCCCGTGTGATTTCTGGAATCGTATCTAGAAAATGCATGCTTGGAAAGAGCGGATCTGCTTGCCCAAGAAATTCAGATACCTCTTCAACCAATTTTTTTCTGCTGGATGAGAGGAATTCTAACTCACGGATTAACCTCTCAAATTCCATTCTGAGTTCCATGAGCTCTTCAACTGGATACTCAATGATGTGGGAATCAGCAACAATAAAACCCGAGTAGTCTTTCTTTGCATCTGCAATCGCAGAGATATCAGCGGTTGGAAGGTAGAGAGAATTGATAAGGAGGTAGGGGAATGCATTGTCGAACTCCATAACCTCTTTTCTTCGATGTCCTCCTTCAACATACCCAGTCGGACTGAGGGAGGTGAGAACGACATAATTAAAGAGTTTCTCTTCCATCAAATTCAAATATTCGATCTCGGTGAGTGCGATTGCCGCATTGAGCTGTTCTTTCTCGGGCTCGCCCATTGCAGGCAAAACCCCGAATAGCCAGATCTTTGTTTCTCCTCCTCGTTTGCCCTTTATATATCGGGCAAGATCGATGAACATTCCTGAACCGGTGCCACCGCCAAGACCTACGATGATAACCACCGGACCATTACCAGAGAAAGATGGAAACTTCTCTCCACCCTGGGTAATCGCCTTATAAAAAACCGCTTTTGAGATTGCCCGCCTTCTATGGACCCCCCCTCCGAAATCATCAGAAATGTTGCTATCCACACATTTCAGATCACTATACTCAAAGCCGTTCTCTGGATCGTTCATCCACCAGAACTTTACACTAGGTTCTGTGGTCCGGTTTTTAATCTGCTCTCTCACATCTGAACCGGTAAGCGATGAGATGCGTCTAACATCGGCAAAACCCGGGAGGAAGAAATAGTCAATATCCACCTTTCCATCTATCCCATCTTGAGTCTTGCGAATTCTGTTAACCTTCTCCATTACTGCGTTGCAAAGGGTTTCGTCATCACTCTTCTGGTTAGAATCTGTATCCATTGTGTATAGCCAAAGTTGTCTTCCACCCAGCAGGTACTCTCTGAGAAACCAATCATGATCGCAAAGATGGGACAGCATCTTCTTTCCGCATCCACCTATTGCAACAACAGTCAGTTCTGGCGGCATCTGAAATGGCATGAGCATATCCTCCTAATACTCCGTTATTCCGGGCTCCAACTCCTCTTTCCTCTGACATAATACCCAACCGCAGCTGCAATGATCGCCACAGCAGCGAGGGCGGCACCGACCACCGGTATCGGTACACCGGACTCTTTAGGCTTTTCTGCATAATCGAGCAGCATTTTGGATTCTCTTATCAGACCAAGGTCGTACAGTTCGGAGACAATACCCCGAAGTTCAATATCCTGCACGTCATTAACTCGCTGAGTGAATGTTTCATCCTCCGGAATGATAATATCAAAAGTCTTCGTAACTGCGGTCCCTACGGGGAGACCTTTGTCATCAAGTGCCTGAAGGCGGTAATAGGTGAACCCGGTTGTCCTTTCGGGCATTTTTGTGATGACAAGTCCACTGTGCTGCGTAACCTCAGTAAGAACCGGCACACTTCCTGTTACCTGGACATGCATCGGGCTGCTCCAGTCTCCAAGAGCTTTCAATTCTAGATGCTGTTCCCTGAAGGCACTCTCTCCACCGGAAATCTCCCACTGGTCACTGCTTGAAATATTCCATAGGATATTCCCTATCTCCGGGATCAGATCTGTTTCAAGCTCTACAATCGCTGTCTGCCGTGGCAAGCTGCTTATCTCAATGACATAATTGACCGGATCTCCTTCATTAATCGAATTTGGAAAGGATCCGTTTACTACAGTAACCTGAATGGCACTTGTTGCTGTAGGAACAAGCAGCAGGATAAATAATGAGATTAGACATGCGCGAATTGTAAATATTCCACTCATAAGGCAACATTCAATAAATGAAGTTATATAAATTGTGATTTGATTTTGCTTGTGACCCCCTCACAAGTAAAAATTTTTTCGCTGCAACTGCTATGTTGTATAAGTATTGCAGATCATTGCCGCTTGCCTCAATTGCTTACCCAAGACCCTTGAGCCCGGATTGAAATGTTCTGTGAAGGAGCAAGAAGTATGCTTTTTTTGGACATTAAGTTACTATATCTCCATTTCCATTCTCATATGAGAATTGTGCAACGCAGCAGCACAATACCGCAAGGGTTCCCCATGGCCTTCTTGCTGCGGCTTTGCTCAGACCACCGCAGCCACCAGCATATTGCAAAACTCCACTTTCATCTGGATCTCGCGGAACATGCCTTCCCAGAGGTTGCGCGCGCTCCTTCCCCGAAGATCCGTTTGAAACAAGAGAAATTCCCCTTGACTTTCCATCGCATCCTGTAGTCGACTATCCGTGACCACATTTGATATCCGCCCACTCTGATGCGGTCTCTCTGACACACACGGTATGATAGGGTGACTTGGTTGAGCGGGCTACTGCATCGGTTCACGCCTTGAGCAGGGGTAATACAATGAACAATAGTTGGAATGAACGGGATTCCAACCTAGAGCAAAAAGTCCCGGCCGGAGCTCATAGCAAAAGAGTTCAAAAACCAGAACGCCGAAGTGAGAGGGTTTCCCTCACTTCACCGACTCTTTCATTTTGTCGACGACGTCCTGAAAGAAGCCCTTGGCCTTCTTCGCGCCCTTCGCGGAGGGTCTCTTCCCCTCGATCTCAAGCAGGCGCATATAGAGTCCACGCTCCTCGTCCATCAGCCGGGATGTCTGCCGGCCGGGTACTCAGTCGTCAGGCAACAGGTTGAGCCCCATCAGATTTGCATGGGTGTTCTCCATCGCATCGGCATCGATACCCTTTGCCTCCATGATCCCGGATATCACCGCATCGGCAAAGATCCATGCGGCCGTCTCGAAGAAGGTTCCGAGGGGAGCAAAACAGGTCCACCCCTCCTCCGCACACTGCTTCTGATACTCGTCGCACTGAAAATGAACGATGTGATCGGCGATGTCTCCGGCGGGAGACTTCAGCTGGCTCGTGATCAGGAAAACCTTTGCTTTGCCGATGTTTTTCATGTCCGCAGCGATATGGACCGCTGTCCCCTGCCGACCCGTGCTTGAAAACATGACGAGCAGATCGCCGACCATGCCCTGTTCGGACACTCCCGGCACGATGGTTTCGCCGATGACGAAGGTAGGGATTCCGAGGTGGGTGAGCCGCATGGCAAAAGCACCGGCAACCAGACCGGAACGGCCCAACCCGATCACGAATACGCGGCGTGCACGGAGGATCTCTGATAAAAGTGCGTTAATATCAGTTTTTGAGATGGTATGAGTCATCCTTGCGAGATTCTCCGTCATCAACTGCATCATCTGCTTGACATAGGGTTCAAAATCTCGCTCTGCAGGATCCATACGCACTACGTATCCAGAATAGACGATGTCGAATTAAAAGGTATGCTCAAACCGGACACCCGGTTCCCGGTGGGGGTGGAGCATATTCAGGCAGGGCTCACACCCGCACCACCTGCCGGGATTGTGGGGAGCGCTTACCCGGAACCGGGTTATAATACTCAAAAAGTGAGAGAGCCGGTAAGGGAGAGCCCCTCACTTCACCGTCTCTTTCATCTTGTCGACGACATCCTGAAAGAAGCCCTTGCCCTTCTTCGCGCCCTTCGCCGAGGGTTTCTTCCCCTCAAGCTCGAGCAGGCGTCCATAGAGTTCGCGCTCCTCGTCCGTCAGCCGGTCGGGCACGACAATCCGCACCCGCACCAGCATATCGCCGGGCTTCGTCTGCCACCGCACGCCCTCGCCCGCGATCTTCAGCCCGGTGTTGTGCTGCACCCCGGCCGGGATGTCCAGGACGACTGTCCGCCCGTCGATCGTCTTCACCTCGACCTCGGACCCCAGCACCGCCTGGGCGGGGGTGATATCGATCGCCGTCTCGAGATCGTCGCCCCGCCGGGTGAACGACCGGTGCTGGGCGACGCTGATCTCGATGTAGAGGTCGCCCGCCGGCGCACCGTAATCCCCGGCGTCGCCGTAGCCCTCCATCCGGAGGCGCATGCCCGTGTCCACGCCCGGCGGAACCCGGACCTTCACCGTCTGCCGGGCACGCCGGTGCCCGCTCCCGCCGCAGGTCTTGCACCGGGACTCGGGGATCTTCCCCCTCCCGCCGCAGGCGGTACAGGGGGTCATCCGGACGAAACTCCCGAAGATCGACTGGCTCATCTGCCGCATCTGGCCGCTGCCGCCGCAGGTCGGGCAGGTGGTGAACTTCTTCGTCTCGCTCCCCGACCCGTCGCACGCGGGGCAGGGCTCGACATGGTCGAGGCCGACCTCCTTCTCGGTCCCGAACGCCGCCTCCTCGAGCGTTATCCGCATCTTCATCAGGAGGTCGGCGCCGGGGCGCGGGCCGGCACGCTGCCTGGCCCCACCGCCGCCGAAGAACGTGTCGAAGATATCCCCGAACCCGGAGAAGTCCGCGTTGAACCCGCCGGAGAACCCGCCCCCGCCGGAGTACGACCCCCGGGACGCGTTACTGTAGGCATCGTGTCCCATCTGGTCGTACTGGGCGCGTTTCTGGGGATCGGAGAGGACGCTGTAGGCCTCGTTGATCCCCTTGAACCGCTCCTCGGCCCCGTCCTCCTTGCAGACGTCGGGGTGATATTTTCGTGCCAGGTCCCGGTAGGCTTTCCTGATCTCCGCGTCATTGGCGTCCCGCGAGACGCCGAGGATATCATAGTAGCTGTCCGGACCCATTGACCTCACTCTTTGACTTCGTAATCGGCATCGACGACGGTATCATCCTTCTTTGTGGCCCCCTCCGCCTTCTGCTGCTGTGCCTGCTGGTACATCTTCGTCGTGACCGCATATACCGCTTCGGTCAGGGTGTCCATCTTCTGCTTGATGGCTTCGAGATCGTCGCCTTCGAGCGCCTTCTTGAGGTCGGCGATCGCACTCTCGATCTTCTCCTTCTCCGCGGCCTCGACCGAGTCGCCCGCGTCTTTGAGGGCCCGCTCGGCGGTGAAGACCGCGGTGTCGGCGGTGTTCCGCAGGTCGATCTCCTCGCGCTTCTTCTGGTCTTCCGCCTCGAACTTCTTCGCGTCGTTCATCATCCGCTTGATATCGGCCTCGGACGGCCGGGAGTCCTGCGGTTTGATGGTGATCGACTGCTCGTTGCCCGTACCCAGGTCCTTTGCCGAGACGTGGACGATGCCGTTTGCGTCGATATCGAACGTGACCTCGATCTGCGGGATCCCCCGGGGTGCTGCCGGGATACCGGTGAGCTGGAACCGGCCCAGGGTGAAGTTGTCCTTTGCAAGCGCCCGCTCCCCCTGCATCACGTGGATCTCGACCGATGTCTGGCCATCGGCCGCGGTCGAGAAGATCTGGCTCTTCCGCGTCGGGATGGTGGTGTTGCGCTCGATCAGCTTCGTCGCGATGCCCCCGAGCGTCTCGATGCCGAGCGAGAGCGGGGTCACGTCGAGGAGCAGGACGTCTTTGGTCTCGCCCGTGAGCACGCCGGCCTGGATGGCGGCGCCGAGGGCGACGCACTCGTCGGGGTTGATGCCCTTGTCGGGCTCCTTCTTGAGGACCTTCTTCACGGTCTCCTGCACGAGCGGGACCCGGGTCGACCCGCCGACGAGGAGGACGTGGCTGATATCGTCGGCGCTCAGTTTTGCGTCGGAAAGCGCCTGTTTCACCGGCCCGAGGGTCGAGTCGACGAGGTCGGCGATCAGGCTCTCGAACTTCGCCCGGGTGAGGTCGAAGTCAAGGAACTTGGGGCCGCTCTCCGTTGTGGTGATGTAGGGGAGGTTGATGTTGGTCTTCTGGACGGTGGAGAGCTCGATCTTCGCGTTCTCGGCCGCGTCGCGCAGCCGCTGCATGGCGACCGGGTCCTTCCTGAGGTCGGCGCCCTCCTTCTTCCGGAACTCATCGACCAGGTAGTCGACGACCAGTTTGTCGAAGTCGTCGCCACCGAGACGGTTGTTGCCGGCGGTCGACTTGACCTCGAAGACACCGTCGCCGAGCTGGAGGATCGAGACATCGAACGTGCCGCCGCCGAGGTCGTAGACGAGCACCGTGGACTCGCCTTCCTTATCGATGCCGTAGGCCAGCGCGCTCGCGGTCGGTTCGTTGATGATCCGGAGGACCTCGAGGCCGGCGATCGTCCCGGCGTCCTTCGTTGCCTGCCGTTGAGCGTCGTTGAAGTAGGCGGGCACCGTGATGACGGCCTTCGCGATCTTCTCACCCAGGTACTCTTCTGCGTCCAGTTTCATCTTCTGGAGGATCATTGCAGAGATCTCCTGCGGCGTGTAACTCTTCTCCCCGATCTCGACCTTCTCGTTCGTGCCCATCTTCCGCTTGATCGACTGGATGGTGCGGTTCGGGTTCGTGATCGCCTGCCGTTTTGCGACGGTGCCGACCAGCCGCTCACCCTCCCTGGTGAACGCTACGACGGACGGGGTGGTCCTGCCGCCTTCGGCGTTGGCGATGACCGTCGCCCGTCCACCTTCCATGATTGCCATGCACGAGTTGGTTGTTCCAAGATCGATACCCAGAACTTTCTCTGAAACCATTCCGTTATTCCTCCTTTCCTCTAGAAACTACGACTTTTGAGTATCTGATGACTTTATCCTGCATACAGTATCCGCGGATGGCCTCATCGATCACGGTACCCTCCGTTGCCTCCGAAGGCACGCAGGCGATAGCCTCGTGCCGTTCCGGGTCGAAAGGAAGGTTCCGGCATTCGATGGGCGTGATGCCGTGCCGCTCAAGGATGGTCGCAAAAAGTTTCCTGATCTGCTCCATCCCTTCCCGGAGGCCCGCGCCGTCGGTCTTCTCCGCCCGCTCGAAGTTGTCCATGACGTCGAGCAACTCCACCGCAAACTCTTCGATGGCGAAGGTTGTACGGGCGTCGATCTCCCGGGCCATCCTTTTGCGGTAGTTGTCGAAATCCGCTGCAAGACGCAGATGACGGCTGTTTAAGTCATCATATGCCTTTTGCAGCTCTTCAAGCGCCGGAGATGCTGCATCCGCCGATTCAGCGAGACCCTGTTGCTTCTCGTTTGGTTCGGATGTATCCTCCTTCATACGCCTAACCTGTTTCAAAATGATGGATTGTAGTTATTCGATTATTTATTGTAATGTGGTTCTATATATATTTAACGTATGCGGCAGGCATCCGGCTCGCCTGGCAGGCCAAATTGCCGATCGGAAACTCTGGTGCCGGTATTCTCCCATCGATGTGCGGGAAAGGGGCTGCCTTCCGCTCCGGCCGTGCCCGCGATCTCCAGAACCCCGGGCGCCGTGGAGCCCGGTTTCGCGGGCGGCGCCAAATATATATCTCTCTATCCCGCTCACGTGTACCCATGAAGTGGGCACTGCTGTCTGTCTGGGACAAGACAGGCATCGTCGATCTTGCCAGGGTGCTCGTTGAGCACGACTACAGCATCTTAAGTTCCGGCGGCACCGGGGCCGCACTCGCACAGGCGGGCGTCCCGTACACCGATGTCTCTACCTACACCGGCTCTCCTGAGATGATGCACGGGCGGGTAAAGACCCTTCACCCGAAGATCCACGGGGGCATCCTGGGCCGCCGGGGGATCGACGACGCCGTGATGCAGGAGCACGGCATCGAGCCTATCGACCTCGTGGTGGTGAACCTCTACCCCTTCGAGGCGATGCGGGACACGGGGCTCTCCCTTGAGGAGATGATCGAGTACATCGATATCGGCGGCCCGGCGATGGTGCGGGCGGCGGCGAAGAACCATAAGTACGTCGCGGTCGTGGTGGAGAGTGCCGATTACAGCACGGCGGCGGATGCCGTCCGGCGGGGCGGGTTTACGGCCGAAGAGCGCCTGCCCCTTGCGGCAAAGGCCTTCGCCCGGACGGCGGCCTACGACGGCGCGATCACGAACTACCTGACCGGTATCGACCGGCCGTTCCCCGACGTCCTCACCCTCCAGTTCAGGAACGGCCGGGAGCTCCGCTACGGCGAGAACCCACACCAGGCAGCCGCCGTTTACGGTGATGCCGGCATTGCCGGGGAACAGCCGATCCAGGGCAAACAGATGTCCTACAACAACTACCTCGACGTCCACGCCGCGGTCGGCCTGCTCCGGGAGTTCGACGAGTGCGCTGTGGTCATCGTCAAGCACAACAACCCCTGCGGCGTGGCAACGGGGGAGAGCCTCCTTCCGACCTACATCGCCGCCCGTGAGGTCGACCCGGTCTCGGCCTACGGCTCGATCGTCGCGATGAACCGCGAGGTGGGGGAGGACGTCGCCCGCGAACTCACCGGGACGTTCGTCGAGGTGGTGGTCGCCCCGTCCTACACGCCGGAGGCGCTCGAGATCATGAAGGCGAAGGAGAATATGCGGGTGCTCCGGCTGCCTTCCCCGGCGGTGCAGGACGAGGTCCGGAGTATCGACGGCGGGATCCTGGTCCAGAGGACGGAGCCCTACCGCGAGGACTGGCGGGTCGTGAGCGAGCGAGAGCCCGACGCCCACGAGATGCGGGCGATGGAACTTGCCTGGAAGGTCTGCCGGCACACGAAGAGCAACGCCATCATCTTCGCCGACGAGAACGCTGTCATCGGGATCGGCGCCGGGCAGATGAACCGGGTCGAGTCCGCGGAGATCGCGGTCAAGAAGTCCCGCAAATCCCTCGCCGGCTCGGTGGTCGCCTCGGATGCCTTCCTCCCCTTCCCCGACACGATGGAGGTCGCGGCGGCGGCGGGCGCGACGGCCCTCGTCCAGCCGGGCGGCTCCATCCGCGATGCGGAGGTCATCGACGCGGCAAACCGGCTCAACATCGCGATGGTCTTTTCCGGTGTGCGGCACTTCCGGCACTGAGACCTGCCGGAGACCTCTCCTATTTTTTATGCCGGAAGCTCCGTTCGAATCGAGCACACCTGCCGGGATTGCCATGAAGGTTGAAGAAGTCCGGGAGAACAAGGAGCAGTTCCTTGACCTGCTACTGATCGGGGACGAGCAGGAGTCCATGATCGATCGCTACCTGGACCGCGGGGATCTGTTTGCCCTCTACGACAGCGACTTGAAGAGTGTCTGCGTGGTGACAGACGAAGGCGACGGCATCTACGAACTGAAGAACATCGCCACGTACGAAGCGTGCCGGGGGCAGGGCTACGGCAGGCGGCTCGTGGAATATATCCTTGAATACTACAGGGGCAGGTGCCGCGTCATGACCGTCGGCACGGGAGACTGTCCCCGGATCCTCCGGTTCTACGAGCGTTGTGGGTTTGTCGTATCCCATCGCGTTAAAAACTTCTTTGTCGACCATTACGACCACCCGATCTTCGACGGCGGCGAACAACTCGTCGATATGGTGTATCTGCAACAGGAACTCTGACGGTTCCGGGGCCGGGGGGCCCGCGATGCCGCGAGCCGGTACAGGGACAGGGTGACCCAACATATATACACTCCACCGTCTCTCCACGGCCGAAGGTGGTGTGATATGGACTACGGCAGTCTCATCTCAAGGTCGCTTGGTTATACAAAGGACGTCCTCCTGGGCGAATGGTGGCGGTGGATTCTCCTGGTACTCCTCTCGCTCGTCCAGACGTTCACGCTCTTTTTAGTCCCGTTCTACAATGGCTATATCGTCCGGGTGCTCGCCGGCAGGACGCCGGCTCCTGAGGTCGACGACTGGAGCAGGCTCTTTATCGACGGGTGGAAGTTAAACATCATCAACCTGATCTACCTTATCCCGGTCATCGTGGTCCTGGCCGTCTTCGGGGGGATTGCCGCCATCTCCGCCATAGCGGCGAAGGGGCTCGACAACCCCGATGTCTGGGCGTCAGCCGTCGCGGCCGCCGTCACCGGGATCGTGATCGCGGCCGTCATCTGGGTCATCATATCGTTCATCTCCCTCCTCGCGGTCGTACGGTTCGCCCACACGGGGAGCTTCCTCCAGGCATTCAACTTCGGGGCGATCTTTCGGCATCTAGGCCGGATCGGATGGGGTGCCTGGATCGTCGCGGTCCTCATCCTCGTCCTCATCGGCCTCGTCTATGCGGTCGTGACCGGGCTCATCACCTCGATCCCGGTTCTCGGCTGGATCATCAACCTCTTCATCGGGGTGGCGTTCGGCATCTTCCACGCCCGCTACCTCGTGGAGGCCTACGAGAGCGTCGCTGTACTGGCGTGAAGTCTCATCCCTTCTTTTTGTGATTGTAGTCACGGGAATTGTAGCACAGGTTGGTACTGCCCTCATGCAACCAGGCAGATGGAAAGAAGAACGGTACTCCAACACTATACGACCTGAAGGTATCGCGGTATAATGAACAGCTCAGTTTCATCCCAAAAATCGGCCAAAAAGGGCACATTTTGCGGAGACTGGGGTCTCTGGACGAACTGGCGTTGGTTATCGGTTCAGGCGGGCGAATAAAACTGACTTTGATTATAGAGAGGAATGGCCAAATAACTGGGGGTAACTCGAAGAAGCATGACAGTAAACGCCCCCGATATCTATAAAAACCGTTAATTCACAACCATATCGCTTTTAACGGCCAGGCAATAGGAAAACGTATATTAGAGAGAACAAGGATATAACTCTACGCTAAGGAGGTGTAGTTACATCATTCAGATAATTAATTCTTTAAATAAAAATAGGTTTTATATTGGCTGGGGAATGCTTATCGTGCTGATAGGCCTGTCATTATGTCTATATGGACAAATTCAGGATCTATGGCCGTCAGTGATTTTTTTTAGTTTAACATCGGGACTGCTTGCCATTATAGTGGGAGCTTCTGAGCCTCGAAACGATTTAGTGATGGCGGCGGGGTCGTTCCTCGTGATCATAGGTTTTGCAGCGTTTATTCATCAGTTTGTAAATTTTAATGGCCTTTCCCTGATTGGTATAATTATCGCCTTCTCTGGCCTATTAGTTGTGATGAGATATATACGGAGAGATAGCCATGAGTGACCTCGAAGACTTTGTCGAAAAGAACAGAGGTTTAACCAAGAAGATTCAATTGATCATCCCCGGATATCGTGGATATAGAATAAAAGAAGATCTCAGAGATACTGACAGCCTGTTAAGAACCTATATCTCTAAAACACAAATTAGTCCAGTATTAAGATTATTAGAGGATTCACGAGCAAAACTTGTACAGTCGTTGGAGTTATCTACAATTCAGGACGTCGCAGATCTCATAGCCAGAGTAAAAACAGTTGATTCTAAGATATCCCATGCAGAACAGGGTTACTCCGGCATCTCACCAACATACAGAATAGGGAGCAAGGAACTGTACGCTCTCTATGAATTCGATCTGGATCTTATAGACAATCTTGGTACGATTCGGGCCAACGCAGAATCCGTATATCAGAAAATATCGACGAATCAATACAAAGAAGCGAAAAATGTGATCGAAGAGATGGCGAGATGTTTGGACTCCTTCGAATCGCTTCTTGAAGTGAGAAAGTTAGGCTTTATTAAAACGATGGCCAGAGGTCATACGGAGGGAGAAGAATGACATCGGATCCGTTTGGAAACCCCAAAAGGGATTTTAAGCCTGCAGATTCTGCTCGAAATACCTTTTATTGGCCGGATAATCTGAAGGGGGATAACCTTGTATGGCGCCTACCCCGTAACATCCATTTTAATGACAATGTTGTTATCCGGGAAGATGAGAATGTTGTTTTTTTCAGAGATGGAAAAGCATTAACCGTATTTGATCGCCCGGGAAGATACGCTCTAACAACCCAGAACATCCCAATTTTAGCATCTCTGCTAAAAGTTACAGCAGGCATTGAACAGATAGGAGAGGCATACTGGATTCAAAAAAGAGAATTCAGGGGGAGATTCAAGGCGGAGAACACCCTTACCTTTAGGGATATTGACTTCGGCCTCGTACGAATCATTGCTTCCGGTCAGTTTGCTTATCAAGTAACTGATCCCATTCTATTTATCACGCAGTTCATTGGAACCAAAGGTCTACAGCACTCCGATCAGATCATTGACTGGTTGAAAGATCAGATACTCATGATCCTCAATAGTTCTCTGGGAAAACTCAAGAGTGAAAAGAACATGGGCATACTCGATATGCCAACATATCTAACGGAAATTGAACAGATATGCCTTTCCCGACTCAAAAATGAAACCAGCCCCTATGGGTTAAAAGTAACCAAGTTTTCTGGCCTGATGCTACAACTTCCAGACTCCGTACAGGAAGCAATTGATAAAAGAAGCGCTATGGCAGCACTTGGTGTTAATTTTCTCCAGTACCAGACAGCAAACGCTATTGGTGGCATAGGAGAAGGAGCTGCCAAAGGCGGTGATGCAGCAGGTTTTGCTGGAATAGGTGCTGGCCTAGGTGCGGGCTTTGGAATTAGTCAAGTTGTGGCACAGAATATGTACGCCCAGCAAAATCAAAGCATACAGCCCATCGGAGGAGTCAATGTAGCCCCAATTGGGCAGCAACAGACGCAGACCTGTCCTAAATGCGGCTATGCATCAAATCTCAAAAACAAATTCTGTCCTGAATGCGGGACAGAGATGCAGGGGCAGGGTAACGAAGGCACCAAATGTCGTGCGTGCGGCAAACCGATACCTCCGAAATCTAAATTTTGCCTGGAATGTGGAGAAAAACAAATCCAACAATGCACCAAATGTCAGCAAGAAATCCCATATGGGATAAAGTATTGTCCAAATTGTGGAAATAAAATGGATGAATGATACTTTAGATAACTCAGGTGTCTTGAATGAAAGTGTGTAAGAATTGTGGATCTGAGGCTCCAAGCAACGCAAATTTTTGTGTATCGTGTGGTTCCAGCGATCTATTCGATCCAGAAAGTCAAGTTTCCGAGTATAAGCGAACCTGCAATCAGTGCGGCAAAGTCTGGCACTCCCTCAAATCCCGTGAAGACGAAATAAAACGGGGTATCCAGAATAATAAAAACGCACAGCTTTGTAATATGTGCGATGCAAATGCCGAGAATAAGAGGAAACAGGATCTAAATACGTATACTACGGAACTGGATCGATTAAAGACATGTTCTCAATGTAGTTCAAGGGACTATTCTGAAGTCATTGTACACTATGACAAAAAATAACATCACCGTATGCATCTCAATTTTTTTGATCAGAAAAATATGGCATGGAAAAATAGGACGAAGATATAACGCTAAAAACGGAGTAATGTGCCGCTTCTACCCCTCATGCTCAAATTATGCTATAATGGCACTAGAAAAATATGGCTTCGTCAAAGGATGGTATATGAGTTACAACAGAATTAAGCGATGTAATAAGAAATATACAGGCAGTTGTATAGATTACCCATAGTTGGAATGCATAGCCGCAAACATCATACGGGTTAGTTGAAGCAAAGCAGATAAGCGGTATTTGAATAAGATTGCTACCTAAACTTCTTTTTACAAATAGATATCTTTATTTTCTTGAATTAAGTTATAATTCATTATGAGCGACAATTTTTGCCCTAGTTGCGGGGCTAAAGTTGATCTGTCACTCTCTGATACCTGCCCAAACTGTGGTGTAGGTGTTGGCGGATCAATGAGAACGAATGTATCTAGAGGACATTCCAGTGAATTCAACTATGCAGGTTTTTGGACCCGATTTGGCGCATACATAATCGATGCGCTCGTACTCCTGATACCTTATTTTGTCATCGTCGCAATTTTCGGTGACTTTATGGGCTTACTTGTGGTCATACTGCTATACTGGGCTTACTTTGCATACTTGGAAAGCTCCGAAAAACAGGCAACATTCGGTAAACAAGCACTGGGTCTGATAGTTACAGATCATGACGGCAACAGGTTGGACTTTACCAAAGCGACAATCCGGTATTTCAGTAAACTTATATTCGGGGGAATCTTCCTTATCGGTTACATCCTGATTGGATTCACCGAGAAGAAGCAGGGCTTGCACGATATGATTGCAGGAACCTTTGTTATCCATAAATAATATACTCATTTCCAACCGTTTTTCTTCCCCTTTTACTTGAACACATTGAGCTGTTTGGGACGCACGAGGTTGAGCGCCTCCAGGTCTGCGAGGGCGCCCCGGAACTGGGGCGGAGCCCGATTACCCTATCCATGATCTGTCCCTTGCGCGGGAGCAAAAACAGGGCCTTCAATAGGCAAAAGGGCTTAAACGTGGCTTTCCTTTTCAAGTAACGGGCATGATTTACCTGTCTCATGTAAAAAAACATAAATACGATGACTCTAGAGTCTCATTATAATCAAAGGTGATGGACTATGGAGTATGGATCTATGCTTCGCAATTCCTTCAACTACACCGTAAATGGGCTGTGGGGGAACTGGGGTAGCGTAACGAATCTTCTGTAAAATTGAATTGGCCCTGGATCCAACCTAGATTTGGACAAAGGAGAAACAGGGCCATGGATCCCTTAGCGTTAATCGAAGATTATCTTTCCGATCAGGAGAACGGCATGAAGACCCTCATCACCGGGTTCCTCAACCAGGTGATGCTCGCAGAGGCCCTCCAGCAGGCAGGAGCTGCCCAGTACGAACGCACCGATGCGCGGAAAGCGCATCGGAACGGCTACAAAGACCGATCCCTCAAGACCCGATACGGGGAGACAATCCTCCGGAAACCGCAGTTCCGGGAGCTCCCGTTCGAGACACAGGTCTTCGGGCCCTATGCCCGGGTGGAGAAAGCTCTGGTGAACGCAATTGTCGAATCCTACCTCCAGGGAGTTTCGACGAGAAAGATCCAGGAGATCGTCAGTCATCTGGGGATCGACCAGCTCTCCCCGGCTTCGGTCTCCCGGATGGCCAAGAACCTCGACGACCAGGTGCAGGCATTCCTCCTGCGGCCGATCGAACAGGCTATCCCGTATCTCTTCGTGGATGCTTCCTACTACAAAATCCGGGACGGAGCACGATACGTCACCAAAGCGGTCCTGGTGGTCGCCGGCGTCCGGGACGACGGCTACCGGGAGATCTTGGGCGCGAGAGTCACGGATTGTGAGAACGAAGAATTCTGGTCGGGACTGTTCGAGAACCTCAAAACACGGGGACTTACCGGGGTTCAACTGGTCGTCTCGGACGGGCATATCGGCATCCAGAAGGCGGCTGAAGCCGCCTTCCTCGGTGCATCCTGGCAGATGTGTCAGGTTCATTGTACCCGGGCCGTCTTGAGGAATATTCCCCGGAAACACCAGAAAGAGGTTGTAGAGGGGCTGAAGGAGGCGTATGGGAGTGAGCAGAGACTCCAGGATCTCGCTGATGACCTGAATGCCGGGGGGTACCGGAAAGCAGCCAACACCATCGAGCGATTCCTCCCCGGGCTTATGAGTTACACGGCATTCCCAAAACCGCACAGGAAACGGCTCAGAACGACGAACATGGTGGAGCGGGTCAATAGGGAACTGAAACGGAGAACCAAGGTTGTAGGCGTGTTCCCGAACGAGGAATCCCTTCTCCGGCTGGTCGGATCCATCCTGATGGACATCAACGAGGAGTGGGTTACCGGCAGAAGGTATTTGACGATGGAGAAGGAATGATCAAGCAAGGAGACAGGGCTCAGGCAAATTACAGAAGATCTGAGACGTTACCACAGTTCGGTTTTCCCTGTAGCAAGTGAACATGGAAGACCAGAAGGGGTGGTTGTCATATTCCCTTTTATGGTCCGTCACCGGAACACCGAGTGCATGTGGTTGAGTGCCCCCAAGGCCACTTAAGCTTCTTTAAAAATCGAGTTGTGGCCAGAAGATCTGTTTCCGATTGGCTCCTTATGCGGGATCATAAATAAGACCTTCAATAAACGAACATACTTAAAATTAGCATTCCTTTTCAAGTAACAGGCATATCTTTCACCCTTCATGTTCAAAAAATTTTAATATGATTACTCAAAATCTCATATACTAAAGGTGATTGATTGTGAAATACGGATCTATGCTCGGCAATTCCCTCGACTACACCGTAAATGGTCTGTGGGGGAACTGGGGCAAATGGTTATTGCTGTTCATTAGTATGATTATTTTCCCCCTCTGGGGAGGATATCAGTGGAAGATTTATAGAGGCGAATCTCAGCTGCCACCCCTTGAAAACTGGATTGAGATGTTCATCAACGGCATTAAACTCTTTATTGTAGGTCTCGTCTACAGCATCATACCCTTGATAGTACTCATGGTCTTTGGTGGTGCAGGCGTTTTAATGGGTGGAGCACTGGAGAGTCCGGGTGCTGGAGCACTGGTCGGTCTGCTCATAGGGCTAATTGTCGCTTTCATTTTCTCGCTCATCGCTTTGATGGCCCTGATACGCTTCGCAAGGACTGACAGTTTCGGGGAGGCATTCAATATCAGTGCCATCGTCGCTCACATTGGAAAGATCGGATGGCTGAGCTATATCCTCGCGTTGATCATACTGTGGATTGTTTCTGTTCTGGCTACTATTGTTTATACAATCGTTGTAGCCATTGCTGTTTTCATCCTTGCGCTGATCCCCGTTATCGGTTGGCTCCTAGCACTTATTCTGGCTATCGTCGTGGCGATCCTCATCGGTCCAGTTGTAGCGGTATTTGTGACGAGATACTACACCCTCATCTATGACAGCGCAGCAGCACCTGCCTGAACCGTCTTCCTTTTTTTGAAGCCGCTCCTCACGCCAAGGTCAGCTGTCTTCCCCACCTGCTGCGTCAACTCTCTCAGATGTTCTAAATTGAGGATACAGAGTGGGAATCCGAAAGTTTCCACTGCCGGATCTCAAGCACAACAGGATAGCACCCACATCCTGAATTCAGATGGAGCGCCTTTCGGTGAACACTCAACACCCCCCGACGGTATTCATCCGCAAGTGACAAATCCTCCTTCCGCAAACAAAACAACGCGTTTATCTTCCCAAACGCACGATCCTACATCCGAACAATGCGGTGATACTCATGGACTTAATGCGATTACTCGGCGACTCCTTTGAATATGCAAAGGACGCCATCTGGGGCAGGTGGGTCCGCTGGCTTCTCCTGCTCATCAGCACAATCATATTCCCGCTTATCTACGGCTACACGGTGCGGGTCATGAGCGGCGCAAAGCCCGCTCCTGAGCTCGAAGACTGGATCGGGCTCTTTATCGACGGTATCAAACTGATCGTCATCACGATCATCTACTCGATCCCGCTCATGATCCTCACGCTCCTGCCCGTTGCGATGTACTTCATCCCGGTCTCATCGACGGTAACCCCGGCGGGATCAGGCCCCGAATCGCTTCTGAGCCCGGAACTGGCCGCCTTTGCAGCCCTTGCGATCTTCGTCATCTTCATCGTCGCCGCCATCATCATCGGGATCCTCTCGACGTTTGCGATGGTCCGGTTCGCCCGGACGGGGAGAATGGGCGAGGCCTTCAGGATCCGCACCCTTCTCACTCATATTGGCAGGATCGGATGGCTGAACGTCTTCATCGCCCTCCTCGTCATGGGTATCGTGATCGCGATCGCGGAGTTCATCCTCATGCTCGTCGTGCTGTTCGCCCTTATGCTCGTCCCGATCGTCGGCCCTCTCTTCCTGCTCCTCCTCTTCCTCCTCTCGCCGGCGTTCGTCATCTTCGCCTCCCGCTACATCGCCCTCGTCTACGAGAGCGCCCCGGCGCCGGCGTAAATCCCCCCTCTTTTTTTATCCTGCACCAGAATCCCCGAATGCCCAACATTTAAGTAGCGCCGCCGCCAATTCTCTGACGGTGAATTGCACTATGTGTGATTGTTTTATTCGGTGAACCGATTCGCTTTTTTGACACCACGTTACGGGACGGCGAACAGACACCGGGTGTCTGCCTGACGCCGGCCGAGAAACTTGAGATTGCAACGCATCTTTCCGACCTCGGGGTCCACGTCATCGAAGCCGGGTCCGCGGCCGCTTCCGTAGGAGAGCGCGAGTCCATCCGCATCATCGCCGACGCCGGGCTTGCCGCCGAGTGCTGCACCTACGTCCGGGCTCTTCCCGGGGACATCGACCTTGCCGCCGACGCCGGCGCCGACTCCGTCCACCTCGTCGTCCCGGTGAGCGACCTCCACATCAGCACGAAGCTTCGAAAGACCCGCGAGCAGGTCTCTCAGATGGCCTGGAGCGCCGTCGAGTACGCGAAGGAGTGTGGCCTCATCGTCGAACTCTCAGGAGAAGATGCGTCCCGCGCCGACCAGGCGTTCCTCGCGGAGGTCTTCCGGGAAGGGGTGGAGCGGGGAGCCGACCGGCTCTGTTTCTGCGACACCGTCGGGCTCCTCACGCCCGAGCGGGCGGCCGCGATCATACCGCCGCTCCTCGTTGCCCCGCTCTCGATCCACTGCCACGACGACCTGGGGTTCGCGCTCGCAAACACCGTCGCCGCCCTCCGTGCCGGGGCCTCCTCTGCCCACGTCACGGTCAACGGCCTCGGCGAGCGGGCGGGGAACACCGGGCTAGAGGAACTCGTGATGGCGCTCGAGGTCCTCTATGGGGTTAAAACCGGGATCCGGACCGAGGAACTCTACCCCCTCTCGACCCACGTCGCCCGGCTGACCGGGGTGCCGCTTGCGACCAACAAGCCGATCGTCGGCGAGATGGCCTTCACCCACGAAAGCGGCATCCACGCCCACGGGGTGATGCGAGATGCGAGCACCTACGAACCGCTCCAGCCGGAACGGGTGGGACGGAAGCGCCGGATCGTCCTCGGCAAACACTCCGGGTCGACGGCGGTCGAGGCCGCCCTCCACGACATGGGGTATGCCCCCGATGCGGCGCAACTCGCCGAGATCGTCGCCCGGATCAAGCAGGTGGGGGACACCGGGATGCGGATAACCGACGCCGATATCATGGCGATCGCCGATACCGTGATGGCAATCGAGTTCACGCCCTGCCTCGAACTCCGCCAGTTCACCATCGTCTCGGGGAGCAACGCGATGCCGACCGCCTCGGTGACGATGCTTGTCAACGGCGACGAGATCACCGGTGCCGCAGTCGGGACCGGGCCGGTGGACGCGGCGATCCGCGCGCTCCAGAGATCGGTCGCGGACGTCGGGAGCGTACGACTCGATGAATACAGCGTCGATGCGATAACCGGCGGCACCGACGCCGTCGTTGACGTATCGGTGAAACTCAGCAAGGACGGAAAGACCGTGACATCGCGAGGGGCGAGGACCGACATCATCATGGCCAGCGTCGAAGCAGTTATCGTCGGGATGAACAGACTACTCAGGGAAGAGCATGAAGACCGGAGCCAGGACTCTGATTGAAGCGCTGCAGCGTGAAGGGGTAGATACCATATTCGGCTACCCCGGCGGCGTGGTGTTGCCGATCTACGATGAACTCTACGATTCGTCGGTTCGGCATATACTGGTAAGGCATGAGCAGGCAGCGGCGCACGCGGCCGACGGCTACGCGCGCGCGAGCGGCCGCGTAGGGGTATGCCTTGCCACCTCCGGCCCCGGTGCGTGCAACCTGGTCACGGGGATCGCGACGGCCTACATGGACTCCATCCCCATCGTGGCGCTCACCGGCCAGGTACCGACCGCCCTCCTCGGGAACGACGCCTTCCAGGAGTCGGACATCACCGGGATCACGATGCCGGTGACGAAGCACAACTACCTGGTCAAAGACGTCGCCGATCTCGACCGCGTCGTCCAGGAGGCGTTCTACGTCGCCCGGACCGGCCGGCCCGGTCCGGTGCTGGTCGACCTCCCCAAAGACGTCACCACGAGCGTGGCGAAGAGTAACCCCGTCCCGGAGGCGGTCTCCCTCCGGGGCTACCAGCCCACCTACCAGGGGCACGTCCGCCAGATCGATAAGGCGCTCGATCTGATCACCGGGGCAGAGCGGCCGCTCATCTACGCCGGCGGCGGGGTGGTCCTCTCGGGGGCCTCGGCAGAACTCCTGGAGTTTGCAGAGACCGCCGCCGTCCCGGTGACGACGACCCTGATGGGGCTTGGCGCCGTCCCGGGCGATCACCCGCTGAACCTCGGCATGCTCGGGATGCACGGCACCCAGTCCGCGAACTACGCGGTGACGGAATGCGACCTCCTGCTTGCCATTGGCGCCCGGTTCGATGACCGGGTGACGGGGAAGATCGAGACCTTCGCGCCGAACGCCACGGTCATCCACATTGACATCGACCCGGCGGAGATCGGGAAGAACAAGAAAGTCGACGTCCCGATCGTCGGCGACGTGAAGGCGGTGCTCCAGGCCCTCCTCAGGCGGATGCAGAAGCGCGGCGACACGGCGAACTGGGTCTCCCGGATCAATGCCTGGAAGGCGCAGTACCCGCTCCGGTTCCGCGACGACGACCACCTCCGCCCGCAGTATGTCATCCGCGAGCTCTCCGACGTCTTGAAGGGAGAGGGGATCATCACGAGCGAGGTCGGCCAGAACCAGATGTGGACCGCGCTCTATTACCGTTTCACAAAACCCCGGACCTGGATCACCTCCGGCGGCCTCGGCACGATGGGCTACGGGTTCCCGGCGGCCATCGGCGCCCACTACGCCTGCCCGGACGTCCCGGTCGTCGACGTCGCCGGCGACGGGAGTTTCCAGATGAACATCCAGGAGCTCGGAACGGTGGCGCAGTACGATATCCCCGTCAAGGTCGTGATCTTAAACAACATGTATCTCGGCATGGTCCGCCAGTGGCAGGAACTCTTCTACGACCGCCGCTACTCCTACACGGAGCTCCCGCCGGTGGACTTCGTGAAGATCGCGAACGCCTACGGGGTCGACGGGATCCGGGTCGACGCGAAGGACGGTGTCAGGGAGGCGATCGAGACCGCTCTTGCGACCGACGGGCCGTTCGTCCTCGACTTCCGGGTCGAGCGGGAAGAGAACGTCTTCCCGATGGTCCCGGCGGGGGCCGCGATCAACGAGATGATCGGGGTGAGGCAATGAAGCCGCATACGTTGAGCGTCCTCGTGGAGAACCGGGCCGGCGTCTTGAGCCGGGTCGCCGGCATGTTCTCGCGGCGGGGGTTCAACATCGAGAGCCTCGCCGTCGGGACCTGCGAGGAGCCGAACATGAGCCGGATCACGATCGTCGTGAACGGCGACGACGGCGTCGTCGAGCAGGTGATGAAGCAGACCAACAAGCTCATCGACGTCATCAAGGTCTCGGACCTGACGGAGCGGGAGAGCGTGGAGCGCGAGCTCGCCCTCATCAAGGTGGCCGCCGAACCGGGCACCTCCCGCGCCGAGGTCCTGCAGATCGCGGATATCTTCCGTGCTCAGGTCGTGGACGTCGGTGCAAAGACCCTGGTGCTCCAGGTCACCGGGGACACGTCAAAGATCGACGCGATGGAGAAACTCCTGCGCCAGTACGGCATCAAGGAGTTCGTCCGCACGGGAAAGATTGCCCTCCTCCGGGGGGCAAAGACCGTGAAGAGTTCCAAATAACTTTCTTTCGGGTGCGATGCGCCCGTCCTGCCACCGGGCGAGATCTCTGTCTCCCCGGCGATCCCGTTATCACAGAACGTGCCAAATATTGATACAGCATGTTCTTCGGATTACCTTTCCATACAGGACTCATCTTGGGCGGTGCGGCTCTCGTCGTCATCGTATTGCTTGCCCTCTGGGGGCTCCATTTCAGGGAGGCCGCTTGAATGGCGGACCTGGCGACGCTCGCCGTGATCGTTCTCTACTTTGTCGTGCTCATCGGCATCGGGAGCTGGGCCTCAAAGAAGATCAAGAACACCGAGGACTATATCGTCGCCGGGAGGTCGCTCGGGTTCTGGGTCTTTACGATCCTGATCGTCTGCTCCATCTGTAGCGGCATGAGCCTCCTCGGCGTCAGCGGCTTCGGATACACCTCAGGCTGGCCGGGTATCTGGGAGCAGATCTTCGTGCCGCTCGCAGCCTCGTTCTGTATCATCTTCTTTGGGGTGAAACTCCACACCCTCGGCAGGGAGCGGGGCTACATGACCATCCAGGACTACCTCGCGGACCGGTTCGAGAGCCCGCGGGAGGTCCGGGCGCTCGCCGCGGTCTCAGGCATCGTCGTCTCGCTGATCTACCTCGTCGGGCAGTATGCCGCGATCAGCATCGTCCTCGTCTGGCTCTTTGCTATCCCCCACTGGCAGGCGCTCCTCATCTCCGGGGTCATCATCACCGCCTACACGGTCGTCGGGGGACTCTACGCCGTATCCTGGACGGGCCTCTTCCAGGGCGGCATCCTGATCTTCGGCGTCCTCCTGATGGCCCCGTCGGTCATCGCCAGCGCCGGCGGCCTGGCCCACATCAATACCGTGCTTGCCGGGATCGACCCGAACTTCGTCGAACCCTGGTTCCCGAGCCCGGCCTACGCACCCTACGCCTACACGACACCGGAGTTCCTCGTCTCGTTCGGGATCCTCCTGATAGTCGGCCTCGCCTGCGCACCGCATGTCGTCAGCAACGTCCTGGCGGTGAAGGAGGCCCGTTACTTCAAGTGGGCGCCGCTCGTCGCGTTCCTGATCTACGCGGTCGTGATGTTTCTCGTGAAGTTCACCGGGTTTGCCGTGCGGTCGCTCGTCGAGGAGGGGACGCTTGTCCTTCCCGACGCCGTGAACGCCCAGGACTTCGCCTTCATCGCCGGCGTCGAGCACGCGATGCCGAACGTGGCGCTCTGGGCACTTTTTGCGGTGATCGTCCTTGCGGCGGTGATGTCCACGACCGACCGGCTCATGCTCACCGTCGGCACTTCGTTTGCGTGGGACGTCTACAAGAACATCCTCCGGCCTTCCGCGACCGACAGAGAGGTGCTCCTGGTCTCGAAGGTCACCATCATCCTCGGCGCCGGCGGCACGCTCCTCCTTGCCGTCAACCCGCCGCCGATGCTCGCCTGGCTGATCTGGATGGGGATCGGGGTGATGCTCGCGACGTTCGCGGTCCCGCTGCTCGCCGGGCTCTACTGGCGCGGCGCTACAGGAAAGGGAGCGATCGCGAGCATGGTGGTCGGGCTCGTCGCGTCCGCCGCCTTCGGCTACTGGCACCAGTTCGTGGCGCCGCTCCCGATGCACTTCAGCATCTATGCGCTCGTCTGCTCGGTTCTCACCATCATCGTCGTGAGCCTTCTCTCCACCCGGAACTCGGAGACCGCACTCAACAACACCCGGACCGGCTGGTTCATCCAGTCGCCCGGTCAGCCGTCACGAAAGACCAGCCCGGGAGATGCCTGGCGGGTCGACCGGGACTCGCCCCGCCGGCAGTGATGGGGGAGCGCTCCCGGCCTCCGGGCGCCAATCTTTTTTCTTCACGGCCGCGACGGCACCATGGTGCCCGCCCGCACGTGAAATTTCTCTCCTTCGTGGGACAAAGGCCGTGAATACTTCAAAATACCTTTCTCTCGATCTCCTGTGCCGGACCTTTCATCGGGACGGGGAGGCCGTCCCGACCGATCGTGTTATATGCTGGCATGTCACATAGTGACACAGCATGTTCATCGCGCTACCTTTCCATACGGGAGCCATCGTGGGCGGGACTGTCGCTCTGGTCGTCGTGCTGCTCGCCCTCTGGGGACTCCGGTTTAAGGAGGCCGCTTGAATGGCGGACCTCATCACGCTCGCGCTGATCGTTCTCTACTTTGTCGTGCTCATCGGCATCGGGAGCTGGGCCTCAAAGAAGATCAAGAACACCGAGGACTACATCCTCGCCGGGAGATCGCTTGGATTCTGGGTCTTCACGATCCTGATCGTCTGCTCGATCTGCAGCGGGATGACCCTCCTCGGCGTCAGCGGCTTTGGATACACGTCGGGCTGGCCGGGCATCTGGGAGCAGATCTTCGTCCCGCTCGCTGCCTCGTTCTGTATCATCTTCTTCGGGGTGAAGCTGAACGCCATCGGCAAGACGCGGGGTTACCTGACCATCCAGGATTACCTCGCCGAACGGTTCGAGAGCCCGCGGGCGCTCCGGGGTCTTTCGGCCATCGCGGGCATCGTCGTCTCGCTGATCTACCTCGTCGGGCAGTATGCCGCGATCAGCATCGTCCTCGTCTGGCTCTTTAACATCCCGCACTGGCAGGCGCTCCTCATCGCCGGGGTCATCATCACCGCTTACACGGTCGTCGGGGGGCTCTACGCCGTATCCTGGACGACCCTCTTCCAGGGCGGCATCCTGATCCTGGGCGTGCTCCTGATGGCGCCGCCCGTCATCATGAGCGCCGGCGGGCTGGATCACATCAACACGGTGATCGCCGGGATCGACCCGAACTTCGTCGAACCCTGGTTCCCGAGTCCGGCCTACGCCTCCTACGCCTACGCGACGCCGGAGTTCCTCGTCTCGTTCGGGATCCTCCTGATGGTCGGGCTTGCCTGCGCACCGCACGTCATCAACAACGTCCTGGCCGCAAAGGAGGCCCGTTACTTCAAGTGGGCGCCGCTCGTCGCGTTCCTGATCTATGCGGTCGTGATGTTTCTCGTGAAGTTCACCGGGTTTGCCGTGCGGTCGCTCGTCGAGGAGGGGACGATCGTCCTCCCGGATGCGGTGAATGCGCAGGACTTCGCCTTCATCGTCGGCGTCGAGAACGCGATGCCGAACGTGGCGCTCTGGGCGCTTTTTGCGGTGATCGTCCTTGCGGCGGTGATGTCCACGACCGACCGGCTCATGCTCACCGTCGGCACTTCGTTTGCGTGGGACGTCTACAAGAACATCCTCCGGCCTTCCGCGACCGATAGAGAGGTGCTCCTGGTCTCGAAGGTCACCATCATCCTCGGTGCCGGCGGCACGCTCCTCCTTGCCATCAACCCCCCGGAGATGCTCGCCTGGCTGATCTGGATGGGGATCGGGGTGATGCTCGCGACGTTCGCGGTCCCGCTGCTCGCGGGGCTCTACTGGCGGGGCGCCACGGGCGAGGGAGCGATCGCGAGCATGGCGGTCGGGCTCGTCGCCGCCGGCATCTTCGGCTACTACTCCAAGTTCGTGGGCTCGCTTCCGGTGCACTTCAGCCTCTACGCCCTCGTCCTCTCGGCCGTCGCGATGGTCGTCGCGAGCCTCATGACCGCCAAAAACTCCGCGGAGATACTCGACAATACCCGGACCGGCTGGTTCATCCAGTCGCCCGGCCAGCCTTCACGGAAGACCAGCCCGGGAGATGCCTGGCGGGTCGACCAGGACTCCCCTCGTCAGCAGTGATGGAGGAGCGCTCCCCGAATATTTTTTTAGCGTCGCTTCCTCATCGCCTCTCCTGCGCAGCTCCGGATCGTCCGCCCGCAAGGTCTATATCTGTATAAGCATACACTTATACAATTCACATGGACGACTGTAATAAGTGCGACCCCTGCACCGGCCTCTGTAAGATTGTCCCCGGGATGGCCGGCGCCTTCAAAGCCCTCGGCGACCCGAACAGGCTCCGGATCATCCACCTGCTCGCAACGGACACGACCGGGACACTGGGCGTCTCCGACCTTGCCGGGATCCTCGGCATCTCACAGCCGGCCGCCTCGCAGCACCTGAAAACGCTGAAGAGCGAGGGGTTCGTGACGTCCCGGCGGGAGGGGTTCCGGGTCTACTTTTCGTTCAACCGCGACCGGCTGCTGGAGTTCCGGGAGCACTTCGACCAGATGTCGGCGGCCGTCATGGACCGGTGCGACCGCGAACTCGTCCGGGAGACGACGCAGCAGACGTCGCTGAACGCCTGCGTCGTCTTCTACTCGTATACCGGCGTGACCCGGGGCGTCGCGGAACGGATCCGGAACGCCTGCGGGTGCGACCTCGTCGAGGTGAAGACCCTGACCGAGTACTCGGCCTTCACGGCATACACGACCGGGGTCCTGCACGCCCGGCGAGGGGTCTGCGACCCGATCCTCCCCGACCGGATCGACGTCTCCCGCTACGACCTTCTCGTCATCGGGACGCCGGTCTGGGCCTGGAAACCCGCACCGGCCATCAACGCCGCCGTCAGGGCGCTCTCGGGCTGCGAGGGGAAGCGGGCCGTGATCTTCTGCACGAACTGCGGCCAGCCCGGTGAAGCCCTCCCGCTCCTCGAAGCGGCGCTCGCCGCACGGGGGATAGAGGTCGCGGCGGCGGTCAGCCTGACACAGGAGGAGATGGCGGCCCGGACGGCGGAGAACGACCTCATCGAGCGGATCGTCGGGGCGTACCCGCTTCCGGTCGAGGATCTGATATCATGAAGACCATCATCTACTATTTTACCGGGACCGGCAACTCCCTTGCAGCCGCAAAGAAGATCGCCGGGGCCCTCGGGGACTGCGATATCGTCCCTGTTGCATCGTTTGCAGATACCCCGGGACCCGTCGCCCCTGGGGCGAACCGGGTCGGGCTTGTCTGCCCGGTCTACTTCTCCGGGCTCCCGGCGATGGCGGCATCGTTTGCGGAGCGCCTCGACCTCACCGCGGCGGACTACGTCTTCTCGGTCGTCACGCACGGGGGCGGCGGGGGTGCCGCGGCCCTCCGGCAGCTCGACGGCATCCTCAGGGAGAAGGCCGGAAAGGGGCTCGATGCCGGGTTCGCCGTGAGCATGCCGGGCAACTACATCCTGATGTACGCGTCGCCCGCAGGGGAGAAGCGGGACCAGCTGCTTGATGCGGCGGACACGGAACTCGATCGCATCGCGGGCCGGATCGGACAGGCAGAGAGGGTGAACCTCCCGAACTCGCCGGTTGCGCGAATCGTTAGGGCCCTCATGTACCCCCGGTTCCTCTCCCATGTCCACGAGAATGACCGCAAGTTCACGGTCAGCGAAGCGTGCACGTCGTGCGGCACCTGCGCCGCCGTCTGCCCGGCGGGCAACATCGATATAGTCGGCGGGAGGCCCGTCTGGAACCACCGCTGCGAACTCTGCTGCGGGTGCATCCACCTCTGCCCGGCGGAGGCGATCCAGGCCGGCAGCCGCACCGAGAAGAGGCAGCGCTACCGGCACCCGGACCTGGAGATTGAGGATATGGAGAACCAGCGGGAACAGAGAACCCCGGAAAGGGCAGGCGCTCCATGATCGCCGGGTACCCTACCAGAGGAGAGGCAGCACCCGCGGCAGGCGACAACCGCTACCGGGAGACGTTCGATGCCACGATCCGCGAGACCCTCGGCCAGGCGGTCAGGATCATCGCCGCGGAGCCGGCCCTCGCCATCCCCGGCGCCGCCATCCTCCGCCACCAGAAACGAGCGGCAGCAGCGCGGAAGCGGCACGAACAGGAGGGGCTCCTCGTCCCGCCGGTGATGATCGTGAGCGTCACCGCGCGATGCAACCTCGCGTGCGCGGGCTGCTACATGCACGGGCGGGGCGGGAACCACAGAGCCGAGATGGAACCGGAGGTCCTTGCATCGGTCGTCGACGAGGCGACAGGGCTCGGCGTCTCCATCGTCGTCCTCGCCGGCGGCGAGCCGCTCGTCCGGATGGAGGAGATCTTCTGCCTCGTACGGGCCCATCCGCAGGTGCTCTTTGCGGTCTTCACGAACGGCCTCCTGATCGATGGTGCGGTTGCCGATCTGCTCGCGGGATGCCGGAACGTGGTGCCGGTCATCAGCTTCGAGGGCTCCCGCGAGCATACCGACCGGCGGCGGGGCGACGGGGTCTATGACCGGCTCCTTTCGGCAACCGCCTGCTTAAAAGACCGCAACGTCTTCTTCGGCTGCTCCCTGACCACGACGCGGGAGAACTTTGCGGACGTCACCGACGAAGCCTTCGTCCGGCAGATGCTCCTGGCCGGTGTCCGGGTCTTCACCTACGTCGAGTACGTGCCGATGGCGCCCGGGACGGAGGATCTCGTCCTCGCCCCCGAACAGAGGACGGAACTCCAGGCGGTCCTTGCAAGCCACAACCGGCAGTTCCCGGCGCTCTTCATCGGCTTCCCCGGCGACGAGGACGCCTACGGCGGGTGCCTCGCCGCGGGCCGGGGGTTCGTCCACGTCAGCCCCTCGGGTGACCTCGAGCCCTGCCCCGCGGCCCCCTACTCGGACGTGAACCTTGCGGCCGTGCCGCTTCGGGAAGCCCTCCGTTCGAGACTGCTCAACCGGCTCCGCGAGACACCGGAGGCGCTCACGGAGTCGGAGGGCGGTTGTGCCCTATGGGCGAACCGGGCATGGGTGGAGGCGCTGATCGGCCGGGAGGAGGCTCCGGCCGGGATGCCCGGAGGACACGCCGCGGCAGGCGGTCCGGAGAAGGGGATTGTCGCCGTAACGGCGGAGCACGACGATGCTATGGGGGAGTGAGGTAACCGGATGCCGTACTACATCGATGCTGAAAGAGTGAGTCTTGACGACCTGCAAACGAGGATTCAGGAGACCGATCTGGTTCCAAGCCGCCGGTCTCTGCTGGAAGAGATTGACGGAACATTCTTGAGACTGAAGTCGCATGGTTTCGCGACTCTCGCGGACCTGCGAAAGAGTTTGAAAAACCCAAAGAACATACCGGCTCTTTCAGGGGAGACCGGGATCGATGCGGCGTATCTAACGTTGCTGCGCCGGGAAGTTGAGGGTTATTTCCCAAAACCATACCCCGCAGGCGCTTTTGATTGGTTCCAGAAGACCGACCTCGAAAAACTGGAGGGCTTGGGGTTGAAGAATACTGTTTTACTCTACGAAACTCTGGCCTCCTCCGGGAAGCGAGAGGAGGTTGCGGTCGCTCTCGGCGTCGATGCCGACGTCATCGATGCTCTCTATGTGCTGGCCGGTCTCACAAGAATCCAGTGGGTAAGTCCCATTGTAGCCAGGATGCTGGTCTCTGCGGGGTATACGGATCCGGAAGCGATTTCAGGTGCAGATCCTGAGAGATTATGCAGCGATCTCGATCGGGTCAACAGGGAGCATAAGTACTTCAAAGGAACGATCGGCCTTCGAGACGTCAGGCGGCTGGTGAAAGCGGCATCGTATGTTTCGTAACTCAGCAGGGTCGCGATGTTGCGGTTTACCGGTTCGGGATCCGGCTCACCCCATGCTCCGAAGATGGACAACCCCCCCTATAGAGGGTAACAAGGAATCGGAGCCGTAACAATGGCTCATTCCTGCAACAGCCTGCCCGGCAGAGATGAAATCACCATGTATAAGTATTATTGCATCCTCCGATCGAACCGGGAGTATTTCCCCGTGCGGATACTCACGGCCTCCGGGAGGGAAGATTCCATAACGGATGATTCCGGCACGGCGATCCGGCGGGTGAGAAGACCGCACAACCGTCACCTTGATGCAAAGGTATTATTATGGCACACGAAACCCCGTCGCAACAACCGAGACTGTCGCGCCAGACAATCCGGAAGGCGATCCTCGTCGTCTCGTTCCTCCTCCTCCCGGTCACGCTCTTTTATATCTCGCCCATCGTCATCCTGATGGGGGCGGCCGAAGGCATCGCCACCGGCAGCCTGCTCGTCTTTGCCGCACTCGCCGTCCTCTCGCTCGGGGTCTCCCGCTTCTGGTGCGGCTGGCTCTGCCCGATGGGAGCATGGCAGGAGATCTGCTCGCCCGTCATGAAGCACAGGGTGGACGGCCGGCGCGACCGGGTCAAGTACGGCGTCACGGTCCTCTGGCTTTCACTGCTCGCGTACCTCTTCATCGGTGCCGGCGGAATCCGTGCAGTCGATCCCTTCTACGGCACGGTGAACGGCGTCTCGATCACGTCGTCCAAGACCCTGGTGATCGTCGGAGTCATCTTCCTCGCGCTCTTCGCTGCCGCATACCTCCTGGGCCGGCGCGGCTTCTGCCGCGTCCTCTGCCCGACCGCCGCACTGATGATCGCCGGCCGGAAGATCAGGAACGCCGTCGGCTGGCCGGCGCTCCGCCTTGCGGCCGACGCCGGCCGCTGCATCGGCTGTGAGAGGTGCACAAACGCCTGCCCGATGGGCCTCGATGTCCACGGCATGGTCCGGGACGGGAAGATGGAGAGCACCGAGTGCATCCTCTGCGGCGAGTGCGTCGACGCCTGCCCGGAGGGTGCCGTCGGGTACACGTGGAGGGGAAAGTGAGCGTGAAGCCCCCTGCCGCACCAAAAAAGCCGCATTAACTCGCCGCTACCCGGTTGGCGAAATGCCCTGCGAGAAATTCCGGATCGCCGGCAGGACCGTCCTTCCGCAAGATATATCCCTCCGCCTGATTTAGATCCGTATATAATACGCGAGCGTGCGAAATCATGCAGATCCGTGTCATTTCCGGGAGCCCCAAGGGAGAGAAGAGCGTCACCCTCCAGTACGTCCGGTTCCTTGAGCAGGCATTTCCGGAGCATACCTTCTCCGTGGCGCATGTGGGGCAGGAGATTAAGACGATCGAGCGGCAGGAAGAGGTATGGAACAGGCTGCTCGCCGCGGTGAAGGAGTCTGACGGCGTGCTCTGGGCGACCCCGGTCTACTGCATGCTCGTCCCGGCGCAGCTCAAGCGTTTCATCGAACTGATAGGCACCCGGAACGCGGCGGAGACGTTCTCGGGGAAGTATGCCGCCAGCCTCACCACCTCCATCCACTTCTTCGATCACACCGCCCACGCCTACCTGCACGGGGTCTGCGACGACCTCGGGATGCGGTATGCCGGTTCTTGCTCGGCCCACATGCAGGATCTCGAGAAGGAGGCGTTCCAGGAGCAGCTCGTCCTGTTCTTCTCCGATTTCCTGGAGGCGATAGAAGAACGGCGGCCGGTTCTGAGGGAATTTCCATCGCTGCCCGCGCTCTCTTCCTCCTACGTTCCGGAGACCCCGCCGGCCGCGGTGGACACCCGCGGGAAACGGGTGGTCATCCTGCACGACGCGGAACCCGGCTCCGACCTTGAGGCGATGGTTCGGCACCTCACGGCGTGCTACGCAGGTTCCGTCCAGGTTGCCCACATCCGGGACGCCATGATGAACGGTGGCTGCCTGGGGTGCTGCCGATGCGCCTTGGAGAACACCTGCATCTACGACGACGGATTTATGGCATTCTGGAGGCGGTATGTCGTTGCCGCGGATATTCTGGTCATGGCCGGGACCGTCCGCGACCGCTTCTTCTCGGCAGCCTGGAAGCGGTTCATCGACCGGAGTTTCTTTAGCGGCCATGTGCCGGCGTTTAAGGGAAAACAGGTCGCATACCTCGTGGAAGGCCCGCTCGGCCATCTTGCAACCCTCCGGGAGGTTCTCACGAGCCTGGTGATGACGGAAAAAGCCAACCTTGCGGGGATCGTGACCAACGAGCCGGACCCGGGCGAGATCGATGCCGCCCTGCAGGCCCTGGCCGAACGTTCCGTGAGGCTCGCGGGCCGGGGGTATATCGCACCGGCCACCTTCCCGGCTGTGGGCGGCCATAAGATCTTCCGGGACGAGATCTGGGGAGGGATGCGGGCGACCTTCAAGGCGGACGACCGGTATTATCGGCAGCACGGGCTCTACGACTTCCCCACCTGGAACTACCTGCAGCGGATCGGCACCCGGGTGACCTCTCTTGCAATGAGCATCCCCTCCGTCAGGCGGGAGGTGGTGAAGAGTATGCCCGCCTATATGATCCAGCCCCTGCAGAAGTCGATAGAAACGAGCAGGGTCCTGGCAGAGAGGAGGAAAAGACGATAGAGCTCCGCTGAGCCGCCCGGTCAATTGATGCAGCCCCCACGCGAAATATATAACCGGAGACAGGCCGTCCACCCGGAGCATGGAACCCTTCACCATCTCCGTTCCGGAGACAGTCCTTGAGGACCTGCGCCGGCGGCTCGCCGACACCCGCTGGCCCGACGACGGCGCCGGGTGGGAGTACGGCACCGCCCTCTCCTACATGAAAGACCTCGTCCGTTACTGGCGGCACTCCTACGACTGGCGGGCCCGCGAAGCGGAGTTGAACCGGTATCGCCAGTTCCGCGCCGAGATCAACGGGACGGGAATCCACTTCGTCCACGAGCGCGGGAAGGGACCGGACCCGGTGCCGCTCCTCCTCCTCCACGGCTGGCCCGACTCGTTTTACCGCTATCACCGCGTCATCCCGCTGCTCGCCGGCTCCTTCGACGTGGTCGTCCCGTCCATCCCCGGCCACGGGTTCTCCGACCGGAAGGCCATGACCACTGATGAAGCCGCCGACATCTTCGCCGAACTGATGACGGATCTGCTCGGCTACGAGAAGTTCATCGCGGCCGGCGGCGATGCCGGGACACTGATCGCCCGGTCACTTGCGGAACGGCATACAGAGGCGCTCATCGGCATCCACCTGACCGACGTCGGCTACCCGGACCCGTCGACGGACTTCGCGTCCCTCACGGAGCCCGAGGTCGCGTTCGCAGAGTTCATCCAGGGGTGGTGGATGAGCGAAGGCGCCTTCAATATCATCCAGTCGACCAAACCGCAGAGCCTCGCCTACGGACTTGCCGACTCGCCCGCGGGCCTCGCGGCCTGGATCATGAGTTTCATGGCCTCGGACACGACCGGCGAGGAGATTGAAGCGCGCATCGGCCGCGACGACCTGCTCACGAACATCATGATCTACTGGGTGACGGAGACGATCGGCTCGTCCGTCCGCAGGTACTACCTCGATACGCACACGGCCTCCGGTCCCTGGGAGCGCACCCCGGTTCCGGCGGCCGTCGCCCACCCTCCCCGGGACGCTCCGCTGCCCCGTGAATGGGCGGAGCGCAGAGTGAACCTCGTGCGCTTCACCGACCTATCTCGCGGCGGGCACTTCGCGGCCTGGGAGGAGCCCGAACTCTACGCGGAGGACCTGCGGGCGTTCGTCGGGGAACTGCGCAATCTTTAGGAACCCCTGCCGGGCGGCGGTGTCGCACCCCGCGTTCCCGGTCTGATTTCACCGCCTTTCTACTCCATTTTGCAGCAATCTCCGGGAACCGGATGGTCAACCATATATGGCATCGGCAGTAAACAGTATGAATGTGAAATCGGCGGTACTGGGTGGCGGTCTTACCGGGATTACGCTGGCCCGCCTGCTCCACGAACAGGGCGAGGACGTGACCGTACTCGAACGGGATACGACGATCGGAGGGCTCTGCCGATCGATCACGGATGCTGGGTTCACGTTTGATCTCGGGGGCTCGCACATCATCTTCTCCCGCGACACCGAAGTCCTCTCCTTCATGCTCTCGGTCCTCGGCGGGAACGCCGATCGTCGGAAGCGGAACACGAAGATCCTCTATAAAGGTCGCTACGTCAAATACCCCTTCGAGAACGGCCTCTATCAACTCCCTGACGAAGACCGCTTCTTCTGCATCAACGAGTTCGTCAAGAACCTCATCGCCGTCGAGAAGGGCGAGGTCCCCCCGCCGGAAAACTTTGCCGAATGGATTAATTACACCTTCGGCCGGGGGATCGCCGAGTCCTACATGCTCCCCTACAACGAAAAGATCTGGAACTTTCCGGCCAGACGGATGTCGCACCACTGGGTGGAGGGGCGCATCCCCCGGCCGCCGGTCGAGGATATCATCCGGTCGGCCGTGGGTATCGAGACCGAGGGCTACGTCCACCAGGCGGTCTTCTCCTACCCGGTGACAGGCGGTATCGAGGCCCTGGTCCATGCGATTGCCGAACCGGTCCTCCCCGCCGTCCGGACCAACTTTGCGGTCCGCTCCATCCGCGAGGAGAGCGGGGGGTTTGCCGTCAGCGACGGCAGAAAGACCGTCCATGCCGAACGGCTGATATCGACGATCCCGCTCCAGAACCTGCTCCCCTGCCTTGCCGACGTCCCGGCCGGGGTGCAGGCGGCCTGCGACGCCCTCCGCTACAACTCGCTCTGTTCGGTCTTCATCGGTCTCTCCGGTGACGTCCCCGATATATCGTGGCTCTACGTCCCCGACCCGGCGACCGGGCTCTTCAACCGGATATCGTTCCCCTCGAACTACAGCACGGCGGTCGCCCCGGCCGGTCACTCCTCGATCCTCGCCGAGATCACCTACAACGACGGCGACACGGTATCACAGATGACGGACGATGCGGTGATCGAGCATACTGTGGGCTCTCTCATCGCGGCCGGGATCATCCCTTCACGGGAAAACGTCGTCTACACCGGCGTCGCGCGGCAGAAGTTTGCCTACGTCGTCTACGATACCGGGTATCTCACGAACGTCGCGATCGTTCGTGAGTTCTGCCGGGAGCGGGGGATCGACCTTGTCGGGCGGTTCTCGCAGTTCGAGTACCTCAACATGGACGGCTGCATCAGGAGCGCGATCGACTTCGTGGGGACAAATGGATGAAGGTCAACATATTCGTCGAGGACTTCCGCTTCCTGCGCTACATCGGGTGCGCAACGGCGGCACGGACGCTGCATAACCACCTCGCCCTGCTCCCCGGTATGGAGGTCTCCCGCAACCTGTATCACGGTGACTTCGACCTGACCCACTACCACACCTTCGGGCCCTGGGCGATGTACCACCTGAAGTTCACCGAGGGCGTAAAAGTCCTGACCGCCCACTCGACCCCCCGGTTGAACGAAGGGAATGTCGCCTTCTCAAAGAGGATAAATACGGTATACCCGAAGATCTACCGGCAGTTCGACCACATCATCACGATATCGGAACCCTGCCACCGGGAGACCGACCAGCTCGTCCCCGATGTCCCGAAGACTCTCATTCCGAACGGCATCGACCGGGCGTACTTCAAGCGGGACAAGAAGAAGCGAAAGGAGTTCCGCGACGAGTACGGGATCGACCACGGCCAGAGAGTGGTCCTCTCCGTCGGCCAGCAGACACCCCGGAAGGGGATCTACGATTTCCTGGCGCTTGCCGACCTGCACCCGGAGATGACCTGGGTCTGGGTGGGCGGGTTCCCCTACGGGACGTTCTCGAAGGACTACGCGAAGATCCAGATGCTCAAGACCCAGTCCCACAAGAACGTCATCTTCACCGGCGTCATCGAAGATATATCCCGGGCATACAGCGGGGCGGACATCTTCTTCATGCCCTCGCACGCGGAGACCTTCGGCCTCGTGATCGTCGAAGCCCTCTCGGCGGGCCTCCCGGTGATCGCCCGGGACATCTTCGAGTTCCAGGAGATCTTCGGGGACTCGGTCCTCTTCTTCCGGGAGGTCGATGAGGCGCAGGGCCTCCTCGCCGACGACGCGGCCCTGAAGCGCTGCGCCGCGAGGGCTCGTGCTTCGACGGAGAGATACGACATCACGCTTATAGCAAAACGACATCAACAACTATACCGGGAGTTGATCGAGGGATGATCTCCGTGGTCGTTCCGACCTATAACGAGGAGCAGAATATCGAGCGCTGCCTGCAGTCTCTTGCCGACCAGACGGTGCCGAGGGATTCCTACGAGATCATCGTCGTCGACGGGAACTCAAAGGACCGGACCCGGGAACTGGCCGAGCCGCTCGCGGACAGGGTCTTTGTCCAGACGAGCAAGCGGGTGGGCGGGGCGCGAAACGACGGGGCGATGGCGGCCAGCGGCGATATCGTCGCGACGACGGACGCCGACTGTATCCTCCCCCATGACTGGGTGGAGCGGATCGGGAGGAACTTTGCGGAGAAGAAGATCGTGCAGCTCTACGGCACGGTCTACCCGATCGAGGGGGGCATCCGGAACCACCTCTCGCTCCTCGGCGCAAACACCTTCTCGCGCCTGGGCTACCACACCCGGACGATCTACTTCACGCTCGGGTGCAACACGGCCTTCGACCGGGAGGCGTTCGCCCGGGCGGGGATGTATCGCTGCATCGATGCCGGGGACGACCTCGAGATAGCCCAGAGGATGCGGAAACTCGGGAAGGTCTACCTCGACCCGGGCCTGAAAGTCGGGTTCTCGATGCGGCGCTACCAGCAGTTCGGGACGCTCAAGTCGATATCGGAATGGCTGTATATCGTTCTGCGCGGCGGCGAGGCCGGCAACGCCACCTACACGCAGCGGGAGTATAAATAGTTCCATGAAGCAGACCGGTTCCATCCCGGAAGCCTATGGCGATGTGGTGCGCCGGTCCGATGCCTGCCCGTTTGCACGCCGCCTCGGGATGAGGGTGACGGCGATCGAGGACGATCGCGTCCGGGTCTCCATGCCGACTGCGGGGATGGAGAACGGTCACGGCACGACCCACGGGGGCGCGATCTTCGCCCTCGCGGACCACGCCTTCGGTATCGCCGGGAACCTTGGCGGGGAGGACCAGATAGGGCTCTCGGCGTATGTCCAGTACCTCTCCGTGCCTGCAGGAGAGACGCTCGAAGCGGTCGCCCGCAAGGTCTCTGAGACGGAGAGGACCTCGCTCTATGCCGTCGAGGTCTACTCGGGCGACCGGATGGTCGCCTCGTTCGAGGGCGTCGGGTTCAAGACCGGGGTTCCGGCGCAGAAAGAGTGAAGGGGGGGTTGGTGCCGATTTAGCGGTGCCTGCCCTGCATCCGGCCATGAGTGCATTTTTCGGCCCTGTTGAAATGCTTCCACAACCTCTGGATAACGCTCGGTCGCCGATAGGGATGGACGATGCGGGTCTCACGCGAAGCCGCGAAGTCGCGAAGGGAGACAGTTAATACTCATTCAGACTTCGCGTTCTTCGCGCCTTCGCGTGCGTCGGGAGATAGGTGTATCTGGAGATTATTCACCCTCCGGAAGAGGGTTTCAACAAAGCCCATTTTTCTAAACATTGCTGCCGGAACGTCGCACCTTCGATCTTCTCCTGCTCCTACCCTTCGGCTAGTCACCTATCATTCCTAGGAGATCGCTTACCTCGATGCACGGATTTCGTGGGGATATCGCCACGTACTGCCCCCGCCCCTTGGGGCCGGGGGAGGAGGCCGGAGGCCGGGCGGGGTGGGGGGCACAGGCATAGCCTTACAGGGTAGAGACAGGGGAGGGGGGATGCTCCCCCCTCCCCGTCGGCCCCTCCCCCAATGGCGATGTCCACTGGGAAGCCGTACACGGGATTGTCCGGGGTGTGCGCCCCCGGAGTGAGGCGTGGGAGAGCCCGTCCTCCTACCACAGCGTCCGGCACTGCCCGCCGCCGCGCTTCGCGAAGAACTGCTGGTGGTACTCCTCGGCCCGCCAGAACGTCCCCGCGGGTTCGATCGCGGTGACGATGGGGCGCCGGAACCTGCCCGAGCGGTCCGCCTCCTCCTTCGACGCCCGTGCCTCTTTCTCCTGCTCCGGGGTGTGGTAGAAGATCACCGACCGGTACTGCGCCCCGATATCGGGGCCCTGCCGGTTCGGGGTGGTCGGGTCGTGGGCGTTCCAGAAGACGTCGAGGAGCGCCCGGTACGAGACCACGCCGGGGTCGTAGGTCACCTGCACGACCTCTGCGTGCCCGGTCCTCCCGGTGCAGACGCCCTCGTAGGATGGGTTTGCGGTGGTGCCCCCCATGAACCCCACCGCCGTATCCACGACACCCGGCACGTGCCGGAACGTCTCCTCGACGCCCCAGAAACATCCTGCGCCGAATGTGGCCGACTCGAGATTCTTCTCCGTTGCCATGACAACCCGGCTCTTCGGCGGGGTTCCCGGAAAAATGTATCGCTGCCTCCGGCCGGGCATACTCTTATCTTGGGCCGGTGCCACGTACTCTCATGGGTATCGAATCAGACGCCGTGGAGACCGTCGCGAAGTTAATGGCTCTCTCGGCGCGCACCGCCCCGAAAGCCCGGGGCACCGACGTCATCCGGACGAGGATCGTCACCGGCGAAGGGAAGACGGTCCTCGCGGAGGCGATGCGGAGGTTCGGCGAGCGGCATAACCTGGGGTTCTTTCTCCGTGACGCGGCTAACGTCGCGGCAAGCGACGCCTGTTTCCTCATCGGATCGCTCTTAAACGATGCCGTGGGCCTCGACTGCGGCGCGTGCGGCTATTCCACCTGTGCAGAGATGCTTGATGCACAGCGCGAGGGAGGGGTGCGGACCACGCCGTTTGGGGGCCCGAACTGCGCCGTCCGGATGGCCGATCTCGGGATCGCGGTCGGCTCCGCGGTAAAGACTGCGAGCATCCACAACGTCGACAACCGGGTCATGTACTCGGTCGGCGTCGGCGCGCTCTCGCTCGGGTGGCTGGATGGATGCGGCGTCGCCTACGGCATCCCGCTCCGGGCTGCTGGAAAGGATATCTTCTTTGACCGCACACGCTGAAACGAAGTGACATCATGCCCATTATGAAGATCCGCGGAGGGGACTTAGACCTCGTCGAGTACGAGTTCACCTCCTTCTCCCCCGGCGAGCATATCCGACCGTGCGGCCTCCAGAAGGACTACCCGCTCGCGCCGGTTGCCGGCACCGTCGTTGTCCGCGCCCCGGCGAGGATTCATCTCACCGTGCTCGACATGAACCGGTTCTCCCCGGACCACCCCGGGGGAGGCGGGATCGGGTTTGCCATCGGTGTCTACTGCACCGCCGAGGTCACGTGCACGGCCTCAGGCATCGAGATCGACTACTCCCGCGAACCGATCCTCCGCCACTTCGTGGAGGCCTTCCGGCAGGTTGTCGGTTATGAGGGCGGTTTTAAGATCTCTGCACGCGACCACATGTACGAGCACGTCGGGCTCGGGTCCACGAGCACCATCCTGATTGCGGTCGCAAACGCCCTCAACACCGCCGTGGGCTCGCCGCTAACGAGCGACCAGCTCCGCCTCCTCCTCGGCAGCAACTTCGTCGAGGAGACGGATGCCGGGAACGTCGCGTTCGGGTTCGAGACCGGTGTCGGCCCCGCCGCGAGCACCCACGGCGGGATGGCGGTGATGGGGGACGAGCTGACCCTCGTCTACCGGCACGCGTTTGCCGAGGGCAAGCGGGTCTACATCGCCATCCCGACCTCCGATGTCTCGTCGGCGGGGGAGAAGGAGTTCGACCTGCTGATGAACAAGGCCCGGACCCTGGACTACCGCGACCGCGAGCTGAAGTCCTACCTCATCCTGATGGACCTCATCCCGGCACTGGAGCGCGGGGATCTCGAGAAGATCGGCGACGTCATCTGGGAGATCGAGTTCCGCGGCTCGAAGCGGGCCGAGGTGGAGCACCACGGCTTCGAGATCTACCGCTACATGGCGGCGCTCCGGGACGCCGGCCTCGAGTTCGTCGGCATGAGTTCGGTCGGCCCGTCCATCGCGGTCATCACCGGCCGGCCGGAGGAGGAAGTGGCGGCGATCCTGGCAAAGGCCGGCCTCCGGGTCGCGATCGCCACGAAGGTCGACAACGAGGGGCTGAAGATCCGGGTGGAAGAGAGGGCGTGAGGGCCGGGACCCCTACATCACAATCTTCTGGCTCTGTAGAACTCCCTATCAGAGATTATATCATTGACTTCCATTGAATCGAAGTAATAACCGGGGGCTGTGCGAATCACCCTTCCCAAAATCATCCCAGATTACCACCTTACGCGAAGGCAACCTGGGTTGTTAACACGCTCTTTTCGCGCTCTTCGCGAGAGACTTCATTGTTCCTATCGGCAACAGGAGCATCTGAGAGGGCAACTGGCAGGAGATGAAGAAACTCGAAGAATTTCGAGTGAGTAGTCCGCTCCCGGCAGAGGCTTTTAGGCAACTTGTAGTGTGGACGTGAGGGAGATTATTAATGGCTTAAATCCGCAAGCAGGTCCCAAAAATTACGGGGGATCTAAGACCTCATTTAAGTATCTCTGAATATTTCCCGCCTATGATAGTTTAAATACCTAACGTGGTTCTTCTCTATATTTCTTAAGTTCATACCCGGGTGAATACCAAGTTCATTCCGGTCATTTTCACTTAATTTATCACTAATGATTATTTTTCCTTCATTATCAAAACTGATATATCCTAGATCGAAAGCACTGTCTAAGTTGGGAATAAGTAATAAACCATTGTAGATGTCCAGGCGTTCTGCATTATCCGAATCTCTCCAGGGCTTGATATGAGATGCCCTTAATAACCTGGTTAAACTACACCCTGTGACGGCACATGTTCCCCAATAATTTACCAGACCTGAACGGAATGCTCCCTGACCAATGCGGCTCAGTATTATTGATTCACGTTGTGTCTTAGGCAGATCTTCATAGGTGTCTTTACACTCTTCAAAATCTTTCAAGGCATTGTTTTCAGGCTTATCGCCGTAATCTGGACGAGGAATACTTTGGTCAAGCTCATTACTCAAATAAACTAACAATTCAGGACTATGCTTTTTCTGGCTGTCAATCCTCAACAGGTCGTATTTATTTGCAGCTTTTTTTATGTACTCAAAGTGTAAATCGCGTAAAAGTGGCCAGATATCCAGATCCCTACTGGACGGAATATAATAGCCATTTTTTGATGGAATTTTCTTATACTCAGACCAATCGCCATTGTCCCAGTGCCATGCTTTGCATTCTTCTAATATATCCTGTTTATCCTTCATCTCATTCAATAACTGTTTGTCAAGAGACAACCATAACCCGTTTTTGTGGACGGTGCAGACGATCAGGCTGCCGACCAAGAGTCGAACACCTTCACTATAACAGTATACACCCCATTTATTACGCCCATATGAGTTAGCTTCAAGGAGCGATTCAACGAATAAGGACAAACAAGCCCTTCTGTAATCTTCATCGGGCAAAAGTGACAATATAGTCTCTTCGATTTTAGCGATATTGGAATGCGTCATAGAAGTCTCTCCACAACGCTCAATTGACACAGACCCGTATTAAAAATTGTTATATAAATCAGCATTATTTGGAGATGATCTTGGAACTTAACAAACCATGCTCTCCCCAATTTGACGATGTGCTTCTCGCCTTAGAATAGTCCCAGCACCCCAAGGAACTGCATAAAATGAGGCCACTGGACCTGACACAACAATATCCTGGAGGAACATCTGCGCCTCACGCGACGGCATAGACTTCCCTGCAGGTCTCCTCCACCGCCCGGCGGAAGAACGGGTTTCGCACCGCAGACAATTCAACGAGATCGACCTCGCGGCCGAAGGCCCGGGCCAGGTCCTCGGCGAGGCTAAAGTAAGCCCGTGCATGTTCCACCGGGACCATCGGCTCGAACTCGACAACGAAGTCGATGTCGCTCGATGCCGGGTCGAACCAGTCGCCCGTCGCCGAGCCGAAGACCCCGAGCCGTTTCACGCGGTGACGTGCCGCGATGCGGGCAATCTCAGGGATCTTCTCGCGGATAATGGGGTGCACCGGACTCCTCCATGAGAGTCATACCACAGGGAATGCATTATCCCTTTCGGATAGACCGCCCCCGGCTTCGACACAAGCCCGGTAGCGGGCGCCGCAGTCGCTGGAGGGAAGTCGCCGGGGGTTCGATTATGTCCCGCTGCGCCTCGCACCGAAAAGAGCGACAACAACCCCGACAACGAAAGCAACCACCCCGGCTGCTGCCCATAACGGGGATCCGCCCACGATAGGTTCGCAATTCGCGACACAGAGTATCGGACGCATCTGGATAATTGCCATGCCCTGGAGAAACCAGAGCAGACCAAGAGATGCAATAAAGGCGCCGATGAGCACGCCCACAATTTGTATGAGTCTCATTCCCGGTCCGACCACTACGGTTTGTGGGTATTAACATTGCGCTCACCGTGGCGTTGAGATCCACAGCACCGTGGCGGCACTCCGGGATGCCAACATCGAGTCTGAGCAGTGGCAAAAATGGATATCATTTCAGTTATTCCTCAATACGAAGGAAAAATGCACGTATCTTCCTTGCAGCAAGTTTTGATAAATCATATGTTTCCTCATCTTCGTGCTTTTTATCAAAACTGTGAAGATAGAGCTGGCGGCCACCTTCATTGGTGAAGAATATGAGTCGATATTTATTGATCCGAATGCGCCACCCAAGATAATCTCCAAATCGCCCGTTTCGGAGTTCTGTGATGTCTTTTCCCTTTCTAGAAATCGGAAATGTCGTTATTAATGAGACCAGATCGGCAAAGAGACTCTTTTTCACATTGGGATCATTGAACTGGTTAATATCCTTGATGAGGTTAGAGTTGATCGCCACGTTCCAAGGTGATTTATGTTGTCGAACCTCTTCAATAAGTACCCGTGCCTTATCGTGGCCGAATAATCTCTCATAGTCCTCCTCCACATTCTTTGAGAACATCTCCAGCCCCTGTCGCATATCTGCGAGTACCATTTCGAGTTCACTCGGTTCACGTGGCCAGTCCTCCCCTTTCGGTGGTGACGGGATGCTTCGAAGCATCAGATGATGCGCTTCGAGCTCCCATGAGTCCGGAAGCGTAAGTAACTCCGATGCTGGCATACGTAAAAGCGGGTCACAGAGTGCTGCTCCGAATGTCTTGATCTGATCCTCCCCAGGACCGATATTCGCCATTGCATGGAGCACCCGCACCCCCGGTAATGCATAAATCGCCGGCCAATCAATCATCTCATGATATGCCCGCTGTCCGGTCATATCCACGACCAAGCGTACTCCGCGCGCTTTAATATAAGCGGAAAGGAGTCTGGTGAGCCTATTGCCTTCTTTCCAGATCGCTTGAATTTCCGGGAGGTCCTCAAGAGGCGATTCATAGAGTTGAATCTGTTCTTGGGGGCGGAGCAGGCCATAGAGCCCCGAGATGATCAAAAGATGGTGTGAAGATCCGTTCAGACTCGTCTTGAGATCATAGATCCTTCCATCATTACCCTTTCCACCGTAGAACCTTCCGGTATATCGGTCGATTGCAGGCAGATACTTAGCGCGAGCCGTACCGTTGAAGTCCGCCCCCCGGCGGAGATCCCTGTTCAGGGGATGTTTTGCGAGTGGAATTCCGTAATTCTCAAGATCTCCCTGGAATATGAGTTCGAAAGACGCTTTCCTTGTCTGATACAGAAGGTTCTCTTTCTGGGGATCTTTGAGCCAAGCTGCGATCGATTGCTCCTTCTGGTACGGCTCGTCGTTAGATAGGGGTGATTTATTCAACGAGCAGATCCCCAGAAAGAGAACCGGGCTCGTGGGCTTATACTCAATTGGTGACGGCTCCATCGCGATCAGTCAACAATCAGTTTCGTTATATTTAAAGGCGGGTGAATTGATCTTCGCTTATGACTCTTGATCTCAATACCTTGGCGCAGGGCATCTCGAAACACGTCAGCACCTGTACCTCCGCCCGGTTTCTCTGCACAACGCAGGCTTCTTTTGAATCCTGGTTTCGTGTCGAACTGGTTCCGATCCTCGTGGAACTGGGGATTGATTACAAAACCGTTTCCCCTGATTATACCTATCCCGGCACCCGTTACAAAGCCGACCTTGTCTGCTCCGGTGAAGGGGGCCGAACACTTATAGAGTTAAAATCGTTCGTTTCGGGGCAGGACGCTAATAAAAAAGACCGATATCCCGAACAGATCGAACGACTACGTTCTCTTCTCGCTCGGGATGCTTCCGTCGGGCAGGTGATTACATTCACTACGTTTCAAGAGTATTCACCTCGGCAAATCACGACACTCATTGGACGCCTCTTCGATCCCTCCCAGTGGTCGATGGTGGGGCCTATCCCCGTTGTTGATGAGTATCCATCCTTGCAGTTTCTGATCGCCGGTATCACCAAGGTACACTGATGATTCTCCTGATGTACGATATACCTCCTCATGCGGAAGTTGATTTCACACCTTACCCCTCAATTCGGGAGCACTCTGCACTCACAGAACACGAAGCACATCACCAGCACAGTGAATAAGTATTCCGGGCTCACGCACAACTGAAGAGTCGGGGTATTTCTCGATTATTTTTGCTCTTCCCGGCAAAATCAGATGTCAGCGAAATCAATCTTTCGAAAAAGCCGTTTCCCTCAACGCTGACAATGCAAAAACTTAACCTGCAGTAGTGAACAATCACTCAATTGTCGGATAGGTATGATGGTTCTGCGATTGGTAAGCTCCAAAGTGTTGCTTTTGCTTTTGGTTCTCTTTTTTGTGGTTATTCCCGTTTCTGCTGTAGAAAAACCTATAATCACCTCGGTGGTCATAGAGAATGATACGATCACCGATGGTGGCGAGATTCACATCACTGTCTCAGGTACCGCTGATGCCAGGGTGACGCAAGGGTTCTACTCGCGATCCAACCCCATGGGTGCTTGGGGATGTGGGTTCCATGACATCATCCAATCAGGAACCAACTGGACTGGTCATATTCGATATACCGTATCGCCACAGGCCCCGTCTGGAGAGTATAAGTTTTCAAATATCCGTGTCATGGACGAGATAGAGCAACAGTCAGATAACTGGCCAGAAACAGTTGTTGTTATCGTAAATAACTCTCAGTCGGTAGGGAAGCCAGTCGTCGCATCTGTCACCGTTAATAATGGTACAATCATTGACGGCGGTGAGATTGAAATTACCGTATTGGGAACCGCTGATGCCAGGGTGACGCAAGGGTTCTACTCGCGATCCAACCCCACGGGTGCTTGGGGATGTGGGTTCCATGATATTATCCAATCAGGGACAAACTGGACTGGCCATATCCGATATACCATATCGCCACAGGCTCCGTCTGGAGAGTATAAGTTTTCAAACATCCGTGTCATGGATGAAATAGAGCAACAGTCAGATTACTGGCCGGAAATAGTCACTGTTACTGTAAACAATTCTCAGACGGTAGGAAGGCCGGTCATTAAATCGGTTGTTGTTGGAAATGAGACGATTATCAATGGTGGTGAGGTTCACATTACCATTTCGGGAACCGCTGATGCCAGGGTGACGCAAGGGTTCTACTCGAGATCCACCCCTATGGGCGCTTGGGGGAGTGGATTCCATGACATCATCCAATCAGGAACCAACTGGACCGGTCATGTTCGGTATGTCGTATCGCCGTTAGCTCCTTCCGGAGAGTATAGGTTTTCAAACATCCGTGTCATGGATGAGATAGACCAACTGTCGGATTACTGGCCGGAAACAATTACTGTTTGTGTTGATAACCGCGAGAACGGCGAAATAACGCCTACGCCGACGTTGACAGTAGTGACCCCAACTGCAACACCAACGCCACCTCCGGGTCCGGGTACCGATAAACCTGTAATTATCTCGGCCACCCTAAATCAAGAAGAATTTGCGGATGGGGGAACTGTGATACTCAATGTAACTGCATATTCGGTATCTCCTGTAAACTGGCTGAGTTCTCGACTGGACGGCCCCAAGGGCAACATCTTTGGAGGCGGAAGCGGGGCTCGTTTCACCGAAATCTCCCCGCACAACTGGAATTACCAGAGAAGTTACACCCTCTCCCCATATGCCCCATCGGGGAACTACACATGGAGTGGGATCCAAGTAGAAAACGAGAATCAAGAGGCATCGGACTATTGGTCGGCTATGACGTTTAGTGTCCAAAACACGTTTGACAACGACATCCCCGTAATAGTATCTGCCGAACTAAACCAGTATGAGTTCCACGATGGCGGGACAGTAGTACTCAATGTGACTGCGCGCTCAAAATCCCCGGTGAGCTGGCTGAGCTCTCGGTTGGATGGCCCCAAAGGCAGCATCTTTGGAGGGGGGTATGGAATCCATTTCACTGAGATTTCTTCAGGCAACTGGAGTTACCAGGAAAGTTATTCAATCTCACCATATGCACCGTCTGGAAACTATACGTGGAGCGGGATCCAGGTGGAGAACCAAAATCAGGAATCTTCACAAACCTGGATCCCACTAACCTTCCAAGTATACAATCAGTGTAATAACGACATTCCTGTTATTACGTCAGCGGAACTTGACCCGTATAAATTCGTCGGCGGCGGGATCGTAACACTCAATGTGACTGCAAACTCGGTATCTCCTGTAAACTGGTTAAGCTCTCGGCTGGATGGCCCCAAGGGTAACATCTTTGGAGGTGGATATGGAGCACGCTTCACCGAGATCTCCCCGCAAAACTGGAGTTACCAGAGAAGTTACACCATCTCTCCGTATGCGCCGCCGGGGAACTACACATGGAGCGGAATTCAGGTAGAAAATGAAAATCAAGAAGTATCGGACTACTGGCCAGCCTTGACTTTTGCAGTTGTAATGGTTGATTTTAATGGAAATGGCGTCTTGGACATCGGTGATGTCTCGAAGGTAGCCTACATGGTCGTCGGGAAGGTGGCGGCGGATCCTGCTGCTGATTTCAATGGTAACGGTGCGGTTGATATCGGTGATGCCGCGAAAATTGCCTATTACTTTGTCGGAAAGATCCAGGCACTGTGAAGAAACTAAAGATACTTCAGGCAGGCGATTTACAGGGCGACCATGAATGAGGTCGGAGAGACACTGCATCATCCCCGGCAATCACAGCATCACGCTTGGTGATGGCTGGCTCTGGGTTGTCAAGAAGCCGGTTGCATTAGGGAATCCCCTCACCCCGCTCAGACACTATTCTTCTGCCAATCATACTCCCCGCTCGCGATCCGCTCCATCACGGTCTCGCCTATGACGCCGAGCCGGCTCCCGGAAAAATACCCCGACGAGATGCTTGCACCGCCGGTCGAGGAGAGGAGATACACCCTCGCCCGGGCCACACCAAAAAACCCGGCGACCGGGCCCCGCTCGACCTGGACCGTCTGGACCTTGTCGTAGTTCATCACCACGGTCTCGCGGTCCACAGCGCCGTTCACAAACGTAAAGAGGTCCTTGCCGGCGTCGAACTCCGTGATCCGGCAGGAGACCCGCGTCGCGTAGAAGATCGCGAGGACCCCGAGGAGCGTGGCGAGCGGCAGCACCCAGGGGAGGACCGTGCCGGCGGTCCCGGCGAGATCCGCGGCCTCGTGGTAAACCCGGAGCGACGGGTAGGCCATCGCCAGAGCGAGCGCGAGAGAGGCCGCCGCGGCTCGGATAAGGAGCATGCTCCTCGCCCCTTCCGGCTGCCGCTCCGGGTTCCGATCGTAGACGAACTCCGGCACCAGCTCGCGGAGGAGCCTCTGCTGCGTCGCGTCGTCCTTTAAGAGGCAGAGGACGGGGCGGAGACTCTCCCCGGTCCCGGACGCGAGCCCCACCACCTCGGCCTCGATCCACGACCGGTGCAGGAGCCGGGCCGCAAGCGTGCTCTTGACGCGGACGGCGTTGACCCGTGAGACGTCAAATGATGTTTTGTAGGTTCTGAAGAAGCCGTGCTGGAGGTAGATCGTCTCCCCCCGGCGGTAGACCCGGTAGTTGTAGTAGCGGAAGATGAGCGAGACCGCCGGCGCTACCTGGAGGGCGACGAAGATCAGCAGCGAGACGAGCGCTCTGCCGTCCCCCCTGAATCCCGCACCCGCAGAGGTGTAGAGTTCAACAATCGAGTAGGCGAGAAAGACCGAGCCGAAGGTGGTCTGGTACGTCGGGACGCTGAAGAGGCCGTGGACGACCACGTCCGCCGGGGAGAACGAGACGAGGGACTCCGCCGGCTCGTCCTCGTCCGGCACGACCTCCCCATCGTGGAGGCGTTCCAGGATCGCCGACCGCAGTTCGTCCGCCGTATCCTCGCGGAACGTCAGGACCGCCTCCGGGACCGTCGCGCTGCTGCCCGAGTTGATGTTGATCTGCAACTTCGATGTCCCGAAGAGCCGATTTACGATACCCCGGTTCACGTTGACCGCCGCGATCTTCGCGTAGGGGAGGGTCTTCTTCATCTTGAAGAGGGTGTCCCTCTCCACCACGATCTCAGTCTCGCCGAACCGGATGGTCGTTAGCTTCCACTGCCGGTAGTTGAAGAGCAACAGCGCGACGACGGCGGCCGCAAGCACGCCCGCCACTGCCGTCGTCTCAAACCGCGTAACGAGGAGCGCGACGAGGACTACGACGGAGAGCGAGTTCTCGACGATGACGCTCGGGTGGCACCTCACCCTCTCGCCGGGCGCGATCATCTCAGTCCCCTGCATCAGTCACCCGTGGGCTCCGTTGCCGGCACCCCCGGCCCCGGCACGCGCTCCTTGAGCATCCTTCCGACCAGACTGTCCAGCAGTTCGGCCACCTTCTCCGCCTCTTCGGCTTCGAGGTAGTTGAGCGTCGCCACGCCGCCGGCGGTGGTTATCGTGACGTCGGCGAGGCCGAGCATGCTGTTGATCGGGCCCCGGGAGACCTCCACCTGGTGCACCCGCTCGATCGGCACCAGGATGTGGCGGATGAAGAGGATCCCGCAGCGCACGTCGATCCGGTCTTCGGTGATCCGGTAGCGGTAGCGGGCGTAGAAGACCGGCGGGGAGACTATCATGTAGGCCAGGACGATGGCGAGGACCGCGATGAAGGCGTACCGGACGAGATCGTAGTTGGGGCCGAGGAACCCCTGCGCATAGATCTCGACGAGGACGAACGCCCCGAGGAGGATCGCGTAGGAGATGGCGTGGCCGAAGTACATCGAGAGGAGGCACTTCCGGTTCAGCCGCCGATACCCGTCCGTGCCCGCTCCGGGAGAGAACATGGTTATTCGTTGCCGTTTTGTTCACATTAACTTATTCTTCGGGACGGCTTCGGTCTCCGCGCCGCCGGGCAATTTTTGCCGGAAAAAGGTCTCGACTGACTGAGAAGTCGGTCATGATGCGGAACTACTCTGTAGATTTTCGGTCATTAGAACCTCGCCGACGGTGGCCCACTTGCGTGCCGGGTCGTCTTCATCGGTGTCGGGCAAACCACAGTAGCACCCACACCTAGACGCGACCACCAGCACACCCACGCTCACGGAGAGGGCCACAGCCCCGCGCGTGCCGCCCGATGGTGTCGAGGGTCCGGCGCCGCTGCAGATCGATCCCTGTAGGACGTACGCTCTTAAAAAGTGATATTTTTACCAGAGCAAAGAGGGCGTGCGCTGTGCAATTAAGTTATATTTAAATAAACATGCACACGATTTTCATGGTATGAAACCAGTTGTCATATTACTAGCGCTGTTAGTTGGCTTTCTGTTGGTCTGTGGGTGCACTCTCAATAGCGATACCGTTAGTGCCTCTGAAACCCCCCAGCCGACGGTGCAACAGCCCACTGCAGTTTCAGACCCATCATCGGCAAATGCACCGAAATACCGAGCAGGGGATATCATCGATGATGCTCCAACAGACGACGGCCCTTGCTGGCTGGTTCTCTCATATGATCCAGGAACAGACATGTATGAGACGGCTGTTATTTTTAAGCACGATGACGGTTCATGGGGATATCTGCTGGACGAAGATACCGATTGGGATGAACGAGAGTTCATCGACACAGCGTACCCTGTGTATATCGCTTACGTCGAACTGTCTGATGTAACAATCGGGTCCTCCATATGATCTAGAGACGGATGAGTAAGAAAAAGATGTTATTTTAAGCACGAATCATTTTTTCTGCCGCCTGCCAATGCGCTGAGGTTCAGAAAGACGGTTGAGAGCCGTCCTGCCCCTCTCCAGGTTCGCGCGGCCTGTATCAACCTCGCGTCCGTCCACCCCCGGACAAACTCCCACTGGAGGTCCGGGAGGTTGAACGTCGTTGAGCCAGACCGTGATATCCCGCAGCTGGTGGATGAGCTGCCGGATATAGTTCGGGGAGTAGTCAGACGACAAGGGCAAAATGGTTCATACACGAAAATAGGGTTGAGAGTATATTGTTGTAATGACCGCCTAAAAGTCGGTCATAATCCTGAACTGGTCGATCTCTTCGGTGCTCAGTTCCTCGAGGAACTCTTCGGCCGCGTGCTGGATGTTCTTGCTCGCGGTGATCGCCCGGCCGACGACCAGGATGTCCGCGCCCGCCTTGAGCGCGTCCTTCACGACGCCCTGCCGGATGCCGCCGGCCGTTGCGACCAGGAGTCGCTCGCCGCCGGCCTTCTTGATCGCCGGGATGTCGCCCCAGGCGTGGGTGGTCTCCTCGACGTCGATGCCGCGGTGGAGTTCCACGACGTCCGGCTTCACCTTGAGCTGCTCGACGACGGCGCGGGGGTCCTCGACGTTGAGCATATCGACGACCGTGTAGATCCCGGTCTTCCGGGTGTCCTCGATCGCCTTCTCGATCGTCGAGAGGGGGGCAAGGCCGGAGATGACGACGGCGTCGGCGCCGGCGTCGGCGGTCATCCGGGCCTCAAGGTTGCCCGTGTCGAGGGTCTTTAAGTCCGCCACGATGAACGCGTTCGGCCGGATCTCGCGGATCTCGGATATGATCGAGAGCCCGAACTTCTTGATCAGGGGCGTGCCCGCCTCAATGATCAGGTGGTCGTTCTGCGGCAGCGACTCGAGGACTCTCCTCATGTGGTTCTTGTCCACGAGGTCCATAGCGACCTGGAGGTAGGGCGGGTCCCAGAGGCGCTGGACCTTGAAGCCCATGACCGCGTGGGCGGCCCGGTCCTTCTCGTGCAGGAGCGTCTCGACGTCGGGGAACCGGTCGAGGGCCCGGCGGAGCGCGAGTTTCACCGCGCCGTAGTTGAACCGGTAGATCTTGTTGTAGTCCTCCGCGGCGGTGTCGAGGTAGACACTTGCCATGATGACGGTGTCCTCGATGTCGATCCCCTCAAAGACGCCCTCCTCGACTGAGTCCGCGACGGCCTTCGCCACCGCGGCCTGGACGGGCCCGAACATCTGGTTCACCTGGTACCCCTTCTTTAAGGTGACCTTCGGGATGACGAGCGTCGAGGGCTTCGTCGGCAGGTTCGGCCTGATGACCGCAAGGAGCGGCGTGTGTCCCCTCGAGAGCTGCGAGATCGAGTTCGCGAACGCCTGCCCTACGGCGCCCTCTTTGTTTCCTATTAACAGATCGATGTGCGCAAGTTCTGCGCCATCTCCAACCAGTGCTTCACCGATGAGATACATGTGGATGCCCTCAGATAGTGCAGGAATATTGGTGAGACAGCTATTAAAGACCTCCCGGTTCCCCTCCCGATCCCGCCCGGTAAGCGGGCATTTTGCGAGGAGGCGAGAATAGAAGGGCGGAACGTTCTGGAGAAGGGCGGGCTGGTGCGCCCCCTGCCCGGGAGTGAGCATCTGCGGGTGACGAAAGGTATAATCCATCCCTGTGCTCTCACGCCGAGCATGTCGGACCTCTTTGTCCTCCAGACACCGCTCTTCGAGCTCGTCTTCCGGGCGGCCGTGATCTACTTCTTCCTCCTGCTCGCCATGCGGCTCATCGGCAGGCACGAGTTCGGGCAGCTGACGCCGTTCGACCTCATCCTCCTGCTGATCATATCCGAGAGCATCGCGGAGGCGCTCACCGCAGGCGACGACTCTCTCCTTGCGGGGCTCGTCAGCGCCTCGACGCTTCTTCTCCTGAGCGTTCTCGTCTCCATCGGCCAGTACAAGAGCCAGCGGATCCGCAATATCGTCTCGCCGGGAGCCCTGAAGGTGATCGAGGACGGGAAAGTCATCGAAAAAAGTCTCCGGCGGGAGCTGATGACGTATGACGACCTCGTCGAGCGGCTCAGGGCACGGGGTATCGGCGGTATCGAAGAGGTCCGGATCGCCTACATCGAGAGCGACGGCGACATATCGGCGCTCACCTACCGCGAGACCGACCGACGCCGGGCAGCGGCCGCCGAGGAGGAGAAGAAGACGGAATGAACGGTGACGGCTGCCGGGGACCTCCTGGTCTTAACCTGAGATATCACGAAGAAAATACCCTGCGGTATCGGCAAAAGATCATAAGAATGTGGGGTCGGTGAGATTTGAACTCACGATCGACGGGTCTCTCCGACATGCATCAGTGCTCCAACGGGTCATCATCCGTTCATCAGGAGACCCATTGTTCATCACGTGCAAAGACCGCTGGAGCCCGTCGCCATTCCGGACTAGGCCACGACCCCATATCCTCTATACCGTCGACGCCATGCAGTATAAGGGTTACGCCGGAAAAAACCAGAAATCATATATCGATACCGGCACCCATTTATATAGAATGGTCGAGGGCAGTTACGCGTGTGGGAACTCGCAAATACCCCTGCTCGGCATCACCATCGGTGAAATGCTGAACCGAATCGCAACGGCGCATCCAGATAGCGACGCACTCGTCTCCGTCCACCAGGAGATCCGGTGGACCTACGCGGAGTTTCTTGAGCGTGTCAACACCCTGGCGCGCGCCCTCATGGCACTCGACGTGGAGCGTGGGGACCGGGTCGCCATATGGGCGCTGAACTACGCGGAATGGGTGCTCACCCAGTTTGCCACTGCAAAGATCGGCGCCATCATGGTGAACATCAACCCGGCTTACAGGACCTACGAGTTCGAGTACGCCATGAAGCAGTCCGAGGTCCAGACCCTCCTCATCCAGGGGCGGTTCAAGACCTCCGACTACGTCGGGATGTTCTACGAGTCCTGCCCGGAGGCGTTCGAGGCGAAGCCGGGCCGGATCAACAGCGACAAGTTCCCGTTCTTGAAGAACGTCGTCTTCCTCGGCGACATTCCCTACAACGGGATGTACACCTGGGACGACCTCCTCGCGAAAGCCGCACTCATCAGCCCCGACGAACTCCGGGAGCGGGAGGCGTCGCTCGACTTCGACGACGCGGTCAACATCCAGTATACCAGCGGGACCACCGGGTTCCCGAAGGGCGTCGTCCTGACCCACCACAACATCTTAAATAACGGCTTCATCATCGGCGAGGGGATGAAGTTCACCCATAAGGACCGGCTCTGCATCCCGGTGCCGTTCTACCACTGTTTCGGGATGGTCCTCTCGAACATGGCGAGCGTCACCCACGGCGCTGCGATGGTCCTGCCGGCACCGGTCTTCAGCGCCGAAGCGGTCTTGCGCGCCGTCCAGGACGAGAAGTGCACGGCGCTCCATGGGGTGCCGACGATGTTCATTGCCGAACTCTCCCATCCTGACTTCCCGAAGTACCGGCTTGATACGCTCCGCACCGGGATCATGGCCGGGTCGCCCTGCCCGACCGAGGTGATGCGGGAGGTCAACAAGAAGATGAACATGTCCGAGATCGTGATCGTCTACGGGCAGACGGAGACCTCGCCCGGCGTGACGATGACGACGACCGCCGACCCCCTGGAGCGGCGGGTCTCGACCATCGGCAAGCCCTTCCCCCACACCGAGATCAAGATCGTCGACCCGCACACGAAGAAGATCGTCCCCCGGGGAGAGACCGGCGAGATCTGCGCCCGGGGCTACTGCGTGATGCGGTGCTACTACAACAACCCCAACGCCACGCGGGCGACGATCGACGAGCACGGCTGGAACCACACCGGCGACCTGGGGACGATGGACGAGGAGGATTACCTCAAGATCGTCGGGCGCCTGAAGGATATGGTGATCCGCGGCGGGGAGAACATCTACCCGCGTGAGATCGAGGAGTTCCTCCACAACCACCCCCTGGTCGCTGATGCCTACGTGATCGGGGTGCCGGACCAGAAGTACGGCGAGGAGCTGATGGCCTGGATCAAGCTGGAGAACGGCTCGCCCCTCACCGAGGAGGAGGTCAAAGAGTTCTGCCGCGGTCGGATCGCGCACTTCAAGATCCCGCGCTACGTCAAGTTCGTCGACGACTTCCCGATGACGGTCTCGGGGAAGATCATGAAGTTCAAGATGCGCGAGATGGCGATCGAGGAACTCGGGCTTGAGGATGAGTCGAAGATCGAGACGGCGTAATCCCTCCCACCTTTTTTTTATCGCGCACGACGTCTTCTTATCATGCACGACTCGTTCGGCGTCCGGGAGATCTTCGAGGAGATCCGTTCAATCCTCACCGACCCGGACGTAAACCGGCTCGGCCCGGATTGCGCGGAGCCCGTCTGGGACAGCCCCCTCATCGGCGTCTCCCGCAGCGACGATCCGCTGTATGCCGAGTTTCAGGAGACGATCGGACCGTTTCACTGGACGCCCCTTGAGGCGCTCCGTACCGGGTTTCCGGAGATAGACGTCGCGGCGTCCGATCTCGCCGTCGTCGTCTGGGCGCTGCCGCAGACCGCCGCGACACGGCGCGACCACCGTGCGTGCACGACTCTTCCCTCGCGGCGCTGGAGCCTTGCGCGCCACTACGGGGAGGCGGTGAACGACCGTGTCCGCGACCGTCTCGTCCGGGTGCTCGTCGATGCCGGATACCCGGCCGTCGCCCCGGTCAGGCTCCCGGCTTATGGGCGGGAGACCTCGGAGCGGTTCGGCATCGCCTCGCGCTGGTCGGAGCGGCACGCCGCCTACGCTTCAGCCCTCGGCACCTTCGGCCTCTGCGACGGCCTGATCACGGAGCGGGGCAAGGCGGTGCGGTTCGGATCGGTCGTGGCCGCGATAGACCTTCCCACAACGCCGCGGCCGTACAAGAGCCGGACTGAGTACTGCCTCTCCTTCTCCGAACAGGGGTGCGACGCCTGCATCCGCCGCTGCCCCGCAGGCGCGATCTCGGCGGAGGGGCACGAGAAGGAGCGGTGCTTCGCGTACATCCGGGAGACGATGATGCCCTTCGTCGAGGGGGATATCGGCATCCCGGCCGCGAGCTGCGGCCTCTGCCAGACCCGCGTGCCCTGCGAGTCGCGGCGGCCACGATAGAAGGTTGTTCCGCCTCGCGGCCGCAGACGGACTCCACCCGGGCATCGCATATGTAGATTTAAATAAAACTATTTTTATACTATGTCCCATTTCCCTCCGGGAGGAAAACCCGTGAACCATGGATCCTTATATGTCGGATGTATCTGTATGGCCATGCTGCTGGTCGGCGTGAGCGGGGCAGAGGTCGGGGAGCCGGTCCAGGTGACACCGGACGGGAGCGGCCAGGGCCTCGCCGCCATCGACGGCGACCGGATCGCCTGGGTCGACGAGCGGCACGGCGGGAGCGATGTCTACCTCTACGATATCCCCGCCGCGACGGAGACACGGATCACCAACGGGACCGCCGTCCCGCTCTGGCCGGATATCTCCGGGGACCGTATCGTCTGGGAGGATAACCGGTCGGGAGCGCCTGAGGTCCGGCTCTATGACACCGCGGCCGGCACAGAGGTCCGGATCGCCGCCGGAGCCGTCCCGGGGATCGACGGCGACCGGGTCGTCTGGCTCGACAGGGAGGCCGGCATCCGGGCCATGAACCTGACGGACAGCAGCGTCGCCAGCATCTCGTCCGGGCCGGTGCAGGGCGACCCCCTGGTCGTCTCCCCCGACGTATCGGGCGGGACGATCGTCTGGGTGGACAACTTCACCGTCTTTGTCAGCCGGGATGCGGGAGAACCCGTGCCGCTCGGGAACGGCAGCGTCCGGCAGGGCTTCCCCGCGGTCGCCGGCGACCGGATCGTCTGGGCGGAGTTCCGCGACGGCTCCGGCTCGCTCGTCGTCCACAATCTTGCCACCGGTGAGGAGGAGCGGATCCCCGGCGGCCCGTCAGGGGTGGCATCCTCTCCCGATATCTCCGGCGACCTGATTGTCTGGCAGAGTTTCACGGGCCGGGACACCGACGACATCTACCTCTTCGACCTTGCCGCCGGCGAGACCCGGCAGGTCACCGGTGACGACGCGTGGCAGTCCCTCCCGCACGTCTCGGGCAGCCGGATCGTCTGGACGGATAACCGGTCGGGGGAGTGGAACGTCTTCCTCCTCACGCTCGAAGATGCGGCCGGGACCCCGTACGACTTCGGCATCGAGCAGAACGGAGAGAACGTCACCGTCCCGGTGGAGAGCGAGGTCGCGATCAGCCTTGCGGAGAACCCGTCCACCGGCTACTCCTGGAACGCCACGGCTTCACCGGGGCTCACCGTCGCCGACGACCGCTACCGGCCGAACGCAACGCCGGAAGGGGTGGTCGGCGCCGGCGGCACCCGCACCTGGACGCTCGTGCCCGAACAGCCGGGGACCTTCATCTTCTCGGCCGTCTACCGGCGGCCCTGGGAGAACGTGACCGGGACGGAGGACCGGTTCGACCTGACCATAACGGCGGTGGCGGACCTGCTGGACGTGCCGTCCGGGTGAAAAAAGGGTCAGGAGGCCTCTTCGGCGCGCCCGACGAGCGACCGCGCCGCGGCGGCGGCGCCCTCGAGGATCGCCTCCTCGCCCGGCACCGTCCGCTCGTGCATCAGGACCCTTCCCTGGCAGAGGACGGTCATGACCGCGTCGCCGTTGCAGGCGTAGACCAGGTTTGAGCCGGCGTGGTAGAGGGGGGTGTTGCAGACCGCACGGGCGTCGACGAGGACGATATCGGCCGGCGCCCCCACGGTCAGGGTGCCGGGGCCGGTGCCGAGCGCCCGGGCGCCTGCCGCGCTTGCCATCGTGACGGCCTCGCCCGCGGGCAGAAGGGTCGGCGAGTTCCAGGCGAACTTCTGGAGCAGGGCGGCGAACTTCATCTCCTCAAGCATGTCGAGGTTGTTGTTCGAGGAGCAGCCGTCGGTGCCGAGGCAGACGTTCGCCCCGGAAGCTTTCAGCCAGTGGTAGGGCATCGCCCGGTTGACGGCGAGCTTCATGTTGCTTGCCGGGTTGTGGGAGGCCGATACGCCCCGCTGGCCGAGGAGCCGGCACTCGGCCTCGTCAAGCCAGCAGCAGTGTGCCGCGACCGTCCGGGGGGTGAGGCATCCGCACCCGTCGAGGAGCGCCGCGGGGCGTTTGCCGAACTGGGCGACGCAGTCGACGACCTCTTTCTCGGTCTCGGAGAGGTGGACGTGGATGCCGATATCCTGATCTTTTGCATATTCGGCGCACCAGGAGAGGCCTTCGGGGGAGACGGTGTAGACGGAGTGGGGACCGACGGCCGCCCGGATCCGCGGGTTGTTGAGCGATTGTATGTGGCGGACGAGGGTTTCCGTCGCCTTGATCTCAGCCTCGCGCTTCTCGGGGATGGAAAGGTCGATGAACCCGTAGGCGAGCGTCGCCCGCATCCCCATCTCGTCGGCCGCCTCTGCGGCCCGGTCCATGAAGAAGTACATGTCGTTGAACGCGACGGTCCCGCTCTTGATCATCTCCAGGCACGCGAGTCTCGTCCCGGCGTAGACGTCGTCCCCGGTGAGATGGGCTTCAAGCGGCCAGATCTTCTGCGAGAGCCAGTCCTGCAGGATCATATCGTCCGCGTAGCCGCGGAGAAGGGTCATCGCGGCGTGGGTGTGGGTGTTGACGAGACCCGGGACAGCAAGCCGGTCGGAGCCGTCTATGACGATATCGGCGTCGATGGTCTTCTTCGCGTCCTTTCCGATCCCCGCGATCATGCCGGTCTCGTCGATCGCGATGTCCACGGTCGATCCGTCGATGATAGCGCCGGCGATCAGGACCGATCCCCGGGCGGTAAAGATGTCGTCTGATTCGTTCATGCACAGTTCTCCACGATTATCTCAAGAATGCTCTCCATCCTCCGGGCGTTTTTCCGCGAGGTTGCAAGCACCTGCTCAAAGGTCAGGGCTTCCTCCCCGAGGCCGTTTGCGTAGTTGTCCACGGTGCAGACGGCGGCAAACCGCATATCGAGCTCCATGGCGAGCGTCGCCTCGCTTGCGACGGTCATCCCAACGATATCCGCGACCTTCGCAAGCGCCTTGACCTCGGCGGCGGTCTCGAGCCGCGGCCCCCGGGTCTGGGCGTAGACCCCGCCCGTCAGGGCATCGGAGACGAGTTCGCCGAGGGTGCGGATGAGGTCCGCGTCCAACCGGGGGCAGATGTGGCCGATGGTGCATTCGTGGATGGAGGGGATATCGGTGATGCTCAGGTAATCCGTCGGGATGACGATCGAGCCCGGCCGGATTGCCGGCCGGAGGGAGCCGGTGGAGCCGAAGGCGACGACCGTGTCCACGCCGAGGATGGCGAGCGCCGCGAGGCACGCCCGGTAGTTGATCCGGTGCGGGGGGAGGTTGTGCTGGTGACGCATGAGGAGCGCGAAATCCCCGACACGGACCTCCGCCTTCCCGTAGGGGGTGGCGACGGTCCGCATCCGGAGCGGCGGCAGGTCGGCATAGAGGAGGCTCGTGCCCCCGATGATCCCGAGCACTAGATCCACCCCGCCGGGGCATACGCCTGTCCGTGTGACATTCAGTCTATCGGGTCGACGTCTGATGAGAAAATGCCATCTATCCGCGACACGCTCCGGAAGGGTTTACGTCTCCGGCGACGACCGGATCTGGCATGGGCAGGTTTCTGCTGGTCGGCGAGGACGCTATCCGGGATGGGCGGTGCACGGACATCTACTTCCGCCGGGTCAGGGACGTCATGGCACAGGACGGGGTCAACCCGCACGTCACGATGGAGGTGACGGCGGCGGCGCTCCCGGACTCGTGGGGGGTCCTGTGCGGTCTCTCCGATGTCGTCGAGCTCCTGGAGGGGGTGCCGGTGGACGTGGACGCGATGCCGGAGGGGGCCATCTTCGCGAAGAACGAGCCGGTCCTCCGGGTCTCGGGGCGCTACCGGGACTTCGCGGTCTACGAGACGGCGATTCTCGGTTTCCTCTGCCACGCGTCGGGGGTGGCGTCGGCGGCGGCCCACATCCGGCTCGCGGCGCAGGGCCGGCCGGTCTACTCCTTCGGGTCGCGCCGGCAGCACCCGGCGATCGCGGCGATGATCGAGCGGGCGGCCTGGATCGGCGGGGTGGACGGGGCGAGCAGCACCTGTGCGCCGGAGGGGATCCCGCTTGCCGGGACGATGCCGCACGCCTTCGTGATGTGCTACCCGCGGCAGGAGGACGCCTGGCGGGCGTTTGCGCAGGGAGCGGGCCCGGAGGTGCCGCGGATCATGCTCACGGACACCTTCTACGACGAGAAGGTAGAGGCGGTCAGGGCGGCGGCATGCGGGGCGACGGCCGTCCGGCTGGACACGCCGCGGTCGCGGCGGGGGGATATGCGGGCGATCGTCGAAGAGGTGCGCTGGGAGCTCGACGTTCACGGCTATTCAAACGTGAAGATCTTCCTCTCCGGGGGATTGTCGCGCGAGGACGTCGCGGCCTACCGCGACATCGCGGATGCCTTCGGGGTCGGGGGGGCTATCGCGAACGCGCCGGTGATCGACTTTGCGATGGACATCGTGGAGATAGAAGGAAGGCCCTACGCGAAGCGGGGGAAGCGGAGCGGCGCAAAGCAGGTCTATGAGATGGCCGGCCGGCGGGTCACGCTGCCCCTCGCCGCTCCCGCGCCGGAGGGCGGGGTCCCACTCCTCTCCCGCTACATCGAGGGCGGCGTGGTGGTCGCGCGCCCGAAGATGGATGATGCGCGGGAGCGGGTGCTCTCCCGGCTTTCGAGCCTCATTCGCGAGGGATAGGGGAGCGGCCTGCCCCAATCCTTATTATGTGATCACGATCAACATTGTAGGGTAATAGGGGCCGATAGATCAGGGGTAGATCGCTTCCTTGGCATGGAAGAGGCCGCGGGTTCAATTCCCGCTCGGTCCATACTGTTTTCCGGATTGACTTGATATACAGCAATTTTCAAGATACCTTTCACGCTCCGCCGGTATTAGATCCGAATAAGAAACATCTAAATCTACCTGGAACTTAATGGAAATTAACCAGGGACGTGATACTCTGAACCTCCCTTCGCTCATCAGTGATGATAGAGACTTTGACGACATTCAGGAGCTGATCCAGTACCTTGAATGCGAGCGAGGAGACGACCAGGTCAACAGTAACCTCCACATAGTTGCAACGCTATCGATGTTCCAGAATATCGACCAGTTCATCGAGAGTCTCAAAAACTTCCATTTCTCCATCGATAAGAGGGCAGGAAAACTGCTCCTTCTCTCAAAGGAGTCCCAGGATAAACGGATTTACATTTACACGTTCTTCGACGACAGGAACAACGTCCCGCTCTTCATCACGGATGCAAAGAAAACCAACGAGATACCTGACATCCTCTTCACTTATATCAACCGTACAAAGGAGATATCGAATCTCTGGATAGCCCCCAAGGTGATGAAGGAGATCAAAGATAACCTCGCCCGGGAATACCCGGACATGATCATAACCTATTTCTCCGCGAGGAGGGGCCCTAACACCGATATTCACTCCGAGTTCAGGCCTCATGTCAAGAGAGGCATCCAGTATAGGGGGAACGACGGAAAACACACGCTTGAGGAGATGGAATTCTACTACGGTGTGCTACCAAAGATTCTTGAGGTCCAGCTCCCGAACGGCATCGCGTTCCGCATCGACAATAAGGGGATCATAACACTGCGTCACGGACACTTCGCCGGCATCTTCAAGATAATCGAAGAAGTCGTTTCACGGCTTGAAAACGTGAGAGAGGCAATCGGGGAGTCGGGATACTCCATCAGCAAGGTCGGGTCCCGCAGGCAATTCTCGAATGCCATTCAGATCCCCTGGTCAATCGATGTGCCGGTGGAGATGCACTACGATGACGTCTCCCGCTTCTGCAAGGCGATGTGCAGCGAGGAGTGGAATTTTACCGTACTTGAGCAGGTGCTGCTGCCGGGCTCGATGTTCTTCTCCGCCCGGTTGATCGACGAGCACACGGGTTCTCTTCTGGACATCTCGACGACCGGTAGGAAGATCGACGTCTATCCGGTCGAGAAAATAGACATCGGAACATCCATGAGGTTTTTCGAGTTTGTGGTCGAGAATATCGACCATATGGCGACCGTAGGGTGATACCATCCATATTCCTCGTGAGCAGGAAGACTTTCAGGCGTTCTACAAGCGTTCTCCACCTGAAGTCCGCGAGGAACTGGATAAATTAAAGGACAAATATAAAACATACTCCATACCGTCGGCACGAGAGCGGATCGGTGATGCTCTTGAGGACGACAAAAAGCACCACACTCTCGTGAAGCAGTGCGCAAAATCTTTCGCACAGACCGACCTTTCACAGAGATCCGGATACGAATTTTATTTTGCAGAGCCCCTGATCGAGTTCGGCTCCGCAAAGAAGGGAAATCACAACTTCGATCTCTTCCTCTACAACGAAGGCGAAAACCGTGCGATCTTCATCGAGTGCAAATCCTCGATCACCGACGTAAAAAAGACGTTAAAAGAGGTCGGATTAGCCCGGGATATGGTCCTTGAAAAGACGGACTATCTTTCAGAGACCATAGACATCGAGCTCGATCCGGACCGGTTCGAGTACGTGCTCTGCATCAACGAGAAGGACAAGATAAAGATCATCGAGTCCATGAAGGCACAGGGCCAGAAGCCGCATCCCAAATACGACATCGACCGGATAAAAGTCTGGGTTTACGCCCCGCGGTCTCAACTGATACAACTTCTCCTCGAATGCTCGCATGAGAATTCAGCGTTAAACGAGATGCTGCAGGCGGGTTTCGGCGATCAGGACCTCCACCAGCAGTATGAACTCCCCTACTGTTATTCGACGAACCCCTACCGGCTCATCCAGCTGGCAATCATCGGGGAGTGCTACCGAAAGAACCTGTTCGATGACGGTATCGAAGATCCGAAGCTCATCCAGAAGAGCGCGGTGCTCTCGACCCTGATGGCTAACATCTCGCTGGGCGTTTCAGACGATCGGAAGGCACGGATGGTGACGGAGAAGTTACGAACTGTCCTCGAATACGGGCAGAAGTATCAGCTGTTCGATGAAGTCGATGCCGATGCTATCCGGCTCAACTGCCGGGGATCCAGACTCCGTGCCGTTCTTGAGAATATCGAGGCAAAATTTATTGAGCGATGGGTCGACGAGAAAGCCGGTGCGGAGGGGGAGCGACTCGCACTTGAGGACTACCGGACGAGTGCTATGAGGGATCAGTCCACGCTGTCTGAATTTTTCGAAAGAGACGATACCTCTACTGAAAGAGATGGATCAGGCGTCTGATAAACATCATGGGAATTTTCTCAACACTCTCTTTCAGGCTCTCGATATAGACCTCGACGGCCTCCCGTGCCATTGTTATCGCCTCATACAGCCGGGCGAGGGCCGGCACGGTGACGGTATACCTGCCTTCCGGCTCTCTCCAAGAGGAGAATTCAGGAATTCAGGCATCTCATCATAGTGCACCCCTGCTCGTGATAGTGCATTCCTTGTGATAAAGGGTATCCGTGCAGTATCCCATAGCGCTACCGTCCGTTTTTGGATCGACAAGAAAGCATATGTAGAATCGAAACAAGCAGGTTGTATGGCAAAGAATCAGCGTGCGGATGTTAAGAACCCCAACAACGCCTCACACAAGGCTGCAGTAGACAACAGGGCAAATCAGCTCAACCCGAACAACACAGCCACAAAGTCCGGCAGATGTAAGAAGTAAGCACCTGAAAAACGTCCTATCATTCTCAAAAACCATCTAGAACCTAAGATCCACACTCTTTTGAGTAAAGGATATTTCTTAGAACTCCAGGAATGGAGAAAAAGCGGAAGACCTATCGCCCCTTCCCCGGATTGTAGACTCACATCCCAGGTGTCCAGGACCCACCCACTCACCCCGGTGCCAACATTGTAAATATGACGAAAGTTTACAATACTATCATGGCTGCAACGAAAAGAATCCCCGTTTCGGAAGGGGTCTGGGCGGCGATCTCCGAGCTGAAGCACCCCGGCCAGACCTTCGACGACCTCCTCTCACAGATGGTGGAGCAGGAGAAGAAGCGCCGGTTCATCGAGGATATGGACCGTATCGAGGCCGATGGGGATTTCGTGGAGCTGGACTTTGACGTTCCGGATACTGATTAACCGCAGGGCCCTTGAGAGTATCCGGAGCCTCAGCGAAAAGAGCCGGCGGATCGTCATGGAGAAGCTGAAAACTCTTCAGGAAGACCCGTTCCCCGGCAGCGGAAGCGACAAGGAGCGCCTGTACGTGCACGGGCGTGAGGACACCTATCGACTTCACATCAGCCGGACATTCACGGCATTCTATCGCATCCATGAGCAGGAGCTGGAAGTCCATGTTCTTGCCGTGATGTCAATCGAGCAGGCGCATAAACGGTACGGATGGTTCTGACCTCCTTTCATGTTACCAACTGTTCCGGCACCTCTCCTGAAGAACGATCCCCTCCGCTCCCGGGATTACCTGCTGTCGCGGTCCGTTGTCATTCTTCCGGTCTCCTGTCCGGGTGCCGCTGTATATACCGGCATTGAGATGATGCCGGCCCCTGCCCGGATAATAACGGATTTGTTAGGTAACAGACTTGTTATACACCGGATCTGTCAGGTGTCGTACATGCTGCCCATAGGAGGCCCCGCAACAGGCGACGATTTCGTCGACCGCGAACGCGAGACCGCCTGGACCCGGCAGCGGCACGGAGGATGACGGCCGGGTTCCTGAAGCGGCTCGCCGGGGCAGGGGAGGTCTCCGCGGTCGGGAGCGCCGTTCGCGAGATCGTTCTCTCCGGGGGGGCCGGGTGGGAGGGGTTCCTGAAGCCGGTCGCGGATGCCGTGGCGATCGTCGAGGCGAAGGATACGAGGCTGTATTACACGAGGCTGCAGCCGGAGGAGCGGGCGGTCGTTGCCGGGATTGTCCGGGCGATCACGGGGTCGGAGGAGCTGGGGGTGGGGGGTTAGGGGTTGTGGGTTTGTTTGGGGGCGAGGTCTTTCGTGCCGGCGCCTTTTCACTGCTCTCTCCCCGTTGGTGACAGACCCGGAATGGCCGGCTCGGTGACGGTATCCCGGCTTTGCAAGTAGGCCCCGGGGATCGTCCCCCCGATCCTGGCGAATATGAAGTGAGCCGGGAGCTCCAGCGCTCTTCTGCACTCATTACCTGAATGTTCTGGTCCGGGGCGGGAAAGAGGTGTCGATGTCGTTCGCGGGGGTTTTGGGGGGTGTCCGGGGGCGTTACCTAGGGGTGGGCGGGGGTACGGGTTCGGGTCTGGGTTGGCCGATCTTGTTTGCGGAGGAATAAACATAGCGGACTGAGTTCCGGAAGTAGCATATCAGATTAACGTGTCAAGGGATTTGCTGGCGTTGCCGACGCGGTTTTTCATGTAGTCGTAAATTTCCGGGGGAATTCTGGGGAGACGCTTCCGAATATGCCGACATTCGGTTTTTCGCCGTACTCCTCGTCTTTGCTGTAACCGTCAAGTGGTGCATATGCACTCAAAATAATATGCTTACACTCCAAGGTAGGGTTGCACTATCGAAAGATACCACAGTTGAGTAAGTATTGAATTGGATTTGAAGAAATTCGAAAGAAAATGACTAGGAGCAGTTTTCAGCGGATACAGAAGTGCTATTAGAGTGTCAATCTATCATCTTCGCGGTTTTCTTGAAGGGCGTTTTCCCGCCCCACAACCACACGGCTGGGTTGTATGGCCTGAACCGTTACAGTTTCTGCAGACAAAACCGAGTATATCTTTCCCTTTTCCTTCACAGACGCCACAGACAAGCAACCCAGTATCAAAACACCTATTACACCTATAATTTACCATACTACCAATCACCTTTTAACAACGTTTAAATATTTTAAATTTTTCTTTTCAGAATGTATGGGATGGACGCAGTGGGTGAGAGTTGCAGATGAGAGTGAATACCTTCCTGAAAACACTCCCCAATGGGAGGGGCCAGCGTGCTACGAACTAGGGGTTAAAACGATGAGAGGCAGAAAACATGAGATAATGTATGTTGGTGAAACAGGCAATTTAAGAGCAAGGATCTCAACCTATGCGCGAGATAGTTCTCATTTGGGTAATTTAATTGACAATGAGCTACGTTTGGGAAAATCTCTATACTACCGGTTCCAGAGGAAAGTTTCAAAAGAAAATGCAGTGATAATGCAAAATAACCTCCTAGCAAGATATGATTATCCCTGGAACTACCAACGCAACTGTGATTAAACGGCAATTTCAACTATATCGCTCAGAAATGAAGTGGTCGAATATTATTCCTTTTCGGACTTTTGTACGCAAGTATAACCCCAACTACAACGGATAGTAGTTTACTTAGAACTCCATTGTCGCTCAGATTCACCACTTCACTCCACCATCATAGCAGATTCACCAAACTCAACACTGAAATCAACTATAAGCACTACAATGGTGCAATGGTCTTCCACACTCGATCAATGGGACCATGAATGACTAGATTTCAAAGTCCATATCTTCGTGCAATCTCAATATATCGGGTGATGTGGAAATAACTGCCGGGATTTTTCTGGTAACTATGTAAATCTCTTGTATCAAACCACTCCTGGTGTACGCTATCAAATGACGCCCCACCACAGATGGGGATTAACTTTGGAATGGACTTAAGCTGGATGAAAGGAAATCCATACTCCTTGGAACTTACGTAGTACATTTGGTCATCGGTGACTAGGTTTACTCCCGTTGTCTCAACAAAAGCGTATTCAGTGTCATGGTAGCCATATTCGGGAGGGCATTTAATCCCAACAGTCATGTGGTTCTCCTCATCGAAACGGAACAATGCAACTCCTAATCCCAATTCCTTAAGGAGAAATGCTAGTAATAGAGACTTCTCAGAGCAAATCCCTTTGTTGTCATAAATGACTTCGTATGGAAATCGGATGGGACAGTCCGGATTATATCGGAGATCATACCTCACTTTGTCGTGGTCATAGGGAATACGCTGAACAATGTTGATCGCAATCCTCGCCATCCCATCGATGCTATCCGCTCCCTGCATGATCTGGAAAATGAGGTCATCGAGGTGTCGACGCTGTACAGAATCATAAAGATAGTCCTGGTATGATTCTGGCCTATCGTAGTATCCCTTGCCTGCAAAATACGTTTTGATTTTCCGATAAACATCTATCCGAATTTTATACCCTATCCCATCAAGGGTATAGTAGATGACTCGGGGTTCTACCTGCAGATCTTCGTTCTCTGTCATACGCGCTATAGCGAGTTTCAGGTGTTGTTCACCATCTACGGTTTTTCTTAGGTTCGACCCATCTCTTCACCTTGCCGCATCGGAGACACCTCTGCTTCATGTCGACAACGTTTGAAGAAAATTGGCTGTAGCCATGTGCTCTCCCCCACTTATGAAGGCCAATCCGACACAGAATCCTACCTATTCCATTCATTCTTTCACTTACCCAAGATTCCAGGTTGAAATGCAAATTTATTGCCGTATATGGGCTCTACAGTAGCCTGCTTTTTCGCCGACGATATGATTGATAAAAAGGATTTTTGGGCCCTGACGCTTGGAGATACAATATGGGTGTCAGAATGGATTATTGAGGGAACTATATGAAATTGTTTTCCCATATCACTCACTTACGAGCGTATTTTTTTCCAAACTCCTTAAGTGTTTTCATATCACTGGATAAACCTGGTTCAGCGTGTGCAACCCTTATCGCACCCCCTCCCCCTATTCCACTCCCGCACCAGCCGGAATAACACCTTCGAAGCCTGATGGCTTCTCATGCTCGCTCTTGCTCGCACCTCCCACCTGACGGTGCTCATGCTCCGATTCTGCGAACCGTCGCACTTTGCACCTAATGGTGCTCGAACTCCTGCTCCGCACCTTCGGTGCTCATGCTCCGGCCCTTCAGGCCATCGCACCCTACGGACAGTCGTTCCTCACACACCCCCGCCTGCGCCTCCCGGGACCGGTACACCGCCCTCTTCCCCCCCCGCAGACCTCGCGCCGGCCGATCGGGTGGTTTCCCCGGAGCCCCGCACTCCCGATTACATGCCGGTTACATACCCAGCAAAGCGATATCCGAGGAGATAGGACGATACAGTGCTCGGTCCGGAGTTTTACGAAGAGGGAAGGCCCGGCTCTATGAACCATGATGTACATGCCGGGATCATTGTGGATTACATACCCGTTACATACCCAAAACTAACTATCATTGACGCATTTCCAGGAATTCCCCTAAAAATTGATTTTTCCAGATCGGGAGCGGAACGATCCGTACATGCGGATTACATATCTCATGCCCAGTACGGGACATACCTTCTGGATCTATTGGATCGAGTTTCCGGGTCCTGCAGTCGAATCAGACCTGCCTCCATTGTATCGCCGATAATGCGGGAGGCAATAGGGTAATTCTGATTCGGGGAAGTCGTTCACCTCACCCCCTCCCCCCAATTCCACTCCAGCACCAGCCGGGCATAACACCCTCGCACCGGCCGATCTCCACCTTCACCCGGGCAAACGCTCGGTGATCGAGGACCCTCGGCAGGGGCTACACCTTCGCCGGCCGCTTCGCCTTCTTGAGGCAATCGTAACAGAGGTAGACCCCTCCGCCGGCCCCGCAACACCCGCGACGTCGGCCTGCCGGTTGCAGATGCAGGCCCGGGCTCGTCTTTTGCGGCCGGGGAGGGGGGATGTACTCAGTGGGGTTGATCGGTGGCAACGCTGGCAGCACAGTGGCAGCACGTTGGCAGCAGGTGCTGCCAATCAATGCATCAGTATTTGAGCCAGAATCCAGATTTCCGGCACTATTAGAGGCATCCTCCAGATCATTGGCAGCAGTGCGGAAAACACACGCACCCCGGCTATCACCGGGAGTCCTGCTATCCATGCTCTCCGTTCTCTTATTCTGCTGTACATGTACGTACATAGATCGATCTATATCAGGATCCTGAACGTCTTTCCCGGAACTCTTCTCGCTCCTGCCGTTCTCTTGTTGGCAGCAGTTGCTGCCATTCTGCTGAAACATGCTGCCATTGCTGCCATTGTCAGGGTCTTCGTCCAGCCAGACGGAGGCCCCCACCCCAGGCCCGGTAGACCTCGTTGTCGAACGTGAAGTACTGCTCCCGGCAACAGACCGTGGTCCCGCACCCGCCCTCCGTCACCGCGGTGTCGTAGAGGCTGATCGCCGGGCACTTCTCCGGCAGGCCGGAATAGGGCGCCGTGCATCCGGGCAGTCTGAAACGACCACGGGCTGGCCTGGACCCTTTCCGGCAACACCGGGAGCACCAGGGCTGCCGCGGATCTCATACTCGATCCTGCCAGAGTGGGGGTTCATCGCCCGGTGCGCTACCATATCCCTGTATCCACACGTTACCCGCACCCGGCAGGGCACCCGCGTTGATCCGGAGCAGGGGCGGTGCCCGATCTGCCAAAACTCCGTGCTGCTATCCACACCCGGCATCATGGTCGTTCCTCGTGCAGGATGTACTGCGTCTTCTTCCTCGACGGTGCTCTCCGCTCCAGAATGCCGAGGTCGACAGAGCCTTGAGTTCCTTGAGCGTGGTCGTCGCCGCAACGCCGGTGAGAGGCTGATAGCCGCTGTTGGTGATGCTCCGGTAGACCGTGAGCGGTGTATGGTCGTGGCGGCAGTTGATGTGGGCCGGGACGACCTGCCGGGTCTCCTCCCGGATCATGGAAAAGATCCGGCGGACGGTGGTGGTCTTCCCGGTCCCCGGTGGCCCGCGGAGGATGGCAGAGAGGGCGCTCCCGCCCCGGAGCGTGGGGCTGATGAGGAAGGCGAGTTCCCTGATCTGGGCGTCACGGTGGTGGAGGTGCTCGGGGACGAACGTGAGCTCGAAGATGTCCGGGTCCCTGAAGAGGGTCTGGTCGCTACGGAGAAGAGAGGAATGTGTCATAAAAGAGACTGGAGAAGAGGTAGTAGATAACGAGGAGCCGTGCGCGGGTTGGGAGTGAAGGGGGACACGAAGGCCGTATCTGCAGGTTCCCGGCGGAAAGTAGGGGCAAGAAGTTAACCTGCCTGCAAGATCTCAATGATCCGATCGGTGACCGACATGACGGCCAGGTCGTTGAGACGTCCAGCTCGATAAAGAATCAGGTCGACACTGGCAGAAAACAGCCGGTTCGGCCGGATATTGCTCGGTTTGTGGAGTGTTCCCTCTGCAAAGTCGAGGTCGGTAATACCGACGGCGTAGCGATCCCGGACCTGCTGACTCGTGATCTGGCAGAGAATTACATCGTCTCCTCCGGGCGCCGCAACGACAAGGGCCGGCCGCCGCTTCACCGTCGACAGATCCGAGAAGGGAAACGGCACAACGATAACATCTCCCTTTACAAATCGCTCCACGCCTCGTCCTCCTCGGGCCGGAGCCAATCTTTCCGGAGCACGGGCTCGCTCGCGAGCGCGGTGTCGGGGGCGGCCTTCCTGCGCCGGGACTTGAGGAACCGGATGAAATCGAGCACCTCACCGTATGTCCGGGGCGGCAGGTCATCGAGCTCGCTGATGATCTCCTCTTTTACCTGAGTCATGGCAGCCTCACCTCTGCGGTCTATGATCCTCTGGTGCTTCAATCTACATATCTCTGTCTGAAGAAAGGTCATTTATCGGGGTGATCCATGCCCCTCTGCGAGCCGTACCTACTGCAGAATCACCGCCATAACCCCTATATAGTCTCGTGGACAATCCTCCACAGGAGGGATCGCGTGTCGGAAACTCGTCTCCGTTATACGGTTCTTATGGAACAAAATGAGGATGGAGGGTATACCGTAACGGTACCGTCCCTTCCGGGATGTGTCAGCGAGGGGTCTACCTGGGAAGAGGCGCTGGCGCATATCGAGGAGGCGATCGCAGGATACGTCGAGGTGGCCAGGAAACTCGGCAAACCAATCCCGGTTGAGGTCTCCGTTCCCTTGAACACGAGCAACGCCGGGACATGAAACTTCCGAGAACCACCGGTGCAAAGGTGGTCGGTGCTCTCAGGAAAGCCGGGTTCGAGGTGGTCGGCACCCGGGAAAGCCATCACTACCTCTATCACGCGCAGCGTGACGTCATCGTCACTGTTCCCGTGCATCCCAAACAGACCCTTGCGCCCAGGACTCTTCAGACGATTCTTTTTCAGGCCGGGATCACTGTCGACGAGTTCCGGGCACTCCTGTAGTCTGTTGCCCGTTCGTTCTCCTGCCGGTTCCCGGTAGAAAGTAGCGGCAGGAGGTTACTCTGCCTGCAGGATCTCGACAGCCTCCCGTGCCATCGCTATCGCCTCGTCGACGGTCTCTCCGGACGTGACGCAACCGGGGAGGGCCGGCACGGTGACGGTATATCCGCCTTCCGGCTCCTTCCGGAGGAGGATACGGTAACTGACAGGTTTTCATCGCATCACGTCCCTGCTCATGATGATACACTCCCCGAGGATCTAAGAGGTCTCCGTGCGTGTACCACCTCGCCCGAATCACTCACCGCGGAACGGCATCTGCGAGGTCGTAGATGAGAATGTTTGTATCGAGCAGGTACCGTTTCATGTCCGGTCCCACTCGTCCCGCAGATTCCGGACCTCAGCCTCCAGGTCGAGATCCAGGTCCCGATATATCCCCCGGTATCTCGCGGGCTCGGCAACCCCGACAGGTCTGTCTGCAGGTTTTCCGGCGGTCAGGCTCTCCTAGAGGTCAATGGGCACGATAACGTCGGTCTTCCTGCCTTCTGCGGCACAGATATAGTGCATTCCCATGCCGGACACTCCAGATTATGCGTATGTGAGCGCTCCGGACAGATTATAGTTGTCCTGCTCTAACCCCTTCATTGAGGGGTCATCCATTTCTCTCACCTCACGCTCCAGGATAAACGCTCCCTGATGCCCCCGTTGCCGTAGGGATCCCGACCGTGAGGGCGAGCTGCTCACGGATCCAACGGAGACCCGCTCGCGGTCAGGTCATCGCGGAGGGCCTGCATCGCGGATCTGAGAGGGGGGAGATCATCATGGATCGTCCTCCAGATGATCGCCCTGTTGATCCCGAAGTAGGCGTGGATCAGTTTGTCGCGCATACCGGCCATCTCGGTCCAGGGGTTTCCGGGATAGTTCTCCCTGACCGATCGGGGAATACACTTCGCCGCCTCGCCGATCACTTCCAGCGCCCGCGTGACCGCGTAGACGGTCTTGTCGTCCTCGGAGAACTCCTCATACGACATGCCCCGGGTGAAGATCTCGATCTTCTCGACGGCATCAAGGATATCGTCCAGGTAGTCGAGCGTGCTACGCGGGGCCGTCATACGTAGATAACCTCTTTTAAGATGCGGCGGCCGATACGGGGCTTGAGCGCGCTCCTTTCGACAAGATCCACCGGTCTACCGAGGATCTCGGACAGGTGCCGCTCAAGCCTGAGATACCCGAAGATCCCCGGCACCTCGGAGAACTCGACCAGGATGTCCACGTCGCTTCCCTCGTGCTCCTCGCCACGCCGGCACGAGCCGAAGATGCCGATGGATCCGACGTGGTAGGTCTCCTCCAGGTGCGCCTTGTTCCTTCGGAGAATGCCGATGATCCTCGCACACTCCCCGCCGGCCTCGCGGGTGACGGTATCCATTCCTGATCGGGATATGCGTCTTCCTCTCTAGTATAGGTATCCCGGGGTACGCCGGTTCACGGGGTCCGGCCCGGGCGTTCATCCCGGGACTTCGACGGTGAGCCTGTGTTCCAGGCCACCCTTCTTCGGTCGGAATCTCTTCCCCCTCTCCCGCAGGCTCTCGATATAGACCTCGAGGGCCTCCCGTGCCATCGCTACCGCCTCATCGATGGTCCCCCTGAGCGTGACGCGAGCACGGGCGAGGGCCGGCACGGTGACGGTGTACCCGCCCTCCGGCTCCTTCCGGAGGAGAATGCGGTAGCTAGCAGGTTTCATCGCATCGGGTCCCCTGTAAGAACACGGGGCCCGTTGACACTTAAGGAGCACCGCCCGAACCCTTTATCACCCCGGACTCCAACATCTACTCAAAGTTGAAAGTTGCCTATGCCTGACGATCTGATAGCAATCGTGGAAGAGTCCGAGGACGTGAACAGCGCCCTCATCTCCCGGGTGCGCCTGGAGATACTCTGGGCGCTCTCCGAGCTCGGCGAGGACGGGGCCACCGCACGGCAGCTCAAAGCCGGGCTGAACCTGAGCGACGGCGTGCTCTACGCAAACCTCAAGAAGCTCGTCGAGATGGGATACCTCCGCTCCGAGAAGGTGACGCTTGAGGAGAAGGAACTCGACCTCTACGCCATCACCCCGGAAGGGCTCGCCGAGTGGCAGCGTGTCCGGGGCTGGCTCTGCAAACTCCTGGGCTGCGCAGGTGATCACTGTGGACGATAGAAGCAAAGTCATTGCCTGCTTCCGGGAGGCGGGGTTCCGGATGGACAAAGACCTCTTCGAGCACCGGCTCATCGCCCAGAAGCTCGTCTACCTGCTGAAACTGAAGGGCATCGAGTTCGCGTATCCGTTTCGCCTCTACGTCCGGGGACCCTACTCGCCGGACCTTGCACGGGAGTATTACCAGCACGCCGACGAGTTTTCCCGGTGCGAGACGGCGAGCACACTCTCCCCCGCCGAGGCGGATTCGGTTGCCGAACTCACTGCTCTCTTCGACAAAAGCCCGTCCCTGCTTGAGATCGGGGCGACCTACGGGTATCTGGCCTACGAGATGCACCAACCGCCACAGCAGGCGTACCGGACTGTCAGGAGGATGAAGTCCTTCTATTCGAGCGAGCAGATCGTCAAGGGTGTCAACCGGGCGAAGCAGTACCTCTTCGTCCCCACCGATGAGGAGAAGGCGGCGCTCGACGCCGAGTTAGAGGAGTGGCAGCGGGCCAGTATCCGGTCGATGAGGCATTAGGATGCGCCGGAGCAGGGGCGATATCTGGTTCGTCGATCTCACCGACGCACGGGGGCACGAGCAGAGCGGGCTTCGGCCCGCCGTGATCCTCGCGTCGCCTACGGGGGTATAACCATCGTGGTCCCGCTGACGACGACCCCGGCGGCTTTTTCATTCCCGCACATCCATGGCATCGAGAAGAGTGCGGAGAACGGGCTCTCCTCCGACAGTGCTGCGCTGGTCTTCCAGATTGTTGCTCTCTCGCAGGACCGTTTCGTCAGGAAGATCGGAGAGTGCGCGGCCGAGGATATGGAGGCGATAAACGTCATTCTGAAAGACCTGCTCTCGCTGGGATAGCAGGCAGGAACGGTACGAACTATGAAGATGCATAAGGAGATTCTTGCCGCCTTCCCCGGTCTCTCGGTTGCGGAGGGTGATGTCGGACCGCTCTCGATTCAGGAGAAGAGCCCGCGCCTGGAAGCCCTGAGAGACGAGACCGTCCAGTCAATAAGAGAACGATATACGCTGGAGAGGATCAAAGATGAACCTCTCTTCAGGGCGTACAGGGACTTCTTCTGGAAGGTGGGCGTCGATCCGACCAAAACGCGGCCCGCCTCGGAAGCGCTGGTGAGAAGGATCCTGGCCAAAAAGATGCTCCCGGCGATCAACACCGCGGTGGACGCCTATAACCTGGCCTCGATTCGCACAGGCATACCCATCGCCGCGTTTGATGCCGATACCCTGGCCGGGGACCTCTCTATGCAGTTTGCAGAAGAGGGCGAAGAGTTCCTCGGCATCGGGATGGCAGCACCCGTCATGCTCCATAAGAACCAGGTCATCCTGACAGATGACGACGAGATCGTCGCCGTCTACCCGTACCGGGACTCGGATGCAACAAAGATTACCCTCGCCACAAAGACGGTACACATTGTGGCATGCGGCGTGCCGGGGGTTGAGAGAGAGAAGGTGCATTCGGCATACGAACTGGCTGTTGCATACCTGCAGGAATACGCTTTGGGCACCCGGTGAATCTTCGACCACCGTCTATTGCCCGGCAACCGGGATGGCCGGGGGAAGCGACCGGAGGTCGACCTGGAGAATAGCGCGGGCGGTGCTCCCCCCTCACCACGCCCGGCCGCAGCGCGGGCAGCGATCCCGGTGAACGGAGAGGATCGAACCGCACTGCGGGCATCTCCAGCGGACCTCCTCCTGCTCGACGAACGCCGCGACGCCCCGCTCCCGGATATCGCGGAGGTTCTCCAGCATGCTCATCCGGTACTTTGTCGTGTAGCGCTTATCAAGGCGTCTCAGCCGCGGGCAGGGATATCCGGCGCAGTCGTAGCAGTAGTCTCCCGTGCGGTCTTCGCAGGTCCTGATCCTGCATCCGGCGCAGTACCGGGGCAGTCTGCCGGCATCCTCCGTCCGGCAGCCGGGACAACGGTTCTTCTCCCGGAGATAGCCGATGCAGAGCCCGCAGTTCATTCCGCAGGGGGCGATCAGGCCGGGAGAGAGGGGGGTCATGATCTCCCGTATGATCGCGGCAGGGCAAGAACGTTCTCTTTTGGGTCCGCCTCAGGACGAAACGGAGGTGACCACCAAGCACCGCACGTATCCTCCTTCATCGGAGACCTCGACCGATGACCCGCCCGAGGATGATCGTTCCCGCACACCCAGGGCGTCGAGGCCTTTTTGCCCGGGTGCCGCCGTATCCGTGCCGGTTCTTCCCGGGACGTGCCCGCAGGAGGTGCGTCCCGGACCGGCGGCGATGTACGTCGCATCCCGTATGACGCAGCGCTTGACGGTGAGACCCGGTGCTCCGAGTTGCCGCTGGAACCCAGCCCGGATAGCAGCGTCTCTCAAGCGATTCTCATCGGAGACAGTCATCTTCGGAACGTCTCGCCGGTTTGAGGGCGCAGGGGGCCCACCCGGGCGAGGCCTTTCCTGCCGGGGCCCTCTCCCCGCCTTCACCCGGACGCGACATGAGTTGTGTGCATGCTCCGCCGTACTCCAATATTTAAATATCATAACTAACAGTTACTAACTAACCGGCAGTTATAATATAATCAAGGGATGTACTATTGGTGAGACTACCTTCGGGCAGCCTGGAGATACGCCTCCCGGTTGGGGGAGGGATGGATCAGATAGAGACTCAACGGAGAGAAATCCCGTGGGAACGTGTATAGAAGGGAAAAACTCGGAGTCACGGGAATCGGGGGCTATCATGGAGCATAAAGCAACATTTGCAGTCAACTGCCTGCACAGGCAGTACCCGGAACCGGACCGGCTCCCGGACGACGCATGCCTGGTGTTTGTCCGCGACGGGGGAGTCTGCGTCAGGAACGGCAGCGCGCCGACTATCTTTGAGGGAGTATGCCCGGAAGGGCTGAAGAGGGATGCCCAATATCTCGGCCACCGGGGACCGGTTGCCTGTTATGCCGTCGAGGTCCCCGGCGACCTGCCCCTGCCCGACGGGCTGGCACATTCCGGCGTACGCGAACTTGCCGGCCTCATCCCGGACGAGGAACTTGCCGTTGCCGGGCTTGCGGTTCAGATCATCGATTACGACAGGAACACCCGGTTCTGCGGGAGGTGCGGCACACCAACAGAACCTGCACGGACCGAGCGGGCCAGAGTCTGCCCGTCCTGCCACCGGATCGTCTATCCCCGGCTCTCCCCGGCGATCATCGTGCTGGTAAGAAAGAACGACGCCATCCTCATGGTCCGGGGAGTCAGGGCGCCACCCGGCAGGTACAGCCTCGTTGCCGGTTTTGTCGAGCCCGGCGAGACGATCGAGGATGCCGTGCGCCGCGAAGTCCGCGAAGAAGCGGGGATCGCGATCAAGAATGTCCGGTATCGTGCAAGCGAACCGTGGCCGTTCCCCGATTCACTCATGATCGGGTTCGTCGCCGAGTACGACGGAGGAGAAATTGTCCCGGACGGTGTTGAGGTCGAGAGCGCCGTATGGGTTGACCGCGACCATCTCCCGGCTCTTCCTCCGAGACTCAGCCTGACCCGTGCGCTCATCGACGACTGGGTAGCGTCGCAGGGTCCGGAACAGGAATGAAGGCGGTGAAAGCGATGAAGAGACTGAACGTCGTTGCATTCAATGGCAGCCCCCGGAGAGACGGCAACACGTCCATCCTGATCCGGCGTATCCTCGACGAACTTGAGAACGAAGGCATCGAGACGGACCTTGTCCAGGTCGGCGGGCAGATGATCCGGGGATGCACCGATTGCCGGAGATGCTTCGAGAACAAGGATCTGCGGTGTGTCGTTGACGACGACATCGTGAACGACTGTATCGAGAAGATGGTCGAGGCCGACGGGATCATCCTCGGCTCCCCGGTCTACTTCCTCGACGTCACGTCCGAGATGAAAGCCCTGATCGACCGGGCAGGCGTGGTAGCCAGGGCAAACGACGGGCCCTTCCGGCGCAAGGCGGCAATCGCCGCGGCAGCGGTGCGGAGATCCGGGGCAAACCATACCGTCGATACCCTGCTGCATTTCATGCTCTACAGCGGGATGACGGTCACGGGAGCCCCGGTGATCGGCATCGGCCGGGATATCGGGGACGTCCGGAGAGACGAAGAAGGGATAGCAAGGGCAAAAGAAGCCGGAAAGAACATGGCCTGGCTGCTGAAGACGATCGCGTCCGCGGATCAACCGGAGGAGACCATATGAAGATAGATTCGCTGAAACTGGTCTGTTTCTCGCCCACGGGAAGATCAAAGACGGTCATCCAGGGTATCGCACGGGGAATCAACCACAACATGGTGGAACTCATCGACATCACCACGCCGCAGGCAAGAATTAAGCCGCTGGAGACGTCGGCAAATGAACTCCTCATCGTTACAGTCCCCGTGTACATGGGAAGGGTGCCGGCCCTCTTGATGGACTGGCTGCAGGCGATCAGGGCCCATGATACGCCTGCGGTAAGTGTCGTCGTCTATGGCAACCGGGTGTATGACGATGCACTCATCGAGTTAAACGATATGCTGGTTCAGCGTGGGTGTAGGGCGATCGCCGGGGGAGCATTCATCGGGGAACACTCGTTCTCCAGCGCCGGGACGCCGACGGCAGAAGGCCGCCCGGATGCAGCCGACCTGCACCTGGCAGAGACGTTCGGGCGAAAGATACGGGAGAAACTCGAGGCCATTCCATCAGTCGACCGGATCCCTGACGTAGCGATACCCGGCTGCTGCCCCTACCGGGGAGACCCGACGCTCTGGACGGTGGACTTCATCGCGGTCAGCGATGCGTGCACCCGGTGCGGGACCTGTGCGGAGGAGTGCCCCACGGGCGCGATCGATCCGGACGAGGGTTACTCGACCGACCCGGAGAAGTGCATCACGTGCTGTGCCTGCATCAAACGCTGTCCCGCGCACGCGAGAACGATGAAGTCCGGCCTGGTCTGGGACGCTTCGGTGCGGTTGAGCACGTTGTATCGGGAGCGCAAGGAGCCCGAGTACTTCCTGTGACGGAATATTCCTCCCGGCAGATGGGGAGTTCCAGGAAAGGGATCTGGTGAAGCGGAAGTATGGGAATCGCCGAGAGAAGACGACGGGAGAAAGAGCAGCGAAAAGCCGAGATCATCGATGCAGCCGAGCGTCTCTTCTTTGCCCGGAGTTACGAAGACGTCTCCATGGACGATATCGCCCACGAGGTCGAACTGAACAAGGCCACCATCTACCTCTACTTCAAGAATAAGGAGGCCCTCTTCGCGACGATCGTCCTCCGCGGTGTCCGGATCCTCACGGAGAGATACACCGAGTGCATGGAAAGAGAGGTTCCCGGCATCGTCAAAGTGGTCCTGATGGGCCAGGCGTATTACCGGTTCTCGCAGGAATACCCGGACTATCTTCGGCTCATCCACTTCTACGGGTCCGAACGGTTCTCGAGGGAGAACCCTTATGCTGCAGAGATCGGGAAAGGCTACGGCACCTGCCGCCGGATCCTGGCGGATGCGATTCGGGAGGGGATCGATGACGGGACGATCCGACCCGACCTCGATCCGTTCCTGACCTCGATGTACCTTATGATATCCTTCATGGGCATCCTCTCCCTGGAGAACAGGTGGAAGCTGGTGATTGAGGCGGAAGGGTTCAGCTACGAGCAGTTCGCGAGCGAGTTCTTCCGGTTCATCACGCCGGCCATCGCTCCCGACGGGAGAACCCACAGCACGGACCTCAGGGACTTTGAATCATCCGGATTCTTGTTGACCGGACCTCCGGCACTCAAGAAGGAAAAGAGGAGGCAACCTTAATGTTAGCCTTTCACCCGGCCGACCGGCACGCTTTCACTCAGACGCTATCGGCATCCTCGTCACATTCGAGGATGAACGCTCCCTGATACCCGCACTGCTTACAGTGATAGAGCGTCGCGTACAGGCCACGGGCATCCCAGGAGATCTCGGTGCTCCGGCATACCGGGCAGCGGAGAACCTTCCGGGCCGATTCGCTCATACACTCTCTTGAGAGCCCCCAGGATTTGACGGTATCGCATCTCCCCGGCCCAACCCCGGTCGGGTATGGCGCCGCGCCTGACGGTGAGACCCGGCGCTTCGACCGCTGCCGGTGCGCTGATCGTCTGGGCATGAGAACTTCGTCCTGATTCGGGCTGATCAGTTGCCAAACGTACATATAGTTCTCCGGGTATGGACGGTTATGAAGATCATACTGACCAGCATATTTGTGGACGATCAGGACAGGGCTCTGAGATTCTACACCGATGTGTTGGGCTTTGTGAAGAAAAGCGATGTTTCTGCCGGAGAGTACCGGTGGCTTACCGTCGTCTCCCCCGACGATCAAGGCGGGACCGAACTTCTGCTTGAGCCGAACGCCAATCCCGTAGCGCGGGCATACCAGAAAGGAATCTATGAACAGGGTATCCCCGCCGCGTCCTTTGGTGTTGAAGACACCCGTGCGGAGTACGGGAGACTGAAAGGGCTGGGTGTGAAGTTCACGATGGAGCCGACGGAAGTTCTCGACCGGGTGACCATAGCAGTCTTCGACGACACCTGCGGCAATCTCATCCAGATTCAGACGACGCCTGAATGACCTCTTTCGTTGGAGGCATCCCCGGAGCGGGTGAAACTCTGGATACCGCCCGCGAGCACGCCGATCCACAAGCGGTGCGATGCGGCTTTGCCCCACGGGAGCAGGTTTCTCCTCCTCCCGCCTTCCTACCCAGGAGTCGGCCGTGGAGCATGAACCAGAGCCTGATTGACGGCGTTCAAACGAACTTCCGCTCACAAGGTTGATACCCCTGCAGGCATCCATATACTCCAGGGAGCGCCGGGATGGATCTTGCAACGTTCTTTGAGGATGAGGGAGTCGACGTCTACTGCTCGGTCGGCATCGAGGCGCTCAGCGACGCGGACAGGACAGCGGTGCTGCAGTTCCTCCCGGCCGCCCGGTCCGTGATCGTCTTCGGAAAGGAAGTCCCGGTCCCGGTATACCGGCTGCCGCAAAGGGAGAAGACCCGCGAGATGCTTCGGATTGCAGAGCGTCTCGACAACGCTGCCCTACGGCTCGCCGGCTGCCTCGAGGCGGAGCAGATCCCGGCCCGGCCCGTCCCGCTCTATCTCCCCGTGCGGCTTGTCGACGGGAAGGTCCAGGGCGTCGTCCGCATGAAGCAGATTGCAGCGGCCGGGGGGCTTGGAGAGATCGGGAAGAACACCCACCTCCTCAATCCCCGCTTCGGTTCGCGGCTGCTCCTCGGCGGTGTCGTGACCGCGTCCCCGGGTCAGAAGACAGGAAAGAGAGCCGGACCGAGCGGCGCTCCGCTCTGCACGGGGTGCGGAGCCTGTACCCGGGCGTGCCCGAACGGAGCGGTGGGACCGGACGGCGTCGATGCGTTTCGGTGCCGGACCGTGCGCACCTGGGTCCCGCCCGGAGCAGTCCCGGTCGTGAAGTGGCTGATCCGGCGGCAGGTGCTGCTCAGAAGGATAGCCCCGCTTGCGCCGGCGGTCGCCAGGATTGCAACGATCCGGTGCAGCCTCTGCGTCACCGCGTGCCCGGCATTTCCGGGAGGGGCCGAGGAGGAGAATTCCCGCCCCGACCTATCGGGGACTCCCGTGACGTCTGCCGGCGCAAGCGGCAGCACCGGCAAAAGAGTATCGTCACCGTTCCGGTGCCCTCCGGGGCACCTCTTGCGCCCGGGACGCTCCGGACGATCTCTTTCCGGGCCCGGATACCGGCGATGAGTTTCAAGCGCTCCTGTGCCTTCCCGGCTCGTGAGATCGGGGAGAGGGGCGTAACATCCGGGCCGGCAGAGTCTCGACCATCTGCGCCGGTGCCTGTCGCCCGGCATCCGGAACAGGCACGCCACAGGGTCTACTATTGTTGTAACGGCCCAGTCTTCGGTCGAAAGCGTGTTTTTCTCTCGAATGGAAGCAGCGATTGGTCTCCGGAGCAAACGAACAGAAGAAACGGGAAGAATGCGGGGCATCCTTCCACTGTGGTGGCTGCTGGATGAGATTCCTACTTCCTGCAGTTCTCGCCGGTTCCGTCCTGCAGCCTGAGCTGGTCACGGGTCTGATCGCCGTCACCTGTCGCTACAGGGGTCGTCGTGCAGGACCCATCGCGGAGTTGATCGCGGGTCTGGTCAAGGTCTCCGCTGCAGATACCGTTGCAGGCATACTGGCAGCCGGGGCAGTCTTCGTTTGCATTGCCGGCTCCTCCGGACCACAGAGCCGCAGCGCTCGCCGGTATGGCAAACGCAAGCAGAACCAGAAGAACGGCTCCAAGCCCGAGGGCAATCGTTCGCTTGGTCATGTTGCTTCCCCCCTGCGGTTACCGGATCTGCCCGGCACCGCTGTACCCTGATTGACATGGGTATGGCATAAGCACCTACCATGGTGCGAGTCGGATCATTGAACCGGATGGTTCAATATACTGGATCCCGGGGCACGCAAGAGTCTCTACGGCGGCTTATGGGCATATTGCAGCATAGCGTCGTGCCCCGGGCACTCCCTCCCCCGGTACTGCACCCCCATGTCGAACCAGCGGTTCACCTCCCCTAAAAACACTGTGCGCGCCGGGTCTCCGTATGCTGCTCCCTGGTGCCGGCCAGGACTGCTCCGATCAGCCGGCGATCCGCTCTTCCCGAACGCCCTGGTCCCGCTGAAAAAGACGTTCCACTACGTTACGCATCTTGCAGCATTCCGGCCCAGACCGGTCCGGCCTTTCCCGCTCTACCTCCCCGTGGGGCTTTTCGACGAGAAGGTGCAGGATGTCGTCCGAATAAAGCAGATTTTAGCAGCCATAGGGAAGAGGGGGAGGGATAAGACCCGGATCTCTTTGTCCATCCGTTTCCAACGGGTTAAGTTACTCCGGGATCCATTATACCACATGGATATCTTCGATTCGGTCTACCGGAGCACGCCGCCCTGGGACATCGGCCGGGCCCAGAAGGCGTTCGTCGACCTCGCCCGGGCAGGAGAGGTTACGGGCTCCGTCCTGGATGTGGGATGCGGCACGGGGGAGCACGCCCTCTTCTTTGCAGAGAGAGGCCACGAGGTGCTCGGGGTCGACACCGCTTCCCTTGCGATCCGGACGGCGAAGGAGAAGGCTGCGGCACGGGGGCTCCGGGCGCCGTTCCGCGTCTGGAACGCCCTGGACCTCGCCGGGCTTAAGCGGACGTTTGATACCGTCATCGACTCCGGCTTCTTCCATGTCCTCCCCGACGAAGACCGGCCCGTCTTCGTAAAAAGCCTCGCAGCTGTTCTCGAACCCGGCGGAAACTACTTCATGCTCTGCTTCAGTGACCAGAACCCCGGCGAATACCCGCTCCCGAGGAGGATCACGCAGGAGGAGATCCGGGAGACCTTCCGCGAGGGCTGGCTCATCAACTACATCAAGCCGGCGGTCTTCGAGAACGTCGTCCAGCCCGAAGGGCACCATGCCTGGCTCTCGTCGATATCAAGGATAGGGCAGGGCTGACAGGGTCAATTCTGCCGGGGCACGCCGCCTCCAATCCTCTCATCGTCGGCGCTATCCCTGAAATCCCGGAGCACGTCAGCCTGAGTGCGACGATTTGGCCTGAATACGTATCTCAAACATCCCCACTGTTACCCCCGGTATTCCGCCACAAAGGCGCTGAAATTACCATAGCGCCACATCCAACCGCGATACATTTGCGAGTGTTTAAATGCCCACTTCTGCAATAAAATCCTGAAGGAGAATCTGGTATGACCGTCAAGAACATCCTGATCGTCGCCATTGTTGCGCTGATCGTCGTTGCCGCAGGGGTCATGATTGCATTTGCCCCCGGCGAGACCGAACCGACCCCCGGCACGATCGTGCCGGTGCAGAAGGTGCTCACGCTGGACGAGGCAAAGGCCCTCGCGGCGGAGATTGCAGGGCAGATCGACGGCGATGCTCTTGCCGCGCTCAAGCCCGGCGACGAGAACACGTCGGCGTACATCGCCATCCACGACCGGCTCAACGCGTTCCGGGACGAAAACCCCGAGATCGTCTACATCTCTACGATGCGCAAGGTGGAAAACGGCACCGAGCATATCGTTGATGCAGACTACGGCAGCACCGGTGCATACGCAATCGGTGGCGGGTACCGCGCTGTGAAACCCGGAAACCCGTATCCCACCGGCTTTGAAGAACCCTTCGCTGAGGTTTACTCCGCCGTGTACGGGTATGCTCCGGTGAGGAACGCGGCCGGCGCCGGCGTCGGGCTGGTCTGCCTCGAGCCGAACGGGTCGATCGGGCAGGAGAGGCTCGAAGCCCTCGCGGTGGAGGTTGCAGGCAAGATTGACGGCGACGCTATGGCGGCGCTCAAGCCCGGCGACGAGAGTACCCCGGCATTCACCGCCATCCGCGATGAACTCAACATCTTCCGGACCGCAAACCCTGAGATCTTCTACATCTACACGATGCGGAAAGCCGGAAACATCACCGAATACGTCGTGGATGCGGATTACGGCAGCGACAACAACGCCCTCGCGATAGGCGAAGGCTACACCCTGACGGACCTCGACACCGTCTTGCTTGCCGGCTTTGAGGAACCCACGGCTGAGATCTACAGTCTCATCTGCGGGTATGCCCCGATAACAAACGCGAGCGGCGCCAGCGTCGGGATGGCAGCCATCGAAGCAGGGAACCCAATCACGCAGGAGCGGCTGAAAGCTCTCGCGGTGGAGGCTGCAGGAGAGATCGACGGCACCACGATGGCGGCACTCAAGCCCGGCGACGAGACGACCCCGGCGTTCACCGCCATCCGCGATGAACTCAACACCTTCCGTGACGCAAACCCCGGGGTCGTCTATGTCTACACCATGCGCAAGACCGAGAACGCCACCGACTACGCCGTTGACGCAGACTACGGCAGCGCGTACGCGGCCGCAATAGGCGACGTCTACGTGCCCACGGAGGAGGACGTCGCGTTCCTCGCCGGCTTTGAGGAACCCTCTGCTGAACCCGGGTTCTACATCGATGAGTGGGGCAACGAGACCGCCACCATCCTCTCCGGGTATGCCCCGGTCAGGGACGCGACCGGCACCGTCGTCGGGCTCGTCGGCGTCGACATGGGGTTCGTTCACGAGTCATAGACTTCCGGAAATTATCGGGATGGGGGGGTGAACCGCCCGTCCCGGTGCGGCAGAGGGGAAGAACCCCTTCACCGCCCCCGGCACATAACCCTTTAAAAATCGTTTTTTTGCTCATGGCGCGGGCACCGCTCCCGGTCGTTCCGGAAAGAATAACTCTCCCGGCAGCAAGGACGTAGCATGGACCGCACAACTTCCCGGGCGGACCGGTGCAGCACAGGATCGCCGGTGCCGAAGGGAGACCGGATGGCTCTTCTGAAGGAGATCGCCGCGTTCACCCGCGAGCATGCGGATATCATCGCCAGGTATCACCTCCATACGATGGACGACCTCAAACGGATCGAAGAGGAGTGCTGGAGGCTTCACGACGAGGCGTGCAGCAGGGGCGCCTGCGGGAGCGCCGGGGAACTTGTGGAACTCGAGTACCTCATCGGCCGGGCAAAGGAGATGAAGGCGAAGAGGATGGAGGGGGAGCGAGGGCCGGGGTGATCCCCCTGATGCGTCGTTATCACGAGGGTCTGACCCGGCGGATCCGTACCGCCGGGTACCTTTAAATGCCTCTACCCGATCCATCCTCCCGGAGTGAGGAGATCGTGCCAGACATTCTTCTTCCCGGCGCCGCCCCGGAACGGGTGGGCCTCGAGTTCGTCACCGGAGGATTCACCATGCCCGTTGCGCTGGCATCCCCGGACGACGGGACAGGACGGCTCTTCGTCGCCGACCTCCCCGGCGTCATCCGGGTCATCGACGCCGGCGTTAATGAGCCCTTCCTCGATATCACCGGCCGGGTTGTCGACCTCCGCACCGGCTACGACGAGCGCGGGCTCCTCGGCCTCGCGTTCCACCCGAAGTTCAGGGAGAACGGCAGGTTCTTCGTCTACTACAGCGCCCCGCTCCGGGACGGGGCGCCGGAGGGCTGGGACCACACGAGCAGGGTATCGGAGTTTGCCGTCTCCACGCCCAACCGGGCGGACCCCGGGTCAGAGCGGATGATCCTGGAGGTCGACCAGCCCCAGGCCAACCACAACGGCGGCTCGATCGCTTTCGGCCCCGACGGTTACCTCTACATCCCGCTCGGTGACGGCGGCGGCGCAAACGACGTCGGGAGAGGTCACCCGCCGGGAGGGAACGGGCAGGATATCGAGACGCTGCTTGGGAAAATTCTCCGGATCGACGTTGACGGCGAGAAACCCTATGGTATCCCGGCGGACAACCCGTTCGTCGGAAGAGAGGGCCGGGACGAGATCTACGCTTACGGTCTCCGCAACCCCTGGCGCACGGCCTTCGACGCCGGGGGCGAGCACCGGCTGTTTGCCGCCGATGCCGGGCAGTACCTCTGGGAGTCGGTGAAGATCATCGTCCCGGGCGGCAACCACGGCTGGAACCTCAGGGAAGGCAACCACGCCTTCGACCCCGGCAACCCCCGCGAGTCGCCGGCGGACGCGCCCCGGACCGGCCGGCGGGGCGAGCCACTGATCGACGCGATCATCGAGTACCCGAACGCCAACCAGCCCGGCGGCATCGGGGCGGTCGTCATCGGCGGCTACGTCTACCGGGGGAGGGCGATTCCCGCGCTCGTCGGGCGCTATGTCTTCGGGGAGTGGAACCGGGCGGGGACCGATGGGGACGGGATCATCTTCAGTGCGACGGAAGATCCCGGCGGCCAGTGGGATTTCACCGAGGTCGAGGTGGCCGGGAGCCGGACCGTCGGGGCGTATGTTCTCGCGTTCGGGGAGGACGCGAAGCACGAGCTCTACGTCCTGACCGCAGAGGAACGGGGACCGGTCGGGGAGACCGGTCGGGTCTACCGGCTCGTGCCGGCACCCTGATCCGGGTTTTGTTGAATGCGAGTCTAAAACTTCGTAAGGTCCTCCCCGACACCCCGCATGGCCGTCTCGAAGTCCCGCATCCGTGCAAAGTCCGGCGTGGAAAAGACCAGACGGTAGCCGTCGGGGTCGCTCACCACGACGTCGCGGGTGTTCCAGGGCCGGTCCACCGGGCCTTCGATGACCGCACCGGCCTCTCTGATCCTTGCGGCGAAGGCGTTGAGTTCGGCGATCCGGTCAACCGGATCGCCGGAGAACGCGAGCGTGATCGTGACGCCGCGGCCCGGCTCCCTGCTATCGTCTCTGCAGGGCACGAGCAGGATGTCCTGGTGCTTCAGCCGCCGGACGTGCGCAAGGTGTGTCCTCGGTCCTGCATTCGGTAGACCAGGGAGAACCCCAGGACCCGAACGAAGATGTAATTGTCGAATCTCTCCGGCGCACGGGGGCAAGAACTTCCTGAACGTCGCCCGAAGGGCGGGGAACGAGCGTATCGTAAGCCCCGGACTACTGGATCTTTAAGAGGATAGAGACCAGCACGAAGAGGAGGAGGCCGTTGATCACGACGATCCCTGCGATGACCGTGCCCGGAGCGAGGCCGGGCACGAGCATGGTTATGCCGAAGGTGATCGATACGACATTCAGCACCGTCTGGGTGACCAGCAGCTGCTTGAGGAGGTGGGGAAGAGCAACGGGCTCGGTAGGGGGGTTCCTGAGGTCGTGCAGCATCGAGAGGAGTCTCTTTGTCAGGAGGACCGCTCCGCCGGTGATGTTCAGGAGGCCGAGGAGGACCTGGATCACGCCGGTCAGGAGCCCCGGGACAATGCACGAGACGGCACCCATTGCGGCAAAGACGATCCCCGTGGCCATCAGCAGCCGGGAGCGCCGGTACTGGCCTACCGGGGTATCCCCGAGAGCCAGCATCTGGATGGCCATGATGACGAGCAACAGGCCGAGCTGACCGTCCGGGGAGAACGGGAGCACCCCCTGGTTTACGGGGAAGAGCAGCAGCCCGAGAAGGACCAGGAGGGTTGCGACCGGGAGGACGATCGCAACCGGGAGGGGAAGGGAGACCTCGCGGAACAGGCCGGTGCCGTCCTTTTGATAAAGATCGTTCGGGGTCATTGCGATCCCACCTGAGCCTTCGTCTCACTCGGGGGGTACACCCGGGAGACCTTCTGGATGCACCAGGAGAGGTAGAAGAAACTGATGCCGTAGACGATGAGGAGGACCGCTGTCTCGCGGTCGGTCGTGATGCCGGGCAGAAGCGTGACCATGCCCAGGATTATCGACATGACATATACAAGGATACAGGCGAGCGTCAGCTGCCGCAGGATTCCGGGAACCTTCAGCCATATCCTGGCCTTCTCCGCCGAGAAGAACAACTGGAGAAGGAGAGCGATCCCGCCGGCAAAGAGCAGTACTCCGACAAGGCTGCGGACCAGTGCGCTCACCGGGCCGGGAACGAAGCAGGCAAGCATCCCGATGACTGCCGTGCTGATCCCGATGATGATGATCGGCCACGAGCGGCGGAGATCCCCGAACGGGGTCTTCCCCATCGTGATGATCTGAAACGCGACGATCACGAGGAAGAGGCCGTAGGTGCTGTCAGGGGAGTACGGCAGTTCTCCCGTGTGAATCCTGAAGAGAAGCAGACCAAAGATGAGCATGAAGACGCCGAAGACGAGCAGGATGACGACCTCAAGGGAGATATCCAGCTCCTTTCCTGCCGTTGAGTCTGCTCTTCTATTCCGTGGGCTCTCTGGCGTCAATTGAATCTCTCCCTCAATGGATCCGATAGCAGGGGTCCGTGTACGAACTATCGGATAAATAATTGGTTTAGCGTTCAGGGTTTATTTATAGCTAGATGTTCGGGTACTGTCTTCCCCGGGTCCTCGCCGGCAAATCTCACCCCCGTGTCGTCCCGGAACACCGGTGGCAGGGAGGAGACGGTCGATCTGCCCTCCGCCCTTTGACGAGCGCTCCCCGCGCGCGGGGAGCCGGGGGGTTATATCAGGTAGTGTTGGGGTTACTGTCGGGGAGCCGGGGGAAGTCATGTTTATATTCCGGGCGGGATTCGGCACGGTTCCGTGAAACCTTATGCCGCCGGGGCGGCACGCTCTGGCGCTTCAAAGGTTCCCCCCGGCGTTATCGTGACAGTGGCCTCTTAACCGCTCCGGCGCCGTTTCCTGGCCTATATCCTGACATTTTTACCAAAAAATTCCGGCGAGTTGACGGTGCAAAGATCTATAGGATTATATACATTGAGCTGTTATGGCACAGATAGGGAAGCCTATGTTCCGACCGCAGGACGACTGTACCTACCTGATGCCGATCCACTTCGGGGGCGGCAAATTCGACCCGGAGACCCTGGTCACGCAGAGGACCACGGCTCTGTCCATAACTTACGGGACCGAGAGAGACCTTCTTGAAAACTACATCCCGGAAGGATTCGAGCTCCTGGCGCCTGAGGTGCAGGTGGCGTTCAACAGATTCACCGAGATCAACTGGCTGCACGGCGGCCAGTATAACCTGATCAACGTGGCGGCACCGGTCAGGTTCCACGGAAAGAAGGACGAACTCGACGGCGCCTACACGCTGGTGGTCTGGGAGAACAAGACCGCACCCATCCTCGGAGGGCGGGAGCAGACCGGTATCCCTAAGATTTACGCGGAGATCGAAGACCTGCATATCTCGAAACCCCATTACGCGACGTCCGTCAGTTACGAGGGGAACACCTTCCTCACCATGAACTTCGAGGCCGCCGGCCCGGTCACCGGGAAGGAACTGGAGGGGCTGAAGTCGCAGTTCGCGTCCGTGAACACCCTTGGCTGGAGGTATATCCCAAAGGTCGGGGCTCCGGGAGCAGAACTCAGCCAGTTCGTCCTCTACCCCCAGGGCATCGGGGTGGAGACTCTGCAGGTCGGAACGGGGAGCCTCACATGGATCGAACAGACCCCGATGCAGAATCCGGTCCAGTACTACATCATCAACAGCCTCGCTTCCCTGCCCGTAACGAAGATCACCCAGGCGGCGCTGATCGAGGGAAACGCCGTCCTTCATGCCATGGGCGCCAGGGTCATTGAGTGAAGGAGAAGAAGATGGCTGATTTAAACTATTATAAGGACAAAGTCTGCATCGTCACCGGTGCGAACTCAGGGATTGGATATGCGATCAGCGAGGAGCTCGCAAAGAGGGGAGCAATCGTCTACATGGCGGGACGCAGTCCGGAGAAGATTGCAAAGGCCGCAGGCGAGCTCTCTGCCTACGGCGACCGGGTGCGCCCGCTCATCATGGACGTGACGAAGGAGGAGGATGTGCGGAAGGGTATCGAAGGGGTCGTAGCGGAGGCGAGCAGGCTGGATATCCTCTTCAACAACGCAGGCGTCGGGGGGACCATCCCGTTCGAGATGGCCACCCTCGAGGACTGGAAGACGATCATCGACACCAACCTCTGGAGCGTCATCTACGGGGTCCATGCCGCCGTGCCGATCATGCTCGAGCAGGGGTTCGGCCACATCGTGAACACCAGTTCGATAGCCGGCATCGTCCCTCCCCCGTTCCAGGCGCTCTACTCCCTCACGAAGTACGGTGTCACCGGCCTTACCGAGTGCCTGAAGTATGAATACGCCGAGAAAGGGCTCCACTTCTCGACGATCTGCCCGGCGAACATCGCGACCCCGATCTTCAACAAGGGGATCGACGGACAGGCACGCGGCGACCTGAGAATCCCCGACGACGCGTATCCCGCCGATAAGGCGGCATCGCTCATCGCGGACAGGGTCGCGGAGCACAAAGGGATCATCGTCGTGCCCGAAGAACCCTACACCGATCTCTGGAAGGGCTACATCCTCGACAGGCCGGAGATCGAAGAGTGGTTGCAGAAGATGGCACACGACCGCAGGGTGGCGTTCGAGACGGGCGGGACGTATTTCTGATACCCTGCCCTGCTCCGGCATCCGGGGAATACCCTATGGCTGCACCGCGTGGAGCCTTTTCATCCCTTCCGCCTTCTCCCCACCGAGTCCATGACGGGGCCGGGCTTGCCCCCCACCCTCGTCTCCGACCGGATGCGAAGGGTGTCGGCGGCCTCCCAGGCGGCCGTGATCGTCTCTTCCGCCTCCCCCGGATCGCTCCAGTGCAGTTCCAGGGTATCCGCGTCCTTCCACCTGCCCGTATGGTCGTGCGTGCTCCCGTCGGAGCCAGCGCCGAACATGTGGACCGTCCCCTTCTCGCGGTCGTAGGTCCAGAGGTCCGTCTCCTCGTAGGACTCCCCGCCGATGGTATACTTGAGGTCGCTCTGGATGCCGTACCGGCCGGCCACCTCCCGGACCGTGGCCGTGCCCGTGCCGGTCATCGTGCTGCCGTCAGGCATCTGCAGGGTCACGTCGAGGTCCCACTCCCCCACGAACCGGTCTCTGAGCCGGTCCAGACCTTTCGGATCTTGCATGTCGTATCCCCGGCCCCCGACTGACGCCGCGATCCCAGATAAGTTTGCGTCCCGTATGAGGAGAAAAGTGAACAATCTTAGTAGTGCCCGGGAGAGGGGGGGGTGGGGGTCCGTCCCCGCTCAGAGGTTGTGCGCCGGAACGAACCGGTCGCCCGCATAGTGGATGACCGGGCCCGGCAGCGTGACATCGAGCGCCTCGCGGAGGACGTCCTCGATGGTCCGGACCGGGACGAAGACGAGGTCGGTCCTGACGTCCTCGGGGACGTCCGCGAGGTCCTTCTCGTTCTCCTGCGGCAGGATGACCTTCCGGATCCCTGCCCGGTGAGCGGCAAGGACCTTCTCCTTGATCCCGCCCACGGGGAGGACGGCGCCGGAGAGCGTCACCTCGCCGGTCATGGCGGTCGTCGGGTCGACCGTTCTTCCGGTGATGAGGGAGGCGAGGGCTGTAAAGAGCGTCACGCCCGCCGAGGGGCCGTCCTTGGGGGTCGCTCCCGCCGGGACGTGGATGTGGATGTCGCTTCCGAAGAAGTCAAAGCCCGGTGCAACGGCCGCAAACCGCGACCGGATGAGGCTCAAGGAGATCTGCGCCGACTCCTTCATCACGTCGCCGAGCTGGCCCGTCAGGGTGAGCTTGCCCTTGCCGGGCATGAACGTCCCCTCGATGAAGAGGATGTCCCCGCCGACAGGGGTCCACGCGAGGCCCGTGACGACGCCGGGCGGGTTCTCCTTCCGCACCACGTCCTGCCGGACCGTCTCCTTCCCGAGGACCTCCGGGAGCAGGTCCGCCGTCACGATATACGGGAGGGCGACGTCGCCTGAGACGATCTTCGCCGAGACGTACCGTGCGGCACGGGCGAGCTGCTTCTTGAGTGCCCGGACGCCCGCCTCGCGGGTGTAGCGGTCGATGATCACCGTAAGGGCCTCGTCCTCGAACCGGAGTTTCTCCGTATCGAGGCCGTGCTCCGCGAGGGTGTTCGGGACCAGGTGGTCCTTTGCGATCGCGAACTTCTCGTTCTTCGTGTAGCCCGAGATCTCGATAAGCTCCATCCGGTCGAGGAGGGGCGCCGGGATCGTCGCGAGGCTGTTTGCGGTCGCGATGAAGAGCACGTCCGAGAGGTCGTAGGGGACCTCCAGGTAGTGGTCCGCGAACGTGTTGTTCTGCTCGGGGTCGAGGACCTCGAGGAGGGCGCTCGCCGGGTCGCCGGAGTAGGAGACGGCGAGTTTGTCGACCTCGTCGAGGATGAAGACCGGGTTCTTCGTCCCGGCCTTCTTCATCCCCTGGATGATCCTGCCGGGGAGCGACCCGACGTAGGTCCGCCGGTGCCCCCGGATCTCTGCCTCGTCCTTGACGCCGCCGAGGCTGATCCGGACGTACTTCCTCCCCAGTGCGTCGGCGATGCTCTTGCCGAGGCTCGTCTTCCCGGTGCCGGGCGGGCCGGCGAAGAGGAGGATCGAGCCCTGCTTCTCCTCCTTGAGCTTCATGACCGCGAGGTGCTGGATGATCCGCTCCTTGACCTTCTCGAGCCCGTTGTGGTTGCTCTCGAGCACCTGCCGGGCCTCGTTGATGTCGATGATCTTCTTCTCCTCGACCGTCCAGGGGAGGTCGAGCAGGAGGTCGAGGTAGTTCCGGATCCCCTGGCTCTCGTGGTGCTGGCTGCCGCCGGATTCAAGTTTCTTCAGCTCCGCGAGCGCCTTCTTCCGCACCTCTTCAGGCATCGTCGAGCGCTCGATCCGCTCACGGTAGCCGTCTTCGCCGGAGGAGCCGTCGCAGCCGTTGAGCTCGTCCTGGATCACCTTGAGCTGCTCGCGGAGCATCGCCTCGCGATTCGCCTTGCCGACCTTATCAGAGGTCTTCTTCGCGACCTCGATCCGGATCTCGATCCCCTCCTTCACGCGGGTCAGGAGGTCGAGGAACGCGGTGTATCGGCCGCGGACCGAGGCGATCTCGAGGAGTTCCTGCTTCTCCGCAAGGTCGACGGGGAGAAACGGCATGACGAACCCCATGATCTGGTCGATGGAGTCCATCTTCTCAATCGGCCTGGTGAACTGCTCGGAGCCCTGGAAGTGGCCGCTGACATCGCGGATGACCGCCCGGATCTTCGCGAGGAGTTCCGCCCGGGTCCCCTCGTCGAGGTCGAAGTGGTCGGGAACGGGTTCGCAGACGGCGGAGAAGAGCCCGTCGGCCTCAATCAGCCTCGTGGCCTTCACCCTCGCGACGGCCTCGCCGAAGATGAGGTAGCCGTCGTTCGCGGGCTGGACGTGCGCGATCTCGATCAGGCTCCCCACCGGGTAGAGCGAGTCGGCCGAGGCTTCCGAGGGGTCCGTGCCTTCGCGGGCCGCAAGACCGACCGCATAGGTCGAACCGGCGCTGTTCACCGCGGCGAGCAGCATCTTCCCGGTCGCGGGGCCGACCTTGAACTTTGTCCGGCTCTTCGGGTAGACCACGGCCTCGAAGAGCGGTATGACCATCATTTCTCCGGTGATATCGGGTTGTGGTGAGTGCATGATTACTCCAATAAATTAGTTTTGCTTTCCCTAACTATGCCGCCGGCGAAAAAATTACCGGACTTTCCCGAGAATCTTGACCAGAAGGTCGATCTCGGCATCGTCGAGCGTCTGCGTCATCCTCTCGATCATTCGCGAGAGGGCGTTCTGTTCGGCTTCTGCTATCATCCGCCCTTTTTCGGTGAGACGGATGTAGGCGATCCTGCCGTCACCGGGGCATCGTTCCCGGTAGACGCATTCCATCCTGACGAATTTGTTGACCATCTCCGTGACGGTGGGTTTCGAGGTCCCGGTGATCTCGGCGAGCCGGCTGAAGGTCACGTCGGCGTGGCCGTCGATCGTGCGTAGATACGCGATCTGCTTCACGGTTATATCCGCGAGGCCGCACTCGGCAAAGATCTGGCTCGAACATTCGTTTCTGATGGCGATCAGGCGGTCAAGGACTTCGAACAGGTGCTCAACTCTCGCCGCCATAGTCGATGCTCATTAGTTAGGGTATGCCTAACTATAAAGGTTCCGGTCAGGAGAGCCGGCAGCAAGGGCCACGCAGGCGCCCATGCCGGAATCGGGCAAGCGTCTCCGGCCCCCAGAGGAACACGACGGCGACGGCGACGGCCGCCGCGATCCCCCCGGTGACGACCGGGTCGTAGTGGGAGCCGAGGTTCGGGAACGAGAACTCGGCGACGTTCATCATGCCGTGGAAGAGGGTTGCCGCAAAGACACTCCCATTTGTGTTGTTGTAGAGCCAGACGATGACGACCCGGAGCGCGACTGTCGAGAGTGCCTGCCCCGCCGCCCAGGCGGGGGTGTTGAGCAGGAGCCAGGGGATGGAGTGCCACTCCGCCCAGACCACTCCCAGGATCAGGGCGGTCACGAGAGCGCTCCACCGCTCCTGCAGGGGGTCGGCGGCATATCCCATCCATCCCGCTTCCTCGAACGCAGCGGCGATGAAGAAGAGGGGGACGAAGACCGGGATCAGGAGATACGGGACGAAAGGGTCGGCGGGGAGCGGCAGGCCAAAAAGAAGCATCACACCGTAGGAGAGGAGCATGATCGCGGGCATCAGGAGGATGATGGGGAGATACCAAACCGGCCGGATCTTTTTGTAGTCAAGAACCCGGGCGAACAGTCTTCTTACGCCGCCGGCCCCCTCCTCCCGCCGGACCAGGATCGCGGCCGCCAGGGCCGGGCAGACGAGCATGAACGCGCTCACGGGGAGGTTCAGCGGGCCGGGGAGGGGTGTTGCGGCAAAGAGGAGGAACGGGAGGGAGAGAACGAAGATCAGGAGGAAGAAGGCCGGGGGCGACCGCCCGGGGTTCATGCCCCCCCCGCCTCCGGCGCGGGTGCATCGAGGAACTCCCCGATCATCGCAAGCAGCCAGTCGGTGCGGTCGATGAGCGTGATATGGGTCGTGCCGGGGAGGACCGCGAGCCGGGACGCCGGGAGCCCGACGATATCCCCCGGCACGCCGCCGCCGAGCAGCCGGAAGATCTCGACCGCGTGTTCGGGGCGGTTGACGTCGGAGTCGCCTATGATGACGAGCGTCGGCGCCCGGATCGACCGGATCTCCTCAGCCGTCCAGCCCCGGAACTCTCGGTCCAGCTGCTTCACCTTCTCGATGAGCCGGGGCCAGGCATCCGGGTTCGGCGCCGTCCGGGCATACTCCTCCGCGAACGGGGTGCCGGCCAGGTCTTCGGGCTTCAGGTTCTCTTCCCCCTCGTACATCTCGGGGTAGGACCCTTCTCTCGTGTAACTCGGCGAGGCAAGGACGAGTTTGTGCACGACGTCGGGATGCCGGACGGCGATCTCGAGGGCGATGGCGGCCCCCATGCTGTAGCCGAAGATGTCGGCTTCGCTGACCCCCAGGTGCCGGAGGAGGGCGACGGTGTCCGCCGCCATCCCCCCGTAGGTCAGCGGGCGGTCGATGTCGGCGGTACGGCCGTGAGCCTGCTGCTCGACGGCGAGGACCTGCCGGGTCTCTGCAAGGGTGGGGAGCATCCGCTGAAACGACCCCTCGATCGTCATGAAGGCGCCGTGAAGGAGCACCAGCGGCCTGCCGGCGCCGTGGATCTCGTAATACATCGAAAGCCCGTTCACGGGCGCGTAGCGGCCCGGCCGCATTTCCATCTTCGTTGCCATGATCATTTCACCTTCTCGTTTGGAGAGAGGCCGGGAATGCCGTTCTCGTGCAGGAACTCCGTAATCCCCTGCCGGACTTCTTCGTGATGCCCAAGAAGCATGTGGCCGCCCCCCGGCACGGCGAGGAGGCGGGCGCCGGGAATCCTCCGTGCAAGGGCGCGTGCATTCTCGTGGAGCGCCAGCGGATCGTCCACGGCGCTGACCACCAGCGTGGGGGCCCGGATCTTCTCAAACGGGTAGTCATTGCCGGAGGCGTTGAGCAGGCCGGGGGTTGAGACGTAAGTGTCAAAAGAGCTTCCGTCGACCCGGGCGCTGACCGGGAGGAGGCTTGAAAGCAGCGTCCTGACTTCGGCCTTATCGTTCGGGGTGAGCCTTTTTCCTCGGGGCACGCCGGCCCACGCTCCTTCTACGATCGGCCGAAAGAAGGTGACCGTCGCCCAGTACACGAAATCATTCCTGAAGAAGACGGTAAAGATGGGTCTCGGCATGACCGGCCCCTTCCCCGGCGCAACGGGTTCGACGAGGATAAGCGCCGAGACGCGCTCCGGGTGGCGCAGGGCGAGCTGGATCGACGAGGCGGAGCCTGCCGAGTAGCCGACGACGGCGGCCCGCTCGATCGCGAGGGCATCAAGCAGGCAGGCGAAGGCGTCCGCCTGCATGGTGACGCTCGCACGCGAAGGCATGGGCGTGCCGGGGTAGCCGAACCTTGACGGCGCGATGACCTGGAGCGCCTGGTCGATGGTCCACCCGGCGAGCAGCAAACCCTGGTCGAACCCGCCCGCGTTGCCGTGGACGACGAGCACCGGGTAGCCGTCCCCGGACCGGGCATACCCGATCGGCCCGCACCCGGTCCGGACCACCCGGCTTCCCGGGCCTTTGATCTGCTCCCGGACGGCACGCATCTCGCGCCGGTAGCGCATCGTGACCGCCGCCCCCACGACGGCGACGCCGAGCAGGATGAGGGGGACCAGGAGACTAACCATAGGGATGCACGCTCCACTCCAGCCATAAGGCTACCCGTTCCCGCCGGGTCCTGCAGGCCGGGAGAACCGGGGCATCAGGTCCCGGCTACCCGAGGACGGTTGCGAGTCTGTCGAACGACTCGTTCCACCCGGCCTCGACCTGCTCGATTGGCTCGCCCGCCGGGATGCCTTCATGCCGCAGGGTCATCTTCGTCCCGCCGCTGTGCTCCTCGAACGTCACCGTCACCAGGAGTTCCAGCGGCCAGTCCCCGCTCATCCCGTAGGTCGAGGCCGGGACCACGTTGCCTTGGGCGTTCGCAAACGAATCGGTGAAGACGAGCCGTTCACCCGCGACGATCTCGCGGTACTCACCGGTGCTCCAGACCTCCTGGCCTTCGGGCGAGCGCATGGCAAAGAGGTACCTGCCCCCCTCGCGGAGGTCGACTTTGACGACCGGCGCTGTAAACTCCGCCGGCCCCCACCACTGCGCTATCACCTCCGGGTCCGTCCACGCCCTCCAGACCTGTTCGCGCGATGCCGCGAAGATGCGCTGGATGAATAACCTTCCTCTCTCTTCCGTCAGTGTTGCTTCTGCCATGTTGCCGTTCCCTCCAATTTTTCCGTGATCGGGACCCCCTGCATAAAAAACTTCCTCGCCTGCATACGCACCGATGCGAAGAAGTGCGATGACGCCAGAACTGGCATAGTTCATGAACAGTAGCGCTTTCACTGTCTGCCCCGGATGCGGGGTGAAGCTCCCCGACCGGAACCTCGGTCCTGCGGAGCGTTACAACGCCGCGGGCGAGTGCCTGGAGGCGTACTATGACCTGACCTGCTGGACCCTCGTGCAGCAGGACGCCGGGTTCGTCCACCAGCACGCAGTCGACGCCTACGCGGCGCAACACGTTGGAGAGCGAATGCGCCCGATAACGGCGGTGTTCGCGCTCATCGGGCTCTATCTCGCTGTGGAAAGAGGGTATACGGGCCGCGAGGTGCAGCTTGCGCATATGAAGATCGCGAGGAGGCGGAGAGACTGGCCGCGGCTCGAACCCCCGGAAGGCAGGGGAGACCTGACCGTGATGGACATCCTTCTGGCCGCGACGGATGCGGAGAAGGAAGAGGCGCTGATGCGCTGGACTGCGGCGGTCTGGGAAGCCTGGGAGGACCGGCACCGGTGGGTGCGGGAGACGACGGAGAAGGTCCAATGACGCAGGGTCGTCATTCACCAGAACCAGGCCAGCAGGAAGATCGTCACCAGCAGGAGGCCGTCCTGGAGCGCGACCGAGAGGAGCATGATCTCGGTGCCTTGCTTCGGCCCGAAGATCGCGACATAAAAGGACCCGAGCCAGCGCAGGTAGGTGACGACGCTGGTCAGCAGGTTCGCCACGAGCAGCGTGACGACAATATCCCTGCCGACCATATCACCGGCAGCGAGCAGTCCAGACGCAAGGCTTGCTGCGGCGATGTACGACCCGAACTTTGCCGCGATGATCGCGAGGCCTTCGGGCGGTATGGGAAAGAGCCTGCTCGCGCCCTCCAGATGCGCCGCAACGGCGTCGAATACCCCGGCCTCGATGAGAAACGCCACAACGACGAGCGTCGGGATCATAATCCCGAGGATCCGGCGGAGGGTTCTCGCGGCCGGTCGGAGGGAGGTTCTCAGGGCCGTTTTCGGGGGTAACGTCCGCCCGGAATGCTCCTCCGGCGTCCGGGTCGCCGGAACCGCCGAGAGAAGCATCCGCCCGGCAATCATGACGATCCCGGTCTTGAGAAACCCAATCGCCATCAGGATGGCAAAGTAGATCACGCCAAAGACCCCGAGCAGCGGGACATAAACCGGGATCAGGTAGCGCCAGTGCATGACGACGGACGGGAAGGAGTTGATGAGCGCCGCGACGACGAGCTCGCCCCGCCCGATCATCCCTTTATGGTAGTAGTCGACAAGCATCGCGTCCGCCGCCTGCGGCGAGACGAATGCCAGGAGAAAACTCGCTCCGCACTCGCGGGGGAGGTGGGAGAAGGTCGTGACCGGGTAGGCAACGCTCGCGATCCTCTCGGTGATCCGGAGAGCAATCAAGATCTCGGCGATCAGCACGCCGATAATGACGATCGGGACCGTCCGGAGCAGGAGCTCGGATGAGAGGACCAGAGTCGCTGAAAGGATCTCCATTGCGCTGCTCATGATCTACGGCTCGCCGGGGTTTTGCCTGCACGGCGCGGCATGCGAGCTCGTCCCGAAACACTGTTTCATACGCCCTCTGTACATATCACGGTTCTGGATGCCGGCAATGGTGCGCGGCCGGCTCTGCAATCCCCATAGGCCTGTGCTGCCGATCTCGGGCCCGGGCGCCTCATGATCCAGAAGAACGTCGACGTCCCGATGAAGAGGGTGATGGCGGCCGTCATCGCCCCCCCGCGATCGCAAAAAGGTTATTCATATGCCGTGGTGGCATCCTGCGGCGAATTCAGGAGTGTTTCGGGTTTTTAACTGCCGTGTGCTTCAGCTCTTCTTCCCCGGACAGGACCTGCCTTCCATCCCCGGTCACAGGGCCGGCATCCGGCCTGCCTTAAATGCAAGACAAACGGATCTCACGAAAGAGAAACGGCGTTCGACGTAGATAAGCCAATATTCCGTGGTTTCCGGCTGCCGCCGGAATTTACGGCAGGATCCCGATGGGATAGCCTTATGGTGTCATACTCCGATCAGGCATATTGTGGTGATAGACCATGCCAAAGTGCTACAGTTGCGGTGCAGAGATCAATCCAAAGAAGACAAGATGCCCCAAATGCGGGGCAAAGGTTGAAGCAGGAAGCGGGCAACCCCAGGGAGCCGGATCTGTCAGGGGGCGACGATAAAGATCCCCTGATACCCCCTCACCAGACCTCTTTTATCCGTTTCTCCCTTTTTCCGCCCGCGGGGAGGTCCGCCACCAGTAGTAGACCTCGTAGACCAGGAGCGCGAGCAGCACCGCGCAGGCCCCGAAGAAGAACCCCATCACCAGGTCGTGGACCGGCAGTCCCCCGGCGGCATCGAAGGCAGGTGTCCGGAGCGTCACGACCTCTTCGCCGTTTCCACCGGAGGCCATCGGGCCGGGCGGCATGGCCTGGATCCCCGGCATGACCACCGGAAGAAACGTCGCAAGGCTGAGGCTCGCGAAGATGGCGACCGCAAAGAGCGTCGCGTACTTCTGGAGCACCGACCGCAGATCGCTCACCGGCGGCGCGATGATGAACACCTGGTTCGCAAGACCGTAGACCTTCACCTCGCGCCCTTTCTCGCTCCAGCGGGTCTCCATAACCTCAAGAATCCCGGCGTCGAGGAGGTTCTCGATGTGGTAGGAGGCGGTGGTGATCGGGATCGCCATCGCCCTGGCAACCTCTGAGGACGTCAGCGGCCCGCTGCCGAAAGCCTGAATAACCGCGTTCGCCGTCTGGCTCGCCATTGCCCGGGCGATCTTCTGAGCCCGCTCATCGCCCGGCTGGATAACTACAACATCGTCAACCATGGAGTGCTTCAAGGATCTCTCTGCGTCCGTGCTCCAGCGCCTCATCAAGCCGGGAGGCGTCTGTTCCGGCACCCTGCGCAAGCGTCGGTTTACCGCCGCCCTTCCCGCCGAGGATGCCGCATACCTTCCTCACGATATCGGCGGCGTTCACCATCGGTACGCCGGAGGCTGCTACCACCTTCACGTTTCCGTTTCCCGACACGAAGAGCGCCACGCCGCCCTCTGCCGAGACGCTGCTCGCGAGATCGACGAGTTCCTTCTGGGCCGCATCCACCTGCCTGACGACGACCCGGACCCCGTCGACCATCTCGCCCTCGAGGTGCTGCGCCTGGAGGTCCACCACGCTCTTCTGGAGCCGCTCGATCTCCTTCTTCTGCTCCTTCCATTCCGAGAAGAAGCGCGCTACCGCCGCCGGCAGGTTCTCGGGCTGGACGCTCAGCACATCGGAGGATGCCTGGAGGAGATCCGTCATATGCTGCACGGCATGCACGGCGGCGATGCCGGCCGCAAAGACCAGCCGCTCGACGCCGTCCTGGATGTGCTCGACGCCGATGACCCGGATGAAACCGATCTCGCCGGTCGTCCGGACGTGCGTACCCGCACACGCCTGCACGTCGCTCGCCACCCGCACCGTCCTGATCTCCCGGCCCGGCGGCACCCCTCCCTGGTAGAGGTCGAACCCGTACTTCTGCTCGGCCTTCGTCCGCTCCTCGATATGGATATAGACCGGTGTATCGGCCATGACCAGGCGGTTCGCCTCGATCTCGATCCGCTTGAGTTCGTCGGGCGTGATATGCGTGTAGTGCCGGACATCAAGGCGCGAGGTCTCGCTCCCCTTCTGGGCGCCCGCCTGGTGCACGTGGACGCCGAGCACCTTCTTTGCGGCGTGCAGGAGGACGTGGGTCGCCGTGTGGTGGCGCATCAGCGATCGCCGGCGTTCCTCGTCCACCATTCCCTTCACCCGCTCGCCGCGCTTCAGGGGACCTCCCGTGACCCGGTGGAGGATCACCTCCCCGACTTTCGTCGCCTCCTCCACCCGGACCATGCTCTCGGACGTCACCAGGGTGCCGGTGTCGGACGGCTGACCGCCTCCCTCGGGGTAGAAGAGCGTCTGGTCCAGCACCACCATCCCGTCGAAGTAGTCGAGCACCATCGCCTCGAACTCAACCTCGTTCGGCAGGTCGTAGAAGAGTTTCTTCGTCGGAGGGAGTGTCTTCGCCCGCTCGCGGTACGGAGCAAGCGGGTCCTCTCCTTCCGCTGCCTTCTGCGCCTCCGAGTGGATGTCGGCGATCAGCGAGTAGAAGTTGTCGGGAACCTCCACGACAGCCCCCTCGGCGGCAGCGACATCCTTCACCATCTCAGGCGGGATGCCGTGCGAGTCGTAGAGAGTGATCACCTCTGCGAGAGGGACGCGGGTGCTCTTCGCCTTGTAGTTCCGGGCAATCTTCTGGACGATCCGGGTCCCGCGTTCGAGGGTCGCGGCGTACCGCTCCTCCTCGCTCTCCACGATCTCCCTGACCACATCGACGCTCTGCCCGAAGTTCCCGGTCCCGACGACCTGCATCTGCGCCTCGATCAGGTCCCCCAGGTCTTCGTCCATCGAAAGGTCGTTCATCATCCGGAGCGTCCGGCGAAGCACCAGCCGGGCGAGGTACCCCTCGCGGACGTTCGAGGGGACGATGCAGTCGCCGAGCATGTAGGCGAGGCAGCGGGTGTGGTCGGCGACGGAGTAGACCTTCTCGATCGGGACGACGATCCGCTCGAGCCGCTCGACAGGCACGTCGATCGCCTCGGCGACCTTCCGCCGCAGGTTGTAGAGGTTCGTCCCGGAGATGTCCATCACCCCGGCGAACCGGGCGCTGAGCCCCATGATCTTCGTGAACTCCGGGTTGTCAAGGAGGTGCTCGAGGTGAGACGAGCGCATCAGGCGGCTCACCATCTCCGGGAAGACCGCGTCGTAGATCGTCGGCGAACCCTTCGAGGCCCAGACAAACCGCTCGAGGCCGTAGCCGGTATCCACAATCTTCAGCCGCATCGGATAGTACGGCTCCCCGTTCACATCGACGGGCGGCTGATCGGTCTTCTGCCGCCCGAGGTTCATGAAGACCAGCGTCGCGACCTCAAGGCCGCCGATGAGCACCTCGACGGAGGCCCCGGCGTTCCCGCCGCCGTACCAGGGGTGCTCCTTGTAACTGACACGGTTAAGGTCGCCGCCGATCGACGCAATGAACTCGTCGCAGAGGGCAACCGTCTCCTCCTTCCAGTAGACCTGTTCCTCGGGGGTGTTGAAGGCGTGGTGGGCCATCATCTCAAAGAGTGTCAGGTGGCGCCCGGATCTCCCTACCGAGTCAAGGTCGTTTAAGCGGATGCAGGGCTGGGAGATGGTCAGCGGGTTTGCCGGCGGGGGAACGACCCCGCTCGTGACGAACGGCTGGAAGTCGGCGATGGATGCTATGGTGAGGTAGATATCGTCTCTCCACCGTGCGGCTACGGGGTAGCGCTGGAGGCGCGTGTGACCGTGCCGCTCAAAGAACGAGAGGAACGCCTCCCGCATCTCGTCAACGGTATGGGGTTTGAAGACCGGGTTGCCGATGAAGTTATACGTCACACACGGAGCGTCGCCGCAGAGTTCCTGTTCAGGGTCCCGGGTCCAGAAAGCAGCCCCGCAACTCTTGCAGATCTTCCGCACAAATCCCTGGGATCGGAAATAATCGAGCGTATATTCTTCTTCGAGCATTGAAAATCACGCAGTATGATCAACGTATGACTGGAACTGATATAGTTGTTTGCGCTACACCGTTAACGTTTCCATACGTCCTGGTACCAGAGGTCGTAGGATTCGTAGAATCCCGTCCGCTCGGCGATGCGTACCGCAAGAATGTGCCAGCACTCGCAGCCCCGGAAGAGGAAGTCGTTGCAGGTGCAGAAGTCTTCCTCCACGATATACTCGTCACTGTGGCCCACCACGATGAAGAAGTCCAGATAGCGCTTCACCCGCCTCTCATCGACGGCTCTGAGCGCCTTTCTCCCCCGCTCCCCGTAGGCATGCTCGATACAGGCGCGAAATTCCGGTGTCAGCTTTCCGTCCCGCTCCATCTTCTGCCAGATGCTGCTCATAGAACTACCACTACGTGCGGTGGGTCAGGGATATAATGCCATCCCATGCGGGAGGAGAGCGCCTCCATGGCCGGGGCCTCGAGGGCGTAATGGGTGGCCTCGAGGCAGGGGATGGGCGACGCACGGGCGACGCTGTGCTTTAGTTCCGCCGAGAGGAAGGCTTCCGCCCCGAGGGCGGCGGCCTCCCGGATCAGGTCCGGGTCAAACCCGCCGCCGCCCACGAGCGCCAGGCGGCGGATCGTCTCGATCTCGCCGTAGACCCGTATCCCCCCGCCGGGGAGGCGGCGGACGATCTCGGTCACGTCGAGGGAGCAGTCGCCGACGAGGCCGACGGTCATCCGCTCGGTCGCAAAAAGACCGAGTTTTGATGCCAGGACGTCATTGACGCCGCCCTCGGCACGGTCGAAGTTTGTGTGCATCACATAGAGGTTCATCCGGGCGGCAAGGATGGTCCGGAGCAGGTGCGACATCGGCCCCCGGACCGCCGTGATCGGGCTCCAGAGGGGTGTATGGTGGACGACCAGCATATCCGCGCCGGCACGGACTGCGGCCTCCACCACGCGCTCTGTGGCGTCAAGCGCACAGCAGACGGTCCCGATCTCGTCCTTCCCCTCGACGACGAGACCGATCTTCCCGGCATCGTAGTCTTCAGCCAGTTCGGGGGGAGCAACCTGCTCCATCGCGGTGATGAACCTCTGGATATCCATGCAGTACCCCATGTTGATCTCGCGGGATAAAAAGGTGGACGGGGTTGCCCGGAGAACGAGGGTCGCCTCCCTCAGTACAGATCACCTCTGGGCATGAAAATACCCGGGTCGGGTGGATCGTTCATCTCCGGTAACATCGGGCATCTTTCCTTGAGAAAAACGACCGGTATTATCAAATGGTATCAGAAATCGGAGATACAAAAATAGAAATAATTATCCATCAAAAAGCCGACATTCGACTGTTATCTATCGGAGACAGAGCATGTTAAGAACCCTTATCATCGGAATGACGCTCCTCTTCCTCTGTGCCGGCATCCCTGCCGTCTCTGCAGGCATCGGAGGAGATGAAGGATGGTACCGCGTCCACTGCAACATCGACGGTGCCGACGTATATTTCGACGGAGAGTACCAAGGTACTACATACGGAGGATGGATCGATATCCCGGTCTACACCACCGGGTCGCCCTACAGCACCGTCCGGGTTGAGAAGAGCGGTTACCGCACGTACTCCGCCGGCCTGCCCTCCGGACCCGCTATGGGCGATACCGTGAACGTCTACGCGACGCTGCAACCGGTCGAGACCGCCGGTTCGATTCGGGTCACGTCAAGTCCTTCAGGCTCGGCCATCTACTTAAACGGGAACTACCGCGGAGTGGCGCCGCTCACGATCCAGAACCTCGTCCCCGGCACCTACTCCCTTGACGCTGAACGGTCCGGCTACCAGTCCGATCACACGACCGTCACGGTCAGGGCGGGCCAGCAGTCGAACGTCCAGTTCACCCTGACAGCGATCGAGCAGTACGGGTCGGTCAAGGTCACGTCCTCCCCCTCGGGCGCCTATGTCTACATGGACGGGGTCTACAAAGGCCGGACGCCCCTGACGCTCTCCAGCGTCTCGGCAAAGAACCACAACATCGAACTCGATCTTGCCGGCTACTATGACTGGAGGTCGACCGTGGCCGTGACCTCCGGCGTCACCCGCTACGTCGACGCCCGGCTGACGGCCGTCCCCTCCGATACCACCGGGGCAATCGATGTCGTCTCCTACCCGGCAGGTGCGGACGTCTTCCTCGACGAGAAGTACCAGGGCAAGACCCCCTCGGCAGGAGTATACACGATCTCGAACGTCGCGGTCGGTTCCCACACCGTCAGGGTCGCTCTCTCGGGCTACCAGGACTACACGACGCCGGTCGGTGTCAGCAGTGCAACCACGAGCCATGTCAGCGCGGCCCTCCAGCCCGGCCAGTCAACCACGACGACCGGCTCCATCGCGGTCACCTCATCCCCCTCCGGCGCCGAGGTCTACATCGACAACGCGTATAAGGGCATCACCCCGGTGACCGTCGACGGTGTTGCCGCCGGCACCCATGCCGTCAGGGTGGCGCTCAGCGGCTACGGCGACTGGGCGACCACCGTTCAGGTCGGCGCCGGAAGCACCGCTTCCGCCTCGGCCTCGCTTTCTGCCGTCCCGACCCAGGCACCCAGCGCAGGCATGGCGCCCTTTGCGGTAGTCGGGGCGCTCGGCATCCTCGGGCTTCTTGTTGCCCTGCACAGGCGGGACTGAAGAGTTAGAACCCCCCCTTCTTTTTAGCATAGCCATGCACGATTCGATCGCTGCCGGAATGCCTGCATATCCCAGGTCAATATTACTAAAAGTAATAATCAACACCTATAAATATTCCCAAATGAATATACGTTCATGGAAAAGTCCCTTGACCTCATCAATGCCCGGATACGCGACGGTAGTGCACGAGTGGTTACCGCCGACGAGATGCCGGGGATTGTCGACGAGTTAGGAGAGGAAGGGGCACTGGCGGAGGTCGACGTCGTCACGACCGGGACGTTCGGAGCAATGTGCTCCTCCGGTGCCTTCTTCAACTTCGGGCACGCCGACCCCCCCATACGGATGGAGCGCGTCTGGCTCAACGACGTGGAGGCATACGCGGGAATAGCGGCGGTCGACGCCTACCTTGGCGCAACCCAGGAGGCCGAGTCCAAGGACCAGGTCTACGGCGGCGCCCACGTCCTCGAAGAACTCGTCGCCGGAGGCACCGTCGAGCTGCGGGCAACCTCTCACGGGACCGACTGCTACCCGCGCCGGAGCATCACCACGGAGCTGCTCCTCGAGGACATGAACCAGGCGATCATGGTCAACCCGCGGAACTCCTACCAGCGCTACAACGCGGCGACGAACGCCACCGACCGGACGCTCCAGACCTACATGGGCACCCTCCTCCCGCGGTGCGGCAACGTCTCCTACTCCGGCGCAGGGACCCTCTCACCGCTCGCAAACGACCCCGAATTCCGGGTCATCGGGAGCGGCGTCTCGATCTTCCTTGCCGGTGCCGAAGGAATGATCGTCGGCGAGGGGACCCAGCACTCTGCTGGGGGCGGCTTTGGGACGCTGATGGTGACCGGGGACATGAAGCAGATGCGCCAGGAGTTCCTGCGTGCGGCAGTGATGAACGGCTACGGCGTGACGATGTATGTCGGCGTCGGCATCCCGATCCCGGTGCTCGATACCGGGATCGTCCGGAGCACTGCGGTGCGCGACGAGGATATCCTGACCGACATCATCGATTACGGCACGCCCCGGCGCGACCGGCCGTCGCTCGCGAAGGTCAGTTACGCCGACTTGAGGAGCGGCTCGGTCGAGATCGGCGGTGAGACGGTCAGGACGTCATCGCTCTCCAGTTACCGGCGGGCACGGGCGGTTGCGACGGAACTCAAGGACTGGATAGAGAGGGGGAAGATGGAACTTGCGCTTCCCACCCGGCGGATCGACCCGACAAAACGTGCGAGACCCATGCGGGAGACGGCCGTCAGCCCCCGCGTCCGCGAGATCATGAACCGGCAGGTGATCAGCATCACGGAGGACGAGGAGATCCGGGTGGCGGCAAAACGGCTCCTCAAGGACGAGACGAACCACCTCCCGGTTCTCGACGGGAACGGCACGCTGGTCGGGATCATCACCACCTACGATGTCTCGAAGGCGGTGGTGAACGACGGTAAACTGCGACAGGTCAAAGACATCATGACCCGGAAGGTGATCAAGACGACCCCGGACGAGCCGGTGGACGTCGCCGCCCGGAAACTGGAGCAGAACAACATCAGCGCGCTTCCGGTGGTTGACGCGACGAACCGGGTAGTCGGCATTCTCTCGGCGATCGATCTCGGGAAGCTCTTCGGCGGGAGGCGGCGGCGATGAAGCTCCTGCTCTCCTTCTCCCGAAAAGGGAAAGCCGACCCGGGACGGGAGCCGGTGATCGCCCGGGTGGTGAAGGAGACCGGCGTCCTCATCAACGTGGAGAAGGCGAACATAGACTCGATGGCAGGGGAGGTGCTGATCGATGTCCCCGATAGGGACGCGGACCTGGTCCGCCGCCGCCTCGAGGAGATGGGGGTCGCGGTCCACGTGATGGAGAATGCCATCACTCTCGACGAGGCGGAGTGCGTTGATTGCGGGGCCTGCATCAGCGTCTGCCCCCAGGAGGTCTTCTCCTTCGACGAGGAGTGGCGCCTCCGGGTGATCGCCGAGCGGTGCGTCCTCTGCGGCAAGTGCATCCGGGCATGCCCGCACGGCGCCCTCTCGCAGCAGGGATGATCCGGGAGCACTTCGAGTTCCGGCAGACGATCGCGACCATCCTTGCCGGGACCCCTGAGGAGGTCGCGGCGGCAACGTCCGGGATGCTGGCCGCCCGGCAGGAGGTCGAGCGGCAGATCGCCCTCGACCCCTATTTTTCGGCAACTTTTGAACCGTATACGCCGGCGTCCCCCGGGCGGACCGTCGGGCGCATGGCCCGGGCCGCAGCAGGGGCCGGGGTGGGGCCGATGGCGGCGGTGGCGGGGGCCATCGCCTGGGCGGGGGTTGAGGCGATGGTCGAGGCCGGGGCAGCGTTCGGTCTCGTCGACAACGGGGGGGATATCGCTCTGGTGAGCGACCGCGAGGTGAAGATAGGCGTTTACGCAGGCGCATCACCCTTGAGCGGGCGTATCGCGTTCCTGCTCCCGCCACAGAACGAGATCCTCGGGATCTGCACCTCATCGGCGACGGTGGGTCCGTCGATCAGTCTCGGCATCGCCGACGCCGTGACGGTCTTCTCCCCCGACGTCGCCGTCGCGGATGCCTGGGCGACGGCGATCTGCAACCGGATCGGGGCAGACGACACCTCCGTCCTCGACACCCTCCCCGGGACCGGGGTTACGGGCGTCCTCGCCATCATCAACGACGCGGTCATCCGCTGGGGGGACCTTCCGGCGGTCGTGCGGGCGAAGGTGGACGAACGGTTAATCACCGCCGGTCGGTCGCCGCTCTAGAGAGACTCGTCCAGGTACCTGACCATAGCCGCGTATGCTTCCGGGCCACGGAACCGGGCAAGCACCGTATCACCGTCGGTGAGGAGGAGCACGGGCTCTCCATCGGCGAGCGTGAAGATCAGGTCGTAGATATCGATCTCGTCGACGACGATCCCCCGGGCGAGGTCCGATGCCGCATGGAGCTGCAGCCGCTCCATCGCGAGTTCGTCGGGCGTCTCCCGGAAGAAGTAGTAGAAGACCTGGTAGGCGTTGAGGAAGTCGGAGGAGAGCAGGGCTGCCCGGGTCTCTCCGTCAAGCGTATCCAGCCTCTCCGCGAGAAGTTCGTCGTCATCGCCGCTCGCCTCGAAGAGCCCGTCGGCAAGGTCCGCAAGTTCTGCATAAGTTACCATCGTTCGGTTCCCACCCTTCCTGTCTGTCGTCCTGCACCTTCTTGAGATCCGCCCGGATAGCGGCGGGTAGAGCCGGATCGGTGCAGACGGCGCATGAATAACTATATCGGTCTATCCGGAAAAAAGAATAGGTGTGCGTGAGGAAGATCTGGATTGGGCCATATATCATCGGATTCCTGCAACCGGCTGCGTTACGGTCGAAGACCTGGCAGCGGCCACCGGTTTTGAACAGAGCGCGGTCACGGCATCGCTTGATCGTCTCGAGCGCTACCTCCTGGTCCGGCGCTCCGACGATGAGGTGCGTCTCCTCTCCATTCAGGAGTCGCTGATCGAGTGCCAGTGCCGGCATACCACGGAAGATCTCCCGTTCGTCATCGAGAACGGTGTCATCAGGGCGAAGAAGAGGGACGAGTGATATGCCCGAAGTAGCAGTACTCAGGATAGGCCACCGGCCCGAACGCGACCAGCGGGTGACGACCCATGTCGGCCTCGCGGCGCGGGCGCTCGGGGCGCAGGGGATGTACCTCGCCGCGAACGACCACGGCGTGATCACGAGCATCGAGGATGTGGCTGACCGGTGGGGAGGGGAGTTCTTCGTCGAGAACGACGTCAAGTGGCGGCGGTGCATCCAGGACTGGAAGGCCGGCGGCGGCAAGGTCGCCCACCTCACGATGTACGGGCTCCGGATGACCGACGTTATCGACGAGATCCGGGGAGAGGAGCGGGTGCTCGTCGTGGTCGGGGCGGAGAAGGTGCCGGGCGATATCTACGGCCTTGCCGACTACAACGTCTCGGTGACCACCCAGCCCCACTCGGAGATATCGAGCCTCGCCCTCTTCCTCGACCACCTCTTCGAGGGGAAGGAACTCAACCGGGAGTACCCGGACGCGAAGATCCGGATCGAGCCGACGAAGGTCGGGAAGAAGACGGTGGAGCGGTGACGGGCCGGGTGCTGGTTGCGGGGTTCGCCACGCGGCACGTGGCACAGTCGGCCCGCCGGGCCGGCTACACGGTCTACGCCGTCGACCACTTCTGCGACCAGGATCTTGCCTGGTGCACGGAGGAGTGCCTCGGGTTCGACGACCTCGCCGAACTCCCGGAGAAGATCGCCGAACTCGCCGCCCGTCACCCGGTCGACGCGCTGGTCGTCGCTTCGGGCGCCGAGACGATCGGGACGACGATCCCGCTCTGCGGCACGCCGCCCGCGAAAGTGGAGCGATTCCTGGATAAACTAGAGATCCAGCGGTTCTTCGAGAGGCTGGACGTCCCGGTCCCGCCGCTTGCCGGGGCCGACCACTACCCGATGATGGTCAAGCCGCGCCGGGGAGCGGGAGGGTGGCGGAACGCAGTCGTGAAGACCGCCGAAGAACTCCGCCGGTGGGAGGAGGCCTGGCCGGACGTTCCGTATGTCGCACAGCAACTCGTCGACGGGATCCCCTCGAGCGTCTCCTGTGTCGCCGACGGCCGGCGCGCGCGGGCCGTCGCGGTCAACCGGCAGATCTTGCGGGGGGAGGGCGAGAGCGCGCACGGGTTTGCCGGCTCCGTCACCCCATTCGCCCACCCGCTTGCCGGGGAGATGATCGCAGCGGCCGAGCGGATCGCTGCCGCGAGCGGATGCGTGGGCTCGGTCGGGATCGACTTCATGGCGGGGGAGAGACCCTGGACGATCGAGATCAACCCCCGGTTCCAGGCGACCGTGGATACGGTTGAGATGGCGACGGGGCAGAACGTCTTTGCCATGCACATGGACGCCTGCCGCGGGATCATCCCGGCGGCGATGCCTGCGGCCCGGCAGGTCGCAGTCCGGCGAATCCTCTTTGCGGAGCGGGATATGCAGGTTGATGCGGATCTCGCACCGCTTGCGCCCCGGATCGCCGATATCCCCTGGCCCGGCACCGAGTTCGAGGAAGGGCATGCCGTCGTGAGCGTTTATGGGGTTGGGCAAACCGAGGCGAAGGCTGCCGCGGATCTGGAGGAGAGCACCGCGGCCGTCCGGCGGCTGCTCGGGGAGTGACCGCCGGCCGCGCACGAGCAGCCCCTTCAACGGGAAAGGATGTTAAAGATTGAGAGCAGAATATGGTGCGCATCGATGCTGAACCATAACTATTATAGACTATCCTGCTATGGGGAGATTTGAGCATGGTATCCGTCACTGAACTGTTAAACGATCCGGCAATCAACGCCTATGTCCTGCGCATGATCGGGGAGGACGGTATCGAACTCATCAGGCGGTTCCCCGAGGGTGGGGAGCACAGCGACGAGGAACTCGCCGAGATGACCGGGGTCAACCTTAATACCGTCCGTCACACGCTCTACACGCTCTACGAGAAGCGTCTCGCTGAGTACCGGCGTTTGAAGAACACCGAGACCGGCTGGCTCACCTACCTCTGGCACCTCCGGCTGGACCGCGTCCATGACGTGCTCGAGGAAGAGATCCGGGACGTGCTCGAGCACCTCGATACCCGGCTCACCTACGAGGAGAAGAACGACTTTTATATGTGCAGGAACTGCAGCATCGTCTACACCTTCACCGATGCGGCAAACTGGAACTTCGAATGCCCGAACTGTGAGGCGATGCTCGAACACTTCGACAACGAACTCATCGCCACCGCCCTCAGAAGAAGGGTCGACAAGATCAAGGAGAGCCTCGGGAGTGCGTGAAGAGGATTGCATCGCCCTCCTCCGGCGCGCGGGGTGCTCCGGGGGGGTCGTCGCCCACTGCCGGGCGGTGCGCGACCTTGCGCTCACCTATGCCTCCGACAGCGCCGTCGACCGCGACCTGGTCGCGGCCGGCGCTCTCCTCCATGACATCGGCCGGGGCGTGACGCACGATATCCGCCACGCGGAGGTGGGCGGCGCGTTGTGCCGCTCGTTCGATCTGGATGAGGCAATCGCCGCCATCGTCGAGCGGCACATCGGTGGGGGGCTGACGGCCGACGAGTGCTCGCTCCTCAATCTCGTGCCGCGCGACTGCATGCCCCAGACGGTTGAGGAGAAGATCGTTGCCCACGCAGACAATCTGGTGAAGGGGACCCGCGCCATCACGCTCGAAGAGCGGCTGCAGCACGCAATCGCGCTCCCGAGGAGGCAGAGGGAGCGGATCTGTCATCTAGCGTTCGAAGTGGAACTCTTCAGATGACCAGCCGCTGCACCTGGGGGAGCGCACGCAGGCGTTCGTAGACCGACGCCGGGACCCTTGGTGCGTCCACGATCATCACGAGTTTCGGCTCTTCTGCGAGGTAAGGGTCGGTGACGAAGATCTGGCGGATGGGGAGGTCGTGATCGACGAGGACTTCGACCGCCGCACCGACGATCCCCTTCTGGTGCGCGTCCTTCGGGTAGAGCGTGATCACCGAGAGGCCGAGGGCCTCGGCGACCCGGGAGAGGTCGGGCGCGGCGCGCATCCGGAGGAAGATCTTCGCCAGGCCGGGGTTATCGAGGATGCGGCGGGCAGTGGCATCGACGACCCTGCGGTCGGTCTCGATCGCCCTGCCGATATGCGTTGCGGGGATCTCGATGCCGTTGCAGACGACGCGCCCCTCTTCGTTGATGCCGAACCCGTTCTCCAGCAGGAAATGGACTACCCGGCCCTGGGACGGCGAATCAGCGAACTCCCGTGAGATGTCGGCCCACATACGGAACTATTGGAGCGGAGCAAATAAATATACACCGACGCGGGTCACGGTGCGCCATGGTCCAGGTCTGTACCCGGGATCGCGGTCCGGCGGCGGCTCCCGGCCTCCGGGACAGCAAGGGCACGGGCCCGGAGAGCAAGATGTTTTATGGTTGCAGTGCGTTGTATAGAGAAGAACAGGGCGAGGGTTGCCGAGCCAGGTCAAAGGCGCAAGGTTGAGGGCCTTGTCACGAAGGTGTTCGGGCGTTCGAATCGCCTCCCTCGCATTCTATCTTTTCATCTGTTCTCTGTAGGTGTTTTTGCGGCTTACGGTGAGTAAGCAGGGTCCGGTCACGTGCGGTTGCATCTCTGTCGGTGGAAGAGGCCGGAGACGGTTCGGTAAAAATAACCGGGAGCGTTCCGATACCTGTACCGGGATACATATGGACCTAGCGACCGAGAGAAGAGATGGCATCCTGACGTTCGTGATGCGCGGAAGGCTTGACGGCTACGGTGCGGGAGAGCTCTCCGATGCCGTGCAGGCGTCGCTGCAGGACGACGACCGGTCGGTCGTCTTCGACCTTGCAGGAGTAAGTTACCTGAGCAGTGCGGGCATCCGGGTTCTTCTTGCCGTAAAGAAACGATTGAAAGAGCGGAGCGGCGTCCTGGCCCTTGCCGGGGTGCAGGAGTACCCGAAAAGCGTTCTCGATATGGCCGGCGTGACGCCGGTATTCTCCCTCTACCCCACGGTCGGGGAGGCCGTCCTCGCCTGCAGAAAACCGCAGGACAGCCTCTCGGTCATCAACGAACTGGCCCGGACCCCGTTCACGAGGGGCGGCGTGGCCTATACCATCGAGCCGACCTCTGCACGGAGTGCGTCGCTCCGGGTCACCGGCAGCCTGGAGAAGATGTTATACGCCCGCCTGACCGAAAGAGACATCCGCGCAATACCGTTTTCAGCTCTCCACTACTCGCTCGGGATCGGCGCGCTCGGAGAGGGCGTGGCGGAGACGCTCCCGCTCCTTGGGGAGATGATCACCCTGCACGGCTCGGTCGTATGGCTGCCGACCGACGGAAACGCCACACCCGACTTCTTCACACCGGTGAAGGACACCGGAGAACTCTCCATCTACTCCGGGTATAACGTAGCGCTCGACGGGCCGTTTCACGAGATCGTCACCATCGACGCAGGAGACGAGGGCAGCATCATGCTCTCTGACGTATACCGCACGATCTTCGAGTTTGCCCGGGAGCAGAGGCGCGATTTCTCCGGTATCGCCGCACTTGCCATGTGGGCCGTTGTCGATGGGGTCTGCAGCCTGGGAGTGAAGAGATCACCTATCGCTGCGTCATCGCCAGCGAACGGCCTCCCCATCAACGCTGAGGAGAACGCAGAGGATTGGCTCGAAGAGAACGATGAGCCGAGGTATCACGGCGACACGATGGTCAGCTTCGGGTTCGGGATAGACTACTCCGCCTGTAACGATGAGCGCCTCTCCGCCCTCACCGACCAGAACCGTCCGAAAACGCAGCAGCTGCAGCTTCACAACCATGGCGTCATCTTCCGGGGAGTGCCGTGGGATGCCTCGGTCGATCTCTCCCGGCAGGTCGAGCGGATCGTGAACGAGGCTGAGTTCGTCGATATGCGGCACCTCAAGGATAACACCCGGATCCGGCGGGCGAAACTCGCGGTGGCCTATATCTCGGAGATCGCGGTCGAGGAGTGAGGCAGGTTCCATCAGGGATGGTCGGCGGGAGTCACCGGTTGCCTGAACAGAAGGATGACCGGAACCTGCTCCGACACCCCTTTCTGTAGAGTTGCGGTCCGGCGGCGGCTCCGGAATCGATCTTTGCCCCAAACTCCGGGAAGGTTATAGCCCCAGATCGGAGAGTCCCGGGTGATCGTCGGGACGCCGTCCCGGCGGCCAGCGATACTTCCGCTCCCCCTCCTGGATCGGCAGATCGTTGATGCTCGCGTAGCGGCGGCGCATCAGGCCGGACTCGTCGAACTCCCAGTTCTCGTTTCCGTAGGAGCGGAACCAGGTACCCGAATCATCGTGCCATTCATATGCGAACCGCACGGCGATACGTGCTTCATGAACCGCCCAGACCTCTTTTATCAGCCTGTAATCGAGCTCTTTTGCCCATTTTCGCTTCAGAAACGCGACGATCTCCTCACGGCCGTTGATAAACTCCGTTCTGTTGCGCCAGGCGCTGTCGATACTGTAGGCAAGCGAAACCCTATCGGGATCGCGGGAGTTCCAGGCATCTTCGGCCATACGGACCTTCTGCACCGCTGTTTCATACGTGAACGGCGGCAGTGGCGGACGACTCTTCTCGGCCATACGCCCTCTCAGCCCGTACAGGTTGATATAGGTGCGGTCACTCTGCATGACTGCAGGGTCTATGTGCGGACAGAATCCGATCGGCAGAGGTTTTCTCTCCTGTGGACTCGCTGTTATCCATATAAATAGCGCCCGATGCGTATACCGAATCTGACAATCTGCGTGTATTCTACGACGGCAACACCATAATATCTATCTACCCTTCAGAACACATCGCCAAAGTATATATGGTTCCGACTTCGTACAGGTGGGTAGCAGTCTTGCTTTCTGTCCCGGAATGGTCTGCATCATACAATGATACCGAGAAGCCAGCTTGACCTGAGAAAATTTGTCGCTCCGGAGTTTATCTGCGGATACGGAGCGCTGCACCTTGCGGGCCGGTATGCACGCAATTTTAGAATGAAACAGGTGCTTCTCGTCACCGACCCGGGTGTCCGGGCCGCAGGCTGGGCGGATGCCGTCGGCGAGAGCCTGACCGAAGCAGGGGTATCGTTCACCATCTTTGATGCCGTCTCCGTCAATCCCCGCGCCGGGGAGGTGATGTCGGGCATGGAGGTCTACCGGGCCGAAGAGTGCAACGGCATCGTCGCCGTCGGCGGAGGGAGCCCGATGGACTGCGCCAAGGGAATCGGGATCGCAAGTTCCAACATGCGGGATATCCTCACGTTTGAGGGCGTCGACCGGGTGCCGGTTCCCGCGCCGCCGCTCATCTGCATCCCGACGACCGCCGGGAGTTCCGCCGACGTCTCCCAGTTCGCCATCATCACGGACGAGGTGAAGAAGCGCAAGATCGCCATCATCTCTAAAATACTCGTTCCCGACATCTCCCTGCTCGATCCCGAACCCCTGACGACGATGTCGGTGGAACTGACCGTGGATTCCGGGATGGACACCCTCTGCCATGCGGTCGAGGCGTATGTATCCAATGCCAGTTCCCCGATGACCGACATGCATGCCCTTGAGGCGCTACGGCTCATCCGGAGCGCACTGCCTGCGGCCATACGGGAGCCCGGTGACCTGGACCTGCGCTTCTCGACCCTCCTTGCCAGCCTTCATGCCGGCCTCGCGTTCTCGAACGCCAGCCTGGGGGCCGTGCATGCGATGGCGCACAGCCTCGGAGGGGCCTGCGATCTTGTGCACGGGCGGTGCAACACGCTCCTCCTCGAGCACGTGATCGCGGCCAACTACGAGGCGGCACCGGATCGATACGACCGGATAGGAGAGATCATCGGCCCGATAGATGACGAACGAGCCTCTCTTGCAGAGGGGGTAGCGGCGTTCAGGAGGTCGCTCGGGATCACGGGGACCCTTGCCGGATTCGGCCTCCGGAAGGAGATGATCCCCACACTTGCCTGGCAGGCGTATACCGACCCCTGTATGGTGACGAACCCCCGCAGGCTCACCTGTGAAGAGATCGAACGGATCTATGAATATGCGCTCTAAACCTCCTGATGACCGGGATCTGCTCCGGGAGAAGATCATCGGCCTTGGAGAGGCATCCCTGCACAAGAGTTACTACCCGGAACTCCAGAGCCGGCTTGCGGAACTCGAACGGTTCAGGGCCCTGCTCGACCAGACACATGACGCAATATTCCTGATCCGTACGGAGACCGGAAAACTTGCGGACGTTAACGCATCTGCGGGGGCATATCTTGGCTACTCAAAGGAGGAACTGGTTGCGATCCCGTTTGCCGACCTGCTCTCCCCGCAACAGAGCGCCCGGTTTGTCGATCTCGTCCGGAAGAAGAGCGATCACCCCTCCGGATCCCGGCAGACCTGCATCGCATCGCTGCTGTCGCGTGGGGGAGTGGAGATCCCGGTGGAGATCACCGTCCGGTCCGTCACCTTCGACGGCGAACCGTACATCGTAGCGATTGCGAGGGACATCACGAACCGGATCTTTGCCGAGAAAGAACTCAAAATAAAAGAGAGCGCCCTTGAGTCCTCGATTAACGGCATTCTCATAGCTGATCTCACCGGGACCATCATGTATGCCAACCCGGGATTTGCTTCAATCTTCGGATACGAACGAGGGGAAGCAATCACAGGGAGAAACATGGATGCATTCTTTGTGGATCCCACCTTTGGCGGAGAGATTACGGTCCATATCCTTGATAGCAACGCGATTATGAAAGAGACGATCGGGTTGCGAAACGACCGGTCTCCATTTCACATTCAGGTCTCAGGCAGTGTCGTCCAGAACGATGCCGGACAGCCGCTCTGCATCATGCTGATCGTCATGGATATTACCGAGCGGATACTCGCCGACCAGATGAAACGGGAGGCATACGCGCAGCTTGAAAAGAATATCGAGCAGTTTGCTATTCTTGGGGATCATATCCGGAACTCGCTGCAGGTGATCGTGGGGTATGCTGAGATGATCGATGACCCTCTCATCAGAAAGATCCTCGATCAATCAGGCCGGATCGACGAGATCGTTACGCAACTCGACCAGGGATGGATGGAGTCGACGAACGTCCGGCGTTTCCTGCGGAGGCGCGGCGGTGATGCGGATCCTCCTGCAGAGACGCTCGCCCGCTCATCGGCCGCGAAGGAAGAAGACTCCTGATACACGTTTTTTTTCGGATCGGATTTTTCGGGAGCGTCAGGTTCGCGGGCCGACTCGTGCGGGGCGAATTGAGCCCCGTCATTGATGAGAGTAGTACCTTCCCGGCGGTCGGCGCCCGCAAAGCGCGACGGGCTCGCGTATCATAAAGCGGATGGGGGTGTAACCCCGAAAAGACGCCCCGGCCGGGATTTGAACCCGGGTCAAAAGCTCCGCAGGCTTCTAGGATATCCACTACCCTACCGGGACACGAGAATGAGTGTCTTTCCCCTAATTACTACGTTGTCCTCCTTAAAAAAGGATTGCTCACCGGAAGGGCGGAGCCCCCCCGGGAGATGGGATGGACCCGAAAGATGCCCGGATTTTGCCGGGACAAGGACCTATCTCCGGTGTATTCGGGCCTGTCCGGGGATGTGGCGGCACCGGTTGGGTTCACACACCCCCTGCGCGCATCAGCACGTGCGCCTTCACGTCGTTTCCGGAGAGCTCGATCAGGTAGTCCCCGAGCCCGCCCACGAAGACCCTCTTACGGGTATCCACACTGAAACGTTTCCCGAAACCGTTCTCGGCCACGATCTTGCCGGACTCACGATCCCTCACGGTCACCGTAAACCACGACGTTTCGCTCGGGTAGGTCTGTGTGACGATCACATCCTTTTTCTTGCCGTAATCAGTTGTCGTGTGCATCTTCCGCGTGATCATCTTGGGCTCGACCCGGAAGTCGATGATGAGCGGAGGCGCGGTCAGGTCGAAGGCGAAGGCCTCCGTGGTATGAGTGAGGTTGAACTGCGTCGTCCGGTTGTAGATGGTTACATAGGGGTCCGGCGTCGGCGTGACCACCGGCGGCCCGCTGAGCGTGGGACCGGCCAGACTCCTCGTTGCGGTAGGGTACGGGGTTGCCGGCGTCACGTACTCCGGGCCGGGATCCGAGCTTTCCGGCGTTTCCTGCGGTTTCGACGGTGAAAAGATGCCTGACCAGCCGGATTCGTCGCCGGGCGGCAACTCTGCGCACCCGGCGGATGCGAGGATCAGGACCATCACTGCAATTATAAAGAACGGTTTATACACCCTGGTCACCGTAGTGGGATTATGCAAAGGGGTATTTATGCTTTTACCCCCGGATTCTCAGAGAAATATTCTATACCCTGAATATATATGCGAACCGCGTTTATGGCCCGGATCCCCGGTGGATGCAAAAATTCTGTCTTCCGGGCACCCGGCGCAATCACCCGGAGGAAGAACAAGGCGGTCGTCTGCGGGGGCCGTTCGGCAAAAGGAATTGACACGTCTCCGGTGTCATTCCGACAGATCCAGTAACGTATATCAGCGCTTATGGTCAATGATTGATGATAACGATGGGTAAAAAGCAGGGAAGACAGGCAAAACGCGGGGCGCATACGCATGATGACGGCGGGGATCTCGACGCCGGGACCCCCGCACCGGCACGTTCGGAGACGCTCACCCTCGATACGCTTGTAACATCCGTTAAGACCAGCAGGTACCTGCAGGTCCTCATCGGGCTGACACTCGCCGGGTTTCTTCTCCGGTTCTACAACCTCGGCGGGAACTCGCTCTGGCTCGACGAGGCCTCGACCCTCACGTTTGCCCGGCAGTCGCTCATCGGCATATGGGAGAGCACCGCCGGCGGCGAGTTCAACCCACCGCTCTTCTACTGGCTGGAACACGGCATGCTCCTCTTCGGGGAGAGCGAGTTCGTGCTCCGCCTCCTCCCCGCGCTCCTTGGCGCCCTGACGATCCCCGTCGTCTACTTCATCGGCAAGGAGTTCCGGGACAGGAACGTCGGGCTCATCGCCGCCGCCCTCCTCGCCTTCTCGCCCTTCCACATCTTCTACTCGCAGGAGGCCCGGGCATACGCCCCGATGCTCTTCTTCTTCTCGCTCGCGCTGCTCTTCTACATGCGAGCAAGCCGGTCGAACGAGGTCCGCTCATGGGTCCTCTTCGGGGTCTTCTCCGCGGTCGCCTTCTGGATGCACTTCTACGCCATCGTGCCGGTCGCCGTCCTCATCCTCCACGCCCTCGTCACCCGCGCGGGCGAGATACGGCGTGACCTGCGGAGCGCGAAAAACCCGGCCCTCGGGCTCGTCACCTTCATCATTGTCGCCCTCCCCCTGCTCATCGTAACGGTCGGCCTCTTCTTTATCCGGACCTCGTCTGCTCCGAGCTTCGGCCTGCAGGGGATCAGTGTCGTGCACCAGACTCTCCAGCAGATCTCGGGGTTCAGCGACCTCGTCATGGTGCTCTTCCTCATCCTCTTCCTGCTCGGCGTCGCCGTCACCTGGCGCGAGGACCGGAACGGAGCGGTCCTCCTCGTATTCATGATGGTTCTCCCACTGGCGGCAAGCCTTATCCTCTCGTCGTCGATGCCGATGGTCCCGCGCTACCTCATCTATCTCCTCCCCGTCTATTTCGTCGGCATTGCGTCGGCGTATCCTGCATTATATGCCCTCGTCAGGGACAGGAGAACGGTCTACCTCGTCGTGATAGCGGCGGCGGTCATCAGCCTCCCGTTCCTTGCGACCTACTACACGACCCCCCAGAAGAACGATTGGCGTGGCTTCTCTGCGGAGCTGGCCGGTATGACGGGGGAGGGAGACCTCGTCGTCGTCCTGCCGCCCTATATGGCACAGCCCCTTGACTACTATTACAGCAACGCGACCGACCGGACCCTGGAACTCGGGGCGACGACAGGCGAGGAACTCCAGGCACTCCGTGACAGTTACCCCGGCCGGCGTGCGTTCTACGTCGTGACCGTTGACATCCTTGCCGTAGACCCCACCGGGGACGCGGTGAACTGGCTTGAAGAGAACGCAGGGCTTGAGAGGCAGCATACGGGGATCTACCTCTTTTCGTCGGCCTGATATGAATACACAATCCTGACATGAGAGCAGCATGACTGAACGTTACGACCTGACAGTGATCATACCGACATTCAACGAGGAAGAGAATATTGCCGCGATCATCGAGGCGGTGAACGGAGTCTTCTCGGAGAACGGCATCAACGGAGAAGTTCTCGTGGTGGACGACTCCTCAAAAGACCGCACAATCTCGACCGTGCAGGGGATCGCCGGCCGGCGCGAGAACGTGCGGCTGATCGTCCGGAAGGAAGACCACGGCCTCTCCCAGTCGGTCGTCGAGGGGTTCGGGGAGGCACGCTCGGAGATCCTGCAGGTCATTGACGCCGACTTCTCGCACCCGCCGGAGCTCATCCCCCGGTTCTATGAGGCGGTGCGGGACGGTGCGGATATCGCCATCGGAAGCAGGTACATGAAGGGCGGGGATATCGAGCAGTGGCCGCTCAAGCGGAGGGTCATATCGCTCGGTGCCACGGCGTTCGGGCGGATGCTCTTTCCTGAAGTCACCGATCCCGTGAGCGGGTTCTTTGCCGTGCGGCGCGAGGTCGTCGCCGGCGCACCGCTCGCGCCCCGGGGCTACAAGATCCTGATGGAGGTCCTCGGCAGGGGCCGGTGGCGCTCGTTCGTCGAGATCCCGTTCGTCTTCAAGGACCGCGAGGAGGGAGAGAGCAAACTCCGGGCCGACACGATAGTGGACTACCTCCGGCAGTGCGCCGGGATCATCCTTTTTGCCGCCACACGCCGGGCCGGACCGGTCTATAACGAGTGGACGAAGATCGTCCGGTTCGGGCTCGTCGGGCTCTCCGGCATCTTCGTCAACATGGGGCTCCTCTACGCCCTGACCGAGATTGCTGGCCTCTATTACCTCATCTCTGCCGCGATCGCGATCGAACTCTCGATCGTGAACAACTTCGTCTGGAACGACGTCTGGACATTCAAATCCGCAAGAGACCTCAGGTTCGGGCGGAGGGTCCAGCGGCTCGCATCGTTCCAGGCGGTCTCGGTGGGCGGGCTCGTCATCAATATGGCGGTCCTCTATGTCCTTGCGGATGTCGCCGGGGTCTACTACCTCGTCGCGAACCTGATCGGGATCTTCGTCGCGTTCGCCTGGAACTACGCGGTGAACCGGCACTATACGTGGAAAAACCTGTGAGGGAACCTCCCAGAACATCTTCTTTCCCGACGGACCACCCCGAGCCTGAACTGCTCGATCCTCTTCTTTGTTCTGGGATGGATCGGGTAGAGAACCGTGACGGCAAACTCATCTGCCACGAGTTCGATGCCTTTCAGGATACCCGAGAGGTTCTCCCGCCTGTCGACGTTCTCCTGCCGGTGTGCGGTAACCAGAACGTATTCACCTGCTTCAACGCCGAGTTGAGTGTAGCTCGATGTATCCCTCTCGGCAATCGAGAGGTTTTGGACGACAGCATCGACGACGGTGTTGCCGGTAACCAGTATCCCTGAATCGGACCGCCCTTCCTTTCTCAGGTTGGCGGCGGCAGTTTCCGTCGGTGCAAAGAGGAGTTCGCTCAGGTGGTCGGCGACGACCCGGTTGATCTCCTCGGGCATCGATCGATCGTAACTCCGGAGGCCGGCCTCGACATGACCCGGCAGGACATCGAGTTTCGAGGCTGCAAGAGCCCCGGCAACCACGGTGTTCGTATCGCCCTGCCCAGCACGACGTCGTGGGGTCCTCCATGAGTAGCTTATCGAGCCCGGTCAGCATGCGGGCACTTGGATCCCGTGCGTCCCGGAACCGACCTCAAGATTATACGTTGCATCGGGCAGTTCGAGGTCGCGGAAGAAGACCCTGTCCATCTCGTACGAGTAATGCTGACCGGTATGGATGATAGAGAAGCCGATGGACCGATCGGTACACGAACGGATCACCGGAGACATCTTGACGATCTCCGGACGTGTGCCGAGAACGACTGTAATCTTCGTGGTTGCCTGGTAGAATGAGGATGGATTAAAACAGATCGATGATATACTCGCCGATGCAAATATGATTACCACTGATTACTGAGAGTGAAGGTTGTAATGATCTCGATCATAATTCCCCTCTATAACGAAGAGGATAACATCGACAGCTATGAACTCGACCTTTTTCCGGTTGTCGATATGATTGCAAAGGAGTACAATACGACCTTCGACTTTATCTTTGTGAACGACGGAAGTAAAGACCGGACCCTTGAGAAGATCAGCGCGATTGCAGCGAGACGCAGAGATGTCCGGATACTCAATCATGAGAAAAACCGGGGGATGGGTGCCGCGCTCAAGACGGGATTCGCGCGGACCGATGCCGACCTCATCATCACCATGGACTCCGACCTCACTTTCAGGCCTGAAGACATTCCGGTGCTTCTGACGGCATACGCTCGCGACCGCCCCGAATGTGTCTCGGGCTCTCCCTACCTCGAGGCCGGGCTCATGGAAGAGGTTACTCCGATGCGCCTTTTCTTCAGCAAATCCGTCAATTTGATGTACCGGATCCTGCTGCGCCAGCCCATCACCTGCGTAAGCCCGATCTTCAGACTGTATAAGGCTGATACGCTGAAGAAACTGGACCTGGAGAGTGAGAACTTCGAGATCAACGCCGAGATCATCTCTAAGTATCTCATCTCCGGCTACAGGGTGGTCGAGGTCCCGGTCGAACTGCATAAGCGGCGGTACGGCGAGTCGAAGATCAACATCCGCAGGGAGATCTTCAACAACCTGAACATGATGAAGAAGATTGTCCGGACGAAATATTTCCACCAGCCGTGGCGCTCGTAAGAGGGATGGAGATATGCAGGAGCCGCACCACGACGCAGAACTCTGGGACAGAATCTGGGGTAAAGAACAGATCACGAGCGATTACAGCATCAGATACCTCGACTTCATGACAGAGATCGAGCGCGCGCTCCCGGCAGGTTCAACCGTCTGCGAGGCGGGCTGCGGTACAGGACAGACCCTCCGTATCTTCTCCCCGCGGCACAGGACGATCGGGCTCGATATCTCGGCAAACGCTCTCAGGATTGCAAAAAGGAGCTGCGACGCACCTCTTCAGGGCGACATCTTCCGGATACCTCTCCGCAACGGGAGCTGTGATCTCGTCTACAACTCGGGCGTGATCGAACACTTTCCACACCCTGCAAACGTTGCAGCGGTCGCCGAGATGGCGAGAGTTACCCGGAGGGGCGGAGAGGTGATCGTGATCGTCCCGAACACCTTCTGCCTCTGGTATAAAATCGGGAAAGAGGTTGCTTACCGGATGAAACGGTTCGAGTTCGGGTACGAGGAGGACTACTCCCCGATACGGCTGAGGGCCACGCTTGAGGATGCTGGCATCGAGGTCGGGCAGTGCTTCGGGCTCCAGGCAACACCGGTTCTCGCGACGAACGACAGAGAGATCCTTCCGTTCCCTGCTCGACGGAAACTCGCAAGACTCGAGAAATACTTCCCGCTCAGGGAGTACTACAGTTACGCCGTGGGCATTGTCGGCCGCAAAGAGTGATGGGGGCGCTGGACCCCGACGCACCGTGATGAAGAGATCAGGCCTCGCTCTGCTGCGCAGGCACTCCGGTGTCACTGAGCCCGGTGAGCGGAACGGGATACAGGAGCCAGAAGAGCAGTCCCACGAGCGCGACAAACCAGTAACTAAAGACCAGATAGAGGATCGAGAAGGCAATAGCCGTCTCGGGAGCGATCCCGACGATGCCAAAGAGGTAGAGCAGCGTGGCGTCCCGGGTTCCGACACCCGATATGCTGATCGGAAGGAGATCCAGCATGCTGATGATCGGGATCACGAGGAACATGTAGTAGCCCACGTCGATGCCGATGGACCTCCCGAGAAGAGAGGCATATATCACCGCCAGTATCCATGACGCAATCCCGACCCCGGTGCATTCCAGCAGCTGCCGGCGCGAAGCAAGAAACGTATCGAGCCCGGTATAGAAGTCATTGAAATACCCTGATAACTGGTCGCGGTATCGGGGCGGGACAAGGGCGGCAAAGAACGGCCGGAGGATCTTCTCCATGTATGTCTTGCGAGAGACCGCATAGATGCCAAAGGCGATAGCGCACACGAGGATGAGCAGCAGCCCGCCCGAGAGGATCTCCACGCCGACGATGACCGAGAAGGCGATCAGGGCGACTATTCCGAACGCAAATAAAAGAGCCAGATCGATTATCCGATCGATTGCAACGGTCGAAAGTGCCATCCCGGTCGTACATGAATCGTTCTTGACATACAGGCACCGGACGGCATCGCCCACCTTCCCCGGCGTCAGGGTGGAGAGGGAAAAACCGATCAAAAACCCGATGACACTCTGCCACAGGGAGAAACCAGGGCGGATCGAGTCCACGATGATGTTCCACTTTTTTGCTTTGATGACGACGATCAGTCCGTTGACCAGGAGAGCTGCGATCAGGTAGTGTATATTCACAGAGAGCAGGGCGGCGAGGATCGCAGGAGTATCGAGGTTTATGAGGATCACCAGAAAAACGGCAATACCGATGGCACTTATAAGTCGTATGGGTCGTCTTGAAGACATTTGAGGGAAGTGTTTTTTTGATAATGATTAAAGACTGTCGATCCATCGTAATTGCGTTCCAGAACGTGATGAATCCAGGCTTCGAAAAACAAATACAGGGGCGCTGGAGTGCCGCCCGACGAACACCGCGCTCATGCGGGAGTGACCCGGCGGCAAGAGATCGAAACACCTCAACCAGTTCCACGACGACCGGGGCAACTGCCGGAGATAGGCCGGATTAAAGGGTGCAACGCATTCCCGAGACTGGAAAAACCAAGGGTTCCCTCTGGTAAGGATTCCCTCGGGTTTATCGGGAGATTGTCTATTTCCGGCCTGTTGCGAAGAGACACCCTCATATACTGTATGAACAAACATTGACATATGAGGAAAGGGAAGAGAAGTTCTGCTTCATCGTGCTCCGTCTGCGGACTGACAATACCGAACATCGATCGCCAGACCCTGGCCCGCAATCTCTCCCTCCTCGGAATTACCTCGATCGTCACAAAGTTGATGGTGCTCTTCCTTACGGTCTCGCTCTTTAACTCGTTCGTCGATCTCTTTGACATCTCGGTATATTTCGGGTACGCGGCGAACGTGCTGAACGGGCAGATTCCCTACGTCGACTTTTCCGTCGAGTACCCGTTCTTGTTCATGATCCCGGTTCTGATACCGCTTATTCCCACTGTGATCGCGAACGATCCTAACGCATACGTCACCGGATTTCAGGTGCTTATGGCCTTCTTCGATATCCTCACGCTGTTCCTCGTGTACCTCATCGGGTTGCGCCTGTTCGACGATAAACAGGCTTTCAGGGCAGCGTTCCTGTATGCCACGGCGTTTGCAGCGTCATATTTCATCCTGACGAAGTACGACTCGTTCCCCACGTTCCTCTTTGTTCTCGGCGTATTCGCCGCGATCTACGGCATGCCGGTCAGGGGTTACCTTGCAGTCATCCTGGGCTTCTTCACGAAAGTCTTCCCCATCATCGCCGCTCCTTTCCTCATCCCGTTCAATGCGTCTAAAACATCGCGAAAAACAGAGATCGTCTCGTTCTTGAAAGTAGCCGCCGGGTGCAGCGTGATCCTCCTGGTCCCGATGATCTTTCTGGTGCAGGACTGGTACAGACCGTTTCTTTTTGCCACCGGCACAGGCGTCGGGGTCTATGCCAATACCGTGACGTACACACTGTACAGCATCCTCAATGGGCTGCTCCACATACCAATTACCGAGGATATCATCTCCCTTGCCATGTATCCCCTCATGATCGGTATCGTCGGCTCACTGGTCCTTGTCTCCTGGGTCAGAGGCGTCGAGAGCCCACGCAGGCTTCTTGTTCTCATTGCCGTCACCCTGTTCTCGGTCATCTTCTGCACCAAGTTCCACAGCCCACAGTATCTGGTCTGGCTCACCCCGTTTTACGCCCTGCTGCTGGTCGGCTCGCTCAGGAACATGATCGTATTCTATCTCCTTCAGGTTGTGGTCTACATCGAGTTTCCTCTCTCCTGGGGAATTCTTTACGTAAACAGGGGATATATCAATGAGATCGGGACTGCCGGCTGGTACGGCACCCTCGCGTTCTTCATTGTCCATGCCGCCGTTTATCTGGCGTCGATCGTCCTCATCGTGAAGTCGGACGCCACCCTTTGCAGTGATATCAGATCGGTAGTCGGTCAGGTTATATCAGCAGTCCGGCAGGATGGCCAGTCGGTCGTCAATTACAAAGAATAGAGAGCATAGGTGCACAGGGGCCGGCAGGGCAGCCTGTACTGGAACAACCTGTTTTTCACCCGGAGTACGCCCGGATGACCCCCCGGTACACGTCCACCGCTCTCTTGAGCTGCTCTATCGAGACCCGCTCATCCACCGCGTGCAGCGTCGGAATCTCTCCCGGCCCGTACTCCACGACATCGAACCCCTTATCGCGGAGGTACTTCGCGTCGCTTGCGGCCCACTGGAGGAACGGGACCGCCGGGGCACCGTAGACCCGCTCCACCTCGGCGCAGAGCGTCCGGACGATCCGGGCGTCCGGGGGTGTCAGGCTCGGTTCGGCGACGTCTGTCTCCTGTATCACGGCATCCGGGGCATGTTCGGCGATGCCTCTGCGGAGGGCATCAAGGGAGCAGCCCCACGGCACCCGGACGTCGAGTTCCATCCGGCACTGCTCCGCCACGATGTTCGCCTTCTCGCCACCCTCGATCCTTCCTGGATTGAACATCACCCGCGTGAGGATGTTGTCCCCGCCTTCGATCCCGAATGTCTCGGAAAAGAGCCGGGCGGACTGCGCGACAAGCGGTTGCAGGTCTTCGCCGGGCGGGAACGGGTGCGCGTGGACCTCCCGCAGGTAACCGATGAGGTCGAAGGCCGCCATGACGGCGCTCTTCCCGACAAGAGGGTAGAGGGAGCTGTGGCCGGGCCTGCCGCGGAAGGAGAGGTTGACCCGGTAGAGGCCTTTCTGGCCGACTGCCGGGCTCATCGCCGGCGTCGGCTCGGCTATCAGGCAATCGCAGGGTTTGAGGAGATCCTGCGCAAGAAGCGACCGGATACCATGCTCCCCGCCGGTCTCCTCGTCGCAGACAAAGGCGAACTGCGCCTTCGGCTCCACGCCGCTCTCGACGAGATCCCGGTAGGCGGCAAGAAGGGCGGCGCAACCCCCTTTCATGTCGGTGGCGCCCCTCCCCCAGACGTAGCCGCCGGCAATCTCCCCGCTATGGGGGTCGTGCGTCCAGTCGTCGGGAATGGAGGGGACAACGTCGATGTGGCCGCAGAGGAGGAGCCGGGGGTCCGGTCCGGTCGTGATGAGGTTCTCCCGGCCGCCGGGATGCGCAACGACGCGGCTCTTGACCCCGATTGAGTTGAGGAACTCCGTTATGAACGCGACGACGTCAGCGGTATTCCCCGGCGGGTTCTCGCTCCGGATCCGGATGAGTGATGAAGTCAGTCGGGCAACATCCATGCGTGATCTCCTTATGCAGCCTTCTTCGCCGCATACTCGTCGAAGAGGCGGGCAAGCGATGAGGTCTTGTAAAGCTGTTTGATGAACTTCGGGTCGAAGAACTCATCGATGAACATCGAAAAGTATTCGGCCGGCATCGCCTGCGTGTCGTCGGGGTTGAGCACGATCCGGAAGGCCCGGTACTGGGCGGGATCGTCGCGGTCGTAGACCCCGGACCAGAGCATCGGGAGTTCGCCGAACTTCTCCGGGTGCTCCTCTTTGAGCCAGTTGACGAAGTCGGGGAAGTATACCCGCTCCCCGATCTTCTCCTGGTCCACGCGCCACCGCATGTACTCCATGCTCATGATATTCCGGGGCGACATGATATTGTAGGTCAGGATGCCGAGGGTAAAATCGATGTGGGCGATGGCATCGGTGAAGTAGAAGTACAGGACCGGATGGAAATCGTTCGGGCTCTCCAGGATCAGCGATTTGCCATACAGTTTCTGCATGACGCGGCCATATTCGTTCATTTCCAGCATACTCTCCTATTGGGGAGAGTGGTACAAAAAATGTTCCTTCAGTGCAGGATGCGACGGGCGGAACGTCCGGAGCACGAGAAAATTGCGGAGCAATTTTCGAGTTGCGATGGGCGGAACGGCAAGAGTTCGAACACCGCCAGGTGTAAGTTGCGACGGGCGGAACGTCCGGAGCACGAGAAAATTGCGGAGCAATTTTCGAGTTGCGACGGGCGGAACGGCAGGAGTTCGAACACCGTCAGGTGTAAGTTGCGACGGGCGGAACGTCCGGAGCACGAGAAAATTGCGGAGCAATTTTCGAGTTGCGATGGGCGGAACGGCAGGAGTTCGAACACCGCCAGGTGTAAGCGGCGATTGGCCGGAACAGCACGAGCACCGCAGGTGCGAAAAGATGGGTGCCTTCCCGGGGTGATGGCCGGTGGCAGGAGGAGAGGAGGGTGGGCCGGGGATTGTGGGCCACGGCCGAACATCGTCCTCGAAAACGCTCCGCGTTTTCTCAAACTCCGATTGGCCTGCAAGGCCAATCGTCGTTACGTAAAGAACGGCTTGCGCCTGCTGACTGCCTCGCGAAACGCGTCTTCGAGTTCCTTGCCATGCTTGCCCCTGATATCGACCAGGTTATCGCTCCGCAGAAGACAGGGTTTGAGTTTTCCATCCGAGGTCACGCGCAGGCGGTTGCAGAACCCGCAGAACTCCGTGTTGTGGAGAGGCCGGACCACCTCGACCTCGGCGCCGTCGAGGCAGTACTTCTTCCGGTGGTGCATCCTCCGTGTGACGACCCGGGTTGCCCGCTCGTTCAAGTCCTGTTCGACGCTGTCCACGTCCCCGTGGAACTTGCACTCGTTGAACTCCATCAGCTCGATGACCTGCAGGATGAGATCGGGTTTGTCCCGGACGAACGCCATGAAGTCGTCCAGTTCATCCTCATTGATGCCCTCGAGAAGCACCATGTTCAACTTGACCGGGGTCAGGCCGACCTCGATCGCCGCATCGATCCCCACAAGGACATCCGCGAGGCAGTCCTTTCCCGTGATTTGCCGGTAGCGCTCGGGACGGAGGGTATCGAGGCTGACGTTCACCCGGGCAAGCCCGGCCTCTTTGAGTTCTGCCGCCTTTGCGGCGAGGAGCGTCCCGTTCGTCGTCAGGGAGGACTCGACGCCCTGCGGCACGGAACGGATGATATCGACGAGGTCGCGGCGGAGGAGGGGCTCCCCGCCGGTGAACTTTATGCTCTTGATACCGAACTGCACGCCCACCCGCATCAGTTCGGCGATATCTTCGGCGCTCATCTGCTCCTCCGGTCCCACTTCGCCCTCGGCGTGGCAGTAGATGCACCGCAGGTTGCACCGGGGTGTCAGGCTGATCCTGAGGTTGGTCACGGTTCGGTTATAGGGGTCCTTCAGCACCATCGCATGTTCCTTTGAATTTCTTTGCAATAATGTAGGTCTCGGCACTCCCTTTCCGTGACGCCTTCGTCCTGTACCCCCGAACGGAATAGAAGTGTTTTCTTGTTTCAGCGAGCAGTTCCCCGAAGAGTTCACCCTGGAACGACTTGATCACCATGTTGCCGCCGGGCTTTAAGATCGTGCACGCAAACGCCAGGGCATCCTCCCCAAGCCCTATCGCACGGGCCTGATCGTAACTCTTCTGGCCCGAGAGTTTCGGTGAGGCGTCGGAGACCACGACGTTGACGATCCCGCCGGCCTCCTCACGGATGCGTTCCTGCACCCCGGGATCGGTGAAATCCCCGACGATGGTGGTGACGCCTTCCATGGGCGCAATCGGATTGAGATCCACGCCGATGACCTTCCCTCCGGTCAGATCGCGGAGCACCTGCAGCCAGCTGCCCGGCGCCGCCCCGAGGTCGACGACATTGTCGCTCGGCCTGATGATCTCGTTCTTCTGCTGGATCTCCAGCAGTTTATAGGCGGCCCGTGCCCGGTATCCGGCCTTCATCGCCTTTCTATAGACGCTGTCTTTTGTCCATTGAGAACCCATTGCGAGAATACCCTCCGCTTGAGGCCGACAGACGGTTACTTATGTCATCAGCATGATCAGGAGATTATGTACGGTATTTGGTGCAGTTAACTATGAATGTATAGGGTTGCACCCGGTGCCGGCATACAGGGCAGTTAGGGTATATCGTAAAGCACTATAATGAATAGCGCGATTATATACTTTCAACGAGAGTTTACTAAGGGGTCACAATGTTAAAGGCAACGATTGATGCAGATATATTTCGGGAATCCATCGACGCGATCGCCGCACTGGTGACGGAGTGCCGCCTGCATACGGCCGAGGATGGGATCCGGACGCGAGCCGTCGATACCGCAAACGTGGCCATGGTCTCCCTGGAACTCCAGAGCACGGCGTTCAACTCCTTTTCGGCGACTGCTGGAGAACTGGGCCTGGATATCGCCAAGATGAAGAACATCCTCGGGATGATGGGGAAAGGCGACGCGCTGACCTTGAGCCTGCTCGATGAAGAGCGGAAACTGGAACTGAGCTTCGGCGGCTACCGCTACTCGGTCACGCTCCTCGACGTCAATACCATACGGAAAGATCCGAACCCGCCGGGGATCGACCTCCCGGGGAAGGCGGTCATATCAGGAGATGCGCTGAACAGCGCCATCAAAGCGGCTGCCGTCATCTCCGATAAGATTGCTCTCGGGATCGACCCCGAAACCATGACCTTCTACATGGAGGCAGAGGGAGATACCGACCAGATCAAACTCGCGCTCGGTGAGGACCAGCTCGTCGCCTTGAACCCGGTGCAGGCCCGCTCCCTCTTCTCGATCGACTACTTAAAGGATATGGGCCGGGTCATGGCACGCGCGGACGAGGTGGAAGTCTACCTCGGCATCGATCACCCGGTACGGTTTGTCTTTGACATTGCGGACGGGAACGGCCGTGTGGATTACCTCCTTGCCCCTCGGATCGAGGCTGATTGATGGATGTTGTACTCGACCGCAAAGAACTCACTAAATACCCCTTTTTAAAAGAGTCCCAGCAACTGGCTCGCCGGCACGTGGAGTCGCTCGAAGAGTTTCTCGCAAGCAGCCCGGGCGCCGTGGCGCTCGAGCGGGCAAAGGAGCGGGTCATCGAGGCCCTCTCCGCGAAGAGAGAGTTTTCCGACGAAAGACCGCAGAATATCAAACCCGAACTTGAGATTGCAAGTTATGCCCTTGCGCGGATGCTGGTCTCCTGCCTCGGCGACCGGTCCCTCATCGACCGCCTTGCACGCTACGAGGCCGAACGCGCATCCTTCTTCCTCGCGACCGAGGACCCGGAGATACGGCGGTTCGTTGCCTGGAGTATCGGCATCAGTACCGGGACAACGACCCTCCGGGTCGCCGATTACGTTGAACTGGTGCCGCACCTGCGCGACAAGCGCTGGCGGCTCGTGAACAGGGATGTGCAACAGGGGGCAGTGAGCCTTGAAGCCGGCGAGATCGACGAACTCATCCGGGAGCGGATCCGGGTCATCCTCGTCGATCAACTTCCGCTCCGGGTCCCGCCCGGGATCTGCGAACGTCTTGGACCGGTCACGAGCGAGATCGCCGCGCTGCGCCAGCAGCAGAGCCTCGAAGAGTTCGGCGAGATCAAGGAGATGGCCTTCCCGCCTTGCATCAACGCGCTCATCCAGGCGATCACCTCAGGAGCGAACCTGACGCATATGGGTCGGTTTGCTATCACGTCGTTTCTCCATACGGTCGGGATGAACACCACCGGCATTGCGGAGATCTTCGCGCGGGCGCCCGATTTCGACCTCGATATGACGATGTACCAGGTGGAGCACATCTCCGGCCGGGGCGGCACCGAATATACCCCTCCGTCGTGCGCCACCATGCGCACCTTCGGGCTCTGCGCGAACCGGGATAAGGACTGCGAGCGGGTCAACCACCCCCTGAGTTACTACCGGTTCAAGAAGAACGTCAAAAAAAGACGGAGTTAAGCAACCATTTTATCGATCGTATAGCCCGCCATACTGAGCGCGGCGATGAAGATAACCAGCGCGAGGACGTATGCCGCTCCCTCTATCCCTGCCATAAGTCCGGGCAGCATCACCAGAAGCGCGATAAACAGTGCGAGAGACCCTAATCCGGCCAGCACCTCAAGAACCCGTAGATTCATGTACAGGAGTGGGATACGTGCAGGTATATCTCTATCCCCGATGGGGGGGACCTGCATGTTTATGATGCGCGCCCGACAACCCGCTTTGCATGGAGAGAGATGAGGCACTGACTCTGGTCCGGCGTTACGTGGCGTCGCCGTCTCATATCACCCAAGTCGCACCTGCGGTGCAACCGCTACGGCCCTTCGGCCCGACGCGTAGTTTTGCAACGGCGGCCATCATGAAGAGGGTTGCTGAGCATCTCGATGAGGATGCCGGGACGTGGGAGGTCATCGGCCTTCTGCACGACATCGACTACGACCTTGTCGAAGGTGATATGGAGCGGCACGGCATCGAGGGCTACCGGATCCTCATCGAGAACGGCGTCCCGGAGGAGATCGCGGGTATCGTCCGGCGCCACAACCACCTGCTTACCTCCGGCTACGGACGCCCCGTCGAGATCGCGCTCCAGGCAGCCGACAGCGCATCGGGCCTGCTCATCGCCTGTGCCCTCGTCAAGGGCGGGGCGATCGACGCGGTCACGCCCCGGACGATGAAGAAGAAGTTCAAAGAGAAGTCGTTCGCCGCCGGGTGCGAGCGCCATAGGATCCGGCTGATCGAGTCCCTCATGGATATGGATACGTTCTACCGTCTCCCGATAGACGGGCTTATGGAAGTTCGCGGCGATATCGGCTTCGCCTGAACGCAAACTATATCTAACGCCCGGGATGAGGATAGAGAGCAATGGCATCCGAAGACCGCACGAGGGTGATCGCCCGCATGGAGCAGGCCGTGACGCTGCTCACCGAGAGGATGGACGCCCGGCTTATCCCGGAGGTCGGGATGCAGATCGCCTACGCCCTGCCCGACGCGCGAAGCAAAGATGACGTGGCGGGGGTCCTCGGCCGGATCGTCAGGCTCGGCGACCGTGTCCACCCCGTCGGGAAGATCGCGTTCGGGGCAAGCGACCACGTGGCCAGGATCGTCATCACGGCCATGCGTTTTAACCCGGGGGTCCGGAGCGCGGCAAACATCCGCTTCTCCGAAGCGATCCTTCCGGAGCTGGAGAACCTCCTCTTCGAGGTCTGCTCCTTTGACCGGGCAAAAGAACCGCCGGGCGTGCAGACAATGGACTGGGGTGTCGCCTTCTGCTGCAGGGAGGGCGTGCCCGACGTCGTCTACGACCGGGGCGCCGTAGGAAAAGAACCGATGATCCGGGTCTTCGGGGAGGATCCGGTCCGGGTCGCACACAATATTCTTAAACTGTCGAATCGCATAACCTATGCACAATTATAAGGGAAGGTCCACATGGGAATAAAACCATCATATATCAAGAACCTGGGCGAAGAACTCCTCGTCAAGCATCGCGACAGATTCAGTGGAGACTTTGATGAGAACAAGCATGCCGTCGCTGAAGTTGCCGTGATCGACAGCAAGGGTGTCCGGAACAGGGTTGCCGGGTACATCTCAAGAAAGATAAATACAAGGAAGCGTTAACCCTCACTGTATGTTTGAGGGAATCCTTCCGGCAATCATTACCCCTTTTCACCGGGACTCCGGGTTGAGTCTCGATATTGAAGGATTACGGTCCAACATCGAGTCACTGTTGCAACGTGGAGTCCACGGCATCGTCCCCTGCGGGTCGACCGGGGAGTCCGCGACGCTCACGTTCGAGGAGCACGAGCAGGTGATCGGCGAGACCGTCGAGGTCGTCAACGGGCGGGTGCCGGTTCTCGCAGGGACCGGATCGAACAACACCGCAGAGGCGGTTCGCCTGACCCGGTCGGCACAGGATGCGGGTGCGGACGGCGCGCTCATCATCAGTCCGTACTACAACAAGCCGAACCGTTCCGGGCTCATCAAGCACTTCACGAAGCTCGCCGATCTCGACCTTCCCGTCATCCTTTACAACGTCCCCGGCCGGACGGGGCAGAATCTTCAGCCCGATCTGGTGATCGAACTGGCGCGGCACCCGAACATCGTCGGGATCAAGGAGGCGAGCGGCGATATCACCCAGATCTCCCGCATCATCGAAGGGACGCAAGACGAGGACTTCATTCTCCTCTCGGGGGACGACGCGATGACCCTTCCCGTCCTCGCCGTAGGGGGCGCGGGCGTGATATCGGTTGCCGCAAACGTCGATCCCGGCCGGATGGTGCAGATGTACGAGGCCTTCCGCGCGGGCAACCTTGCCCGCGCACAGGATCTGCACCATGAACTTGCCCCGCTCATGCGGGCGATGTTCATCGACACGAACCCCATCCCCGTGAAGAAGGCGGTGGAACTCCTCGGGATGGCCGCGGGATCGGTCCGGCTGCCGCTCGACGAGCTCGATAGTGCGAAGACGGAACAACTGAGAGGGGTGCTCGCGAGCTATGACTAGGATAGCTGTAGCCGGGGCCCTGGGGCGTATGGGCACCACCATCGGCCGGATCGTGAACGAAGCTCCTGACCTGGAACTTGTTGGAGGGGTCGATCTGGCGGAGGGGACGCTCTTTGGGGAGGAAGTGGTTCCCGCGGCCCGGATAGATGCGTTCCTCAAGGAAAAACGGCCCGATATCCTGATTGACTTCACCGTTGCAGCCGCTGCGGTCGAGAATATCAAGGCGGCAGCCGGAAACAACGTGGCGCTCGTCGTCGGGACGACCGGGTTCTCCCCCGAACAGAGGGAAGTGATCAGGGGTGCCGTCGAGGGGAACGTACCTGCGGTGATATCGAGCAACTTCTCGGTCGGCGTCAACATCTTCTGGAAGCTCGTGCGGGAGGCCGCTCGCCAGCTCGGCGACTACGATATCGAGGTCACGGAAGCCCATCATCGCTACAAGAAGGACGCGCCGAGCGGCACGGCAAAGACCATCCTCGAGATTCTGGACCAGGAACTCGGGAACCGCGAGAAGGTCTACGGTCGCGTCGGGTTGGCCGAACGGAAGGAAGGCGAGATCGGTGTCCACGCCATCCGTGGCGGCGACATCGTCGGCGATCATTCTGTTCTCTTTGCAGGGAACTTTGAGTGCATCGAGATCTCTCATAGGGCCTACGACCGGGCAGTCTTCGCGCAGGGCGCGGTCCGGGCCGCCCGCTGGGTCGTCGGGAAAGAGCCGCGCATCTACTCGATGCAGGAAGTCCTCGGGCTGTGAGAAGGGAGAACGAAATATATTTTTTACTACACGCATAACCTATGTACATTCGGAGGAACAAAGTTGCCAGCAGTTGTTGATATCGAGAAGTGTACCGCCTGTGAGACCTGCGTAGACGTCTGCCCGGCGTCCGCCATTCAGATGGAAGACGGCAAAGCGAAGGTCGACGTCGATCTCTGTGTCGATTGTGAGACCTGCGTCGACGAGTGCCCTTCTGAGGCAATCTCGATGGAATAAAGAAACATACTCTTTTAATACCACCTACACTACAGATATTTTTGTCTATGATTAATGTAGGAGTGCTTGGTGCCACAGGAGCGGTGGGACAGCGCTTCGTTCAGCTTTTAGCGGATCATCCCTGGTTTCATCTCCAGACACTTACCGCTTCTGAACGGAGCGCAGGAAAACCCTATGGCAAGGTGGTCAACTGGCGCCTCGATGCGCCGTACCCGGAGAACGTCAGTGATATCGTCGTCACTCCCACAACCGTCGAGAGCCTGAAGGACTGCGACCTGGTCTTCTCGGCGCTGCCTGCCGAGGTGGCGACGTCCCTTGAGACGGAGATCGCCGATGCGGGTATCGCCGTCTGCAGCAACGCCCGGTCGCACCGCATGGACCCCGACGTCCCGCTGGTGATCCCGGAGGTCAACCCCGATCACCTGGGCCTGATCGATGTCCAGCGGGACCGCGGGCGCGGGGGGTTCATCGTGACCAATCCGAACTGCTCGACGATTGTCCTTACGCTGGCCCTTGCACCCCTCAGATCATTCGAGTTTCATGACGTGCGTGCGGCGACCATGCAGGCGATCTCGGGAGGCGGATTTGACGGCGTCCCCGCCATGGCAATCTACGACAACGTCGTCCCCTACATCGGTGGCGAGGAGGAGAAGATGGAGACCGAGACCGTACGGATCCTGGGGGAGTTCAACGGCTCCGAGGTGATCCCGGCCCCATTCAGCGTGAGCGCAAGCTGTCATCGGGTCCCTGTCGTCGACGGGCACACCATCGCGGTCTGGATCGACGTGAACGAATCAGTCGCCGAAGTGAAAAAAGCTTACGCAACCTTTAAGTCACCTTTCAGCAATCTACCCTTACAGCCAGCAAAGGCAGTTGAGCTCCTTGACCAGTCCGACCGTCCGCAACCACGGCTCGACCGTAATCGGGGGCGGGGCATGACGGTGTCAGTTGGGAGAATCCGTGAAGGATTGCGATTTGTTGCGCTCGGGCACAACACCATCCGTGGGGCCGCAGGCGCATCTGTCCTCAACGCAGAACTGATATACTCGATGAAGTATCTCTAGACGAGGTGGGCTAATGATAAAAGATAACACAGTATTCGTGGGAAACAAACCAGTCATGAACTACGTGCTCGCGGTGGTCACCCAGTTCAACAATGGAGCGGAGGAAGTTGCAATTAAGGCCCGGGGAAAGGCAATATCTCGTGCGGTCGATACGGCGGAGATCGCGCTCAACCGGTTCTTAGAGAACGTGAACAAGAAAGAGATCTTTACGTCGACCGAGATGATCGACACGGATACGGGGAAGACGAACGTCTCAAGCATTGAGATCGTCCTCACGCATGCGAAGTGAGGTCTCGACAGCACTTTTTTTGACGCTCCCGGGGGAGCGCAAAGGGCGGTTCCGCCTGCTTTCCACCCGGTTTCAGCAGTTCCGCTATCACCCGGGCGCCCCTCATGTGTCGCCTGCAAGGTGTCGGCGTATCGTGGTACCCGCTTTTATCCGGGCTATTCGGCCGATATTCCATCATACTGCCATTTCTGTTCCGGATCGACCATAAAGGTTTTATGAGTCCCCCCATAACCATTGTAGCATGAAGTGGGTGACGCTCGGGCTGGTGCTGATGCTGGTCTCTGCTCTCGTCGCTCCCGCGGTTGCGGCGGGTGGGGAGCGATACAGTTACATCACGGTCGAAGATGTCACCGTCCAGCTGGAGAAAGCGGATGCCGTCGTCACCATGAACTACACGATCGACGGCGGCATCGGGTTCCTTGTTCTCCTCCTCGGGAAATCCGACCTGAAGCAGAAGGTGCTCGACATACTGAACTTTAACAACGCCGAGGTTCAGCGTCTCGATCTCGAGCACGTCGAGGTGCGCGTGAAGAACGTCTCCAGTGACTACGGACAGGGATCGTACTGGCTGCCGGCGCACAGGTTCGGCGTGGTCGTGCCTTCGCTCACCATCATCACCCCGCAGGACGTCAAGCACTACGAGGATGTCAGTGACTTCCCTGACGGGCTCGGCTATTTTGCTTGAGATCGCCCCCGTTCCAGCACTCGTTCCGCGAGCCGGTCGAGGCAGATGGGGGGTCTTGCGACGCCCGATGGTAAAACGGTCGTTACGCTCCGGCACCAATCACGAGCAGGTCACGCCGTTTTCAGGGTGAACCGAAGCGCTGCACCTTTCTCCGGGTGCGCGGGCACCCGGTCCTCGGCCCAGATCCTGCCGCATACTGTCTGATGAGGATCTGCGCCAGGTGCAGCCCGAATCCTTCGCAGATACCCGTTTTTACTGCTGGCACAGGTAGAGTATCGTCTTCCGCCGTCTGCGATACCCGGGCCGGCACCCTCGATAACGAGGAGGATCCGGTCGGGCTCTTCGGCAGGCTTACGCCTCTCTCTTCAGCGCGACCGGCTCGCGCTCGTCCACCCACCTGCCCAGGAGCGACTGGAGGTAGACGCCGAGAAAAGCGCAGAAAAGGCCTCCGATTGTGGCGAAGATGATGTACTTCACGCCGTCCGCACCTGTTATGGGAAACCCGACGATCTCGCTGATCGAGAGGATGTAGGTGCTTGCCCCGTAGGCGATGGCGCCTATGGCGAGCACGAAGAACGGCAGGGCGACCACCCGCTGGATCGCCTCTCGCTCATTTAAGAAGACGTCGATGATCTTTCCTCCGGATGCAACGAGACCGGCGGCGGTGAACCAGGCGATAGCACCGTAGATGAAGGCCAGGACCTGGAAGAAGATGCCGAGCGAGGTGTAATACTCGAGGAGGCTTATGAGCCCGAGGACGATCCCGACGATACCGAGTAGTAGTGCGGTTATATACGAGACGAAGGTGAACCTGCCGCCATGCAGCGATGTCCTCAATGAGCCGATCAGATACCCGAAGATCTCGTCGATCCCGATACCCTTGAAGAGCAGATAGGTTCCGACGACACCGACGACGACGATGGTTGCGCCCTCGGGGTATCCCAGCAGGTAGCCCACCGCATAGAGGAGCATGGCAAGACCAAGCGGTACGAGCACTATCTTCGAGACTTTCGGGTCGTCGAGGAGCCTCTTGAGGATATAATACGTCCCCTCGAGGTTCGGCATCTGGTTGACCACGACTCTCCGCACGCTGCTGACCGGCACCCGGGACTGGATGATCGGCAGGACGTACTCGTCTTCAGCACCGTCCGTCACCAGGATGCAGTTTGTCGAGCCTGTCGCCGAGAGGATCGTATCGAGACTGGACGCCACCCGCCGATCCCCCTCGAGCAGATTCATGTGGTTGCCGCAGATGACGGCGATGGCAACCTCTTCCCCCCTCCCAGTGAGTTCGTCGTAGAGTTTGATCGTCTCGAAGATCGCGTTGACGTCGGAGTCTTCGGGATCGATCAGGGCAAGAGCGGTCGCTGCATGGAGGCATGCCTCCCGACCCACGATGGGACCGTCGATCCGGGCTTTAAACCCAAGATCGTCATCGCGATCGACACAAAGGACGAGCGTCCGCTCTTTTACCATTCAATAGAACATCTCTTCGAATCTATTAAATAATTTGCAGTGGGGACGAAAAAAGTATTAAATAAGTTTTGCACGCTGGAGCAGGAGCAGATCGTCGGTGGTGATCTTTTCACCGTCGCGGAACTGCTGGAAGACACGTTCTGCCTCTTTCCGGACGGCTTTCTGCTCTTTGGTGACTTTGGTCTTCTTGGTCTTCTTCCGCAGACCCGAGATCACCTTGTCGTAATCACGGAGTTCCTTCTGGCAGGCGATGAACTGCTTGTGCTCCTCGTCCGCCGCCTCCTGGGCTTCAACGAACTGCTGGTGGGCCAGGTCGGCCTCCTCGCGGGACTTGTCGGCTTTCCGGTACGACTCCACCATCAGGTCGTGGTGCTGCTGGGCGGCCTCGGCCTTCTCGGTGACGTCCTTGTGGATCTCCGAGGCCAGTCTGCGAAACTCACGGGCATCGGTGAGTTTGGTCCGCATCTCCTTGTTCTGTTCGAACTCGGCCTCCTGATCCTTGGCTGCCGCCTTCAGCTGCTTGATCTTCTCGATCAGTTCGCGCTCTTTATCGGTGCTGTAGACCTCTGTCTGCTGCTTGAACTCCAGATGCTCGATCTGCTTCTGGATCTCCTTGATGCCCCGATTCTTGAGGTTTCCGTGCTCCTTCTTGAAGGACTCAATCTCCTCGAAGAGCGCGTTCGCCTTATCGTTGTACTCGTTCCTCTGGTCCTTCAGCGCCTGAACTTCCTCGTTGATCTTATCCCGCTGCTCTTTGTGCTGTTGCGCCTCCTCGACAAATTCGCGGGTCTGGGTGTTTAAGGTGTTGCGTTCGCGGGCGTTTTTGCTGGCAAGCGCATTCAACTCGTTGCGCCGGTCTTTGTGTTGTTCAGACTCCGCAAGGACTTTTTTTCTTTTCTCAATCAGATCGTTCAGCATTCTCTACCAATCCTCGACATTCGGTACCTGTCTCATATCCCTGCCAGCGGAAGTCCGCTTCCATGCACTGAGGGATGCCGGAGGCTTATGTAGCGGCTACACCACAAGAAAAGACGTTTCCGGACTCGGCAATCGAGACCGTCGTTCATCTGTCTGCTCATGTGTTCAACCCCGGTACTTGGCAACCGCAGACCCGCAGGTTCTGCGCCCTGCACAATACACCCCGTGCTGGAGGGATTATACAAGAACGTCTATAATTCAAACGTCATTCGTACTATTAAGTATTTCGTAGAGGACCCGGGAGACGCGCCGCCGTCGCCCGGCCCTCATACGGAGATGTAAAGAGGGTAGGGGAAAATTAAAGAAAATCTATAAGGTGCCCGCTTGGGGCGTCCCCAGCCACACGCCTGCCGGTGGGTGTGCTGGATCGCTGCATCACCGGTTCATAGGCACGGTGGCTCCCGAGGATCTGTGCACTTTTAACGCCGGTCATGACCGCCATGACGCGAACTCTTCCCTCATAATCGCTGTTCACCCGCGCTCCCCAGATGACGTCCGCGTGCGGGTCGAGTTCGTAGGTCAGGGAACTTGCGATCTCTTCGGCGTCCTGGAGGGTCAGGTCGTTGCCGCCCGTGATGTGGATGAGGCTCCCGGTTGCTCCCCGGTAGTCGATGTCCAGCAGGGGGTGGTTTAAGCACTCGTGGACGACGCTCTCGGCCTTGTTCTGCTGTTTGCTCTCTCCGACGAGCATCACGGCGACTCCTCCCTTGCTCATGATGGCGCGGACGTCCGCGTAGTCGATATTGATGAGCGAAGGCTCGGTGATCGTCTCGCTGATGCCCTTGACGGTCTCCGCGATGAGCTGGTCCATCACCGAGAACGCCTGGCCGAGCGGCAGGTTCGGCACGAACTTGATGAGGCGGTTGTTGTCGAGCACAATCACCGAGTCGGCAGCAGCAGAGAGTTGTTCAAGCCCTTCTTCTGCACGGAGAAGGCGGGCCTTCTCGACCTGGAAGGGGTAACTGACCATGCCGACGACGATAGCGCCTTGCTCTTTTGCTATCTGCGCGACGACCGGGGCTGTTCCCGTACCGGTACCTCCACCCATACCGGCAGTGATGAAGACCAGATCGGCATCCGCGAGCAGGGTCTCCAGGGTCGGCCGGGCCATCTCGGCGGCACGCCTGCCGACGTCCGGGAACCCACCCGCTCCAAGGCCTTTGGTGAGTGATTTGCCGACAAGAACTCTCTTATCCGCCTGGATCATGTCCAGATGCTGCTTGTCCGTGTTGATCGCGATCGTCTCTGCACCGCTGACCTGCATATGGTAAAGCCGGTTGACTGTGTTGTTGCCGGCGCCCCCGCACCCAACGATGACGATCCGTGGCTGGCCGAGGATATCGTCTTCCTCGACCGAGTCGGTTTTCAGGCATCTCTCACGTTCTGCGTGTTTCAGCGCCTCGTTGATGATTGTCTGCATTGAATACCTCCTAAACCTGGAATGAAATCTGATCGGCCTCACGCAGAACACGGTTTCCATGCCTCTCGAGAAGCGCCCTGACGGAATACCGCACGGCCTCCGATACCGTGGGGAACTCGCCGGCCTCCACCAGCTTCTCGAGCATTTCAACCTGCTGCCGTGGTAATCTGATAGTTATCCGATCCATCATTTCAATCACTCGTATCTGACATTTAGCAGCTTTATGTCTGCCATTTGTCAGACAATAGTAATCTTTTTGTCTGACCGTATCAGATATGCCATAATAATATCTGTATGGTATAAATACCTTCTGAAACGGCTCTGTGTCTGACATAATGGTTTTATGGATAGCAGCCGACAACGTACCTTCACAGGATTACCACGGATATGAGAAAGAATCTCCCCAAAAAGATGGAACATGGTGGTCGGGTGCGCTGGCATCGCACCCGAGAGAGAGGCGAGCTGCTCGATTTCAGTGCTAACGTGAATCCGTACCCCCCCCGGATACCCTGGACGCCGGACCCGCTGGTGCTGAAAGATTACCCGGACGACCGGTATGAACTGCTCAAAGAGGTAATAGGCAGAGCATTCGGCCGCGATACAGCTGAGGTCACCATCGGCAACGGATCCGTCGAACTTATCCGCGCGTTCTGTTCAGCCATGCTCGGAGACGGCGATATGGCCTGTATCAGACCCCCGACGTTTGCCGAGTATGAGATGGCGGTGAAGCTTGCCGGTGCCCGGTGCACCGCCGATGAGAACGGAGCTGTCGTCCGGTTCCTCTGCAACCCGAACAACCCTACAGGTCTCCTGCACACCCGCCCGGAACTCCTCCGGCTGCTTGAGAAGACCGCCGGGCAGGGGGCGTGCCTCTTCCTCGACGAAGCCTTCATCGAACTTGCCGACCCCCACCAGAGCCTTGCCGACGTCTCCCACGAGAACCTCTTCGTCCTGCGCTCCCTGACGAAGAGCTTCGCCGTGCCGGGCATACGGTTTGGATACGGGTTCGGTACGCCTGAACTCATCGAGAAGGTGGAGACCGTACGCCTCCCCTGGACAGTGAACGCGTTCGCCGAGTCCTTTGCGATCGAGGCTTTCCGGCACTATGAGGACCTCGAACGCTCGCGGGAGAGGGTCGCTCGGGAGCGGAACTGGCTTTCTGGCCGCCTGGATGACCTCGGCCTCGTCTATGAACCTCCGTCCGCAAACTATATTCTGCTGGCAGTCCCGCTGGAGGCGGAAGTGCTTGTCGAGCGGCTCTTCTCGCGCGGCATCCTCGTCCGGGACTGTCGGTCGTTCGGGCTTCCCCGGCACATCCGCGTGGCCGTACGGACCCGGGAGGAGAACCGGCAACTCATCGAGGCGCTCGAAGCATGCTTGCCCTGATCATGGCCGGGGGGCGGGGGTCCCGGCTCCGGATGGGTGAGAAACCGCTTGTCACCGTCGGCGAGCGGCCCATGCTCGCCTACGTCATTGATGCCTTCTCGTCTGCAGGGCATGAGGTGGTCGTAGTCGCCTCACACAGAACACCGTTCACCAAAAACTGGTGTCGGGCGCACGGGGTTATGCTGTATGAAGCCAAAGGGCTCGGCTACGTCGAGGATATCCATGCGGCAGCGGAGGATCTCGGGGAGGAAGGAGCACCCTTCTTCACCTGCGTATCCGACCTCCCCTGCCTTGCCCCCGATATCGTCGCCGCCATCGAGGCCGCCTGGCGTCGGGCGGGAACACCGGCGTGCTCCACCTGGGTGCCCCGTGAACTCTGCGAGGAGCACGGCTGCCGCACGCAGTATACGGAGACGGTCGACGGCATCCCGGCCGTTCCTGCCGGGATCAATATTCTGACGGCGGGCGGCCTCGATAGACCGCAGGAAGAGCTGTGGCTCCTCCTGCACGACAGAAGGCTCGCCTTCAACATCAATACGCGCGAAGAACTGGTGCTGGTGCAGGAATACCTCCGCCGGAAGCGGGGACCGTGACCTCCGGAGTGCGGCTGGTTTTATGCACTGTTGTGGAGATCAACTGCGCCGGCGGAGAACCATAACGCTGTCGTGCGTTTCACAATGAACGGGAGAAGTCCAGTGTTCCCCTCCTGAAGGTCTCCGGTCTTCGCCCGCTCCGTTCTTTCGCACCTGCGGTGCTCGTGCTTCTGCGCTTCAGCCGGGCAGGGCGCGGAGGTTCGTTTGAACCGGAAATTGAGCCCCCGAAGAGTGCGACGGACGGAACGTCCGGAGCATGAGTACCGTCAGGTGCGAGAGCACGTGGAGTTCCAGGACTCGCGGTGTGTTGCCTGCCCGGAGGAGTGCCCGGGTTTGTTCGCCATCACAGACGGGCAGCAGCGTGTAACGTTCAGATAACGAATGTATGCAGTCGATGCACGGGGAAACTGTATTATCGGACAATCACCCACTCTTATATATGGAATCCTGCCGGGAAATCGAACTAGAGGGTCATATTATTGATTCAGGCATTATGACCCTGGTGTTTGATAGGATCATGGATATGGGGGGAGAATTCGAGATCCTCACATTCGATGTCGGGAAGCAGAAGACGGACACCAGTTACGCGCGGCTGCGCGTGGCGGCACCCGCCGAATGGCAACTCGACGCCATCCTCTCCGAATTGCACCGGCTCGGCGCACGCACCCCCGAGATCAGCGACGTCACCCTCGTACCGGCAGAGGGCGACCGGATCCTGCCGAAGGGGTTCTACTCGACGACCAACCACCCGACGTTCGTGAAATACCGGGACGAATGGCTGCCCGTCGAGTATATAGAGATGGACTGTCATATCGTGGTCGATGAGAAGGAGAAACGGGCGATCTGCACACCGATATCAAAGATCAAGGCCGGTGATGCCGTCGTCGTCAGCGAGGCCGGGGTTCGAGTCGTCTTCCCCGAACGCCCGAGGAAGGTCAGCACGTTTGAGTTCATGCACGGGACCGTCTCGTCGGAGCGGCCGAGCGAGGCGATCATCGCAAAGATCGCCTGCGAGATCCTTGAGATGAAGAAGGCCGGGGAGAAGATAGCCCTCGTCGGCGGCCCGGCCATCGTCCACACGGGAGCGGCCGACGCGCTTGCGAAGATGATCCACGAAGGCTACATCGACGTTCTCTTCGCGGGGAACGCGCTTGCCACTCACGATATCGAGTCCAACCTCTTCGGCACGTCGCTCGGGATGAATGTAAGGACAGGTACGCTCGTCACCGGGGGGCACAAGCACCACATCTACGCCATCAGCGAGATCATGCGTGCCGGGTCTATCAAGAACGCGGTTGACCAGGGGGTCGTCACCGGGGGGATCATGTACGAGTGCGTAAAGAAGGGCATTCCGTTCGTGCTTGCCGGCTCCATACGGGACGACGGACCGCTCCCTGACGTAATTACGGATGTCGTGGAAGCGCAGGACACCATGCGTCGTCACATCCACGACGTCGGGATGGTGCTGATGGTCGGGACCCTCCTTCACTCCATCGCCGTCGGAAACTGCCTCCCCTCATACGTCAAGACGGTCTGCGTCGATATCAACCCCGCATCGGTGACGAAACTGATGGACCGGGGCACGACGCAGGCGATCGGCGTCGTGAGCGACGCCGGAACGTTCCTCCCGCTGCTCGCAAAGCAGCTGGAGGAACAGAAAGGGTGCTAGCGGGTAAGCGGCATACAGAACGGCTCTTCGTGGTCCAGCACGAACTCCCACTCTTCTTTGCACCCGCACTCTGTCTCGGCGAGGGCGCGCAGGAGCCCGGTATCTTCGGTCAGCGAGTAGTCGCCGATCCCCTTCACGATCGGGGCGTCGCAGGCTCTGCAGTTGTGCGGCCCCCGGATCTGTCCGCCGCCGACGGGGTCGCAGAGGACATGCACCGGGGAAGCGATCAGCACGTCGAGGACGCTCCAGAGGTACGGCGGGCGGTATGCGTGCTGCTTCCAGAGGCGCTCGACCTCGGTCCTGCTCTGGACGGTGCAGAGGTTCATCGAGATGCTGTCGGCAACGGTTGAGACGTCCTTGATGGAGCGCACCATGTCATCGCGTGCCTCGCGCTCGGTCAGGAACGGCGGTTTCATCAGCAGGTAGGCCTTCACGCCCGCGCCGGCTGCGCGCGCAACTTCTGCGGCGCGGAGGAAATCGGCATACGTAAATCCCTTATCGATACTTTTCTCCCGGATGCCGTCGTTCGTGGTCTCAAGACCCACGGCGACGGAGAGCGGCCGTCTCCAGTCGCCGGTGTCGATGCCCTCCCGGAACTCCTCGAGCGCCCCGAGATCGACGTATTCGGGCCTGGTTTCGGCGATCACCATCTTGCCCCGGAACGCCTCCGCGACGGCGCGCCGGGCGGCGAGCGGGACCTCGTCGGGATCGAAGAAACTTCCCGAGGTGAAGACCTTCAGGACTTGATAATCCTCGTCACGGAAGTTTTCTTTCACCCAGCGGACCTGGCGGATCAGCCGGTCGGCGAGCTCGTCCCGGGGAAGATCCGGGTAGCGTTCGTGCCGGTAGCCGCACATCCGGCACCGGTTCCAGGAACACCCGCCGCTCTGAAAGATTACCGTCAGCGTATCGAGGATCTGCCCATCGTAACGGTCTTTCCCCCGCCATGACGCCAGCGGCTTCTCAATCGATTTGGATAGCATTATACCTCTTATTCGTTGATGTACTGGTATGAAAAGGATCGCATGGCTGACACTCATCGCTGCGATGATGCTCGTCAGTACGGCATCGGCCGCGTATGTCTCAATCAGTGCTCCACAGACGGTGTATGTCGGTGATACGCTCGAAATCACCGGCACCACGGTCGTGAAAGGTCTCCCCAAGCCCACGCTCAACCCCGGGTTCAGCACGGAGGTTATCCTGTACTATGCCCAGCACGCGAAGAGCGAGGTGGGCCGTACGATGATTGTCGTCCAGGAAGACGGTTCGTTCTTTACGGAGTTTGAGACGGAAGGCCTCAAGGCAGGGCGGTACTCGATCGAGATCGTCGATCCCACACAGACCACCTTCGGGAGCAGTTCGAAGGTTCGGCAGGAGGTCAACCTGGTCGACCGGGCCGGGACCCTCACGATATCCTCCCCGCGCAACCAGGACTTCGACGGCAGTCTTGACATCCGCGGTATGGTCGCCGATATCGAGGGTGCGGGCGTGCAGATCGAGGTCAAGCACGACGGCGCTACCGTCTACGGGCCGAAGTATATCCATACCGGGAACGACGGGGCGTTCTCTGCCGAGGTGTCCGTCTCCGTTTCGGGCTCGTACGAGGTCATCTTCTCGGATACGGAAGGATACATCGATACCGTGGAATTCATCGTGGTGGGCGCGCCGGCCCCGACCCCGACACAGGCGATGATATCCGCAAGCGCCCCCGCCACGCGGTCCGCCCCGGCGTACTTCGAGGTCGATACCGGAAGCGGCGTAGTGATGATCGCGACCTCGGCCGGGATCGACTGGGTGATCGAGTACGTCGATGAGGATGGGGAGTTCCATAAAGTGAATGACAGGGGCATGCTTGAGCCCGAAACCGCAGAACTTATCGCACGGGGCGGGCCCGTCTACGTCAAGGTCTACCCCATGAGTTACAACGACAGCGGAACGGTGCAGGTCTCGGCCTCGAATGCCGACTCGGTCAGGGTGAGCCAGACCGCACCCGGACTCTTCGGAGACGCGACCCCCACCCCTGCCCAGGCCGCTCCGGTTCCGATGATGCTGGCACTTCTCGCGCTCCTCGTCGTCGTCCTCGCGCGCCGGGGATGAACAACCTTTTTTTATCCGGCGACCAATAGTTAACGGCGAGCCGGGATAGTCTAGTCCGGGAAGGCGGTGGCCTTGAAAGCCTCTGGTGCCTGGCACCTCGGGAGTTCAAATCTCCCTCCCGGCGCTCACTGTTTATGCCTGATTCGCAACAAAGAGTTCGATGCTGTTCTTCTGATATCCTTTCACGCGGAGTTCCATCTGCACCGGGCGTGAATGCCGTTGTCGAAAGGAGGCGATGCCTCAATCCTCCCGGATCCAGCCCTCCCGCACCCACCGCTCGTATTCCTCCGGCCGCCAATCGCGGTTCGCCTGCACTATCCCGGCAAAGTACTCCCGGTTCTCTGCCATCTCAGCCTCCTGTTCCGGGTATCGCGGCTGCTTGTCGATGGCAAGAAGCAGCTGCCGACCGAGGTCGTGTGCCGCCGGTTCCGCCCGGTCGAGCGCCTCCGGATTTTCGTCGAGCGCGACGCTCATCCCCCCGACCGTCGTCACCCCGAGGTAGTTGAGCACGTGGTTCAGGTAGCCGACGACCGCGTCGCCTCCCGAGACCTGCGTGGTCGCGACACTGCAGCCGTACTTCCCGGCAAAGGTCTGGCAATGAATAGCGTCCGCCAGCCGATCGATGAAGACCTTCATCTGTCCGCTGACGTTGTCGATGTAGACCGGCGAAGCGAGCACCAGTCCGTCGGCATCCAGCATCCGGTCGTACGCGGCGGGGAAATCGTCGGCAAAGATGCACTTCCCGTCCAGGCTGCAACTCTCGCAGGCGGTGCAGGGGGCAATCTGCAGATCGGCGAGATCGATGAGATCGACCTCGGCACCGACTTCTTCGGCCCCGGCAAGCACCCGATTTGCAAGCCTTCTCGTCCTGCTTCGCATCCCACGCGGACTTCCCACAACTGCAGTAATCTTCACTCTTCCGTCACTTCCGGAGGAAGTGTTGGCGGGGTGCGAGAAAAGAGTTTAGAACCCGGAGTTGGTCGCCGGGAGGCCCCGGTCGGGGTTCGTCAAAAACTGGTATTACGCGATCTTCTCGCCGGTTACAAGTTGCTCATGGCACTTGCGGAGTTCTGCCGCAGGGGCCGGACGGGTCTTCTCCCGGAAGACCCCTGATGTTTCCCGGTCAGGATGACCTGGAGCAGGGCTGCCGCACGGGAAGTGGAGAAGAATTCATGGCTCAAAGTCCACGACGACGGCCGAGTGGTCGCTCAGCCCCTGCCCCCGCAGGTCGTGCAGGTACCAGCACGCCGTCGGGTTGAGGCGTACAGACGCGAAGATGTGGTCGTAGCGCTTGCACTTCGGGACGTCTTCAGGCCCGCGGTCGGGGCACCAGCTGTATTCCCGCGCCCGGTAACCGTGCAGTCTGCGGAAGGTGTCGGGGAGGTCGTACTCCGCAAGGCCGGAGAGGATGTTCATCTCGGCGTTATACCACCATCTTCTCGGCCGCCCGAGGTACTCTTCGGTCTCGGAGACCGTGGTGTAGGTTCCATCGGGGAGAATGTCGCGGTAGAAGGGGATGATCGTCCCGTCGGGGAGTTCCGCCTCAGGGACGTGGAGGTCCCCGCAGAGGACCCTCGGTCGTGCAGACCGGACGGCAAGGCGCCGGTAGATCCCGACCAGCGTCTCCGCCTTGACGATCTCGTTCCTCCTGCCGCCTACCGCCGTGGGCACGTGGGCGTTGTGGACCTCGAACTCGCCCGCAGGTGCGTTGACGACGGCAGAGACTACCCGCTGCCTCCACGGGATGTCGAAGTCGAGCGGGTTTAACGGCGTGAGGGGATACCTGCTCGCTATCAGGCACCCGACGTCCTTCGCTTCGCCGGCCGGCGAGTACTGCTCAGAGAGCCGGGAGATGCTATATACAAACTGGAAAGGGTCGTTCGCGTTCCGTGCGCGGAGGTCGTTCAATCGTTCGGCCATGTAGGCCACCCGGGCGATCTCGACCAGAGCAAGGCTGTCTACGGAGTAGAGCAGCCCGAAGTTCTCAAGTTCTTCCCGGAAAAGCGGCAGAGCCCGATCCGTCACCTCCTGAAAGGCGACGATATCCGGAGAATGCTGACAGACTGCTTCAACCTTCTTCTCCACGCCTCGCAAACCGGCGCGGAAGAGATCCACGTTCCATGATATGAGCCGCATAGTGCCTGGTACATTGCGCGTTGGCGTTCCTTGTTCATTAAGACATCGAGTTGAGAACCGTTATGAGGGTATTTCTGCCGGGGCCCCTGCCATCGCCGGTGTCACCCGCGGCGTTCCGGCCCGACCCCCTGCTCGGCGCAGTGCTTATCGATGGCGTCGAGGAACCTCCTGCCGTAGCGCTTCAGTTTCCCCTCGCTGACGCCGTATATCCTGAGGAGCGCAACGCCGGTGCCCGGGTAGCACTTCGCCATCTCTTTGAGGCTTCGGTCGTGGAAGACGACGAACGGCGGCACATGTTCGAGGTCGGCAACGACTTTCCGGAGCTGGCGGAGCCGGAGAAAGAGGGCCTCGTCGTAGTCGTCCTCGTCCTCCGCCGCGATCACGCCTTCCGGGCGCGGTTGCGTGAGCGGGACCGGGAGGTCGCCCGCGAGCACCGCCCGGCTCCGGTCGTTTGATATGAGGACCGGGTAGCGGCCACCGGTCGACGCGATGAACCCCGTCATGACCATCTCCTGGATGAAGAGCAGCCACTGGTCGCGGGTGTAGCCCCTGCCGGAGTTGTAGGCCGGGAGGGTATCGTGTCCGTTCTCGCGGATTCTCGCGGCTCTGGACCCGGTGAGAACGTCGGCGACGTAAGATGCCCCGAAACGCTCTCCGACCGCCCGGATGCAAGCGATGACCGCCGATGCAGCCTCCGTCCCGTCGAAGACCCGGACCTGCGTCTCGCACCGGTCGCACCCACCACATCGCTCCTCCGGGTAGGCCTCGCCGAAGTAGGCGAGCAGAAATTTCCTCCGGCACCCGGTGGTCTCGCAGTAGTCGAGCACTGCTCCCGCCTTCCGGTAGGCCGCGTCCTTTCGGGTCGCATCGACGCATTCTTTCTCGATGAGGTACCGGATCGTGCTGTAGTCGCCCCGGCTGTAGAAGAGGATGCAGTCGGCCGGATCCCCGTCTCTGCCCGCTCTGCCGGTCTCCTGGTAGTAGGACTCGATATCTTTCGGGAGGTCGGTATGGATGACAAATCGCACGTCGGGTTTGTCGATGCCCATGCCGAAGGCGACGGTGGCGCAGATGATCGTGGCGTCGCCGTGAGAGAACGTCTCCTGGTGCTCTGCGCGGACGGCGTCGGGGAGGCCGGCGTGGTAGGGGAGCGCCGAGAATCCCTTCCTCCGGAGTTTCTCCGCGAGGTCTTCCGTCGCCTTCTGGGAGAAACAGTAGATGATACCGGCGTCGTCCCGGTGTTCGGTGAGGTACGCGACGAGCCTCTGGAAGTAACGCGCCTTCGGCACCACCCGGTAGGTGAGGTTCGTCCGGTTGAAGGTCCCGACGAACCGGGCAGGGCTTCTCAGGCCGAGTTGTTCCGCGATGTCGTCCTGGACGGCGGGGATGGCCGTCGCGGTCAGGGCGATGACGGGGACCGAGGGGAACCGTTCTTTGAGCACCCGGAGCCGGCGATACTCGGGCCGGAAGTGGTGGCCCCACATCGATATGCAGTGCGCCTCGTCGATGGCGATGAGCCGGACGTCCGCCCGGGCGAGGAGCCCGAGGAAGGACTGTTGCACCGCCCGTTCGGGAGAGACGTAGAGAACCTGGATGCGGCCTTCGAGGATCACCCGCTCGATGATCTTCTGCTCCCCGTACCCGAGCGAGCTGTTGATCGTCGCTGCAGCAACACCGTTCGCCCGGAGGCCGTCGACCTGGTCCTTCATCAGGGCGATGAGCGGTGAGACGACGACCGTGAGCCCTCCCGTTACGAGGGCCGGGAGCTGGTAACAGAGGGATTTGCCGCCCCCGGTCGCCATGACGGCGAGGACGTCGCGCCCGGCAAGGACGGCGTCGATGATCGCTTCCTGGTGGGGAAGGAACGATGTGTAGCCGAAATATTTTTCTAGAACGCTGTATTTTGCATCCATTGCGTCACGAAACCCGATCCGGTAGATGGTTGGACCGAGGCCGGGATAGCATTTGTTGTTGGCCGGCACCTGCCGAATCGCCCAGGGGTAGCCGCGATACGTCCCGGAAGCAATCTTTCTCGGGCTCGCAGTCTTCTCGCCGCAGGCCCCGGGGTCGTGCCTTCGCTTTACCTGCATCGAAGTGCATATCCGCGGGAAGCGCGCGTACTTACGTGTATGAAGAACGTCGATATGACGATCGAGGGGAACACGCTCACCATACGCGTGGATCTTGGGAAGGATTTCGGCGAATCGAAGAGCGGGAAGTCGATCACGATCGCCTCCACCGAGGGCAACATCCCGGTGCCGGGGCGCGAGGAGGTCATGATCGGGCTGAACGTCTACCGGAAGAAGTGAGCGGCTGGTCACGCCCGGGCGCCGGCGCACCGGAGCGGTCCCCGGACCACCCGGATGGGACAGCGGCTGCAGAGCGGTGTCTTCCTGCAGACGGTCTTTGCCAGGCAGACGATCTGGGCGTGATAGTCGTTAAAGAGTTCTCCGTCAGGAACAAGATTCTCAGTGAAGAGGCACTGCATCCGGTCGTAGGATGCCCCCTCGGGGAGGAGGCCGTAGCGCGAGAATATCCGCCGGGTGTAGGCATCGACGACGAAGACCGGCTTTCCGCAGGCATACAGGAGGATGGTGTCCACCGTCTCCTTCCCGAGGCCCCGGAGAGCGAGCAGGCGCTCGCGCAGGGCGTGGGTCTCGACGGCCGCCATCACCGCCGGGTCGGCCCGGTACTCCGCAACGTAGACCCGGGCAAACTCCCGGATCCGCTTCGTCTTCTGGTTGTAGAACCGGGAAGGGACGATCAGGGGGGCGATATCCCCGGCCTCGGCTGCAGCGAGCAGGCACGGATCGAGCATCCCGGCGGCGTCGAGGTTCCGGACGGCCTGTGCCGCGTTCGTCCAGGAGACGTTCTGGGCGAGGATGGCGCCGACCATCGTCTCGAACGCCGTCTCCGCCGGCCACCAGTGCTGGTGGCCGAACGCATCCCGGAGGGCGGTGTAGATATCGAGCAGGTATGCGGTGAGGGGCGTCGCCATCAGCGCCACCACGCCTTCGCGGCGATCGGCATCTGCCAGTCCGTCCCGAAGGCCCGGTCGGTCACCCTGAGCCCGGGGGCGGCCTGCCGGCGCTTGAACTCCGCCTGTCCGACCATCCAGAGGACCTCCCGGACGGTCTCCTCGGGATACCCGGCGGCGACGATCTCGTCCGCCCCCTCGAAGCAATCGATGTGGCGGTGGAGGACGGCGTCGAGAAGGTCGTAGGGAGGGAGGGTCTCCTGGTCGGTCTGGCCGGGCCGGAGCTCGGCGGAGGGGGGCTTTTCGAGCACCCGGCCGGGGATGACGGGGCTCTTCGCGTTCAGCCACCGGGCAATCCTGTAGACCATCCCTTTCGGGACGTCGGCTATCACGGAGAGCCCACCAGCCATATCCCCGTAGAGAGTAGAGTAGCCGACCGCGATCTCCGACTTGTTCCCGGTGGAGAGGAGCAGGGAGTTGAACTTGTTTGCAAGGGCCATCAGGACCGTCGCCCGGATCCGGGCCTGCAGGTTCTCCTCGGTAGTGTCGTGGGGCCTGCCGGCAAAGACCCCCGCGAGGACCCCGTCGAACGCCTCCATTACCGGGGCGATCGGGAGGCAGTACGTCCTGATCCCGAGGTTCTCTGCAAGTTCCTGGGCGTCTTCAATGCTCTCGGCCGAGGTGTAGGGGGAGGGAAGGAGCACACCGAGGACGTTCTCCGGCCCGAGTGCCCGGGTGGCGACGGCGGCCACGAGCGACGAGTCGATCCCGCCGGAGAGGCCGAGGAGGGCCGATGCAAAGCCGCACTTCCGGGCGTAATCGCGGGTGCCGAGGACCAGCGCATGCCAGATCTCGGACTCGGGGTCCTGGTCATCGTGAGCGACCGCCTGCGGGACGGGGCGGGCGATATCGACAGTCACGATGTCCTCGGCAAAGGCCGCCCCGCGGGCGATGAGGCCCCCGTCGGCACAGAACGCGGAACTCCGCCCGTCGAAGATCAGGTCGTCGTTTCCGCCGACGAGGTTCGCCCGGGCGATTGCGACCCGGCGATCCCTTGCTATCCGGGAGAGCGTCTCCTCCCGGAGGCACCGCACGCCTGCGGCAAACGGCGATGCGGAGAGGTTCACGATCACCTCCGGCATCGGTCCCCCGCACCAGACCTCCTCGCCGATAGAAACCCCCACTGTCCTCCCGCCGAGGCGGAGGATCCCGGGATTCACGCCTGCCGGCTCGAAGTAGCGGCTTTCGTTGAGGACGCCTAAAGAGAGACGGGTCTTGTGGAACGTCTCCTTTATCTCCCCGCCCCTGAGGAGGGCGGCGGCGTTGAAGAGCGGCCGGCCTGTGCCGGAGAGGTTCGGCGCGGCAAAACCGACGAGCACCGGCGGAGTATCGACGAGATTGGCCGCCAGGTCTTCCAGGACGGCGAGGCCCCGGTCGATAAATCCCGCATCGAGCAGCAGGTCCCGGGAGGGGCAGCCGGGCAGGGAGAGTTCCGGGGCTACGATCAGGTCAGGTCGGTAACGAGCCGCCTCCTCGACGCCTGCTGCTATCCGGTCGGCATTGCCGGCGAGGTCGCCGACGACCGAGTTCACCTGGAGGAGTGAGATCTTCATGATGTTACCCCGGTTATTCCGATCAATATTAGCGAAACGGAGCGCATATGCTTTTGCATATCCCCTCCTCCCGGGGTCGGAGCGCATATGCTTTTACATATCCCCTCCTCCCGGGGTCGGAGCGCAGGGGGGGCCGCCGTCAGCGGGCGCGCCTTTCTGTCAATCTGATCCATTTTTAAGGTGAGAGACGCAAGCACCCTGTAGAGAACATGCAGAGAGCGTACCGTAGAGCGGCATCTCCCTTCCGGGGCGCTGGAAAATCATCTCCGTCCCGTAATCACCGCCGGGGGCGAGCGGCTTGATCCCCGGGAAGCGCCGGCCCGTGGGGGTCGGAGGTGAGGGTGCTCGCCCCCTCCTGCTTGCGGCATCGGTCTTTGCCGCCTTCGCCGCAAACGCCGCCGGGCTCTTTTTCGGCATCGCCGGTGTCCTCCCGCACCTGATGTACCTGCCGATCGTCCTTGCCGCCTACTGGTATCCTCGCCGCGGCACCCTCTTCTCGCTCGCTCTCGCCCTCGGCTACCTGGCGATGACGCTGCCCTTTGCCGGGAGCGATGGCGAACTGGTGGTTGCGGCGCTCTCCCGGGCGGCGGTCTTCGTCGCTATCGGCGCCGTTGTCTCGTTCCTCTCCTGCCAGCTGCGGGAGCAGGAGGGACGCTACCGGGGAATCTTCGATAACTCGGAGGCAGGGACGTTCATCATCTCCCCGGAAGAGGCCGGGTTGCGCATCGAGGAGGCCAACTACGTGGGCGCCACCCTCCTTGGTTCCACGGCAAACGACCTGGTCGGGGAGCCCATGAGCCGGTTCCTCGACGATCCCGGCAGGTGGGGGGAGTTCGGCGAGAAGATCCGGTCGCGTAAGGCGGTGTACGGGTATGAAGCAACCCTCCACCGCGTCGACGGTGCTGCCGTCCGGGTGCTCGTCTCCGGCGGCCGGTTTCCCGACGGGCGGTTCGTCCTCACGCTCGTCGACATCACCGCCCGAAAGAACGCGGAGGATGCGCTCCGCGAGGCGAACACCAGACTGAATAAGCTCGGAAGTCTTACCCGCAACGACCTTATGGCGGCGGTATCGCGACTCACCGAGCGGATTGCCGTGGGTCTACGGCAGTTCGATGACCCCGCCGTCCGCCAGTTCCTGGAGGGCCTGGACGGGGACGTCCGGCTCGTCCAGCGCCGCGCGGAGATCACCCGGGACTACCAGGACCTCGGCCTCCGGCCGCCGGGTTGGCAGCCCCTGCAGGAGGTGATCCGGGAGGCGACATCGCGCCTGCTGCTCCCCGGGATAGTGGTTCGTCCCTGGGTGGAGCGGCTTGAGGTCTTCTCCGACCCGATGCTCGATAAGGTCTTCTCGAACCTGATTGAGAACGCCGCCCGCCACGGGACGACCGTATCGACGGTCGTCATCACCTACCAGATCCGAAACGACGGGCTCTTGATCTACGTCGAGGACGACGGCATAGGTGTTCCCAAGACGGAGAAAGAGAAGATCTTTGGGTACGGCGCCGGCGGGGGGGGTGGACTCGGGCTCTTCCTCGTCCGGGAGATCCTCTCCATCACCGGTATGACGATCCGCGAGACCGGAAGGCCCGGCGAGGGGGCGAGGTTCGTGATCCATGTTCCCCCGGACGGCTACCGGATCGTGTGAGGTGATGCCGTGTTTACAACAGCGCTCATCCCGACAGACCTCTCCGCTGCCTCCATGGCCATGGTGGAGCGGATCGGCGAGGTCCCGGGCGTCCGCGAGGTCGTCCTCTTTCATGCCCGGGGACCGGCCGGGCCCCTGCCGGCCGAAGAAGCGGCGCTCCGCAGGATGCAGGAGTCGGTGCGGCGGCAGGGTCTCCCCGCGGAGGTGGTGATAAGCGAGGACGACGGGACAGGTCTTCCGGAGAGGATACTCCGGGCCGCCGCCAAGAACGTCGACCTGATCGCGATGGGCGTCAGGGAACCGGGCCTGCTCAGGAATCTCTTCTCCGGGAACGTTGCGGCCGCCGTACTCCGGGAGGCCAGGACGCACGTCCTGATCGCCCCGCAGTCAGGAGAGGGCAGGTTGCCGCTCTTTATGCGGCTGCTGGTGCCGACCGATCTCGTGACCCCTGCGCCGGAACTTCGCTTGATCCTGGAAGATCCTGCCGGTAGCGGGACGGCAGCGCTCCTCTACGTCGTCGAACCCGGAGACGCGGAGACGCAGCAGGAGGCAGAGGCCCGGCTCGTTCTCCTCCGGGACGGCCTCTCACCCGCCGGGCGTGAGATCACGGCGCTGGTGCGGAGCGGGAACCCGGCACGCACCATCTGTATCGTGGCGGATGATATCGGCGCCTCTGCGGTCGTCATACCCCGCATCGGGAAGCGCGATGCCGCGGGGAGCGCTCCACTCGGGAGCGTCACGAGGGCGGTCGTCGGGTGCTTAAAATCACCTGTTCTGGTGCTGGCAGTCGCGATCCGCCTGAGAATAGATGCCCGGGAACTCAAGAGCGATGAGTTCCCCCTCGCTGAGGAGATCTGGATCGAATACCACAGGTTGAAGGCGGATCCGGGAACGGACCGGATATTCGGGGTCTTCGCGGACGATACCCTTGTCTCTGTCGCCCGGTGCCGCCGGCATCCGGACGGCTACGAGGTGGACGGGGTCTTCACCCCGGCCCGGTTCCGGGGGAGAGGATACGCCCGGAGGGCGATGGACGCACTCGTCGAGGCGTGCCAGCACGATACCCTGTACATGCACGCGGTCCGGAATCTCGTTGATTTCTACGGGGAATACGGCTTTGTATCGATACCGGAGAGCGACCTTCCGCCGACCATCCGGGCGAGGTTCGCGTTCGCACTCGGCGAGATGGAAGGCGCGAACGTCCAGCCGATGCGTCGCGTTGCCGATCCGTTCCGGAGGTAGTACGGCAGCACGGCACACTCGTCATTCCGGCTCAGTCATCGTAGAGTACCGGGGCCTCTGCGTCGTCGTCGATGTCGTCGGAGAACGGGACATCAACGACGACTGCGCCATCCTCAAGAATATCGCCGATCTCGATGTATATCCCCGCAGGGAATTCTCGCTCTTCTGTTCTGCCGTCAGAACGTTTGACATACGCCCACATGCTGTGCCTCCATGAATCCATTGCTTCTGCGCTCCCGATCCACCTGACCCGGGCTCTGCCCGGAATCCCGTGTCTTCTCGAGAGCATGCTCCTATTCCAGTATCAGATAATAGTCGAATAAAGATTTTCCGGTGTGAAAACTTGAGAATACCCAGGACATTCCAGATTTCTGGGGCAGTATGCGCAGAAGCGCGAGGAGGTCCGGGGGAGGAGGCCCCCCAACACAACTACCCGCCACGGGAGATCTCCGGGGGAAGAACGGGGCCGCATCCGACGCACCGGTGGTGGGGACGACCGGGCCGGACGCGATGGGGTGGTGCCCTCGCCCCGACCCCCCATGCGATGCACAGTCACCTATATCGTGGAAGCGGTCAGGAGTGCATACATGCGTATCGGGATCCTCTCCGACACACACGACAACCTCCAGCTGGTGGATGCGGCCGTAGGACAGTTGAACAGGGAGCGGGTAGAACTGGTGCTCCATGCCGGGGATTATGTCTCACCGTTTGTCGTTCCCCTGCTTGCAAACCTGCAGTCACCCATGATCGGGGTTCTCGGGAACAACGACGGCGACCAACGTCTCATCTCGGCACGCTTTGCCGAGCATGAACTCCTCAGCCTGCGGGGAGCCTTTGCTGCCGTCACCGCGGGCGGCATGACGATCGGTCTGCTGCACGGCGATGACCGCGAACTCCTGCAGGCGCTCATCGGACGCAAGGCCTTCGACGTTGTGGTCCACGGCCATACCCACCAGGCAGGGGTCAGGACGCTTGGGGGGACCCTGGTCGTCAACCCCGGGGAGGTCTGCGGTTACCTGACCGGCCGGCCGACCGTCGCCGTTCTGGATACGGTGAACCGGAACGTCGAACTGCTCTCCCTGTGATCCGGTAGGGGGCGGAAAAAAGTGTGGTGCGGGTTATACCGCAGCGACTGGCTCTTCGCTGAATGTTCTCCCGAGATCCCAGGCCGGAGTGCCGGCACTCCCGAGATCCGCTGTGAGAGTCGCCGCGGAGACATTGATTGACGCCGGGACATCGAAGTAAAGATAGCCTTTCAGCGATTCATACCGGTCCAGCGTCGTTTTGTCGAAGGATTCCCCGAGCAGGGTGAACTCCGGAGTCTCCATGGGCTCGAATGTGGCTCCCTGGTAATTAAGGATGAACGCATCCCGCCCGGGAGTCTCGATAGCATAGAGGTCGGAGTCGCCCTTGTGCCCGAGATTCGTCGATTTGACGACAACGAGGAGGAAGGCGCGTCCTTCGTCTGCCTCAACCTTCGCCGCCGCCGATTTATTGACCGGGAGATCCTGGTATGCCGTTACGGTTCGGGCGGACTCTGCGAGTAGCGAGACCATATTCTCACCTGACGGATCGTCGTAGGTGTACCGTTCCTGGAGAGGCAATGTCTCCGGCGTCGGTGCGACTGGAACCGACCCGGTTCCGGTTGGAACGACGGGCGCCGCTGCTGCCCGGGTGGTGACGTCGCTCGGTGTGGCGAGATCGGTGCCGGCCTGCTGCATCCTGATGGTCTGCTGGCTGACCGCCTCAAGGCTTTCCGACGCTCCGGCGAGATCCCTGAAAGCCGTCGGGACCGACTCTTCACCGGCATCCGTCGTGTCGAGAAGCGTTTCGCTTGCCGTGGAGTAGGCACCGAGCGATCTCACGAACTCATCCTTGACATGCTGCTGTTCCGGAGAGACCTGGAGCGGCTGCACCTCACCGAGCATCCTGACGGAGAGCGCATGCAGGTCGTCCGCCGCTACAGCGGCGGCATCCGGGTCCTGCAGGTAGAGGGCATGGGCATGCTCCATCGAGAGTCGCATCAGGCGGATGCTGGCGGTGTCGATCAGATCTGCCAGCCGTTCGTTGTCGTACCTGCTGTCCCTGTCGGAAGGTGTACCGACTGCAGGATCCGGAACGACGGACGAGCTGGTCTTCGCCGGATCGGCGGGCATCACCACCTCTGCACCGGCGCCGGTGAGGGTCTCGGGAACCCCGGCATCAGCCGGGACTGCGGTAGAGGTATCCCTCCCGTCCGGGAGTGTCGGAGCCGCGTTGGAGGCATCTTCGTCCAGCAGTATCGGGACGCCTAATGGCTCTGATTCGTATTTTGTCGTCAAAATATCGTCGAATGAGAACGATAAGAGTTCCCCCGACTTCAGCGCCGTGAGCCCCTGGCCTGAGTCGGCAATGGCCGGCACAGATAAGAGGAACCCCGCGCAGACGACAATTCCAAAGATTATTAGAGCGTGCTCATGGTGCTTGCTCATGTGCATTTTTCTCTCATCTGATGTATATAAATATTATTATATTGTTTGTTTGAAAAAAATGGGCTCTTTAACGAAACCGTTTCTCGTATCGGTGAAACTCCGCCAGCCAGGGGGCGGCGTAGCCGGCAGCAGAACTACCGTTCTTGGAGGCCCGGGCAGAGCAGCCGACAGAAACCCTGCCCGGACCGCCCCCGGGACAGGATCCTCGGGAGGCGAGGCGGGCAGGACTCGTCCGGGGGAGAGTTACTGCTCGCCGGCCCGGCGACTAAATCGAATATTCTGGAAATCCAGCCCCTGATTTCCGGGCATCTTGTTTTCCCGGGAAAACAACGCACCCTCCCGTGGAAACCTATATGTACTCTCACGGGTTACCGGGATATAAGAGGATACCTGATGGAGATCGTGAAGATACCGAATATGAATAAAGCCGAGTACGACCAGCTCATCGAAGAGGGGTTTATCAGCCGGATTGCATTTCAAGGGAGTAAATACCCATATATCGCCCCGTTCCTGTACGTCTTCGACGGAAAATTTCTCTACTTCCTGGCAACCAAGTATGGCAGGAAGAACGACCTCTTCCGGCAGCACCCGTATGTTTCCGTCGAGATTGAGAAGTATTCCAGCGACCTCTCCTGTTACACCTTCGTGACCATGCAGGGGTACCTGGTCCAACTTGAGGATGCGATCGAGAAGAAGATCGTGAGAGAGAAGTTCGTGAGCATGATCCGGGCGCACAACCTCTCCCAGAACATCCTCGCGGCGCTCGGCCACAAGCCCGAGGAGCCGCTTGAGGCGATCGCCTCCGAGGAGCGCTCGAACATCTGGAAACTTACCGGCGTGACGGATATCGTTGCTTTGAAGAACCTTTAACCGCTGGCATGAAAAACCGCCAGTGGGCATGCACAGCATCTGCCAGGCCTGCCAGAGTAAGGATCCGAGTCATGATTGGCCGTCTCCGTTTTTCATGCCGGTAGAGCCCCTCTTCCTTTTTGCGCCCTGAATCACTCCAGGAGCGGTTCGAGCATCGCGCGGGCCGCGTCCAGCAGGGCGTCGAGGCCCTCCGGTGTTATGGTCCCCTTCTCCATCCAGCGGATGATGCCGCGTCCGTCCAGGAGGTAGATGTAGGCGAACGACGTCTCGTCGATGTCGTAGGCCCGCCGGCACCGCTCGATATCGCCGGGTACGGTCAGCACCAGGTTGTACTTCGCGGGCGGGACACCACCCGCGAGCCCCTGGCGGATGCGGTCGGCAAGGGATCTGCCGATGAGGCTATCGCCGACTACCGTCACGAGGTAGGTTGTCACCCGGGGGTTTTGGGTGAACGCCCCGGAAAAGGGGGCGCTCCCCGACTCTGCCATCGGCAGGGCCGACTCGAGGAAGACGAGGACGACGAGCGAGACGTCGCCTTTCGCATCGTCGGGAAGGGTGACGACCTTCCCGGAGAGAGACGTGGCTATAAGGGTGGGAAACGTCCTGCCGAGGGCCGCGGACACCGGCTCGGTGGTTGCTGTCGTTCTGCTCATGCCCGCCAGTGGACCGCACTCACAATAAAACCTCGCTCTCGCGGCATGCGGCCCACAGGAGATGCGGCGGGTTAGACCGCGGGAGCGTTGCATCAAGCACTATAAACCATGGACCACAACAGTTCTCGTGAGGGGCAGAATCGTGGCCACGATCCGTATCGGGGAAGGATGGGAGGCACTCGTCGCGGCGCTCTTGCGGGCGGATGCCCCCGAGCGCGTTTACGTCGTCGGGGCGACAGACAGCGGAAAAACGATGCTCTGCCGCTACATCGTCGACGAGACGGCACCGCGCATGAGCACGGCATATGTCGACTGCGACACCGGGCAGTCCCGTATCGGCCCGCCGACGACCGAGGGGATGCTCCTCTACCCCGGATCGCCGGAGCCGCCTGGCCTACCCTATCTCCGGTTCATCGGCTCGACGTCCCCGGGCGGCCACTTCATCCAGACGTTGACGGGAGCAAAGCGCCTCGTCGAGAAGGCCGCCGAACTCGGTGCAGGCACGACCGTCATCGACTCACCCGGGCTCGTCTCCGGCGGGGTGGGCGCTGAGTTCCAGTTCCAGATGATCGACCTGCTCCATCCTACCCGGCTCGTCGTCCTCCAGCGCGGGCGGGAACTGGAACGGCTGCTCGCGAACTTCTCCCGGCGTCCGGCAATGACGGTCCACCGGATCCCCGTATCATCGGCGGCCGTCGCCCGGACCGCGGTCGAGCGGCGGCGTTACCGCGAGGAGCGCCTCAAGGCCTATTTTGCCGACGCGCGATTGCAGGAGGTCCCGCTTTCAGGGCTCGGGCTCCAGGGCCGGGTGCCCGACCTGAAGAATCCTCGCGGGGCCGCCCGAAGGCTGGTCTCCCTCAACGACCCCGAGAGTTTCACCCTCGCCCTCGGCATCGCCGGGGAGGTGCATCCCCAAGGACGCGTGCTCGAGGTCGTTGCTCCGCCGTTTGACCCGGCCGCCATTGCGTCGGTCAGGTTCGGCTCAATCTACCTGGACCTCGCGGCAGAGCCGGGGCATGTGGAGTCCTGCCGCCCCTGACCTCCTCACGCCGGGAGGAGCGTGAGGAAGAGCACGTACACTGCCGTCTGGGCGATGGTGAGCGGGACGCCGATCCGGGCAAACTCCCCAAACGTCAGTGTCTCTCCCTCTCTCTCCGCGCACTGGATGATGATGACGTTGCTTGCCGCCCCGAGGATCAGCATGTTCCCGGCGATGGTGCTGCCGGCCGCAAGCGCCATCATGCCGACGGTGGAGCTCCCGAGGTGCGAGAGGACGGGGAGGGCGAGGGCAACGAAGGGGACGTTCGAGACGAACTGGGAGACGACGACGCCCATCACGACGATGACCGGGATGGCGGCGAGATCGAGAGAGCTTCCTTCGATGAGCGACTGGAAGAATCCTGACTGCCAGACGCTCGCCATCAGGACGAAGAGGCCGGCGAAGAAGGCCAGTGTCGGCCAGTCGATCCGGCGGATGAGCTCGAACCGCCGCCTGCTCCCGACGAGGACGGGTATGGCCGCGACGACCGCGATCCAGGTCACTCGGAGATCGAATTCCGGGACGAGCATGGCTGCGACGACCTGGGCCCCGATCAGGAGAACGAGCAGGATAAGCGAGAGGCGGGAGAGGGACGCGAGGGTGGGGTCACGGATCTCCTCCTCGCGGTGGACCAGCGCGGTCGTGTGGAACTCGCCTGGAAATGCTCTTGCGAGGAACCCGTAGGCGAGCAGAAGCGAGATCGCCGTCGGAACGGCCAGGTAGAGGGGGAACGTGACGAACGGGTCCGGAACGCTGCCCGAGAGGGCGACGAGGAGGTTCTGCGGGTTCCCGATGGGGCTTACCACGCTTCCCGTCGTGACGGCGAACGCGAGCGCGAGAAGCAGGAGTTTTGGGGAGATGCCGTGCCGCCGGGCGAAGTAGAGCATCAGCGGGGTGCCGATGACCGCGAGCGTATCGTTCATCAGGAGCGCCGAGAACAGGCCGCCGCCGAGGAGGATGAGAACGACCAGGTGCCGGACCGACTCTGCCCGGGAGAAGAGCCGGTGGGAGAGGTGGTAGAGGTATCCGCTCTCTGCGACCGCTTCACCGATCACGAACATGAAGAAGAGGAAGAGCATTACGTCGAGATTGATGGACGCGAGCGCATCTTGCGGCGTGATCGCTCCTGTCACCAAGACGGTGGCTGCCCCAAGGAGCATCACCTGCCATATGCGGAAGTTGACGTTTCCGATCTTCCGGACCGCGATCAGGAGAAAAACAATGATGAGAACGACGATCGGGATGAGGGTGTTCATGGTATCGCGGGCAAGGAAGGTACGTTTATCGATGGTTCGTCGTCCGCCCGAAAAAAGGGATCACCAGGGGCCGCGCCCGCCCCTCATGACTCCTGGCCGACGGTATAATTGATGACGCTTTCGCAGATGTCGCCGGAGTATTCCCCGATACGCCGGATACTGTCTGCAATCTGTCCCACGGGGATCGCCGTCACCGCCTCGTACCGGAGCACCCGGGTGCTGATCTCCCGGGTCATCTCCTCGAGATCGCGCACTTTCTGAAGCGTCGTGTTTGCCTTCATGATGTCGCCCGAATGAAACGCTTCCATGCTCCACGCGAAGATATCCAGAGCAAGCGCGCTTGCATCATCCATGAGGTCAAGTGTCGCCGCCTCGACCTCGCGGTCGATCAGGGCGAGAGCGTTATGCGCAACCCGGGTGGCGTGATCGGCTATCCGCTCGATGATTCTGCTGACCTGGAAATAGTACGTCGCCTGGTGTACCGGGATGCCCATTCGGCGCGAGAGCGCGGCATCGATCGCGATGAGGTTGTCCTGCCGCGCAACGAGCCAGTGCAGCCGGTCTACCTCCGTGTCCCGCACGACGACGTCCCGGGCAAGTGCCGCGTCGCGCCCCCGTATGGCGGCCATCGCGTCCTGCTGCATGCCCCGTGCCAGCACATGCATCCGTTTGAGGGTGTTCTCAAGCGGCATCTCTGCAGGGTTGAGGAGATCCTTGATCGTTATCGAGGAGTCCGTCTCGCCGACCACCTCCTGGCCGATCGCCATCTGCGTGAATTCCCGGACGAGCTGCAGGGCAAACGGCGGCATTCTTCCTCTCGACTCGAGGCGGATGGCCGTGAACCCGGCGACGTATGCCCCGACGAGGAGGCGGAGCAGGTAGGTGCGATCCGTCGTGGCACCGACCTCAAAAACTCTGGTGCGATAGGTCGGCTCCCCGCCGATCTTCGGCGTGATCAGGAGCGAACCGTCAGGCTGTATGATCAATCCTACAGGGTCGTTCTTCTGTATGTTTGCGGATCTGATCCACTGTTTCGGCAGGGATACGATGTACGACGAGCCCCCGGTGATCTGGACTTTTCTGATCTCCATGGATTGTACAGCGTTGGTGCCGGGAGGGTATATGCGTTCTGTGTAGTATATATGACACCGGAGTTTATCACACATCCATATGCCCGTATAGAGCCCTTCGAGAACGCGTATCTACCCGATACACCCACGCGGTAATCAATGGCCCGGCTGAGGGGATGGCCAGCCGGTCCGGGAAGAACCGCACCCGGAGCAATGAAACCCGGTCTGGTAACCATGCACAGAAGAGACGATCCCGTTACTGTAACGGCTCCTTGAGCGGGAGGAAGTGAAGTGACGTTGTGCGCTGCTACATCCACATGAGCCACGAGATCCCGATGAGCAGGGTGAGGAGGATCACGGTTGTTATGATCGGCCATGCCCGGTATCGCCGTGCAACGGCCTTTTCCCGGGGTGCCCGGGGTTCTATCTTTAGCAGGACGACGGCGATGAGTGCGCCTGCCATCAGCCCGACGACCTGCCCGGCAACCAGCAGCGCGGAGGAGAGCAGGCTGATGGGCTGGAGCACCAGGACGAGGCCGGCCACCACCGTCGGCGGGATGATGGCGGCAGAGATGGCGACGCCGGCGATCACCTCCGTTATGCTCTTGTTGAACGCCATCGCGGCCGCGAACCCCAGAAGCACTGCCATCAGCGTATACATGGGGTTCAACACGAGGCGCGTGACGATCTCTTCGGTCGGTCCGATCGGTAAGACGAGGCCGATCAGGAAGGTGGCGACGGCGGAGAGGACGAAGACGCCCAGGAGCAGTGCCGCCAGCACGCTGAGGCAGCGCAGGGCGTTCTGGATCCTGCCGAGAGCGGCATAGACGGCGAACCCATAGATCGGGCCCATGATCGGGGAGAGAAGCATGGCCCCGATGAGGATCGTCTGGTTGTCGAGCAGCAGGCCGAAGAAGGCTACCAGCCCGGCGATGGACGTCAACACAAGTTTTTCGAGATCGAGTTTATCGTAACCCTGGATGGTTTCGAGCAGTTTCTCGACCGGCGTTTTCTCGCCCTTCTTCTCGGTCTCCTTTTCGGCGCGTTTTAAGAGCGACGAGATGACGAACTCCGGTGTCGAGACCTCGATCATGTTCTCGTTGTACCGCAGGTCCAGCACGCCCTGGATCTTCTCGATCAGGTCGTCGAGGTTCTCGTCCGGCGTGTATATGGTGATCTCGTAGATCTCCTGAACGAGCGATATCGTATAATGAAGGCCTGTAAGGACCTCTTCTACTCTGCTATGCCCGTCTTCCCTTACGTGTACAACGATCTTCTTCATGTTTTGCCGGCCTGTATATTCCTCGAGAGCGCGAACTCCTGATCGGGCACTGCCCGGTTATCCGGTCGATCCCCGCATCGACGACCCTGTTGCTCCCGATATGCTCCTTCCCCTGCCGCTCACGTGTTTTTGCCTGGATGTTCATCCGGCAGCGTCACGAAAGCAGTAGTTCGCGGCAGCCCAGGTGTTTCTGGGTGAAAATATCGGCACGGCCGGCTTCTTTCCGCCATCTACGGTAAGTCCTTCGCTCACGGGCACGATCCGGCAACGGCGCTGTCCACGGAGATCTAATGGCTGCAGATGAATTTAAGGTTTCGCGAGCGCTTGGAAGATGAAGTAATCCGGCACAGGTTCGCCCTCGTTCGAGACAGGGCGGGCCGCTACGCTGGAGGAGAGAATGCGAACTGTGCCATCTATCGCATGAACACACCTCGCGGCTGCGAGAATCCCGGAAGAAATGTGGATTAGAGAGAAGAGGACGCACGAAAAGACGACGTCAAGGGGGGAAGTGTCTTGTGTGGATCCAAATCTCTCTAGCGCTATTTAGTCCACGGTAATATATAATAATTTCTGTTTTTTTAAATGTAGAAAATAAAGGTTATGGCTGGTTGCCCGGGCGCTTACGGACTACCGTGCAGGAACCGCCTCTCTTCTCGCCTCTCGTGGTTCTGACCCCTCTACGACCGGGTTCTCCGGATGCGTGACCCATTCAGTGAACGATCCCTCGTAGAGCCGGACGTCCGGGTAGCGGTAGAGCCACTTCAAGAGGACAAACTCGTTCGTGGCCTCCCGGCCGGTCCCGCACGAGCAGATGACGGTCCTGCTCCGGTCGACACCGTGATCTTCCAGGATCATGTCGAGTTCGTCGTTCGGCCTGAGCAGCGCCGGGTTCTCGTCGTCCATCAGGCTTCTCCAGGGCAGGTTGACGGCACCGGGGATATGCCCCGGTCTCCGCCAGGGACCCTGCCCTTCATAGACCTTTGTCGGACGCGCGTCGAGCACGATCACGTCGTCGTTGTCCTTGACCCGCAGGAACTCCTCGTAACTGATGGCGTAATCGTCGCGGAGCTCGGCAGTGAAACCGGACGGCTCAATGGGAGGGTACTCCTGCGAAAGTTCCCCTCCATGATTCTTCCACTCATCCAGTCCTCCATCGAGGATGTATACGGCGTTGTGACCATACTTCGCCATGGTGTAGGCCATCATCGTCTGCCCGAGCCCATCTCCCCTGCTGGAGAATACGCCCTTGCCGGTGTAGACGACGACCGGCGAGTCGGCCTCAATGCCCGCGCGGCGGAACGACTCCTGAATGCAGGCGGTCGGGCTGTACGACCCCGGGAAGCCACGATTGGATACCCGCAGGACGCCTTCGGTCAGGTAGGTGGCACCGGGGATGTGCTCCTGGATGTAGTCGTGTATGTTCGGCTGGATGTCGACGATCGTCAGGTTGCCGTCGTGCAGGCGGTCGGCCAGCCAGTCCGCGGTCACCAGTTTGACCTTCCCGTCACCGCGGGGATACGGGACATTTTCCCGGTCGCTGCTGGCCTGCAGGCGTTCTTTACCGCCGGGGGTGAATATCTTGTCATCTTCCATTCTTATCACCTCATAGTGGATATTCTCACTCTGAGAGAGTGATCCGGGCCCCACTCCGGGCTTGAGATCACATATACCTTGTGCAGGATCCGGTGGAGGTGCGGATGGGCTTCGTGACACGGACCGTTGCGCCCGCCAGGGAGGCGTACTCTTGAAAAGTAGGGCAGGGGTCCAGTTGCAGGCGGCAGGAGCTCATCCTGCCGCCGTTACGTTTCAGGGCTCTCGGGACCAATCTCGATGCTCTCCGCCGGCGAGAGGATCCTGACCCGGATCGCCGTCGTCCGCTCGATGGCCTGCTTGAAGTTCTGGAGATCCTGCCGGATGGCCGGGAACGTGTCGTAGTGCATCGGGATCACCAGCCGTGCCCCGGTGTACCGGGCTGCAATCATCGCCTCGTCGGGCCCCATCGTGAAACGCCCGCCGACCGGGAGGAGTGCCACGTCCGGCCGGTAGAGGTCCCGGATAAGCTGCATATCGGAGAAGAGCGCCGTGTCGCCGGCATGATAGACGCTGATGCCGTCCATCGCGATGACGAATCCCGCGGCGGCACCGCCGTAAAAGCCCATGCCCTCGTCCTCCAGCCACGACGAATGGAGCGCGGGCGTCATCGTAAACTGCACGCCGTCGACGGTGATGCTGCCGCCGATGTTCATCGGTTCGGTGGGAACGCCCTTCGATCGGAGGTACTTTGCCACCTCGTTGACGGCGACCGTCTTCTTCGAGAGTTCTGCAGCAATGCCCAGGTGGTCCGCATGGGCATGTGTCACGGCAACGATATCGGGTTCCACGGAGAGCGAGTCTTCCGGGATGAAGGGATCGATGAGGATCGTCCGCGATCCCTCAAGGCAGAAACACGCGTGGCCAAGCCAGGTCAACCTCATGGAGAAGAGATCGGCCTTGCCCATTAAAAAATGTTCAGGGGAGTACAGAGGGTGGACCGGAAGGTTAGAACTCCCCCATATCGATCGCTTCGGTGATGTCGATGGCCTCGGAGAGGCCGTCGTTGGCGACACCGCGCGTCATCAGCTCGGAGAGGTCGCGATCTTCCATCACGTCCCTGATCCGCTCCAGGTACGGGTCCAGGGTGGTATCCCTCTGCTGCTCGATCACGTGACGGTACTCACGGAGCGTGGAAGGGCTCACGTCGAGTTCCTCGCTGATCTCCTTCATGGTCTTCCCCGAATCAAGAAGTTCGGTCATCGATGCCTGATCGAACGGCATCTTGAAGTCGAGCTCCCGGAAGAGTTTGAGGCGGACCCGGGCGCGTGCCACGGTCTTGCTCAGTTTCTCATCGCCGAGCGCTCTCGCAATCTCCGTATCGTTCTTACCGTCGTAGTATGCAACCACGAGCTTTGCGAGTTGCCGCGGGGCGAGTTTGGTCTTGAAATACCCCTGATCGAGGACCTCCCGCATGATCAGGGCAATCTCGCGCTCAACAGCGTCGCGATCCCGGAGCGTACCGTGAACCTTTCTCATCGGCTCAACGATCGTCTTCTTGTTCGTGATGGTCGTGAACAGCTCGAGGAGCTGTTGCTTGCGGGTATCTTCTGCCATGTCCGTGTCTCTCTATCCTGTATTCCACCGTCTGGTTCAGGAGGTCACTCATGATGACCTCGAATATATATACCTTATCCCCAAACCGGGGCGTAACGTTCCCTACATTACAACCGCTAGCATTTAAAACTTACCATATAAATCGCCGGGAGAGAACGATCATTTTGAAGGATGTAACCATATCTTCCGGGATATTGCCGACTGTGGAAAAAAACTTCTCTGTTCACCCCATTTTCCGAAGAATCGTGATCGCCTGCGATAGGAGAACCATTCTTTATTAGCACCGGCGCTCAAATATACTGCAAGACTATGGCCGAGACGAGCGATATTTACGAAAAAGTCATGGAAGTGGCCAGAAGACGTGGTTTTGTCTGGCCCTCATCCGAGATATACGGGTCGGTCGCCGGGTTCATCGATTACGGCCCGCTTGGAGCGATGATGAAGAGGAACGTCGAGAATCTGTGGCGTTCCTACTACGTCTTCCAGGAAGGTTACTACGAGATCGAATGCCCCACCGTCGGAAATGAAGCGATCTTCGTCGCATCCGGCCATGTGAAAGAGTTCGCCGACAAGATGGTGCAGTGTCCGCACTGCGGCGAGTACCTCCGCGCCGATCACATCGCGGCGGAGAACGGTATCGAGAACGCAGGCACGCTCTCGGCGGAGGCTCTCCAGGCAGCGCTCTACGAACTGCCCTGCCCCGCGTGCGAGGAGCGCCTGGGGGAGGCAGGCGTCTTTGCGTTCAACCTGATGTTCGAGACCACCATCGGCCCGGGATCGCAGCGAAAGGGCTACCTGCGCCCCGAGACTGCCCAGGGCATCTTCACCGACTTTTCCCGGCTGCTGCGCTTCTACCGGGACAAGCTCCCCTTCGGCGCGGTCCAGATCGGGAAGTCCTACCGGAACGAGATCTCGCCCCGTCAGGGCATGATCCGGTTGCGGGAGTTCTCCCAGGCCGAGGCCGAGATCTTCGTCCACCCAAACGAGAAGAACCATCCTGCCTTCCACCGCTACGCGGACTATCAGGTTCCCCTCCTCACCATCGCGCGCCAGCTCGATGGCCAGGAGCCGGCCGCAATCACGATGCGCGCCGCGGTCGATGAGGGGCTGATTGCAAACGAGTACGTCGCCTACTACGTCGCGCTCACGCATCGGATCCTGACCGCCATCGGCGTGGATCCGGCGAAACTTCGGTTCCGCCAGCACCTGACCGACGAGCGGGCGCACTACGCGGCCGACTGCTGGGACGCCGAGGTCTACTCCGGCCGCTTTGGGTGGGTGGAGATCGTCGGCATCGCCGACCGCACCAATTACGACCTGCGCTCGCATGCGGCGCACTCCGACACCTCGATGACGGTCTTCATGCCCTACGACGAGCCGAAGAAGGTCGCGAAACGGCGTGTCATCGCCGACATGGGCGTGCTCGGCCCCCGCTACCGCGGCAAGGCGAAGGCTATCGCGGACGCTCTCGCCGCATCCGAGCCGGGAGAGGATGGCGCGCGCGTCACCGTCGACGGCGAGGAGTTCTTCATTCCTGCCGACCTCTATGTGGTCCGGGAAGAAGAGGTGGAGGTCCGCGGCGAGGAGGTGATGCCCCACGTCATCGAACCGTCCTACGGCATCGACCGGATGATCTACGTCGCGCTCGAACACAGCTACGCCGAAGAGGAGGTCGAGGGCGAGATACGAAAGGTTCTCCGGCTCCCGCCGGCGGTCGCCCCGGTCCAGGTCGCTGTCTTCCCGCTGATGAACCGGGACGGCCTCGATGGAATCGCGCAGACGATCACGGAGAGGCTCACCCAATGCCGCATCCTCGCCCAGTATGACGACTCCGGTGCCATCGGCAGGCGTTACCGGAGACAGGATGAGGTCGGGACGCCCTTTGCCGTCACCGTCGACTACGACACGCTTGAGGACAACACCGCGACCGTCAGGGACCGGGACAGCATGGAACAGGTCCGCATACCGGTCGAACGGCTGCCGGAGACCCTCTCCGCGCTCATCTGCGGCGCCACCACGTTCCATGAACTCAAAGCATGACCTACATCTCCCACCCGCTGATCCGGCCGGAGAGCATCGAGGAGAGGCGATACCAGCTCTCCATCGCACTCCGGGCGCTTGACGCGAACACGATGGTCGTCCTCCCGACCGGCCTCGGGAAGACGGCCGTCGCGCTCATCGTCGCTGCATCTCGCCTCTACTCTCACCCGGGCAGAGTGCTGATGCTTGCGCCCACAAAACCTCTGGTCGAACAGCACCTCCGTTTCTTCAAACAGTTCCTGCTCTCCGGGGATGGCTCCGAACCGCAGGAGTCCGATCTTGTGATGTTCACCGGGGAGACTTCCCCGGAGGAGCGGGCCCGGGCCTGGGAGGCGTGCCGGGTCTGTTTTGCCACCCCGCAGGTGATCAAGAACGACTGCCTGGCGGGGAGATACAGCCTCGCCGACGTCGTGCTGCTGGTCGTGGACGAGTGCCACCGGGCGGTGGGGAACTACGCGTATGTCTTTCTTGCCGGGCACTATTGTGCAACGGCGAGCAAGCCCCTGCTGCTCGCGATGACCGCCTCTCCGGGGGGCGACCAGATGAAGGTGCAGGAGGTCTGCACCAACCTTCAGATCAAGACGGTCGAGACCCGGGTGGAGACCGACGAGGACGTCCTCCCCTACATCCACGAACGCAATATCCAGTATGTCGATGTCTACCTGCCCGAAGAACTGCAGGCGGCACTCGTCCTCCTCCGAGGGCTCGTTGAGTCGCGCCTCACCCGGCTCGCGAGCCTCAACTTCCGGGTCCCGAAGCCGGATAAACTCTCGATAAAGGCGCTCAACGCCCTCAATGCCCAGATCCAGCAACGCATCCGGAACCGGGACCCCGCTGCGTTCACCGCGGCATCCCTGCACGCCGAGTGCATGAAACTTCGCCACGCCATATCGCTTGCCGAGACGCAAGGAAGCGAGGCGCTCAAACTCTACCTGACCCGGCTCGGTGCGGAAGGGGCCTCGAGCGCGGGGAGCAAGGCGAGCAAGCGCCTCGTCGGGGATCCTGCCTACCAGCACCTCGTCGAGATCTCCGGCGGCTGGAAGGAGGAACTCCATCCCAAGGTTTCAATCGTCCGCGAGCTGGTACGGGCGCAGCTTGCGGCGCACCCGGATAGCCGGATCATCGTCTTTGCCACCTACCGCGACACCGTCCAGACGCTCGTCGACACGCTCACCGCTGCCGGTATCGCCTGCGAGCGGTTCGTCGGCCAGGCCTCCCGGGACGCAGAGCGGGGGCTCTCGCAGAAGGAGCAGATCGCGAGCCTCGCCCGGTTCCGCGAGGGTGAGTTCAAGTGTCTGGTCGCGACATCCGTCGGTGAGGAAGGGCTCGACGTCCCCTCGACGGATATGGTAATCTTTTACGAGGCGGTCCCCTCGGAGATCCGGAGCATTCAGCGGAAGGGGAGGACCGGGAGGAGCGGCAGCGGCACGATCGTCGTGCTGGTGACGAAAGGCACCTCCGACGAGACGTTCCGGTACGTGAGCCAGACCCGAGAACGGGCGATGGTGACGGGGATCAGGAGCATGAGCTCTGCGCCTGCCCCCTCTCCCGCTCCGGCCCCTGAATCCGTCTCCGCCCCTCCCCTCCCATCCATCCCGGCCGCCACCAGACAGGTGGAGATCCTCGCGTTTGCCCCGGCAGGGCCGGCGATCACCGTCGACGACCGGGAGACGTCGTCACGCGTCGCGGGGCGCCTGCACGAACTCGGGGCGTCGATAACGCTCGAACGTCTTGAGTTCGGCGATTACGCCATCGGCGACCGTATCCTTGTCGAGCGCAAGACCGTGCAGGACTTCATGAATACCCTGATCGAACGGGACCTCTTCGGGCAGCTCCGGGCCATGGCCGATGCGGCGGCGCGGCCGATCCTGATCATCGAGGGGGAGGACGACCTCTATGCGGTGCGGAATATCCACCCGAACGCCATCCGGGGCACGCTTGCCGCTATCACGGTGGACATGGGGATCGCGCTGATGCGCACAAGGGATGCGGACGATACCGCCGAGATGCTTTACGTCCTCGCACAGCGGGAGGGGGGCGAGCGGGGGGAGCGGAAGGTGCATCCGAAGAAGTCTTACCGGTCGATCCGCGAAGAGCAGGAGTATGCGCTTGCAGCATTCCCGAATATCGGCTTGAAAAGCGCACGGCTCCTCCTCGAACACTTCGGGTCGCTCAAGGCGATCATCGGCGCCAACCTGGAAGAACTGGCGTCCGTGCATGGGATCGGGGAAAAGACCGCACACGGCATCTGGGATCTTGCCCGCAGGCCGTACCGTTAACGCAGTCGTTTGAGCGCTTTTGTGCCCCGCTCGACCGCCATCATCAGGGTTAGGCACTCATCGGCTCTCTGCTCAATCCGGATGCGCTCGCAGAGGTGGACAATCGTCTCTTCGAGTTCCCCGGCAACCCGGCCCTGCGGCCCCGGGGCGGCCGCCGCCTGTGCGGGAGACTGCGTGGGTTCCAGGGTCCGGGCAGGCGGCTCCCCGGCGGGAAGACCCTCGTTAGACATATTCTCCGGGCAGATCACGCACTGCGTCTCTCCCTTGTACTCAAACAGGGGGTACCCGCAGACATTACAGGATTTTGCGAGCATCTTTCCTCCCTTCAGGAGATACTCTGCCATGACTTCGTCAGCCTTATCAGCCGTCATTCCGTTGAACTCCCTTAATCAACTTATATATGTCTGGATGCCATTAATAATAAAGGGGTAAATCCGATGGCAAGTCCCGAAGAAACAATACGGATCTGCATCCAGATGTTGCAGAATATCAACGAAGATTCAACCATTCCACGCAACATCCGTCGCGTTGCAGATGAGACGAAATCGATTCTGCAGGACGAATCAAAGTCGATCGGCCTCCGCGCCGCAACCGCAATCTCCATGATCGATGAGATCAGCAACGACCCGAACATGCCGGTCCACGCCCGGACCCGGATCTGGGAACTGGTATCGCAGCTGGAAACGGTACCACTCGATTAAATCACTCATTCTTCCTGAACTATTCCGGCGAAGACCAGGGCAGAGCGATACGTATTCTCGGGTTGCCCGTCAGGCGACCCTATCGCTCTGCCCGCAGTATCGCCGCCGCGCGTCTCCTTCCTCGTGTTTCATTCTACGACGGTGACGTAAACCGAACGCTCGCGTCTCGACCGCACGTCGAGCTCCAAGAGGACGATCTGCTGCCAGGTGCCGCACGCGAGCGCACCGGCGATCACCGGGACGGAGAGCGACGGGCCGACAATCGCCGCCCTGACGTGAGACCGCCCGTTGCCGTCGCCCCATGCGGCATCGTGCGCGTACGGGATATCGGCCGGGGCGATGACCGCGAGCGCCCGGGAAAGGTCCGAGAGCACACCGGGCTCGTACTCGATGGTGGTGACGGCGGCGGTCGACCCTGCAACGAAGATGTTCGCAAGGCCCTCCCGCACGCCGCTCTCGGCGACCGCCTGCGCTATTTGGGGCGTGAGGTCGACGATTTCCCCCTCCCCGTGGGTCTCTACCCGGATTGTCGTACGAAACATCATGGACACCTCATCCACACGCCCTGTTGCCTCCTGGCTGGATAAAACTCGCGGAACGGGCGGTGGCACGGGGTGCCGGGATCTGGCACGTTACGGGGACGGTTCCCGGTGCAGAAAGGCTCCCCGGGGCGTGCTCGTCGTCAACGCTTTATAGATGAGGCAGATATTTCCCCTCCGGAGATGGTGGTTATGCCCTAACGATGGAACGACAGACAGGATATGGAGGGGGCGGTCGTCGTTCACCGCCGGAACGCCGTTGCAGACCCCGGTAAGATAGTCGCAACGGATCATCGCCCGGCCTCCGTATCCTCGCCGTCATTGTCCTCGAAGCAGAAGACCTCCTCGATGGTGACGCCGAAGGTCTTCGCGATCTTGTAAGCTACCTCGATGGAGGGGTTGTACTTGCCCCGCTCGATGGAGTTGATCGTCCGCCGGGTGACCTGGATCGTATCGGCAAGTTCCTCCTGGGTCATGTCGTGCATCGCGCGAAAGACCTTGATCCTGTTCTTCATCGGTTCTATGCCCCGTATTTCCTGTTGTAATACCACAAAAACGCGCCGTACAGCACGGCCAGCAGTACCGTGACCATCCCGAGTGCTGCGCCGAACGCGCGGGCCGTATCCCGGATGCGATGGCCTTCTGCAAACATCGCATCAAGGGCGACGACATCGTCAAAAGTCAGGTTCGCCGGGTCGGGGATGAGGTAGGAGCCTTCGTACAGGGAGTAACTTTCGTAATTCAGATCTAGAGGAGAGACGGAGAGTATTGGAGAGATAGAGAGTACCCCGTAGTAGACCTTGGTCGACCCATTGTCGTATGTTGCCAGGCCCCAACCGGATCCGCCGCCGGACGAAAAGCTCATCAGCGCGGCAAACCCGATCGCGGCGACGAGGATGGTTATCTCGAGTGCGCCGAGCGCCGCCTTCCCGTGCAGGATCGTCGAGAGCTCGTCCTCCGTGACCTCCGTCACCCTGCGGCGGCAGAGGGCGAGGATGGCGATACCGACGACGACGGCGATGACCGGGATGATCACGTTTGCGAATGCCAGGCCGAGCAAGAGAGCAAAGGCCAGGGCGATTGCCACCAGAGCGATGCAGATGCGATAGGTTCGTTGCTTCATGCTTCCACTATGTAACGCGTAATTCTCTTATTGTGTAAATAACTTCTCATATGGTGCGACACGCTTCTCTATGGGGTCGGCATGTCCCGGGCATCAAAACAGTCAATTAGAGGATGAAGGCTGCGGAGAAATCCAGAAAAAGAGTGTAAAAAGAGAGGGGGCGGGCGCTTACGCCTCTTCCCCATCTTCTTCTTCGGAGTCCAGGATCGTGAACCCGATGACGCGGTCGCCGTCGTCGAGCCGCATGATACGGACACCACGGGTGCCCCGCTTCTGGACCGAGATCTCGGAAACTTTCGTCCTGATCACGATGCCGGACGCACTCATCACGATGATCTCGTCGTCGTCGGAGACTGCTCTCGACCCGACGACACCGCCGCCCCGGGCGTCGACGACGATGTTTCGCACGCCCATCGTACCCCGGCCGTGGCCGCGGAACTCGTCGAACTCCGTCCGCTTCCCGAAGCCCTGCTCCGTGATGGTGAGGAGGTGGTCCTCCTCGACCACGGATATGGCCTGCAGGGTATCGCCGTTGCGGAGCTTGATCCCCCGCACGCCCATGGCGTTGCGGTGAACCGGGCGAACGGTCTCCTCGTGGAACCGGAGGCTCTGCCCGAACTTCGTCGTCAGGATCAGTTCCTGGTTTCCGTCGGTCGCCTTCACGTCCACGAGCTCGTCATCGTCGCGGAGGTTGATGGCGTTGATCCCCGTCTGCCGGGGCCGCGAGAACTCGTCGAGCGCCATCTTCGCGACCGTTCCTCCTCTCGTCGCAAAGAAGAGGTAGCGGTCCGGCCGGAACTCCCTGACCGGGATCACCGCGGTCACCCGCTCTTCGCCGTCGAGGTTCAGGAGATTGACGAGGGCCTTGCCCTTGCCCGTCCGCTGCCCCTCGGGGAGGTCGTAGACCTTCAGCCAGTAGACCTTCCCTCTGTCGGTGAAGCAGAGGAGGTTATCGAGCATGTTCGCGACGAAGACGTTCTCGACCCCGTCGTCGTCTTTCGTCGCCATGCCGATGATACCGCGGCCTCCGCGCCGCTGGTTGCGGTAGGTGTCGAGGTCAATCCTTTTGATGTAGTTCGAGGTGGTGAGCGAGACCAGCATCGGTTTATCCTCGATGAGGTCCTCCCTATCGAAGGCCTCGGCTGCGTACCCGATCCGGGTCCTCCGCTCATCACCGTAGCGGGCACTGATGTCGATGAGTTCCTTTTTGATCTCGGCGAGGATGCTCGCCTCGCTTGCGAGGATAGCAGAGAGCCGCTCAACCTCCTTTACGAGGGCATCGCGCTCGTCCAGGATCTTCTGGTGCTCGAGCGCCGCAAGCCGCCGGAGCTGCATCTTCAATATGGCGTCCGCCTGCGCCTCGTCCAGCCCGAACTTCGCCACCAGGGCCTTCAGTGCCTCCTCGGTCGTCCCGGATGCCCGGATGGTTGCGATGACGGCGTCGATGTTGTCGAGCGCAACAAGGAGACCGCTGAGGATGTGCCTCCGCTCCTCCGTCTTTGCGAGATCGAACTCGGTCCGCCGCCGGACCACGTTCACCCGGTGCTTGAGGAACTCGTGGACGAGCTCCTTGAGGTTCAGGACCTTGGGCTGGCGGTCGACGATGGCGAGGTTGATGATGCCGAAGGAGGACTCGAGCGCCGTGTGCTTGTAGAGGAAGTTCAGCACCACCTGGGGCGCGGTGCCCCTCTTTAAGTCGATGACGACCCGCATGCCGTCCCGGTCCGACTCGTCGCGGATGTCGGAGATGCCCTCGATCCTTTTGTCGCGGACGAGGCTTGCGATATTCTCGATCAGGCGGGCCTTGTTCACCTGGAAGGGGATCTCCGTGATGATGATCTGCGGCGTCCGGCCTTCCTCCTCGATCTCCGCGACCCCCCGGACAACACACTTCCCGCGCCCGGTGAGGTAGGCGTCCCGGACTCCTCCGGTGCCCATCATGATCCCGCCGGTCGGGAAGTCCGGGCCGGGCATGATCTGCATCAGTTCCTCCGTGGAGATCTCAGGCTCGTCGATGATGCGGCAGGTCGCCTCGCAGACCTCCCGGAGGTTGTGGGGCGGCATGTTTGTCGCCATGCCGACCGCGATCCCGCTCGACCCGTTGACGAGAAGATTTGGGACCCGGGCCGGGAGGACGTCGGGTTCCTTGAGCGACTCATCGAAGTTGGGGACGAAGTCGACGGTCTCCTTCTCGATATCGGCCAGGAGTTCCTCCGAGAGCTTCGTGAGCCTGGCCTCCGTGTATCGCATGGCGGCAGCGGAGTCCCCGTCGATCGACCCAAAGTTCCCCTGGCCGTCCACGAGCGTGTAACGGTAGGAGAAGGGCTGCGCCATCTTCACCAGCGTGTCGTAGATGGCCGAATCGCCGTGAGGATGGTACTTACCCATCACGTCTCCGACGATACGGGCGCTCTTCTTGTAGGGCTTGTCGCTGGTGTTGCCGAGCTCCCGCATGGCGTAGAGGGTGCGGCGGTGAACCGGCTTCAAGCCGTCTCTCGCGTCAGGGATGGCACGGCCGATGATCACGCTCATCGCATAGTCGATGTAGCATGATTTCATCTCCTCTTCTATATTAATCGGGACAACCTGATCAGACGTCAAGGTTGTTCACCTCCTTTGCATGCCGGCGGATGAAGTCTCTCCGGGCATCCACATTCTCTCCCATAAGTTTCTCGAATATCTCGTTCGCGTAGACGGCATCCTCGATCTTCACCTGTTTGAGGATCCGGTTCGCCGGGTCCATCGTGGTGCTCCAGAGCTGCCCGGCGTTCATCTCACCAAGACCCTTGTAGCGCTGGATCGTGACGCCCTTCTCGCCCCACTCGGCGGTGATCTCCCGCATCTCCTCCTCGCGGTAGGCGTACTGCTCCTGTTTCCCCCTGGCCACCCGGTAGAGCGGCGGCTGGGCGATGTAGATGTAGCCGTTCTCGATGAGTTCCGGCATATACCGGTAGAAGAACGTGAGGAGGAGCGTCCGGATGTGTGCACCGTCGACATCCGCATCGGTCATCAGAATGATATGATGGTACCGGGCCCTCTCCGCGTCGAAGCTGTCGCCGATCCCGGTGCCGATAGCGGATATCAGCGCCTGGATCTCGGCGTTCTTCAGGATCTTGTGCTCCGACGCCTTCTCGACGTTCAGGATCTTGCCCCGCAGGGGGAGGATCGCCTGGAACTTCCGGTCCCGCCCCTGCTTCGCGGAGCCACCTGCGGAATCTCCTTCCACGATGTAGAGCTCGCTCTTCACCGGGTCCCGTTCCTGGCAATCGGCGAGTTTCCCGGGGAGACCCGCCGACTCCAGCGTGCTCTTCCGCCGGGCGAGCTCGCGGGCGTTCTTTGCGGCTTCCCGGGCCCGAGCGGCCGTCATCGCTTTATCCACGACCACCTGGAGGGTCTTCGGATGCTCCTCGAAATACTCGGTGAGCGACGAGTAGACGAGCGAGTCCACGATGCCCCGGACGTTGCTGTTCCCGAGCCGCATCTTGGTCTGCCCCTCGAACTGCGGGTTCGCGACCCGGGTGCTGATGACGGAGGCAAGCCCCTCCCTGACGTCGTCGCCCTTGACCTGGGCGTCGTTGTTCTTGAGGAGGTTGTTTCTGTGGGCAGCGTTGTTGATTGCCCGGGTGAGGGCGCTCCGGAAGCCCTCGAGGTGCGTCCCGCCCTCCCGGGTGTTCACGCTGTTGACGTAGGTGTAGATCGTCTCCGCGTATGAGTCGTTGTACTGCAGGGCAACCTCGACCTCGACCATGCTCTCGGGGTCGCGTTTCTGGAAGTAGATGACATCGTCGTGGAGGCGTTCCTTCCCCTCGGCGATATGGGCGACGAACTGCCGGATGCCGTCCTCGAAGCAGTAAGTGACCGAGTCCCCGGTGCGCTCGTCCCGGAGGATGATCGTAAGGCCGCTGTTGAGGTAGGCAAGCTCGCGGAGCCGGTGGTCCAGCACATCGTAATCGAACTCGACGGTCTCAAAGATCGACCGGTCGGGCTGGAATGTTATCCGGGTCCCCTGGAGCCGCTCGTAGTCGAGCCGCTGCCCGTTCCGGGCACCGTACCGCTCCTCGTGGCGCACCGCCATCTCGTGCTCGGTCTCCGGGCGGCTCGTGATCGGCTTTGCGACCATGCCCTGCCGGAACTGCATCGTGTAGACGCTGCCGTCCCGGAAGACCGTCGCGTCGAGCCAGCTTGAGAGGGCGTTGACGACTGAGACACCGACACCGTGCAGGCCGCCGGAGACCTGGTAAGTATTTTTATCGAACTTTCCGCCGGCGTGGAGCACGGTGAGGACGATCTCAAGAGCGCTCTTGCCGTACTGGGGCATGAGATCGACCGGGATGCCGCGCCCGTTGTCATCCACCGTGACCGAGCCGTCCCGGTTGATGACCACCAGTATCCGGTCACAGAATCCGGCGAGAGCCTCGTCTACGGCGTTGTCCACAACCTCGTAGACCAGGTGGTGCAGCCCCCGGGTCTCCGTGCTGCCGATGTACATTGCGGGCCGTTCCCGCACGGGCCGTAACCCCTCAAGTACCGTGATGTGGGAAGCATCGTAGGTATCAGTCATTTGTGACCTCCGCTGAACGCGCGGCGTCTTGAATCACAGCAAAACTCACAGTATATATTAGTTGTATGACCACTTATACTGCTCGCCTCTAGGCAATTTCTCGTTTTTGGCCTGTTCTGTCTCTCCACGGTTTGATGAGAGATACCATGTGAACCCGGAAGGCAGCCGGACGTTCGGGCCAAACCCCTGGTCCGTCTCCGGCCGTGAGGAGGGAAGAAGAGTATTCCAGTCAGTCGTACTTCCCGGTATCGGGGTTCTGGATGCCCAGATGCGTATCGATGGCGACCGCGAGCCGGTTGAGGAGTCTCCTGACGTCTGCCGTATCTTCCTTATCCATGATGCCCGGCTGGTGCCAGATCACTGTCTTTCTGAGGCGTTCGACGAGTTCTTCGATCTCGGTTCCCCGGAACTGCTCCGGCACCGTGAGGTCGTTGAGATGATCCGCGGCGCCAAAGAAGGCTCTTTCGGGGGGCAGGCCGAAGTGGCGTGAAAGCAGCATCAGGTTGACGACGAACCCTCTACCGAATTCGCTCTTTTGGGGCATACCTACCCTATGCACCACCGGGTGATATGAACGATCCGATTCGACCCTTGCCCGCCGCCGATCACGGGTGCAGGTAGATCAGGACCGTGGAGAGCACGATGAAGGCAAGCGTCGCGGCAAAGAAGACGACCTCGCCGGCACGGAGGGGCTTTTTTCCGATGTATAGGCCGGCGTTCGCCCCGTAGCCCCGGCAGAGCATGCTCGTGTAGGTGCGCTCGCCCTGCTCGTAGGACCTGATGAAGATCGTCCCGACCGTGTAGCCGACCTGGTGGAGCCTGTAGCGGTAAGGGAGGGTGCGGTCGAGGGGGTCGAAGCACCGGGTCTCCATTGCTGTTCGTATCCTGCCGAACATATCGGCAAAGACGAAGATGTAGCGGACCATCATCCCGAGCGTGAGGGTGAACTCCCGGGGGAGGCCGAGCCTCCCCGCCGCCTCGATCATCTCCTGCATCTTCGTCGTCGATGAGAGCAGGATGATGAACGATACGCTGACGACGAACTTCACCAGGAGGATCGACGCGAACTGCACCGACTCCGCGTAGACCTCGATCCCGAAGGGCAGGGTGGCAATCGTATGAAAGATGTCATAGTATGGGTTTTTTACGAACACCTGAAATCCGATCAGGAAGATCCCGAACGGCAGGATAAGCACGAGCCGCCGGAGGTAGGCCGTCGGCGGGAGGCGCGATGTGGCCCAGAGGGCGATGAAGAGCGCAAAGAGGACGGCGCCGAGCTCGTAGACCTTCGTCGAATACGGCAGGGCCACGATCGCCACGATGGCAGCGAGGGCTACGAGGAGTTTGATCCGTGCGTCCAGCCGGTGGACGAGACTCTCTCTGTAAGCATACTTCTCGATTGCGTAGAGGTCATCGATCATGCTCGTCTCGCGTAGGCGTCGAGGAATGACTTCTTCGCGTCCTCGTACGTGTAGGCCGTATTGATGACGACACCGCTCTCCTGCAACGACCGGATCAGTTTCGGTATGGGCGGCACGTCGAGCCTTGTCCGGGCGAGCAGGTCCGGCCGGGTGAAGACCTCATCAACCGTCCCGGAGGCCACGATCCGTCCCTGGTCCATCACGTAGACGAAGTCCGCCATCTCAGCCACGAGGTCGAGATGGTGAGTCGAGAAGATCACCGTCATGCCGTACTCCTCGGGCAGCCGGTTGACGAACGCCACGAGGTCGGCGACACCCCGGGGATCGAGCCCCGCGGTCGGTTCGTCGAGCACCAGCACCTGCGGCTCCATCGCGAGGATGCCCGCGATGGCGACCCGTTTCTTCTCGCCGCCCGAGAGGTGGTGCGGCACGCGCTCGCGCAGGTCCTCGATCCCGAGGAGGGCGAGCGCCTCTTCGACGCGGTGAGCGACTGTCTCCTTGTCGAGGCCGAGGTTGGTCGGGCCGAACGCGACGTCCTGCTCCACGGTGGGAGAGAAGATCTGGTCGTCGGGGTTCTGGAAGACGATCCCGACGAACTTGCGCACCTCGCGGACGTTCTCCTTCGTGATAGGCTCGCCCCTGACCAGCATCTCGCCGGACGTAGGTTTGAGGATGCCGTTGAAGTGCTTAAAGAGGGTGCTCTTCCCGGCCCCGTTCGGCCCGATGACGGCGATGCGTGACTTCCTCTCCGCAATGAAGTTCACGCTATCGAGAGCGTGGACATTGCCGCGATAGATATGAGTGAGATCGCGGGTCTCGAGCAGGTGCATGATAGCAAAAAGTAGGAGGTTTTTGTGTATTTAGTTATCGGGCCGTGCGGAGATCTTCGCAACACCGAAGACCAGGACGAGTATGAGAAGCGTACCGATCACGACCGCGAGCACTTCCCCGGTCTTATCGAGGCCCGGGATGCTGTAATCGGGCATGAACGCCTCGTATGAGAAGTCGTTCCCGGTCGTGGCGACCACCTGCTCCTCTGCGGCGCCGGCGGCATCTTCGTCGAGTTCATCGCCCATGAACGGCTTTGCTTCATAGATGCTGAAGAACGCGCTCTCGAGCCCGTCCGGGTTTCCGGAGGCGAGGAACGGTGCGGCAACGGCGATCACGAGAGCGATCGCCACACCGATGAGGATGAACTGTTTCGTCTCCATTACGCGCTCACCCCTGTTGGGTGTTCGAGGATATCCGGCCGTGCCGAGGCTATCAGGTAGAGGGCGCCCGCGGTGATGCCTCCCTCAATGAGCCCGATGACCGCATGGTAGAGTCCAAGGCCGATGAGTGCTGGAACCAGCGGGAACGTGCCGGCGATTGCAAGTTCGACTGCACAGAGGATCGCGGAGATGAAGAGAGACGCCCACCCGGCGATGAACGCGGCGGCGTACGCATTCCCTATCACGTTTTTGACGGCAGTGTAACCGTAGTAGCCGACGAATCCGCCGATAACGCCCATGTTGACGATGTTGGCGCCCATGACGGTGATGCCGCCGTCACCGAAGATGACACCCTGGACGAGAAGCACCAGTGTCAGGACGAAGACTCCTGCGTACGGCGAGCCGAGGACGATTGCTGCGAGCGCTGCACCGACCATGTGGCCGCTCGTCCCCCAGGGAATGGGGATGTTCAACGCCTGGATGGCGAAGATGCCTGCTGCGAGCACGGCGACCAGCGGTATCTTCTCCTCCTCCATCGAGCGCCGCGCCCACCGGAGGGCGAGAGCGATGAAGATAAGGGCGATGATCCAGTAGATCAGGGCCTGTCCCATCGGTATAAACGCGTCAGGTATATGCACGATAACACCTTGTGGAGTAGTATTACATCCGGGTATAAATGTATTACTAATCGCGATAGTTCTATTGACCGGTAAGAATCTGACGTACTCCCGATGCGAAAAGTATGCCCATTGCCCTCGCCAATGCCGGTTTCAGGGCGAGCCTGCGAAGCAGGGCGCCCGGCCGGTCCATGTCGCCGTGTTCTACGATCGTTTCGATGAGGTCTTCGTCGTTCAAGGCCCGGCAGAGGCGGTCGATCTCTTCGGGCGTCATCCTCTGCCGCAGTCTGAGCGCTTTCATGCCGATATCGAGTTCTTTTCCGAAGTCTTCCTTCCAGCGCCGCTCGTAGTCCCGGAGACTCGCATCATCGAACGTCCCGCGCGCCACGCACGCCGCCACGACCGCTGCCGCGTGTTTTGCTGACCGGACGCCGGTGTAGACCCCGCCCCCCGATGTGGGTTTTGCGAACCCTGCCGCGTCGCCGACAACGAGCGCCCGGCGGCCGTAGGTCTGCGGCATAACCCCGAGCGGGATGACCCCGCTCACGAGGTGGAGCGAGTTTTCCCCGTAGCGGGCGATGAACCGGTCGAAGTGGTCCTTTGCATGCTCCCGTGCACAGAGCCCGACACGGGCCCGGGTCCCCGAGACCGGGATCACCCACCCGAAGAAGTCGGGCGAGGCGTTGGGGTGCAGCTCCACGTAGCGCGGGTCCATCGTATACGGTACCTCCGCCTGCACCCCGGCGAGGTAGACCTCGGCCCGCCGGAGCCCGAGCATGCGAGCGACGGAACTCCGCGGTCCGTCGGCGGCGATGATGAGGCGATACGGGATCTCCTCGCGCCCGCGGACCCCCCGGGTCAGGATGGAGGAGCCCCGGATGCCTACTACGCTGGTCTTGAGGAGGAACTCGGCCCCGGCATCCGCCGCGCGTTCTGCCATCTCGCGGTCGAGGAGGGACCGGTCCACGACGCAGGCCTTTGTGGTCCGGGCATCAAAGAGGATCTCCCCCCCGAGACCTGAGACCATCCTCGCGCCGGTGACCCTGTTTGTGACCGATCTCTCCGAGACGTCGCACTCGGCAAACGCGGACACAGAGAGGAGTCCCGCGCACTGCACCGGGTAGCCGATCGTCCCGTGCTCCTCGATGCAGAGCGTCGT